>JAUHXK010000014.1 GCA_030427405.1 Alphaproteobacteria bacterium | reverse complement strand
GTACAACTGACGTGACCGGCACCGTGACCCTGGCCGAAGGCACCGAGATGGTCATGCCCGGCGACAACGTGTCGTTCGGCGTTGAGCTGATCGCACCGATCGCGATGGAAAACGGCCTGCGCTTCGCGATCCGCGAAGGCGGCCGCACCGTCGGCGCCGGCGTCGTGTCGAAAATCATCGAGTAAGTCGGCTTTGCCGACTGGTGGGCGGCAGTTGCTCCGCAGGAGCAATAAGAGCCCACTCGGTTGAACTAAAGAAGGCCGTCCCACATGGGGCGGCCTTTTTTGTTTGCCCCCGGTCACAGCGCCCGCCAGTGTCGTTGGTGACGCGGACCGTGCCCGGTTCGCGGTCCTAAGAAGGGGCAGAAATCATGGCCACACAACAGCCCCTGACAGGGTCGTGTCTGTGCGGGGCGGTGCAGGTCCGTATCGCCGCATCACCGCTTTTGACATTGGCCTGCCATTGCCGTGATTGCCAAAAACTAACCGCAGGCGCGTTTTCCCTGACCACGATGTTTCCGCGCGACGCGTTTTCTTGCGCGGGGGAGTTGGTCGAAGGGGGGCGTGGAACCGTGGGACGCGCGCATTATTTCTGCCGGTCCTGCCTGAATTTTGTCTTTACCCGGATCGACGCCGCAGGGCCGCGGGTCAATCTGCGGACTTCGGTACTGGATGATGCGGCCGACTTTGCGCCATTTGTCGAAGTGATGGCGGGGGAAAAGTTGCCCTGGGTCCACGTGCCTGCTGTTCACAGCTATACCCGTTACCCGGAAACGCCAGAAGAATTGCAGGCCCTGATGGCGGACTATTCCCGGTGGCGGTCAGGCTGACAGGCCCGTTCGACCAGGGCCGGGGCAATTCGCGATGACCCTGCAAATCTCTGAACAACGGCGGTGGTGTCAGCCCGTGTTTTCCCAGGGTGTGCGCCCGACGATTTCATCGGCTTCGGCCGTTATGTCGTTCATGTGCCGTTCAAGGCTTTGGCGCAATTCTTCCAGCTGCGCCTCGCTTGCCTTGCGTGGAACGGTATCGGTCCATTCGCGGCACAGAAAAACCCCGGTGTTGCGCCAGGGGCGGGGCATAAGCAGCCGGTCCCAGGTGCCTGCCTCGCGCCCGTGACGGGTCGAGTACGTAATGCCGAACACCCTCTTTCCCGACGTCCGCGCCCAAATCAGGGGAACCGTCGAGGAAACGCGTTCAGGACCGCGTGGCCCGTCGGCGGCAATGCCGATTGATATCCCCTGTTTCATCTTGCCAAGCACCTCGCGCGACAGGGCGACGTGCCGTTTGTGGCTGGACATCGCAATCGTATCCATGCCGAACAGCGTTTGCACCCGGCCGACCATGCTGCCGGCGCGTGCGGCCGAGGTGATCGAACAAATCCGGCCCTTGTCGAGCGGATAGAAATAAGGCGATTGCGCCAGCCTTTGGTGCCACAGGACCACGATGACAGGCTCGCCCTGTTCTGCCAGCCGGTCCAGGTCTTCGTATCCGATGCGCTGCCAGCTGGTGTTGCGGTGAACCATCCGGATATATCCCGCAATCCGTCGGGCCGCCCAGTTCAGCACGGTTTCGCTGTTGGCGATTCGTTTGCGGAGACTCAATGGCAGGGTCCTTCTGCTGGCCGATCTTTGTCTTATAGAACTGCGCGCCATGCGCAACGGGTTTGTCCTGGGCACTTGTGCGTCGGAATGTGAAAAAGCCTCTTGAGTCCGCCGCGCCGCTGGCATATCTGGGGGCGCATTACAGGGGTATAGCTCAGTTGGTAGAGCGACGGTCTCCAAAACCGTAGGTCGCGGGTTCGAACCCTGCTGCCCCTGCCATTTCCGAAAATTCCGCTGATCTGTGATTGAGGTTCCCTCTAAATGGGCAGGTATTGGCGGCGCGGGGACGCAATTGACCGGCAACGTGGTTTCCTATGTCCGCCGAATGGCTTAGTGTCCCGTCAAGTACGAACAGCCGAATGAGGTCTCATGTCGCGTTTTGATGGGTATTTCCTGCGGCAACTGCTGGTGCTCTTTGGCTTTTTCACGCTGGTTTTGGTGGGCGTTTTCTGGATCACGCGCTCTGTCAGCCTGTTTGACCGGGTTATCAGCGGCGGGCAGTCCGCCATGGTTTTCCTTGAGTTCACGGCGCTGACGCTGCCTACGTTGATCAGGACAGTCATGCCGATGGCGGTGTTCGCCGCTGCCGTCTATGCGACTAACCGGCTGAGCAGGGAAAGCGAACTTACGGTCATGTTGGCGACGGGCTCCAGCCCCTGGCGATTGGCCCGGGCTGTATTGCTGTTTGGGCTGGTGGCCGGGTTGATGATGGCGATTATCAGCGTGTTCCTGCGCCCGGCGTCGGTGGACCAGTTGGAACGGCGACAGGCTGAAGTTGCAGGCGACGTCACCGCGCAATTGCTGAACGAAGGCGAGTTCCTGCATCCGTCAAAAGGGGTAACGGTCTATATCGGGCGGATCGACCTTGACGGAACACTGCACGAAGTGTTCGTTTCGGACCGCCGGGACAAGGCCAACCCGACCAGCTATTCCAGCACGACGGCCTATCTGGTGAACAATGATGCAGGTATTCATCTTGTCATGTTGGACGGTGTCGCGCTGAGGTTGGATCAACAGGGCAGAACGCTGTCTTCGACGCTGTTCGATGACGCGTCCTATGATATCTCGGAACTGACCAACAAGGGCGATTTGAATCAGCAAAGCCTTGAAGCAATCGCGACCCTGGACCTGATCACGAATATTGATGGCCTTGCCGCGTCGACCGCCTATAGCAGGGGACAATTGATCGAAGAATTGCATCAACGGTTTTCCTGGATCGCGATCTGCATTGCTGTGGCCATGGCCGGGTATTCGACGCTGATGCTGGGCAGTTTTTCGCGTTTTGGCCTGTGGCCGCAGATTTTCGGGGCCTTCACGATTTTGGTTTTGCTGGAAGGTGTCCGTGGCTTTGTTTCGCCGGTGGTGATTGACGACCCCCGGTTGTGGGTCCTGCTGTATCTGCCCGCGGTTGCGGGGCTTGCCATTTCCAGCCTGTTCCTGCTGTTTGCCGGGCGGCCCCTGATCCGAAAAAGAAACAACGGCAAGACATCAAGCGCGGTACCGGCTTGAAAGCTGCGCTGGAATTAGGCCCTCAGCACGCCGCCATCAGGCGATACACGATCTGCGCGGCGGTAAAGTCCCAGGCGGCATTGCCGTCGGGGGCAAGTTCGACCACGTCAAAGCCCACGCATTTGCGGCCCTTCAAGGCGTGTTCGACCAGCCGCAGCGCCTGGTAATATCCCAACCCTCCGGGCACCGGCGTGCCGGTCGCGGGCATTTGTGACGGGTCCAGACCGTCCACGTCAAAGCTGACATAGACCAGTTCAGGGAAGTCCTCGGGCAGGTCGACGGCGTGGATATTGCCCGTGACCAGGTCTTCGGCATCCACGTGGAAGACATGGTTTTTCAGGCGGCTTTTGGCCTCTTCAGTGGAGAAGGCGCGGACACCGAACTGCGCCAGTTTGATGCCCTCTTCGGCAAGCAGATGCATAACCGACGCGTGGGAGTGTTTCTCGCCCTGATAGGCGTTACGCAAATCGGCATGGGCGTCGATCTGCACGATGCCGACGGGTTGGTTCAGCGCCCGCGCCACGCCCATCACCGAGCCGTAGCTGAGCGAGTGCTCTCCGCCCAGGGTCACGGGCACTTTGCCTGCACGAATGGCGGCCTCGGTCCGATGGGCGAGGCGTTCCATGACCTCGGGCAGCGGGCCTTCGCAGTTCAGGGGGGCTTCGGTGAAGATGCCTTCAACGCAGGGTTCGGCGTGGCCGGTGATGCGCTCCAGCTCATTGCTGGCTTCGATGATGGCATCAGGGCCTTTGGCTGTACCGGACCCATAAGAAACCGTGCGTTCCAGCGGCACTGGGATCACGCGAAAACGTGCGTCTTCCGAGCGCTCAGCTTCGGTCAGTTCACTGTCGAGGAAAATGCTCATGAGAGGCGGTCCTTAAAATCATCATAGCCGAACTGTTTGATGATCTTCAGCTCGTCTGTTTCGCTGTTCCATAAGGCGATGGTCGGCAGGGGAACGCCGTTGAACGTGTTGGTTTTGACCATCGAGTAATGCGCCTGATCGAGGAAGGCGAACCGCTGTCCGACCTCCAGCGGCGTGTCCCACGTGTAATCGCCGATCACATCGCCCGCGAGGCATGACGGCCCGCCCAAACGGTAGATATGGCCCGCCTCAGCCTCGTCCATCAGGGCGGGGCGATAGGGGGCTTCGATGACGTCAGGCATGTGGCAAGTGGCCGAGATGTCGGTGATGGCAAGGGGCATGCCGTTGGTGGGTAGGTCGAGGATTTCTCCGACCAGAATACCCGCGTCCAGCGCGACGGCCTCGCCGGGTTCGAGGTAGACGTCGACATCGTATGTCGCGCGGATGGATTTGATGAATTCCACCAGCCCGTCCCGGTCGTAGTCATCGCGGGTGATATGGTGACCGCCCCCGAAATTCAGCCATTTGAGCTGGGTGAGGAAGGGTTTGAGTTTCGGCTCAACGGCAGCCCACGTGCGCTGCAGCGGTTCGAATCCCTGTTCGCAGAGCGTGTGCATGTGCAGCCCGTCTACTCCGGTCAGAGTGTCTTCGGATAGTTGGCTTACGGGTGTTCCGAGGCGTGAACAGGGTGCGCAGGGATCGTATTTGGGAATCTCGCCTTCGGAATGTTCCGGGTTGATGCGTAAGCCAACCTGCACTTTTGCAGTTTGGGCTTTGGACAGGAACCGGTCTTTTTGAGCAGGCGAGTTGAAGATGATGTGGTCGGACAGGGACAAGATCTCGTCGATATCCGCATCTTTGTACCCGGCGCAGAAGGTGGCAACCTCGCCGCCATATTCTTCGCGGCCCAGTCGCGCCTCATAGATGCCAGAGGCACAGGTGCCGCCAAGGTGTTGGCGCACCAGCGGGGCCAGTGAGAACATGGAAAACGCCTTGAGCGCGCTGAGGACATGCGCGCCGGAGCGGGTACCGGTCTCGGAGAGGATGGTCAGGTTCCGCTCGACTGCTTTTTCATCGACCACAAAACAGGGTGTGGGCACGCGGCTGAGGTCGAAATTGCGGAAGGCGCCGGCGTCACCGGCTTGGGTCGTCATCATGTCGGACATGTCAGGCGTCTCCGGTTGTGGAGAGGCCGGGGGGCCAGCCCCCCGGACCCCCCGGGATATTTTTTGGCCAGATGAAGTGCCGGATCTAGAACTCTACGGGGCCGTCGAGTTCGTGGACCTGCCATGGCAAGCCATGTGTGTTCAGCATGTCCATGAAGTCATCCGGATCCAGCTGTTCCATGTTCCAAACGCCGGGCTCGCGCCAGTTGCCTTTCAGCACCTGTGCCGCGCCGATCATGGCGGGGACGCCGGTGGTGTAGCTGACGGCCTGCGAGCCGACCTCGGCATAGCATTCTTCGTGGTCGCAGATGTTGTAGATATAGAAGGTTTTTTCGCCCGAGCCGTCCTTGGCCTGACCCGTGGCGATGTCGCCAATGCAGGCTTTGCCCTTGGTTTCCGCGCCCAGATCGCCCGGATCGGGCAGCAGGGTTTTCAGAAACTGGATCGGGATGATTTCCTTGCCGTCGTGCATCACCGGGTCGATGCGGGTCATGCCGACGTTTTCCAGCACCTTGGCGTGCATGATGTAGGCGTCGCCGAAGGTCATCCAGAAGCGGGCGCGCTCGATCTCGGGGAAGTGGGTGCTGAGAGATTCCAGTTCCTCGTGATACATCAGGTACATGTTCTTGGGGCCGATTGCGGGGAAGTCGAATTCGACCTTGTGGGTCATGGCGGGGGAGTGTTTCCACGCGCCACCTTCCCAATGGCGCACTTCGGCCAGCACTTCGCGCAGGTTGATTTCCGGGTTGAAGTTGGTGGCGAATTCCTGATCGTTGCTGCCGCCATTGGCGTCCAGCACGTCGATCTGACGGATCGTGTCCAGCTTGTGTTTCTTGAGCCATTTGGCGAAGACGGATGTAACGCCCGGATCGAAGCCCGAGCCGAGGATGGCGGTCAGGCCAGCCGCTTTGAAGCGTTCCTGATAGGCCCATTGCCAGTGGTATTCGAACTTGGCCTCATCCTCGGGCTCATAATTCGCGGTATCGAGATAGTGGATACCGGCCTCAAGGCACGCGTCCATCAATACCAGATCCTGATAGGGCAGGGCGAGGTTCACAAGGATTTCGGCACCGGTTTCCTTGATCAGCTTGACCGTGTCTTCGACCCTGTAGGCGTCCAGTTCAGCGGTTGCGATGTCCACACCCACACGCTCTTTCACCGCTTTGGCGATGGCGTCGCATTTCGATTTCGTGCGGCTTGCCAGAGTGATCTCGGTGAAGATATCCGAGTTCATTGCCATCTTGTGTACGGCTGCGTGGGATACGCCGCCCGCGCCGACAACCAGTGTTTTTCCACTCAAAGTACCCATGGGGGTCGCCTCCTCTCAAGGGGTTATTCGTAATAGGTGTAGCCGTTGATCGAGTCGCGATAGGCGCTCATCAGGGTTTTGCGGTCCTTGGCTTGCAGAGTACCGGTCGAGATCGCCTCGTCCACCATTTTGCGGAAGGCGGCGACGCAGTCTTGCGGGTCGAACTCGACATAGGACAGGACCTGGCTGATCGTGTCGCCCTCTTGTTCATGCAGCAGGTCGAACCCGCCATCGGCGCGCAGGTCGATGGTGACGACGTTGGTGTCTCCGAACAGGTTGTGCAGATCGCCCAACGTTTCCTGGTAGGCGCCGACAAAAAAGACGCCCATGTAATACTCGCCCTCGTCGGGCAAAGAATGCACAGGCAAGCTGGGCGAAACCCCATCGGCAAGGATGAACCGGTCAATCTTGCCATCGCTGTCGCAGGTGATGTCGGACAGAACGGCGCGGCGATCCGGGGTCTGGTTCAGCTCCTGCAGCGGCACGATCGGGTGCAGCTGGTCAATAGCCCAGACATCGGGCAGGGATTGGAACAGTGAGAAATTGCAGTGGTAGATATCGGCCACTTTCTCAAGCTGATCGTCCACATCCGTGTCCAACGCGTCGCCGGCGGCCAGCGCTTTCAGGCGCGCCATCAGGGACAGGTAGATACGCTCGGCTCGGGCCATCTGGCGCAGGTCGACATAGCCGCGGCGGAACAGGGCGCGCAGTTCGTTGCGATAGAAGGTGGCGTCGTTCCAGCATTCCTGCAACCGGTCGCTGCTGAGATAGCCGTGTACGGCAGCGAGGTCCGAGACCATGTGGTGATCGTCCGGCTCGACCTCGGGGCCGTTGGGTGCGTCGTAGAGCGTGCTTTCCAGCACGTTGAATACCAGCATCGAGGATGTCGCCACCACCGCCCGCCCGCTTTCGGTGACCAGCGTGGGGTGGTCGACCTCGGCCTCGTCCATTGCGTAGGCGACGGTTTCGACCACGTTGGCGCAGTATTCCTCGACCGTGTAGTTGATCGAGTTCTCGGCGGCTTTCTTTTCACCGGTATAGTCAACGCCCATGCCACCGCCGAGGTCCAGATGGGTCAGCGGCACGCCCTCACGCGTCAGTTCGGTATAATAACGGCATGCTTCGCCAACAGCGCGGCGCACATCGTTGACGTCCTGCACCTGGCTGCCCAGATGCGAGTGTTGCAGTTTCAGGCAATGCAGCAGCCCCGCCGCCTTCAGCTTGTCCACAGCGGCAACCAATTGGTCGGTATTCATGCCAAAAGCCGATCGGTCGCCCGAGCTTTCCTCCCACTTGCCGCTGATCTGGTTGGTCAGCTTGACCCGCACGCCGATCAGGGGCTCGATACCCAACTCATTATAGACCTCGATCACCGTGTCGGCCTCTTTCGGGCTTTCCAGCACGATCACGGTATTGAAGCCGATCTTGCGGCTGAGGATGGCAAGCTGGATGAATTCGGCATCTTTTACGCCGTTGCAAACGATCAGTGCCTCGCGTGCAAGGCGATGTGCCAGGGCAATCACCAGTTCGGGCTTCGACCCCGCTTCAAGCCCATAGCTGTACTTTTTGCCAAATTCTACAATCCGGTCGATCACCTGGGCCTGCTGGTTTACCTTGATCGGGAAAACGCCGCGATAGCTGCCCTTGTATTCGGTGCGCGCAATCGCTTCGGCAAAGCTTTCGTTGATATGCGCAATCTCGTGTTCCAGGTACGAGCTAACGCGCAGGATCATCGGGGCCTTGATGCCACGGTCGTCCAGATCGCTGAGGATGCCTGGCAGGCTGATTGCCGCCGCGTCGGGCGCCAAAGGATTGCGCAGGCCGATCTCGCCCCGCTCTGTCACCTCGATGAGGCCCTTGCCCCATTTCTCAACCCCATAGATGGAATGCGGTGCGTCGGGCGTCTGTTTCAATCAGGTCGATCCTTGCTGATAAGGCAGTCAGTTGCGAGCCTGCCAATACGGCAGGGCCATGATTCGTCCAAGTGTAAACTATGTTACCTGACCGGTGTGTCAGTTTGTCGGGCGCAGGATCGGGACAAGGTGATTGTCCCATTGGCATTGCGCCTGCGCGGTTATGGTCGCCTTGGCCGTTGAAACCCGGCCGATCTGGCCGGTGCCGGTTGTAAAGACCATCCCGTCCGACGCCGTGCCAATTCCACAGACGTCCTCCAGTGTGAAAGACCCGGTAAAGTTTCCGGTAACGGTGTCAAACAGGTGCAGTGCGTCACCGCGCGGGCAGGTGATCGCAACACTGTGGCCGTCCTGTGAAAACCCGACACTGCCAGCGTAACCCTGCACCGTGCTTTGGGCGGCGTCAGGGGCAGACAGCAGCCGGGCTTGCGTGCCGGGCCTGTGCAGCCCAAGCAATGGTGGGTGCTGGGTGACCGACCCCTGCCACTGCATCGCAAAGGCGACCAGCCCGTCTTGCCGAAGGGCCAGGTGGCGGATCGAGTTCTTGTGCAGGCTTCGGGGAAGTTCGACCTGTTCCAGGATCTGCCCCCCAAGGTCGCAATAGGTCAGGTTGGGCTGCATGACCGGGAGGTTAAGCTTGGTTCGGCCACTGTCGGGATGGGTTTCAATCCCGCCATTGGCAATGGCCAGGCTCGCCCCATCGGGCATCAGGACCATGTCGTGCGGCCCGACTCCGCCCGAAGAAAAGGACCCGATCCGGGCATAACCGTTTGCCACGTCCCAAACGCCAATCATCCCTTCACCGGCGTCAAAGTTGTTTTCCGTGGTGAACAACAGCCGCCCGTCCTGCGAAAACACGCCGTGACCATAGAAATGTTGTCCCGTCGGCGCGGTCAGCCGCGCGATTTCGGTCCCCGAGATGCAGTCGACGACAACTGCAAAGGTTCCGGGCCGCCGTGCGAATGCGACAGCCTGCGCCAGTTCGGGATGCGCCGCCGCCGCGTGTCCACGTTCGGGCAGGGGCAGGGTGAACAGAATCTCGCCACGCTGGCTGAGCCCGGCCAGCCGGTAGAGACCATCGGGAAAAAGGGCGGCCGCCAGAAAATCCGGGGCCCCGGCCGCGCTCCAGCTGCGGATGGGGGCAAGACTGGCTGCTGCAAGTCCGGCCAGAAATTGGCGCCTGCTGGTCACCGATCAGTCTCCGTCCAAAGAGTTGAAACCGGCGCTGATCCCCAATGTCGGGCCCAGTTCGGTCGACACGATTGAACGAATATCGTTGATCGACTGCTGAAGCGCTTCGATCCGAAGGCGCGATTGCGGGGTTGCGGCCCCGGCAAAAGTTGGATCGTCAAGGGCGTGGGCGCGGTTGGCTGCAGCGTCAAAAGCCTGGCTCAGACGCGATGCGATTTCGGGGTGATCTGCGGACAAGCGCAGCGCCAGGTCCTTCAGCGCGGCAAGGGACAGTTCGACATGCCGCAGCGATCTTTCGGACCGGCGCGCTTCGGCGCGGTTGGGGCGCGGCCGGTCAAAAGTGCCCAAGGGTCGCCCCAACCGGGTGTCCGCGGTGAATTCCAGCCCAGTCGTCAGGGCGCGGTAATGCTCTTGCATCGCTTCATCGCCAGACCGGTAAGGGCTGCCGTCACCCGGATGCATGATCAACGCGGCATAGCCCTGCCAATCGGCATTGATCGCATCGGCGTTGCGCGCAATGTCGGCGGCTATGGCCTGTATCAGCGCACAGCGATAGGCCGCCTGTCCCTGGTCGGCAAAATCAGGATCGTACAGCATACGTTCAAGCGCAAAGAATCCCCGTCCGGCAATCGAGACCTGGGAAAACGCCTCGGCGTCGCCGACGGAAGCATCGGCATCCGCAATCATCCGGGACAGGGTCTTGGGCGTGAACCCTTTGGTGTCGGGCCAGAAGGCCAGTGCAAAGGCACGGTCGCCGGTCTCGGTCGGTCCGAAACGCAAGTGGCTGGCCGACACCCAACTGTCGAAAGCAGCACCATAGGCGGCCCGCAAATCTGAGGAGCCCGGCAAGCAATCCGCCTGCGCCGTGGATGCCAGGCTGTCAGCGCTTTCCGACAGGTTGGCAAACCGGGGCAGGATATGGGCCTCGGTTATTTCAGCAAGGATTGGGCCGCGATCCTGCGCATGAGCGGTTACTGGCAGTGAAAGCAGGACAAGAGTGGCTAGGGTGCGCATGGGTCAGAGGCTCTCCAGGAATTGGATCAGGGCGTCGCGGTCGGCTTTGGGCATCGAAACCACGGCATCGCGGGCGGGCTGAGCCTCGCCGCCGTGCCACAGGACAGCTTCGAGCAACGAACGTGCCCGCCCGTCATGCAGGAATTGCGTGTGGCCCGATACCTGCTTGGTCAGCCCGATACCCCAAAGGGGTGCGGTGCGCCATTCCCGCCCGGTGGCGCGTGCCTCGGGGCGGTTATCGGCCAGGCCTTCGCCCATATCGTGCAGCAAAAGGTCCGTGTAGGGCCAGATCAGTTGAAAGCTGTGTTCGGGGCGGTCGGGCATCCGGTGCGTGACATGCGACGGCGTGTGGCATGCGGCACAGCCGGTTGCATGAAACACCTCTTTGCCGCGCAGAACCTGCGGGTCATCGGCATCGCGACGGGCCGGTACGCCAAGGTTCCGGCTGTAAAAGGCCACAAGGTCCATGCCGACCTGATCGATCTCGAACCCGCGCACATCGCCGTCGCCATGCGGCGCGGAAACACAGCCGGTCTGCGCATCGCTGCAATCGCCATGCGGCGCGGGGTAAAGAGGATTGGAAATTCCGATATCGCCTGAAAAGGCCGCTGCGGACTGGTCCATGATCGTGGGCATGCCAGCCTTGTGACCGAACCGCCCCATCATCGGGGTGCCGAATTCGATAGCCCATACGATATTGGGGCGCCCCGAGATGCCGTCGCCATCGCTGTCGTCAGGGTCAGCCCTAGCCAGCAAATCGTCCACGGGGATCGCCTCCAAAAGCCCAAGGCCGATCATTTGCGGGGCGACACGCGGGCTGAGCATGGCGTCGGGATGCAAGGGGCCGTATCCAAGATCGGCAGCCTTATATCTGGGGCGCCGCAGCGTGACGGTTTCGCCTTCGGACAGGGTGATGGTGACCGGGTCATAGGTCACGTCCAACCGGTATTCGGCCGGATGCCCCGCCAAGGCGAAATCCTGCATCTGCCCACCATAAGTCGGGTCCGGTACCGTTGCGATATAGTCTTCGATTTCGGCAAACCCGTCATCGGGGCCGCCGGGAACCGAGACACGCAGAAACATCGAAATGGCCTGGTCATCCGGGCCCGATGGCGTGTGACCGCGCCCATCCTTGATATGGCAGCGCTGACAGGAGCGGGCATTATACAGCGGACCAAGCCCATCCGAGGCCAGCGTAGACGAGGGCGACGAAACCCATATTTTCTTGAACAGGCCGTTGCCAACCTTAAAGTCGAGCTCTTGCTCGAAGCTCAGGTTGCCCGATGGCTGTGAAAACGCATCCGCGTCCGTGCGGACCCGGACCGTGGCCGCGCCACCCGACAGGGTTTCAAAAGCCTGAGGTGTGCTGAAATCGCTTGGGGGTGCCGTGACTGCCGCGATACGGTCCCGTTCGGCATCGGTGCGCGGCAGGGTGTTAAGGTGATTATCCCGTAGCTCGGTCGCCAGGGATGGGGTGGCCACCAGAGCGGCCACCACAAGCGGGCTGAGGTTACTCGCCCTCGTCCATTGTAGACGCGTTAAGCTGCGCATAGTTGGCTTCGCCAATCCTTTCGTACAGATCGAGCTGTGTTTCGAGGAAGTCGATATGTCCCTCTTCGTCGGACATCAACTGCTCGAACAGGGCCATCGACACAAAATCTCCGGCTTTTTGGCAGTATTCGCGCGCTTCCTTATACAGGGCCCGCGCATCGATTTCCGCAGCCAGGTCACATTCCAGGGTTTCCTTGGGCGTCTGACCGATCCGAAGCGGGTCCAGCTTTTGCAGGTTGGGGTGGCCTTCCAGAAAGATGATCCGCTCGATCAGCTTGTCCGCGTGCTCCATTTCTTCAATGGATTCTTCCCGGCTTTTCTTGGCCATGTTGCCAAGGCCCCAATCCTCTTGCAGCCGGTAGTGCAGCCAGTACTGGCTGACAGCCGTCAGTTCATGCCGCAGGGATTTGTTTAGGTATTCGATGACCTTCGGGTCGCCCTTCATCTGAATTCTCCTGAGTTACTCCGGTGCGAAGCGCACGGAGTTGCATGGGGACTTCCAGATTATCGCTTGAGCGCATGGTGTCCAGAAAAAGAGGCATGCAACCGCCACAATCCGCTGACCTTCCAAGCGCGTGGTAGATTTTACCAGGCGTGATAATGGCGCGGGGGTCGGCGGCGCGCATCCAGTCGATTGCGGCGTGGATATCGGTATCAGAGATGTTTGTGCAGTGACATACGATCATGGCGACTCGACCCGCAGTTTCTTATCTGACTTAAATAGTAAGTTAATTGCGATTGGTCCAGTTGAAAATTGGTCATGCAACGCTGAACCGGGGTAAAAGGACAGTTCGACTGGCTCGAAGGCAGGCCGGCCCACGCAGGGCCGGCCGCCGGTGATTAGTGGAAAACCGCGTCGGGGTTGTCCAGGCTGTCGGAGCCTTCGAAATCGATCTGGTCCAGTTCCAGCAAGGCGACGATACGCTCGATGGTCTTGGTCTGGTCGACCAAACCGTTGACGCCACCCATGATAAGGGCTTCGCCTCCGACGTTTCCGCTTTCCAGCATCTGATCATAGGCAAAACCGGCTTCGGCTGTCGATTTGAGACGGCCCAGCGCCTGCATGGTGTTTGACAGTTTGGCCTTCATCTCGACGTCCAGCGCAGGGTCTGCCGCGATCACCAGGTCCGACAGCGATGCCCCCGAAACCGGAGTGCCGTCGATGCGGACATATTCGCCCAGATAGACATTCTGAATGCCCAGACCATCGTAATAGTGGCTGTTGTGGGTGTTGTCCGAAAAACAGTCATGCTCTTCTTCGGGATCGTTCAGCATCAGGCCAAGACGCATGCGCTCGCCTGCCTGCTCCCCATAGGACAACGACCCCATGCCGGTCAGGATCGCGCTGACACCTGCGGCTTCGTTCTCGGTCAGGGCCGCGCGGGCCGCGCCACCCTCTTTCCACTGCGCTGTCATCCATTCCAGGTCGCTGATCAGCAGTTCGGTCGCGGCAGACAGGTACTCTGCGCGGCGATCGCAGTTGCCGCCGGTGCAATCATCGCCTTGCGCATAATCTGTCCAGGGACGGTTGCCCGCGCCCGCGTTATGGCCGTTCATGTCCTGGCCCCACAGCAGAAACTCGATGGCGTGGTAGCCGGTGGCGACGTTTGCTTCGATACCGTCCGCCTCGTGCAGGGTTTCACCCAGCAGTTCCGGGGTAATTTTGCTTGCGTCGATGGTCTCGCCCGACAGCTCGAAGCTGGGGTTGGCGATGACGTTCAGTACCGCAAATTCATTTTCGTCCGTTGCGCCGCCATATGCCGCGTCAACATAGTCGATCAGACCCTCGTCCAGCGGCCAGGCATTCACCTTGCCTTCCCAGTCGTCGACAATCGCATTGCCAAAGCGATAGACTTCGGTTTGCTGGTAAGGAACACGAGCCGCGACCCAGGCGGCGCGGGCCGCGTTCAGCGTGGCATCCGACGGCTCGGCGATCAGGGCGTTCACTGCGGCCTGCAGCGCCTTGGCCGAAATCAGGCTGTCGTCATATTTCGCTTCGGCAATATCGGCATAGGTATTCAGAACATCGGCCTTCGAGGGGGCGTCGCTGGAAAATGCGGCGGTCGCGACGCACAGCGTCAACGCGCTTGCCGCTGTAAATAGCTTGGTCATGGGGCGTAGTCTTTCCTGTCAGATGCAAATTTTCTGTGTTCCGCCCGCAGTCAGGCGGGGCTGCGGGAAAACTGAGTGAATTTGTCAGTCAAGTCAACCTGAGTTTTATTGTCAGAATTGTCGCATGACCTTGATAAAGATGCATCCCGGGTGCCCTTTTTTAACCTATGGACCAAACTGCCCGGCCGGGAAAAGGCCTCGGACGCTTGCGGTGTCGTCGTGGCGCCTGTCCAACTCCCCATATCCAGCGGGTCTGTCAAAGGGCTGCCGTCGTTGCGGAACGTTACAAAGAAGTTAAAATGGACGACGTGATTCTCTTGTTGGTGCAATGGCGGTTATGAAGTTCTCGGTTTTGGTACTCATGGTTCTGCCGGTCTCGTTGACCGCACAGGGGGCCGAAGTTCTGCAAGAGCATGAACACGGAACCGGTATTCTGAAAGTTACTGTTTCCGGACCTGAATTCACCTTGTCGCTGGCCGCACCCGGTGTGGACATTGTCGGCTTTGAAGGCCCGGCCGCGACGGATGACGACCGATCGCTGGTCGCGGGGGCGATATCCGACCTGTCCCGTCCGCTTGAGTTGTTTCTCGTTCCCGAAAATGGCGGGTGTCATACCGTTTCCGCGAATGTAGCCCTGGTTGACGGCGCGCCGGAGCAGGGGGGCGAGGCTTCGGATGATGGCTCGGATGGCGCGGCCAGTCATACCGAGTTTCAGGCAGAATACCTGATCCATTGCCAGGATATTCAGGCAGTTGACGAAGTGCAGTTTGCCTATTTCGACCGCTTTCCAAACGCGCGGACGCTTAGGGTGCACATACAATCATCGGGTGCGGAAAACCTGTTTGACGTGGTGCGCGAAACGCCGATGGCCAATCTGGCAGGGATGCTCTGACGGCGGCTTTTCGTTTGCGTGGCGCGGCAGTTTCAGGTTGCGCCGGTCAGACATTTCCGAAACCTTGCGCCGGTGAATTTTGCACCAATAGCAGGGAAAGGTCTGCCATGCTCACCTCACGAAGTTCGTTTGAAACCCCAAATGCCAGCCGATACTTGCAGCAACTTTGCAAGCATTTCGGGCACAAAGTCGACGCAGAATATACCGAAACGGAAGGCAAAGTCAGTTTCCCGGTCGGTCAGCTTGACCTTGCCGCATCTGATGATCGCCTCGACTTCGTTGCGCAATCTGACGATGCGCAAGGGTTGGAGAAAACCAAAGCCGTCGTCGAAGACCACATTATCCGATTCGCGTTTCGCGAAAAGCTGACCGGGCTGTCCTGGTCGGATTGAACTCTCCCAGCGGATATGCGAATGTCCGCGCGCAAGTCACATGCAAGCGCATGAAGCCAGCGTCACCTCTATTATCCGTATTCTCTTAGGTCCGAGGTTACCTGATGATTGCCCGCTTGAGCGCCCTAGTCGCGACAACTTTCCTGGCCACCGCATCTGTGGCTGACCCCCTGAAAATCGAAACCTACCGTGGCCCGGCGGACGTGTCAGAAAACCCGCAAAGAATCGCGGTTTTTGACGTCGCTGCGGCGGATACCATCAATGCGCTGGGCGTTCCCATCGCGGGCACCGTGGACGGTTTGTATGTTGATTACCTGGACGATGTCGCCAGGGACGCGACCCCGCTTGGCACATTCTGGGAGCCGGATTTCGAAGGCGTGCATGCGCTGAAGCCTGACCTGATCATCGTGGGCAGCCGCAGCTCGGACCAATTGGACAACATGGCCCGAATTGCGCCCAGCATCGACATGACAATTGACCAAGACCTTGTTGGCGACGCGGTCAAACGGTTGCGTGATTATGGACGGATATTCGGCAAAACTGACGCGGCCGCCGGGCTGGAGAAAAAGCTGGATGATCGGATGTCGCAGGCCGCGCAGGCTGCCGCAGGAAAAGGCGATGTCCTGATCGTGATGACCAACGGCCCCAAGATCAGCGCCTATGGCGCGGGCGGTCGGTTCGGTTGGCTGCACAAGGATCTCGGCCTGCCCGAAGCCGCCCCGGAAATCAGTACCGCCACGCATGGCGAGGCGATTTCGTTCGAGTTCATCCGAGACGCCGACCCGGATTGGCTGGTGGTCGTGGATCGGTTGGCAGCCATTGGGCAGCCGGGCGAAGCGGCGCAGGCAACCCTGGACAATGCCCTGGTGCAACAAAGCAAGGCATGGAAATCGGGTCAGGTCATCTATTTGAACGCGGCCGATATCTATATCGCCGGGGGCGGTGTTCAGTCGATGATCCGCACCTTGGACGACCTGATCGCCGGTTTTTCGCGCGGCTGAACGGCAATGAACGCGTGGCTTGGACTGATCGCGCTGGCGGTGCTGGCGTCACTTTCCCTGTTCGTCGGGGTTATTGACGTCTGGCAAGCGGATCGGCACGAGGTCTGGAGCCTTATCCGCGACAGCAGGTTCCCCCGAACCGTAGCGACCGTGCTGACAGGGGCTTCGCTGGCCATTGCCGGTCAGATCATGCAGCAGATAGCACGAAACCGGTTTGTCGAACCTATGACAGCCGGTACCGGCCAAAGCGCGGCATTGGGTATCTTGTTGACAGCCATGCTTTTCCCCGCCGCTTCGGTCGGTCTCAAGATGGTTTTGGCATCCTTGGCGGCGCTGGGCGGGTCACTGGTGTTTTTTGCCATCGTGCGCAAGTTGCCGCCGACGCAACCCCTGCTGGTTCCGCTGGTGGGGTTGATCTATGGCGGCGTCGTCGGGGCAGGCGTGACCTATGTTGCCTATCAGGCGGACATGCTGCAATTCATCGGGATCTGGATGAATGGCGAGTTTTCCGGAACGCTGCGCGGCCGGTACGAGTTGCTTTGGCTGGCCGGTCTGGCCGCCGGGCTAAGCTATTTGGTTGCCGATCAGCTTTCCATCATCGGTCTGGGCGAGGCAGTCAGCCTGAACCTTGGTCTGAACTATCGCCAGGTCGTTTTTCTGGGGTTGATCGTGATTTCGGTGGTGACCGGGCTGACGGTTGTTACCGTCGGCATGATCCCGTTTGTGGGCCTGGTTGTGCCCAATCTGGTCAGCCAGATCGCGGGCGACAACCTGAGGCGGTCCTTGCCTTTGACGGCCATGCTTGGGGCCGCACTGGTTCTGGCGGCCGACATCGTGGGCCGGTTGGTGATCTATCCGTTTGAAATGCCTGTCGGTACGGTGATCGGCATCTTTGGCGCGGTGGCCTTTTTGTGGCTGCTGTACGGAGGCGCGCGCCTTGCACGTTAGACTCGCCGGCCTTGCCGGGTTGCTGATATTGTGCTGCGGCGCGTACCTAACACTTGGTGCCAGGGGCGACTGGTCCTTTGTGCTGGCCCACCGGGGTCAGAAGCTTGCGGCGCTTTTACTGGTCGGGATGTCATTGTCCTGGGCCACGGTGATTTTCCAGACAATCACAGGAAACCGCATTCTGACGCCGTCGATCATGGGTTTCGATGCGCTGTACCTGTTGCTGCAAAGCCTGCTGGTCTGGTCCCTTGGTGCGCGCGTCTACAACACGCTACCGGCCCAGGGGCTGATGGCGGTTAACGTCGTGATGCTGTGCGCGGCGTCGCTTGTATTGTTCATGCTTGTGCTGCGGGCAGGGCGCGACGATCTTATGCGGATGATCCTGACCGGCGTTGTGCTTTCGGTCCTGTTCCGATCCGTCACGTCCTATTTTCAACGTGTCATCGACCCCAATGAATATGCAGTCGTGCAGGCCGTGTCCTTTGCGCGGTTCTCGGGGCTGGAAACCGACTTGCTGATTGTTGCCGTGGTTTTGTCCGGCGGCGCGATGGCCGCGATCTGGCGCATTCGCCACCGCCTGGACGTTCTTCCGCTGGGCCCGGTCCTGTCGACATCGCTGGGCGAGCCACCGAAGCGGGCGCAATGGCAGGTTTTGATCCTTGTCTCGGTTCTGGTCGCCGTGTCCACCGCGCTGGTCGGGCCGGTGGCGTTCTTCGGATTGCTGGTCACCAGCCTGACCTATCTGGTGGTGCCGTCACCGCGCCACGCGCATCTGTTGCCCGCGGCGGCGTTGATCGCGGGGATTGTTCTGGTCGGCGGTCAGACCGCGATGGAACGGGTTCTGAACCTGAGTACCCCCCTGAGCGTCGTGGTCGAATTTATCGGAGGTCTTGTGTTTCTTTTCCTGCTGCTGCGGAGCTTGCGATGATCGAAATCGAAAACGTGACACACCGGATCGCCGGGCGGACGATCCTCAGCGATGTCTCGCTAGAGCTTGAAAAGGGTGGGATCGTCGCGCTTGTCGGGCCAAACGGGGCCGGAAAGTCGACGCTTTTGTCGTTGGTGGCCCGCCTGCTACCGCTTCAATCCGGCGGGATCCAGGTCGACGGCCTGCGGATCGGAGTGGCCGCCGATGACGTTCTGGCCCGCACGCTGGCCATCCTGCCCCAGGAACTGAACGTTGCCAGTCGTTTGACGGTTCGGGATCTGGTCGGGTTTGGGCGCTATCCCTATCACAAGGGGCGCCCGACCTCGGAAGATACCGCCCTGGTCGCGCACGCGCTGACCCTTTTTGACCTGGACGACCTCGCCGAAAGGCAGCTTGAGACATTGTCCGGGGGTCAGCGGCAACGCGCATTTGTTGCAATGGCTTACGTGCAGGACACTGAATACCTGTTGCTGGATGAGCCGCTGAACAATCTTGATATCGGAACATCGCGCGCCTTGATGGAGCAATTGCGAAATCTGGCCGAGACCCGGAACCGGACCATCGTGATCGTTCTGCACGACATCAACTATGCGGCCGCCTATGCCGATCGGATCGTGGCCCTGAAGGCCGGGCAGGTGGTTGCGGACGGACCGCCCGACCAGGTGGTCGACGACGGATTGCTGCGCCGGGTTTTCGGCACTGATGCGCGGGTCAGTCTGATCGACGGTCGCCCGGTGGTGTTGGTCTGAGGCCACACCGGTCAGGGGATTTTATGACATGCACTTGCATGTCATGGTGCCGGGCCTTAACGAAGCCCCCGGTTACCCCCGCACGTTCTTTCATGGAACCAGCCAGGCAGAAATGAAAGAAACGGGGGGCAATCATGCCATTCAAATTCAATGCGGTTCGCGCCGGTCTTCTGTGCGGGTCGGCCTTGTCTCTGTTGGTCGGCACCGGGGTGGTCGCGCAGGACATCGAAGACACGGCATCGACGCCAGTAGACGCGGCCGAAGCCGACGTGCTTTCACTTGATCCGATTGTGGTCCGCAAACGCGACCCGTTGGGCGAAGATGCGGACCGGGCGTCGTCGGTTTACCTGTCCGATGCCGAGGTCGACCGCGCACGGCTGGGCAATGCCAAAGACCTGTTCGAGGGTATCGCCAACGTATCTGTCGGCGGGGCAATTCCTCTGACGCAAAAGGTCTTTGTGAACGGGATTGACCTGATCAACCTGACTACTCAGATCGACGGAACGCTGCAGAACAACCGGGTTTTCCACCACACCAGCGCCAATGTCTTTGATCCGGGGATGTTGAAATTCGTCCGGGTCGACCCTGGTATTGCAGCGGCGGATACCGGCCCCAATGCAACGGCGGGTGCGGTCATCATGGAAACGATCGACGCGGGTGATGTCATCGAGGACGGCAAGAATTTTGGCGGTACCTTCCGCGCAAGCTATGCCGACAACGGGGACACCTTTGCACGCTCGCTTGTCCTGGCTGGGCGGGGCGGCGGTTTCGAAACGCTGGGATACGCGCGGTCCACAACAGGCAACCCCTATACCGATGGAGCGGGTACCCTGACGCAAGGAACGGCGGCGGATATGCAGACGGGCCTGTTGAAATTCGCCTATGAGGGCGATCAGGGCGACCGGTTCGAATTGTCGGGTCAGCGGATCAAGGATTCCGAAAACCGCAACGACAAACCCAATTTCGGCAATTGGGTAGCGCCCTATGTCATGGACCTGGTGCCCTATGATACCGAGCGCAGCAGCTACTCGTTCCGCTATACCAATACCCAAGGTGGCGGCATGTGGGACCCTGAATTCGTGATCGGTTACTCGGATGCCGAAGTCACGCGGGTTGATACCAGCTATGAAGGGCTGTCCACGACCCTTTCGGGCAAGCTGCAGAACACGTTCCATCTTGGGGGCGGTTTCTTTCAGGACGGTACGATTGTTGCCGGTCTGGATTTCTATGACAAGGATTCGACCTTTACGGCCCCGACTTACAGCATGCAGGAAAAGGCCAGGAATATCGGCGTTTTCGCGCAGGCCCGGTTTGATCCGTCCGATCGCTGGAGCATCTCGACCGGCGCGCGGTACGACACGCAGGATTTCACCGGTGTCGATGGAACCGAGCTTAGCGATGCGGGTGGCAGCTTTAACGTGTCGGCGACGTATCATCTCAGCGATGCCTGGTCGCTGCGTGCGGGGTATTCCAACGTTTTTGGCGGCTACCAGATCGAAGACAACTACAAGTTCTGGGCCACCGATTATGACGGGTTTGAATCGTCGCGGGGTGAGAACATCAACCTGGGGCTTGGCTGGGACGTGGGCAGTTTTCACCTGTCGGGTGAGCTGTTTCGGACGTCAATCGACAATGCCCGTATGATGCAATATGACGGTGCGCTGGGCATGTATCTTCACCATCAGGCAGATGTGCAAAGCGAGGGTTTCAATCTCGATGCAACCTATTCCTGGTTCAACGGCTCGCTGCGCCTGACCTATACCAATGCCGATCTGACCATCAATGGCCAGAATACCGGCACATATGAGGCCCAGAGCTTTGGGTTCGGTACACCAATCGGGCAACGTATCGCCCTGCAGGCACAGCAATATGTGCCGCAGATCAATACATTGTTCGGTGCAACGGTGGATATGGCATTTGACAACGACGCGACCAACACCTGTTCAACATGCTATTCGCTTGATGGGTATACGGTCGTGAACATCTTTGGCGAATACACGCCTCCGGCCTATTCAAACCTGACGCTGCGGCTGTCGGTGAACAACCTGTTCGACGAAAACTATTCGGACCGCGCGACATATGGAGCCGACTATCCGAATGACCTGGTCCCGCTGATGGAGCCGGGTCGGACCTTTGTGGTCGAGGCGGTCGCACGGTTCTGACCCAAATGCCGGGCCTCGGCATTTCAGTCGGGGCTTGGCAGCAGTTTGATCAGAAGTCGGGCCAGTTTGTATGCGTCATCCACATCCATAAGTGGCCCGATTTCAGCCTGAATCGCATCCCAGTAGACCGGCCATATTCGGGCGTGCATACCCTGACCTTTTTCGGTCAGAAACAGAACCTGCTTGCGGCGAAGATCGGTGACATATCCGCGATGCAGGAAACCCTCTTTTTCCATCCGCGCGACGTGGCGCGACAGGGCATATTGCGGCACGAACAGTTTCTGTTCCAGCGCGCTCATCAATTGCCCGTCCGGCCCGGCCATTTCGATTTCCAACAGGATCTCGTACCAGATCGGATCCTTGATTCCACAGGCCTTGAGCGCCTTGGTCATCCTTGGATGGAACTTTCGATGCGCGCGCATCAGGTTGAACCAGACCCGGTTATAGGCGACGATCTCTTGATCATCATTGAAGAACAATTCGTCTTCCGTTGGGGTCTTGATGGGTTCCACTGGGGATCCTGTCTTGCTTGAAAAAGCGCGGCACCGCCACGGTCGGGCAAAAGTAGGTCATCGGGGAAACTGATAAAAGTCTTTTTCTTACAATGATCTAATCGGCGCAAAAACATGCCGCTTCCACATGCGCTTGTATCGTCCCCGAAAAGGTTGATCGTTGCACGTGGTGCTATTTCGGTTGCAGCTTCATGACGACCCGAAAGCGAAAACTGGTTCCCGGCAGTTCCTTGGGTGCCTTGGGAAACCTTTTTGCCCGCGCGACGGCACCCATGGCGGCCTGGTCCAGCGCAGGTGCGCCCGAGGATTTCTGAACGCGGTAATTCATCAATGCACCATCGCGCCCGACGGTCAGTTCCAGCGTCACGTCTCCGGCCTGCCGGGTCCCGCGGGGAAACCGTTTGTTGCGCTCGATCCGGGCGCGTATCTTAGCCCCCCAGATCGCCTGCAGCTTGGCCTGCTGGCCGGATGAGGCCGTTGCGGTTTCTTGGGTGCCCGCGCCCGCTTGCGGGCTGCCGCCGCTGCCGGCGGCACGCTGCCCGGCCCGACCGGCCGAGGTCTGGTCGGCTTTTTGCCCCGTCACCGGTGCAGGTTTCTGCTTGGGCCTCGGCTTGGGTTTGGTGTCCGGTTTCCTGGTCGGTTCTACCTCGGGTTTCGGTTGAGGCGGCGTTGGCGTGGACTGGTCCGCGACCACTTGCTGGCTGTCTTGGGGCTGCGCGACTGCGACGCGCATCTGCGCGCGGGGAACTTCGGTCAGCTCTAGCTTGGGCAAAACCGGCTGCTGCGGCGCAGGCGTGTCGGGCGGCGGCATGTCGTTTTGGATCACGGGCGGCGTGTCCAGCGGTTGTTCCCATGTTTCAACCATTTCAACGACCGTCTGGGCCGCAGCCTGGATCGAGATCATGGCCTCGCCGCCGCTGCCCCCGGCCTCGCTGCCGGAACGGCGGGCAGAGGCGAAAAAGGCCAGGTGCACGGCGATGGCCAGCGCGGCAAAGATCAGGAATTCTGCCCCGCGTTTCATTCTGGCGCTACCACCAGGTCGACCCGGACCAGACCAGCCGTTGCCAGGTCGCGCAGCAGACCCGCCAGAACGCGCGCCTCCAGCTGGGCATCGGCGCGAAGTTGAACGACAGGCTGCTGCGCCTGCAGCCCGGCCAAGGCTTGCACAGCGGCGGTGTCTTCCGCCCCGTCAAAAGACATGCGGCCGGATTTGTCCACGAACAGAACCAACTCTTCTTGGGGTTCGGTGTCGGTTGCCGCCGTCGGCGGGGTGACCTCGAACGGTTCCGGGCGGACCAGGTTCGAGGTCATCAGGAAGAAAATCAGTAGCAGAAACACGACGTTGATCATCGGAACAATCGATTCGGCGCGTGGCGGGCGGGGCGGTTCGCTGAAATCCATACGCCTACTCCACCAACACGACCGACGGGTACCCGGCCTGTCGGAGCTGTTGGGTGATTGTCACAATGCGCTGAAGGTTTGCGCCATCCTTGCCGCGCAGGATGATCATATCATCTGGGGCCTGCATAAGGCCCGCCAGGTCGGCGGCCAGGGTCTCCGTGCGCGTTCCATTCAGCGAAACTTGTGTCGGGTAGACGTCGACAAGGCGGGGTGGTCCGGAATAGGCGCCGCCACTGCTTGCCAGCGGCAAGGGCATGACGGTGTCGGCCCCGAACCGCGATGCGAGCATGAAAAAGACCAACAGCAAGAACACCACGTCGATCATCGGCGTGAGGCTGGGCTTGCGCCGCGGTCTGCGTGGCGGGGCGAATTGCATGGCCTATTCTGCAGCCAGCTTCAGCTGATCTGACGGTGCCGCCAGGAACAACCGCGTGGCACCGTCTTCGACGTCGCGGCGGATGCGTTCGATGACTGCTTCGAACCAGGTCAGCGCGGCAGAGGCGGGGATTGCAACGGCCATGCCTGCGGCCGTTGTCAACAGCGCCTCCCAGATACCGCCTGCAAGCAGGGCAGGGTCGGCGCGGTTTCCGGCCTGCTGCAACGCCTGGAAGGCCGCGATCATGCCCAGAACCGTGCCCAACAACCCCAGCAAGGGTGCGATTGTCGCGATCAGTTCCAGGGCGCGCAGTCCGGTTCCGGCATTGCCGATCTCGCGTTTCGCTACGCGGGCGGTTTCTTCTCGGGCATGGTCGTCGGACATGGTGGTCATGGCCTTCAGCGCAGCAAAGACGACGACCGAGCGGATGCCGCGTCTGCCGTTCACGACCGCCAGCGCCGCGTCGCGCTTGCCGGTTTCGAACAAATCTACTGCACGTCCGGCCTGGCCCCGCGACCAGGCGCCGATCAGGGCCAGCCGCCAGATCTTCCACAGGATCAGCGCCAGGGTCACTACCGACAGCGCGGCGATGGCCCAAAGCGACGGGCCGCCATTCTCAAGGAACGCGGCGGCCTCCCAGGTCGCGTCCTGTGCCGCCAAGATCATGTCCTGCGGCGTATCCGCCGGGCTTTCCGTCAAGGCGGCGGGTTCGCCATTCCCGGTGGTCAGACCGGGCGTTTCGAGTTCGAGGTCCGGCGCAGAGCTGTCCACGCCGTCCGTCGTCCCCAAGCCACTGTTCACAGCCGGTGCGTCGGGCGCCGGGATGGCTGGCGCGTTGCTGGAAATATCGGGCGCTGGCATGGCAGGGGGCTGAGTGTCTTGTGCGGACAGACCCGTTGGCAGCCCGAGAATCGCGACCAGTGCCAGCGACCTGATCATGGGCCAGGGTTCGGGTGCTGACCCTGGGCGCACAGCCGGGGCCACGGCGGTGGTATTTGGTGGGCCATCTGAATGTCGCACAGCGCGAATTGGGGGCAGCATCATACCGACCTTTCCTGTCCTGCTGGTGCGGGTCTTCGCCCGAACCTGCGTTTCGACCGCTCGCGTTCGGATCAGCAATGATCCGACAGGCGACCTGGGCCGTGTTTGGCGTTTGGAGTTGCTGGCTGGACGTGCGGCCCGATCATGCTGGTCAGGCGCAGGTCTTGCTGTGCGAATGTGAAAGACACATTGGCACAGCACCTAAAATTCCAGAGTGTTTTTGTCAATATATCTGTGCCCTGCGATGGGCAGCCAACCGCAAGGGGCAGGTCAGCCTATCCGTCAGACAACGCGCAAAGCGGGACGCCCGGTGTGGCGGTTCTGCCGACCCAGACCAGATGGAAAGCGGTTGGCCAGGCCCAGACCAGCCTGGATGATGTATGGATCGCGCCGCCCGTCCCCCAACCGGTCTGCTGCGTCGCGCGCGGCGGGGGCATTGTCGCGCCGCATATGGTGCAGCATCTGCATCAGGGACAATTCATCCGCAGTCATCACCTCGCGCTGGAAGGGGCATAACGCGTCCTTGTAGCATATACCCTCGGGGCGACAGTCCAGAACGGCTTTGATCACCTTATAGGTCAGATGCGCTAGGATCAGGCCATTCTCGATCCCCCAACGCTCGACCGCGACCGAGTTGGCAAATTGCCAGGACTGGCTTTCCGGTCTTTCCAGACAATTGAGGAAATGGCGGGTGACGGCCAAAAGCGAGACCTCGAAGTCGTCAAACCCGTAGGCATCCACGCGGAGTTCGGTCTTGGGCGTATGTTGCGGTCGGGCGGTCATGCTTTTCGTTTCCTCTGTTCGGGGGCGCCGACGGAAAGTCTGACAGTATTTGCGGGCAGGTTTTCATCGGCGACAGGTGCTTTCAGGGCAGGCGAGGCGGCCCGGCTGTGAAACCGCAGATCGGCTTCGAACGCGGCGCGCAGATCGGGCTTTAGCGCCACACCGAATTGTCTGGCCACAGCGTCGGTTGCCAACAGGTCTGTCAGTATCTTGCTCATCGGCGGATAGCCTTTCACGAATGCGATCTTCGCGGGGGTGCTGAACCTGTGCCAAAAAGACAGTGCAGAAACAGCGTTACAATATGTGTGAAAGCCGGGCGTGATCGGTGGATCTGACTGGGTGGCGCTTAATTGACAAAAATAATCAGGAATTGCAACCCGCGAATCCGCCAGGCCGGTGCATTTTGACGGCAACAATCGCGCACCCCTCCTGTGCGCCGCGATTCGCTGATCTGCTGACGCAAGCTTGGCGCAAGAAACTTGAGACATTGAACCACAGGCGGGCGGGTTGAATCTTGATTCAACATTGTATACGTCAGCATACAATTGGGCGAGCCGGGTTCCCCGGAACGCCCCCTGAAACCGCAGTCGCAACATTATAGCCGGAATTTGCCATGAGCCTGTACAACGACTATCTCGCCGAGATCGAAACGCGCAAAGAGCAGGGGTTGCACCCCAAGCCGATTGATGACGCAGCCCTTGTCAGGGAAATCATCGCGCAGATCAAGGATGCCGATAACGCGCATCGCGAGGATTCGCTGTGGTACTTCATTTACAACACCCTGCCGGGTACAACCAGCGCTGCAGGCGAAAAGGCCAAGTTCCTCAAGGAAATCATCCTGGGAAGCACCAAGGTTGAAGAGATCACGCCGGTTTTTGCGTTCGAACTGCTGTCGCACATGAAGGGCGGCCCCTCGGTCGAGGTTCTTCTGGACCTGGCGCTGGGCGATGATGCGGATATTGCCGCTCAGGCGGCAGACGTCCTCAAGACCCAGGTCTTTCTCTATGAGGCCGATACCGACCGGCTGGAAGAGGCATTCAAGGCGGGCAACCCGGTGGCGCGCGACATTCTGGAAAGCTATGCCAAGGCCGAGTTCTTTACCAAGCTTCCCGAGATTGACGAAGAGATCGAGGTTGTCACCTATATCGCCGCCGAAGGCGATATCTCGACCGACCTTCTGTCGCCCGGCGCCGAAGCGCATTCGCGTTCGGACCGTGAATTGCACGGCAAATGCATGATTTCTGCGCAGGCCCAGCAGGAAATTCAGGCGCTGAAGCTGCAGCACCCCGGCAAACGGGTGATGCTGATTGCCGAGAAAGGCACAATGGGCGTCGGGTCGTCGCGGATGTCGGGTGTCAACAACGTGGCCTTGTGGACGGGCAAGCAGGCGTCGCCTTACGTTCCCTTTGTGAACTATGCGCCGATCGTTGCCGGCACCAACGGGATCTCTCCGATCTTTCTGACCACCGTTGGCGTGACCGGCGGTATCGGTCTGGACCTCAAGAACTGGGTCAAAAAACTGGATGCGGATGGCAATCCGGTCGTCAACAATGACGGCAACCCGGTTCTGGAAGAGAAATACTCGGTCGAAACCGGTACCGTGCTGAAGATCAACACCAAGTCCCACAAGCTGCTCAGCGAAGACGGCGAGGAGCTGGTGGATGTGTCGTCGTCCTTTACGCCGCAAAAGGCGGAATTCATGAAGGCTGGCGGTTCCTACGCGATTGTCTTCGGCAAGAAGCTGCAGACATTTGCCGCCGAAACCCTTGGCGTCGAGGCGCCTTTGGTCTTCGCACCGTCCAAAGAAGTCAGCCACGAAGGTCAGGGCCTGACCGCCGTCGAGAAGATCTTCAACCGCAATGCCAAGGGAACAACGCCTGGCAAGGTGCTTCATGCAGGGTCCGATGTGCGGGTTGCTGTGAACATCGTCGGGTCGCAGGACACCACCGGCCTGATGACAAGCCAGGAACTGGAAGCCATGGCCGCGACCATCTTGTCGCCCAGCGTCGATGGCGCCTATCAATCCGGCTGCCACACGGCGTCGGTCTGGGATGCCAAGGCACAGGCCAATACGCCGCGCCTGATGAAGTTCATGAACGACTTTGGGCTGGTCACGGCCCGCGACCCCAAGGGCGTCTATCATTCGATGACCGACGTCATTCACAAGGTGCTTAACGACATCACCGTAAGCGACTGGGACATCATCATCGGTGGCGACAGCCATACGCGTATGTCCAAAGGGGTGGCTTTCGGGGCGGATTCGGGCACCGTCGCGCTGGCCTTGGCGACCGGCGAAGCTTCGATGCCGATCCCGGAATCGGTCAAGGTTACCTTCAAGGGCAAAATGGCCGATCACCTTGATTTCCGCGACGTTGTTCACTCGACCCAAAAGCAGATGCTGGAACAGCATGGCGACAACGTCTTTCAGGGCCGCGTGATCGAGGTGCATATCGGCACATTGCTGGCCGACCAGGCCTTTACCTTTACGGACTGGACCGCCGAGATGAAGGCCAAGGCGTCGATCTGTATTTCGAACGACGATACGCTGATCGAGTCGCTGGAACTGGCCAAGCACCGCATTCAGATCATGATCGACAAGGGGATGGAGCATGAAAACGGCATGCTGCAGAAACTGATCGACAAGGCAGACAAACGCATTGCCGAGATCAAGTCGGGGGATGCCCCCGCGCTGACGCCGGATGCCAATGCCGAGTATTTCGCCGAGGTTGTCGTCGATCTGGACGCCATTGACGAGCCGATGATCGCGGACCCGGACGTCAACAATGCCGACGTTTCCAAGCGTTACACCCATGACACGATCCGCCCGGTTTCATTCTACAAGGCCGAAAAGAAAGTGGACCTGGGCTTTGTCGGCTCGTGCATGGTTCACAAGGGTGACATCAAGATCGTCGCCCAGATGCTGAAGAACCTGGAAAAGGCACAAGGCAAGGTCGAGTTCAAGGCACCTCTGGTTGTGGCCGCGCCGACCTACAACATCATCGACGAACTTAAGGAAGAAGGCGATTGGGAAATCCTCGAACGCTATTCCGGGTTCGAATTTGACGACATCTTCCCCAAAAGCCAGGCGCGCACCGAGTATGAGAATATTCTTTATCTCGAACGTCCGGGATGTAACCTGTGCATGGGCAACCAGGAAAAGGCGGCCAAGGGGGACACCGTGCTGGCGACCTCGACCCGTCTGTTCCAGGGTCGCGTCGTGGGAGATTCGGCCGAGAAAAAAGGGGAGTCGCTGTTGGCCTCAACCCCGGTTGTGGTGCTGTCCGCGATCCTCGGGCGCACGCCAGAGATTGACGAGTACAAGGTCGCTGTCGAAGGGATCGACCTGACAAGGTTTGCACCCCCGCTGGAAGTTCCGGCAACAACACGTTCGGCGCATTTCTGATCCCGAACAGAAACTGACCAGAATTGCGGGGCGGTTCGATCATCCAGGATCGGGCCGCCCTGTTTCGTTGGCAGGGGCCGACCCGGGCCACGCCAACGCCGCAGCACGCCAAGTAGCCCCTGCCAGAAAAGCCCGGCAGCCGGTTTGGATGGGCGGAAATGTCGCCGCAACCCGTCACGACAGGCGCCGGGATTGATGTTTGATTTGGTGATTATCCGGGAAAGATGGCTGGGGTGGTAGGATTCGAACCTACGATACACGGTACCAAAAACCGCTGCCTTACCACTTGGCTACACCCCAACGGTGAGCGGCTATCTACGACTGTTGCTTTCGGGGTTCAAGAGGATTTCCGCAAAAAATGTGGGCGGGCAACCATTATTTTTGCACCGGGCGCGGCGCCTTGGAAAACCGGCCGCCCGGATGCGCTGACAGGTCTGTGCAACCGGCCATTCGCGCTTGGAAATGCTTGCGGATGACGCCCGGACATGTCGGAGAGGGAAATGGGTCGCGGGGGGACCAAACCAAGCTGTTTGTGGTCCGTCAAACATGCGCATTGCGTAAGCTGTGTGGCTAATGTCGACCCGGCGCGCGCTTTTGCATGAAAGGCCAGGGGGCGCGAGTCCCATCAGCTCAGAATCATCTGGCGACGCGAACGCGCCCGGCCGAGCCGCAGGTCTTGCCCGGGTCTCGTCCTATTCGCGGATTTCGTCAGGGTCGACGCCCCACAGTTTGGATTTGAGCGTCCAGCCCTTGTACCCGCCGGCCGAGATGCGACACCATTCCGGGGTGCAACTGCCCAACCTGGCCACCACCCCCGTTTCGAAATGGGCGTTGACTTGCGATTTGGGGTCCGGGCTGGCGTAAACCGGCAGCATTTCCGATTCAATCAAGACCGTGCGCACGCCGGACAACAGGGCATAGTGGACCCAGCCTCCGGCGCCGTCGCGGTCCTGGACCTTTCGCCAGTTGCCGTATTCGGCGGTGACCTGCAACGGCATGCCGCGCCGTTTGAAAACCCAATCGATTCGATGCGTCAGCGACGGGCCGCGCCGAACATTGCCCTCGGCGGCCTTCATCGAGACATAGCGGGGCAAGGGCAGGTTCGTGACGGATCCGCGTTTTTCCTCGGCCAGCGCTGGCAGGCTGGTGGTCGCGGTGCAGACCACGGCCAGAACCGCCGCAACCCGGCGTATTACGGAAATATGCGCGCGCACTGCCTGACTGCTCTTACGTGTTGTTGATCGTGTTGCAAAAAAGGTTGAGTCTATGCCCAAGGGGTTCTTGTGCCCCGGCTAATCCTGAGCCACGATGCCATGGCGCGCGGATGTTTGCAAAGTGGTAGGAGGGCAGAGGTGCCAAGAGAACGTCTGAGTGTTGTTGTAACGCGACGGTTGCCCGAAGCAGTGGAAACTCGGTTGAGCGAGCTGTTCAACGTGCAGTTGCGGGACGATGATACCCCCATGACCCGTGAAGAATTGGTTGCCGCCGCGCAAACAGCGGATGTGCTGGTTCCCACAGTGACCGATATTATTGACGCGGGCATCTTGGGCCAGGCCGGTGAAAACCTGCGCCTGATCGCCAATTACGGCGCGGGCGTCGACAATATCGACGTGGCCACGGCCCGGCAAAGGGGTATTCTGGTCTCGAACACGCCCGGTGTTCTGACCGATGACACGGCCGATATGACGATGGCGCTGATCCTGGCCGTGACCCGCCGAATCCCCGAGGGCCTGGGCATCATGCAAAAAGGCGACTGGGGCGGCTGGGCGCCCACAGCCCTGCTTGGGGGGCGTATCGGTGGCCGGCGCCTGGGTGTTCTGGGAATGGGCCGTATCGGCCAGGCGGTGGCACGCCGGGCCAAGGCGTTTGGCATGCAGATACACTATCACAACCGCCGCCGCCTGCGCCCAGAGGTCGAAGAAGAGCTGGAAGCCACCTATTGGGACAGCCTGGACCAGATGGTGGCGCGGATGGATGTGATTTCAGTCAATTGTCCCTCGACCCCGTCAAGTTTCCACTTGATGAACGCGCGCCGCCTCAAGCTGATGAAACCGTCGGCGGTCATCGTGAACACATCGCGGGGCGAAGTTGTCGATGAAAACGCGCTGACCCGGATGATCCGTGCAGGCGATATCGCCGGGGCCGGTCTGGACGTTTACGAACATGGCACCGACGTAAACCCGCGCTTGCGCCAGTTGCCCAATGTCGTGCTGTTGCCGCATATGGGATCGGCCACGCTGGAAGGGCGGATCGAGATGGGTGAAAAGGTCATCATCAACATCCGGACCTTCGAAGACGGTCACCGTCCACCGGACCAGGTTGTTCCCGCCATGCTATAACCGCCCAGGCTGACCCCGGTCCGCGACAGGGATGCGATGGGTGGTCTGCGGGATTGTTTCCCAGCGTCGCGCCTTTTAAGCAGGCAGGAACAGTCTCGCGGTTGCCCGTGGGAAAGGGAGGCTCAAAATGGCTCAGAATACCGCCCTGCCGCGAAACGAGACCGGCATAGAAACCGCAATTGGCATCCTCAGGCAACGGTTCGCGGATCGACTGCAGACCGGCCAATCGATTCGCGAGCAACATGGCCACACCACGACCTGGATCGAAAATCAGGCGCCGGACGCGGTTGTCTTTCCAGACACCACGCAGGACGTATCCGAAATCGTGTCCATTTGCGCAGCGCATAATGCCCCGATCATCCCGTTCGGCACCGGCACGTCGCTGGAAGGTCACGTCAACGCACCCGCTGGTGGCGTTTCACTTGATCTCAGCCGGATGAACCGCGTTCTGGCCGTCAACCCGGACGATCTGGATTGTGTCGTCCAACCCGGCGTGACGCGCGAAGACCTCAATACCCACCTGCGTGACCAGGGCCTGTTCTTTCCCATAGATCCTGGCGCGAATGCCTCGCTGGGTGGCATGGCCGCGACGCGGGCGTCAGGAACCAACGCCGTGCGCTATGGCACGATGAAGGACAATGTGCTCAGTCTCGAAGCGGTCATGCCGGACGGCCAGATCATCCGCACCGGGCACCGCGCCAAGAAATCATCGGCCGGATACGACCTGACCCGGCTTCTTGTCGGGGCCGAAGGGACGCTGGGCGTGATCACCGAACTGACGCTGCGTTTGCATGGCATCCCCGAGTCGATCACCTCAGCCCGGTGCTCTTTCCCTTCGGTGGATGCAGCCTGCCGCGCTGTGATGATGACGATACAATACGGCATTCCCGTTGCCCGGATCGAATTGCTTGACGAATTGTCGGTCCGCGCCGCCAACGCCTATTCCGGCCTTTCCTTGCCGGAAACCCCGCTTTTGTTGCTTGAGTTTCACGGGTCCGATACCGGCGCCGCGGAGCAGGCGGAAACCTTCGGGCAGATCGCCGAAGATTTTGGCGGTTCGGATTTCGCCGCCACCTCGACGATGGAAGAGCGTAACAAGCTATGGCAGGCGCGCCACGACATGTATTGGGCCTGCCTGCAATTGCGCCCGGGCGCGCAAGGGATTTCAACGGATGTCTGCGTTCCTATCTCTCGACTGGCCGAATGCGTGACCCAAGCCCAGGCCAAATCGGCCGAAATCGGTCTTGTCGCGCCTATCGTGGGCCATGTGGGCGACGGAAATTTCCACACGCTTCTGTTAATTGATCGCAATAGCCCACAAGAGGTCGCCCGCGCCGAGGCCTTTGTCGGGTGGCTGAACGATCTTGCCATCTCGATGGACGGCACCTGCACGGGCGAACATGGAATAGGGCAGGGCAAACGCACCTATCTGGCCAAGGAACTTGGCTCTGCCACGACCTATATGGCGGCCATCAAGGCGGCGCTCGACCCCCAGAACATCATGAACCCGGGCAAGATCTTCTGACCAAACCGCCGCTTCGCCTTTTCCCAAATACTCAAATTCCACAGCCACAGCCTGGTGCGCGCTTTGTTGAACGCACCCAAGGTCGGTTTTGTCCACTATTGCGTCGGATGGACTTGGCGGATGGCCCCGCCTTTCGGCATAAACCTTGCCAAACAGACTCATTCCGGAGAACGGGCCAATGAAAACCCAAGTCAAAGCACTGGTCGTCGGCGGCGGTGCCGTCGGCACCTCGATTGCCTATCATCTGGCCAAAGCAGGCTGGGACGATGTGATGCTGATCGAACGGGATGAGCTGACCTCGGGCTCTACATGGCACGCGGCTGGCCTGCTGCCGCTGTTCAACATGTCTTATGCCACGACCCACATCCACAAATACTCGGTCGATTTCTACAAAACGCTCGAGGAAGAAACCGGCCTGAACGCGGGCTTTGCCGTGGTCGGCAACCTGCGCATGGCGCAGACGCAAGAGCGTATGGATGAATACATGCTGTATGCTTCCACCGCCGAGACTTGTGACGTCAAATACGAATGGCTGACGCCCGACCAGATCAAGGAACGCTGGCCGCTGATCGAAACCGGCGATCTGAAAGGCGCGATCTATCACACCGAGGATGGCTATATTAACCCCGCCGACGTGACCCAGGCGATGGCCAAAGGGGCTCGTCAGCGCGGCGTCGACATCGTCCGCAAGATGCAGGCCGATGCCTTCCACTGGACCGGCACGCATTGGGAAGTCACCTGTACCAAGATGGTCGAAAAAGGCGGCAATCTGGTCGCATCGGACGAGCAGGTGGTGATCGCCGCCGAGCATGTCGTGACCGCTTCCGGAAACCACGCGCAACGCACCGCCAAGATGCTGGGCATCAAGATGCCCGCGATCCCGGTCGAGCACACGTTCATCGTCATGGACAAAGACCCCGAGCTGGTCAAATGGCGCGAGGCCGGCAACCCGGAACACCCCGTTGTGCGGGACGCCGATAACGAATCCTATGCCCGCGAAGAACGCGGCGGCTGGATTCTGGGCATCTATGAACATGGCGCCCCCGCGCAGTTCGAACATGGCGTGCCGGACAGCTTCCGCGCGGACCTGTTCCCGCTGGATATCGACCGGATCGCGGATCAGTACATGGCGATGGCCGAACGTGTGCCGTCTTGCGCCGACTCCGGCCTGAAGGACGATTTCAACGGCCCGATCTGCTATACTCCCGACGGCAACCCGCTGGTTGGCCCGGCTCCGGGGCTGCGCAACATGTGGCTGGCCGAAGGCTTCAGCTTTGGCATCACCGCCGCGGGCGGCACCGGTTATTATCTGGCGCAGATGATGGTCGATGGCGAAGCCGAGATCGACATGGCCTCGCTTGACCCCAAGCGGTATTCATCCAACTGGATGACCACCGAGTTTGCAGCCCGCAAGAACGAAGAGTGTTATGAACACGTCTACATCCTGCACCACCCGGATGAAGAACGTGAAGCCTGCCGCCCCCTGCGCACCGTTCCGGCCTATGATCGCCAGAAGGCGCGCGGTGCTCAGTTCGGCTGGGTGAACGGTTGGGAACGTCCGAACTATTTCGGCCCTGTCGATGCGCCTGACAATTTCGACAAGGAAAGCCGTTCCTTCCGCCGTGGTGGCTGGTGGCAGTATGCCGTCGAAGAGGCCAAAGCGGTCCGCGAAGGCGTTGGCCTGATCGACGCGTCGGCCTTCACCAAGCACGTCGTCAAAGGCCCCGGTGCCACGCAATTCCTGGATTGGTTCACCTGCAACAAGCTGCCCAAGGTTGGCCGCATCAACCTGACCTATGCGCTGACCTCGCACGGCACCACTCGTACCGAATACACCATCGTCCGCAACGGCGAGAACACCTACTACATCGTTTCCGCCGGTGCCTGGACCGAGTATGACGCCGACTACCTGCGCAAGGCGGCCGAGGACAAGATGGAGGAGTTCGGCTATATCGAAATCCAGGACGTGACCACCCAGTGGGGCGTCTTTGCCATCGCCGGACCCAAGTCGCGTGACGTTCTGAAAGAGGTCATCAAGGACCCCGATCCGGAAACCGCACTGTCCAACAAACGCTTCCCGTGGCTGTCGGCCCGTCAGATCGAGCTGGGCATGTGCCCGGTCAACGCGATCCGCGTGGCCTATACCGGTGAGCTGGGCTGGGAACTGCACCACCCGATCGAAATGCAGAACTACCTGTTCGACCTTCTTGAGAAGGCTGGTGAGAAGCATGGTATGAAACTGGTCGGCGCCCGCGCCCAGAACTGGCTGCGTCAGGAGAAATCCTATCGCGCCTTCGGCACCGAACTGGGCCGCGACGCGACCCCGCTTGAGGCCGACCTGCCGCGCTTTGTCGACCTGTCCAAGGATTTCCACGGTAAGGCCAAGTTGGAAGAAACCGGCGTGCGCGCCAAATGCTGCACCCTGCTGATCGACGGACCGGAAGATGCAGACCCGTGGGGCCGCGAGGCGCTGTACACCCCGGAAGGTGAGCGCGTGGGGCGTCTGACCTCTGGCGGTTACTCGGTCGCCTTCGAGAAATCCATTGGCATGGGCTATGTGAAGCCCGAACTGGCGGTCGAGGGCACCAAGCTGCAGGTCAAGATACAGGACAAGCTGTGGGATGCGGTCGTCACTTGCGACAGCCCCTACGATCCCAAGAACGAGACCATCCGCATGGACGGCTGAACAAAAAAGGTCCCGGAGATGTTCGGGACCTTTTCTTTTTCAGGTGATCACGCGCTGAGTTCGTCAAAGCATTCCAGCGCCTTGGCCGCATACATCATGGACGGCCCGCCGCCCATCTGGATGGCCATCGCCAACACGTCCGACAGCTCATCTCGTGAGGCACCCGCCTTGATCAGCGCCTCGGTATGCAACGAGATGCAGGGTTCACACCGAACCGCAACCGAGATGCCAAGAGCAACGAACTCTTTGGTTTTGTAATCCAGCGTACCGCCTTCCTTGACCGATTTCCCCAACGCGCCAAATGCCCGCGCGGTATCGGGTATTGCCGCGTTGAGATTGCGCAGCCCTTTGCGCGTGGACGAAAGCCTGTCTTTCCAGCTCATTTGAACTCCCCTCTTTCATATACTGTTTTCAGAATATGACTTGAGGACCACCAGAACCTTGATCCTGATCAGGTGGCCGGGGCTTCGGCCACAAAAGCCAGGTTGTTTGCAGGCATTTCCTGAACCAATGTCAGCGACATGCCGCAACCCTGTATGAGATCGGCAATATCGGCGTCATTCTTGTACCCGATCTCGGCATCCTGGCCGACCAAGGCTTCGTGAAACTTCTTGTCGCCAGCGCTGGTCAACGCTCCGTTGCGTTTGAACGGACCATACAGAACAAACCGGCCACCTGGCCCCAAAGCGCGGCTGATCTCGGCGATACATTGTTCGGCTTCGCGCCAACTGATCAGGTGAAGCAGGTTTATCAGAATGATAAGGTCCTGCCCGCCAAACGCGGAATGCCACCCCGGCGCCGTGGCATCAAGCGCGGCGGCAGGGGCCACATTGGGCAGATCGCGCGTATAGGCATCGATGCTGGCCCGCCGCGCCGGATCGACCTCGGTCGGTTGCCAATGCAGTCCGGGCAACGCCTGTGCAAAAGCCGCCACATGCTGTCCCGAGCCGCTGGCGATTTCCAATGCACGGCCGGTGGTTGGCGCAACGCGGGTCAACAGGGCGCAAATCACGTCAGCATTGCGGGTTGCGGCGGGCGCAACAAGCTTGTCGCCCTCAGCTTGGTGGGCGACACTGGCGGTTGGTGGCAGCGACCTTTTGGTCATCGGAAAAACCGGGCCGGATCAAGGGCGGCAATTGTGGCCGGGTCCAGTTCATTGGGTTGCCCGACGACCAGATCGGCAACCAGTTGCCCGGCCGCTGGTGCAGTTTGGAACCCGTACCCACCTTGCCCCGCAACCCAGACAAAGCTGGGATCGGACGGATCAGGGCCCAGCGCCAGGGTTCCGTCCGGTGTAAAGCTGCGCAACCCGGCCCAAGAAACCTCGACCCGGCGGACGGGGTCGGTGACCATTTCTTCGTACCGGGCCAAGCCTTCGGCAAGAACCATGTCATCGGCATAGGCGTCATGCGGGGCGACCGGGTCAGCTTCGCACGGCGAAACCAAAAGTTTTCCGGCGTCAGGCTTTGCGTACCAGGTTTCGCCCGCGCCCAGCATCATCGGCCAGGAACTGACATCGTGACCGCCGGGGGCCGGGATGCGTGCCATCGACCTGCGGCACGGCGAAAGGCCCAACGGATGCAGGCCTGCCAGCGTGGCAACCTCGTCCGACCAGGCCCCGGCCGCGTTGACCAGCGTCCGGGCCTCGAACGAGCGGTCAGTTTGCACTGTCCACCCGGACGCCTTGCGGATTTCCGTCACCCGCTGGCCCGTCAGGACAGTTCCGCCATTGGACCGGATGGCACGGGCAAAACCCTGCAACATAAGGTCCGTATCTATGTCATGGGCATTGTCACTGATGGCCGCGTGGCCAACCGATTTGGCATCCAGTACCGGAACGCGATCTATGGCATCAGACGGCGAAATCTCGTCCAGCGCAAGCTCTGCAAGGTCCGCGCGGAACAGGTCTGTCTGCGATGGTTTGGCCACAAGCATCAAACCCCGCGGCGTCAGGTATTTGTTGGATGCCAAGTATGGCTTGCTGGCGCGATTCAAGGATACGACGGATGGCGGTCCATACCCTTCCTCGAACAGCGCGGCCGACCGGCCGGATGCATGAAACCCGATCGCATGCTCGGCCTCGAGCACGGTGACGGTTCCGTGCTGCGAAAGGCGCGCCCCGGCGCTGAGCCCAGCCACGCCTGCGCCGATGACCAGGAAGTCGATCATGCCTGTTCCTCAAGCCTGTCCGTAGCAGGCGGAGGGGTCATGCTCAGACCCGAGATCCGGTCGTACAGGTCTGACGAAAGGGGGTGGCTCATGGCGGCCAGCGATGGCGCAAGCTGCTCAGCCGACCGCGCCGAGATGATGGGAACCGGGGCAAACCGACTGGCCGCGACCCAGGCAACGGCCAGCGTGGCCGCGTCCTGACCCAGCTCAACGGCCAGGGCGCCAAGGGCATCTGCTGTTTCCGCCATCCAGCCTGCGCCGTACCGCGCGCCATAGCGGCTGTCTTCTTTCAACCGGCCCTGACCGCCCGTGGCATATTTCCCGGTCAGCAGACCGCCCCCCAATGGCGAATAGGTTGCAGCCAGAATGTTCTGGTCCTGGCACATTGGCAGGATTTCAACTTCGGCTTGCCGTTTGACGAGGTTGTACATCGGTTGCATCACGTCAATGCTCAGATCGTATTTGGCGGCCACGCGAATTGCCTTCATGACTTGCCAGGCCGCGAAATTGGACAGGCCAACATAGCGTATCTTGCCGTCCCGCTTCAGGTTGGCGAGACACTCAAAAGTCTCGGACAATTCGGTATCGGGGTCAAACCGGTGCAGGTAAAGGATGTCGACCATGTCCAGCTGCAGCCGCGTGCGGGATATGTCGAATTGTTGCCTGATATTGGCGTCCCCAGCGCCGCCGACATACCCCACCTTGGTGGCAATCAGCAGCGCCTCGCGCTCGGGGGCGACCATCTGCCCCAGCAACGTTTCCGAAGCCCCGTCGGTATAAAGATAGGCCGTGTCGAAATGGGTAATGCCTGCCGCGCGACATGACGCGTACATGGCCTTGCTTTGGTCGGGGGTTGCCCGGCCTCCGAACTGCATCGCGCCAAATGCAAATTGGCTGGCGGCCGTTCCATTCACTGTTTCAAGTAATCGAGTCATGGGCCGAGACTGACATGCAAACTGGTCTTCGAAAACCCCGCTTGCAGTCCTTTGGCCATTGTCGGCACGTCCTGCCGCCCGTTCTGGTTCTGAAAGAAAAAGGCCCGCCAATGCGGCGGGCCTTTGTGGTGTGCGGTGTCAGCAGCGGTTACTGCGGGATTTCGCCTTCCAGGCCTTCGACGTAAAAGTTCATTCCGGCCAGGGTGCCGTCATCGGCCACTTCGCCGTCAGCCAGCCAATCGCTGCCGTCCTGCTTTTTCAGCGGGCCGGTGAACGGGTGGTATTCACCAGCGGCCATGGCCGCCTTCATCGCCAGCGCTTCTTCCTTGACGTCCGCCGGTACGGCGTCCGAAATCTCGCCAATCTCGACCATGCCCTGCGCGATGCCGTCCCAGGTGTTCACGGTTGCCCAAGAACCATCCATCACGGCCTGGGTGCGGGCGATATAGTAGGGCGCCCAGTTGTCGATGATCGAACTGACACGCGGGAACGGTGCGTATTCGCTCATGTCCGAGGCCTGACCGAAGGTCACGACATTGCCGGCTTCTTGCGCTGCGGCCTGGGGCGCGGTCGAGTCGGTGTGCTGCAGGATCACGTCTGCGCCCTGTTCGATCAGCACGGTTGCGGCGTCAGCCTCTTTCGCGGGGTCAAACCAAGTATAGGCCCAGACAATCTTGAACTCGACATCCGGGTTTACTTTCTTGGCGTGGATATAGGCCGAGTTGATGCCGCGGATCACTTCGGGGATCGGGTAGGACCCGATATAGCCGATGATGTTCGACTTGGTCATTTTACCGGCGATGTGCCCCTGAACGGCGCGGCCTTCATAGAAACGGGCCGAATAGACCGAGACGTTATCGGCGGTCTTGTAGCCGGTCGCGTGCTCGAACTTCACGTCCGGGAATTTCTTGGCCACGTTGATCGTCGGGTCCATATAGCCGAACGAGGTGGTAAAGATCAGGTCAGCGCCTTCCAGCGCCATCTGGGTCATCACGCGTTCAGCATCCGGGCCTTCGGGCACGGATTCGACAAACACCGTCTCGACCTTGTCGCCAAAATGCTCTTCGACCGCCAGACGGCCCTTGTTGTGTTCATAGGTCCAGCCGCCGTCGCCCACGGGGCCAACATAGACGAAGCCGACCTTTGTCTTGTCTTGGGCCATGGCCCCCGAGGCCAGGCCCAGCGCCATGGCGGCACTTGCCAGAAGTGTTGTGAATTTCATGTGGTTACTCCCCAAGTTGGTTCAGTTGGCCCCGTCTAATGCGAAGCGTGGAAGGTCCGGCCCAGCGAGGCAGGTGCGCTGCTCTTGTCGGCCGAAAGGATCACAAGCACAAGGATCGTGATGATATAGGGCGACATTGCCAGATACTCGACCGGAATGGCAACGCCCGCCGCCTGCAAATTCAGCTGCAAAACGGTGATGCCGCCGAACAAATAGGCACCCAGCAGGGCACGCCATGGCTTCCAGCTGGCGAACACCACCAAGGCCAGTGCGATCCAGCCGACACCTGCGGTCATTCCCTCGGTCCATTGGGGGACGCGGATCAGGCTGATATAGGCTCCACCCAGGCCCGCGCAGGCCCCGCCGAACAGGATTGCCATGATGCGGATCTTGATGACCTTGTAGCCCAACGCATGCGCCGCATCGTGGTTTTCACCCACCGCGCGCAGGATCAGACCGACGCGGGTATATTTCAGCGTGGCCCAGACTGCCGCGGTCAGGGCAATGCCGACATAAAGGATAGGGTCATGCTGGAACAGGATCGGGCCAATCACCGGAATATCGCTGATCACCGGGATATGAATGTCGCCCATGCTGGGGGGTTTGATCCCTACATAGCTTTGCCCCAGCAAGGCGCTGAACCCAAGGCCGAACAACGTAAGGGCCAGACCGCTGGCCACCTGGTTGGCCAACGCCACCTGGGTCAGCAGCACAAACAACAACGACAAGACCGCACCACCGATAGCGGCTGCGACAAAGCCCAGCCAGGGCGAACCGGTCTCGACCGAGATCGCAAAGCCGCTGATCGCGCCGACGATCATCATGCCCTCGACGCCGAGGTTCAACACGCCTGCTTTCTCGACAACCAGCTCTCCGATCGCGGCCAAAAGCAGGGGGGTCGCCGCCACCATCAGAGAGGCGACCAGAAGGACGGGGTTAATCTCACCAAGGTCCATGTCACGCCACCTCGCTTTGGGCCGCACGGATGCGGTAGTTTGTCAAAAGGTCGAAGGCCAGCAGGAAGAACAGCAGCATCCCCTGAAACACCTGAATGGCAGCGGCCGGCAGACCCAGCTGAGACTGCGCGATTTCCCCGCCAATGTAAGTCAGCGCCATCAATCCACCGGCCAGCAGGATACCCACCGGATGCAGGCGGCCCAGAAAGGCAACGATGATCGCGGTAAAGCCGTAACCAACGTTGAAATCGATGCTGACCACGCCCGATGGACCCGTAACTTCGAACATTCCTGCAAGCCCCGCCAACGCGCCGGACAGGCCAAGGCAAAACAGGATCAGCCGAGCCGGGTTAACGCCCGCGAATTTCGCGGCGCGCGGCGCTTCACCGGTCAAACGAATGTGGAAACCCAGCATATGCCGGTTCAGCAAGACATAGGCAAAGATGACCGCAATCAGCGCGGCCACGACGCCCCAATGCATCCCCGATCCGGCAATCAGCTCGGCATTATGCGCGCTGTCATAGGATTGCAGGTTGCGCGATCCGGGAAAGCCGAACCCTTCGGGGTTCTTCAACAGGCCCAAAGACACCGAGGCCAGCATCTGTTCGGCCACATAGACCAGCATCAGCGACACAAGGATCTCGTTGGTGCCAAAACGCACCTTCAGAAAGGCCGGGATCATCGCCCAGAGCCAGCCTCCGAACGCGCCTGCGATCACCATGATCGGAAAGATATAAAAGGCATCCAGCGGATAAAACGCCAGACCCGCTCCGGCGCCAAAGATGGCCCCCATGATGTATTGCCCTTCCGCCCCGATATTCCAGATACCGGCGCGAAAACCCAGTGACAGGCCAATGGCGATCAACACCAAAGGCGCCCCTTTCACCAGCAATTGCGGGCGATAGTAAAACGCGAACTCGCCGAACAGAGGCTCCCAGAAAATGGTGCCGATGGCTTCGATGGGGTTCTTGCCCAGAAGGGCGAACAAAATCCCGCCAAAGACCATCGTCGCCAGCACAGCGACCAGGGGGGTGGCATAAGACCACGCCTTGGACGGCTGCGGCCGTTTCTCCAACACAATCATCTGCTCATCCCCCCAAGGTCTTCATCTTTTTGTAAATACTCTCGCCGAAGGCGACGCGACGGATCACACATGCGCCACCTCCATGCCATGGGCGCCGCCCATCATCAGGCCGATCTCATCAACCGTCAGGCCCGTGGTCTCGCGCGGGGCGCTTAGCCGCCCTTCGTTCAACGCAGCGAAACTATCGGAAATTTCCATCAACTCATCCAGGTCCTGGCTGATGCAGATCACCGCAGTACCCTTGGCCGCAAGGTCCAGTATCGCCTGCCGGATCGACGCCGCCGCTGCCGCATCCACGCCCCAGGTCGGCTGGTTCACCACCAACACATCCGGGTCTTGCAGCACTTCGCGTCCGATCACGAACTTCTGCAGGTTCCCACCGGACAGGGATCGCGCCGCATTCTCAGGCCCGGGCGTCCGGACATCAAAGGCGCTTATGATCTTTTCGGCAAAGCTCTTGGTTTCGGCCCATTTCAGAAAACCGTTGCGTTCCAGCCCTTCGCGGACCGACCCGGTCAGCAACGCATTCTCGGTCAGGCTCATATCCGGCGCGGCCGCATGGCCCAGCCGTTCCTCGGGCGCGGTCAACACGCCCAGCCTGCGCCGGGCGGTCGGACCCAGTTTGCCGATAGGCTGACCATTGAACTTGATCGCGTCTGCCGTGGTCTGGATCTCGCCCGACAAAACGCCAAGCAACTCATCCTGCCCGTTTCCGGCAACGCCACCGATGCCCAGGACCTCGCCCTTGCGCACGGTCATATGAACATTCTTCAGCGCAGTGCCGAATTCCGACGGCGAGGGTACCGACAGCCCGCTGACATCCAACGCGACCTCGCCGAATGCGCGCCCCGACCGCTCTGGCGTTTGCAATGTCGCCCCGACCATCATCTCTGCCATATCCCGGGCCGAGGTCTCGGACGGAACGCATTCACCCACATTCTTGCCCAGGCGCAGGATCGTTGCATGGTCGCACAGGGTGCGGATCTCTTCCAGCTTGTGCGAGATATAAAGGATCGAGGTGCCCTCGGACCGCAGTTTGTTCAGTGTTTCAAACAGGATTTCGACTTCCTGAGGGGTCAGCACGCTCGTCGGCTCGTCCATGATCAACAGCTTGGGGTCCTGCAGCAGGCACCGAATGATCTCAACCCGCTGGCGTTCACCCGCCGACAGGTCGCCCACCGTGCGAAAGGGATCAAGCGGCAGGCCATAGGTCTCGGACACCTCGCGGATGCGCGATGCGAGGTCTCCCATCGGGGGCGGGTTCTCCATCCCCAGCGCAATGTTTTCGGCCACGTTCAGCGCATCGAACAGCGAAAAGTGCTGGAATACCATCGCTATCCCGTCGGAACGCGCGGCACGGGGTTCGGGCGGGGCAAAGGCCTGCCCGCGCAGCATCATGGTGCCGCTGTCCGGTTTCACCAGCCCATAGATCATCTTGACCAGCGTGGATTTCCCCGCGCCGTTTTCGCCCAACAGCGCGTGAACCTCGCCCTCGCCGATGTCAAAAGACACTTGGTCATTGGCCACGACGCCGGGATAGGCCTTGGTCAGCCCTTGCAAGCTCAGAAGTGGAGTGGTCACGCGCTCAGGTCCTTCTTCAAGTCATTCTGCCGGGCGCCGCGCAGGATTTGCGCGGCTACCCCGACGGCGATCATTTGCGGGTGTTTCCCCAGGCCCTGGTCGCCGATCGGGCAGGTGATCCGGGCAATCCGCTGCGGTGAATGCCCCAGGGCCGCCAGACGAGACCGAAACCGCGCCCACTTGGTAGCCGAGCCAATCAGCCCCGCAAAGCGGAAATCGTGCAAAAGCAGCCGGTTGCACAGTTCCAGGTCCAGATTATGCGAATAAGTCAACACCAGATGTTCGGCATCGCGCGGGGCGTGGCGCACCAACTCGGCGGGTTTGGCTGCGGGAATTACCCTGACACCGCCCGGAACGGTAGCGGGAAAGCGGTCCGGTCCGGTATCGAACCAGCTTATCGCCAAATCGGGCAGGGGCGACAGGACGCCGACCAGCGCCCGGCCCACATGGCCTGCCCCCCAGATCCAAAGATCGCGCGTTGGCTTGTGGACCGGTTCGATCATCCAGCCATCGACCAGTTGCGGCAAGGGCGCAATGCCCTGATTGCGGGCTGCGGCCAGCAGGCGTTTGACCGACAGGGGCATATCTCCGCCCAAAACGGGGCGTGCGATGACCGGATCGCTCAGCGTGTCCAGGCGCGCCGCATCATAGATTTCGCTGACCAGTGAAACGGCCCCGCCGCAGCATTGCCCCATGTCTGGCCCCAGCGCGTGATGCGTCAGGCGCGTAGGCGCAGTTTGGGCCCGCGCGGCCTCGGCGGCCTGAAACTCAAGGGTTCCACCGCCGATGGTGCCACTTTGCCCGGTTTCCCAGACCAGCATTGCAGCACCGGTTTCGCGGGGGGACGATCCTTTGATCCCGGCGATGACCACCCGGACAACTGTCCCGTGGGTCTTGACCGCCTCCCTCAAAGCCTCAAGGTCAAATCCCATCAAAGGCCCCCTTTCATTCTTTGGACGCCGTTCCAGACCTCTTCGGCTGTGGCAGGCGCATCCAGCGCGGGATAGCCGTCGCCGCAGGCCGCGACCGCGTTTGACAGCGCCAGCCAGGCGGAAATGCCCAACATGAAAGGCGGCTCACCCACGGCTTTCGAGCGATAGATCGTGTCTTCGCGGTTCTCGGCATCCCAAAGTTCAACGTTAAAGATATCGGGCCGGTCGGAACAGGCCGGGATCTTGTAGGTCGACGGCGCATGGGTGCGCAGGTTGCCCCTGCCGTCCCAGACGAGTTCCTCGGTTGTCAGCCAACCGGCGCCCTGGACATAGGCCCCTTCGACCTGCCCGATATCCAGCGCCGGGTTCAGCGGCGCGCCCGCGTCATGCAGGATGTCCGTGCGCAGGATACGGTTTTCGCCGGTCAGGGTGTCAATCGCCACCTCGGTAACGGATGCACCATAGGCAAAGTAAAAGAACGGTCGCCCCCGGCCCTTGATCCGGTCCCATTCAATCTTGGGTGTCTTGTAAAACCCGGTCGCCGATAGGCTGACACGCCCCTGATAGACAAGCGCGGCGGCTTCGGCGAAGCCATAGCTTTCTTCGCCCACCGAAACCTGGCCGTCCGAGAACGTAACAGTGGCAGGGTCCGCCTGATGCCGTTCCGCCAGGTATTCGGCCATCCGGTCGCGGATCGTGTCACAGGCGGCTTTCACGGCCATACCGTTCAGGTCGCTTCCCGAAGACGCCGCCGTGGCCGAGGTGTTCGGCACCTTGGCGGTATCGGTCGCGGTGATTTTGACCATCTCAAGCGGAATGCCAAAGCGCGAGGCTGCAACCTGCGCGACCTTCTGAAACAGACCTTGTCCCATTTCGGTGCCGCCATGGTTCAGATGGACCGAGCCGTCTTGATACACATGCACCAATGCACCTGCCTGATTGAGGTGGGTCAGCGTAAAGGAAATCCCGAATTTGACCGGCGAGAAGGCGATGCCTTTCTTGATCACGCTGTTTTCGCTGTTCCACTTGGCAATTGCAGCTTTGCGCGCTGCATAGTCGCTGGATTTCAGCAGGGCGGCTGTCATGCCGTGCAACTCGAAATCCGTTACTTCCATGCCATAAGGCGTCGTGTTGCCCCCTTCGGGCACCGGGCGCACCGGTGGCGGGGTTGTCACCTGCTCGACCGCGCCCAGGCTGGTCAGGTCCTCATGCGGATCGACATGGGTCAATGGGCGTTCAGGCAGGTCAGGTGGATCCATGACCGGCGGATGTGCCGGTTCGTAATAGTTGCGGCGGCGCAGTTCGACCGGGTCCATCCTCAAACTGTGCGCGGCGTGATCCATGACACGTTCGATTCCAACCATGCCTTGCGGACCGCCGAACCCGCGATAGGCGGTGGCGGATTGGGTGTTGGTCTTCAACCGGTGGCTTTCGATCCGCGCATTGGGCAGCAGATAGGCATTGTCCGAATGCAGCATCGCGCGGTCCGCGACGGGCAGAGACAGGTCCTGCGCCCAGCCACAGATGGCATGATGCAGGAACGAAACGCCTTGAATATGGCCGTTTTCATCGAACCCGGCCTTGTAGGCAATCCGGAATGCGTGCCGTTTGCCGGTGATGGTCATGTCATCATCACGATCATAGCGCATCTTGCAGGCTTTGCCGGTTGCCCGCGCGGCGATGGCACAGGCGACCGCCAGCGCGTTGCCCTGGCTTTCCTTGCCGCCAAAGCCGCCGCCCATACGACGGGTCTCAACCCGGACCGCGTGCATGGGCACGCCCAGAGCGTCGGCAACCTTGTGCTGAATCTCGGTCGGGTGCTGGGTCGAGGAATGGACCAGCATGTCGCCGCCTTCGTTCGGCACTGCCAGCGCGGCCTGGCCTTCCAGATAGAAATGCTCCTGCCCGCCAAGCTCGAACCCGCCTTCGATCACATGCGCCGCGCTTGCGATGGCGGCATCCGCGTCCCCTTTGGCATAGATGCGCGGGCCTTCCTCGAAACGGCTGTCGGCGGCAAGCGCCTCGTCGACTGTCAGGATCGGGGTCTCCTCGGCATAGTCGATCTTGCCCAGCCGCGCCGCCTTGCGGGCCGCCAGATGGCTGGTCGCCACCACAAGGAAAACCGGCTGGCCGATGTAATTGACGGTTCCGTCTGACAGCAAGGGCTCATCATGGATCGAGGGCGAGACATCGTTGGCAAACGGCAGATCTTCGGCAGTCAACACCATGACAACGCCGTCGGCGGCTTTGACGTCGGACAGATCCATTGCCGAGATTTTGCCCTTGGCAATCGGGCTGAGGCCAAACGCCAGATGCAGCGAGCCTTTGGGCGTCGGAATGTCATCCACATAGCGGGCCGCGCCCGAAACATGCAGCAGGGCGGCATCGTGGGGCAGGGGTTTGCTTACGCTCATGCCGTCACCTCCAGCACGTTGGTCACCTCGCCCCGGTCCTCAAAGTAATAGCGTTCGAGCATCGCTTTGGCCGTTTCCAACCGATAGGTGGCCGAGGCACGCATGTCTGTCATCGGCGTAAAGTCCTGGGCAAAAGCTGGGAGCGCGGCCCGAACTGTATCAACGGTCCACGCCTTGCCGATCAGCGCCTTTTCGACATGTGCTGCCCGTTTTGGAACTCCGGCCATGCCGCCAAAAGCGATACGTGCCTGCGTGACGGTGCCGTCCGCCACGGTGATGTTGAAACATCCACACACGGCCGAGATATCCTGATCAAACCGCTTGCTGAGCTTGTAGGCCTTCAACCGATCCGCCTGACGCGGGAAGCTGACCGCTTCGACGAACTCACCGGGGGCACGGTCCTGCTTGCCATATTCGATGAAGAATTCCTCTAACGGGACCGAGCGTCGCGTGTTCCCCTTGCGCAGATGCAACGTGGCGTCCAGGGCGATCAGTGCAGGCGGGTTGTCCCCAATGGGCGACCCATTGGCGATATTGCCGCCCACCGTGGCTGCGTGGCGCACCTGTACGCTGGCATAGCGGCGGATCATCTCGGCATAAGATGGATGCAGGTCGTTCAGCGCCTGACCCATACGGTTCATATCGACCATCGCGCCAAAGCGGATTTCGTCGTCGGTGATGGTGATTTCTTTCAGGTCGTCGCAACGGTTGAGGAAAATCACAGGGTCCAGATCGCGCAATTGCTTGGTAACCCAGAGGCCAACATCGGTGGCCCCGGCAACCAGGGTGGCATCGGGGTTCTTGGCATAGACATCCGCCAGCTCGTCAGACGATCCAGGCAGAATCGGCGAGGTGGCAGCGAGGGCGACGGGTTTGTCCTTGACCCAGACGGGTACAGGCTGCGCCTCGGCCGCCTTCGCGGCGCGGACAATCGGCGCATAACCGGTGCAGCGACACAGGTTTCCCGCAAGCTGCGTATCGTGATCCGTCGCCCCGATTGCATGACCGGCAACCATCGACATGACAAATCCGGGCGTGCAGAAGCCGCATTGCGAACCATGCAGATCGACCATCGCCTGTTGAACCGGGTGCGCTTCGCCATTCGGACCGCTGGCGCCTTCGACAGTGCGCACGGCCTTGCCATGCAACTGCGGCAAGAACAGGATGCAGGAATTCAGCGCCTTGGCGCCGCCTTCATCTGTCACCATGACGGTGCAGGCCCCGCAATCGCCCTCGTTGCAGCCTTCCTTGGTGCCGGTCAGGCCGCGATCTTCGCGCAGCCAGTCCAGCAGGGTGGCTGTCGGATCGACATCCGCCAGCTCCACTGTCTCTCCGTTCAGAAGAAACGTGATATTCATACGTGAAACCCGTCGCCTTACCCGGTTTTGCCCTTTGGTGCCCTCCTCCGATGCGACGTAGAAAGAGTAGCGGGCTGGTAGCTTGCCATCGGATGTTAGGAACAGGCCGGGTTGCATGGCAAGAAAAACTGCCTATTTCATACACTATTACGCTGGGTTTGCCTGCAAAATAGCCGTGCGTCTTGCTGTCATGGGGTTGAAATTGCGCGGTTTTTTGTAAAGAAATCGCAGTCAAACCCGAAGCACCTTCCAAAATTTCCGAAGAATGCGTGGTCAAAAATTGTGCGCCACCGGGCGCCTGTTCTGGCTTTTGCACGACGTTCGGCTGCGATAGCCTGCGTGCATGAGCACCTCTCCCCGATTCATTCACCTCCGCGTCCATACCGAATATTCCCTGCTGGAAGGGGCCATTCGTCTAAAGAAATTGCCGGGGCTGTGCGTCGCCGCAGAGATGCCGGCCGTGGCGGTAACAGATACCAACAGTATGTTTTCGGCGCTGGAATTTTCGGTGACGCTGGGGGATGCAGGGGTGCAGCCGATTGTCGGGTGCCAGGTGGATCTTGCCTATGTTCAGGCAAAACCCGGTGAAAAGCCAAGGCCCCCGGCGCCGCTGGTGCTGCTGGCGCAGTCGGAAACCGGGTATGAGAACCTGATGAAGCTCAGTTCGTGCCTTTACGTGGACAAGGGCGGGCAACTGCCGCAGGTCACGCTTGACGAACTTGAAGAGCGGTCCGCCGGGCTAATCTGTCTCAGCGGCGGCCCCGACGGCCCGGTTGGGCGGCTGTTGCAACAGGGGCAAAGACCGGCTGCCGAAGAACTGGTGGATCGGTTGGCGGCCATGTTCTCTGATCGGCTTTATATAGAATTGCAACGCCATCCGGGCGAGGATGGCCAGCCCGAGGCCGAACGCCTGACCGAACGGGGCCATGTCGAGATGGCCTATGCCAAGAACCTGCCGCTGGTCGCCACCAATGATGTCTATTTCCCGACCTCTGATATGTACGAGGCGCATGACGCGCTGATCTGTATCGCCGAAGGGGCCTATGTCGACCAGCAAGAGGGTCGCCGCCGCCTGACCGCACAGCATTATTTCAAGTCGCAGCAGGAAATGGTGACCCTGTTTGCCGACCTGCCCGAAGCAATCGAAAACACCGTCGAAATTGCCAAGCGCTGCGCCTTTATGGCGTATCGCCGTGACCCGATCCTGCCCAAATTCGCGGATGACGAGGTGGCCGAACTGCGCCGCATCGCCAATGAGGGTTTGCAGAAACGACTGGCCGTGATTCCGCATGCCGTGACGCCTGAAAAATATCAGGAACGGCTGGATTTCGAACTGGAAATTATCGAAGGCATGGGCTTTCCCGGTTATTTCCTGATCGTTGCTGACTTTATCCAATGGGCCAAGGATCATGACATCCCGGTGGGGCCGGGGCGGGGCTCGGGCGCGGGGTCGCTTGTGGCTTATGCGCTGACAATCACCGACCTTGACCCGCTGCGCTACAGCTTGCTGTTCGAACGCTTCCTGAACCCCGAGCGGGTCTCGATGCCCGACTTCGATATCGACTTCTGCATGGATCGCCGCGAAGAGGTGATCCGATATGTTCAGCAGAAATACGGGCGCGACAAGGTGGGGCAGATCATCACCTTTGGTGCGCTTCTGTCAAAGGCCGCCGTGCGCGATATCGGGCGGGTTTTGCAAATGCCTTATGGGCAGGTGGATCGCCTGTCCAAGATGATCCCGGTCGAAGGGGTTAAGCCGGTTTCTATCGAAAAGGCGCTTGCGGACGAACCTCGGTTGCGAGAAGAGGCAAAAAACGAAGAGGTGGTGGATCGCCTGCTCACCTACGGCCAACAGGTCGAAGGGCTGTTGCGGAACGCCTCGACTCACGCGGCGGGGGTGGTGATCGGGGACCGGCCGCTGGATGCGTTGGTGCCTTTGTATCAGGACCCGCGGTCCGATATGCCTGCGACCCAGTTCAACATGAAATGGGTGGAACAGGCTGGACTGGTAAAGTTCGACTTTCTGGGCCTGAAGACCCTGACCGTGATCCAGAACGCGATGGACCTAATCTTCAAATCCGGGCGACCCCTGCATGTGGCGGCGGATGGCACCGAGCTCTATGAACCAGCCGAAGGGGCCGAGAACCAGATCAACGCCATTCCGCTGGATGATGAGGCGACGTACAAGCTTTATTCAGCAGCTAAGACAGTGGCGGTATTCCAGGTGGAATCCAGTGGCATGATGGATGCGCTCAAGCGCATGAAGCCGACCTGTATCGAGGACATCGTGGCGCTTGTGGCGCTCTACCGTCCCGGCCCGATGGAGAACATTCCGACCTATTGCGAGGTCAAGAATGGCCAGCGTGAGATCACATCTGTGCACCCGCTGATCGACCATATCCTTGAGGAAACGCAAGGCATCATCGTTTATCAGGAACAGGTGATGCAGATCGCGCAGGTGATGGCTGGGTATTCCCTCGGCGGCGCCGACCTGCTGCGCCGCGCGATGGGCAAAAAGATCAAAGAGGCGATGGATGCCGAACGCCCGAAATTCGAAACGGGCGCGGCGGAAAATGGCGTGGATGCCAAGAAAGCATCCGAGGTGTTCGACCTGCTGGAGAAATTCGCCAACTACGGTTTCAACAAGTCCCACGCGGCGGCCTATGCGGTGGTCAGCTATCAGACGGGTTGGCTGAAGGCGAACCACCCGGTTGAGTTCATGGCAGGGGTCATGAACTGCGATATCCATCTGACCGACAAGCTGGCCGTCTATTTCGAAGAAGTCCGCAAGGGGCTGAACCTGCCGTATATCCCGCCTTGTGTGAACCGCTCACAGGCCACGTTTGATGTGGATGACGGGCATCTGGTTTACGCGCTGGGCGCGTTGAAAAACGTGGGCGTCGAGGCGATGAGCCTTGTGGTTGATGGGCGTCGTGCCGGAGGCGCGCAGGATCAAGAGAGCGACAAACCCTTCGTCAACCTGTTCGACTTCGCGCGCCGGATCGACCTCAAGAAAGTTGGCAAGCGCCCGCTTGAAATGCTGGCGCGGGCCGGGGCGTTTGATGAGTTGGACAAGAACCGCCGTCGTGTGTTCGACAGTATCGAACAACTGGTGCGCTATTCAGCGGCCATTCACGATCAGAAGAATTCGAACCAGGTGTCTCTTTTTGGCGAAGCCGGGGACGATCTGCCCGAACCGCGGCTTGCCGCGACGCCCGACTGGCTGCCAGCCGAGCGGCTGAGCGAAGAGTTCAAGGCTATCGGGTTCTATTTGTCCGGGCATCCGCTGGACGATTACATGCCTGCATTGAAACGGCGCGACGTCATGACCCTGGACCAGGTGACCGAGCAGGTGCGCGCGCGCGGGATGATGGGTGTCAAAATGGCGGGTGTCGTCGCCGGACGGCAGGAACGAAAATCGGTGCGCGGCAACCGGTTTGCCTTTGCCCAGCTTTCCGATCCCACCGGCGCGTTCGAGGTCACGCTGTTTTCGGAAACGCTTGAAAAATCGCGAGAGTTTCTGGAAACCGGCTCGCAGGTGGTGTTGACGGCCGAAGCGACGATGGAGGCTGATCAGCTTAAGCTGCTTGCCCGGTCCGTCGGACCCATCGACGCAGTTGTCGCCGAGGCGGGGGCCACCGGCTTGCGTATCTTCCTGGACGAGCCGCAGGTCATCGAGACCGTCGCGCATGTGCTTGAAGACGCAATCAGCGCCGCAGGTGGCGCATCCACCGGCCCGGTTCAATTGCGTTTGCTGTCGCCCGGTTTGCCCGGCGAGGTTGAAATGGAACTGGGTCGGCATTTTCCGGTCAACCCTCAGATCAAAGGCGCGATCAAGTCCTTGGACGGTGTCCTTTCGGTCGAAGATATCTGAGACCGCCCCAATTGTTGCCAGGTCCAAACTGGCCCGATAGGCTGGTTATGCAGGATGCAACCTGTGTCTGGCCGCAGGAGGGATTGATGATGACTGTTTCACGATTGGGTTCCAGGACGCTGGTTCTGGTCGCGGCCGCGTCGCTGGCATTGGCATCGGCCACGGCTGGCTTTGCGGACGACAAGAAGAAAAAGAAAACGGTAGAGGGCGCCCTGATCGGAGCAGGGGTCGGTGCCCTGCTGGGCGATGGCAAGGGCGCAGCCGCCGGCGCCGTGGCCGGGGCAATCATCGGGCACAACTGGAAATGACTGCAAGCCCTGCGATCGGGCGATGGAGGTCAATCATGATATCGAACAGAACCAAAGCAGCCACCGTCGCGGCCCTTATCACCATGCCCTGCGTGACACTTGCCGACGAAATGGCCGAGCAAATGGTGCAGGATGCTTTGCCGGTCATGTACCACACCTGCGCGTCGGTGATCGAAGAAGCGGATGGCGACGAAACCTATGTTCTGGCCGTTGTCGAGAAGATGACAGCCCTGTCGATCTACAACCGTCAGATCAACATCGAAGACCACGCTTCGACAGAGGCGGAAAAGGCCACGCTGCGTACGGCGTTCCTTGCGGCGTTGTCACAGGGCTGTTCCGAAGACAAGAACGCCTTGCTGGGCGGCGTGGTGGACAGCGCCGTGAAATCGACGCTGGGCCTGTGACCGCGACCACGCGCAGGCCACCAGGGGCAGGGCGTGCGCCGTACGCCCGTCAGTCGGGGTCGCGCAGCGCGGGCAAACCGACGCCGGTGCTTTCGAACCCACCATCAGCCGCGATGACCTGACCGGTCACATAGCTGGCCTTGTCCGAGCACAGGAAACAGATGACCTGGGCGATTTCCAGCTCGGATCCATACCGGTTCAAAGGGATGGCGTCGTGATAGGCGGCAATGATCTCGGGCGTATGCACGGCCATGGCGAGTTTCGTGCGAACAGGGCCGGGGCAAACGCAGTTGGCCCGTATTCCGTATTCGCCAAGTTCGGCCGCCTGTTGCTTGGTCAGGTGAATGACCCCGGCCTTTGACGTGCCATAGGCCACGCGCAAGGTGCTTGCCCGCACCCCCGAGATTGAGGCGATGTTGACAATCGCGCCCCTGCTGTTGCGCAGTGCCGGTGTCGCCGCCTGGCTGACCAGAAAGACCCCGTCGAGGTTGGTTTCCATGACCCGGCGCCAAGTGGCAAACCCATGATCTTCTATCGGTCCGAACTCTGCCACACCGGCATTGTTCACAACCGCATCGATCGCCCCGAATGCAGACAGGACATCGTCAACCATTTGGTCGACCTGTTCGGGCTGCGAAACGTCCGCGACAACGGGCAATGCGCCGTCCAGCCCAGCGGTGGCCTGAGTCAGCGCCTCGGCATCCCGGTCGACCAGCGCCACGCGCCATCCGTCTTGCAGGAACAGTTTCGCGGTGGCCAGACCTATGCCTCGGGCTGCCCCGGTGACGAGGGCCGTTTTGGGTGACATCGAACGCTCCTGTTTTTTCCGGTATCGATTTCCTACCATCGTCGGCAAGCGGGCCGCTCTCAAGCCCAAATCGGTACCTTTCCGAGTGGGGCAGGGACGGGTCAGTAATGTGGTGGGCGTTCGTCGCCAAGCACAACGCCGCCTGATCCTTCCTGTGCGCGTTCGGCCTCGCGGCGCATCAGCATCTCGACCCGGCGGGTCAGGTGGTCAATCTCGGTCTGCTGCCGCGTGACGACGGCGTTCAGGTCCTCAACCGTGCGGGTCAGGTGGGCGATCTGCTCTTCCAGATGCTGCATCGGGGTCTCCTGTGTCTTGTCCGCTCATAGCGGCGCATTGCCGCCATGGCCAGAGAAAGCGCGCCTTGCCCCGATGCGGGGCATGGGATAGACCGCGCGCGGAACACTAAGCCCCGAGGACGCCCCGAATGGCCAAGCCCAAGAAACAGCCCCGCCCCAAGGCCATAACGCCGAAAGGGTTCCGCGACTATTTCGGCGAGGAAGTCACGCAGCGCACCGAGATGCTGCGGACGATTGCGGGTGTCTATCATCGGTACGGCTTTGACGCCTTGGAAAGCAGCGCGGTCGAGACCGTCGAGGCGCTGGGCAAATTCCTTCCGGACGTGGACCGCCCGAACGAGGGTGTCTTTGCGTGGCAGGAAGTTGACGAAAACGACAAGGGCGACTGGATGGCCCTGCGCTATGACCTGACCGCGCCTTTGGCCCGTGTCTTTGCGCAGCACCGCAACGACCTGCCGACGCCCTATCGCCGCTATGCGATGGGCCCGGTCTGGCGCAACGAAAAGCCGGGGCCGGGACGGTATCGTCAGTTCTATCAGTGCGATGCGGATACGGTCGGCACCGCCTCGATGGCGGCGGATGCCGAGATCTGCGCGATGCTGTCAGACACGTTGGAGACGGTGGGCATCCCGCGCGGTGACTATCTGGTGCGGGTCAACAACCGCAAGGTTCTGAACGGCGTGCTTGAGGCAATGGGCCTGGGCGAAGACGCCGCAGCCCGCGACAACGTTCTGCGCACCATCGACAAGTTCGACAAGGTCGGTGAGGCCGGAGTGCGCGAGCTGCTGACCAAGGGGCGTCTGGATGCCTCGGGTGCATTTATCGACGGTGTAGGCCTCAGCGATGATCAGGCAGAACCCGTGATTGCCTTCCTGACGTCCAAAGCCGCCGACACGGCCGGAACGCTGGCGAACCTGCGCGCAGCCGTGGGCGACAGCAAGATCGGTGCGGACGGCATTGCAGAACTGGAACAGATCGGGTCGCTGCTGGATGCTGGCGGATACGGCTCGGATCGGATCGAGATTGACCCTTCGGTCGTACGCGGTCTTGGCTACTACACCGGCCCGGTCTACGAGGCCGAATTGACCTTTGAGATTTTCGACGAAAAAGGCCGCAAGCGGCAGTTCGGCTCGGTCTCGGGCGGCGGGCGCTATGATGATCTGGTCAAGCGTTTCACGGGGCAGGAAGTGCCAGCGACCGGTGTCTCCATCGGTGTTGACCGTCTGCTGGCCGCGCTGCGCGAAAAGGGTCGCCTCAGCGCGCAGGCGACAGGTCCTGTGGTCGTCACCGTGATGGATCGTGATCGTATGGCCGACTATCAGGCGATGGTGGCTGAGCTGCGCAATGCGGGTATCCGGGCCGAAGTCTACTTGGGCAATCCAAAGAACTTCGGCAATCAGCTGAAATATGCGGATAAGCGGAACTCGCCCATCGCGGTGATCGAGGGTGGTGACGAAAAGGCAAATGGCATCGTCCAGATCAAGGACCTGATCCTCGGCGCCAAGATCGCCGAAAGCGCCACGCTGGAGGAATGGAAGGAACGCCCCAGCCAGTTCGAAGTGCCGCGCGGTGATCTGGTCGCCAAAGTGCGTGAAATTCTGGACAGTCAGGACTGACCCATGCCCAACCGTTCCCAGATACAGGCCCGCGCCGCGATGATGCGCGTCCGGTTTGAGGCCGCAGGCGCACAGGTCGTTGACCCGCCACTGCTGCAACCGGCGGAAACGTTGTTGGACCTGTACGGCGAAGACATCCGCGCGCGTGCCTATGTGACCTCGGACGCCCTGCGCGGCGAACAGATGTTGCGCCCTGACTTCACGCTGCCGGTGGTGCAAATGCACATGCGCGAAGGCGCTGAACCGGCCCGCTATACCTATTCCGGAGAGGTGTTCCGCCGTCAGGAGCATGACCCGGATCGGGCCAATGAATACGTTCAGGTCGGCTATGAGGTCTTTGACCGCGATGACCCCGCAGGCGCTGATGCCGAGGTGTTTTCGCTTTTTGCTCTTCAACTGCGCGGGTTGCCGCTGCGGGCCGCCACCGGTGACATCGGCATACTGATCGCGGCGGTCGAAGGTTTGCGGACAACGGACCGCCGCAAGGCAGCCCTGATGCGGCATCTGTGGCGCCCCCGTCGTTTTCGCACTCTGCTTGACCGTTTCGCAGGGCGCAGGCCCGCGCCCGAACAGCGCGATGCCTTGCTGGATACCGCCGAGCCACTGGCGACCGATGCGCCGATGATTGGCAAACGGCGCAAGGCCGAGATCGAGGCGCGGATTGATGCCTTGCGGGAAGACCGTGCCGCGCCACCGATTTCGGACAATGAGCTGGTTGGGCTGGAAACGCTTTTGAACGTGCGTGAAACCATGCCTTTCGCATTGGAGCAATTGCGCGATGTGGCGGTGGACCTGCCGCAGATCACCCCCGCGCTGGACCGTCTTGAAGCGCGCGTCGCTGCGCTGCAGGCGCGTGGTGTCGATGTCGGCAGGCTGGATTTCGAAGCCTCCTATGGGCGGACGTCGATGGAGTATTACGACGGGTTTGTCTTTGGCTTTTACGCCGAGGGTCGCCCCGACCTGCCGCCCGTCGCGACCGGTGGCCGCTATGATGCCCTGACGCGCCGATTGGGGAACGGCGCTGAAATTCCGGCAATTGGCGGCGTGATCCGACCGGACCTGATGCTCGAAATCGAGGAGGCCACGCAATGAGCCTGAAACTGGGCGTGCCTTCGAAGGGCAGGTTGATGGACAAAACCTTTGCGTGGTTCGACAAGCGCGGCATCACCCTGTCGCGCAGCGGCTCGGACCGTGAATACGCAGGCAAGGTCGAAGGGATCGACGGGGTATCCCTGATCTTGCTGTCCGCGGGGGAAATCCCGCGCGAACTGGCGGCGGGTCGTATCCATCTGGGTGTAACCGGAATCGACCTTGTGCATGAAAAGCTGCCGCGTTGGGAACAGCAGGTCGAAGAAATCTCGCAGCTTGGCTTTGGCAAGGCTGACCTGATTATCGCCGCACCTGCCTGCTGGGTCGATGTGGACACGCTGGACGATCTGGATGCGGCTGCTGCGGCGTTTCGCAAGACCCACGGCCACCGGCTGCGGATTGCCACCAAATACCACCGGCTGGTGCGCGAGTTCCTGACCGACGCAGGGGTGGCCGACTATACGCTGGTCGATAGCCAGGGCGCGACCGAGGGAACCGTGATGAACGAAACGGCCGAGGCAATCGCCGATATCACCTCGACCGGCGAAACGTTGCGGGCCAATCACCTCAAGATATTGTCGGATGGTTTGATCCTGCAATCGCAGGCCACGCTTTGGCGCAGCCGTGTTGCCAAGTGCGATGCCGAGGACAAAGACGTTCTGACCGCGCTTCTGGACCGTCTGACCTGATCACAAGACCCCGATGTCGGCCAGGGCGCGGTTCAGATCATCGGGCAGGGCGTCGTCCTGTTCGCGTGACCGGGGCAGGTCGGCGGGGCTGTCTTCGGGTTTGAGGTAACGCCATCCCTGGAACGGGCGTTTCAGGGCGTTTTGCGTGCGGTGGATTTCAGGGTCCAGCACGATGGCACAACGACGTATTCCGTCTTCGCCGCGCACTTCGTCCAGCCGCAGGATACGCTGTCGGCATTGTATCACACCCTTGATCACCCAGTAGATCGACCCGCCGTTCAGGATTTCGGCCTCGCGTTTGGGCCACATCCGGGTGACGTGGCGCGGGTTTCCGTCCTGGTAAAGCGGCTTGCGGCTGTCCTGCCAGTCGATCAGCGACTCGACGCTGTCCGATCCGACGGACAATTTCACAAGATTCACGAAGTTATCCACAGCATTTCCACAGAGTCGTCCCAGTGTCTCCGTTATATTGTAGCTTGCTGGCGTTGTTCATCAAGGTGTTGTGGTGGGCCTGTAATCCGGGTTAATCTGTCCCCTCTTTTCAGATCAGGGAATCACCAATGAGCCGCTTTGCCGCCCCCATCGCCGAGCAAATCTGGGATATGAAATACCGGTTCAAGCAAGCAGATGGTGCGCCCATTGATCAGACGGTCGAGGATACGTGGCGGCGCATCGCCCGCGATCTGGCCAAGGTCGAAGGTGACCCGGCGCTGTGGGAGGACAAGTTTTTTCACGCGCTGGAAGATTTCAAATACCTGCCCGCGGGCCGTATCACGGCGGGTGCGGGTACGGCGCGGCAGGTGACATTGTTCAACTGTTTTGTCATGGGAACGATCCCCGACAGCATGGGCGGCATTTTCGATATGTTGAAAGAGGCCGCGCTGACCATGCAGCAGGGCGGTGGCATCGGCTATGATTTCTCGACCATCCGCCCGCGCGGCGCAGATGTGCACGGGGTGGCGGCAGATGCTTCGGGCCCGCTGAGCTTTATGGATGTCTGGGACGCAATGTGCCGCACGATCATGTCTGCCGGATCACGCCGCGGGGCGATGATGGCCACCATGCGCTGTGACCACCCGGATATCGAACAGTTCATCACCGCCAAGTCCGATCCGGCGCGCCTGCGGATGTTCAACATGTCCGTATTGGTGACGGACGCCTTCATGGAGGCCGTCAAGGCCGACGCCCCCTGGGAGCTGACTTTTGACGGCAAGGTCTATCACACGGTTCAGGCCCGTGATCTGTGGAACAAGATCATGCAGGCCACCTATGATTATGCCGAGCCGGGTGTCATCTTTATTGACCGCATCAACAAGGCCAACAACCTGAACTATGTCGAAACGATTTCGGCCACGAACCCCTGCGGTGAACAACCGCTGCCGCCCTACGGGGCCTGCCTGTTGGGGTCGATCAACCTGGCGCGTCTGGTGGCCGATCCGTTCGAGGACGCCGCGCATCTGGACGAGGCCGCGCTGAGCGACCTTGTCGCGACGGCCGTGCGGATGATGGACAACGTGGTGGACGCATCGAAGTTTCCGCTGCCGGAACAGGCCGCCGAAGCGCAGGCCAAGCGCCGGATCGGCCTGGGCGTGACCGGGCTGGCGGATGCTTTGTTGATGCTGGGCCTGCGCTATGGGTCCGACGAAGCGGCGCGTCAGACCGAGCGCTGGTTGCACAGTATCGCCCGCGCCGCATATCTGGCGTCGGTTGACTTGGCAAAGGAAAAAGGGGCGTTCCCTTTGTTCGACGCCGAGAAATTCCTGGCAAGTGGTGCGATGGCCGACATGGACGACGACGTGCGTGACGCGATCCGCGAACATGGTATCCGCAACGCGCTGTTGACGTCGATTGCCCCGACGGGAACGATTTCGCTTTATGCCGGAAACGTGTCTTCGGGGATCGAGCCGGTCTTTGCCTACGCCTATACGCGCAAAGTGCTTCAGAAAGACGGATCGCGTACCGAAGAAGAGGTTGTGGATTACGCCGTACAGATGTGGCGCGACAAGTTCGGGGATGCCGAGCTGCCCGATTATTTCGTGAACGCTCAGACTCTGACGCCGTTGGATCATGTGAAAATGCAGGCGGCGGCCCAGAAATGGATCGACAGTTCGATTTCCAAGACCATCAACTGCCCCGAAGACATCAGCTTTGACGCGTTCAAGGATGTCTACATGCAGGCTTGGGATCAGGGCTGCAAAGGCTGCACAACATATCGGCCCAATGATGTGACCGGCTCGGTTCTGACCGTTTCCGAAAGCGACGACACGGCACCGGGAGAGAGCGCCACGGCGCCGCACGAGGTCGATGGTGGCGACGTCATCTACATGTCCGAACCGCTCGATCGCCCGCAATCGCTGGAAGGATCGACCTACAAGCTGAAGTGGCCCGACAGCGAACATGCGATCTATCTGACCATAAACGATATCGTTATTGGTGGTCGCCGCCGGCCGTTCGAGGTGTTCATCAATTCGAAGAACATGGAGCATTATGCTTGGACACTGGCCCTGACCCGCATGATTTCGGCCGTGTTCCGCAGAGGCGGAGATGTGTCCTTTGTTGTTGAAGAGCTGAAGGCTGTGTTCGACCCGCGTGGTGGGGCCTGGGTCAAGGGCAAGTACATTCCGTCAATTCTTGCGGCAATCGGGGGGGTGATCGAGCAGCACATGATCTCGATCGGGTTTCTTGAGGGCGAGGGGATGGGGCTGAAGTCCGATCCGCAGGCGCAGGTCGTCAACATGGATGCCCCGCGCGGCAAAGCCTGCCCGTCCTGCGGACAGTTCGAAATGGTAATGATCGAAGGGTGCATGACCTGCCGCAGTTGCGGCCACTCGAAATGCGGGTAGCATTGGGGGACAGCATTCGCGCTGGTTGATTTGACGCGCGTAAACGTATCAAAATTGCCAATGTCCCCCAAACTTTTTCGTGAAAGCTGCATTTCCGTCTTTTTTCCGCCGAAATTATCTTTGATACACGCCGTCGGTAACGATCGGGATGTTAAAAGGTATGGGCGGGCAGATGAGGACCGGAAGAGACGGTATTTTCGGGATTCCATGGCGGCAGACAGAGGTTGACGGGCTTGAGGCTGCGCCTCTTTCCGAGTTGAGCGTCGGGTCGGCATGGTCTTGGCGTGGGCAGGTTGTCAGGATGACAGCGGTCGCGATGTCGGACTATGAACAGGCAGAGATTGGTGGAACTGCGGTGGTGCCGGGCGTTCATGCGCTGGCGCCTGTTTGGGAACGACCGCAAGGCGCATCGGCGATGCTTGTGTTTTCCAATGGCGCACAGAGTTTCCAGGCGGACCTGGTGCGCAGCGATGCCGACGACACGCTGGTTTTGATCTTTGAAGATGGTTTTCCCACGCGGGATCAGGAGTTCTGGGTCAGCCAGGTAACCAATCTTGAGGCGTTGACAAATACCGGAGAGGGCCAGGACGAAACGGTTGTGTCTTTCCCCCAGCCCCGCGCACCGGCTGTCGCCGAAACGGCCAGCCTGCCGCGTTACGCGGCGTTTGCTGCCGAATAGGTTCGTCTGGCGGCAGGCCGCGCACATGGCGAATGTGTCATTTCCGGTTCCCGGCCTGTTGACTCTGGTAATTTCAGCGATATAAGCGCGGCTTCATTGGTGTTGGTGGCCCCCGCGAGGGGATGCCTGTCATGGGGGAGACCTCAAGAGGACAACGCCCTTTATCACCCGGCACCACGCCTGGTCTGAACTGGAACTGCCCCGTCCGAGCGGAGACGCTGTATTGGCCGGAAAAGCGGAAACCGGTTCTCGGATCAAGCCGAAATGCCACAATAAAGGAGATCAGCCGTGACCAAACGCACGTCTGCCAAGTACAAAATCGACCGCCGGATGGGCGAAAACATCTGGGGCCGTCCGAAATCCCCGGTCAACCGCCGTGAATACGGCCCCGGCCAGCACGGCCAGCGCCGCAAGGGCAAACTGTCGGACTTCGGTCTGCAGCTGCGCGCCAAGCAGAAGCTGAAAGGCTACTATGGCGACCTGACCGAGAAGCAGTTCCGCCGCATCTATGCCGAAGCCGAGCGTGTCAAAGGCGACACTGGTGAAAACCTGATCGGTCTGCTGGAGCGCCGCCTGGACGCCGTTGTTTACCGCGCCAAGTTCGTACCGACCGTGTTTGCCGCACGTCAGTTCGTGAACCACGGCCACGTCAAAGTGAACGGCAAGCGGGTGAACATCCCCAGCTACCGTGTCAAAGAAGGCGACGTGATCGAAGTGCGCGACAAGTCCAAGCAACTGGCTGTTGTTCTGGAAGCTGTTGGTCTGGCCGAGCGCGATGTTCCTGACTATATCGACGCCGACCACTCGAAAATGACCGCGACCTTCGTGCGCGCACCGGGCCTGGGCGATGTGCCTTATCCGGTCGTTATGGAACCGAACCTGGTTGTTGAATTCTACGCGAAGAACTGATCTTCGCCGCCATCGAATTTTCAAAGGCCGCGCTTTCAGCGCGGTCTTTTTTGTTTGTAGGGGGCGCTGCCCCCGTCGCTGCGCGACTCCCCTGGGATATTTTCGGCCAGATGAAGGAGCGGATCAGAGGGGCAGGGGGCGTGCTTCGGCTATTGCTTCCATCGCGAAGTAGGATGTGACGCTGTCTAGCTCGACCTTTTCGATCAGGCGTTGATAGACCTTGTCATAAGAGGTCATGTCCTGTGTCACGACTTTCAGCTGATAGTCATAGTCGCCGCCAATCCGGTGGAAATCCACGACTTCGGGAATGGTCAGGACGTGGCGGCGAAAAGCCTGAAGCCATTCGGCAGAGTGATGCCGGGTACGAAGCATCATGAAAACCACGAGGTTAAGGCCCAGTTTTTCACGGGCGATCCGGGCCGTTGATCCCAGCAGGACTCCGTCTTCGTTGAGGCCTTTCAGACGTCGCCAGCAGGCGTTTTGCGAAAGGCCGACGCGGTCTGCCAGTTCGCGTTGCGACAGGGTTGCGTCCTGTTGCAACTCTTTCAGGAGCCGTCTGTCAATCTGATCTAATTCTTTCTCCATACGAGGTCAAATGACACAGAAAATCTGCAAAGTCAGCAATAAATGGGGAAGAATTTGCGGGCATGCCGAATGATATTTGTGTTGTCCGACAGGAGAGAAGACATGACCCTTGGCCAATTCCAATCAGAGATCAAGGCCGCTGTTCGTGAAGAAACGTTGAGTGACGGGTTGATTGGCGAGAATGTTCTTATACCGGGTCTGCACGGGGATGTGCCGCTTGTTTACGCGGATTATGTCGCTTCGGGTCGCGCCCTGCGGCAGGTCGAGGCATACGTGACGCAGAATGTGCTTCCGTTTTATGCCAACAGCCATACAGAGGCGTCTTTTTGCGGGTCCTACATGACGCGGCTTCGGAGCGATGCGCGCGCCGAGATCGCCCGCATTGTTGGTGCAATGGAAGCAGAGGCGGTGATCTTTACCGGTTCTGGCGCCACTGCGGGCCTCAACCGGCTGGTCAGCCTGATGGGAGTGTCAGGGGCTGACCGGCCGGTTGTCTTGATCGGCCCGTATGAACATCATTCCAACATTTTGCCGTGGCGTGAAAGCAAGGCGCAGGTGGTCGAAATACCGGAAGGCGCCGAAGGCGGTCCTGATCTGGAGGTTCTGAGGCAGACCCTGATTGCGCATAAGGATGCGGATCTGGTGATCGGCTCGTTTTCCGCGGCTTCGAATGTAACGGGTATTGTGACCGACCCTGATCCTGTCACCCGGTTGCTAAAGGCCCAGGGCGCGCTGTCTGTCTGGGATTATGCCGGTGCGGGCCCTTATTTGCCGATCGATATGGGGCCGGCGGATGCGCGCAAGGACGCCATCGTTGTCTCGCCCCACAAGTTTGCGGGCGGGCCGGGGGCGTCGGGTGTTCTGATCGTCAATCGGGATGTCGTTCGGGGGGCTTGCCCCAGTTGGCCGGGGGGCGGAACGGTTCGTTTCGTTTCGCCCTGGCGCCATGATTACAGTGACGATCTGGTCGCGCGCGAAGAGGCGGGAACGCCAAACGTGATTGGCGATATTCGCGCGGCATTGGCCTTTCTCGTCAAGGAAGCCGTCGGCACCGACGAGATTGCGCGCCGCGAGGCCGCGTATAACCGCATGGCGTTGGAGGGATGGGGGCGTAACCCACATCTGACCCTTCTGGGTGTGGACAAGCCGCATCGCCTGCCGATTTTTTCCTTCCTTGTTCGCGACAAGGCCGGTCAGCCGGTGCATCAACAGCTTTTCACCCGGATGTTGAGCGACATTTACGGGATTCAGGCGCGTGGCGGTTGTGCCTGCGCGGGGCCTTATGCGCATCGGTTGCTGGGTATCGACCGAGCATGTTCCGAGCGCCTATTTGCACAGGTTTCGGCGGGCGAGGAAATGAAAAAGCCCGGTTGGGTCCGGTTGAACTTTTCCTATTTGATGAGCGCAAAAACTGTCCGCTTTGTCATCGACAGCGTGAATGACCTGTCGCGCCGGACCGCCGAGTACGCGCCATATTACAGTGCCGACCCGGCAACCGCACGCTTCCGGGCGGCCTGACGGAATTGCTGCTTTTCTCAAGGCTTTGAGACAGGTATGAGAGGCCGCAGTCAACGGAGCCTCACATGAACCAGATTACCCCGCAGCCCGGCATCATGGACATCGCCCTTTACCAGGGCGGGCAGTCCCATATCCAGGGCGTCGCGGATGTCGTCAAACTCAGCTCTAATGAAAATCCGTTCGGCCCCAGCCCCAGGGCGATCGAGGCCGTGCGTGACAGCGCCGCCATGTTGCATCGCTATCCCGGAACCGATCACGCCAGACTGCGCGCGGCCATCGGCGACCGGCATGGGCTGGACCCGGCGCGGATCATTTGCGGCGTGGGCAGTGACGAGGTGCTGCAATTCATCGCTCAGGCCTATGCCGGGCCAGGGGATGAGGTCATTTATACCGAACACGGTTTTTCCATGTATCCGATCATCGCCCGCATGGCCGGTGCGACACCGGTGATGGTGCCCGAGCGGGACCGGCATGTCGACGTGGGCAACATCCTCGCCGCTGTTACGGACCAAACGCGGATCGTGTTTGTGACCAACCCCGGCAATCCGACTTCGACCATGATCCCCGAGAGCGAGCTGCAGCGGCTGGCCGAAGGGCTGCCCCAAACATGCCTGCTGGTCATCGATGGTGCGTATGCCGAGTTTGTAGCCGGGTTCGACGGGGGCGCTGCTTTGGTGGACCGGTTTGACAATGTCATCATGACACGGACCTTTTCCAAGATTTACGGGCTGGGCGGTATGCGGGTCGGATGGGGATATGCCGCGCGCCCGATCATTGATGTGCTGAACCGGGTGCGCCAACCTTTCAACTTGTCGATGGTGGCGCTGGCCGCGGCCGAGGCTGCAGTGCAGGACGAAGAATTCCTGACATTCTGCCATGCCGAAAACGCGCGCCTGCGTGTTTGGTTGTCGGATCAATTGGCCAGGATCGGTGTGCCGTCGGATGCGTCCTATACCAATTTCATCCTGGCACGATTTGCCGACCGGGCCGAGGCCGAGGCCTGCGACGATTACCTGAAGACGCAGGGTTTGATCGTGCGCCGTGTTGCGGGTTACAACCTGCCCGACGCCCTGCGTATCACGGTGGGCGACGAAACCGCGTGCCGCCGCGTTATCGCGGCCATCACTGCGTTCAAAGGGGGCGCCGCATGAGCCAGATTTACGACCGTGTGGCCCTGATCGGGCTGGGCCTGATCGCGTCGTCGATGTTCTGGGCGATCAAAAGGGCCGGTCTTGCGGGCGAAGTCACGGGGTTTGCCCGGTCTTCGGAAACCCGCGACACCGCGCGTCGCATCGGATTGTGTGACCGGGTTTGCGATACAGCCGAAGAGGCTGTGGAAGGTGCCGACCTGGTTGTTCTGTGCGTCCCGGTTGGCGCGATGGGCGCCGTTGCGCAGGACATTGCGCCAGTTCTAAAACGTGGCGCCACGGTAACCGATGTCGGGTCGGTCAAGCGCCACGTCATCCAGGATGTCGGGCCTCATGTACCTGACGGGGTGCATTTCATCCCGGCCCATCCCTTGGCCGGAACCGAACATTCAGGCCCTGAATCGGGGTTTGCTGAACTTTTCGATAACCGTTGGTGTCTGCTGGTGCCGGTTGAAGGGTCAGCGCCCGATGCGATTGCCCGGCTGCGCGCGCTGTGGGAAGGCATGGGGTCCAATGTTGACGAAATGGACGCGGATCACCACGACCTTGTTCTGGCGGTAACGTCTCATGCCCCGCACCTGATTGCCTATACCATGGTTGGCGTCGCCGACGACCTGCGCCGCGTAACGGATAGCGAGGTTATCAAGTATTCGGCCGCCGGGTTTCGGGACTTTACCCGAATTGCCGCGTCAGACCCCACCATGTGGCGTGACGTTTTCCTGACAAACAAGGATGCCACGCTAGAGATCCTGGGCCGTTTCACCGAAGAGCTTTTTGCGTTGCAACGGGCGATCCGAACCGGGGACGGAGAGCACCTGTTCGATTATTTCACCCGGACGCGGGCGATACGTCGCGGAATCATCGATGCGGGGCAGGATACCGACGCTCCGGACTTTGGACGGGGGAAAAAATCGGTATGAGACCCATTCGCGCCTGCATTGCCGCCAGTCTTCTTTTGGCCATCGTGTCTCCGGTTTGGGCGACGCCCCCCGAAAACTCTCTGGTTCCGCAGGAGCGGCCGATCCCCGTGACGCCCGTGGCTGCGATTGTCGCGGCCCCCTTTCGGGACGGCGCCGAGGCGCGCGCGGATATCCCGGCAATGCGGCCCGCGCAGCGCCCGGTATCGCCTCAGGTTCTGGCGGCAGCCTCACGCCCGGTCGCGCTGGCGTTTATGGGGCCTGATACCTCGTTGATGCCGAATCTGCGGCCCAAGTCGTTGGAGCAGCAGGTGTTGTTCAAAAAGCGTAAACTGCGCAAGAACGCGGTGTGCGGCGATATTGCCATTCAGGGCAAGGCGGTTGGCCGGGTTCCGGGAAAGATCAAGGCCTGCGGGATCAAGGACGCGGTTCAAGTCACGTCTGTCTCGGGTGTGGCGCTGAGCCGCCCATCGACAATGGATTGCGGAACGGCGATTGCGCTGAGCAAATGGGTCGACAAAACCGTCAAACCGACATTCAAGCGGCGCGGGCCGGTGGTTCAGTTGCAGGTCGCGGCCCATTACGCGTGCCGGACCCGAAACAACCGCAAGGGCGCGCGGATTTCTGAACACGGCAAGGGACGCGCCATTGATATTTCGGGCTTCAAGATGGCCGACGGAGAGGTCGTGACCGTGTTGAACGGATGGCGCAAGAACCCGTCGAAAAAGCAGCTTGTCAAAATATGGCGCGGCGCGTGCGGCCCGTTCGGGACAGTCCTGGGGCCGAATTCCGACCGCTATCACCAGGATCATTTCCACCTGGATACCGCGCGATACCGCAGCGGGCCTTATTGCCGCTAACGCAAAATCAGGCGCGGCGCAGGCCCCAGCGGCAGTGGCCCCAGCGCGACGAACCCGTCACGGAAATTGAGCTGAAGGTCCAGCGCGTTCGGATTGCCGCCAAGCCCTGCCATGAATTTCAGCGCCCGCGTTACCGGATCGACCGCCTGGTCGGGCAGTGCCCCGGCCGCATTCGCCATGGCGATCATGTCGCGCCAGTTCTCGGCCCTGACCGCGATTTCACCTGAGGGAATGCCCTGCGCGTCAACCGTCAGGTCGCCGGTTGCAAACAGGCGCAGCTCGCCCCATTTCGCTTCGGCCAAATGCAGGTCGATCGCAACCGGTTGCGGACGCCGCTGTTCCAAGGCGCTTCGATCCCAGGGTTTGTCGAATGTTACAGAGCTGTTGATTTCAAGCGTTTCGAACGCCTGCGGCAAGGTCGCGGCAGACCGCATCAGCGCCCGCAGGTCGTCACCGGGGGTAAAGCCGTCGATTTTGGCGCTGATATCATAGGAAACCGGAGCGCCGCTTTGGGTCATGATCAGGGCGAGGGTGTCGCCCCCGGCCTGCGCTGCGTTACCTTGCGTGATCGTCCAGGGCCCGGCGGTCAGCGCCAGGGTTTCAAGCAACAGCGCCACGCCCGGCTGCAGGTGCAATGCGGCCTGCATATCGGCGGCCTGGATGATTGCGGTCTGATCGAAATAGGACAGGCGCTGAGGGGTTTCGGCAAAGCTTAGGACCTGGCGCCCGGGCCAGATGGCAGGGCTTTGGAACTCGATCCAATCTGCGCTCCAGGCCGTGCCGTTTACGGGGTCGGCAAGCGCTGGATTGCGCAAGCGCGTTACGTGATGAACCGGGTACCCGCTGGTTGCGACATCCGAAAAATCCGCCTGCCAGCCCAGGTCTTGCTGCGTGTCAAACCAATTGGTCAGGGCATTGCGCAGACCATATCCGGCGATGAACCAATAGGCGCTCCAGGCAAGGGCCAGAAAAATCACAACTCGTATCAGACGGCGCATGGCAAATGGCCCTTTTTCCTACCTTGGAATTGTTGTTTATAGGCGCAAACGCGCAAGGACCAGTGCAATGACGATGTGGGTATTCGGATATGGATCGCTGCTGTGGAACCCGGGGTTCCCTGTGGCCCGCAGCGTGCGTGCGACGCTGCACGGATACGCACGGTCGTTCTGCATGAGCTCGATCCACCATCGCGGCACTGAAGAAAAACCGGGCCTTGTTCTGGCGCTTGATGAGCAAGCCAAGGCGGAATGCAAAGGTCTTGCGCTTGCGGTCGAAGCTGGGCACGAAGATCGGACGTTGGACGAGCTGCGCGAACGCGAGCTGATCTCGTCGGCCTATGTCGAACGGATGCTGGATATCCGTCTGGAAACCGGTGGGGTGGTTAACGCGGTGACCTATGTGATCGACCCTCATCACGTGCAGTATTGCGGTGGCATGCCTCTGGAGGATCAGGCAGAAATCATCGCCGGTGCGGTTGGTGGCCGGGGCCCGAACACGGAATATCTGTATAACACCGCTGAACATCTGGCCGAGATCGGGCTGCGTGATCCTGATCTTGAGTGGCTGTCGGAAAGAGTGCGGACCCTAACCGCATAAACCCTTGGCGTCACCGGCGGAATTTCGCTAGATTCACCTCAGAGCAGACAATACCGGGAACAACGCGCATGGCGCAGGCACAGCACGGCGCGAGACCGCAATTCTCGCATCCGATCCGTCAGATTCTGATGATGCTGATCGCCATCGGCTTGTCGGGGCTGGGCGTGTTCATGGCCTTGCCATATGTCCTGCCCGTTTTCTTTGCCAACCCCTATCTGAACGGGTTTATCCTTTTGGTCTTCGTGATCGGGGTAGTTGCCTGTTTTTACCAGGTGACACAGCTGATCGGATCGGTCCGCTGGATCGAGGCCTTTGTCGGCGGTGTCGTGCGCGAAGACGCCCGAACGCCGCAATTGCTGGCTCCTCTGGCCTCTTTGCTGCGTGAGCGGGGCGCCCGGTCGCAGATCAGCTCAAGCTCGACCCGGTCGATCCTGGATTCCGTCGCCGAACGGGTCGAGGAAGAGCGTGAGATCACCCGCTATATCACCAACGTCCTGATTTACCTTGGCCTTTTGGGTACCTTCTTTGGGCTGGCCACGACCGTGCCTGCAATCGTCGATACCATCCGCAGCCTGAACCCGCAGGAGGGTGAAGAAGGCCTTGCCGTGTTCAACCGGCTTATGACGGGGCTTGAGGCGCAGTTGCAGGGAATGGGCGTCGCCTTTGGGTCCTCGCTTTTGGGCCTGGCCGGGTCATTGATCGTGGGGCTCTTGGAGCTTTTTGCTGGCCATGGGCAGAACCGTTTCTACCGGGAATTGGAAGAGTGGCTATCATCCATTACCCGCGTCGGCTTCGCCTCGGGCGAAGAAGGTGGCGCCGAGCTTGCCGTTCTGACGCCGGTACTGGATGCCATGTCCGAACAGATGGACGCCCTGCAGGACCTGTTTTCCGCGCAGGTCGAAGACCGTGCCGAGGTGACGACCAAGCTGGGTCTTTTGGTCGATGTGATCAGCGATATGAACCAACGGCAGTCTGAAAGCGAAGATGTGACAGCCGCGCTGGAACGGGTGGCCCTTGGGCAGGACGCGCTGTTGGATCATATGCGCGAGCAGGGCACAGGCGAGGGGATCGATGCAGAAAGCCGGATGCGCCTGCGGTCGATGGACGTGCAATTGCTGAGGATTCTCGAAGAGATTTCTGCTGGGCGGCAGGACAGCATGAACGAGTTGCGCAAGGATTTCGAACTGTTGGTCAAGGCGCTGACCTTGCCACGGGGCGCTGTGCGCACCACGCCGGAAGGAGACTGACGGATGGCGCTGTCCCGTCGAACCGGTCAACGTTTCCAGGGTTCGGTCTGGCCCGGATTCGTCGACGCGATGACGGGTCTTTTGATGGTGCTGACCTTTGTGCTGACCATTTTCATGGTCGTACAATTCGTGTTGCGGGAAACGATTTCGGGTCAAGAGGATGAGTTGAGCGCGCTGTCCGACGAAGTGGCGGCACTGGCCGGTGCGCTTGGGCTGGAAGAACGCGAAAACAGCCGGTTGCAGGCGCGGTTGGGTGCGCTGAACACGACGCTTACCCGGGCCGAAGACGATTTGACCCAGGCGCAGGCCCTGATCGCGTCATTGACGACCGAACGTGACCAGCAGGCCGAGGCGCTGAATGCCGCGCAGACACGGATCACGGATTTCGAAGCGCAGGTCGCTGCCTTGTTGGCAGAACAGGACAGGGCGCTGGGCGATATCGCCGCGTTGCAGGACCAGCGCGCAGAGTTGCTGACGCAGCAAGAGGCATTGAACCTGGCCTTGGCGCAAAGCCGCGCCGAGATGGATGCACAGACCGAAGCGGCGCGTTTGGCGGCGGCGCGCCGGGACGCTCTGGAAGCCTTGGTTGCCGATCTGGAGCAGAACGACGCGGCACAATCGGCTCAGATCGCCGATCTCGAACAGCAACTGAGCGATGAAGAAGCCGCAAAACTTGCCGAAGCCGCCGCCGCAGAAAACCTGCGCAACAGGTTGCAAAACGCGGATGCCGAGTTGACGGCCATGACCCTTGCGCTAGAGGCCCAGCGTAAAGAGGCCGAAGATACCCTGACATTGCTGGCAGCAGCCCAGGCCGCGAAGGCAGAGCTGGAACGCCAGTTTGGCGCGTTGAACAATGAAGAGCTTCAGGCGCAATTGCAGGCAGCCCTTGATGCCCGGACGCAGGCCCTCTCCGAGGCGGAAACGCAGAAGTCGCTGGCAGATGAACGTCAGGCCCTGCTGGCCGTGGCGCGGGATGCGATTGCGGCGGAAAAGGCGATCTCCGCCAAGGCCCAAAGACAGACGGCGCTGTTGAACCAGCAAATATCTGCGCTGCGGGGCCAGTTGGGGTCGTTGCAGGCGTTGCTGGACGACTACAAGGATCGCAACGCCGCGGCCGAGGTTCAGATCCAGACGCTTGGGCAGGACCTGAATGCGGCTTTGGCCCGCGCGGCGTCCGAGGAACGGCGCCGGCGCCTGTTGGAAGAAGCCGAACGCATACGCCTTGAGGCCGAAGCCGAAGCGTTGGCGGGCCGCAATCAGGAACTGACCGCCCAAGCGGAAGACCTGGCACGCTATCGGTCCGAGTTTTTCGGCCGTCTGCGCGATGTTCTGGGCAATCAGGAAGGCGTCCGGATCGAAGGCGACCGGTTTGTCTTTTCGTCCGAGGTACTGTTTGACACGGGCTCTGCGGTTCTATCGCCCGAAGGACGGCAAGAGATTGCCAAAGTCGCCGAGATATTGCGCGGCGTTGCCGCCGAAATCCCCAGCGGCCTGAACTGGGTGATCCGTGTCGATGGCCATACCGATGATGTGCCATTGGCCGGAACAGGTCGCTATCGCGACAATTGGGAGCTCAGCCAGGGCAGGGCACTGTCGGTGGTGCGTTACATGGTAGATGCGCTTGGCATCCCTCCGAACCGGCTGGCGGCCAATGGGTTCGGCGAGTTCCAGCCCGTCAACCCGGCAAACACGCCGCAGGCGCGCGCGCAAAACCGGCGGATCGAGCTGAAACTCACCGAAAGATAAAACGGGAACTCGTTACCAAACAGCGGTACCGGTCGGCGCCGGGTCTGGGCAATGCCATCAAGGCCCGGGCAGACCGAAAGCTGCGATCTGGTATCCCCGCAAAACACGGCGGGTTGATCGGGCAGAAAACAGGTTCATGTACTGATTGGATATTCCGTCAGAAACGTAAAAGTCCCGTTACACCCGCCCAGGTTTCTTCCTGAGTAGGCTGGTGGTATTGGGCCGAAGCCAACGCCGCGACAATAGTTGCCGCGAAAGCGACACTCCAAGCGATCGCAATGCGATGTTTCATATCAAATGCCCCTGTTTTTGTTTCTGTTCCTAACAGAAACGGCGCACCGGCAGATTTCCGTCGCGGTGCGGGGCGGACGCTGCCCGGACAATGGAAAACCGCCCGGCACAGGGTGCCGGGCGGCGTAAAAACAAGTGTGTGATCGGTATCAGTCGGCCGTCAGAAGTGGCGGCTTGTCACCGGGAATGCGCGGCTGATCCGGTCCAAGGATTTCAAGATCAAGCTCGTCTTTTTTGACCGAGACACGGACCACGCCACCTTTGGCGAGCTTTCCAAACAGCAATTCTTCGGCCAACGGTTTCTTGATGTGTTCCTGAATCACACGGCCCAGCGGGCGTGCGCCCATCTTGTCGTCATAGCCCTTGTCAGCCAGCCATTCCGCCGCTTTGGGGGTCAGGTCAATCGTCACACCGCGATCCAGCAATTGCGCTTCGAGTTGCAGCACGAATTTCTCAACCACCCGCAGGATGACCTGTTTGGGCAACGGCGCGAACGAGATGACCGCATCCAGCCTGTTGCGGAACTCTGGCGTGAACGTCCGTTCGATTGCGGCTGTGTCCTCGCCCTCGCGCCGGTCGCGGGCGAACCCGATTGCGGCCTTGGCCTGTTCTTGGGCCCCCGCGTTCGAGGTCATGATCAGCACAACGTTGCGGAAATTGACCGTGCGGCCATTGTGATCCGTCAGTTCGCCGTGATCCATCACCTGCAACAGGATGTTAAACACGTCCGGGTGCGCCTTTTCGATCTCGTCCAGCAGCAGCACACAATGCGGATGCTGGTCGACCCCATCGGTCAGAAGACCACCCTGATCAAACCCGACATAGCCCGGAGGCGCGCCGATCAAGCGGCTGACCGCGTGCTTTTCCATGTATTCCGACATATCAAAGCGCAGCAGTTCGACACCAAGCGTGTCGGCCAGTTGCTTGGCCACTTCGGTCTTGCCGACGCCTGTCGGACCCGCAAACAGGTAGTTCCCGATAGGCTTTTCGGGTTCGCGCAGGCCAGCCCGGGCCAGTTTGATGGCGCTGGACAGGGCTTCGATGGCTTCGTTCTGACCGAACACCACCCGTTTGAGCGAAGTTTCAAGATCCTTGAGAACCTCGGCATCATCCTTGGTGACATTCTTGGGCGGGATGCGCGCGATCTTGGCCACGACGGCCTCGATCTCTTTGACCCCGATGGTCTTGCGCCGCTTGCTTTCGGCAACCAGATGTTGTGCCGCGCCCGCTTCGTCGATCACGTCAATTGCCTTGTCCGGCAGTTTGCGGTCGTTGATGTAACGGGCCGACAGCTCGACCGCAGTCTTGATCGCGTCGGCGGTGTATTTGATCTCGTGATGTTCTTCGAAATAAGGCTTGAGGCCCCGCAGGATCTTTACGCTGTCTTCGACCGAAGGTTCGTTCACGTCGATCTTCTGGAACCGGCGGCTCAGCGCGCGGTCCTTTTCGAAATGCTGGCGGAACTCTTTGTAGGTGGTCGAGCCCATGGTGCGCAGTTTGCCGCCCTGCAGCGCAGGTTTCAGCAGGTTCGAGGCATCCATGGCACCGCCCGAGGTGGCACCCGCGCCGATGACCGTGTGGATTTCGTCGATGAACAGAACCGCATCGGGATGCTCTTCAAGTTCGGTTACGACGGCTTTCAGGCGTTCCTCGAAATCACCGCGATACCGGGTGCCTGCAAGCAACGCGCCCATGTCGAGCGAGTAGATCGTGGTGTTGGACAGAACGTCAGGCGCCTCTCCGGCAACGATCTTGTGGGCCAGCCCTTCGGCGATGGCGGTTTTGCCGACCCCGGGATCACCCACCAGCAGGGGGTTATTCTTTCGGCGGCGGCACAGAACCTGAATGCAGCGTTCGACTTCGGACGCGCGGCCGATCAGCGGATCGACATCGCCTGCGCGCGATTTGGCGTTCAGATCGACGCAGTATTTTCCAAGCGCGCTTTCCTTTTGCTCCGAATCCGTCGTGGCCTGCTGCGTCTCGTCCTCGACCTGGTCTGCGCCAGTGACAGGACGGTTCTCGCCGAATGCAGGGTCCTTGGCCACTCCATGCGCGATAAAGTTCACCGCGTCATAGCGTGTCATATCCTGTTCCTGCAGGAAGTAGGCGGCGTTGCTTTCACGTTCGGCAAAGATGGCAACCAGAACATTGGCCCCGGTTACCTCGGTACGGCCCGAGCTTTGTACGTGAATGGCGGCCCTCTGAATGACCCGCTGGAAAGCGGCGGTCGGCACCGCTTCGGAGCCGTCAATATCCGTCACCAGGTTTGACAGGTCTTCGTCGATAAATTCGACAAGCGTACTGCGCAGGTCGTCCAGGTCGACGCCGCAGGCTTGCATGACGCGTATCGCGTCGGGTTCTTCCAAAAGCGCCAGCAGCAGATGCTCCAGCGTTGCGAATTCGTGACGCCGTTCGTTCGCCGCCGCAAGGGCCGCGTGGATGGCTTGTTCCAATGTGCTCGAGAATGAAGGCACGCGGGTGCTCCTCTGTATTGGGCCGGAAGGGGGCGGGCCGCAGGCCGGATCCCCATCCCAACCATGTCCTCATACTATTAGAGTTTGGTTGATCGTGGCCCGGCTTCAAGGGTTTTCTTGCTCTTGACAGTCACATTTGTTGTGAGCGTGGCCGTGAAAAGCAGCCAGAGCCGGTCAAAAGCGGTCTTTTCGGGCACGGATCTCGGCAAAAACCGCGGCCGGGTCGGCGCCCTTCATCCCAAGACGGGCCTGAATCACCGGGTCGGTGGCGCGCAGAAACGGGTTCGTGGCCTTTTCAAGGGCCAAAACCGAAGGAACGGTTGGCTCTCCTGCCGCGCGGGCGCGGTCGATATCGGCGGACCGTTTTTGCAGGGCCACATTGTCCGGATCGATGGTCAGGGCGAATTTTGCATTTGACTGGGTATATTCATGCCCCGAACACACGATGGTGTCATCCGGCAAGGCCGCCAGTTTGCTCAGCGAGGCCCACATCTGTGCGGGCTCGCCTTCGAACAACCGCCCGCATCCCAGCGCCATCAGGCTGTCGGCGGTGAATACGGCCCCCGATTGCGGCATGTAGAACGCGACATGGCCAATGGTGTGGCCGGATACGTCCAGAACCTCGACCGGTTCGCCGCCGATATCGAACGTATCGCCTTCGGCCACGGCTTGATCCAGTTTTGGCAGCCGGTGCGCATCGGCCTTGGCGCCGATCACCCGGGCGGGCTGTTTTGCAAGCACGGCGGCAAGGCCATCCACATGATCCCAATGGTGGTGGGTCAGCAGAACGTGGCTGAGTGTCCAGCCGCGCGCATCCAGTTCGGTCAGAATCGGCGGCCCGTCGGGGGCGTCGATCAATGCCGTCTCGCCGCTGGCAGGGTCATGGGCGAGAAAGGCATAGTTGTCACTGAGGCAGGGGATGGTAACGATCTCAAGAGGCATGGCCTTTTGCCCTTTCATTGCTAGACTGCGTTCAGCTAAGCCGATTGACCGGGTGTCCGCAATGCATCTTGATGTGCAGGATCTGAGGAATTTCTACTATCGCAGCACATTGGGGCGTGCGGCGCAGGCGGCCATTCGCGGCCGCGTGGTGGACCTGTGGCCCGAGGCCAAGGGGCAGTCGGTGGCGGGGTTCGGTTTTGCGGTGCCGTTGCTGCGACCCTATCTTGCAGATGCGCGGCGGGTGATCGGGCTGATGCCGGGGCCGCAGGGCGTGATGCCATGGCCTGCGGGGATGCCGAATGTGTCAGTCCTGACCGAGGAAACCCAATGGCCCATTGAAACCGGACATGTGGACAAGCTGGTGGTGATGCACGGGCTGGAAACCTCGGAACGGCCCAGCCAGTTGCTGGACGAATGCTGGCGTGTGCTGGGGCCGGGCGGGCGCGCCTTGTTCGTCGTTCCCAACCGCGCAGGCCTGTGGTCGCGTTCTGACAGGACGCCATTTGGATATGGGCGTCCCTATTCGGCAACGCAACTGGAAAACCAGCTGCGGGCGCATCACTTCATTCCGGAAAACCATTGCTCGGCATTGTACCTGCCGCCATCCTTTCGACGGTTCTGGCTCAAGTCGGGCAGCCTGATCGAAAAGACCGGGCAGCGAATTCCCACGGTCATGGCAGGGGGCGTGCTGATGGTCGAGGCCAGCAAGCTTATTCGTCCGCCCAGCGGAAACGTGACGAAAGATGCCGTAAAACGTCCGATCAAGGCGTTGGACGGGCTGCTCAAGCCGGCGTGATCTTGTGGCCGGTTCCCAGCCGATCAGAGCGCGGAATCTGAGGAAAAAATGCCACAGGAATCGCGAAAAGCTGCACTTTGGTAACATTTTTCAACCTCGTGAGCCGGTCCAAAGGGTCGCACTTTGTCTAAGTGCATGAAATCACTCATTTTGTGGATAAAGCTGTTACCGCTATATTATATTGCGAGGTTGGATAGGCTCTGCTACATCCCCGGTGATTTTGATCCCCGCCCTAAATGGACGGGGTTTCTTCACGCCCCCGGGTTGGCTTTTGCAGCGCGATTTCGGGGCCTAAAGTATCGGAAGGGTGGACGTGTCCGAACCAGCTTCGATTTCCACGGGCATAGCTGAGCGCTATGCCACCGCGATCTTCGAGATTGCGAAAGAGAACAATGATCTTGCAGGTCTGGAATCCGGCATCAACGATCTGGCAGCAGCATTGGGCGAAAGCGCCGAACTGCGCGACCTGATATCTTCTCCGTTGATTTCGCGTACCGAGCAGGAAGCAGCCATTACCGCGATTGCCGACAAGATGAGCCTGAATGCCATCCTGCGCAACACGCTGGGCCTGATGGCGCAAAAGCGTCGCCTGTTCGTTGTGCCGCAACTGGTACAGGGTCTGCGCGACATGCTGGCGGACGAGCGCGGCGAAGTGACCGCCGATGTGGCCTCGGCCAAGGCGCTGACCAAGACCCAGCTGGACAAGCTGTCCAAGACGCTGTCCGAGCGTGTGGGCAAGACCGTGACAATCAATGCGACCGTTGATGAAAGCCTCATCGGCGGTCTTGTCGTTAAAGTGGGCTCGAAGATGATCGACAGCTCGATCCGTTCGAAGCTCAACTCCCTACAGAATGCAATGAAAGAGGTCGGATAAATGGGAATCCAAGCTGCAGAGATTTCTGCAATCCTGAAGGACCAGATCAAGAATTTTGGTCAGGAAGCCGAAGTGGCCGAAATCGGCCGCGTGCTGAGCGTCGGTGACGGGATTGCCCGTGTATACGGCCTGGACAACGTGCAAGCGGGTGAAATGGTCGAATTCCCCGGTGGCATCATGGGCATGGCGCTGAACCTGGAAAGCGACAACGTTGGTGTCGTTATCTTCGGTTCTGACCGTGACATCAAAGAAGGTGACACGGTTAAGCGCACCAACTCGATCGTGGACGTTCCGATCGGTGACGAGCTGCTGGGCCGTGTTGTTGACGGTCTGGGCAACCCGCTGGACGGCAAAGGCCCGATCAACTCTTCCAAGCGTGGCGTTGCAGACGTCAAGGCGCCGGGCATCATCCCGCGTAAATCGGTGCACGAGCCGATGGCAACCGGCCTGAAATCGGTTGACGCGATGATCCCGATTGGCCGTGGCCAGCGGGAACTGATCATTGGTGACCGTCAGACCGGTAAAACAGCCGTTGCTCTGGACACCATCCTGAACCAGAAAGTCTATAACGACGCAGCAGGCGACGATGAGTCGAAGAAACTGTACTGCGTCTACGTTGCGGTTGGTCAGAAGCGTTCGACCGTTGCGCAGCTGGTGAAGAAACTGGAAGAGTCCGGCGCGATTGAATACTCGATCGTTGTTGCCGCGACCGCGTCCGACCCGGCGCCGATGCAGTTCCTGGCACCTTACGCCGCGACCGCAATGGCGGAATACTTCCGCGACAATGGCCGCCACGCTCTGATCATCTATGATGACCTGTCGAAACAGGCTGTGTCCTATCGTCAGATGTCCCTGCTGCTGCGCCGCCCGCCGGGCCGTGAAGCCTATCCGGGTGACGTTTTCTACCTCCACTCGCGTCTGCTGGAACGTTCGGCAAAGCTGAACGAAGACTTCGGCGCAGGCTCGCTGACCGCTCTGCCGGTTATCGAAACCCAAGGTGGTGACGTTTCGGCCTTTATTCCGACCAACGTGATCTCGATCACCGACGGTCAGATCTTCCTGGAAACCGAACTGTTCTACCAGGGCATCCGTCCTGCTGTGAACACCGGCCTGTCGGTTTCGCGTGTGGGCTCTTCGGCTCAGACCGATGCGATGAAATCGGTTGCTGGTCCGGTCAAGCTGGAACTGGCTCAGTACCGCGAAATGGCGGCCTTTGCGCAGTTTGGTTCCGACCTTGATGCCGCAACCCAGCAGCTGCTGAACCGTGGTGCGCGTCTGACCGAGCTGATGAAACAGCCGCAGTACTCGCCGCTGACCAACGCTGAAATCGTCTGCGTTATCTTCGCAGGCACCAACGGTTACCTCGACAAGATCGACGTATCGGATGTTGGCCGCTATGAGGCCGGTCTGCTGGCGCACCTGCGCGGTAAGCACGCTGACCTGCTGAAGTGGATCACCGACGAAGATCCGAAGATCAAAGGTGAGGCCGCCGACAAACTCAAGGCAGCGATCGACGAATACGCCGCGACCTTCGCTTGATAGGGGGTTCCGATGCCTAGTCTGAAGGACCTTAAAAACAGGATCGAGTCGGTCAAATCGACCCGCAAGATCACCAAGGCCATGCAGATGGTCGCGGCAGCAAAACTGCGCCGCGCCCAGGAATCTGCCGAAGCCGGTCGTCCCTATGCCGAGCGGTTCAATGCCGTGATGGCGGGGCTGGCGGCCTCGGTCGGGGGCAGCGACAGCGCCCCCAAGCTGCTCCGTGGTACGGGCAGTGATGATGTCCATCTGCTGGTTGTGATGACAGCTGAACGCGGCCTGTGTGGCGGCTTCAACGCGAACATCGCCAAGCTTGCCCGCGCCAAGGCGGAAGAGCTGCGCGGCAAAGGCAAAACGGTCAAAGTTCTGACCGTTGGCAAAAAAGGCCGCGACGCGCTCAAGCGTGATCTGGGCGATCTGTTCGTCGGGCATGTTGATCTGAGCGACGTCAAGCGTATCGGGTATACCAATGCGCAAGACATCGCGAAGGACATCCTGTCTCGTTTCGACGGGGGAGAGTTCGACGTTGCCACGATCTTCTACGCGAAGTTCGTCAACGTTGTGACCCAGATCCCGACGGCACAGCAGGTCATTCCCGCCTCGTTCGAGGACGAAGCGGCAGGTGACGACAGCGGTGCCATCTTCGACTACGAGCCCAGCGAAGAGGCCATCCTGGCTGACCTGCTGCCCAAGGGGGTTGCGACTGCGATCTTCTCGGCTCTGCTCGAAAACGGAGCGTCTGAACAGGGTGCACGGATGTCCGCGATGGACAACGCGACACGCAACGCGGGTGAGATGATCGACAAGCTGACGATCCAGTTCAACCGCTCGCGTCAGGCCGTGATCACCAACGAGCTGATTGAAATTATTTCCGGCGCGGAAGCGCTGTAGAGACATACCGGAGACGAAACATGGCGAATGCAAAAGGCAAAGTCACACAGATCATCGGGGCCGTCGTGGACGTGCAGTTCGATGATCAGCTGCCTGAAATTCTGAACGCGCTGGAAACCACCAACAACGGCAAGCGCCTGGTGTTGGAAGTTGCTCAGCACCTGGGTGAAAACACTGTCCGTACCATCGCGATGGACGCGACCGAAGGTCTGGTTCGTGGCGAAGCCGTCACCGACACCGGCGCGCCGATCTCGGTTCCGGTTGGCAACGCCACCCTGGGTCGCATCCTGAACGTGGTCGGCGAGCCGATCGACGAAAAAGGCCCGGTCGAAGCGACTGAGGCACGCGCGATCCACCAGCCCGCACCGACCTTTGACGAACAGTCGACCGAGTCGGAAGTTCTGGTGACCGGCATCAAGGTTGTTGACCTGCTGGCCCCTTACGCCAAAGGCGGTAAGATCGGCCTGTTCGGCGGCGCTGGCGTTGGCAAGACCGTTCTGATCATGGAACTGATCAACAACATCGCAAAAGTGCACTCGGGCTTCTCGGTGTTCGCGGGTGTTGGTGAACGGACCCGTGAAGGGAACGACCTGTACCACGAGATGATCGAATCGAACGTTATCAAGCCTGACAACCTGTCGGAATCGCAGGTGGCCCTGGTTTACGGTCAGATGAACGAACCTCCGGGTGCGCGTGCGCGTGTTGCTCTGACCGGTCTGACCCTGGCCGAGCAGTTCCGCGACCAGTCCGGTACCGACGTTCTGTTCTTTGTCGACAACATCTTCCGCTTTACGCAGGCGGGTTCCGAGGTTTCGGCTCTGCTGGGTCGTATTCCTTCGGCTGTGGGCTACCAGCCGACACTGGCCACCGATATGGGTGCCCTGCAGGAACGCATCACCTCGACCAAGTCGGGCTCGATCACCTCGGTGCAGGCGATCTACGTGCCTGCGGATGACCTTACCGACCCTGCGCCGGCAACCTCGTTCGCGCACTTGGACGCGACCACCGTTCTTAACCGTGCGATCTCGGAAAAGGGTATCTACCCGGCGGTTGACCCGCTCGACTCGACCTCGCGTCTGCTCGACCCGGCCATCGTTGGTGAAGAGCACTACAAGGTCGCCACCGACGTTCAGCAGATTCTCCAGCGCTACAAGTCGCTGCAGGACATCATCGCCATCCTCGGCATGGACGAACTGTCGGAAGAGGACAAACTGACCGTGGCGCGTGCCCGTAAGATCGAACGCTTCCTGTCGCAGCCGTTCGACGTGGCCGAGGTTTTCACCGGTTCGCCGGGCGTTCAGGTTCCTCTGGATGTCACCATCTCGTCGTTCAAGGCCGTTGTGGCTGGCGAATACGATCACCTGCCCGAAGCGGCCTTCCTGATGGTTGGCGGCATCGAAGAAGTGATCGCCAAAGCCGAGAAGATGGCAGCAGAAGCCGCCTAAGGAGTATCCCTGATGGCAAACACGATGCAATTCGACCTCGTAAGCCCCGAGCGGAGCCTCGCTTCGCTTGCGGTTACCGCGGTCCAGATTCCCGGCGCGGACGGGGACATGACGGCGATGCCCGATCATGCCCCCACCATCACCACGCTGCGCCCCGGTCTGCTCAAGGTCGAGGCACCCGAAGGGTCCAGCGAATACCTGGTCACCGGCGGGTTTGCCCAGATCAACGGCGACAGCCTTTCGGTTCTGGCCGAAAAGGCCATCCCGGTTACCGAAGTGACCCGGTCGCATCTGGACGAGTTGATCACCGAGGCCCGCGCGTCCCATGACGCGGCCAAGGGCGGAGATGATCAGACAGTCGTCGACGAAGCCGCCAAGCTGTTGGCGGATATGGAAGCTTTGGGAACGCATATGAGCCTGTAAAGGACCATAGGACCAGAATTTTCGAAACGGCCCTGCAATCGCGGGGCCGTTTTTTTGTCGTGCTTTTGCCAGATAGCGAATGTAAGCTGCGGGAATTCAAGAATAATGATGAAACGATGAAGAAATTTCAAACGCATCCGATCGGCATCGACCAGGGCGAAGAAGTCCTGTTTTCAGAGTTTGCCGAAGGCGGGGAAATGTGGACTGGCGAAGGGGCCCGCGAACGTCGGGCGACGATCCGTTTCAACGAGCCGTTTCGCAGCCCGCCCGTTGTTCAGATCGGAGTGTCCCTGTGGGACGTGGATACGTCGTCAGCCTTGCGCGCCGAGGTTCAGGCAGAAGACATCACGCAAGACGGGTTCAGCGCGGTTTTTCGCACCTGGTCCGATACGCGCATCGCGCGGATTCGCGTGGCCTGGACAGCCTTTGGCGAAGTCCCGCATGCCGATGATTGGGAGATCGACTGACCAGAGGCGCAAGCCGGGCCAGAGGTCCGGCCCGGTCGCGTGGCACCTGCGGACAGGTCAGTCCATATTGTAAAGGGACTCGTAGATCGGGGTCAGGGTCTTGTCCTCGAACAGTGACGAAACGCTTGTGCCGTTCCAGATGTTCAGGATTGCCTGGGTAAAGATCGGCGCGGTCGGAACGATGCGGATATTCGCGGCCTTGGCGACCTCTGGGGTGGGCTGGATCGTGTCTGTCAGAACAAGCGACTTCATGACCGAATTGGTCACGCGTTCCACCGCCGGGCCGCTCATGACGCCATGCGTGATATAGGAATGGACCTCTTTCGCGCCGTTATCCAGCAGCACCTGGGCGGCCTTGCACAGCGTTCCTGCCGTATCGCACATATCGTCCACGATCAGGCAGATCTTGTCTTTTACATCACCGATTACGGTCATCTCGGCCACTTCGCCGGCCTTTTCGCGGCGTTTGTCGACGATCGACAGGGGCGCTTCGATGCGCTTGGCCAATTCGCGCGCGCGGGCCACGCCGCCGACGTCTGGTGAAACGACCATGATTTCATCCATCTGATCCTTGAACTGGGTTTTCACGTCCAGCGCAAAGATCGGCGAGGCATAAAGGTTATCTACGGGGATATCGAAGAATCCCTGAATTTGCGCGGCGTGAAGGTCCATGGTCAATACACGCTCGATTCCGGCGCCGGTCAGCATGTTCGCCACCAGCTTGGCACTGATCGGCGTCCGCGCCTTGGTGCGGCGGTCCTGGCGCGCATACCCGAAATAGGGGATCACGGCAGTGATCCGTTGCGCCGATGACCGGCGCAGGGCGTCTGCGATGATCAACAGTTCCATCAGGTTGTCATTGGCCGGGTTCGAGGTCGGCTGAATGATGAACATGTCCTCGCCGCGGACATTCTCGAACACTTCGACAAAAATTTCGCCGTCATTGAACCGTTCGACGCGGGCATCGACCAGCCCCTGATCGACACCGCGGTGCAGGCTCATGCGTCGTGCGATGGTTTTGGCAAGCGGAAGATTGGCGTTCCCAGCGATAAGCTTGGGTTCGTGAAGTGTCGGCATCGGCTGAAGGTCCCCGGGCAGCAATGGCAATGTGACAGATTCGTGATGTTGACACCGCTTAGCATGGCCTTACCGTTCCGCAAAGATTACCCAGCGGAGAAAGTGAACATGGCCGATATTGACTACTTTTTTGCGACACTCTCGCCATACTCTTACCTGGCAGGTAACCGGCTGGAAGAGATCGCCGCAAAGCATGGCGCCACGATCAACTATAAGCCGCTGGACATCATTGCCTTGTTCGGGCGCACCGGGGGGACGCCGCCCAAGGACCGTCATGCCTCGCGGTTGGAATATCGCGCGCAGGAACTGCAACGCATGGCCCGGAACCTGGGCATGCCTTTCAACATCCAACCGGCCCATTGGCCGACAAATATGGCACCGTCCTCTTACGCGGTGATCGCTGCGGCCAAGGACGGGTCGGGCGATATCGGAAAGCTCTGCCAGTCGTTTCTGCGTGCCTGCTGGGCCGAGGAAAAAGACATCGCGCAGGACGAGGTAATTCGGGAATGCCTGGAAAACGCCGGGTTTGATCCCGCCTTGGCCGATAGCGGCCTGTTGCTTGGAGCCGAAACCTATGCCGCCAACCTTGAGGAAGCCGTTGATCGCGGTGTCTTTGGCGCGCCGTTCTATATCACGGCAGATGGCCAAAGGTTCTGGGGTCAGGACCGGTTGCATGACCTGGACCGCCACTTGGGCGAAATGGCATCGTGACAGGCGGAAGGCGACCGGTCCAGGGGGCCCATGTCAGGACGCTGGGCACGGGGCCGCGTGATGTTCTGGCCCTGCATTGCACGATCGCCCATTCCGGGGCCTGGTCGGGTCTGGCCAAGGTTCTGGACGGTCAGGCCCGTTTTACGGCGCCGGATATGCTGTCGCATGGCCGCAGCCCGGATTGGGACGGGCAGGGCGAATTCTTTGACCGGATCACGGAATTGGCGCTGGACCAGTTGCCTGAACCCATGGATGTGATCGGCCATTCCTTTGGCGCCATGGTCGCGCTGCGGCTGGCGATAGAGCATCCCGAACTGGTCAGATCTGCGGTCTTGGTCGAACCGGTCTTTTTTGCCGTCGCACAACAGGATGCACCAGCGTTGGTCGACCTGCACAACAGGGACGCCAAACCCTATCTGGATGCCTTTGCAGCCGGGGATAGGGAAACGGCAGCGCGTCTGTTCAACCGGATGTGGGGTACCGATGACAGCCCTCGCTGGCCGGATCTTCCAGACCGGACCCGGGCTGCGATGATCCGGGGCATTCATGTGGTCAACGCCGTCGAAGACGCGATTTTCCGGGACAGCAAGGGGCTGCTGCATACCGAACAGCTGGATCGTGCCACAATGCCGATCCTGTTGCTCCGGGGGTCTGAGACGCACCCGATCATGCCAGCCGTGATTGATGGGTTGACCCGGCGCCTGCCATTCGCATCCAGTGCAACAATTTCAGGGGCGGGGCACATGCTGCCGATTTCGCACCCGCAGGCAACCGCGGCACATCTGCGTTCGTTCTGGGCGCAGCACCCAGTGACGATGCCTCTGGCGGCAAAGTAGCCCGATGGGTCGAGGTGCCACCGCAACGGTGCGGCCCGCGACGCTGAAGCGCTGATCAGAACAATGCTAGAAACTGGTCAATCTGTTCGGCTTCGATGGACCAGTCGCAGACCAGCCGGCAGGGCAGCATTTCGTCCGCGTCATCCCCCTCCAATTCGGCACCCCACAAGTGATAAACGGCACCAGCGTCGTGCAGGCGTTTGTGCAGGCTTCGGGGGAAGCTGGCAAAGACGATATTGGCATCAGGCGCGTGCAAGAACTCGGCCCCCGCCGCCCTGAGACCTTGAACAAGGCGGGCGCAGTTTGCATTGGCCCGACGGGCAGACCGCAACCAAAGGTCGTCCGTCAGATATACCGCCATCTGGGCGGACAGATAACGGTGCTTGGAAAAAAGATGCGCCCCGCGCTTGCGCCGCAGCTCGAATTCCCACGCCTTGGATTCGTCAAAGAAAATAACGGCTTCGACGCCCATCAAACCGTTCTTGGTGCCGCCAAAACTCACCACGTCGACACCGGCCTTCCAGGTCATTTCGGCCGGTGTGCAATCCAGCGCAACAAGGGCATTGGTAAACCGCGCCCCATCCAGATGCACCGGCAGGCCAAATTCCTTTGCGACGTCGCACAATGCCTGCAATTCCGCCAACGAATAGACTGTTCCCCGTTCCGTCACCTGGGTGATCGAAACCGGCCCGCGCTGCGGCCCGTGCACGCCGCGCGTTTCTTCGCCCTGTATCGACCGGCGCAGGGCATCGGCGCTCATCTTGTCGCCGCCGGGCACCAGGGTCAGCTTGGCGCCGCTGTAAAACTCGGGCGCATTGCACTCGTCCTCATGGATATGGGACATTGCCGAGCAGAAGACCGTTTCCCACGGGTTCGACAGGGTCGCCAGGGCCAGCGCATTGGCCGCCGTCCCGGTCGCAACCAGATAGACCGCCGCACCGGGCGCTTCGAAGATCGCCCTGATCCGGTCCCGGACCTGGTTCATCAGGGCGTCAGCACCATAGGCCATCGCGTAACCCTGATTGGCCTCGGCCAGAGCTGCCAGGACCTCGGGATGAACCGGGCCGGAATTGTCAGAGGCAAAATGCATCAGGTCGGCTCCTCGATGATGTGGTCTTCCCACTCTTCTTGTGGCGTTTCGAACTCGGATACGGTGCGATGCCGCACCGATACACCCGCCGCATGAACGCTGTCAGCTGTGCCGGACAGCAGCGGATGCCAGTCAAAAAGCGGTTTTCCTTCCCACAGCAGGCGATAGGCGCAGGTTTGCGGCAGCCAGTAAGCGTGGGTGTCGATATTGTCGGGCTTCATGACGATACATTCCGGCACGAACTGATGCCGGATGTCGTATTGCGTACAGCGGCAGGTTTCATCGTCCAGCAAGCGGCAGGCGACGCAGGTCAAGGCAACTTCGCCCGTGTCTTCGTCTTCCAGCTTGTTCAAACAGCATTTCCCGCACCCGTCGCACAGGGCTTCCCATTCCTGCGGGTTCATCTGGCGCAGGGGCTTGCGCTCCCAGAATCTCGGGGACAGTCCCGAGCGGTCAATCGGGTCCGAACTCATCGAGCGGCCAGAATTTTGCGCGCACGGTCGCAATCCGCGTGCATCTGTTCGATCAGTCCGTCCAGCCCGTCAAAGGTCATTTCGGGGCGCAGATATTCCACCAGCCCGACAGACAGCGTGGCACCGTAAAGATCGCCTGAAAAATCGAACAGGAAGGTTTCGATATTGGGGACCTCGCCCTTGAACATGGGCCGCGTTCCAACCGAGGCCGCGCCGAGAAAGCTGCCCTGATGAGGGCCATCCAGCACGTCGACAAGAACGGCATAAACGCCGAATTTCGGCTGATGCAGGCCCTCGATCGAAAGGTTGGCCGTTGGAAACCCAAGCTCCCGCCCGCGCTGCTCGCCGCCAATAACCTTGCCTTCTATGCGATGCCAATGCCCCAACATCGCCGCCGCGTCCCGCGGGCGGCCTTCGCTCAGCGCAGTGCGGATGGCGGTTGACGAAACAACGTTTTCCGACCGCTCCATCAAGTTGGCCACAGTGACGCCAAACCCCATGTCGCGGCCAAAGCGGACCATGTCGCGGGCCGAACCACTGCGGCCCTTGCCAAAACAGAAATCGGCGCCGACCACCACATGCGACAAACCCAGTCCGTCGCAGATCACCAGGCGGGCAAACTCTTCCGGCGTCAATCCGGCCAGGGCTGCGTTGAACGGAAGTTCATACAGCTTTTGAACACCCAGTTTTTCCAGCCGGTGTGCCCGGGCATTGCCACGCATCAGACGAAAGGGCGGCGCGTCGGGCGCAAAATACTCGCGCGGGTGGGGTTCAAAAGTCAGGATGCCCAGCGGAGCGTCAGGTCGGGCGCTGCGGGCCAGGTCAATGACAGATTGATGGCCGATGTGAACACCATCGAAATTGCCGATGGCGGCACTTGCGCCCCGGTCCTGGGGCTCGACAAACTGGAAATCCCGAATGATCTGCATTGTGGTTGCCTAGCGGGACTGCCGGGCAGGTTCAAGACGCAGTTCGAACATGGGGCAGCTCAGCGGACCGCGCCCAGCCATCAGGTCGGCGCGCGTCAGTCGAATTTGCGGCTGGGCGCCAATACCATGGCCTCGCCCACCAGGACTTTCTTGCCTTCGACCGAGCAATGACAATCCAGCTTTACCCGGCGCTTGGCAAAATCGATGTCGATTACCTTGACTTCGGCATAGACCAAATCCCCCGGACGCACCGGCGCAAGAAACTTGAGCGACTGGCCCATGTAGACCGTCCCGTGTCCGGGCAGTTGCTCGCCGATTACAGCCGAGATCAGGCCAGCCGTCAGCATGCCATGGGCTATGCGCCCCTCGAATATCGTATCGCGGGCATAATCATCATCCAGGTGCACCGGGTTCCGGTCTGTGGATACCTGGGCGAACATCTCGATATCGTCATCGGTTACCACCTTTCTAAGGTGGCGGCTCATGCCCATCTCGATGTCTTCAATACAGATCGTACCGCGCGGAAGATTGTCCAACATGTCGCCCTCACTCGAAATTTGCCAAGCAACAAAAAGTCATTACCAGCATAAGTTTGGCAACTTTATTACTTCGCAAGCGCAGAAGATCAAGTTATTTCTGCTTACCTCAAGCGACCGATGGAATAGGTCGGATTCACTTTTTCCTTTTCAATGTAATGCATTAGCGAGTCTTGGTCCGGCTGGTGCGACGTTTTGGTCTCGGCAGCAGCCAGCCCGCCGGTGATGAACAGGGAATCAAGACCCTCGCCCATGCCGCCCGCAATGTCGGTATGGGGGCCATCGCCGATGACCAGGATTTCCGAGTCCCGGATATCCGCGCCCAGCGATTGCAGCCTACGTCGTGCCAAGTCATAGATCGGTGGGTGTGGTTTGCCGAAATAAAGGCTTTCGCCGCCCATTTCGGTATACAGCCGGGCCAAAGCACCGGCGCACCACTCGCGAACCTCGCCGCGGTCGACGACGATGTCGGGATTTGCGCAAAGCAGTTTCATGCCTTTTTGCTTGGCAAAAAGAAAATCGGCCCGGTTCACCGAAGGATCGGCCATCGGGTCAAGCGGGCCGCAGCAAACGATCCCATCGGCATCTTTCAGGGCGACACGTTCAATGTCCACCGGGTTTTCCAGCAGCTTCAGCGGCTCGAAGAATCCCTCATCCCGTGCCCAGTCGCCCATGAAGTAGACCTTGTTTCCAACTGCACCGCGAAACATGGCCGAACGCGCGGAATCGCCACTTGAGGCGATCGTGTCATAGGCGTCATCGGGTACGTTGAACTCGGAAAGCTGTTCCGCCACCCCCGCACGGGGTTTGGGTGAATTGGTGACCAATACAACGATACCACCCTGTTGCCGGTACGATTGCAACGCGGCGACGGCCTCGGGAAACGCCGTTATCCCGTTGTGAACACATCCCCACAGATCGACAAACAAGGCTTTGTATCGGTCGGATATCTCTGCAAGCGAATTCACGATCTGTGTCATTTGATTTCTTTCGGTTTGGTCGGACTTTCTATCGCTATGGCAGAGCCGGTCCGGTTTTGCCAGAGGGGGGCTCTGCCCCCGCCGCCCTGCGGGCGACTCCCCCGGGATATTTGGGGCCAGATGAAGCTGCGGATCCTTCATTCATCTGGCTGTAAATATCCCGGAGCGCGAGGCAGAGCCTCGCAAAGAAAAGGCGCCCCCAGGGGCGCCTTTGAAAGCCTATGTCGACGACATCAGACCTTGAGGTTCGGAATGATCTGCTTTTTGCGGCTCATGATGCCGGGCAGGACGACGGTATCGCCCGCGACGGTGGCGCCAAAGCTTTTTTCGGCGACGGATTTGACCAGGTCGTTTGGTACCAGCAGAGTGGCTTCTTCGTTCAGGATGTCGACGACGAACAGCAGAACCTGGTCAACGCCGTCCTCTTGCGCGACGTCGCCCATCGAGGCGGCGAGGCTGGCCTTGCGGTCCAGCACGACGCCCGGTGCGGTGGTTTCCAGAACCGACACGCGGAACTTGGTTCCGTCTACTGCATATTCCTTGCTGTCCATGCGGATGAGTTCGGCATCCGAAAAGGACGATACGTCGGATTTTGCCGCGAACATATCGGCTGCGTAAGCGGAAATATCAAGGTCGAGGTCGGCGGCCAGTTTTTCGGCTACTTCGCGGTCATGCGGCGTTGTTGTTGGGGACCGGAACTCCAGCGTGTCCGAAAGAATGCAAGTCAGTGCCGTTCCTTTTGCCCAATCGGGCATTTTGGCGGCGTCTTCGCCCATCAGGTCAACCATGATGGTCGCGGTGCAGGCCAGCGGACGGACGGTGATGTCGATCGGTCCCTTTGTTTCCAGACCGCCGACCAGCTTGTGGTGGTCGATGATCGCGCGGATATCGGCGCCATTGATGCTGGCGGGCAGTTCGGCGGGGTTATTGGTGTCGACAATGACAACCGGCGCGTCTTCGGCCACGTCGTCGATGATGCGCGGCTTGGGCAGGTCCCACCGTTTGAGCAGAAAGGCGGCCTCGGTGTTGGGTTCGCCCAGCAGAACGGCTTCGGCCTTTTCGCCCTGAACTTCGTTCAGGTACCAGGCCCAAAGGATGGGCGAGCCGGTCGAGTCGGTATCGGGGGATTTATGGCCAAAAACTTGAATTGTCATGTCAGGGTCCTGAGGATTTGAAATTTGCGCGCCTTATAGGGCGGTCAACCGGACTTGTCACGCAGGTCCGGTCACTCTGCGACGGTTGGTCTGAATTTTGCCGCGCCAGATCAGAACGCGGCGCGGGTCAGGTCAAAACCGGCGGCTTGCAGTTGGTTCAACAGCCCAAACGTACCTGCAAGGTGGCCCGCGCCGACTGCGATTACGGCTGTGTCGGCGGGAATGGCAAGAATGTGTTTCATCCATGCGTCGTTGCGGGCGATCAGCAGGTGCTGTTCGAAACTTTCCCATTCGGCGTCAAAAACGTCCTCAGGCAAGTCGGATGCGTTCTGCCCCTGCAACCGTGCTAGTTGCAGGATTTGACCGTGCTGTTCCTCGAAATACATGTTGGCCATCGTTGCCAGTTGATCTTCGCTGCCGTCAAGCGCATCGGCCATCCGGACAAGCGACTGGACTTGGTCTTCGATTGGGTGGCTGTCGAAAATGGCTATCACCTCATCGATACTTTCCAATGAGTATTGTGGAATTCCCTTTTCCTTTGCCAGGTCGGAAAGCCGGGCATCCATTCCGAAATCGGCATTTGGGTCTTGGATCATGCAAGGTGGAATGCCCAGCATAATACTCAGAAACCAGGGCCGCATCTTGGCGGCCATCCATCCTGGCACTCCGCGTTCGGTCAGCCGGGTCGACAATGCGTTCCAATCCTCTGCCGGCATCAGGTCGATCAGAGTTGGGCCAGATGTGATCAATATCGGGCTGAGGTCGCTGGCAAGACCCTGCTCGAACGCCGCCATCTCGTCTTGGGTGACTTCGAAATAGAATGCATCGGCCTTGCCGAGAACCGGTGTCAGCCGGGTGACCACTGCATCCATGCGCGCATCATTGGCGTGAAACGTTCCGATCAGGTGCAAGACCTTTCCGTCTTTTGAAGCCACCCAGTGATTGCCCTGTGGATAGGGAAGCTCGTTCAGCGCCTGTTGCAGGTCGGCTTGCATGCTGGCGGACAGGTCAGGCCGCAGGTCGCGCCCGTCGCAGGCGGCATGCACGGCGGCGGGAAAGATCAGGCAAAAGAACAGTACGAAACGCATTCGGTTAATCCGGCCGGCTGGAAGCATCTGGCGGGACTTTGCCTTTGCCGTGGCGCAGGTTCAAGTCGGTTGAGTGGCATGCATCCCGGCGGGTGGCTTTCCGGGACAAATCGCCTAGCATGGGGCCATGGACCGCGAGCAGGATCTCTATCCCCCGATCAAGGCGTTGCTGGAGCGTCAGGGTTATACTGTGAAGGGCGAGGTCGGCGCCGCCGATATCGTCGCCATGCGAGATGGGTCAGACCCGGTGATTGTTGAATTGAAGCTGCGCTTTTCGCTGGCGCTGTTCCATCAGGCGGTCACGCGCCTGAGGGTGACGGACCTGGTCTATGTCGGGGTGTGCAAGCCCAAAGGGCGGACCGCCCGGCGCGCGTTGAAGGACAACCTTGCCCTGTGCCGGCGGTTGGGCCTTGGGCTGATCACGGTGCGCGCGGATGGGGCGGTCGAGGTCCACTGTGACCCCGGGCCGTATTCTCCGCGAAAAAGCAAGGTCAGGGCCGCCCGGCTGCTGCGCGAGTTTGACCGGCTGGAGGGTGATCCCAATGCAGGCGGTGCGACGCGGCACGGAATTGTCACCGCCTATCGGCAGGACGCGTTGAAATGCGCAGCGCATCTGGCAGAGCATGGTGCCAGCAAGGGCGCGGACGTCGCCAAGGCCACCGGGGTCGCCGAGGCAACACGGCTGATGCGCACCAATCACTATGGATGGTTCGCCAAGGTGGAAACCGGCACCTATGCCCTGACCCCTGAGGGGCAAGAGGGTCTGAAACACTGGGCTTACAGTTGGGAAGAAACCGGCTGAACCTGCGTTTGAAATTTTCCGCCAGTGCTTGTTGACTCGTGGCTTTCGACCGCCTAGCTATACGCCGTTATCACTCGGAGGACATGAGTGCTAATGCCTCGCCACAGGCGGGGAAGGATAGATAAACTTTGAGCCCAAGGAGCTGCAAAGATGGCATTGAAACCGCTTCATGACCGTGTGCTGGTTCGTCGCGTGGAAAG
>JAUHXK010000001.1 GCA_030427405.1 Alphaproteobacteria bacterium | reverse complement strand
CCAACAATCTCTCTAACACGATGAAACACTTTCCGACCCTGACGCGGGATGGAGCAGCCCGGTAGCTCGTCAGGCTCATAACCTGAAGGTCGTAGGTTCAAATCCTACTCCCGCAACCACTTTTACCGAACAAGCCGCCTCAGGGCGGCTTTCGTCGTTCAGCGCCAGACCAGCGCGTTTCAGCCGCACGCAACAAAGACCACTGCTTCCTGCGTCGCAAGACCCCTCGCAACAAAGTCAAAGTAGTCTTGGCTTTGGTGAAAAGGGCAAAATGCCGTCCGTAAAAAAACCCGACAAAAACACTTGGCTTTTGCGCGTTCTGCCCCTAAGAGACGCTGTGTAATCAACCCAAACGGAGACCGCCAATGTCTTTCAAGACATCCCTGAGCGGCTTCCTTGGTGCTATTGCAGCCATCGCGACCCTGTTCGTGTCAGCAACCGATGCTCAAGCCGAAGCCTTGACCTTTACCGACATCGCGGGCCGCGAAGTCACTTTGCCGGACATGCCCGACAAGATCATCCTGGGCGAGGGCCGGATGATGTATGCGATCAGCGCCGTCACGGATGGAAATCCGTTCGAAAAGATCGTCGGCTGGAACAATGATCTGGTTCTCTATGATCCGGACGGATTCCGTAAGTTCGAAGGCGCATTCCCCGAAGACACCGCCCGCATGATCAACTTTGGCAACCCTTACGCAGGGGATTTCAGCATCGAGGCGGTGCTTGAATCCGAAGCAGACCTGGTTCTGCTGGAATCGGGCAGCCTGTTCAAAGCCGAGGAAACCGGTCTGATCGAAAAGCTGGACAATGCGGGTGTTCAGGTGGCCTTTATCGACTTCCGCCGCAATGCCACCGAAAACGTCGTGCCGTCACTTCTGGCTCTTGGGCGCATTCTGGGTCAGGAAAAAAGCGCCGCCGAGTTCATCGACTTCTACATCGCACAGATGCGCAAGGTGACCAATATCATCGACACAATTCCAGCCGAAGAACGCCCGATGGTTGTGGTTGAGAACGCCGCCGGGTGGCAAAACGATTTCTGCTGCTGGTCGTTTGGCCCCTATAACTATGGCCGCTTTGTCGAACTGGCCGGGGGCACCAACTATGCTTCGACCCTGGCGAATGCCTATTCGGTCACGCTGAACCTGGAAGGTGTCATCGAGGCGGACCCCGAACACATTGTCGCCACGGGCGCCAACTGGGCAGAGTCCAAACCCGAGGTGACCTCGGTCCTGCTGGGCTATGAGGCGGATGACGCCGGAAACAACGAACGAATTCAGGCATTGGCTGCCCGGGCCGGTTTTGCGGACCTTGATGCGGTCAAGAACGGCAATTACCACGCCATTTTCCACCAGTTTTACAACTCGCCCTATCATTTCGTCGCCATCCAGCAACTGGCGAAGTGGTTCCACCCTGACGATTTCGAAGATCTCGATCCCTGGGCGACCTTCACCGAACTGCACGAGCGTTTCCTGCCATTCGAGCCGTCGGGCACATTCTGGATGTCCGCTCCGGCCACCAATTAAGAAAACAGCCCGCGGGGACAAAACCCTGCGGGCCACAAGAAAGTTTCGCGTATGTCCGACCTGACAATCTCTGCCGAAGCGCAGACACTTGTTGCCGCCTACAAGCGCCGATCAATGTGGCGCGCTGCTCTTGTTGGATTTGCCGTGCTGGCTTTGGCGACCATGGTTGTCGTGGACATCAATACCGGCCCGGCAAACCTGAGCTTCCTGCGCACGCTGCACGTTATTCTTGACCCTTCGGTCGCCAGCAACAAGGAAAACGTGATCATTTGGCAGGTCCGCCTGCCCGTGGCGCTGATGGCCGTTTGCGTTGGTGCCATGCTGGGCGTGGCAGGGGCCGAGATGCAAACCATCCTCAACAACCCGCTGGCTGACCCGTTTACACTTGGTCTCAGCTCGGCGGCAAGTTTTGGCGCGGCGCTGGCGATCGTGCTGGGCTGGTCCGTGATCCCTCGGGTCGGCGGGCTGATGGTGACGGTGAACGCCTTTGTTTTCGCAATGGGAACGTCGTTTTTGCTGTTCCTGTTCACCCGGTTGCGCGGGGTCTCGCCCGAGGCAATGATCCTGGTGGGCATAGCCGTGTTGTTTACCTGCAACGCGCTGTTGGCCTTTTTGCAATACGGCGCATCAGAGTTCCAGCTGGCGCAGCTGATCTTTTGGCAGATGGGGTCGCTGGCCCGTGCCAGCTGGGCGAAGGTCGGTGTCTGCGCCGCCGTTCTGGTGGTCATCCTGCCTTATTTTCTGTCGCGGTCCTGGGCGTTGACCGCGCTGCGCATGGGCGAGGACAAGGCCGCTGCCCTGGGCATCAACGTCTCGCTTCTGCGCATCACCGTTCTTGGCGGTGTGTCGGTCCTTGCCGCAGTGGCGGTGTCTTTTGTCGGGGCAATCGCCTTTGTCGGCCTGGTCGGTCCCCATATTGCGCGGATGATCGTGGGCGAGGATCAGCGCGGCTTTCTACCACTCTCCGCATTGTGCGGCGCGCTGATCCTGTCCGGCACATCCATTGCGTCCAAGGCGATCACGCCGGGTATCGTCTATCCCATCGGCATGATCACCTCGCTGATCGGCATTCCGTTTTTCATCCTGCTCATCCTGGGCCAGCGCAAGAGGCATTGGCAATGACCGAACTGACAGCAAGTGGCCTGGCATTTTCCTATGGCAAGCGCCGGGTTCTACGCGACGTGGGGTTTGACGCGATCGCACCCGGAACCCTGACCGCGCTTATCGGACCGAATGCATCGGGCAAGTCGACCCTGTTCCGGCTGATTGCCGGGCTGCATCGGACAGAATCGGGCGCGGTGCATCTGGGCGAAACCGATCTTGCCACGCTGTCCTCGCGCGAGCGGTTGAAACGGGTCTGTTTCATGCCTCAGTTCTTTACCGCCAACGCGGCGCTGACCGTTTTCGACGTGGTGATGATGGCGCACAAGCAGTTGCGCGGTTGGCGGGTCAGTGAGGCTGATATGCTGGCGGTCGGGCAGGCGCTGGATCATGCCGGGATCGGCCACCTGTCCGAAGCCTTTGTCAGCGAGTTGTCCGGCGGGCAATCGCAGATGGTTTCGGTCGTTCAGGCGCTGGTGCGAAACTCGGATGTCTATCTGTTTGATGAACCCACCTCGGCGCTGGACTTGCGCCACCAATTGCAGGTGCTAAGCCAGATCAAGACGGCAATGGCCGCGCGCGGCACGATTGGTATCGTGGCGCTGCACGATCTGAACCTGGCGGCCCGGTTCGCCGATCATCTGGTGCTATTGGGTCAGGGCCGGGTTCTTGCCCAGGGTACCCCTGGCGATGTGCTGCGCTCACCGGCCATTTCCGAAACCTACGGCGTTGATATCGAAATCACGTCTGGCCCCAGAAAGGACCTGCTTGTTCATGCTTACGCGTCGTAATTTTGTTTTGTCCATGGGGGCGCTTGCCGGAACCGGCAGCGCTGTGCTGGCCTGTCCGGCCCCCGCGCCCGTGGGGCAGGCCCACTCGGTTCTTATGCTGAACGCCGCTTGTGGCGACCCCGACACGCCCAACGTCTTTGAACCTGCGTTGCTGCATGTAAATGTCGGTGACACCGTGACCTTTCTGGCCACGGATGAAGGGCACAATTCGGCGTCCAAGCGCGGCATGATCCCCGACGGGGCCGAGCATTGGAACGGGGCCATCGACCAGGAGTTGACGGTCGAATTCACGGTACCCGGCATCTATGGCCATATCTGCCTGCCGCATTACGAGTGGGGCATGGTCGGGTTGATCGTCGTTGGCGGTGATCTGCACAACCTGAAAGCGGTCAAGAAAATACGCCACCCAGGAACGGCGCGCGGCAATTTCAGGGCGTTGCTGAAAGATCTGGAAGCCCAAGCCGGAAACGCGACTGTTTCACAATAAGGAAATCCCCATGTCAGCCTTGATCGACACCTGGTCCTGCGATGCCACCGAAGAAGACACCATGACCGATGATCACGCCTGGATCTGGCACGAGATGATTGCCTTTCTCGGAAATCCCGACCTGTCGCAGGCCAAGGTGCTTGATTTCGGCTGCAATCAGGGTGGGTTCTTGCGAACGCTTTACGACAAACACCCTTTCAAGGCCGGTGTCGGCGTAGATCTGGCCCGCGCGGCGGTTAAGACGGCCAATGCCCGCAAAGGGACACGCCCGATTGAATATCTTGCGACGCCCCGGTTGGTCGATGCGGGGCAGGAGTTTGATTTGGCTTTCAGCCACGAGGTCATATACCTCATCCCGGATCTAGTGGGGCATGCGCGGCAAGTTGCCCAGGCGCTGAGGCCTGGCGCAAGCTACCATGCCGTGACCTGTTGCCATCGCGATAATCCGCTTTGGTCCAGCTGGCACCCGGCGATCTCTGCCTTCTCCAACATTCCCGTCCCGAGCCATTCGATCTCGGATTATGTCGAGGCATTCCGTCAAGCGGGGTTGAGGGTGGATGTCAGCCGTTTCCTGGCTAACGCAGCGATACCCGCCGACGCCCCCAGCAGCTTTTTCCCGTCCCATCTGGATCGGCTGGATGTCTATACCAATTGGAAAATCCTGTTCCGCTGCACCCGTGACGATTGACGCGGCGCGGGTGGGCGGAGTGCCAAGGTCGTTGAAACTGGCGGTGCCTGATCCACCTTTAACCAGTGCCGGTCGGGTTCGTGGGAAAGCGGATTGCCACGGCGGCAAAGCCCAAGGCAAGCAATGTGTGCAACGTAACGGCACCCAAGGCCAGTGGCTGCTGGTACACCTCGAAGCCGGGGGCTGCGGACCAGACGCTGCCAATCGCCCCGAGACCGTGGAATATGGCAAAGCCCATGGCGGCGTAAAGCGCTGTGCGTGATTGAAGACCGGCGACGAAAATGACAATGGCCGCCATGACCCCAAGGGCAATCAAGGCGCTGCCTAGAAACCGGAACGCTATCGTCAACTGAACTGATTGTTGTGCAATTTGTTCCGCATTCTGCGACGACGATGCACCGGTCAGGAACGCACTTGCACCAAAGGCGAGCTCGAAAACCATGTGGATGCCAAAGACCGAAAGCGCGAAGATTCTCATGTGTGCGATACCTCGTTGATCATGTTGACCGAGTGATTGTGCCATATTCAGCACGGGCCAGTGTTGGAAGCGGTATTGGGATATTCTCGTCAACCTGACAGCTTCGGCGGCCTAAGCCTTGGGCTGTTTCCGGCTGGCGCGGCTGACTTTCCTGCCGACACTTACGATGATGGATTGGCAAAGCGCCATTGCCGGAATTTGCAGGCGGAAATGTCCAAGATGACCTTCGCGGACATAAAGCGCCTGGTTTGCAATCCGCGCAGCGGGGCTCATCTCATTGTCGGTGATACACAGCAGTCGATGTCCGTTGGCCAGGACCTTTTCCGCGATCTCAAGGGTCTCGGGGGTGTAATCGTCGAACGTGATTACCAGGGCGACGTCATCGGGCTGCATAAAGCGGACCTGCTCGGCCCGCATCGCCCCGGTATTGTCGATCAGGTTGGCGTGCTTTCCAACCTGCGAAAAGCCGTAAAAGCAATAAGCGCCTACGCCGAACGTCCCGCGGGCTGACACGATGTGGATGGTGCGGGCCTCGGCGAGGGTTGTCACAAAGTCATTCAGAACCGAGCGGTCGACCTCTTCCTCCAGGCGCAGCAACGTGTCGATACCCGCGTGGATAAAGGCGTCGAACACCGCGTTCGGATCATCCAGGTCGACGCCGCTGGTCGCATCGCGCAGGGGGGTGTCGGCCAGTGCCCGCCTTCGGTCAGTATCGGTCGCCTTGGGGCCCAGCAGGCGTTGCCGGAATACCGATTGGAAATCCGAGAATCCGGAAAACCCAAGTTCCTTGGAAAAACGTGTAAAGGTCGAACTGGGAACATCCGCCATGCGCGACAGCTCGACGATGCTGTAGATCGCGGTGTCCTCGGGGTTGTTCAGAACGAACTTGGCCACCTGTTTCAGGCGCTTGGGAAGGCGAAGCTCCGGGTCGCCCAGGTGCGCGACCAGATCATCGAAATTCGCGATTTCAGAGCGGGAACTGGGACTTGCTTGTGGCATAAGAGGAGTATTGCCGTGCTAGGTGTCGTAGGCAATGGCGTTATTCACGCCCCAGCCCAGGGTTCATGTACCAAGCGGCGCCGGGAAAACCCGGCGCCGCTATTGTCGGTTGGGATGCGGGGGGCGTTACTTCGAGATCGCGTCTTGCATGATCTGCGAGGCCTGTTCGACCCATTCTGCACCGCCGATGTCGTCGGCAAAGCTTGGCCACAGCGCCTTGGCAGCCTCTTGCCACTTGGCCTCGTCTTCGGGTGCGCCGGACAGAACCATACCAAGTTCGACCAGTTCTTCCTTGGCCGCCGCGGTTTCTTCAGCAGAAACCTGACGCTCGTGCAGGGCGGCTTCTTCGCCTGCCCGGTTCAACGCCTCTTGCAGGTCTTCGGGCAGACCTTGATAGAACCGTTCGGACACGATGATCGGGCCGGACCAGATCAGGTAGTGAATTTCGGTGATGTACTTCTGAACTTCGTAGAACTTCGAAGAGATTGCCGTGGTATAGGGGTTCTCCTGACCGTCGATCACGCCCTGCTGCAATGCCGGGAAAACCTCAGCCCAGGCCATCGGGATCGGGTCGAGCCCCCAGGACTGGAACGTTTTGATCGCGATATTGTTCTTGGACACGCGAATTTTCAGACCCTGCAGGTCTTCGAGGGTTTTCACCTCGCGTTCGCTGTTGGTCAGGACGCGGAACCCTTTTTCGAAATACCCCAGAACGCGGACGCCGGCCTCTTGCGGCAGACGTTCGTTAAGCGGACCCTTGAGCGCGTCCATCGCGGCGTGGGCCTCTTCGGTCGAGGTGAAGGCATAGGGCAGCATCATCACACCAACGGACGGGGCCAACGGCACAAGGTTGCCGGTATAAAGGATTTCGCCTTCGATTGATCCCATGCGCAACGCTTGGGCGACTTCCTGTTCCGAACCGAGTTGGTTGGACGGGAAAATCTGCACCTCGATCCGGCCGTCGGTATATTCTTCGACGAGTTCCTTGAACTTGACCGCCCCGATATGGGTCGGGTTGTTTTCATTGTCGCCGTGGCTCAGGCGCAGGGTATAGTCTGCCGCCAGTGCGGGCAGGGCGCCGATTGCGGACAGGGCCGCAGCGGCAATTGCCGTTTTGAAGATGTTCATTTGGGTCTCCTCCTTGGTAAATGGTCTTGTCAGTTGATGAATCCGAGCAGCCTTGGCAGCCATTGGGTGAGTTCCGGGATAAAGGCGACGAGCACCATCACCGTGACCTCGGCGATCAGAAACGGGATGCTGGCCTTCGAGACCTTTTCCACCGTTGTTTCGCCTATTTCGCTGGCAACGAAGAGGTTCACACCCAATGGCGGTGTCGAGTAGCCGATCTCGCAGGCGATGACGAAGATGATCCCGAATTGCAGCGGATCAATTCCGACAGAGCTGACGACAGGCAGCAAAAGCGGTGTCAGGATGATGATCTGGGTCAGGGTTTCCATCCACATGCCGATGAAGATCAGCAGCAGCAGGATCAGCAGGATCAGCAATGTCGGGTCAGACACCGCGCCGATCAGCCCGTTGGACACCAGTTGCGGCACCTGGAACACCGTCAGCATGCGCCCGATGATCCGTCCGGTGACCAGCACGAGCATCACGGTTCCGGTGATCCGAACCGAATAGACCATGGCGTCGATAAAGGTGGACAGCCGGATTTCGCGATAGACGAATATGCCGACGAACAGTGCGTAAAGCACGGCCACCACCGACGCTTCGGTCACCGTGAATACGCCGGTATAGATACCCCCGAGGATGATAACCGGGGCGGCGAGCGCCCATTTTGCTTCCCACGCGGTGCGCCGAATGGCACCCGGTTCCCGGCCCGAGCTATCGCCGGATGTGTACCCGCGACGACCGGCAATGAAGCGGCTGGTGCCATATAGGGCGGCGGCAAGCATCAGGCCCGGCACGAAGCCCGCGATAAATAGGGCGCTGATCGAGGTTTCAGAGGTGATGCCGTAAATGATCATCGGGATAGAGGGCGGGATGACAACGCCGATCCCGCCTGCGGATGATGGAACAGCCGAGGCAAAGCCCTTGTCATACCCGTCGCGCACCATGGCGGGGATCATGATCGAACCGATGGCCGCGGTGGTTGCGGGCCCCGACCCCGAGATCGCGGCAAAGATGGTGCAGGCGACGATTGTGACACTGGCAAGCCCGCCCGGCGCCGGGCCGACAATGGCCCGAGAGAAATCAATCAGCCGCTGGGTCAGGCCGCCTTTCTCCATCAGCGTTCCCGCCAGGATGAACATCGGCACGGCGATGATTGTGAACTCGTCAACGGCGGAATAGGCGGTCTGGACAAGATAGGACATCGGCATGTTCGCCGTGGCCATCGCGATGACTGCTGACAAACCGATCGAAATGCCAACGGGCACGCCAATCACCAGGAAGATGACGAAGGACAGCGCCATCAGGAGCGTCGGATCCATGATCAGTCTCCCATCCGGCTATCTGCGGGGCCTTTGCCGGTCTGCCAGCGGCGCAGCATGACCTGGAACACGCGGACCGACATGAAGGCAAAGCCAAGTGGCACGATCATCTGCACCCAGACCAAGTTGATGCCCGTCGTCTGCGAGATATAGGGGAACTCGAACATCGAAAGCGTGAACCAGTACCCGTGCCAGATCACGATGGCATTGAAGACAAGCCAAAGCGTATCGGCCAGGGTATAGGCGACCAGCCTTGCACGTTCGGGCAGAAGTTCGAGTTGCAGCGCAACGCGGATGTGGCGGTCGCCTTCGGCAGCGATGACAAAGCCGAAATAGACCGACCAGACAAAAGCGAAACGACTTACTTCCTCAAGCCAACTGAAGGATCGGCCAAAGCCGAACCGTGCAATGACCTGCAACCCCAAAAGGACCACCACGACCGTCATGAGGGCCGCGCCGAGCCATTCTTCGGGCGTTCGGCCTGCCAGCCACTTACGCATGCATGTTCTCCCTTGCACACTCGCCGATCAGCGCCGCCCGAGCCTTGGGCTCGGCCTTGCCAAAGCGAGAAATCCATTGTTCCACCAGCCCGCGGAACTCGTCCGAGGCAGCAAGCGCCTGCGGCAAGACCGGCAGCGACAGCACGGCACCGGCAAGTTCGGCTGCGTCGGCGTCAAACTGCGTCCTGTACGCCGCCATTTTCTGGGCCAGCGGGTCGCTCATGCAGAACCCTTCTGCGTCCGGTGCGGTATTGCCGCCATTCAGCGCCCAGGCCGCAAGAACCATTGCCTGCGGCGCGGCCCGCGCTGCGTCACCCCGTGCGATCAGGGTCTCGGCCGGCTCTGCAATCCGTTGCGGAAGTTTCAGGCTGGCATCCGATGCGATCTGGTTCAGCGGGTGATGTATTCTTGGGTTTTGCAGACGCTCAAGGCTGGTCCGGCCATAGGCGGCAAGATCTTCGCCTGCAGGGCATTCCAGGGTCGCGGCCTGCGACGCATGAAATACCGTTGCCCATGCAGCAAGGTCAGGTTGCGTTGACGCGTCGTACGAGCTGACGAAACCGCACAGCCTTCCAAGCTCGGCATAGGCCGATTGCAGCCCGTTCAAAAGGCGGTATTTCATGCGCACATAGGGGGTGATGTCACGGACGATCTGGACACCCGCACGTTCCAGCGGCGGCCGACCGACGGCAAAGTTGTCCTCGATCACCCATTGGCGGAAAGGTTCAGCCACCACACCGATCGCATCCTTATGTCCCAGCGCTGTCTCCAGCCGGTCGCGTGCCTCGGCTGTCATCGCGGGCACAATGCGGTCGACCATAGAGACAGGAAACCGCACATGGCTTTCCATCCAGGGCAAAAGCTGCGGAAAGGCGTGCCGGGCGTAATGCTGCAGGACGCTTTTCAGCAGTTGGCCATTCTGCGGAACGTTGTCACAGCTTGCCAGGGTGATCGGCGCGCCACCAGAACGCCGGCGGCGTTCAAGCATCCAGGCCAGATAACCGATGGCCGTGCGCGGCCTGTCCGGTGTGGCCAGGTCTGCAGCGACGCGGTCAAGGTCAAGATCCCGAGTACCCGGATGGTGGCAATACCCTTTCTCGGTGATTGTCAGCGTGACAAAGGAAATGTCGTCCCAGGGCGCAGTTGCAGCCTGGGATGCGTCATACAGGTGTCTTAGCGTGCCGACACCGTGGCATTCGGAATGTGCCGCGTCTTCGGCAAGCACCGCATAACGCCCGCCCTGTGCGCCATGCGCACCGGAAATGTCTGGCGGTGTCAGGTTTACACCCATTACGCCGATCTGCACGCCATGCCGCGCAAGGTCGTCAAAATAGACCTGCTGATGCGCCCGGTGAAAGGCGCCGACACCGATATGGGCGGCGGTGACCTTCAGCAGGTCCGGGGCATAGGGCAGGGAAAAGGGCGCGGTCATTCGAAGGTCACCATCACCTTCAGCGTCCGCGCCTTGTCGAGCGCGCGTTCGAACACCGCCTCTGGCGCATCCAGAGGAAGCTCGGCCGAGATCATCGGACGCAAATCCACCTCGCCCGTGGTGATTGCATGTACCGCCGTTTCGAATTCATCTGAGAACCGATAGGTCCCGGTGATCGTATGTTCGCGGGTCAGCAGCTTGGCGAGGTGCAGCGGCGCAGTTGGCGGCAGAAATCCAACCTGAACCAACCGGCCACGGGGTTTCATCGCCTCGATGGCCAGATCAAGGGCCTGTGGCGCGCCCGAGGCCTCAAGCGCAATATCGCAGCGCGGCGTGGCCGTTAGGGCCGACACAACTGAGGCATCGGTGGCGTTTACAACCTCGTCGATCCCCAGCTGAACTGCGCGGTCGCAGGCTTCGTGGGAAACGTCGCTCATGATGATGCGCTGGGCCCCGGCCCGGCGTGCAGCCACCGCAACCATCTGGCCGATCACGCCCGCACCGGTGACAAGCACCGTGCGCCCCGACACATCCCCGGCCATCGCGACGGCGTGCAGGGCAACGGCAAACGGTTCCGCCATGGCCAGATGCTGAAGGTCGGCATCGGCAGGAGCTTTGACGCATTGCGAGGCCTTGACGCGGACCACCTCGGAAAACCCACCATCGCGGTGCGGTTGGCGCGCGGCGCTTCCCATGAATTGCATGTCGGTGCAAAGATTGGTGTCACCGCTTTTGCAATACGCACATTGCCCGCAGGGGCTTGCAGGGTTGACGGCCACCTTGTCACCCGGAACGAGCCCGGTCACACCTTCTCCGGTCGCGATCACTGTTCCCGAAAGCTCGTGACCCAGGATCATCGGGTTGCGGACGATCGAATCGCCCACGCGCCCATGTTCGAAATAGTGGATGTCTGATCCGCAGATACCGCCCCAGGCAAAGCCTACCATCACCTCTCCGGCACCGGCGCTGCCGGTATCGCGATGTTCAATTCGCACGTCGCGAGCGGCGTGAACCACACAGGCTTTCACAGACGATCCCTCCCCGATCTTTACCGGCTCCTCTACCGGCGATTTACAATTTTGAAACACATTGATCATTTTCGCGCAAGATGAAAAATGACAACTATTCCCGCACGACCCGGGTCTTGGCTTCCGCTTTACGGCTTGTTTGTTGCACGGCTTGGGGGGCGAGGTGTTTGGAATAACAGGCTGCGAAAACAGCGTTGAAGTGCTTTTGTCATCCATTAATCGATTGTAATTAGGTAATTTATTTTCTGAACCTGACAGCCTTCGAAAATGACGTCGTCGCCAGATGGTCTATTCGTCCGGGCCTCGGCGATTTGGGTGCGCGCCGGGCTCGGGCGACCAGTTCAGCGGCGTCGGTGCCTTGTCGAAGGGCGTGTTTCATCGGGTTGGGCGGGTGTGCCGATCCGGGGCGTCTAATTTGATTGGTGGTAAAATGGATTCGCCAGGATGGGTCTGGGGGTGTCGTTTCCGAGGATAAAAACCGATTGTGCATTGCTGGACGGATTGGCAACCTGCATGTGCCGACAGTGACGTCGTAACCTGAGAGTGAGCCGTGAAAAAAGTTGTTTTTGTTTTGTCGCTGGCGGTTCTGGCAGCCTGCAATTTGCAAGCCCCGTCGTCAGATAATCCGACGGTCGAGAATGTCGGGTCCTTTACCAGGTCGTCACCTGACGAAACCCCGCCCGGCGTGGCACAAGCGATCGAGGGAATCCGTCAGGCGGCACGAAATGGCGACAGACAGGGTTTGCTGTCCTGGATCTCAAAGGATGTAACCATCAGCTACGGTACGGATGATGGGCACGCGATCTTTGTGGCCCTGTGGGAAGACAATAACACCGACACCTATGGGCGTTTCCTATCGACCTTTGATCGTCTGACACAGGACGGCGGGGCCGCTGTTTCCCCGCATGAGTTTCTTTTCCCCTATTACGCCGAGATCGAGACCGGAGATTTCGACATCTATTCTCTGATGCGGGTGGCATCGGGCAAGGTGCGAACAACCCCCGACGCCAGCAGCCCCGACGTCGTGATCGGGTCTGCCGCCAGCTTGCTTTGCGTCGATTTGCTGTGTCTGACGCATCGGCAGGAAGGGTGGCTTGAAATGCGCGCGCGCGACGGCCGCACCTTTTACGCAAACTCGGATGACCTGATCCCGGTTGCCAATGAATACCGGATGCAGTTTGAAAAAGAGAGCGACGGAAAATTCCGCCTCGGGCTGTTGGTCACAGCAGACTGAACGGCGAAGGGGCACATCTTTGGCCGCAGGTATCGGGCTGCAAGGCGGCCCGGATTAGCCTGTCAAAGACTGCCGGCGGGCGTTGATGAACGCGACGCGGGTTTTTGTTCCTCGCAGCAAGCGTTCGGCGGGTTCAGGGTTCCCATCGGTCGGCCAGGGCGAAAATGTTGACGAGATCACCATCCTCAAGCGGCATGGTGCCGTCTTTCACTCCGTCCTTAAAGTCCTTGGCGGGAATGGGTGCCGCGACAGCCAAGTCCCGGAACAGACCATGATCAAGAATGGCCCGGTTGAGGTTTTCCATCAATTCAGCCATTTCCGACACCGTGCCGGTCTCGACAAGTTCATGCGCCAAGATGCCCTGGACCTGCAATTGATCCTTGGCCCATGCAACCCGCAGCGTGCAGGGGGCAATCACTTGCCCCAGATCGTAAAGCGCGCGTGCCGCCTGGTCCGGGACGGTGTCCGGGCCAATCATCAATGCCTGATCTGGGTCAGGGCGCGGAAGGGTGATATCGGCAGTAGGTCCCGGGTATGTCACGCTGATTGCGAAATCCCTGTACCAATTGCCGTGCTCATAATTGTGTATGACGACCCGGAAAAGATTGTCAGCCACTAGATCAAGGGAAACGCGGATGTCGCGGCGTCGGTCGGGATGTGTGATCTTGCCCTTCACCACCACTGTCACGGCCTCGTCTGACGCGGCCGGGCCGAAACCATCTGGCGCGGAATGCGTTTGGCCCGCGCCATACTGGCCTTTTTCGGCCCGTAATCTGTCCAGACGGCTTTGGGCCGCGACGCCGATGAAGGCGCTAAAGAACGCGCCGACCAGAATCCACGGCAAACCCGCGCCAAGAAAATAGATGATTGCAAGAATGATTGCGAAAACCAAAAGGCCCAGAACCCAGGGGAACTGGTCATGATCGGGTTCGTTGTCTTCTTGCCACCACATTGTGGGATGAAACTCCTGTTTGCGCGCCTTTGCCCCGTTCAGGGGATGCAGTTCATGAATGCCGACCTGATCATCTTGCGATCTGTTTCGGTCAGCGTGTGGCTTGCCCCATACCCGCCAGATGAGCGTGGGACATCAATTTGGGCTATGATCTGATCGGCGGCCAAAACAGCCCTGATCGGGGCTGTCCCCATTTTGGCAAACCATCGGTGCGTTTCACCGGAGCCACCGGAATCGGCAAGAATGTCTTGTTGGGCAATCGTGAATTCCTGCTCTTGCCCGCCTGTCTGAGTCACGATCAGGCGCATCCCGTTTGCACTGTCCAACAGGTAAGCCTCGTCGCCGCCCTGCATGTCAGTTTCGATGCGTATCCAGGCCTCGCCCGGGTGCCCCTCCTGGCAAAAAAGGGTCAAGCCCGTGGCTAGGTCATAAGGGTGGGTGGGGCCAATTCGGGAAGACGACGCCAACAGCCCACCCGCTTTGGGTGTCAGAACAAAAGGTCCAAAACCGTCAGAGGTGGCGATATTCAGCGCCTCGGCATCCTCTTCCGAGAAAAAGCGGGGCGTCGGGGTCGCGTTCGCAGTTGCAACCGTGAACATGCGCGCGTCGGCACCCATTCTGGTGATGTAATCCACAATGGAGCCGGCAAGCGAAAGGCTGGACATGGTTGCCTGATCAGTGTCGGTTCCGGTGGCCGCAAGCGCGGCCCCCTGTTGCGCGAGGTCACGCGAGAACGCATGGACCCCAAGCGAGCCGGCGGAATATTTGGACCGCGAGACCCCGCCAAGAAAGGCAAGTGCACAGGCGTCCAGGCATTCCCCCGGCATTTCGACAAGGTTCCGGTATCCGTCCGTATCCGTGGTTGCATAGCCAACGCGCCCGGTTTCCGTCCAATACCCGTGGTCCCGAATGACCTGGCCCAGTTGCATGGCCGCGACCAAATCCCCGCCAGGGCTGTTGAGCATGACCCGGAATCCATCGGCACCATCCGCGTTCAACCATTGCTCGAACCGGTCACCAGCCCCCGGTTCGATTTCCCCGTCGATCGTGATGACCATGGCCTCGATCGCGTTGCCAAAGCCGAGGTTCTGAAATTCCTGCGCCTCCAATGGCGTGGTGAACGAAAACGCGCACATTCCGGCGAGGAACGCATGGGGAATGCGGGTGGATATACCTGATTTCACTTCTTTTTGCCTTGGGTAATTTGACGCGGGGTTTCTTAATTTCAGTTTCTGAACTGTGTCTGGATGATTGGCAAGCGACTGTCTTTATTTGGTTTTCCTTTGTGACCGAACCGGCAGCGTTGCGGGTCGTTCAAGGCCAAATTATCCTTCAAGGCCCGGGCCAGGGGTCTTGCCCTGCGATCAACCGGCGAACTGCCTGGGCCGCTTGCCGGGGGCTGCAATCATCTGGCGCGTTGGTGGGGTCGAACAGGTCATGCGCGCAATCCCAACGCGGCCCCTTGTCCATCCGGGGCAACCCAAGCAATTCAAGGGCGCGTTCTTGTACCCGTTCAAAATGCTCGGGCGCATACATGGGGAAATCGGGCTCAAACAATTGGACGGCAGCGCCATCCAGCCCGCAGCATATGTCGGTTTGTGTCAGGTTTTTCTCGGCGACTTGCCGCAGGATCATCCGGGCGTCCATCGGATCACCTTCTGGCCCAAGAACGTATGAAATCGGCTGGCGGATTGCGAACATGTTGAATGCCACCCCAGGTGCGCCTTCATCCAGCCAGTCAGCAAGCCCGGAAAGCCGGTCAATGTTCATTCGATCCTCCGTGTGGTGCCCATGCACGTTGTCGGATGCTCAACGCTTTGGCTGGCGTGTCAACTGTTTGGGTGTCTCAGGGCGCGCAGCCGCAGCGCAATCATCCGTTCAACAGGCGGTCTGAGCGGTAAGAACCACCGTAATTATCGCGAAAGCGCGCCGATTTTGCGCTGCGTTCGACTTGTTTTGCGTCGCTTCGCCCCTGCTTGCGCGATTGTGACGTGGCGTCGCTTTTCTTTGGGCTGTCTTTAGGAATGGCGGATAAATTTCAGAATCGGCTCGGTTTTTTGATCCGTTGGTCAATTTGTGACAAATTGCGCCGGATTCTTCCCCCTAACCTAAAGGCGCGGGGTGCCTAAATCCGCTTTGTCGCTGCGGATCGGCACTCACGGAATGGTCGTCCTTGAGCTCTCGACCAAGGGGTTCGGACGCGGTCCGCAGCGGCTCGGTCAATACGGTCTGCCAATGGGGGAGTTAAGACATGCTCATCAAGTCATTTCTGAACACCGTCTTCGACGCCGGAACGAAAGGCGCGGAAATGGACAGCGTTACCGACAATATGGATGCGGCCAATATGCCAACACGTCTTCAACGATCTGAACTCACGGTGCTGTTTCAAAACGTGCTTGATGAGAAACAGCGCGACCTGCTGCGTCACTGCGGACCTTTGCAGGGCGCGCCCTGTGACCAAGGAAAGGGGCACAGGGCTGAACAGTCCCGCCAAGGGTAGGCGTCATATTGACGGCAGCGCCGACGAAATAACGAAATTCTCGACATCTTCGTCAACTCGTACCCTGTGTACCGGACAGTTTCGCCTTCATGCTTGAGGGACAAGCGAATGGAGGCATGCAGTGAGCTGGAACATATGCGTTGTGGGCGCGGGCAAGATCGGACAGATGATTGCCGCGCTGTTGAAATCATCGACCAACTATTCCGTGACGGTTGCCGATCGGGACCTGGCCGCGTTGTCGGTGTTAAACCGGCAGGGAATATCAACCAATCAGATCGACGTCGCCAATCCCGCCGACCTGGCCAACACGTTGCGCGGATTCGATGCGGTGATTTCTGCGGCTCCGTTTTTTCTGACGCCGACAATCGCCCAGGCTGCGGCCAATGCGGGCGTTCATTACTTTGATCTGACCGAGGATGTCGCCGCGACCGAGGCCGTGCGTGACCTGGCCCGAAGCAGCCAATCCGCCTTTATGCCGCAATGTGGGCTGGCACCCGGATTTGTCGGCATTGCAGGTGCTGCGCTGGCGGATGAGTTCGATACGATTGACAGCCTGCACATGCGTGTCGGTGCGTTGCCGCTCTATCCGACGAATGCGTTGAAATACAACCTGACATGGTCGACTGACGGGCTGATCAACGAATACTGTAACCCCTGCGACGCCATTGTGAATGGCGTTCGCACCAAGACCGCGCCGCTGGAAGATCACGAGATTATCGGGCATGACGGTGTCGAATACGAATGTTTCAACACGTCGGGCGGTCTTGGTACACTGCCCGAAACGCTGGATGGCAAGGCGCGGGCGGTGTCCTATCGATCGATCCGGTATCCCGGACATCGGGACATTCTGCGGTTGTTGCTGAACGACCTGGGCCTCGAACGGCGTCGGGACCTGTTGAAAGAGATCTTTGAAACGGCGCTGCCGCGTACGGATCAGGATGTCGTTCTGGTCTATTGCACAGCCAAAGGCATGATCGACGGGTCCCTGCGTGAAAAATCCCTGATCAACAAATCCTTTGCCCGGACCATCGACGGAACCACCTGGAGCGCGATCCAGATTACCACGGCGGCTGGCGTCCTGGGTGTTGTGGACCTGATGCGGACGGGCGTCCTGCCTGCACAGGGGTTCATTCGCCAAGAGCAGGTCAAGCTATCCGATTTCCTGAACACCGAATTCGGCCGACTGTACCGCGCCGGAGATGTCACCGAACAGAACAAGGCGGCCTGAGACATGAAAGATATAGTGATGACAGCAGAAAATACCCTGACAAACCTGGGCCTGACAGCGGCTGAACTGACCGGGGGCACCTTGCGCGTGACCTCTCCGATTGATGGCAGGCTTTTGGCCGAGGTTCACGAAACCGCGGCCACAGACATGCCCGCGATCATCGACCGTGCAAGGACCGCGTTCAAGGCGTGGCGGATCGTACCAGCCCCGCGTCGGGGGGAGCTGATCCGCCTGCTGGGTGAAGAATTGCGCGCGGCCAAGGATGACCTTGGCGCGCTTGTCAGTTGGGAAGCGGGCAAGATCACTTCGGAAGGTCTGGGCGAAGTGCAGGAGATGATTGATATCTGCGACTTTGCCGTTGGGCTGTCGCGCCAGCTTTATGGTCTGACCATCGCGTCCGAGCGTCCGGGCCACCGGATGATGGAAACCTGGCATCCCGCAGGCCCGGTCGGCGTGATTTCGGCCTTTAACTTTCCGGTAGCCGTCTGGTCCTGGAACGCCGCCTTGGCATTGGTCTGCGGCGATCCGGTGATCTGGAAGCCGTCCGAGAAAACGCCGCTGACCGCGATGGCCTGCCAAAAGATCTTTGAGCGGGCGCTTGCGCGGTTCGGGGACGCGCCAGAGGGTTTGTTGCAAACCTTGATCGGCGGGGCGGATCTGGGTCAGGCCCTGGTGGCCAGCGAGGATGTTCCGGTGATCTCGGCCACGGGATCAACCCGCATGGGCCGGGCCGTCGCTCCGATCGTTGCGCAGCGGTTTGGCAAGTGCATTCTGGAGCTGGGCGGCAACAACGCAATGATCGTTGGCCCCTCGGCCGATCTGGAAATGGCGGTTCGGGCCATCGTGTTCTCGGCCGTAGGTACGGCCGGTCAGCGTTGTACGACGCTGCGCAGGCTGATTGTCCACAACGAAATCCGCGAGGAATTGGTCGCACGGCTGAAAAAGGCCTATGCCGGGTTGCCCATCGGCAACCCGTTGGCCGAGGGCACGCTGATCGGTCCGCTTGTGGACGAAGCGTCAGGACAGGCCATGACCGACGCGTTGGAAACCGCCAGGGCACAGGGCGGGGTCGTGTTTGGCGGCAACCGCGTCACCGAAAACGTCCCGGCTGGCGTTTACATGGAACCGGCGATTGTCGAAATGCCCGGCCAGAGTTCGGTGGTCAAAACGGAAACCTTCGCACCGATCCTGTATGTCATGGGGTATGACGAATTCGACCAGGCGCTGGAGATTCAAAACGACGTGCCGCAGGGGCTGTCGTCCTGCGTCTTCACCCTGAACATGCGCGAGGCGGAAAAATTCCTGACGGCTGCAGGGTCTGATTGCGGGATTGCCAATGTCAATATCGGCCCGTCCGGCGCCGAGATTGGCGGAGCTTTCGGCGGCGAAAAGGAAACCGGTGGCGGACGTGAAAGCGGATCGGATGCCTGGAAGGCCTATATGCGGCGGCAAACCAACACAGTGAACTATTCGGATGAATTGCCACTGGCGCAGGGCGTCCGGTTCGATATCTGACCCTGTTCCCACCGGGCCGGCGGGCGCGTGGCCTGCCGGTCAATCCGCGAACAGGTAATCCAGCGCCATGATGGCGTGGGCCTGTTCCGTCGAGATATTCAGGAAACCGGCAACCGCCGCTTCGTTTTCGGCACGGGGCGCCCCTTCCGAGATACGGAAATACTGGTCCGTGCTGTTGGCGCGGATCAGTTCGGATTCATAGGAAAACGAGTTGCGGATCGCGGGCAACAGGTTTGCCACGGCTTCGGCGGGGCTGTTTTCCCCCGCAAGCCCGACACGGCGCGCGTGTCCGATCAGGTAGTCGTCGGAATAGTCACATTCGATCTCAAGGATGTGGGTGACGGCCTGGTCGGCGCAAAAGTCCTGAACGATCTCAAGGTTCGCCGGGTCTAGGCACAGAACAAGCCTGTCGGTTTCGAAATGTTCGAACAGCATGCGAACCACGGCACGGCGATGCCGCGACCGTTTGGTCACGGTTGTCTCGATACCGCCAAGGTCAGGCAGCGGCGTATCGGCCTCGTTAAACAGGTATTCGACGCAGGGAATGTCCGTCTCGGACATGATCTGATCAACAAGGCGTTTGGCCACGTGCCATTTCTTGCAGACAATCAGATACACGTCGCGACCGGCCCCCACGGTGTTTCCCGCCTCCCAGAACCGCTGCGCAAAACGGCGGCCAACCCGACCGCGCCCTGCCAAAAATCCGTAAAGGTTGCGACCTTCATTCGAGATCGTGAATTCAACGCCTTCGCTAGCATAAAGCTTGCCCAGCCTTTCCTTCAGATCCAGCGCCTCGGGGCTGATCTTGCGGGCAAAAAGATAGTCCTGGCCCAGCAGCATGTCGTAATGATCATTGTAGAAGGTGACCGGCATCCCATAGTCCGAGAACATCAGGAAGGTGAGCGTTCGGTTATCAATCTCTTCCTTGGGGATCAGGTGGCGAACAAGGGTCTGGAAAAAGGTTTCATCCGGGATCCAGGTCGTCGAGAAAAACCGGATGACGTCGCGCCGCTGGCGCAGGAAATCCAGGATCATCTCGACCGTGCGGCGACGCAGGCACCACCATTGGCTGCCAATCATGACCTGGATATCGGCCGGAATTTCGCGTGTCAGGCCAAACCGTTTCTGCAATTCGTAAGAGGCGTAGAAACGGCCGCTTTGGGTTCGTTCATTGAAAAAGTGGCGATAGATCAGCCGGTCTTCTTTCATCCCGGTCTTGATCCAGTTGCTTTCGAAAAAGTCGTGACTTTCGATGAAATCCCTGTCGTTTTCGTCCAGAAACCGCCGGGTGTATTCCGCGGTCTTGATCGCCATGCAGTCGCCGGACAGCATGTAGAAATGCGTGACACGCGGAAAGGTGTCGACGGCGGCCTGCAACGCGTTCAGCGTGGCCTGTACCAAGGACCATGCGCCCCAGCCGCATTTGACCCGCTTTGTGGCAAAAGCGACATTGGGGTTGTCCTTCAGCGCCTCGCGGATCGTGGCATAGTCCTGCGCGCTGGAGCGGGCATCAAAGTGAATCGCCATGCAATCGCCGGTGGCGGTAAGCTGCTCTGCCTGCGCGATGATCGCATCGGGGCCTTTGTGGCACAGCAATATATAGGCAATCTTTGCCATTCGCGTTATGCACTTCCCGTTTCTGCCCGTTTCCACCTGTGATACTGAGGATGGGCGATTGAATAAACAGAATATTTTTGGTTCTTTAGTTTCAAAAGCTGCGCCGTCGATCCAAGTAACGGCCCGCGAAGGAGGCACTGCAGATGGGTTTTCCCGGTACATGGATGACCGAAAGCGAAAGCATGGTTTATCGTGTGGTGCCAAAATGCGCGTGTTCGACGATTGGCCAGATCATGTATTACTCGGACCACGGGCGGTTCTTTGACGGCGATATTCACGACGCCAAGGAAGGCATGCACAAGTGGGCCTTTCCCACCAGCCAGGACCCGATTTCGTCCAATGTCCGGGCGCATGCGTCTTATTCGTTCACCTGCGTCCGCAACCCGTATACGCGCATCCTAAGCTCGTTCTTCGACAAGATCTGCGGCATACAACGCAACGGCAAGCGGTATCGCGGGAACCTGGTTCCATCGCTGATCTACAATTACGGGATCGAAGTTGGCGGCGATGATGGAAAGGGCGAGTTCGATCAGATCGCCAGCTTTCGGCGGTTTCTTCTGTTTGCCCGTGACACGATCCGCTGGCGGCGGCCAATGGACCCCGACATTCACTGGTCTGCGATGTCCGGCCACGTTTCGACCTTTATCGCAAATGGCGGGCGTTACGATCGGATTTTCTGGACCGAGCAGTTCAACGAAGGGATGCAGGATGTGCTGGACAATATCTCTGCCCAGCACGCGGTGACATTGTCGGACATTCCCCGGTTCAACGAATCCGAGGGTCACGGCCCCAAGCGGGCGCACCCGGTCGAGGATTATTTCGACGACCTGTCGATGCATCTGGTCTATGAAATCTACAAGCAGGATTTCGAATTGTTCAAATATGATTTCGAGAACCCCGGAAACAAGATGCCCGTGGGTGAGATCGATCTGGACGAGGTGCACGCCAAGTTGGGTGATTGAGGGGCAATAAGTGCCGTTGGTAAAGATGCATCTGATTGGAACATGATTTGCAGGTGAGTGTCTGCTTCGCAGCCGAAGTGACGAATGCTGCGATCTGTGAAAAGGTTTGTTTTGGATCAGATTTAAAGGAGGGACAGCATGCGAATTGGCGTAATCGGGTGCGGAACTATCGCCCGTGCGGCGGTAGAAGGCATCGCCCACGATGGGCACGAAATCACTGTATCTGAGCGCAGTGCGCATCATTCCTCTTCTCTCGCCAAGGCCTATGAAAACGTTCAGATTGCAGACAACCAGGGGGTTGTCGATTCAAGCGATATTCTACTTCTCGGATTGATGGCCGAAGTCGCGTCGGATGTGCTTGGCCCGCTTACGTTTCGTGAAGACCAGATCGCGATAACCTTTATGGCTGGTGCGTCACTTGAGGAAGCAGACACCCTTGTTCGACCGGCGCGCGCGACTGCCATAATGATGCCCTTTCCCGGAATTGCACGGGGTGGCTCGCCAATCATGATGTATGGAGACGCCGAAATCGTTGCCGAGATTTTCGGCAATCGGAACAGCATCTTCCCGGTGCAAAGCGCCGATGAAATGTCCGCCTACCTTTGCGCACAGGCTGTGCTTTCTCCCGTCGCCCGCATGGTTGGCGACGCTGCGGACTGGCTTGGGGATCGCGTGTCAGACAAAAATCAAGGCGAAAGCTTTCTCAGAGAGTTGGTGGCATCGAATCTATCGGTGACTGCTTGTGAACCCCTGATTGATGCGCTCAACACTCCAGGCGGATACAATCAGCGGCTTCGACTTCACATGGAAGCTCAAGGGATGACTCAGGCGCTCAAGAACGGTCTCAGCAATATGGCTTAGTCTGAATTTGACGGCAGCCTAAGTTGATTTCGATTCTCGCGAGTACCGCCGAAACTAACGGCATGCACTGAATCACCAAAACAGAAGTTAATGTCGTCAAACTGGATTATTTTTCGCCCCGCATAGCAGAAAGAAACAGCCCACCGGAAAGGTAGGCTGTTTTGTCGAGCGATTTCTAACTCAAACCTGGCGCACCGCGCCTTTGGCTGCGCTGGTGGTCAGCTTGGCATAGGCCTTGAGTGCCGTTGAGACCTTACGTTTGCGCGGTGCTGCGGGAACCCAGCCCTTCTCGTCTTGCTCTGCACGTCGCTGGGCCAGTTCCTCATCCGACACCGCCAGATGGATCGAGCGGTTGGGGATGTCGATTTCAATCGTGTCGCCCTGACGCACCAGACCAATCTCTCCGCCTTCGGCCGCCTCGGGTGAGACATGGCCGATCGACAGGCCTGATGTGCCGCCCGAGAACCGACCATCGGTCAGCAACGCACAGGCTTTGCCCAGACCTTTGGATTTCAGATACGATGTCGGATACAGCATTTCCTGCATCCCCGGCCCGCCGCGCGGACCTTCATAGCGGATGACCACCACATCGCCCGCTTTCACCTTGCCGGTCAGGATGTCGTTGACCGCCTGATCCTGGCTTTCGCAGACATAGGCCGAGCCGGTGAACTGAAGGATGTTCGCATCCACACCGGCGGTTTTCACGATACAGCCGTCGCGCGCGATGTTGCCGAACAGAACAGCCAGACCGCCGTCCTGAGAAAATGCGTGTTCCTTGGAACGGATCACGCCGCCCTTGCGGTCGGTATCCAGCTCTTTGTACCGGTTCGACTGGCTGAAGGCCTGCGTCGTGCGCACACCGCCAGGGGCTGCCTTGAACAGTTCCTGCGCCTTGGGATTGTTGGCGATCTTGATGTCCCAGTTTGCAATTGCCTCACCCATCGTCGCCGAATGGACGGTGCTGCAATCCTCGTGCAGCAGGCCCGCGCGGCTCAACTCGCCAAGGATCGAGAAAATCCCACCGGCGCGGTGGACGTCCTCCATATGGACGTTCTCGGTATTGGGGGCGACCTTGCACAGGCAAGGCACGCGGCGGCTGAGGCGGTCCATGTCGGTCATGGTGAAATCGACGCCGCCTTCGTTGGCAATGGCCAGCAGGTGCAGAACGGTATTGGTCGACCCGCCCATGGCGATATCCAGGCTCATGGCATTCTCGAACGCGTCAAAGGTCGCGATCTCGCGTGGCAGAAAGCCTTTCTCGTCCAGGTCATAGTGCCGCTTGGTAATCTCGACAATGCGGCGGCCGGCCTCCAGGAACAGTTCTTTCCGGTCCGCGTGGGTGGCGAGCGTCGATCCGTTGCCGGGCAGGGCCAGGCCCAACGCTTCGGCCAGGCAGTTCATCGAGTTTGCCGTGAACATGCCCGAACATGACCCGCAAGTGGGACAGGCGTTTTCCTCGATATGCTGGACCTGTTCATCGGTCAGCTTGTCATCGGCGGCCGCAACCATCGCATCAACAAGGTCGATCTTCTTGGCATCCAGATCGGCGATGTCGATCTTTCCGGCCTCCATCGGGCCACCCGAGACAAAGATCACAGGAATGTTCAGGCGCATCGCGGCCATCAGCATGCCCGGCGTGATCTTGTCACAGTTCGAGATGCAGACCATCGCATCGGCGCAATGGGCGTTGACCATGTATTCGACCGAATCCGCGATCACCTCGCGCGAGGGCAGCGAATACAGCATTCCGTCATGGCCCATGGCGATGCCGTCATCCACGGCGATGGTGTTGAATTCCTTGGCGACACCGCCCGCCTTCTCGACCTCGCGTGCGACCATCTGGCCCAGATCCTTCAGGTGCACATGGCCCGGCACGAATTGCGTGAACGAGTTGACGATGGCGATGATCGGCTTGCCGAAATCGTCGTCGCCCATACCGGTGGCGCGCCACAGGCCGCGGGCTCCGGCCATGTTGCGGCCATGGGTGGAAGTTCTGGATCGGTACATTGGCATGATGCTGTTTCCCTTTTGCCCCGGGTTGCAATGACCGGGGTACGTGCGTTATAGCGCACGTAGCACATGTGCGTTATAACGCACAAGGGAAAACACGTTGCCGAGGCTTGCATGGACACCGATGACATAACGCTGAAACTGAGGGACGTCCGCGCCGCATCGGGGTTGAGCCTGTCAAAAGCGGCCGAACTGACCGGCGTAAGCAAGGCCATGCTGGGCCAGATCGAGCGTGGCGAGTCGAGCCCCACCATTTCGACGCTGTGGAAAATCGCCAAGGGGTTCCAGCTGCCTCTGAGCGCCCTGATCGGCACGGATGCGCTGCGCGATACCAACGACGGCGACCTGTTCCGGACCGTGACCTTTCCCGGCAGTATCGCGGTCAAGATCGTCTTTCCCTATGATCCGGCGCTGGGCGCGGAAACTTTTCACGTCGACCTGTCGCCAAACCAGCGTTACGATTCCGCCGCCCACGCAGCGGGGGTGACCGAAGAAGTGTTCGTTCTGGACGGCACGCTTGAGGTGCTGCGCGGCGGCGATTGGGTGCCCTTGCAATCCGGGCAGGGGTTGCGGTTTGCCGCCGACCTGCCGCATGGCTACCGCGCGGGTGATGTCGGGGCCACCTTTTTGAACATGCACCATTATGTTCCGACCAATGGCCGCGATCTGGCCGCAGGTCAGCCAGCCATGGAACCACGTCAATGATGGACGCAGTCATGGATAGCCTGACAATCGCGGACGCGGTTGGATCATTCGGGGCACTGATCGTTGTCGCCGCGTATTTTGCGACCCAGATGCGAATGATGAACTCGGCGGACCTGGCCTTTCCGGTGCTTAACCTTGTGGGGTCGGTGCTGATCGTTTTCTCGCTTTTGCAGAATTTCAACCTGGCGTCGATGTTGATCGAGTGTTTCTGGATCGTCATCAGCATGATCGGAATTGCGCAATTCCTGAGGTCCCGAAACGCGGAATAGGCCCTGTTTTGAAGGTCTGCCGCCCTTATCCAGTCTTGAACCCATTACCTGCCGCGTATAGGGAAACGGCAAGCGTGCTCAGGAGAGGCTTTGATGCAGGACGATCCGAAAACACTCGTTTCCACCGAATGGCTGGCCGCACATCTCAAGAATCCGGATCTGCGGATTCTGGACGGTTCGTGGTATCTGCCGCAGCAAGGGCGCGATGCGCGGGCTGAATATGACGCGGGCCATATACCGGGGGCGCGTTTCTTCGATATCGACGATATTTCCGACCAACGCTCGGATCTTCCGCACATGGCCCCTCCGGTCGAAAAGTTCATGTCACGCATGCGCGCGCTGGGCGTTGGGGACGGGCATCAAATCGTCGTTTATGACGGCGCCGGGCTGATGTCTGCGGCGCGTGTCTGGTGGCTGTTCCGGCTGATGGGTCAGGACAATATCGCGGTTCTGGATGGCGGTATGCCCAAGTGGCAGGCCGAAGGGCGCGAGGTCGAGGACCTGCCGCCGGTCATCAGGGACCGGCACATGATGGTCCGGGTGCAGAACCACCTGGTGCGCGACGTCACGCAAGTGTCTGCGGCGGCCAAACTGGCAGATCACGAAATTATCGACGCCCGTTCGGCCAGCCGCTTTGCCGGGGCCGAGCCGGAACCGCGCGAAGGATTGCGGTCGGGTCACATTCCGGGGGCGCGCAACGTGCCCTTTGGCGCCCTGTTGAACAAGGACGGCACGATGAAGTCGCCCAAGGAATGCCGCGCCGTTTTCGAGGCCGCCGGCGTGGACCTGTCCAAACCCGCGATCACGACCTGCGGGTCAGGTGTAACGGCCGCGATCCTGAGCCTTGCGCTTGAACGCATCGGCAAGAAAGACCATTCGCTTTATGACGGCTCCTGGGCGGAATGGGGTGCCTTCCCGACCCTGCCCGTCGCAACCGGAGAGAACTGATGTTCCACAACCTCAAACCGCAGCCCGCCGACAAGATCCTGGCGCTGATGCAGATGTACCGTGAAGACCCGCGCGATCAAAAGATCGACCTGGGTGTCGGCGTGTACAAGAATGCCGAGGGCGTGACGCCCGTGATGCGCGCGGTCAAAGCCGCCGAACAGCGGATCTGGGAAGAACAGGACACCAAGGCCTATACCGGGTTGGCCGGGGACCCCGCCTATGCGGATGCGATGATCGGTTTGATCCTGGGAACAGCGGTCCCGCGTGGTAATATCGCGGCCGTGGCCACACCGGGTGGCACCGGGGCCTGCCGCCAGGCGTTCGAGTTGATCCGCATGGCCAACCCGACGGCCCGGGTCTTTGTTTCAAACCCGACATGGCCCAACCACCTGTCGATCCTGAATTATCTAGGGATCGAGACCGTCCCCTATCGTTACTTCGATGGCGAGACACGCGGTGTCGATTTCGACGGTATGATCGAGGATCTGAATTCGGCCAATGCGGGCGATGTCGTGTTGCTGCATGGCTGTTGCCACAACCCGACAGGGGCCAACCTGAACCTGGTGCAGTGGCAAGAGGTTGTGAACGTGATCAACGCGCGCGGCCTGGTTGCGATGATCGACATTGCCTACCAGGGGTTTGGCGATGGCCTGGAAGAAGACGCGCAGGCCACCCGGCTTGTTGCGTCCTCGGTCAAGCATTGCCTGATCGCGGCGTCGTGTTCCAAGAATTTCGGCGTCTACCGCGAACGCACCGGCCTGTTGATGGCCATCAGCGCCGATGCCGGGCAGACTCGGCTGAACCAGGATACGCTGGCTTTCCTGAACCGGCAGAACTATTCGTTCCCGCCGGACCATGGTGCGCGCGTTGTGACCACGATCCTGACTGATGACGCCCTGCGCGCCGATTGGCAGGCCGAATTGGAAGAGGTCCGCCTGTCGATGCTAGGCCTGCGCCAACAGTTGGCAAACGAATTGCAACGCCTCAGCGGCTCTGACCGGTTCGGCTTTATCGCGCAGCACCGTGGCATGTTCTCGCGGCTGGGCGCGGCACCCGAGCTGGTCGAAAAGCTGCGCGCCGATCACGGGATCTACATGGTTGGCGACAGCCGCCTGAACATTGCCGGGTTGAATGCCAGCTCGGTGCCGATCCTGGCAAAGGCGATCATCGACGTCGGCGTCTGACCGCGACCACCGGACAAAAGAAGGGCCGCGCAGATTTGCGCGGCCTTTTTCTTTGCATCACGACAAAGAAAAGGCCGGGCGCGAACGCCCGGCCTTCGAGTGATTTTCTCAGGTCTTAGCCCTTCGAGAATTCAGGGTAGGCTTCCATACCCAGCTCGCCCATGTCCAGGCCGTTGATCTCTTCTTCTTCGCCAACCCGCAGGCCAACAGTTGCCTTGAGGATCGAGAAGAGGATGAAGCTGACCACGAAGACAAAGATGCCGATGGCAGCAAAGCCGATGATCTGGGTAACAAAGCTTGCGTCACCGTTGGTCCATGCGACGATGAACGTCCCCCAGAAACCCGCGATCAGGTGAACCGGGATGGCACCGACAACGTCGTCGATCTTCATCTTGTCCAGCATCGGAACGGTGAAGACCACGATCACGCCACCGATTGCACCGATGATCAGCGCCTGGAACAGCGACGGGGCCAGCGGTTCGGCAGTGATCGAAACCAGGCCGGCCAGAGCGCCGTTCAGAACCATGGTCAGGTCAACCTTGCCGTACAGAACCTGTGTCAGGATCAGCGCGGCAACAGCACCGGCAGCAGCGGCCATGTTGGTGTTGGCGAAGATACGGCTGATGTCGGCCATGTCACCGATGGTGCCCATTGCCAGTTGCGAACCGCCGTTGAAGCCGAACCAACCCAGCCACAGGATGAACGTACCCAGGGTTGCCAGCGCCAGGTTCGAACCGGGGATCGGAACAACCTTGCCGTCCTTGTTGTATTTGCCGATACGCGGGCCCAGCACGATGGCACCGGCCAGCGCTGCGAAACCACCTGCGGCGTGCACCAGGGTCGAGCCTGCGAAGTCGCTGAAGCCCATCTCGGACAGCCAGCCGCCACCCCACTGCCAGGACGCCTCGATCGGGTAGATGATGCCGGTCAGGACGATCACGAAGATGAAGAACGGCCACAGCTTGATGCGCTCGGCCACGGTGCCCGAAACGATCGAGGCGGTGGTGGCACAGAACATCAGCTGGAAGAAGAAGTCCGAACCGACCGACGCATAGTCCAACGCGGTTTCGGTGTCGGCCAGGCCTACCGGCTCAAGCGAGGTGGGCGCGATGGTGCCGAAGATGCCGGGGATGATCCAGGCATCGCCGGGATACATCAGGTTGAAGCCGACCAGCCAGTACATGATGGCGGCAAAGGAAAACAGGCCCATGTTCTTGACCAGCTGCATGGCCACGTTCTTGGAACGTACCAGGCCGGCCTCGAGCATGGCAAAGCCCGCGGCCATCCAGAACACCAGGAAGCCGCCAACCAGGAACAGCAGCGATGTCAGGATATATTGCGTGTGTTGCGCGGTCTCGCCGGTTGCGGCGGCCTCTTGCGCAAGACCCATCTGCGGCAGCGCGACAATCGCGGCGGCAGGGATGAGAGTTTTCATCAGGTTCATTGTCAGTCCTCGAGTGATTGTGGGTTGAGGGCGCTTACAGCGCTTCCTCGTTGGTCTCCCCGGTCCGCACGCGCATGGCCTGCTCGACATCGAGGACGAAAATCTTGCCGTCACCGATCTTGCCGGTCTTGGCGGTCTTGGTGATGGTTTCGACGATCTGGTCGGCCATCACGGCAGGTACCACGATTTCCAGTTTGATCTTGGGTACGAAATTCACGGCGTATTCGGCCCCACGATAAATTTCTGTGTGACCCGATTGCGAGCCGAAGCCCTTGATTTCGGTCACCATCATGCCGCGCACGCCAGCTTCGGTCAGTGCTTCGCGCACCTCCTCCAGCTTGAACGGCTTGATTGTCGCAATGATCAGTTTCACGTTTGTCCCCTCTACTACTCCGGCCATACCGGTCCATTTGCATCTGCAGAAAAAGAACGTGACCAAGCCCTTTAAGGAACGGATTCGGCGGCAAAGTGGCGCGGAAAACATCGCAAAGTTGCACATTTTTTGCACAAATGATGTGTGGTGATTAATAAATGGGCAAAATGGGAAGGGGAAATCGGCGAATTTCACACCTCTACATACTCGCACGACCGAGGTATTGTGCGGCAAAAGAACAAGCGGGCAGAATTTGAGCATGACTGAGTCCAAGCGTCGCAAGCCGCCACTTGTCGCGGATAAACGGTATCCTTCGGGCGCCCGTAAAAAGGCGTCGCCCAAGCGTTCGGCAAAGCCTGCGGGCAAGAAATCCGTGGCGCGCAAGACCAGCACGCGCAAGACCGGGCGCAAGACGGTTCGCAAAAGATCGGGCGGCGGCGGTGGCCGGGGCAAGGGCGGGATCTTTCGCCGTCTGTTGCGTTGGATCACCCGCCTTGTCTGGGGGCTGACCTGGCGCGTCGGCGCCATTGCCGGGCTTTTGATCGCGTTGGCCGTGGGTGTCGTTTACACGTCCCTGCCCGATGTCGACGCGCTGCTGGACGGTCGTGCGCGCGGATCGGTTACCCTGCTAGACCGCGATGGCAAGGTCTTTGCCTGGCGCGGCGATCAGTTTGGCGGGGTGATTACCGCCGACACCGTGTCGCCGCACCTGAGGAACGCCGTGGTCGCAACCGAGGACAAGCGTTTCTATCGGCATTTCGGGGTCAGCCCGCGCGGTGTTGCAAGTGCGGTTCGGATCAACCTGAGCGAAGGCCGCGGGCCGCTTTCGGGCCATGGCGGGTCCACGATCACGCAACAGACGGCAAAGCTACTGTGCCTTGGCGTGCCTTATGTCCCCGGTGAATGGGAATCCGAGGCGGCCTATGAGGCTGACTGCCGGCAGGGCTCGCTGTGGCGCAAGGCCAAGGAAGCGATCTATGCCATCGCGATGGAGGTCAAGTATTCAAAGGACGAAGTTCTGACCGTCTATCTGAACCGTGCGTTCCTTGGGGCCGGTGCGCGCGGGTTCGAAGCCGCTAGCCAGCGCTATTTCGGTAAATCCGCCGCCGAGGTGAACCCGGCCGAAGCAGCGATGCTGGCCGGACTTCTTGTGGCGCCGACCCGGTATGCTCCGACCAACAACCTGCAGCGTTCGCAGGACAGGGCCAGGCTTGTGGTCGGGTTGATGGAGGATCAAGGCTATCTGACCTCTGCACAGGCCGCCACGGCACGCAACAATCCGGCGCAATTGTCCGAAGCTGCGGCGGCGCGGGCGGGCGGTTATTTTGCTGACTGGGTCATGGCCAGCGGGCCCGAGTTCTTTACGCGCAACACGACCGAGGACGTTGTCATCCGCACGACGCTGGATCAGCGGCTGCAGAGATCCGCGGAAGAGGCGCTGAAATACATTTTTCAGGAGAAGGTTCGCGAAGGATCAAAGGCGCAGGCGGCGATTGTCGTGATGTCGGCGGACGGGGCGGTGCGGGCGATGGTCGGCGGGCGCAAGACACGGGTCTCGGGTGCGTTCAACCGCGCGACGCAGGCGTTGCGGCAGACCGGATCGTCGTTCAAGCCCTTTGTCTATGCCACCGCGCTTGAGCTGGGGTATTCGCCGTTGGATACCGTCATGGACGAACCCTATTGCGTTGATATTCCCGGATCGGGGCAGTGGTGCCCCAAGAACTATACCAACAAGTTCTATGGGCGCGTCACGTTGGCGGATGCCCTGAAAAACTCGTTGAACATTCCCGCTGTCAAAGTCGCCGAGATTTCGGGCCTGGACAATGTCCGCACGGTCGCCAGCGAATTCGGTATCGAAAGTGACCTGGCGCAGGGTCCGGCCCTGGCGCTGGGCGCGTCCGAAAGCACGCTGATTGAAATGACCGGCGCCTATGCGGGCATTCTGAACGGGGGGTCGTCTGTTGAACCTTACGGTCTGACCGAGCTAAAGCTGCTGGGCGACGACACTCCGGTCATGGTGACGACAACCGGGATCGGCGAACGCGTGATCCGCGAAGACGCCGCCCGGCAATTGACCTGGATGATGGAGCGCGTGGTTTCCGAAGGGACCGGCCAACGGGCCAAGCTGCCCGGTTGGCAGGTCGCGGGTAAAACCGGAACGACCCAGGCGGCGCGGGATGCCTGGTTCATCGGGTTCACCGCCGACTATGTGGCGGGTGTCTGGATGGGGTATGACGACAACACGCCCCTGTCGGGCGTGACCGGCGGCGGTCTTCCGGCGGAAATCTGGAAAGAGACCATGCTGCGGGTAACCGATGGCATGACGCCTTCGCCGCTGCCTATGCTGGCCCCCGAACCGCCAGTGCGCACGGCACAGCCCAACAACACGCGTCGTCGTCGGCAAGGCGGCGGCGGTTTCGCGCAGGCGGTGGATAATTTGCTAAAGGATATCTTTGGCGGAAACTGACGCCCTGGTGCGGTTGGGCGGCGCGTGCGGCGCCGCCCGCATCGGGGTCAGAGACTGGCGTCCAGCGCGGCGATGATTGCATCGCCCATTTCTGTGGTCGAAACGGGTGCGACGCCCTCTTCGGCCAGCAGGTCCGCGGTGCGCACACCATCGGCCAGCACTTTTTCGATGGCGGTTTCCAGGCGGGTTGCCTCGTCACCCTGGTCAAAGCTGTAGCGCAGCGCCATCGCAAAGCTGAGGACACAGGCAATGGGGTTGGCCTTGCCCTGTCCAGCAATGTCGGGGGCCGAGCCGTGGACCGGTTCATACATCGCTTTGGGACGGCCGTTGGGCATCGGTGCGCCCAAGGACGCCGAGGGCAGCATGCCAAGGCTGCCGGTCAGCATCGCCGCACAATCCGACAGGATATCGCCAAACAGGTTGTCGGTGACGATCACATCAAACTGCTTGGGCGCACGCACCAACTGCATCGCGCCATTATCGGCATACATGTGGGTCACTTCGACCTCGGGGTAATCCTTGGCGACCTCGTTCACGACATCACGCCACAGGATGCCCGATTCCATGACGTTGGCTTTTTCCATCGAACACAGCTTTTTGTTCCGGCGCATCGCCAGCTCAAAGGCCGAGCGCGCGGCGCGTTCAATCTCGGATTCGGTATAACGCTGGGTGTTGATGCCCACGCGTTCATTGCCTTCCTCAAAAATGCCGCGCGGCTCGCCGAAATAGACGCCCGAGGTCAGCTCGCGCACGATCATGATGTCCAGACCGGCGACGATGTCCTTTTTCAGCGACGAGAAATCGGCCAGCGCGTCAAAGCACTGGGCCGGGCGCAGGTTCGAGTACAGGTCCATTTCCTTGCGCAGGCGCAGCAGGCCGCGCTCGGGCTTTACGCTGAAATCCAGATCGTCGTATTTCGGGCCACCAACGGCGCCCAGCAGAACCGCGTCGACCTCTTGCGCCTTGGCCATGGTTTCGTCCGACAGGGGCTTGCCATGGGCGTCATAAGCGGCACCGCCGACCAGATCCTCGCTCACGTCGAATTCCAGGCCACGGTTTGCACCGAACCAGTCGATTACGCGGCGCACTTCGGCCATGACTTCCGGGCCAATTCCGTCTCCGGGCAGGATGAGGAGCGAGGGGTTGGACATGAAGGATCTCCTTGCGATTTGACAGCACAGGCCCTAGCGCCTGTACCGCAAAGCGTCAATGAGACGTTCCCGCCAAATCAATCGGAATACCCAATCCGACCGGTAAATCCATCGATGTGAACCGGCAATCTGGACCTGTGGTGTCGGTCAGGCGGGCTTTAGGCTCGGTTTAAGCCCCTCGGCCAGCAGGTCCCAGACCCGGCGGATGCGGGGCGTTTGCCGCATCGCCTGGGGCGCGGCCAGCCAGACGGGCAGAACCGGGATGTCGATATCAAACGATAACAGCTCGACCAACGGATCGGCCTCGGCCACCTGAACCTGGCTGAAACCGATCCCGCATCCGGCGCGGATAAGTTCCCAATAGACGCTTTGCAGATCACAGCGGGTGGCGAAATCCTTGCGGCTTGCAGGCCACCCCTTTTCTCGCATGGCGGCGATGATCTGGGGGTTGGCGTCGAACCCGACCAGATCGTGCGAGAACAAATCCTCTGGCGACTTCGGACGCCCGGCCCTGTCCAGATAGGACCGGGCCGCGCAGAAACACAGCGGCACGTCGCCGATGAACCGGGTCACGATATCGGCCTGCTGCGACCGGAACATGCGGATGGCAATATCGGCCTCGCGGAACAACAGGTTCTCGGCGGCGTCGGTCGCCACAATATCCAATTGAATCGCTGGCTCGGCCTGACGAATTTGGGCAATGATGGGGGGCAGGATGTGATGCGCCATGAAAACGGACGCGGTGATCCGCACCGATCCTTCAAGCTGTTGCGCCTGCCCGGCGGCTGTCAGGTTCAGGTCGTTCATGGCGGCGTGCATCTGCCGGGCCATCGGTATCAGCCGTTCGCCGATCGGGCTCAGCCTGAGCCCGCGCGCATGTCGTTCGAACAACGAAACATCCAGAACCTGTTCAAGAGACTGGATCTGACGGCCAAGCGTTGGCTGGCTGCGCCCCAATTCGCGGGCAGCGGCAGATAGCGAGCCTGTTTCGGCTACGGCCAGAAAGCTTTGAATCAGTGACCAGTCGGAAAGGGTAAGCGATTTATCCATGCGTAGATGAATACATGATCTGCGTTTTCGGGCAATTCCATTTTGTTTTTGAATGGATAACTTGGGGCCAAACAGGAGAGCATCATGCAACAGACGGTTCTTGTACTTGGCGCATCCGGGCGGTTTGGCCGACATGCCGCCGAAGCCTTTCAATCTGCGGGCTGGGCCGTGCGCAGGTTCGACCGACGGCACGACGACCTTGAAACGGCCTGTCAGGGCGTGGATGTGATCGTGAACGGTTGGAACCCGCAATATTACGACTGGGCCACGACCGTTCCGGGTTTGCATCAGCAGGTCATCGCCGCCGCCGCCGATTGCGGGGCCACCGTGATCGTGCCGGGCAATCTTTATGTCTTCGGCCATGACACGCCCGGCCCGTGGTCGGGGGCGACACCGCACCTGGCCCAAAATCCGCTTGGCCGGATACGGATAGACATGGAAGAGGCCTATCGCAGGTCAGCCGTTCGCACGATCATCCTGCGGTCGGGGGATTTCATCGACACCTGTGCCTCGGGCAACTGGTTCGACATGGTGCTGGCCAAACAGATCGGCCGCGACCGGTTCGTCTATCCGGGTGATCCTTGTATTGCGCATTCCTGGGCCTTTCTGCCCGACGTGGCACGGGCCGCGGTTGCGCTGGCCGAGATGAGGTTCGACCTTCCCCGGTATGCCGATATCCCGTTTCCGGGCTATACCGTGACCGGAACTGAACTGGCGCATTTGACCGGCAATGTTATCGGCAGGTCGCTGCGGGTCAGGCAAATGCAATGGTGGCCGGTAACGCTGAGCCGACCGTTCTGGCGTCTGGCTCCGCACTTGCTGGAAATGCGATACCTGTGGAACACTCCGCACAGCCTTGATGGCGCGTTTTTCAACGCGTGCCTGCCGGGGTTCGACCTGACCCCGCTGCGCCAGGCGCTAACCGCAGCCACGGCTGAACTGCCGGGCGGGTCGCGGGCCAATCGGGGCGTTCGGTCGTCGGCTCAGGCGGCGTGATCTTTGCTGCCCCTTAGCGGGCAGACAGATCAACCCAGATCAACCGGTGCCGGCTGGCGTGCATAGCGGCGTCATAGGGGGCGCCTGCGGCATCGGTCCAATAAACGCCGGCATCTTCGATCAGCCAATCCGCCGAGGGCAACAGGTAGTCGACCCGCATATCTCCGACGCCTTTCCAGCGAACCGTTGCCGTTGACCCCGTTGAATCGCGGGGTTCGGGATCTTGCAGGCGTGGGTCCGTCAACAGTCTGTGGATGGCCTGCTTGCGCCCCTCTCCGTTGACCGGGTCGAGGTTGGCATCCCCGGCTATCACAAAACGCGCCGTCGGTGCGGGCCCAAACGCGCCGTCAAGAAACAGCGGCCAAAACCGGATTTCGTCGCGGTTCCGCAACCCGTTCCGGTCTTCGGGCCCGTCGAAAACGGGCGGGCTGGCGTGGAAGGTCATGACAGTGATCCGCCCGCCCGGCGCGTCGATCGGTATCACCCAATGGACCGTGTTGGACAGTCTTTGGACCGATTGAGCCTGTTCTGACGGAAAAGCCGCGCCATCGACGGTCGGCAGCGTGGCCCCGGGCAAGTCGCGCCACAGCAGGGCTGAGAAATCGGCGACGCCTTCGGTGTCGATCGGGTAGCGGGACAATACGGCCAGGCCGCCCTGACCGGTGAAACGGCCCCAGCCCTGCGCGTCTCCGGGGCCGTGGGTCTCACCATCACCGTCCAGGTCCAGGTCGGTTTCCAGCCCGGAATTTGGCTGCGCGGCAAAGCTGTGGGGAAAGTCCGCGCCTTTTTCGCGCAATCGCTGCCGAAGGGCCATCAGGGCCAGGCCGTCATGGTCCCAATCCAGCCCTTGCAAAGAAACGACATCGGGACGGGTGGCCAGCAATATGTCGACAACGGCGTCCACCTGGTCGTCACCGCGCCTGATGTCGCGTAGCAACTGGCCGGGGCCCTTGCGGCTGAGTTCGGTGTTGAAGCTGGCGATGCGCAGCGGCTCTGCCTGTGCCACGCAGGGCAACAGCAGCAGAACAAGCAGTCGGATCATGCGGTTTGAGTGGCCTCGGAAGTTGAGTACGCCCGGCGTTTTTCAACGATCAGCCCGGCAATCCGCAGTGTGGCCATGCCGCGCATGATCATGCTGGCAGGCAGAAACGCCCACGCGCTGAGGGTCCAGATCAGGGTTTGCGGATTGTTCAGCGAAATGGGGCTGATGAAATCGCTCAGCACTTTGATCAGCGCCGGGATCAGGAAAGGCAGCAAAATGCCCACCGAGATGTTCAGGCGCCCGTCACGTTGCAGGCGCGCAACCACGTCGCCGCCTTTGGTGGGGTCAAACAGCGGCAGGTTGGTCCAGACATTGAACGCGCCGTTGCCGGTTGGCCAGCCGCGCATCTTTACCGCATAGGCAAAGCTGGCAATCGTGACCAGCGCAGCGACATAGGCGATGCTGGCGGTGATCCGCACCAGTTCCACAAGGGGCTGGCTTGCATCGGCTGGCAGCATCAGGACGACAAGCCGCACCGGCGAATAGGGGAAATCGGCCACGTTGGCGACTGCCAGGCCAATCGAATAGACCGAGCTGGTCAATTCTGAGGGGGTATAAGCATTCTTGCAGATCAGCGTCAGGAAGCTGACCATGGACATCAGCCCGACGAACCGCAGCCGGTTGACCGGCGGGGCGTCACGGAATTCGATAAAACTGGGAAAGGCCGAGTTGTATTCGGCAAAGGTCAGGATAAACGCGAGAATCGCGAGAAACACGACAATCTCGGTGCCATTCGATGTTGAAGCCGGCAGATATAGCGCAGGTGTAAGCACCAGAAGTGCCACCAATAAACCGCGTATCGCCGCCCCTGAAGTGCGTGCAATCACTTTCCGAACCCTTTCCAAACTGGACTAGCCGATTCTTTGCCGACCTATTTCCAACTTGTGCCCGCCTGTTGTTTCAATTCGACGGTTGCCTCATTAGCGCCAGACTGGCGATCATCGGCAAACAGCTCAAGCCACGGCGCAGAAAACACGGGATTTCAGGCGAAATGATGGCGAAACTGGTGCGGCTTTGCATCATTGCTGTCGCAAATTCGACGTGTGTGAACAAGTACCTTCTACATGTTGTGGTTGCTTGGAGCTTAACCCCAAGAATGCGAACGGGGCCGCCAAAGCGACCCCGTCAGGTTGAGTATCCCCAGAATCATCCCCAGAATCAAACCCAGGGGCGGGCCTGACCGGCATGTTCCTCGAACTTGTCGATGTGGTGGTCTTTTTCCATCGTCAGGCCGATATCGTCCAATCCGTTCAGCAGGCAATGCTTGCGGTGGGGATCGATGTCGAAGGTGATCTCGACACCGTCGGACGTGGTGATTGTCTGATCCTCCAGATGCACGGTCATGCGGGCGTTTTCGCCCTTATGCGCGTCATCCATCAGAACCGCGTGATGCTCTTCCTCGACCACGATCGGCAGGATGCCGTTCTTGAAGCAGTTGTTGAAGAAGATGTCGGCAAAGCTGGTCGAGATCACAACCTTGATGCCGAAATCCTTGATCGCCCAGGGCGCGTGTTCCCGCGACGAGCCGCAGCCAAAATTGTCACCTGCGACCAGAATCTCGGTGTTGCGATAGGCGGGTTTGTTCAGCACGAACTCTTCGTTCTCGCCGCCGTGGTCATGATAACGCATCTCGTCAAACAGCACGACGCCAAGGCCGGACCGTTTGATGGTTTTCAGATGCACTTTGGGAATGATCATATCGGTGTCGATATTGATCAGCGGCATCGGGGCGGCCACCCCGTGGACTTTTTCAAACTTTTCCATGTCTACACTCCTGCGGGAGCGGGCCGCGCCCGTGCCCCGCGTTTAAGCTTCGTTCGTTTCCGTTGTGTCGTCTTTGGGTACGTTCTTGAGAAAGAGGGCCATGAAGACCAGGCCGAACCCGTTGAACAGCATCTCGATGCCCAGAAGGATGCCCAGAAGCTGCAGCAGAACTGCGGGTTCTTCGGCAGCATAGGTCCAGATGACGCCGGCCAGAACGATGGACAAGATGCCCGAGATCAGCGTTGGCCAGAAGAACTGCGTACCTTTCATCTGGAACGACAGGATCACCCGTGCAATGCCGCCCGCCATGAACAGGATCAGCATCACGGTGGCCAGCGTCAGCGTGCCCTGCAGTGGGTGATCCAGGAAGGACCAGCCCAGAAACAGCATGACCGCACCCATGATGAGTGACAGAATTTTGTTGCCGGTGCCTTCGACGGTGAACCCGCCAACCACCTGCAGCGCGCCCGAGATCAGCAACAACACGCCGGTCACCACCGTTACGGCAATCGAAGCCACAACAGGTGCGCCCAGCACAAATATGCCGAACACGATAGACAAAAGCCCCAGCAGGAGCCATTTGACCCAATCACTCATCTGTTCATTCCCTCAAAAGTTGATTTGTGAGGGCAGCTTACATCAATTCGCGTACATCTGTCAGCCGTCCCGTGATTGCCGCTGCGGCAGCCATTGCGGGGCTCAGCAGGTGGGTGCGTCCGCCCCGACCCTGACGGCCTTCGAAGTTGCGGTTCGAGGTCGCTGCACAGCGTTCGCCGGGTTGCAATTGGTCCGGGTTCATAGCCAGACACATTGAACATCCCGCCAGACGCCATTCGAAACCGGCTTCTTTGAAAATGTCGGCCAGACCTTCTTCTTCGGCTTGCGCTCGGACAAGGCCCGATCCGGGCACGACCATGGCGCGCAGACCGTCCTTGATCTTTTTGCCTTTCAGGATCTCGGCTGCGGCGCGCAGGTCTTCGATGCGGCCATTGGTGCATGAGCCGATGAAAACGGTGTCGATTTCCACATCGCTGAGTTTCTGACCGGCTTCCAGACCCATGTATTCGATCGAACGACGGGCTGCGTCGACCTTGCCGCCTTCGAAATCTTCCGGATTCGGAACGGTTGCGGTGATCGGCAGCACGTCCTCGGGGCTGGTGCCCCAGGTCACGACTGGCGCGATGTCTTCGCCGCGCAAGGTGATGACTTTGTCAAAATGTGCACCTTCATCGGTGTACAAGGTTTTCCACCAGTTCATTGCCGCTTCCCACTGGGCCCCTTTGGGCGCATGCGGGCGACCTTTGACATATTCAAAGGTGGTCTCGTCCGGCGCGATCAGGCCTGCGCGCGCGCCGCCTTCGATCGCCATGTTGCAGACAGTCATACGGCCTTCCATCGACAGATCGCGGATCGCTTCGCCGCAATATTCGATGACATAGCCGGTGCCGCCAGCGGTGCCGGTCTCACCGATAACGGCCAGAGTGATGTCTTTGGCGGTCACGCCCGGCTGCAATTTGCCGGTGATCTCGACCTTCATGTTCTTGGACTTCTTCTGGATCAGCGTCTGGGTGGCCAGAACGTGCTCAACCTCGGACGTACCGATGCCGTGGGCCAGGGCGCCAAACGCGCCGTGGGTGGCGGTGTGGCTGTCGCCGCAAACAACGGTCATGCCGGGCAGGGTCCAGCCTTGCTCGGGGCCGACGATGTGGACGATGCCCTGACGGACGTCATGCACCGGGTAGTAGTGAATGCCGAAATCCTTGGCGTTTTTGTCCAGCGCTTCGACCTGAATACGCGATTCGGGGTTTTCGATCCCGTTCACGCGGTCCGGCGTGGTGGGTACGTTGTGGTCCGGCACGGCGATGGTCTTTTCCGGCGCGCGTACCTGGCGACCCGCCATGCGCAGGCCTTCGAAGGCTTGCGGGCTGGTCACTTCGTGAACCAGGTGGCGGTCAATATACAGCAAACAGGTGCCATCATCGGCTTCGTGCGCGACATGGGCATCCCAGATCTTGTCATAGAGTGTCTTGGGGGACATCGGTCCTCTCCCGGTATTTAGATGAGAAATGGCTGGCGAAATGGCTTAGGCCGCCGATAGGCAGGCCAGAACCGTGCGGGCAGCCCCATAGAACCGCTCGCGCAGACGCGCGCGATCTTCCAGATTCTGTTCTTGGGCCACATTGAGTCTCATGCGCCTCAGATATATCGGCCCCGCATGTCAATCAAGGTTCAATCCTGTGACGGGCTTGCATCCTTGGACAACGCTGTCCAAGCTGGCCAGCAGGAGACATGTATGAACCAAGACCTGATCCCCAGCTCTGTGTCCGATCTTTACGAAAACATGGTCGCGGCGTTTTCCGCCCAGCTTGAGAACCTTGTCGACCTGATCGCCACGCCGGGCTGGCGGCAATATCAGATAATCATCATCCTGACCCTTTGGGCGCTGGCCTATATGCTGAAGCTGTTGACGCAGAGCAGGTGGGATGCCTGGGCGCGGGCGCGCACGGGGTGGCCGAAATGGCGGCTGCGCACGCTTGTGCAACTGATGCAGCGCCTGACGCTGGTCTATTTCGTGCTGATGTCCTGGGTTGTCTACCTGCTGATGCAGCATATCACCTGGCCATCGCGCAGCTATGTCATCGGTGTGATTGCCACGCTGTCCGCCGCGTGGCTGGCCATTGCGCTGGTGGCGCGGCTGGTGCGGAACCGAACGCTGCGGCGGATCTTCAAATGGGCGATGTGGGTCTATGCAACTCTGGTTGCGCTGAATCTGACCGATGATGTCGCCGGGTTTCTGGATGGCGTTGCGCTTTCGTTTGGTGATCTGCACATCTCGGCGCTGGGTATCCTCAAGGCGGTGCTGCTGATCGGCATCCTGCTGACGCTGGCCCGTATCGGCACACGCGCCGCCGAGCGCGGTTTGACAAGCAATAACGACATTTCGCCGTCGATGCAGGTCCTGCTGGCCAAGGGCATACAGGTGCTGCTGTATGGTGCGGTCTTCCTTGCCGCAATCCGCACGCTTGGCTTCGACCTGACCGGTATTGCACTGTTGTCGGGTGCCATCGGTGTGGGGATCGGGTTCGGGCTGCAAAAAGTGGTGTCGAACCTGATCTCGGGGATCATCATCCTGATGGACCGGTCGATCAAACCGGGCGACGTGATCTCGTTGGGGGACACGTTCGGGTGGATCAACGCGCTGGGCGCGCGCTATGTCTCGGTGGTGACACGGGACGGGCGTGAATACCTGATCCCGAACGAGGATCTGATTACAAATCAGGTCGTCAACTGGTCGCATTCGGACCGGTTTGTGCGGCTGGATCTGGATTTCGGCACCAGCTATGACGACGACCCGCACAAGGTGCGCGCGACGGCAATCGGGGCGGTAAAGGCCGTGACGCGGGTACTGAGCGGCGGCTCGCACGAGCCGGTCTGCCACATAACCGGCTTTGGCGACAGCAGCGTGGATTATGTTCTGCGCTTCTGGATCAGCGATCCGACCAAGGGGCTGACCAATATCCGGGGCAATGTCTATCTTGCGCTGTGGGATGCCTTCAAGGACGCGGGCATTTCCATTCCCTTCCCGCAGCGCGAGGTTCGGGTGCTGTCCGGCGACGCAGGCACGCAACAGATCGCCAAAGAGTGAACCGCCCTACCGGTCGCAAAGCCGCCATTCATTGAAATGTTGCATTCCTCTTGCTACCTTAATAATACCCCCGCGCCGGGGTTTGGCGGCGCGCAGCAAAGGAGGACTATGTCCTGTCTCTACATACCCAGGCGGGTTTGCCTGCCGAAGATGGGGCCAGTGTAATGGCCCACTCTCAGTCAATCAGCGACAAGCTGCTTGAGCGTATCCTTTCCTCACTTTCCGATGACAAGGCCGAAGACGTCGTGCAGATCAACCTGCAGGGCAAGTCGTCTGTTGCGGATCACATGGTGATTGCCTCGGGTCGGTCGACCCGTCAGGTGGCGGCCATGGCGGAAAAGCTGACGGATCGCATCAAGCAGGAATTCGGTTTCACCTCGAAGGTCGAAGGCAAGGATGCCGGCGACTGGGTGCTGATCGATACGGGCGACGTGATCGTCCATATCTTCCGCCCTGAAGTGCGCGAATTCTACCAGCTGGAAAAGATGTGGCTGCCCCAGGGCGGCAGCGCCTCGGCGAACTGAGGCGCCATCCCGGCCCGCATTAAAGGGCCGGAGGCGAGAGAGACATGCGTATCAGCATCGTTGCGGTCGGGCGATTGCGCGCCGGACCGGAGAAGACCCTGCTTGACGATTACCTGACCCGTTTCGACCGGACCGGCCGCGCGCTGGGCCTGGGTCCGGCGAAGGTGATCGAGGTCGAAGACAAGAAAAATGCGGGCATGGGCGCCGAGGCCGCGCTGCTGCGCAAGGCGTTGCCCAAAGGGGCGGTGATCTGCACGCTGGATGAACGGGGACGGGTCATGTCCTCGCCCGATTTTGCCAACAAGCTGGCCGGCTGGCGTGATGCCGGGCGTCAGGACCTGGCGCTGATCATCGGGGGGGCGGACGGCATTGCCCCTGATCTGCGGGCCGATGCCGATTTTTCCATCTCGTTCGGCGCTATGGTCTGGCCTCATATGCTGGTCCGTGTGATGCTGGCCGAGCAACTTTACCGGGCCGCAACCATCCTGTCGGGCGGTCCCTATCACCGGGTCTGACATGGCGCAGCTTTTGATCGTGTACCATTCGCGCACCGGTGGCTCGCGCCAAATGGCAGAAGCCGCGGCCGAGGCCGGACAGGGCGAGGCGCGCATCGTTTTGAAGCCCGCAGATCAGGCCGGGCCGCAGGATTTGCTGGCGGCGGATGGGTATATCTTTTGTGCGCCTGAAAACCTGGCCGCCATTTCAGGCGTGATGAAGGATTTTTTCGACCGCAGCTACTACCCGGTTCTGGGTCGGATCGAAGGGCGGCCCTATGCCCAGATGGTATGTGCCGGATCTGACGGGCAAAACGCCGCGCGACAGGTGGCGCGGATTGCAACCGGCTGGCGTTTGAAAGAGGTGCAGCCGCCGCTGATCATCTGCACGCATGCACAAACCCCCAAGGCAATTTTGGCAGAGAAAACCATCCCGCAAGACCAGTTGCAGCTTTGTCGCGACATTGGGGCGGCGATGGCTGCGGGTATGAACCTGGGGGTGTTCTGACCCTAATCGAGCGGAACCAGGGTGGTTTCGGTGTTCCACCCGTCGACGCTGCATCTTGCCTGCACCTGAACCTGGGTCGCTCCGTCCGGAAGGCTTACGCCGCCAAGTGACCTGGTAAAGGGCTGTTCGGTTTCATGCGGGTGGTGCAACACGCGCATCCCCAGCTCATTGCCGTCCATATCCAGAACCCGCCATCCGTCGGCATAGTGGTCCCAGCCGGTGTCGGGGTGACGTATGGTGACGTCGAATCGCCACGTGTCACCATTGCGCGAGGCCGAGACATTCTCGATCACGGGCGGGTCGGCAAGGGCGGGCGTGGCCAATAGGGCGGTGAGAATCAGGTGTCGCATGGTCCGAAAATACGGTCTGGCCAAAACCCATGCGATCACGTCTGCGTGTCCTGTGGTTTGTCCAGCAGGATCGTTCGGGAATGCGAAGTAAACTCGCGTCGATACAGGACGCCGACCGTAACCGCGGTGCCAATCAGCAGCGCGACGGGTCCCAGAATCCAGGTGACCGAGGCCAGCGCGATATAGGTCGCCCTCAGGCCCCTGTTGAAACTGCGGGCTGCGGTGACGCAAATCTCGGCCGCCTGCGCGGCCCTGGGATAGGCTTGCGGGTCTTCCGGTTCATTCGGCACCGCCGCCATCATGACAGCGCAATACCCGAACAGGCGGTGTGCCCAGACGTATTTCAGGAATGCGTTGGACAAAAACAGCAGTATGATCAGGATCTTGATTTCCCAGACCAGGGCGGGGGCGCTGCCGATGGCCAGGTCCTTGGCCACCCCGGCCAGACGCTCGGTATTGCCAAGCAAGGCCAGCCCGCCCCCGATTGCGATCATCGTGGTCGAAGCAAAGAACGTGCTGCCCTGCCGCATCGTTCCCACGACCTGGGCGTCAAACATCCGTGGCTGGCGGGTTACCATCTCCTGCATCCATCCTCGGCGGTAATCATCCATGATCATGGCGACGGACGGTTTCGAAGCGGGCGGGTTTTCGATCCGCCAACCAATCCACAGCCATGCTCCGATCAGGAACAGGATGGCGGCAAGGTCGAGCGGGGAAAATTGCAATATTCGGTCGATCAGAGACATGGCGCGACAGTACGTCCGGCACGTGCAACTTGCCAGAACCAAAAATTGGTAATATTATTTTACCAAACGGAGGGTCAGCCATGCAAATGCCTCAGCCAAATCCCGATATCCTGCAGCGCAAGCGCGCGGTGCTTGCGCGCCTGCAGCATGTCCTGCCGCAAGATGCGGTGATACACGAGCCGTCGGAAACGCGTGCCTATGAATGCGATGCGCTGACGGCCTATAAGTGCCCGCCGATGCTTGCCGTGCTTCCGTCGACGACCCAACAGGTCGCGGATGTTCTACGCATCTGCCACGAGGAAGGCGTGCCGGTGGTGCCGCGCGGCGCCGGAACATCCCTGGCCGGTGGGGCCTTGCCAACAGCGGATTGCGTCATCCTGGGCGTTGCCCGGATGAACGATGTGCTCGAGGTCGATTACGACAACCGCTTTATCAAGGTGCAGACAGGGCGCACCAACCTCAGCGTGACCGGCGCGGTCGAAGAGGAAGATTTCTTTTACGCCCCCGACCCCTCGTCGCAGCTGGCCTGCGCAATTGCGGGCAATATCGCGATGAATTCCGGCGGGGCACATTGCCTGAAATATGGGGTGACCACCAACAACCTGCTGGGCGTCACCATGGTGATGATGGATGGCACCGTCGTCGAAATCGGCGGCGCATATATGGATGCGGGTGGATTGGACCTTTTGGGCGTGATTTGCGGCTCGGAAGGGCAATTGGGCGTCGTAACCGAAGCCACCTTGCGCATTCTGCGCAAACCCGAAGGCGCGCGCCCGGTTCTGATGGGGTTCGACGACAACGAGGTCGCAGGCCAATGTGTATCGGACATCATCAAGTCGGGCATCCTGCCCGTGGCAATCGAATTCATGGACAGGTTGTGTATTGAGGCCTGTGAAAACTTTGCAAAGGCCGGTTATCCCGATTGCGAGGCGCTGCTGATCGTCGAGGTGGAAGGCTCGGACGCCGAGATCGACAGCCAGTTGGCAAAAATTGTCGAGATTGCCAGGCGCCACAACCCGGTTGAACTGCGCGAAAGCCAGTCGGCCGATGAAAGCGCGCGGATCTGGCTGGGGCGCAAGTCCGCCTTTGGGGCGATGGGGCAGATCAACGACTATATGTGCCTTGACGGAACGATCCCAGTCTCGGCGCTGCCGCAGGTTTTGCGCCGTATTGGTGAATTGAGCCGCGAATGCGGTTTGTCCGTGGGAAATGTCTTTCACGCGGGCGACGGAAACATGCATCCGTTGATCCTGTTCGATGCCAACAAACCGGGCGATTTGGAAAAATGCGAGGCTTTTGGCGCCGAGATCCTGAAACTATGCGTCGATGCCGGCGGGTGCCTGACGGGCGAACACGGCGTGGGCATAGAAAAGCGGGACTTGATGTTGCACCAATACGGGCAGGACGACCTGCAGGCGCAAATGGCCGTCAAGGATGTGTTCGACCCGAAATGGTTATTGAACCCGGCCAAAGTCTTTCCGCTTGAACTGACCGAAACCCGGCGCGCGCTGCCTGTTGCCGCGCAATAGCCCCCTGGCCAGTTGCCCGTATACCTGAGACCCCCTTTGTTGGAAGTGACGCAGAATGAAACCTGAATCCGAGGCTGAACTGGCCGAAATCGTTCGCGGACTGGAAGGCCCGGTGCGCGTCGCCGGAGGCGGCACGCGCGGCGTGCCCGGCCCCGGCACGACGCTGACCCTGTCGCATATGCAGGGGATCACGCTTTATGAGCCGGGCGCGCTTACGCTGGTTGCCAAGTCCGGAACACCGGTGGCCGACATCGAAGCGGCGCTTGAGGCCGAAGGCCAGCAGTTGGCCTTTGAGCCGATGGATCACCGTCACGTATTGGGCACTGACGGCACGCCGACGATTGGCGGCGTTGTTGCGGCAAACATTTCGGGGCCACGCCGCGTGCAGGCGGGTGCGTGCCGCGATTTCCTGTTGGGCGTGCGCTATGTCGACGGGCAAGGCCAGGTCATCAGGAACGGTGGCCGGGTGATGAAAAACGTCACCGGCTATGACCTGGTCAAGCTGATGGCCGGGTCCTGGGGCACATTGGGTGTCCTGTCCGAAGTGTCGCTGAAGGTTTTGCCCAAACCCGAGGCAACGGCGACGCTGGCGGTTCAGGTTCCCAATGCCGAGACCGCCGTGCAGGCGTTGTCGGCCGCGTTGAAATCGCCGTTCGAAGTGTCCGGTGCGGCCTATGACCCCCAGGCCGGTCAGGCGTATCTGCGGATCGAAGGGTTTGCGCAATCCGTGTCCTACCGCCGCGCGCAGTTGCGGCAGGCCCTCGACAGGTTCGGCCCTGTATCCGACGCCGAAAGCCCGGCGGAACTTTGGCAGGCGCTGCGCGACCTGCGCGGTTTTGACCAGGCGCAGGGCGATGTCTGGAAGATATCAGTAAAGCCCGGCGATGCGCCGCGGATAGCCGGGCGCATTCAGGCCGGAAAGTTGATTTTCGACTGGGGCGGTGGGCTGATCTGGGCGCTGGTTGCGCCCGGAACCGACCTGCGCGACCGCCTTGGCATTTTTGAAGGCCACGCGACGATCATGCGCGCCGACCCCGAGACAGAACGGGCGCTGGGCCGGTTCCAGCCTGAACCGCCAGCCCTTGCCGCCCTGACGCGCAGCCTGCGCCACAAGTTTGACCCGCGCGGCGTGTTCAACCCGGGATTGATGGGATAGGAATATGCAGACAAGCTTTACCGAACAGCAATTGCAGGACCCTGCCATCCAGCGCTCGAACGAGATTCTGCGCAATTGTGTGCATTGCGGATTTTGCACGGCGACCTGCCCCACCTATCAGGTTCTGGGTGACGAGTTGGACAGCCCGCGCGGGCGCATCTACCTGATCAAGGACATGCTGGAAAACAACCGGGTGCCCGACGACAAAACGGTCAAGCATATCGACCGGTGCCTGTCCTGCCTGGCTTGCATGACGACCTGCCCGTCAGGTGTCCATTACATGCACCTGGTGGACCACGCCCGCGCCAATATCGAAGAGCATTACAAACGTCCCTTCTCGGACCGGGCGCTGCGTTGGGTTCTGGCCCGGATATTGCCTTACCCGATGCGGTTCCGGTGGGCGCTGATCGGGGCCCGCCTGGGGCGGCCGTTCCGGTTTTTGATGCCCGACGCACGGCTGCGGGCGATGCTGGACATGGCGCCGCGCCACATCCCACCGGTCAGCCGCAATGACGACCCGCAGAGCTTTGCCCCCACGGGCGCGCGAAAACGGCGGGTCGCGCTGATGACGGGCTGTGCGCAAAAGGCGCTGAACACCGATATCAACGACGCCACCATCCGTTTGCTGACGCGACTGGGTTGCGAGGTTGTCGTGGCGCGGGGCGCCGGGTGCTGCGGTGCGCTGACGCATCACATGGGCAAAACCGATGAAAGCCACGCTGCCGCCGCCGCAAATATTCGCGCCTGGGCGCAGGAAATGGACGGCGAAGGGCTGGACGCTATCGTCATCAACACGTCGGGCTGCGGAACAACCGTAAAGGATTATGGGCACATGTTCCCGCAGGGCGAACTGGCCGAGGACGCGGCACGGGTTTCCGGGATTGCAATGGATATCAGCGAGCTTTTGATGCAGTTGAACCTGCCGGAAATGGCAGAGCGCGACATGACAATTGCCTATCATGCGGCCTGTTCGTTGCAGCATGGACAGCAGATCAAGACCTATCCGAAAGACCTGCTGAAACGGGCCGGATTCCGGGTCGTGGAACCGGCCGACAGCCACCTGTGTTGCGGCAGCGCCGGAACCTACAACCTGATGCAGCCGGAAATCTCTGCCCAACTCAAACAGCGCAAGATACGCACGCTGGAAGCGCGGCAACCGGATGTGATTGCCGCCGGAAATATCGGCTGCATGATGCAGATCGGGTCGGCAACGGATATCCCGATCGTACATACGGTCGAGTTGCTGGATTGGGTAACCGGTGGCCCGGTGCCCCGCACGATGCGCGCGGATGGCCCGTCGCACAGCGCGGTGCCGATCTTGCGCTAGGCCGTCACTGATGCAGCAACGCATCAGTAAGGGGCCAAAAAGAAACCCGTGATCCACGCCCTATTTTCGCCGCAGGTCGTTCGTATGACTTTTGGTCGGAACAAGTGGCCGGAGAACCGCGTGCGGAACTGGATCAGGGTGATTGCATTTGCCTGGCTGCCGATGTCGGCGATGGCGCAGGATACAGGGCTGACAAGCCTGGAAACCTCGGATTCGGGCCGGGACTGGATGGCTGTCGGGCGGCTGGACATTGATGGCACCGGTTTTTGTACCGGTGCCCTGATTTCACCAACGCTGGTCCTGACGGCGGCACATTGCCTGTTTGACAAGGTCACGCAGCAGCGTATCGACCCATCACAGATTGAGTTTCTGGCTGGCTGGCGGCGGGGCCGGGCCTCGGCCTATCGCGCGGCGCGGCAGGCGGTTGTTCACCCTGACTATCAGTACGACGCAGGCGCATCCGCGGGGCGGGTCCGCAATGACGTGGCCCTGATCGAGCTTTGGCAGCCGATCCGCAATACAACCGTCATTCCTTTTGAAACCGGCGATCGTCCGTCGCGGGGCGAAGACGTGGGCGTTGTCAGCTATGCCCATGACCGAGCCGAAGCCCCCGCCCTGCAAGAGGTCTGTTCCGTCATGGCGCGCCAGTCCGGTATCCTGGTCATGTCCTGTGACGTGGATTTCGGCGCATCCGGCGCGCCGATCTTTTCGTTTTCCGGCGAGCGTCCGCGTATCGTTTCCGTGGTCTCGGCCAAGGCCGAGCTGGACGGTCAGCGGGTGGCCCTGGGAACCGCGTTGGAGGAATCGCTGCACCTTCTTCAAACCGAACTGGCCGAGGGGCGGGGGTTCGGGCTTTCCGCCTCGCCCGGTAATTCGGGCAAGAACCCTGGCGCAAGGTTCGTGCGGCCATGACACGCGTGCTTGCCTGCCTGATCGCGTGTGTTGCGCTGATTGCCACCGCTGCTGTGGCGCAAACGGCTGACAAGCGCCGGCTGACGGATCGTGACGATCTATATGGCTGGGAAGCCATCGGCCGCCTGGATATCGGAACGCGGTCATTCTGTACCGGGACGCTGATTGCGCAGGATGTCGTTCTGACAGCCGCCCATTGCGCCCTGGACAAGGCGACCGGGCAAGCCTACGCGCCCGGCGAGGTGACCTTTCGCGCCGGGTTGAGCGATGGGAACGCGCTGGCGGAACGGAAGGTTGTTCAGATCGCCACATTGCCAAGCTACGTGGCAAATGCCCCCCTATCGGCGGACAGCGTTCGCGCTGATGTCGCGTTGATGCGGCTTGACGGGCCGATCCCGTATTCGGTCGCGAACCCATTTGCCCTGCATAGCGGGCGCGTTGCCGGAAACGAGATCAGTGTCGCCTCGTACGGGCGCGGGCGCGCCAATGCGATAACACGCGAACGGTCCTGCCGCATTCTGGAACGGCGGCAAGGTCTGATCACCTTTAACTGCGACATCACCTTTGGGTCTTCGGGGTCGGCCATCCTGGCCCGGAACGGCCCCCGCTGGCAGATTCTTTCGGTTGTTTCGGCCGTCGGATCGGATGGCCGCAGTAAGGTCGGGTACGGCATGGAACTGGGCCGCATCGTGTCGGACCTCAAGGCGATACTGCGCCGCGACGCGCCGCGGCCGCAGGCAACGATCCGCAGGCTGGGCGTCGGCTCGGGAAAATCCAGTTCGGGGGCAAAATTCGTCAGCCCCGGAGGGTCTTGAACTCGGTCAGATCGCTACCCATGTGAATTATACCGGGCCGCCAGATACGGGGTCCGGGAAATCTCACCGCCCGTCCAATCGGAGGGCACTGAATCGTAAATCGCTCTGACTTGAGGATACGAAACATGCGTAGTTTTGATTTTGCACCGCTGCACCGCGCCACCATCGGTTTTGACCAGATCGCCGATATGATGGATCGCGTTCTGACCAATGACGTGGCTCAGCCCAGCTATCCGCCTTATAACATCGAAAAGACCGACGCCGACACCTATCGGATTTCCGTAGCTGTCGCCGGATTTTCGGAATCGGACCTTTCGGTCGAAGTGAAAGAGAATGCTTTGATCGTGGCCGGCAAGAAAGCGACCGAGGACAAGGACCGCAGCTATTTGCATCGCGGTATCGCCACCCGCGCGTTCGAGCGCCGGTTTGCCCTGGCCGACCATGTGCGTGTCACGGGCGCCAGCCACGAAAATGGCATGCTGCATATCGACCTGAAGCGCGAAGTGCCCGAGGCACTAAAGCCGCGCCGGATCGAAATTTCTTCGGCGAAAGCCATAGAAAAAGACGTGGTTGACGCCAAGGCCGTCAACTGAACGGCCTGATGTTTTAGCGGCGGTTGTCTCCTCCCTGACCGCCGCAACACACGCCCCGCGATCCACCAGTCGCGGGGCGTTGCTTTTGGACCCCATTGCCTGATCGTCAGGCGATGGGGATGCGCAGTTCCTGACCGGGGAAAATGATGTCGGGATCGCTGATCAGGTGCGCATTGGCACGCTGAATGACCGAGACCTGGCCGGGGTTGCCGTAATGCGCCTGTGATATCGCAGTCAGCGTATCGCCGGGCGCAACGGTATGGTTCCGGTACCCGATATACCCTGCAAGGATGCGCGGCCCGAAAAACACCGGAACATGAACGGTGGGAATACCGCCCTCACCGCCGGCGCTGTCGTCCTTGACTGTGACGAACAGCCGGTCGAGCTGAAAGTTGGGATTCTCGGGGATGTCGATAGTGGCCTGAAACTGTCGCAGGGCGATAGAACCAGCGACAGCCGCCCCCGTGAATTCGACATGACCTTCGCTGACGCTGATGGTCAAATGACTTTCAAAGCCCACGGCATTTCCGGCGATCATGATGGTCTGGCCGACAAGGTCGAAGGGTTTGGGTTGAAGAACTTCAATATTCATGACTGAACTCCTTGAACTGTCCCCATTGAACCATAACGCGAACACCGCCACGGACCAAATCGGACCGGCAGCAAACAGCCTGTTTGTACCAAGGTCGCGCGGCCTGTTTCGGGGTGTCCCCTTTGCAAGGCGGCGCGACATCAATTAGGCCAGCGGCACGAAAAAGGCCCCGCGAAATGGATTCGCGGGGCCTTTCTGTACGTTCTGAAGGCTCAGTTGCCGCCGGTCACCGGACCGATGGACCAGAACATCGTCTCGCCCGAGGCGTCGTCTACGCCGTCATTGTCGGTGACGACAAACGCCTCGCCCGAAGGCAGGATGGCCAGGCCTTCGACCTTGTCCAGGACGTATCCGCCGGTCGATTTCAGGTCGGGCAGCAAGTCACGGACCAGTTCCTTGCCGACAACTGGCAGATCGCCACCAAGCGGGGCCGGGGTCATGTCGGCCAGCGGCACGCGATAGATTTTCTTGGTCACCGCGCGGTGGTCGTGCTGGTTGTCGCGTTCCACGACATAAACATGGTCACCGAAGGCGGCGATTTCCGACATGCCGACCCAGCCGGTATCCGGTTCGGCCTTGGGATAATTAACCGCGCCCCATTCCTGGGTCTCAAGGTTATAGGCAACAAGCTTGATATGGTTTTTCGGATCGTCCTTCCATTCGCGCTGAACAACCATCCACAGGGTATCGCCGACCTTGGTGATGCCTTCGAACCCAAAGCGTTTTTCGACAGCCATCAGTTCCGGCGGCAGGCCGATTTCACCTTTGCCGCCCTTGATCAGACCATCCGCCGAGACATGATAGATCGCGTGTGGAATGACGCGGTCCGTGCGGCCCTCTGAGGCGACGTAAAAGCCGCCCTCGCCGTCCAGCGTGATGCCCTCAAGGTCAAGCTTCTGCGCCGGGTTGCCGTCCTGACGGTGAATGCGGATGACGTCAACGATGCGGGCGGGTTTCTGGCTGGGATCGATCTTGAAGATCGACGGCTGGAAACCATAAAAGCTGTCATTGACGGCATAAAGGATACCGTCCTCATCCGCGACCAGACCGGACAGGGCACCCCATCCGATCAGCTCATCTGTGCCAGCCGAGGTAAGGTGCGGATAGGCTGCGGGGGCGTCCTGGTATTCGAAGATGCTGACATGGGCACGCGGTCCACCATCTTCGATCAGGTCTTTTTCATTGGCCGAGACCAGCAGGTTGCGTTCGGGGATCGCAACATACCCTTCCGGGCCAACGCCCGAGGGAAGCAGCTGTTTCAGAACCGGATTTGCCGGGTCGGTGGCGTCATAGACCCCCACGACCGAGGCGCGTTCGGCCCCGACAAAGATCATCGGCGTGCCGCCGAAGGTGGCCGCGGTCACACTTTCCGGCTCGACCCCTTTGGCGTCGGAACGCTTGTCCGGGTAGTGGCCGATCTGGATGATGGCTTTTTCAAAATCGGTGCCGTTTTCGTAAACAACGGTGCCGTCCTTGTGAAAGATCGTCCAGCCGCGCGATCCGCCCTGGTAATCACCTTCGTTGGCGGTGGCAAAGTGGTTGTCGTCGATCCATTTCACCGCATCCGGCTCGCGCAGGCGGCCCGGCTGGCTTTCGGTGAAAATCAGCGCGCCGCGCTCGTCGGTTGCGTCGATGCCGTCCAGATCCACGCTGCCGGCCGAGAAATGGCTGATCACGGTGCCGTCCCTGTCGACAACCGCGATGTGGTTGTTTTCCTGCAAGGTGATGACCGTTTCGCCCAGCCCGTTGATGTCAACGAATTCGGGTTCAGGGTCGGTCGGCGCAACTTCGGCCAGACCGGTCAGCACGGCCATTTTCAGGCCGGAACAGTCCAGCGCACCGTCTTTCAACGGCACCAGCGCCAGCGACCCGGCGGGCAGCTGTGGGATGATGCCATCATTCAGGTCTTCGTCCCGCTCGTTCTCGATGGCCACGGCAACAAAGCTGCCATCGGGGGCGATGGCGACACTGTCGGGCTGACCGCCAAGGTCACAGGAGGCGGTTTCCGCCTTGCCCGCGATATCGACCGAGATCAGCTTGCCCGACGGCGCGGTAAAGCTTTCCGAGGTGTTCACACCGACAAAGGCCGTCGCGCCGACGATCCCGACCGATGTCGGCTCGCCCCCAACATCCATCGACCCCAGCGGGGCGGGGCGCGCAGGGTCGGTGATGTCGACCATCCCGATCACGCCCAACGGGCTGTCGGTATAAACCAGCGTCATGCCGTCCGACGTCGCCGCGATGATTTCGGGCGAGGTTTCACGGCTGGTATCGGCCCCCTCGGCCATGTTCTTGACGACCGGGAAAGACGCAATTCGGTTGAAATTCATTTCTGCCGTGGCCTGACCGGCGGTCAGGGCCAGGGCAGATGTCAGGCAGATATGGCGCAATGACATCGGTGGGACTCCCCTCTCAGTTGGATGACAGGGGGATGAACGCGGGCCATTGCAGGGATGTGACGGTTTGTTTGCAGTTTTGTGACAAACTGACATGCCCCGGCCTGGTGAGCCGGGGCAATTTGGGGTCAGACCGACATGCAGACGTATTTCATCTCAAGATAATCTTCCATCCCGTGGTGGCTGCCTTCTCGTCCCAGGCCTGACTGTTTTACACCGCCGAACGGACCCAGTTCGGTCGAGATGATACCGGTGTTCACGCCGACGATGCCGTATTCCAGCGCCTCGGCCACCTTGTAGACGCGGCTCAGGTCCTTGGCATAGAAATACGAGGCCAGACCAAAGATGGTGTCATTGGCCATCGCGATCACGTCGTCTTCGTCCTCGAACTTGAACAGCGGCGCCAGCGGGCCAAAGGTTTCGTCCTGCGCAACCAGCATATCCTGGGTCACGCCGGTGACGATCGTGGGCTGAAAGAAGGTGCCGCCCAGGTCATGGGGCAGGCCGCCCGTCAGGACCACGCCGCCCTTTGAGGTGACATCCGCGATATGTTCCTGCACTTTGGTCACCGCGTCGGCGTTGATCAGCGGGCCCGTCGTTGTGCCGTCGACCAGCCCGTCACCGACCTTCAACGCTTCGACCGCGGCTTTCAGCTTGGCGGCGAATTCATCATAGACGCCAGCTTGCACGTAGATGCGGTTGGCGCAGACGCAGGTCTGGCCGTTATTGCGGAACTTGCACAGCATTGCGCCTTCGACGGCGGCGTCCAGATCGGCGTCGTCAAACACGATGAACGGAGCGTTTCCGCCCAGCTCCATCGAACATTTCATCACCTGATCGGCGGCCTGCCGCAACAGGATGCGCCCCACCTCGGTCGAGCCGGTAAAAGTCAGTTTCCGCACGCCGGGGTTTTCGCAGAATTCCTTGCCGATGTCGCTGGCGCGCGAGGACGGAACGACGTTGAACACGCCGGCGGGGATGCCTGCCTGTTCCGCCAATACCGCCAGAACCAGCGCCGACAGCGGCGTTTCCGCAGCGGGGCGCGCGACGAATGCACAGCCGGCGGCCAGCGCAGGACCGGCCTTGCGCGTGATCATCGCATTGGGAAAGTTCCACGGCGTGATCGAGGCGGCAACGCCGATGGGCTGTTTCAGAACCATGATCCGCTTGTCGCGCTGGTGGCCGGGAATGGTCTCGCCATAGACGCGCTTGGCCTCTTCTCCGAAGAACTCGATGAAGGATGCGCCATAGCCGATCTCGCCAACCGCTTCGGCCAGTGGCTTGCCTTGTTCCGCAGTCAGGATTCTGCCCAGGTCTTCGGCGTTTTCCATCATCAACTCGTACCAGCGGCGCAGGATGGCGGCGCGTTCCTTGCCGGTCAGCTTGGCCCATTCCTTTTGGGCGGCCTCGGCCTGCGCGATTGCGCCTGCCACCTGCGCGCGGCTCAGGTCGGCCACCTGGGCCACGATATCGCCGCGTGCCGGGTTGGTTACGGCAAAGGTTCCATTGTCGCCGTCCACCCATTTTCCGCCTATATAGGCTCTGGTTTCCAGCAGGTCGGGGTTTTTCAGAAGAGATTTCAGATCGGTAATCGTGTCCAGCATGGCGCGGTCTCCGGCAGGGATGGGTCGGGCGTACACAAACAGGTGGCGGGGCGATTGTCCATGACCACCCATGGCGGCGGATCAGTCCAGATTTGATCAAAATCCGATGCCGCCAGGCCCATGTTTTCGCGGCGCTGCGGTAAACTGTCGGCCCGAAGACGTTCGCGCCTATCTTTTTCGATGCGATTTTGCCAAAGTCCCGGTATTTGGAGGCCCGAGGGGATGTAAATAGTCGTAACATTCCCTATCTTGTTGGGTGCATAAGGAAAACAGGGATAGGCAGATGTCGAACCAGCAATTCGAGGCGTTGATCAAAGAGACTCAGACCAAGGTGCAAGAGTCGCAGTCGCAAATCGAAGGATTAACCTCACGCATTGAGGCCGCGCGCGCCAAGATTGGCACTGCCGAGGCGGATATCGACATCGAAAACGCCACGCTGGAAGACGTGCATGCCCATACCGAGGTGATGAACGCGAACATTGCCGAACTGATCATGGGGCTGGACGACGTCACCAGCGCCTTTTCCAAAGATTTTGACGAGATGCGCTCGAAAACCGGGTGGGAGTCCTTTGTCGGCATCTTTTCAAAAGGCAAATCCGAATCCCTGCGGCAGGAGCGGATGCGCACGGCCAATATCGACGACAAGCTGCAGGACCTGATCGCCAAATCCGACGTGATCGTGAAGCTGTTGGAGGGACAACTGTCCGTGCTGGAAGAACAGCGCGTCAAGGTCGAGGACAACCTGACCGTTACGCTGGATGACCGTGAGGCGACCGTCGCAGAGCTTGAGGCGCTGCGGACCGAAATTCAGGGTATGGACCCGGCGATCATCACCTTGGAGAACAAGATCAGCGTCGAACAGGACGCCGCCGCGCGGACCCAGTTGGAAACCGAGCTGGCCGAGCTGAACAAGCAATACAACGCCAAGGTTCAGGAAGAGCAGGTCAAGCTGGCCAAGTCTCAGACGTTGGAACGGTACATCGAAAAGGGCAAGACCTGGGTCGATTCACTGCAGAACCAGGCGGCGACGCAGATGGTGCTGATCAACAAGCTGCAGACAGACACACAACAGCGCGTGGTGCTGTACGACGCCCTGACCAAATCGCTGAAAACCGCGCAGCAACAGGACGTGGCCCACCGCATCAACGAGATCGGCGTGCAGACCGACCAAGAGGCCCAAACCGCCATGGCCGCCATTGGCACCGCGACCAATCAGAAGATGGCTGATATGCTTGAGGCGCATGAGGACCACATGGTCTTTGCCCGTGACGTGCTGGAGAAAAAGGCCAAGGCGGATGAACGCTTTGCCCGCCGGTTTGCCTCGATAGTCGAGAAGCATGATAAGAACCTGTATGGGGGATGAAGTGGTTTAGCCGAAAAGACGAAAGGTTGCTAAGGTTTGGCCTCATTCTCGTAGTTTGGCCGATCCCGATTTATGGCCTAACTGCCCTTTTACACGAATTGGCTGTTGAAGGCGTAGCTTACAAACTGCTCGGCTTCCTAACTCTTTATGTCGGTCCGGGTAGCATAGTCTTCGGGCTTATCATCTTCGCGTTGTACCTGATGTCAGAAGTTCTTCTCCTGCCGTGGCGGCTCACACAATTCCGTGGAGCCGGTAATAGAAAAACCCAGAATGACTAACCCCACCCAAGATCATGTCGGCCTGACCGACACCTTCGCCTCGCGCCGCTATTTCCGCAAATTCGAGGTGATCACCGTTCACCTCTTGCGCGTGGCCGCGACGATGGAGGCTGAGGGCGCGATCAGCAAGCAAGAGGTGCGGATCGTGTCGCGCTACCTGTCGGGGCTGCTCTACACCTTCCGCGCGCTTTCCATGAAATACCTGCTGGTCGGGCGCGATACGGGGCGGTTCTTTGGCAGCCTTGCCATGGACAAGCGCGACAGCGGGTTTCCGGTGGCGGCCGAGCTGTTGACAATGGCCAATGACGCGCAGCAGGCGCAGGTGCATCTGGCGAATATGCCATCTGAGGATGAGCTGAAATCCGACATGGTGCGGACGATAATCGGCGACCAGGACATCCCCACCAAGCTGCAATTCGCGCTGTCCCAAAGGCTCTATTACGAGGAATTGCTGAAGGGTCAGCTGTTCTGGGCGCGCAACGATCCCGAGTGTCATTGGATTGAGAATAAGGGTGAACGGCGCAAGTTCATGATCCATTGGGCGGTTTATGACAGCCAGATCAACCTGCCGGTCATCTATTTGATGCAGTTGGAGGACAGCGGTAAGACGGCCCTGCCCAAGGATCAACGTCGATGGCCCGAGGTGCAGGCCCATCTGATGGCGCAATCCTTAGGCGGGCTGAAACTGGTGACCATCGCCAAGGGCTTTGATCAGGATTTTGATGACCTGCATCCCAAACACCTGCGCCGTATTCATGTGGGGCCGATGTATTCCTCGGCCTTTACCGAGCAGTCCGGCCCCTTGCGGCAGGTTCTGGAAGATGCGCAGTCGCCGCAAGGGCAGGATTGGGCGCTGGCCTGGACCACCGAGGAATTGGAAAGCGAAAAGGTGACCGAAGAACGTGCTGGGTGGTTTTCCACTGTTGAGCGCGAGGTGTTTGCACTGGACCCGTTCGGTGGGCAGGGGGCCGAGACAGGGGCGACACGCACGCAGCGGTCGATCATCCTGCCCCAGCGCCCGTTTCAGGTGCTGGCCGAGCGCAACCCGCCGGGCTTTGCCGATGTGGCCAAGTTTGTCGTCAGCAAATCGGGGCAGGTGTTGCGTTATTAGTTTCGCCTTCGGCGAGAGTATTTTTGAAAAGATGAAGCATGGGCGGTTTTTGAGATGAGTTTGACGTCAGATCAGATGGAATTGCGCGAAGACGATATTCGCAAGCATTATCCCGCGGCGACGGTCTTGTTGAACGGGTTCGAACACGCGCCACGCATTGCGAAACCGGTTGACCTGGCGGTCGAGCGGTCCTCGGGCGTGTCGACGGGGCGGAGGTTTCGATCGACTACGCCGGGGTTGGTCACGCGCCGCACTGTGCGGGCGGATGGGGTGCATCTGGTTGAGCGTATCGAGGCCTCGGATGATGGGGATACGCTGGTCTCGCCGCCACAGGCCACCGCGCAGCAGGCCATTCGGCGCGCGATTGCCATCGCTCTGGCCGTGGCCGATGCCTATGCCGAGCAGACGCCGCTGGCCGATTTGAAAAGGGCCAATCTGGCGGGGGATCTGCCTGTTGCGCGCAAGACCGAGTTTTCGGAACTGCTGACGGCTGAGGCTTTGATCACCTCTCATACTTTCGGCAATGCGCTGGCTTACCTGATGTCGTCGCATTTGGGCGAGACCACCGTGGACATTGGAGAGATCGAAGAGGTCCTGACCGATAACGGCCAGCTTGCCCTGCACGGTGCGTTGTGGGAGCTGGATCAGGTGCTGGCCAAACACGCCCCCGACGACGCGCATCTGATCGCGGCGGTCAGTGCATATGCCGAGCAACTGATGGAAAAGGCCGCCTTGCGCGCAGGGTCCGCAGGCCATCTGGCCCCGTTCCAGAACGCCGCCTGGCATATCGAGGCCGACGATCTGACGATCCGGGGGTTCGAACCGGCATCCAAAGCCAAATCCACCACCCTGACCATGACGTTCAAGAAGCCGAACGAGGTGGTCGGCAACCATATTGCCAAGTATCAGGCGATGAAGCTGGCCAAGATGGTGATGGCCTATGATTTCGACCGCCGCCTGAACCCGTTTGCGGAACTCGGCGGGTTCATCTTTACCTTCATGGGCGATGGCAAACCGGGCACCGGCAAGACCACCCTGATCCAGATGATGGCCGGGCTGATCAACGACTATTGCCAGAACGCGGGCTACCCGTTTCGCTATCAGAACCTGAGCACCGACAATATCGACAGCTATCAGGGTAAATCCGGCCAGAACGCCAAGGCGTTTATCAACACGATCATCGACCCCTCGGTCATCGGCTTCGGCACCATCGACGATATCGACCAACTGGCGGGCAAGCGTGGCGACCGGCAGTCGTCAGCCGGGCAGTTGGAAATCACCGCCGTGCTGATGGAGAGCTTTGCGGGCGCCAACACTGTTGTGCGCGGCAATTGCACCTTTGGCATGTTCTCGAACTACCCCGAGAATGTGGACGATGCCCTGCGTCAGCGTGCCGGAGCACGGTTTCTGGTGGATGGGCCGCAAACGCGTGAGGATTACATCGACATCCTGCACCTGCTGATGGGCCGTAACCACGACATTCCGCTGGGCGAGCACGAGGCCTATGCCGCGCAGGAAATCAAAAAGGCCGTCGCCGCCAGTTTCGAAAGCCATTCCCGCCCGCATGAGGACGCGCTGCTACAGGTCTATGACCGGGTCTCTGGAGAGATCGGCCAGATGGACACGATCGCCAAACTGGGCACCTACCTCAAGGCGATCCAACAGGCCGATGAGCGCTTCACCGGTCGCGCGATCAAGAACATCACCGACGCGGTCAAGGTCCGCGCGATGGATTTCGAACTGCCCGACGAATGGATGGAGAACCCCGACCTGTTCCTGTTCCGCGACTACGATAACAAGAAGGCCATGATCGAGGACCTGCGCCAGCCGATCACGGTGGACATGGTGATGCAAGAGATCAACCGATACGCCGACAGCGAGTTCCGCTATGCCGACAAGAGCGACGAGGTCGCCATCGAGAACGCCGTCCGCGAGATGGGCCGGATGGAAGAGGCCAAGCGGCGGTATCTGGAGGAGAAGGGGTGAGCGGCGGTCTGGAAGTTCTTATCTTCGTCGTATCCAGCATGGCGGTGTCCTGCCTTGTTGGTTGGCGTATAGGAAAAACAGGTTCACCAAAACTAAACCGACTTAGACTTCGCGCGGTATTGATTACTGTGGGTTTGTTTTTCACTATCGTTCCCCTCGTTCCAGTAGCGGTATCAGTCGTTTTGACGCGAGGTGTAGAAAGCTTAGACTATTTTCTAAGCATGTGGGCAGTTTCCATATTCATTGTTCTTGTTTCTATATTGTCCGGAATTGTTGGAGTTTGGGCAATATTGGTCTTGAGTCTCTTGTTTTGTCTGGCAACGCTTTCGATCAGCCGCCGACGTTCCGGCAATAGTGACATGTTTTCGGAACATAATTTGGTCCGAATGGCTCAACAGGAAGAATTTCTCTGGAACGTCGAGGAAACGACTATCCAACAAGAAGAGCGCCAATGATCCGCCTCATCGAAAAAGGCCTGATGTTCGGCAATCTCGTCCACATCTCAAGCCCGGCTCTGGTCGAGCGGTACAACCGCGCGTTGCAGCATCTGGCGGGTAAGACCACGGCGCTGACGGATTTCCATGTCGATATCTCGGGCTATTCGCCCGAGGTGGGGATTGAGTTGGAGGATGAGCTCTACCTCAACCCCAACGGCGTGAACCGGCAATTTATCCTGCTGACGACCGAGCAGAAACGCGCGCCTCTGCTGAACGTCAAATTCTCGACCTCGCGCGACATCCTGCGCGAGTTTATCGAGATGAATGAGGCGCAGCTGTTCGCCCTGACCGCCACCGATGCGGTGGCCGGAGAGCTGGTGAACTCGGTCTTCAAACTCACCACGCCCAATGATCTGTTAAACCTGCGCAAGATCGAGATCGAGGCCGATACGGTCGGCGGCACCCTGCGCAAGGCCGAGCAACTGGCGGCCATGGTTGAAAAGTTCAAGACCAAAGAGGATGCGTGGTTCGACGATGTGCTGATCGCCAGGATGATCGAAACGGCCAAGGAAACTGGCGACGTCACCCGCAACCCTGTCCACTTGCGCCATACCGAGTTTGAGCAGCGCAACTTCTGGACGGCGTATTTCGGCGGGCTGTACCTGTTCCCGGATTTGGATCATCCGGCGGCCATCTGTATGGGTGACAAACCGGACGATTTGCCGATCAAGTACACGTTCGATCCGTCGCAGCGAAACCAGGTCGCCAAGTTCCTGGACTATAACGATCTGGTGGAACCCATCGTCAAGGCGCGCGGGGTGGATGCCGCCGCGATCCTGCAGCAAAAGATGGACTTTTTGACCGTTGCCGCCGCCGCGGACGCGAGTGTCGATCTCGGGGGGCTGGACCGCAGCGATATGCGACGGTTGGCGCGCAATCACGCGGACCAATTGCCCGAGGCTTATCACGGGTTGGCGGAACTGCTGCGCTGGGCGACCGATGGCGGGCGCTGGCCGCGTATCACCTCGGATCATCCGGCCTATTTCTACACGCTGCGCGCCGCGGATACGCCGAACCGCGATCTGGTGAACATGCTGTTGGCCGAATTGGCGCCGCTGGATCCGCGCCAGATGTTCATCTGCCACAAGGAACTGTTCTATGATACCTACGCGGATTGGCCCGAATCCAAGAAAGCCTATGTTGCCGACTTTCTCGCGCGCGAGTATCAGGTGGACAAGGCCGGTGCCCGTGCCGCGCTGTTCGGACATGAGCCGGACATGAGCGGTGATGACCGCGTCAGCGAGGCGGTGATTGCCCGCGTTGGGCCCTGGGGCGCGGTAGGAAGGGGTTGATATGATCGGAGCGATGCGCCTGTTTCTGGTCCTGCTGGTCATCCAGGCGATTGGCTATGTCGCGCTGTCGTTCTACTCGCGCGGGGTGCGCCGTCGAAAGCTTGAGACCTGGTGGGACGAAAAGGGCAAGAAGGGCAATAAGCAAGCCTTTGTGGAACGGGGTCTGCATGTCTATGACAATTCGTTCCGGCGCAAACTGATCCTGGGCGTCTTTGTCGTTCCCTGGGTGGCAATCGGTGCGTTGATATATATCGTGAATTACATGTGAGGTTTACGGCATGGCCTATCTGAAATGGGCAGTCATTCTGATCTTTTGGGGCACGGTCGCTGCGATCCTGCAATATTCGTTGCCGCAACACGATGTGGTGCGGATCGTCAACACATACGAAGAGCGTCAGGACCTGACCGACTGGACCCGCATTTTCTGGTCCGAACCCGAGGACCAATCGACCAGCCTGTCCAATCGCGATGTTCAGTTCATCCAGGCGGTTCGCGCCAATGGCAAGCCGATTGTCTATCGCAACGAGGATACCGGTTGGGGTTGGCCCTTCTATTTCAAGTTCGATACGGCCAATCTGTATACCGAGGCGAATGACGCAAAGTCGACCAAGGACAACCCGGAATGGGTTGTCGTCACGCATTACGGCTGGCGAAACGAATTCATGTCGATCTTTCCCAATGCGATCTTCATCAAACATGTCGAAGGGCCAGATGTTCGGATCATTCCATGGTTCAACATTGTTTTCCTGACGCTGTTTTTTGCGGTGCTTTGGGCGATCTGGGTGCGGTGGCGCCGGTTTCGACAGGCGCGGATTGATCCGATGATAGAAAATGTCGAAGACGGGTTCTATGCCGCCGGAGATGCATTCGAGGATCGCCGCAACAGGTTTCGCCGGTGGCTGGACAGTTGGAAATCGAAATAGCCCAGACGAGCTTTTCTTTTCGTTGACGTTGCGCCCATTGGCGGGGCGTCAACGTACAACGAATTCGGCATGAAGCGCCCCGGCCGCCTTGATGGTTTTCAGAATGTCGATCATGTCCCGCGGCGATACGCCCAGGGCGTTCAGCCCCGCCACAACCTCGGACAGGGTGGTGGCATCCGGGATTTCCGCTAGGCCGGTTCCCTCGTCTTCTTCTATGTCTGCAACCGTTCTGGGAACGACGACTGTTTCGCCGCGCGCAAAAGGGTTGGGTTGAATGGCGATCGGGGCTTCTTCGACCCTGAGTGTCAGGTTGCCCTGCGATACTGCCACGCGCGAAATTCGCACGTCGCGCCCCATGACGATTGTTCCCGACCTTTGGTCAACGACGACCCGCGCCTTGCGTTCCGGTTCGACCAGGATGTTTTCGATCCGTCCTATGGCATGCGCGGTCGAGGGGGCCCGCGTGGCCGCAATGTTCAGTTCGACCGTGCCAGAATCGCGCATGACCGCAACGGCCCGGTTGAATTCCGAGTTGATTGCGTTTTCGATCCGCCCGGCGGTTGTGAAATCTGGTTCCCGCAAGGCAAGCCGCATCTGGGTCAGGGCCGAAAGCTCGAAATCAATCTCCCGCTCGATACGCGCGCCCGACGGGATGACGCCAGAGGTCGGAACGCCCCGGACCACAGCCGCCGCATCACCTTCGGCTGCGGCGCCGCCAGCCAGGACCGTTCCCTGCGCAACGGCGTATATCTGGCCGTCGGCCGCGTTCAGCGGCGTCATGACCAATGTCCCGCCCAACAGGCCCTTGGAATCGCCGATTGCAGAAACGGTTACGTCAATCTGGCCACCAACCCGGGCAAAAGGCGGCAATGTCGCTGTCACCAAAACTGCTGCCACGTTCTTGGGGCGAAAATCCTCGCCATTCACGTTAACGCCCAGGCGTTCAAGTATGCTGGACATGATTTCTTCGGTGAACGGAGAGTTCCTGAGCCCATCGCCCGTGCCATTCAACCCGACGACAAGGCCATACCCGACCAGATCGTTCCCACGGACCCCATCGAAATCCACCAGGTCCTTGAGGCGAATGGCGCCAGCACAGGCAAGACTTGGACAAATGAGCAGCAGAAAGACAAAAACGCGGATCACAGGAAGTTCACCAGGGACAGGCTCGCGTTGCGAACGGTTACGGAATAGAGGCTTTCCAGCTGAAACTGAACGGTTTGAAGCTTGGTTGCCGTCTCGTACGGGTCTGCCTCGATCAGGGCGCCGCGTGCATATTCGGCACTGGTTTGCGCGGCAGAATTTCGGGTGGCGGCTTGTTCGACTCGGGCCTCGGCGGCGCCGACTTGCGCGCGTAGGTTGACGATCCCAGAGTTCGTGTTGGCCAGGCTGGTTCCAAGCTGAACGAACAGGGCGGTGCGCTGAGCGGTGGGCATGGCCAGCGCGTCGTCAGAGACCAGCGCGGCGATGGCGACGTCGCGCATCGCATCCTTAAGCGTCTGGTCATTTGCGGTGATCGGAAGATCGATACGTTCATTTTCCGAAATCTGCATCGGCGAGAGGGGTGTAGTGGACCCCTGGTAAAATGTGGCCTCGAACCCGGCGGGATCGTTGAACCAGTCTTCGGCGGCCTGCCTGATATCGGTTGCGGTGGTCAAACCGGTCAATTCAGCCTCAAGCGCGGCCAGCAACGCATCAGACGAAGCCAGCGGAGAAACATCCGTCGCGGTGCCGGAAAACAGGCTGCGCCCGCCCGCCCGCGCATTCAGCGAAGAGACCATCGTATCCAGTTCATTTCGGGCCAAGACCGAGGCCTGTTCATGGGTGACCGATTGGTTGGACGTGCCAAAGGACAGCAGGGCGGACGTGACCTCGCCCGCGGACTCGGCAAAGGTCGTCAGGCTCAGTTGCATGGCGTCGGTGAACAGCTGTGTCTCGGCCGTTGCTACAGAGAACGCATCCAGGCGCGCAAGACTGTGATCAAGGTCAAGCAAATGCGCATAATCGCCGCCCAGATGAACGGACAGGTCCTGCACCTGGCCGGTGGACATTTCATAAGACAGCGTTTCGATCTGCGTCCTGATTTCCGTGCTGCGGGTGCGCAGGGTCAGACCGCGCGCCAGATCGCCAATTGAAGTCAGTGTCATGGTCAAAGTCCCAGCAAAGTGTCCATCAGTTCATCAATGACGGAAATGATCCGCGCATTTGCGGCATAGGCCTGTTCGATCTGCATCATCCGTTGCAGCTCGGCATCTGTGTCGACGCCTTGTTCGGCCACCATGGCCTCCATCTCCAATTGTGAGCTGGTCGCGAAAGACAGGCGCTGTTCGGCCGTATGCGCGTCGGAACCTGCCTTGGTTATCAAGGCTTCGCTGACATCCGCCGCCCGCATGAGGCCGGTGCCGAAAGTTCCGCCGGCAACGGCGCGCGCGGTTGTCAGAATTGCGCTGAAAGCCTGAAGTTGGGTCGCGTCGCCCTGATCGCCGGATGCCGCCGCGCCAATCCCGCTGCGCAGTTTCCAACTGTCGCCTCCGGCTTCGGGGTCAACCACGGCGTTCAGTTCGATGCGCAGGGCAAGACCGGCAGGGGCTGCCGCGTCGAAACGACTGCCGTCATCCGTGAACAGCCCTGGGTCTGTTGCGGTCAGCGTAGGATCCAGCCCCGATGTTTCGAAACGTTCGATAAGATCGCGCGCAACCGTGTCGAGCTGCTCTTGCGCCTCAATCGACAGCTCATCCCGGATTTCGAACTGGGCCATCAGGGCCCCACCGCGGATTTGGGCCGAATTGCCGCTGACACGTACCGGGTTTCCGTCGAGTTCGAGCCCGGACAGCAACCCGTTCGAGACCGTCATATGCGGCATCGTATCGCCGGTTTGGGAAAAGGAAAACTCGGCGGCCGAACTGTCCAGCAGGATAAGGCCACCATCCGAATACAATGAGATGCGATCATTGTCGCGCGCAATCACGTTCACGGGAATCAACGCGTTTACGTCGTCGACCAGCGCCTGCCTCTGGTCCAGAAGGCTTGAGATATCGCCGCCAGAGTTTCGCAAGGCGGGTATTTTGGCGTTGAGCTCTTCGAGGTCCTTCAATGTCGTATTCAGCGTGTCGACTTGCGAACTGATCGTGCGGTCCGCGTCTGATCGCATCTGCCGCACCCCTTCCGAGGCGGTATTGAGCGCCACGGCCAAGTCTCGGGCGGCCTGGACAACCAGGTCAAGCCGCTCGTCCGAATCCGGAAGGCTGGCGGCGGTGATCAGGCTGCTTTCAAAACCCGCAAGCCGGGCGGCTATCGATGCGGTATCATCACCCGATCCAACAAGGTTTTCGAACCCTGTATGGAATTGGGAAACAGCCGCGCTGTGTCCCAATTCGGCATCGGCCGCGCGCAGGTTGGCAATGAGCACCGGATCATCGTTCCGGGTTATGCCGACAACGCTGACCCCGTTTCCGGATATGGTGCTGGAGGCCAGCTCGAGCGATCGCTGCGCATATCCCGGTGTCAGGGCGTTTGCGATGTTGCCCGATACGACCGAGGCGCCCCGGCTGGCGGCATTCAGCCCGCTCAGCGCATTGCTCAGAGCTGTCGACATGTTCATGGATCAGGTTCCTTTCTTCGGGTCAGGCCACAATCAGCGTTTGATGTTCGTGGTCTCCTGCAGCATTTCGTCGACGGTCTGGATCACCTTGGCGCTTGATGAATAGGCGCGCTGGGTCTGGATCATGGAAGTCAGTTCGGTCGCGACATCGGTCGTGGATTCCTCGCGGGCGAACGAGATCAGGTCGCCGGTCGGGCCGTCGCCCGCGTTCCAGAGAAAAAATGTGCCGCTATCCCGTGACGGGGCGTAGGTCTGACTGTCCAATGCTGTCAGCCCGTTGGGATTGGGAACATCGGCAAGCGGTATCTGGTACATGCGGCGGCTGACGCCGGTATCATAGAAGGCATAGACATATCCGTTTTCGTCGATTTCCACGCTGGTCATCGTGCCGACCGCGGCCCCGTCGCGGGTGATCGAAACAGGCGCAAAGGTATCTGACAGCTGAGTAATTCCGTTGGCATCGCCGATCTCGCCAATGTTGATCTCCATCGGGCCGCCCGCCACGTTGACGAGGAAACTGCCGGTGGCTGGGTCATAGGCCCCACCAGTGACCGCGGTGACGCTGGCCAGGGTACCACCGGCTGTTCGGCTGTCGGTGAAGGTCAACGTGTATTCGCCGATCGTCGCCCCGCCCGAGGCCGAATCGCGCAGGATCATGGTCCATTCGTTGCTGGACCCCGTCGCGGGAACGGTGGGAACCAGTTCGATATCGACGCTTTCCGACTTGCCCAGGTTGTCGAAATATTCGACTGACAGGGGCTGGGTGTCGCCGGCCGCGCCTGCATCGGTTGCCGTTGCGGGCAGGTTCATACGCAGGTTCATTTCGGTTGTCGGCGAACCAGAAAGCTGATTGACGCTCAGCTGTACGGGCTGCAACGCGGCAGGCGTATCCCGCGGAACCGAGGGGATCGAGCCGTCGGCAGCAGCTGGCCAACCCAACAATACCAGCCCTGATTCGGTCACCAGGTACCCATTTGGGTCTGCCCGGAAAGACCCGGTCGTTGCCAGCAGCATCTCGGTTGTGCCGGACCCGATCTGAGAGCTTTGCATGACAGGGATCATGCCGCGGTCGCGCACGGCCAGATCCGTGGAGTTGTCGGTTGTGACCAACGACCCGCGCTGGTCGATCAGGCGTTGTGTCGTGGTCCGAACGCCACCGGCGGAATAGGCGCCGCCTTCGCCAGCGGTGACCATTGAATGAAAGTCGGTTTCAACCCTTTTGTACCCATAGGTCGAAGAGTTGGCGATATTGTCGGAAATCGTTGCCAGCCTGTTTGCGTTGGCCTTCAACGCGGCCACACCGGCATTGAGCGAAGAGGAAATGGTCATCGCGCGCCCCTTTGTTGCGTCTGTCGTTGCAACAACAGGTAACGCACGCCCCCTTAACAGCGCGCTAACAGCTAAAATGCGGTCTATCGTTTGCGCTAGGGCGTGCGCAGAAACACGACCTCGATCCGGTTGTTGCGGACGGCCATGGGGTTCTCGTCGCTCAGCGCGCGATCTGCGTGGCCAGTGATACGGTCCAGCCGCTGTACCGAGACGCCCTTGTCCTGCAGCAATTGCCGGACGGTCAGCGCCCGCTGGGCCGACAGGTCCCAGACCTGTTTCCTTGCCACCACAACAGGCGCGGACCGAACATGCCCGTCAACGGCGATCATGTTGGTCACAAGGTCCGAGGACCGCGCGATCAGATGTGCCAGGGTGCGCATTAGCGGCGTCGGTTTGTCGGTGCCGGGCTCGAACAATGCATCGTCTTCCGTGTCGAACAGTTCAACGACCAGCCCCCTGTCGGTCACGCGCGTTACGATATGCTTGAACACCTTGTCGGATACCATGCTTTCGCCGGTGCGCCCCAGCAGCCGGGCCTCAAGCGACGTGAATTCCTCAAGCGTGCCTGGCCCGCCGCCCTTGGGGTCAACACCGGCAGACCCCCTGGCCCGCCTGGACGCTGTGGGGTTGCGGTTTGTTGCCCCGGACCCGTCCATTACCATGGTCTTTTCCGAGAACATATTGTTCCCGCCAAAAGCCCCGTCGCCGCCGCCCGATACCGGATTGACCGGTATGGTGGGCGAAAAGTAATCCGCCAGCCCTTTGCGTTGCTTTTCCGTCGTCGCGTTCAATAGCCACATCAACATGAAGAACGCCATCATGGCCGTGACAAAGTCGGCATACGCGACTTTCCACGCGCCACCATGGTGGCCATCGCCACCTGACACACGTTTCTTCTTGATGATGATTGGCGCCGCGTTGGTTTGCGCACCCATCTCCACCACCTGTAAAATCACCCGTGGCCAGATGTAGCATTCGGACCCTTAAGGTCGCCTTAACACTTAAAACTGTCCGGAAAACAGGCGCTGGCCTCTATCGTGGACCTGCTGCCGCCGCGCGGCGCAGAATCAGGGCCAGGTGCGCGAAACTGTTGTCGATGCCGTCCGGTTCCGGCCTTCCGAAAAAACTGTCGAGGTCATCATGGACCCGCACGGCCTGGTCCAGCACGGGGTCAGCGCCTTCGGAATAGAGCCCGGCCTTGATCATGACCTGGGATTGTTCATAGGCGCCAACCAGCTTGCGCGCCTCGGCGATCAGCCGATTCTCGTCCTCGGATGCGGCGCGTGGCAAACTGCGCGAGACCGAGCGGCTAAGGTCTATTGCCGGGAACCGCCCCCGCTCGGCAATATCGCGGCTCAGGACGACATGGCCGTCAAGCACACCCCGCAGGATGTCGGCGACGGGTTCATCCATGTCCGATCCGGCGACAAGGACGCTGAAAACCGCGGTGATGTCGCCCTGGTCAGCCGTTCCCGGCCCGGCCCTTTCGCCCAGCCCCGCGATCAGGGGGGTAACAGATGGGGGAAACCCGCGCAGCGAGGGCGTTTCGCCCATCGCGACCGCGATTTCGCGATGGGCTTCGGCAAATCGTGTGACGGAATCGACCAGAAACAGCACGTTCAGACCCTGGTCGCGCAAATACTCGGCAACTGACATGGCAGACCAGGCGCATCGCCTGCGCGTCAGGGCGGATTGGTCCGACGTGGCCGCCACGACGACGGCCCGATCCAGCCCATCGGCGCCCAGCGCTGTTTCCACGAATTCATTCACCTCTCGCCCGCGTTCCCCCACAAGCGCAATCACGACGGCATCCGCCTGCATCGACCGTGCCAAGGTGGCAAGCAGAGTGGACTTGCCTACGCCGGACCCGGCGAACAAGCCGATGCGCTGGCCCTGAACGATTGGCAACATCGTATTGAGAACCGCCAGCCCGGTATTCATCCGATCGCCAAGCGGTTTGCGGTCGACCGCGCGCGGAGGTGCCTGCATGATGTCGCGCTCGGCACCACCGGGCAGCAAGGGGTGCCCATCCAGTGGCTGGCCATAGGGGTCCACGACCCGTCCCAGCCAGTGCAAACCGGGGGCAAAGGCGCGGGATGTTTCCAGAACCACGCGGTCGCCCAGGCAAACGCCGTCCGGGGCCGCGCCGGGCATCATGTGGATGTGGTCGGCCCCGACATGCAGAACTTCGCCCGCCAGCGCCGCGCCCGATTTGCGTTGCAATGCAAGCCGGTCGCCGATGCGCGCCTGATGCGTCAGACCGGAAACTTCGATGACCCCTCGGGCCACCCCTGTCACCAGCCCCACGTGCCGGACCGGGTTCAGCCTGTCGAATTCGTGTTTCAAGAGCATCGGATCGAGATCGGACATCATGAGTCTCCAACTGGTGTCTGAAAACGGTTTCTAAAGGAATCGGGGTTAAGCCTTGATTGAAATTGATCGAGGGAGAAGCCCCGATGTTCTATGACCTGAACGTCTTTAAGACAGCGTACGCATTGGCAACCCATGCCGGGCAACGGCAGGCCGTCATTGCGCGCAACATGGCCAATGCGGATACCCCTGGTTACCAGGCGCGCGATATCCAGGCCTTTCAGACAGCATTCGACGACAGCGCCCGGACGGCGGACATGGTTGCCACCCGTGGGGGCCATCTGCACGGCCACGGATCCGGCGGGCAGGTCTGGGCCGAACATGTGGTCGGTGATGCTGGTGACCCGAACGGCAACGCGGTCTCGCTTGAGGAAGAAATGCTCAAGGCCGTCGAAGTCAAGCGGCAGCACGACCGTGCGCTGGCAATCTACCGGTCATCGATCAACGTGCTGCGCAGCAGCCTTGGCAAAGCTTGAAGGGGCGCGTGATGAGTGATTTTTCACACTCCCTGTCGGCCTCCTCCAGCGCCTTGCGCGCGCAGGCCGCCCGCCTGCGGCATGTGTCCGAGAATATTTCCAACGCCGATACGCCGGGATACCGGCGCAAGACCGTTCCGTTTGAGATGCACCAGCAAGAGGGTGTCGACATGGTGGCGGCAGGCCGGGTCAAACTGGACCGGCGCGCGCTGAGCCGGATCTATGACCCAAGTCACCCGATGGCCGATGATACCGGTCATTACCGCGGATCGAATGTCGACCTGATGATCGAGATCGCGGACGCGCGCGAGGCCCAGCGCAGTTACGAGGCCAACCTCAAGATGTTTGACCAGACCCGCCAGATGTCGGCGAGCCTGATGGATTTGCTACGAAAATAAGGGAATGCCAGAATGGAAATTCGACCTTTTACCGCCGCTCAGAGTTATAACTCGGCCCGCCCCGCCACCCAGCCTGACCCGGACCATGCCGGGGCAGGCGCGGGACTGCGATCCACGTTTCAGGATTTCGCGGCAACGCTGAAGCATAGCGAGCAGGTGGCTGAATCCGCGATGGTCGGGCAGGCGGACCCACACGCATTGGTTCAGGCCCTGGCCCAGACCGAACTGGCCGTCGAAACTGCCGTCATCGTGCGCAACAAGGTGGTCGAAGCCTATCAGGAAATCTTGCGGATGCCGGTCTGAACCATGCTGAGCGAGGGTCTTTTCTATGACATCGTGCGCCAGTCGCTTTGGGTGGCCGTCATCACCTCGGTGCCGATCCTGGCGGTCGCTTTGGTCGCCGGCCTTACGGTGGGCCTGTTTCAGGCGCTGACATCCATTCAGGAAATGACGCTGACCTTCGTGCCCAAGCTGATCGCGATCGTAGTCGTTTTCTGGGCCTCGATGGGCTTCATGACGCAGACGCTCGTAACCTTTTTCACGACAACAATAATTCCGCTGATCGGAGGTGGCCGCTGATGGACACTGCATATGTCACGCTTTCACGCCAGTCCGGCCTTGTTAACGAAATGCGGCTTGTTGCGAACAATATCGCAAACGCCAATACCACCGGCTACAGGCAGCAGGGGTTGGTCTTTTCGGAATTTGTCCGCGATGTCCCCAATGTCCCGTCGATGTCGATGAGCCGCGCCGAAGTACGCAACACGTCTTTGCAGCAGGGTGTCCTGACCGAAACCGGCGGCCAGTTCGATTTTGCCATCGAGGGCGACGGGTTCTTCCTGATCGAAACGCCCGCGGGAAACCGGCTGACGCGGGCCGGCAGTTTTGCCCCCAATGCCGAGGGCGATCTTGTGACCCTGGACGGGCACCGTGTTCTCGACACCAACGGCGCGCCGGTTTTTGTTCCCCCGGACGCCCCATCAATTGATGTCGGTGGCGATGGAACGCTGAGTGTGAACGGGCAGGCGCTGGGTCAGATCGGCGTGTACCGCACCGAAACACCGCTGGATCTTGTACGCGAAGGAAACACGCAGTTCCGGCCCAAGGGCGATGTCGAACCGGTTCAGGACCCGGTGGTCCTCCATCGTTATCTCGAGGGGTCGAATGTCAACGCCATCGAGCAGGTCACCCGTTTGGTCGAGATTCAGCGGGCCTATGAACTGGGGCAGAGCTTTCTCGAAGCTGAAGATGAACGGGTTCGCGGGGCCCTCAAGGCGCTGATGCGCTGATTTGAAACAGGAGAATTCGCCATGCGTGCCTTGAAGATAGCAGCCACCGGAATGACCGCCCAGCAAATGCGGGTCGAGACCATTTCGAACAACCTCGCAAACATGAACACGACGGGTTACAACGCCCGCCGCGCCGAGTTTGCAGATCTGCATTACCAGCAGATGGCCCGTGCCGGGACGGTCAACGCATCGGATGGAACGGTCCTGCCGACCGGTATCCAGCTGGGGCTGGGCGTGCGGCCCGCGGCGGTTACGATCGAATTGGCGCAGGGGGGGCTGTCGGCCACCGGCAACGATCTGGACGTGGCCATCGACGGGCGCGGCTACCTTGAGGTTACCTTGCCCAATGGTACCGCTGCATACACCCGGGACGGCAGCCTGAAACGGTCGGCCGAAGGCCTGATCGTGACATCGGACGGCTTTGCGGTCGCGCCGGAAATCACCATCCCCGACGATGCGCGCTCGATCTCTGTCAACGCCGAAGGCGAGGTCTACGCGTATTTCGATGATACAGCCGAGGGTCAGCTTTTGGGAGAATTCACCCTGGCCAGTTTTTCGAATGCCAAGGGGCTCGAGGCGATCGGCAGCAACCTGTTCAAGGAAACCGAGGCGTCGGGTGCGCCGACGGTGGGTGTCCCGGGCGAAGACGGCATGGGCACATTGCGGCAGGGATACCTGGAAGACAGTTCGGTGGACGCCGTGCGCGAAGTGACCGAACTGATCGAGGCCCAACGCGGGTACGAAATGAATGCCAAAGTCATCTCTGCCGTCGATCAGATGATGGGCGCCACGACACAGGTGCGGTGATGCGGTTTCTGTTCCTGTCAGCCCTGCTGGCCATATCAAACGCCGCCCTGGCCGAGATCGTTGTCCCGACCCGCACGATTCGGCCCAAACAGGTCATTTCAGCCGCGGACCTCGAGATCAAGCCGATGGATGTGGCCGGCGCGGTTGCGGACCCAAACCAGTTGATCGGCCAGGAAGCGCGCGTGGCGCTTTACCCGGGCCGACCGGTTCACGCGGCCGATGTGGGGGCGCCTGCGCTGGTGGACCGCAACGATGTTGTGACACTGGTTTTCGTCACCAGCGGATTGTCCATCACAACCGAGGGCCGAGCGCTTGGCCGCGCGGCCGTCGGGGAAAGGGTTCGCGTGATGAACCTGTCTTCGCGATCCAGCGTGACAGGTGTTGTTCGAAACGACGGACAGATTGAGGTCAGATAATGCCAAAACAGAACTTGCTTGTGCTAACTCTCGCCGTGTTGACCATACCGGCCTGCGGGCGGTTGGATCATCTGGGAAAACCACCCAGCCTGACACCAAATACCGAGTCGCCGGAACATGTCGCCATGCTCTGGCCCGGCCTCCCTCTGCATTCTCAGTCGCAACGTGTGGTCGACCGGTCCTCGCTCTGGAGCGGCGGCCAGCAGTCCCTGCTGGGTGACCAGCGGGCAATCAAGAAGGGCGATATCATGACCGTGGTGATTGAACTGGACGAAAAAGCCGAAATCTCCAACGACACAAACCGTTCGCGATCAGGGTCCGAAAGCCTGGAGGTGCCAAGCCTGTTGGGGCTGCCGCAGCGCGCTGCGGACAAGCTTCCGGAAGGTGCATCCCTGGACGAGGCGGTATCCATTGATTCCGGTTCCAGCAGCCAGGGAAAGGGCTCGGTCAAGCGCAAGGAAAAGCTGACATTACGCGTGGCGGCAACCGTTATCGACGTCTTGCCGAACGGTGTCCTGTCGATATCGGGCACCCAGGAGTTGCGGGTCAATTTTGAACTGCGCGAGCTGCTGGTGTCCGGATATGTCCGGCCGCAGGACATCTCGCGGCAGAACGAAATTACCTATGACAAGATCGCCTCGGCGCGCGTTTCCTATGGCGGTCGCGGGCAGATCACGGACATGCAACAGCCACGGTACGGGCAGCAAGTCCTTGATATGCTGCTTCCATTCTGAGGTGCCGGTGTGATTGCAAAGCTACTTCCTGTCATATTCCTGGTCGCGGGCCTGGGTGCGGGCATCGGGGCGGGCGTCTTTCTGGCGCCGGGCAAGTCCGCGCAGACCCATGCCGAAGACGATGCCAAGGATCAAAAGCCGGACAAGACCAAGGATAAGGCCCAAGATGCCAAGGGCGAAAAGGACAAGTCCGGCAAAGATGCAGAGTTCGAATATCTGAAGCTGACCAAGCAATTCGTCGTTCCGGTCCTGGAGCGGGACGAGATTGCGGCATTGGTCACCTTGTCGGTCAGCCTCGAAGCCAAACCCGGGATTTCCGAGGCATTTTATGCGATCGAGCCCAAGCTGCGCGATGGGTTCCTGCAGGTGCTGTTCGATCATGCCAATACGGGCGGGTTTGCAGGTGTTTTCACCGAGTCCGACAATCTGGACGTGTTGAAAAGATCGCTTTTGGAAGTGGCGAAAAAGTCGATGGGCGATGACGTATCGCGTGTATTGATCATGAGCGTCAGCCGGCAGAGCACCTGAACCACCGGCCAGGTGGCTTTGCGCCGGGCTCAGAAGGGCTGCTGTGCCTGTGATTTCAGTTTTGCAAGGCGGCGGTGTTCCGAGTTGATCCTGTTCAGCTCGGCCACGGCCTGTTTACGCCCGAACGCTGCACGCAATTGGTTCATCGCGGCGATCTTGCTGGCCCGTACGCGGGCCAGTTCCATGTTCAGTTTTCGCCGTGTCGCGGATTCCCATCCGTGCCACAGCATGTCAGTCCCGGTGATCGCATAGCTGGCGTTCCGGGTGCTTTCGGCCCGGACCTGCTGCAGCTGCATGTCCAGTCTGGCAAGTTGGTTCTGAATGCGGCGCTCGGCGTCCAGGATCGGGCGCAGGCTTTGGTATTCGCGGTCGAAAATGGCACCGGTGACTGACGACAGGTCCGAAAGCGTATTGCGTGTCATCCAACTTGTCCCTTTGCCCTTTTGCGCATCGCCTCGGCAAAGCGAATAGCGGCTGCGACCGGACGGTAATGCTCTTCTGAAATCTGCTGGCCGATATCCACGGTAGCATGCAGCGCCCGCGCTGTTGGCGGGTCAGAATGCAGCGGAACCCCGGCCTGGGAGGCGGCCGTGCGAATGGCCGCCGCAATCTCGTCAACGCCTTTGGCAACGCATACCGGCGCAGCGCCCGGTGCGCGCGACCATGTCAGCGCCACGGCGTAATGCGTTGGGTTGACGATCACGACATCGGCATTGGGGACGTCCGCCATCATTTGGTTCGTTGCGATCTCCTGGGCCTTTTGGCGCCGTTGCTGTTTGATATGCGGGTCCCCTTCGGAATCCTTGGTTTCGTCCTGAATCTCTTTCCGCGACATCCGGTTCTTGCGAATATGCTCGGCATATTGCCAGGCAAAGTCGATGGACCCGATGGCCAGTGCGACAGCGACAACGATGAACATGAAACGAAACAGCAGTGACATCATCAGCGGGACCGAAGCCAGCACCGGCATGGCCGAAGCCGTGAGGATCGTGGCCAGGTTGCCATGCAGGAAAAGCGCCAGGCAAATGCAATAGATCAGAAGCTTGGTAAAACTCTTGGCAAATTCGAATAACCCCGCGCGACCAAACTTGTTCTTCGCGTTCGAAACGATCGATATCCGCGACATGCGGGGTTTGAGCTTGTCCGGCGCAAAGACCATGGCGCGCTGGGCAAAAAGACACAGCAGAACCGCGGCGGCGGGTATGGCGAACACCGTGACAACCGGTGTGAACCCTGTGGCAAGGACCCCTCCGACAAGGGCGGATGACGGGCCTGACACGAGAAGCGCGGAAATCCTGTCGGGCTGGTCGAGCAATACCATAAGCAGGTTTCCCAACTGCCTGACCGCAATAGGCCCCGCGACCAGCAAGGCAAGCACAAGGCCGGAAAACCCGGCAACCATTGTCAGGTCATTGGACTTGGCCACCTCGCCTTTCTTGCGGGCCTTGAGCAGTTTTTGCGGCGTCGGGTCAAAGGACTTTTCGCTGTCGTCGTCACTTCCGCTCATGGCAACCACCCGAAAGGGTCGAGCGTGAATTCGAACAAGGCCCCGGACCAGACCGACAATATCAGGGGCGCCCCCGAGAAAAGCAGGAACAGGCCGGCAAATGTAATGGCCGGAGCGCCGACGAATGCGACCATGAGTTGGGGCATGGCGCGGTTGATCACACCCAGCGCCAGGTTGTAGATCAGCGAGGCGATGACAAAGGGCATGGCCAGCCCAAAGGCCAGGCGGAAGCTGTTTGCAATCTGCTTTACGCCCCAATGCGACAGATCCGCAGCGATCGGAACGGTGCCCATGGGAAACAGGGTGTAGCTGTTGATCATGTATTGGGCCGCGCGGACATGGAGCCCCAACAGAACCGCAAGAGCCAGCCCGGCTATGGTCAGAAGATACCCCATTGCCGGAACAGGTTCGACCGCGGCCCCCCCCAGGATTTGTGACAGCGATGTAGCCAGGGCGGCGATGGACCCCGCAGTTTGCAGCGCCAGCACAAACAGGCGCAACCCCATCCCCATGGCAAACCCGACCATAACCTCGGAACCGGTCAGCCAAGCCAGGCTGGACAATCCCGGCTCATAGGTGGGCTGCGGAACCGCCGAGGCCACGATCAGCGTAAAGGCAACTGCGCAGCCCAGTTTGACCCGCGCCGGTATGCTGGTTTCCCCAAATGCCGGCAACAGGGACACCAAAGCGGACACGCGAAGGAACACGACAAACAGGTGCCAGATATTCTGCCCGATGACGTGCATCAGCTCGGGCGGAAGCGCGATCATGCGGGCACCGTTCCGACCAGGGCAGGCCGCGCCTCAAGCCCGATCTCCTCAAAGGACAGGACCGGGTTCGAAATGCCGCGCGCGTGCATGATGGTTCGCAACAACCGGCGCCGTCTGGTCGAGGTTACAAGGGCCGGATACAGCCCATTGTCGCTGGACTGTGCAACGCTGCCGACCACCTTGTCGCCCAGCCTGTTGAACAGATCCGGCGGCAAGGCAACGTCCAGCCCGGCATGGGGCGCTTCGATCTGGTAGGTGGCAAACGCTTCCTCCCATTCCGGTGCCAATTGTATCAGCGGGATCGACCCGTCCTCGCGCTTCATTTCAGAAACAAGCTGGAACCCGAGTTTCTGGCGCACCAACTCGCAAATGGCTTCGGGCTGCGTCGTTGTCAGCCGCGCCTCGGCGATGCTTTCCAGGATCAGGGCCATGTTTCGGATCGATACCCTTTCGTCCAACAGCAGGCGCAAAACGGCATGAAGCGTGTCGATCGGCACTTTGTCCGGGATCAGTTCGTCCAGCAGCTTGCGGTTGGCTTCGGCGCGGACCGGATCGCTGAGCCGGGTCATTTCCGACAGCAGGCGGCGCAGGGATTTCAGGGTCAGCAGGCGCGCAAAATTCTGTTTGATGATCTCAAGCAGGTGCGTGGCCAGGATTTCGGGCGGTGCAACGATGGTGGCCCCGCTCATAGCGGCGGTTTCCTGGTCTTTGGGCAGAATCCAGCGGGCGGGTGCCCCGTAGACGGGTTCGGTTACGTCGTTTCCTTCGGGCAAAAGATCCGGGCCATCCTGCACCAGCGCAAGGACAAGGTCCGGGTTGAGCACACCGCGCGCCTGTTCGACACCCTGAACCTTGATCACATAGGTGCCCTTGGGAAGATCGGCCCGATCTGTCAGGCGGATGTCGGGCAGGATCAACCCAAAGCCCGAGGCGACATAGGTGCGCATATTGGCAATTCGGGCATCCAGGCCGGTGCCGGGGTTCAGGACCATGCTGACCAGATCGGGGGCGAATTCCAGATGCACGTCATCCAGGTCGAGTATGTCGCCTATGGCCTGCGGCGCCTCGTGGTCTGGCACCTGGTCCTGTGCCTGCGCGGCCTCGGTCCGTGATTTCTGCTTTCGGTGAACATCATAGGCGGTAAATCCCAGCACGGCTGCGCCCAGGATGAAGGGAAGAAACGGCAGACCGGGCACCAGCGCAAACAAGACCATGAGCCCGGCAACAGTGCCCAGGGCCGCCGGGTGCCGCCCGAGTTGCGAGAATATGGCGCTGTCGGTTGCGCCCTGCGTTCCACCCCTGGCCAGCAGCAGCGCGGACGCGATCGAGATGATCACGGCCGGGATTTGCGACACCAACCCGTCGCCGACCGTCAGGATCGCATAGGTTTCGAACGCGGACGCGATCGGCATGCCGTGCACCGCGACCCCCATGATCAACCCCATCACAAGGTTGAGCAGCGTGATCAGCAACCCGGCAACGGCGTCGCCTTTGACAAATTTCGATGCGCCGTCCAGCGACCCGAAAAAGGTGGTTTCCTGTTGCTCACGCTCTCGCCGTTCCTTGGCTTGCTGGTGGTCGATTGCGCCTGCCGACATGTCGCTGTCGATGGCAAGCTGCTTGCCGGGCATTCCATCAAGAGCAAAGCGCGCGCCAACTTCGGCCATCCGCGCAGCACCTTTGGTTATGACCATGAAATTCACGATCAGCAGGACCCCGAAAACCACCAGGCCCAGAAAGATGCTGCCGCCCATGACGAATTGTGCAAACCCTTCAATGACGTCACCGGCTGCATTAGGGCCGGTGTGACCCTGACCGATGATCAGCTTGGTGGATGACACATTCAGTGACAGGCGCAGCATCAGCGACGCCAGCAGAATTGTCGGGAACGAGGAAAAATCCAAGGGCCGTTCGATAAACAGGGTCAGCGTGAAGATCAGGATTGCCAGCGCAAACGACGCGGCCAGCCCCACATCCAGCACCCAAGCTGGCATGGGCAGGATCATCATTACGATGACCGTCATCAGCGCCAGAGCCAGCAGGACTGTCGGGGAAAAAAGCGAACGGGCATCAAAGCGGGGCACGCGGTTCTCCTAGTTGAAGGCGATAAAGGCGCGCACGTCGCCAGCCGCAGGCAAGAGCGACCCCAGCGCGCCCGGCCGCAAGCCTGCGCTGCCCGCCTGATGCGAAATCAGCGGTGCAGCCGCGCCGGTAAACGGATCGCGCGCCGTGGCGGCCAGTTGCACCGGGGCCTGCGGCTCTAACCCCGCAAGGACGGTCTGAAACCGCGTTGTATAGGCGTTTGCCAGCGCGGGTGTGCGGGAATGATAGGCACCGGCGGCCCGGTCCCAGGACCCCAGTTCGGCGTGCAGCTGTTTAAGGAACCGGGCGGCATAGGTGGCGTTTTCGTCCGGGTCAAACATGGCGTCGATGGATCGAAACGCCTTGCCGTGCCATCGGTAATTGATCTGGAAACAGCCGATGTCGAAACTGCGGGCCCCCGATTTGAAAATGTCGAACACATAGGATTTCGCTTCGGCCTCTGACGCGAACCAGTATCCTTTGCCTTCCAGGTTGATCGTCCAGGGCCAGGGTTCAAGCCGGTTGTTCCGGGTCCGGCCGGTTTCGACGCGGGCAATGGCCCTGAGGACGTTCAGCGGCACGCCTTCGGATTGGGCCGCGCGACGGGCGGCAAGGTCGCAAACACTGTCTGATCGGGCTTTGGTCAGCGCAAGCGCGGGCTGCGCCATGCCGAAAAGCACGGCCAGCAAGGCGATAGTGATATGGCGTCGTGGCATTCTGCCGGTCCCGGATTCTGCTCAGGTCCGGGCAACCTAGCCAATGATCCGTTTACAGACCGTTATCGGCGATTCAATTGCGGTCGATCCGGCGGCCAAAAACGACGCTGGTATTGGTGCGCAATACGCCCGGAATGCGCGCAAGGTCATCCACCAGAATATCAAGATCCTCGATCCGGGGCGCTTCGGCCGACAAAAGCAAGTCGAATTCACCGTTGATCGACAGGCACAGCTTTACCTCGGGGTAAGCCTCGATCCTTTTGATGATGCGCGTCGTTTCGTTCTGCTGCACCTCCAGCAGAACGATGACCTGCACTTTCGGAGCATCCACCGTTTCGCGCAGGATCACGGAATAGCCTGCGATGACGCCGCGATCTTCCATCCGGGCGATACGCTCGTGCACCGTCGTGCGGGCAACGCCCAGCTTGGCGGCAATCCGCGTGGTCGAATCGCGCGCATTATGTTGCAGCGCGTTTATGATGCGGCGATCCAGCTGATCCATGGCGGCTCCGTTCGGGATATGGCCCGTTTTATGTTGGTTGGGCGCCAATACTCAAGGCTTGCGCGGGTGTTGGCCATGCAGACCGCCGATGCGGACAGATTTTGTGCGCGGCCCGGGACTTGCCGGGTAAAGACGATCGGGCGAAAGCCGGAGATGATGACAGGCTTGCGCCGAAATGGGCAGGCTGAACTGATGGCGTTGAGTTTGCCGGCCAAACCTCCTATCTCGGGGTCACGATCGTACAAAGGAAAACGCGGTGGCAAATACGCTGTACAAGAATGACCTCCCGGACGGGTTGGACCTGGGCCCGGTTGTGGCCATAGATTGCGAAACCATGGGGTTGAACCCGCATCGCGACCGTTTGTGCGTGATCCAGATGTCGGGCGGCGACGGCAACAGCCATATCGTGCAGGTCGAAAAAGGCCAGACCAGCGCCCCGAACCTGTGTGCCATGTTGGAAAACCCGGACGTGCTGAAGCTGTTTCATTTTGGCCGCTTCGATATTGCCGCGATGTATCACACATTTGGTGCGCTGGCCGCGCCGGTCTATTGCACCAAGATCGCCAGCCGCCTTGTGCGTACCTATACGGACCGGCACGGGCTGAAAAACCTGTGCCAGGAACTGATCGGCGTCGATATCTCGAAGCAGCAGCAGATGAGCGACTGGGGCGCAGAGAACCTGACCGAGGCGCAACTGGACTATGCGGCCTCGGACGTTCTGTACCTGCACCGTTTGCGCGATGCCCTGAACAAACGGCTGGCGCGCGAGGGGCGGGTCGAGATGGCACAAGCCTGTTTCGACTTTCTTCCCATGCGTGCCAAACTGGACCTCGCCGGATGGCCTGAAACGGATATTTTTGCGCACTCATGACCGACAACGACGCATTTCTGAGAACCGCACGACAGGTCGTCACAGACGAAGCCCGCGCTCTGGATACGCTGGCCGAGGGGCTTGACGACCAATTTGTCGAGGCCGTGCACCTGATCTTGCGCGCAAGTGGCCGGATCATCGTTAGCGGCATAGGCAAATCCGGGCATATCGGCCACAAGATCGCCGCGACGCTCGCCAGTACCGGAACACCGGCCTATTTCGTGCACCCGGCCGAAGCCAGCCACGGTGACCTGGGCATGGTGTCCAAGGGCGACGTGGTCCTGGCGATATCCAACTCGGGCGAAGCACCGGAGCTGGCCAATCTTCTGGCCTTTACACGACGGTTCGACATCCCGCTGATCGGGCTGTCCAGCAAACCCGAAAGCACGCTGATGCAACAGGCGGACGTGCATCTTCTGATCCCGTCCCTGGGCGAGGCCTGCGGGTTTGGCATGGTGCCGTCGATTTCCACGACCCTGACCCTGGCGATGGGCGATGCGCTGGCCATCGCGCTGATGAAATACCGGGATTTCAAACCCGAGGATTTCAGAGCCTTTCACCCGGGCGGCAAGCTTGGTGCACGCCTGAGCACGGTGCGCGACCTGATGCATTCCGGCACGGCGCTGCCGCTGGTTTCCCTTGAGACGCCGATGGGCGACGCGCTGATCGAAATCAGCCAAAAAGGGTTTGGTGTCGCGGGGGTGAATGATGCGCAGGGCCGTTTGGCAGGTATTATTACCGATGGCGACTTGCGGCGGCACATGGACGGGTTGCTGGACAATGAGGCCAAGCAGGTCATGACCCCGGACCCAACGACCATTTCCCCTGATGCGCTGGCCGAAGAGGCTGTTGCAATCATGAACCGCCACAAGATCACTTCGTTGTTTGTGGTGGATGCCGACAGGCCGGGTCAAGTTCAGGGATTGCTGCACATCCATGACTGCCTGCGGGTCGGTCTGGGCTGACAGGAGGCTGAGGTGGACCGCTATTCACGCATGGTGCAGTTGCTGAAGGTCCTTCTTCCGCTGGCAGCAATCCTGTTGCTTTCGACGGTTTTCCTGTTTTCACGCAGTATCGAGACAAACGTGTCCGGGCCCTTTACCCAGCAGGACATCCGCGAACGGATCGAAGGCCAGGTCGTCACCCGCCCGCATTACCGGGGCACGACCCGAAAGGGCGAGAACATCCGGGTCGATGCGCGCAGGGCCACCCAGGGGGGTAATGGCACCTCGGCGACCGCAGATGAATTTCATGGGCGCTTTGACCTGCTGAACGGCGGTATCATTACGCTGGATTCCAAGACCGGGTCGATACGACCTGACAAAGGCACTGCAACCTTCGTTGGGGATGTCGTCATTACCACCACCGACGGAATTCGGGTCACTACGGATTTGCTGAATACATCGCTTGACGAAATTCGGGGCGATACACCTGGCCAGGTGGACGGAACCGGCCCGATTGGAAATTTCACCGCCGGGCGCATGACCTTTGGCGCTGACAAAAAGGACGGCCCGGTCCATATTCTTTTTACAGATGGCGTTAAATTGGTATATGAGCCGGAAAAGGCAGAAAGATAACCTGTGTTCGATTTTCGTTTAGTCCCAGTTTGCATCGCCCTTGCCGCCGGTATGGCCCCGGCATTCGCACAAGAAGCACAGGTTGCTTTCGGATCGGTTAAAGCCGACCCGACGCTGCCGGTCGAGGTGACGTCGCAAACGCTGAATGTAAACCAGGAAACCGGGTCGGCCGAATTCGTTGGCGAGGTGCTTGTCATTCAGGGCGAGATGCGCCTGACGGCTGAACGCGTTCTGGTCATTTATAACCAGGAACGGTCAGCGATCGAGCGTATGGAGGCCACCGAAAACGTTGTGCTTGTCAGCCCGCCGGATGCAGCCGAGGGCGATTGGGCGGAATACACGATCGAAAGCGGCGTGATCGTGATGAAGGGCAATGTCCTGCTGACGCAAGGCCCCAGCACGATCAGTGGCGATCAGATGGTGGCTAACCTGTCGGCGGGCACCGCGACGATGTCTGGCCGGGTCAAAACCATTCTTCAGCCGGGTGGCAACTGATGGCCCGTCCCAACCTGTCAGTGGCTCAGGGGGCATCGGGTCTCAGGATTGAGAAACTCCGGAAATCCTATCGCAAGAAAACGGTTATCCGCGACGTCACCATGACCCTTGACCGGTCCGAAGTTGTTGCCCTGCTTGGCCCGAACGGATCGGGAAAAACCACAACCTTCTATTCCGTCGCAGGCCTGGTGTTCCCCGAGGCCGGAACCGTCACCATTGATGGCCAGAACGTCACCACCCTGCCCATGTACCGGCGCGCACGCATGGGCATCGGTTATCTGCCGCAAGAGATGTCGATCTTTCGCGGGATGAGCGTCGAAGACAATATCGCGGCGGTTCTGGATATCACGGTGGACCATGCCCACCGGCGAAAGGAACGGCTGGAAGAATTGCTGTCCGACTTTTCCATCGAACACCTGCGGCGCGCACCCGCCCTGGCCCTTTCCGGTGGCGAACGCCGCCGGGTCGAGATTGCGCGCTGCCTGGCGGCCGATCCGAAATACCTGCTGTTGGACGAGCCGTTTGCCGGTGTCGACCCGATCAGTGTTGGCGATATCCGCCATCTTGTGGCCGACCTGAAAAAGCGCGGGATCGGGGTTCTGATTACCGACCACAATGTCCGCGAAACCCTTGAGATCGTTGATCGCGCCTATATCCTTCATGACGGCCAGGTGCTTATGTCGGGCACCCCCGATGAAGTGGTCGAAAACGAAAACGTCCGCAGGGTCTATCTGGGTGAAAATTTCCGTATTTCATGACCTTGCGCGGATTTGCGCCGGGTGCATGCCGGAAATCGCGTATATACACACCTGTTTTGATTGACTCTTCCGCCGTCTCTTGCCTCAATTGGGCCATGGCAATTCTTCGGTTCCAGTCTGGATCTCGATGTCCCTTCACTGAAGGGCCGGATCAAAGGCAACCGCTGAATATGTCGCTACCCCCCACCCGATAAAAACACGTATGCCGCGACCCGCGGCTTCAGAATGGGTGTGAATTGTGAAGGAGATCACATGCGTTACCAAATCAGCGGAAAACAGATCGACATCGGTACCGCCCTGCAAACCCACGTGCAGACCGAACTTGGCGAGGTTGTTGGCAAATACGCCCAGCGACCGACGGATGCCAATGTCGTCTTTTCCCGTTCAGCGCATGAATATGTTTGCGAAACGACCGTGCATCTGTCCACCGGCCTGACAGCACAGGCCAAGGCCCATGCGACCGAGATCTATGCGGCCTTCGAGGGATGCTGCGACAAGATGGAAACCCAGCTTCGGCGCTATAAGCGTCGTCTCAAGGACCATCACAAGGATCGGTCCGAACCGGTTGAACTCTTCGGGGCGTCGTCTTATATCCTCGCCTCTGACGAATCGTCTACGGCCGACGAACCCGAATCTCTGCAGCCGATGATTGTGGCTGAGATGGAAACCAAGATCCCGTCGCTGAGCGTGGGTGAAGCCGTGATGCAAATGGAACTTGCAGGCGCCCCGGTGCTGGTGTTCCGGAATGAGAACAAGGACGGATTGAATGTCGTGTATCGTCGTGAAGACGGAAATATCGGCTGGATTGATCCGTAATAGGCAAGGTTAACAGGCGCCCTCCTGCGTAAGCGGGGGGAGACGCCACGGAGCATGATTATGGAGCTTTCGAGCATACTCAAGCCCGAGGCGGTGCGCGTGTTGTCCGCCGCCTCCAGCAAAAAGCGGCTGTTTCAGGAAATCGGTGATGTGGCGGCCGGAACGCTCGGGTTGGACCCGCAAGCAACCGTTGATGGCCTGCTGGAACGTGAAAGCCTGGGGCCGACGGGTGTTGGGCACGGGGTTGCCCTGCCGCATGCGCGCCTGTCCGGGCTGGACTCCGTGGTTGGTGTGTTCGTGATGTTGGAAAAGCCGATCGATTTCGGGTCGGTGGATCGACAGCCAGTCGATCTGGCCTTTGCGCTGTTTGCGCCGGAAGACGGTGGGGTTGATCACCTGAAAGCGCTGGCGCTGGTGTCCCGGACCCTGCGCGAACAGTCGATATGCGCCAAGCTGCGGGCCAATCCGGACCCGGTCAAGCTGTACGCTATCCTGACCGCGCCGCAATCCATGCAGGCTGCCTGACCTACGGATTTACTGACCAAACACGTTTCGTGCTGAAACAAAAAAAGGCCCCCGATGTCGGGGGCCTTTTTGTTGAGAAGTGGTCAGGTGTCAGCCGCCGGTGCCCATTTCAAGCGTCCACCAGATCTTGCCGCCACCTTCCTGGTGCCAGGAAAAGCCCATCTGCGTCGCTTTTGGGTCCATGATGACCGACCGCGGCCCTGGTTCCTGCATCCAGGCGGCCAGGGTTTCGGTTTCGGTTTCGTATGTTTCCGAAATCGCCTCGCCCAGGAAGGTGCCGTAATACCCAACCCGCTGGGCCCGATCCAGCGGCGACGACCCGTCAGAGCCGAAGTGCCAGGGGCGGTTCTGGCGCGACATGTCCTTGGAATGGGTTGCAGCCGCGGCGTTGAGCTGGGCGTTCAGTTGCACAGGTTGAAGCCCCGAGGACTGGCGCAGGGCATTGACCGAATCAAGCATGCGGTATTGCAGCTTTTCGGGATTGCCGCGAATCTTGTAAACGGTCGGCAGCGGGCGTCCGTCCGCGCCCAGGGCTGTGGTGCCGCTGGTGTCGGTACACGCGGCAAGGGCGAGGAGTGAAATCAATAGAAAAGAAACAATGCGCGTCATGATCGGCCTGATTGTGGTTTCGTATTGGGGAATAGCCTGCCTTGCCGCCTTGAGTAAACGCGCAATGACACAACCTCGCGTGATTCTGCCGGTTTGATTTGCGACTGAAGCATTCTGGCAATAAAATGGTCCAAAATTTGCACCCAATCATAGCAAAGGGCCGTTTGATATGGTCAAGAAACTCATTCGTCTGTCCACCCGCCGCGGTTTTCTGGCCAGCGCAGGAGCAGCGCTCGCCGCGCCTGCGGTTGCGCAGTATATCCCTGGCGACCCGCTGCGCCCCGCCCCCGAAGCCGAGCCGGCAGTGCGCCGCAACGTTTCGGGCTTTCGGGCGCTTGAATGGCAGCCCTATTTCTCGAACACGAGAAACGGCGCCATCCTGGTGGATACGGTCTCGCGTGCGTTGCATTATTGGTCGGATGACCAGTCGGTCTACAAACTTTATCCCTCGTCGGTGCCCCTGACCGAAGAATTGACGCGGCGCGGCAGGACAAGTGTCATCCGCAAGGTCGAAGGGCCAAGCTGGTCGCCGACGCCGTCGATGAAGAAACGAAACCCGGAATGGCCGGACTATATTCCGCCGGGGCCCGATAACCCATTGGGAACGCATGCTTTGTATCTGGGCTGGAAGTATTACCGCATCCACGGAACGCATGACACGCGCAAAATCGGGCGCAGATCGTCCAACGGTTGCATCGGTTTGTTCAACGAGGACATCGCCGAGCTGTTCTCTATGGCGAAGGTCGGCACGCAAGTGTTGCTAATTTGACGACATTTTCGCGCGCGAACCCGCCTGTGGTTCAAGTTGCAATTGCATTCCCGTGCCATTGCTGATTAGAAAAACCCACGAGGTAAGTCTTGGGTGTGCGGTTCCTAGAGATGGAATCGCGCAAATTCTGGAGGTTAATATGAAGAAACTCGTTCTCGCCGCTGCACTGACCGCTGCTGCTTCGACCGCTTACGCAGGCAACCTGGAAGAGCCGGTTGTTGAAGCACCTGTTGTTGTTGAAGAAACCCAGGGTTCGTCGCAGGGCATCATCCTGCCGCTGATCCTGCTGGTCGTCGTTGCCGCAGCTGTTGCTGCAAGCTAATTCGACAAGCGACATACAAAGAAAAGGCGGTGGGTCAAACCACCGCCTTTTTTTTGTGCCGAAACCCTGTCGCCCGACAGTGTGTGGCGATGGCCGGACGTTCAGTCCAGCCAGCCTTTCAGGTTTTTCGTGATGACCGCGCCTAGCGCCGCGATATGGCTGTCCTGATCGTTGAGGCAGGGAATATAGGTAAAGCTTTCGCCCCCGGCCTCTTCAAAGCTTTCGCGGATTTCTTCGTTTATTTCTTCCAGCGTTTCGATGCAGTCGGCAGAGAATGCCGGTGCGATCACGGCAATGTTCTTTTTGCCTTGCCGGGCCAGCGTGGCCACGTGATCAACCGTGTAGGGTTTCAACCATTCCTCGGGTCCAAAACGGGACTGGAACGTCGAAACAAGCTGATCATCGGCCCACCCCAGCCGTTCCTTCAGCAGTCGCGTGGTCTTGGCGCATTGGCAATGATAGGGGTCGCCCTGCTGCAGGTATCTTTCCGGCATGCCATGATAAGAACAGACCAGGATGTCCGGCTGAGTCGGCAGCGCCTCATAGGCCTGCTCGACGGATTGCGCCAGGGCGTCGATATAGGTGGGATCGTCGAAATAAGCAGGGACGGTGCGGCTGGCGGGTTGCCAGGTTTCTTCCATCAGCGCCCGAAAGAACTGGTCATTTGCCGTGGCGGTGGTTGCACCGGCGTATTGCGGATATAGCGGGAAAAACAGGATACGGTCGCAGCCTTCCGACACCATCTGACGCACCTTGGACTTGGTCGAAGGATTGCCATAGCGCATGCAGAAATCGACCAACACCCGATCGCCATAGCGGTCCTGCATCGCATCGCGCAGCTTGGCTGTCTTGTCCTTGGTGATTGTCATCAGCGGGCTTTCGCCCTTGTCGTGGTTCCAGATCGACTTATAGGCCTCGCCCGAACTGAACGGGCGCTTGGTCAGAATGATGGATTGAAGGATCGGCTGCCATTTCCAGGCCGGATAGTCGATGACCCGTTTGTCGGACAGGAATTCGTTCAGATACCGGCGCATCGACCAATAGCCATAATCGTCGGGGGTGCCAAGATTGGCCAGCAATACGCCAACGCGTCCTGACTTGACCTTGGGGTGGTCCGAGGGCGCGTTTGCGGGTCGGGTTGCTTCGGTCATTGGCGGCTTCCTGAGTTCTGGCATTCCGGACTGAGATAAAGGGAAAAAACCTGCCGTCAATCAGGCAGTTTGCCTTCTTTGGTTCCCAACGCTTCGGCAAGGCTGTGGCGGGCAGAGCCCGGTCTGAGCGGTTTTGGCTGGCTGGCATCGGGGGACCACCCCGTCAGGCAAACCAAGTCAAAGGTCGCCATCAGGCGGCCCTCGGGCGTTGCAAAGTGTTGTGCATACAGTTGCTGCGCCCGTTCGAAAATGGCCCTCCGTGTTGGGTGTTTCAGGCGGTTTTCCAGAACATTCGTCTCGGCCATGGCGCGCAGGTCGTGCATCAGGTGATAGATATCGCGATAGCTGGCCTGACGGCGCGCCAGATCGGCCACGGGAAGGGCCAGACCGGCCCTTTGCAGCAACCCACCCATTTCCCGAAGCTCGGCCATCGGGGCGACGCGGGGGCTCAGCCCGCCCGAGGTTTCGACCTCGGCCTGACCCAGGGCGGCGCGCAGTTCGTGCAGGGTTTCACCCCCCAGGCAGACCACCAGCATCAGGCCATCAGGCCGCAAGGCCCTGTGGCATTGGATCAATTGGCCAACCGGGTCATTCGCCCAGTGCAGCGCCATCGCGTGGATCACAAGGTCATGCGCGCCCGGTGTCAGCGACAGCGTTTCGTCGTCCGGGACGATCGTCGCCTGCGGCAGGACGCCTTCCCAGATCGAGGCGAAAGGCGTCACGACAGCCGGCGCCGTAAAGCTCTTGTTAACCATGGAGAGGCGATCCTCCACCTCATCCACGCAGGCGCGGTGCAGAAACAATGCGTCGTCCTGAATACGGGTGCGGTGCAACGCAAGTGTCTTGCGATCAAACAAAGAGGGCGGATTGGACGCTGGCATTTTCATAGGCCGCAATTATCGCATGTTGCAGCGAATTCAAACTGCCGTTGGGTTGGTATACCCACCCCAGTGCATCGGATGCGGAGCGCTGACCGAAAAGGATTTCGGGCTGTGCGCTGCCTGTTGGCGTGAAACGCCGTTTATTGGCGGTACCGTGTGCGATAGCTGCGGCACTCAGGTTCCGGGCTCATCCGACGGGCACCGGATTACCTGCGATGACTGCCTCAGGTCGCCGCCGCCATGGCGTGACGGGCGTGCGGCGCTGTTGTACCAGGGAAAGGCGCGGTCGCTGATTTTGGCGCTGAAACATGGTGACAGGCCCGAGCTGGCCCGGCCAGCTGCCCGATGGATGGCGCAGGCAGGCCGGGACCTGTTCCGCCCCGGCATGCTGATCGCGCCCGTGCCCTTGCACTGGTCGCGTCTGATTCGGCGAAAATACAATCAGTCTGCGTTGTTGGCGCAGCATATCGGGCGGGAAACCGGGCTGGAACATTGTCCCGATCTGCTTGTCCGCAAGGTTCGGACACCTGCGCTGGACGGTAAATCCGCCGCTGAAAGGGTTGAAACCGTCGCCGGGGCGCTGACGGTGCATCCGGGCCGGCGCGACAGGCTGTGTGGTCGCGATGTCTTGCTGATCGACGATGTGATGACGTCCGGCGCCACCCTGTCCGCCTGTTCGCGGGCCTGCCTTGCGGCTGGTGCGCGTAATATTTTCGTGTTGGTGCTGGCACGCGTTGCCAAGGATACTTAATTCCCCCAGAATTACGCCAACTCAGGGGAACGGATCATGAAACCGGTCGAAATCTACACCTCGCCGCTTTGCGGTTTTTGCCATGCGGCCAAGCGGCTGCTGAAACAGAAAGGCGTCACGTTCAATGAAATTGACGTTTTGCTGCATCCCAAGCGCAAGCCCGAGATGATTGAGCGGGCAGGCGGGCGCCGTACAGTTCCGCAGATTTTCATCGGCGAAACCCATGTCGGCGGCTGTGATGATCTTTTTGATCTTGATCGCGCGGGCCGGTTGGATGATCTGCTGGCGGCGTGATGAAGACGGCGCTGCTGCAAATCACATCGTCCGATGACCCTGCCGAGAATTTGCAGGTCGTCCGGGCGATGATGTCAGACGCCGCGCGGCAGGGCGCCCGGTTCATCCTGACCCCAGAGGTCACGAACTGCGTGTCCACCAGCACGACGCGGCAGCGGCAGGTGCTGCAGCACGAGGAAGACGACGCGACGCTTGCGGGCCTGCGCGAACAGGCGCAAGCCCTTGGCGTGTGGCTGTTGATTGGGTCTCTGGCCATCAAGACGCACGACGCGGACGGCCGTTTTGCCAACCGGTCTTATATGGTAGGCCCGCAGGGGCAGATCGTGGCACGGTATGACAAGATCCACATGTTTGACGTGCAGGTCACCGAGACCGAGACATTTCGCGAATCGGCAAATTACCGTCCCGGCGACCGGGCCGTGATTGCCGAAACCGACTTTGGCGCGGTCGGGATGAGCGTCTGTTACGATCTGCGCTTTGCACATCTGTATTCGGGCCTGGCACGGGCAGGCGCGCGTATCCTGACCGTTCCGGCCGCTTTTTCACCGGTTACCGGTGCCGCCCATTGGCAACCGCTTTTGCGGGCGCGGGCCATAGAAAACGGGTGTTGGGTACTTGCTCCGGCTCAGTCCGGGATGCATGCCAAGACCCGCGGCCGGACTCGCCACACCTATGGTCACAGCCTTGTCGTCGCTCCTTGGGGAGAGGTGCTGATCGACGCAGGGACCGAACCGGGCATTCACATTTTCGAATTGGATGATACTTCTGTAACAGAAGCGCGGCGCCGAGTGCCGTCTCTGTCACATATCCGCCCTTTTGACGGACCCTGATCCAGAACCGGACCATGAACGACGAAAACAATGCTCTTGCGGTAACGCTGTTCAGCGAGATTCTAGCCGCCGACCAGCTTTTGCGGAACCGGCTAAGCCGGGTTCTGCCCAAGGGCATGGAGATATCGCATTTCTCGGTGCTGAACCATCTGGTCTTTGTCGGCGGCGAACGCAGCCCGGCGCAGCTGGCAAACACGTTCCACGTGACGCGTGGTGCCATGACCAACACATTGGCCAAGCTGGAATGGGCCGGTTACGTGCATGTGCGCCCCGATTGGGATGACGCCCGGCGAAAGATGGTTGCCATCAGCCCGGCCGGGCGGCGGGCCCGCGAGCAGGCGATCTCGTCCATCGCACCCCTGATCAACCGCGTCGTTGGCGACCTGGGGCGGGAACGCGTCCGCAGCACGCTGCCCGTGCTGAGGGACCTGCGGCAGAAACTCGAAGACGAGTGACCTCAGCCGGGTTTGACGCTCGCCGTCACGTAATTGACGCTTAGGTCCCGGTCCGAGATCGACCACGTCCACAGCACCGGGTTAAACACGAACCCCTTGCGGTCCACCGGGTCCAGTCCCGCCTGGCGCAGCAGGTCGAACAGTTCATCCGGAGTGATGAACTTGTTCCATTCATGCGTCCCGCGCGGCAGCCAGCGCATGATCACCTCGGCGCCGAAAATGGCCATCGCATAGGATTTCGGGTTCCGGTTTATGGTGGAACATATCTCTAACCCGCCCGGTTTCAGCAATTGTTGCGTGGCGGTCAGATAGCTTAGCGGGTCGGCAACATGTTCGACCACTTCCATGTTCAGTACCACGTCAAACTGTTCGCCCGCAGCGGCCATGTCTTCGGCCGTGCTGTGGCGATAGTCGATTTCCAGACCGGATTGGGCGGCATGAATACGGGCAACGGGCAAGTTGCCTTCGGCGGCATCCGCCCCGACGACCTTAGCGCCCAGTCGCGCCATCGGCTCGCTCAGCAACCCGCCGCCGCAGCCGATATCCAACAGGCGCAGGCCCTCGAAAGGTTTCGGTGCTTTCAGGTCGCGGTCAAACTCGCCCGCGATCTGCTGCGTGATATAGTCCAGACGGCACGGATTCAGCATGTGCAGCGGTTTGAATTTACCATGCGGGTCCCACCATTCCTCTGCCATCGCTTCGAATTTTGCGATCTCGGAGGGGTCGACCGTGTTCGGATGCGCTTGCATTCCTGTCTCCGTATGCTCTTTTACGTCTCAAGGACTATATAGGGCCATAATGGACAAGTACCCGGACCAAAAGCGCGCAGTTCAATATCTTTACCCGCCGATTGACCCGTTCGATCAGCGAATGGTCGATATGGGCGACGGGCATCGTATCTATGTGGAACAATGCGGCAATCCCGACGGGGTGCCTGTTATTGTCCTGCATGGTGGCCCGGGCGGCGGGTGCAGCCCCGCCATGCGGCGGTATTTCGACCCGAAAACCTATCGGGTGATTCTATTTGACCAGCGCGGGTGCGGACGCTCGCGGCCCCACGCCTCGGTCACGGACAACACGACCTGGCATCTTGTCGACGATATCGAACGGTTGCGAACCTTGTTCGACATCGACGAATGGGCGGTGTTTGGCGGCAGTTGGGGTGCCACACTGGCGCTGATCTATGCGCAGTCGCATCCCGACCGGGTCAGCCGGCTGGTGCTGCGCGGCGTTTTCCTGATGACCCGCGCGGAACTGGATTGGTTTTATGGCGGCGGGGCGGGAAAATTCTGGCCCGAGCAATGGGCGAAATTCACCGCGCTTTTGTCCGAGGCCGAACTGTCGGACACGATTGGGGCCTATCACCGGCGCCTGTTCTCGGGCGACCGCGCCACCGAAATCCTGTATGCCCGCGCCTGGTCCGCCTGGGAAAATGCGCTGGCGTCAATTCATTCGAACGGGGCAGCGGGTGAAACCCCGGGGGAATATGCGCGCGCCTTTGCGCGCCTTGAAAACCACTATTTCATCAACGAAGGGTTCCTGGATCGGGATCAGCAGATTTTGAACCGGATGGATCGGATTGCGCATATTCCGGGTTTTATCGTTCAGGGCCGCTATGACATGATCTGCCCGCCTCAGGCCGCCTGGACCCTGGCCGAGCGTTGGCCAAATGCCGAGCTGAAAATGGTGCGCCACGCAGGCCACGCCCTGTCCGAGCCCGGCATAAGCGCCGAACTGGTCCGGATCATGGATCGAATCGCAGAGGGGACGGTATGACCCGGATTGATCGCCGCGCATTATTCGCTTCGGGTGCCGCCGCCGCCTTGCTGGCCGCGACCGGGGCGTCGCTGGCGGATACGCCCAAGGCGGGCGGTACGCTGCGTCTGGCGGTTCCGCGCGACGACAGCCTTGAAAAAGTCGCGCGGGGCGCGGTGTTCGATACGCTGACCGAAATCGCGCCTGACGGCACGTTGCGCGGCGAATTGGCGACAGCGTGGCAAACGGATGCCCAAGCCGGGACCTGGACCTTTGACTTGCGCAAGGATGTGCGGTTTCACGACGGGGCTGCCCTGCACCCCGAAGACGTGATGGCCGTCTTGGAAGGCTTTGGCCGTGTCGAGCCATTGTCGGCGGACCGTCTGCGGCTGGAACTGCCCCAAAGCAACCCCGGCCTGCCGTTTCTTCTGGCTGACACCCGTTTTGTCGTAACACGGGGTGGCCAGGGTGTGTCACCGCTGAACTCGGCCAATGGCAGCGGCTGTTACAGCGTGGACCGCGCCGAGGATGGGCGGCATTTCCTGGGCCGCAGGGTTGCAGGACATTACAAGGACGGTCAGGCCGGGTGGCTTGACGCGATTGAGATCATCACAATTCCCGATGCCAGGGTCCGGGCTGAGGCTTTGCGGGACGGGTACGTGGATGTTGCGGCCCTTCCGGCCCGTGACGATTTGCGCGCGGTGCGAAATGTCAGGTTTCACCCGTCGCTGTCGGAAATGGCGCTGGCCGTGGCCACGCAGGTTGGCATGCCGCGCCAAATTGGCCAACGCGACGCGCTGGACGATGGCCGCATCGCGGAACGGTGGTGGATGGCTTAAATTCGGTCACGTTTTTCGCCGGGGGTTGCAGACTCGGGAACTCCTGCGTATATGCAGTTGCAACAGCGGCGCGTTGGACTTCTGGTCCAAGGCTCCACCGGAAAATTCGACGGGCCGCGCGCCCGTTTTTTTGTGCCCGATCGATAGGGTAGAGAACCTGATGACAAACGACCTGATAGCCAAAGCGGCCATTGACCGGCGACTGGCCGAGATCATCACCCCCGTGATCGAGGATCTGGGGTACGAACTCGTCCGCATCCGTTTGATGAGCGGCAAGCAGACCACGCTGCAGATCATGGCAGACAAGCCCGATGGCGGTATCGAAGTGGATGACTGCGCCGAGATTTCAAACGCGGTCAGCGCCACGCTGGATGTCGAGGACCCGATCCTTGATGCCTATACGCTTGAGGTTTCCAGCCCCGGTATTGACCGCCCTCTGACCCGTCTCAAGGACTTTGAGAATTTCGAAGGGTACGAGGCCAAGATCGAAACCGCCGAGCTGATCGACGGCCGCCGCCGTTTCAAGGGTGAATTGGCCGGGATCGAAGGGGACGAGGTTCTGATCAACATCCCCGAAGGGTCCGAGACCATTACCATCGGTCTGCAATTCGACTGGCTGAGCGACGCCAAGCTGGTCCTGACCGATGACCTGATCAAGGAAATGCTGCGCCAGCGCAAAGACGCTGGATCCTTAAACGAAAACGCTTTCGACGAGATTGAGACCGAAGGGTCCGAAGAGGAGACGAACTGATGGCAATCACCTCAGCCAACCAGCTGGAGCTGCTGCAGACCGCCGAGGCCGTGGCCCGCGAAAAGATGATCGACCCCGGTCTGGTTGTCGAAGCGATGGAAGAATCGCTCGCCCGCGCCGCCAAGAGCCGCTACGGCGCGGAAATGGACATTCGTGTCTCCATCGACCGCAAGACCGGCAAGGCGACCTTCACCCGCGTCCGCACTGTGGTTGAGGATGAAGAGCTTGAGAATTATCAGGCCGAAATGACCGTCGAGCAGGCCAAGCAATACATGGAATCGCCCGAAGTTGGTGACGTCTTCGTGGAAGAGGTTCCTCCGGTCGAAATGGGCCGTATCGCGGCGCAGTCCGCCAAGCAGGTGATCCTGCAGAAGGTGCGCGAAGCCGAGCGTGACCGTCAGTACGAAGAATTCAAGGATCGCGCAGGCACCATTATCAACGGTGCGGTCAAGCGCGAGGAATTTGGCAATGTCATCGTCGATCTGGGCGGTGCCGAGGCCGTTCTGCGCCGCAATGACAAGATTGGCCGCGAAAGCTATCGCCCGAATGACCGCGTACGTGCCTATATCAAAGAGGTTCGCCGCGAGGTGCGTGGCCATCAGATCTTCCTGTCGCGCACCGCGCCGGAATTCATGGCCGAGCTGTTCAAAATGGAAGTGCCGGAAATCTATGACGGCATCATCGAGGTCAAGGCCGTGGCCCGAGACCCAGGCTCGCGCGCTAAGATCGCCGTGATTTCCTATGACGGCTCGATTGACCCCGTCGGCGCCTGCGTTGGTATGCGCGGCAGCCGCGTGCAGGCCGTTGTGAACGAGCTGCAGGGTGAAAAGATCGACATCATTCCGTGGAACGAAGATCAGCCGACTTTCCTGGTGAACGCTCTGCAACCTGCCGAGGTTTCCAAGGTGGTTCTGGACGAAGAAGCCGGCAAGATCGAAGTTGTGGTGCCCGAGGAGCAGCTGTCGCTGGCCATCGGTCGCCGCGGTCAGAACGTGCGTCTGGCAAGCCAGCTGACCAATCTGGACATCGACATCATGACCGAGGCCGAAGAATCGGCGCGTCGTCAGAAAGAGTTCGAAGCCCGCACCCAGCTGTTCATGGAAAGCCTCGATCTGGACGAGTTCTTCGCTCAGCTGCTGGTGTCCGAAGGGTTCACCAACCTCGAAGAAGTCGCCTATGTCGAGATCGACGAACTGTTGGTCATTGACGGCGTTGACGAAGGCACCGCGCAGGAATTGCAGACTCGTGCGCGTGAATTCCTTGAGGCGCAGGCCAAGGCCGCCCTGGACGCGGCCCGCAGCTTGGGCGCCGAGGACAGCCTTATTGAATTCGACGGCCTGACACCCCAGATGGTAGAAGCGCTGGCCAAGGACGACGTGAAAACGCTGGAAGACTTTGCCACCTGCGCCGACTGGGAACTGGCCGGTGGCTGGACTACGGTCGATGGCGAGCGCATCAAGGATGACGGTGTACTGGAGCCTTTTGGCGTAGCGCTGGAAGAAGCGCAGGATCTGGTCATGACCGCGCGCATCATGCTGGGCTGGGTTGATCCGGCCGAGTTGGAACAGGCCGAAGAAGATGCCGACGCCGATGTTGCTGAAGAGGAAGCCGAGGCCTGATTTCAGGGCCTCGGGTGGCGCACATGGGTCGCGGTGGCGTCCATAAGGATCGGTCCGAAGGGCCAGAGCGGAAATGCATCGCCACCGGCGATATTCAGCCTAAATATGGGTTGATACGCTTTGTGACGGGGCCCGACGGACAGGTCTATCCCGATGTCGCGGGAAAATTGCCGGGGCGCGGGGTCTATGTGGCGGCAAGCCGCGCGGCGCTGGACAAGGCCGTGAGCAAGAAATTGTTCGCGCGCGGGTTCAAGGCGCAGGTCGTGGTGCCCAAGGACCTGACGGACGAGGTCGAGAAACAGATCGCGCGCCGTGTGGTTGAGTTGCTCAGCCTGGCGCGCAAGTCCGGGGATGCGGTCGCGGGCTATGAAAAGGTCAAGACGTGGCTGGATCGGGAAGAGGCGAGCGTTTTGCTTCAGGCTGTCGACGGGTCGGGGCGCGGCAAGTCGAAACTCAGCACGCCGCACTTCGGTAAATACATCGGCTGGCTGACGGCGGACGAGTTGGGACAGGCATTTGGGCGCCAAACCGTGATTCATGCGGCGCTGGCCTCTGGCGGACTCGCCAAACGTGTTGTAGAGGAAGCGCAGCGCCTGCGTGGCTTGCGCGAAACGGATGACGGCGGCAGGGGCCGCTCGGAAGGGTAAGAAGCTTTATGAGCGATAATGACGGCAAAAAGACATTGGGTCTTCGTGGCGGGGCACGCCCCGGAAATGTGAAACAGAGTTTCAGCCACGGGCGTACCAAGAATGTCGTGGTGGAAACCAAACGCAAACGCGTGGTGGTTCCCAAGCCGGGCGCCGGCAAACCGGGTGGCGGAGCAACGCCCTCGGGTGATCCGTCGCGTCGCCCCGCCGGTATCTCCGACGCCGAAATGGCCCGCCGGATGAAGGCCCTTCAGGCTGCCAAGGCGCGCGAGGCCGAAGAGGCCGCCGCCCGTGAGGCCGCCGAAAAGGCGCGTGAAGAAGAACGCGCCCGTCGCCGTGCCGAACAAGAGGCCAAGGAACGCGAACAGCGTGAGGCCGAAGAGAAAGCCCGCGCCAAGGCCGAGGAAGACGAGCGCAAGCGCAAAGAAGCGGAAGACGCCGCGAAACGTGCAGCCGCAGCCCCGGCCGCCGAAGAACCCAAAGCGGCCCGTAGCCCGGCCAGCAAGCCTGCGCCTGCGGCTGCTCCGCGCAAGCAGGATCGTGAACGTGAACAACGCGGTCGTGGTAAAGGTCGTGACGACAATCGCCGTTCGGGCAAGCTGACACTGGGTCAGGCCACCGGCGGCGAAGGCAACCGTCAGCGGTCGATGGCGGCAATGAAGCGCAAGCAAGAGCGCGCGCGTCAGAAAGCCATGGGCGGCACGGTCGAACGGGAAAAGGTGATCCGCGACGTTCAGCTGCCCGAGGCCATCATGGTGTCCGAGCTGGCCAACCGTATGGCCGAGCGTGTGGCGGATGTCGTCAAATCGCTCATGAACATGGGCATGATGGTCACGCAGAACCAGACCATCGACGCTGATACTGCGGAACTGATCATCGAAGAGTTCGGCCACAAGGTCACCCGCGTCTCTGATTCGGATGTCGAAGACGTCATCAAAGAGGCCGAAGACACGGACGAGGACCTGAAGCCACGTCCGCCGGTCATCACCATCATGGGTCACGTTGACCACGGTAAAACCTCGCTGCTGGATGCAATCCGCGACGCGCGCGTTGTGGCAGGTGAGGCCGGTGGCATCACCCAGCATATCGGCGCATATCAGGTGAAAACCGATGGTGGTACCACGCTGACGTTCCTGGATACTCCGGGCCACGCGGCGTTTACGTCGATGCGCTCTCGCGGTGCGCAGGTCACGGATATCGTGGTTCTTGTTGTTGCCGCTGACGACGCCGTGATGCCGCAGACGATCGAGGCGATCAACCACGCCAAAGCGGCCGAAGTGCCGATGATCGTGGCGATCAACAAGGTCGATAAACCAGATGCGAATCCGGACAAGGTGCGTACTGATCTGCTGCAGCATGAAGTGATCGTCGAGAAGATGTCGGGTGAGGTTCAGGACGTAGAAGTCTCGGCCATCACCGGTCAGGGTCTGGATGAGTTGCTGGAAGCCATCGCGCTGCAGGCCGAGATTCTGGAACTGAAAGCCAACCCCGACCGCGCCGCCCAAGGTGCCGTGATCGAGGCGCAGTTGGACGTGGGCCGCGGCCCCGTCGCGACCGTTCTGGTTCAGAACGGCACGCTGCATCAGGGCGACATCTTTGTTGTGGGCGAGCAGTACGGCAAGGTCCGCGCGCTGATCAACGACAAGGGCGAACGCGTCAAGGAAGCTGGCCCCTCGGTCCCGGTCGAGGTTTTGGGTCTCAACGGCACGCCCGAAGCCGGTGACGTGCTGAACGTGACGGAAACCGAAGCACAGGCCCGAGAAATCGCCGAATACCGCGAAAAGGCTGCCAAGGACAAACGCGCCGCCGCCGGTGCCGCGACCACGCTTGAGCAGTTGATGCAGAAGGCCAAGGAAGACGAGAACGTCACCGAACTGCCCATTCTGATGAAGGCCGACGTGCAGGGTTCTGCCGAGGCCATCGTTCAGGCGATGGAGAAGATCGGCAATGACGAGGTGCGCGTGCGTGTCCTGCATTCAGGCGTAGGCGCGATCACCGAAACAGATGTCGGCCTTGCCGAAGCCTCTGGCGCGCCGATCTTCGGGTTCAACGTCCGTGCCAACGCATCGGCGCGGAACACCGCGAACCAGAAGGGTGTCGAGATCCGGTATTACTCGGTGATCTATGACCTCGTGGATGACGTGAAAGCGGCCGCTTCCGGCTTGCTCAGCGCCGAGATCCGCGAAAAGTTCATCGGCTATGCCGAGATCAAAGAGGTCTTCAAGGTCACCGGTGTCGGCAAGGTTGCGGGCTGTCTGGTCACCGAAGGCGTCGCCCGCCGTTCCGCAGGCGTCCGTCTGCTGCGCGACAACGTGGTGATCCACGAAGGCACGCTGAAGACCCTCAAACGCTTCAAGGATGAAGTGGCCGAGGTTCAGTCGGGTCAGGAATGCGGTATGGCGTTCGAAAACTACGACGATATCCGCCCTGCCGACGTGATCGAGATTTTCGAGCGCGAAGAGGTCACCCGCACCCTGGATTGATCCGGGAAAGCGGAATGAACAAGAAAAACAGCGGCCCGTTGTGGCCGCTGTTTTTTGTTGTTGTTACCGCTGCTTCAGCGGGGCGAATGTGCCGGGATGCAGGATGATGTCGAAATGGTGCATTCCCTTTTGCAGATCGAAGCCGACAGAATGCCCGGCCTTGCGCAGCAATTCCGCATAATCGCGGCTTTGACGAATAAATTCTGCGGTGTCCCGTTCAGCAACGGTGATCCGGTATCGCGGTCCCGGTGCGGGCAGGTGCAGGGTGGGTGACAGGTCGTTGATTTCAACCGGGGTCAGGTGCAGCGGATCGTTCACGGGGGTCAGGCTGATTGGCTCAAGATCGTAAACGCCGCTGATCAGGATGACATCGCGCACCCGCATGCCTGCTCGGGCAAGGGCATCGGAGGCGGTGGCCATGACCATCGCGGCCAGATGGGCACCGGCGCTGTGCCCGGACAAGGTGACCTGCGACGGGTTGATACCCAATTCCCTGGCGTGCGCGGCCAACCAAAGCAAGGCATTCAGACATTCCTGAACCATCTCGCCCAGCCGGGCCGCAGGGGCCAGGGTGTAGTTCACACAGGCAAAAGCGTGCCCGTTCTGCACCAGTTCCGGGGCCATCATGGCCGATTCGCGCTGGCTGAGGGCCTGCCAATATCCGCCATGAATAAAGACATGCAGCGGCGCATCGATACCCTGTGCCGGGAAAAAGTCCAGAACCTGCGCCGTGCCGTCGCCATAGCGCAGGTTCTCCTGCGGTGACAGGTCATTGCGGGCTTGTGCGCTCAGCGCGCCATAGCTGGCAAGATAGGGCGCAATATCGCCGCCCACCATCGAGCTTGGCGCATATTGCTCCTCAAGCTCGGCTTGGGAAAACCCGCGATACAGCATCAAACACCCCTGTTTCCGTCAGGGTATTCCTTGGACAGCCCGCGCGTGAAATCAACCGTTTTTCATGTCCAGTCCAGAACAACCTTGCCGGACTGACCTGATTTCATGGCGGCGAACCCCTTTGCGAATTCATCGACGGTGAACCGATGCGTGATCACCCGGCTGACGTCCAGACCGTTTTGCAGCATGGCGATCATCTTGTACCAGGTCTCGAACATCTCGCGGCCATAGACGCCTTTGATGGTGATGGCCTTAAAGACAATCCGGCTCCAGTCGACCGGCGACTTGCCAGGGGGAATGCCCAGCAGGGCGATCTTGCCGCCCATGACCAATGCCTCGACCATCTGGTCCAATGCGGCTTGCGAGCCCGACATCTCGAGACCGACGTCAAAGCCTTCCTTCATCCCAAGATCGGCAATCACGGCCTTCAGGTCTTGGCTGCTGACATCGACGGCCCGCGCGGTGGGCACCACATGTTCGGCGAGTTTCAGGCGGTCGGGATTGATATCGGTAATCACCACATGCCGGGCCCCGGCGTGGCGGGCAACGGCTGCTGCCATGATGCCTATCGGCCCCGCACCCGTGATCAGGACATCTTCGCCCAGCAGGTCGAAGCTGAGCGCGGTGTGAACCGCATTGCCCAACGGATCGAGGATCGCGCCGATCTCGTCCGGGATGTCGTCCGGCAAGGGTACGACGTTGAAGGCCGGCAGTTTCAGGTATTCAGCAAACGCGCCCTGTTCGTTCACCCCGATCCCGCGGGTGCCGGGGTCGAGGTGGAACTTGCCCGCCCGGCTCTGGCGGCTGTCAGTGCCGATCAGGTGACCCTCGCCCGAGCATCGCTGGCCGATTTCCAGCCCGGTCACGTTGCGCCCCAGCTCGACGATTTCGCCCGCGAACTCGTGCCCGGTGATCATCGGAACCGGGACCGTATGCGCGGCCCACTCATCCCAGTTCCAGATATGGATATCCGTACCGCAAATGCCGGTCTTGTTGACGCGGATCAGCACATCATCGGGGCCGATCTCGGGAACCGGGGCCTGTACCGCCCACAAGCCTTGTTCGGGTTTGGACTTTTCCAGCGCCGTCATCGTGTTTGCACGCATCAGATCACCCCCAGATCCTTTCCGACCTTGCCGAAGGCGGCCAGCGCCCGGTCCAACTCGTCCTTGGTCAGGGCCGCATTCATCTGTGTCCTGATCCGGGCCTGCCCGCGCGGGACGACCGGAAAGAAGAAGCCCGAGACATAGACGCCTTCGTCAAACAGGCGTGACGCCATGTCCTGTGCCAGCGTCGCCTCACCCAGCATCACCGGGATGATCGGGTGTTCGCCCGGCAACAGGTCAAAGCCCAACCCTTCAAGCCCGGCGCGCCAGTATTTGGCGTTGCCGAACAACTGGGCGCGCAGCATGTCACCTTCTTCGACAAGGCGGATCGCCTCTAGCCCGGCGGCGACGATCGAGGGCGGCAGCGAGTTCGAGAACAGATAGGGCCGCGCCCGCTGCCGCAGCAGGTCGATCACTGGCTGCGGCCCGACGATATAACCGCCGATTGCCCCCCCAAGTGCCTTGCCCAAGGTTCCCGTCAGGATGTCCACATCGACGCCAAAATGATCCGGCGTACCGGCACCGTTTGGCCCCATAAAGCCGGTCGCGTGACAGTCGTCGACCATGACGATTGCATCATATTTGTCGGCCAGCTCGCGGATTTTCGGCAGGTTGGCCAGGTAGCCATCCATTGAAAACACGCCATCGGTGGCGATCATGATATGCCGTGCGCCGTCCTCGCGCGCCTGTTTCAGCCAGGCTTCAAGGTCGTTCATGTCATTGTTCATGTAGCGATAGCGCTTGGCCTTGCACAGCCGCACGCCGTCGATGATCGAGGCGTGGTTGAGACTGTCCGAGATAATCGCGTCTTCGGGCCCCAACAAAGGTTCAAACAGCCCGCCATTGGCATCGAAACAGGCGGCGAACAGGATTGCATCGTCCTTGTTCAGGAATTGCGCCAGCTTCTGCTCCAACTCGCGGTGGATGTCCTGTGTGCCACAGATGAACCGGACCGAGGCCATGCCGAACCCCTTGGGCTCCATCGCGCCTTTGGCGGCATCGATCAGCGCAGGGTGATCGGCCAGACCCAGATAGTTATTGGCGCACAGGTTGATGACCTGTTTGTCGCCCACCGTAATCTCACCGCCCTGAGGCGAGGTGATCATTCGCTCGCGTTTATACAGACCTTCGGCTTCGATCTGGGCGAGTGTGTCCGTGATATGGGACAGGAATGCATCTGCCATGGCGGCCTCCGTTTGACTGAGTCGCACATCTAACATAGCGGATGAAATTCCCAAATAGGGGAATTACAGTATGAAGGAAAAAAATCCGTGAAGGCGGAATCTTGCCGGATCAGGCGTTTTTCACGATCAGGAAAACGCGGGCAGGACGGTCGGCGGATATGGAATGCGCAATGTCTGCGGCATAGCGCGCGGTATCGCCTTGGGTCAGGTCTGAAACCGCCGAGCCCGAGGTGACGCGGACCGTGCCTTCCAGCACTGTCAATTGTTCGCGCGCGCCCCTTGCATGCGGTTGGCTGTTCAGGGCCCCGCCCGCATCAAACCGAATGTCATAGACCTCGTGCCCGCCGGCCTCTTCCGGGGGGGAAAGGATGCGAATACTGCATTTGTCGCCCATATTGTCGATGCTGGGCACTTGGGCCTTGCGCAATATTTCGATCTGGTCAGAGGTTTTGCCGTCCTCCAGCAGCCCTGCGAAATCGACCTGCAGGGCACGGGTCAGGTTCCAGAGGGTCGATATGGTGGGGCTGCTTTCGCCGCGTTCGATCTGGCTGACCATCGAACGGGACACGCCGCTGAGATTGGCCACCGCTTCCAGTGACAGCCCCTTGGCGCGGCGCGCCTCTTTCAGGCGGGCGGGAAGGCGGGTCAGAATATCGTCAGGGTTGTCCGTCATGACGGAATCCATGCGCGTTGCGCAGGCAGATGTCAATTCGAACCGTGACGGTACGTCTTGCGGGACAGGCACTTGCCGCAGGTGCATAATGCCTTCGAATCCCGGAGGAGAAAGTCATGACCGATATCGTTATTCTCGACGGTGCCCGCACCGCAATAGGCACTTTTGGCGGCGCGCTGGCCTCGACCGCGCCGATTGACCTGGCAACCGTGGCAACAGAGGCCGCGATGGAGCGATCCGGGGTCGAAGGGGCGCAGATCGGGCATGTCGTGTTCGGGCACGTCATCAATACCGAGCCCCGCGATATGTACCTGTCGCGGGTTGCTGCGATGCAGGCGGGGATACCGAACGGGACGCCCGCCATGAATGTGAACAGGCTGTGCGGTTCGGGGGCGCAGGCGATTGTGTCGGCGGTTCAGTCATTGATGCTGGGGGATGCCGAGTTTGCCGTGGCCGGTGGGGCCGAGAGCATGTCGCGTAGCCCCTATATCGTCCCGCAGGCGCGCTGGGGCGCCAAGATGGGCGATGTCACCTCGATGGACATGATGCTGGGCGCGCTGAACTGCCCCTTTGGCACCGGCCATATGGGGGTAACGGCCGAGAATGTGGCCGACGAACACCAGATCGGCCGCGCGCAGATGGATGATTTTGCGATGACCAGCCAAACCCGCGCTGCGGCGGCGATCGAGGCCGGGTATTTCGAAAGCCAGATCGCACCGGTGCAGGTCAAGGTCAGGCGCGACATGGTTGACTTCAAGGTGGATGAGCATCCCAAGGCGACCACGGCCGAGGCCTTGGCGGGATTGCGGCCGGTGTTCAAGAAGGATGGCCGTGTGACGGCAGGCAATGCGTCCGGCATCAATGACGGTGCAGCGGCAATGGTTCTGGCAACCGCCGAGGCCGCCGAGAAGGCCGGGTTGAAGCCCAAGGCGCGCGTGATCGGCTATGCGCATGCCGGGGTGCGACCCGAGGTGATGGGCATCGGCCCGGTTCCCGCAGTGCAGAACCTGTTCCGCAAGACAGGCCTGTCGGCGGATGATTTCGATGTGATCGAAAGCAACGAAGCCTTTGCCGCGCAGGCCCTGGCTGTCAACCAGGAGCTTGGTCTGGACCCGGCGAAGGTGAACCCCAATGGCGGTGCAATTGCGCTGGGCCATCCCGTGGGAGCAACCGGTGCGATCATCACCTTGAAGGCGCTTTATGAGCTGGAGCGTACGGGTGGGTCGAAAGGTTTGATTACGATGTGCATTGGTGGCGGTCAGGGGATCGCCATCGCCATAGAGCGGCTCTGAGCCCCGGGCAAGCGGGGGGCTGTCTGCCCCCCATCGCGCCGCAGGCGCGATTCCCCCCGAGGATATTTCGGGCCAGATGAAGCAGGTGGAAAGGCGTCAGCCGAGCGCCATGAAAACCAACATGATCGCCGCGCCCGAGGCCGCGCCGATCAGGGCGGGGGCCAGCCAGTCGGCGAAGCGGGTCTTTTGCGGTTCTTCCCGGTGCGTTTGTGCAATCAGGGCGTTTTCGACCAGCGCGGGCAGGCGCGGTCCGAAACGTGCAAGGACCTGAGCAGTTCTGCCAAAGTCGCGCAGGGCGGCGCGGGGGCCGATTGATTGCTTTATGTAGTCTTCGACCACAGGGCGGGCGACTTCCCAGATGTTGATATGCTGATCCAGCGAGCGGGCCACGCCTTCGACCACCACCATCGTGCGTTGCAGAAGGATCAGTTCGGTTCTGGTTTCCATGCCGAACCGTTCGGTGACTTCGAACAGGTAGTTCAGCAGGCGGCCCATCGAGATATGCGTGGCGTCCATGCCGAAAATCGGCTCGCCCACGGCGCGCAGGGCGCGGGCGAATTCGTCGACATCCTGACCGGCGGGAACATAGCCGGCTTCGAAATGCACCTCGGCCACGCGTTTATAGTCGCGGCGGATGAAGCCGAACAGGATTTCGGCATAGACCCGGCGGGTGTATTCGTCGATATGGCCCATGATGCCGTAGTCATAGGCGATAATGTCCCCGTTTGCGGCGACCTTCAGGTTGCCCTGGTGCATATCGGCATGGAAATAGCCATCGCGCAGGGCGTGCAGCAGGAACAGGCGCAGAACGCGTTCTGCCAGGTCGCTGCGAGCGTGGCCCGCGGCGTCCAGCGCGTCATTGTCGCCCAGCGGAATGCCATCAGCCCAGCTGAGCGTCATGACCCGGCGCGCGGACAGGGACCAGACCACCGGCGGCAGCCAGAACCCGCTGTCGTCCTTGGTGTTGGCTGCGTATTCCGAGGCCGCGGCGCTTTCCAGGCGCAAATCCAGCTCGCCGCGGACGACCCCGTCAAAATGTTCGATCACCTCCATGGGGCGCAGGCGGCGCGCGCCGGGGGCGAACAGGTCAACGATACGCGCGGCGAAATAGAATGCGTCCACGTCCTTGCGAAAGGCACGTTCGATTCCGGGGCGCAGGACTTTGACGGCGACATCCTCGCCCGTGCTGGCCAGCTTGGCTTTGTGGACCTGGGCGATCGAGGCGGCCGCGATGGGGTCGCTGAAATCGCTGAACATGTCGGAAAGGGGTTGGCCCAGCTCTTTCTCGACCTCTGCCATGGCTTCGGCCTTGGGGAATGGCGGCAGCTTGTCCTGCAGGACGCGCAATTGCTCGGCCAGTTCATCGCCGACGACGTCGGGGCGCGTCGAAAGGACTTGGCCGAACTTGATATAGGCCGGTCCAAGTGCGTTCAGGGCGCGGGTTGCAGGCGGCATCTTGGGGTCACCCTTGTAGCCGAGCCATTGGAAGGGCTTGCCCAGTACATGCGCGAGGATGCGAATCGCCTTTGGCGCCTCGAACGCGTCAAGCACCACGTTCATGGCGCCGGTGCGTTCCAGGGTGGCGCCCGTGCGTATCAGGCGAATGATGTTGTGCGGACCGCGCATCAGATCTTCCAGCCGGAATGCAGCGCGGCGATACCCAGGCTGAGGTTGCGATACTTGGCGTTTTCGAAACCTGCGGCGCGCACCATGGTCAGAAAGGTTTCCTGATCGGGGAATTTGCGGATCGATTCCACCAGGTACTGATAGCTGTCATAGTCGCCCGCGATGACCTTGCCCATGCGGGGAATGACGTTGAAGCTGTAGAGATCGTAGAGCTTTTGCAGGCCGTCATTGGGCAATTGGCTGAATTCCAGCACCATCAGGCGGCCACCGGGTTTCAGCACGCGGTAAGCTTCGTTCAGCGCTTCTTGTGGGCGGGTCACGTTCCGGATGCCGAATGAGATGGTGTAGACGTCAAACGTGTTGTCTTCGAAGGGCAGGGACATCGCGTCGCCCACCACCCAGTTCAGGCTGTCGGCCATCTGATCGGCCTCGGCGCGCTGACGGCCCTCGACCAGCATGGGTTCGGTCAGGTCCAGAACGGTGGCATGTCCGTGGCCCGCGCGTTTCAGAAAGCGGAACGAGATATCGCCCGTGCCGCCCGCGACATCCAGCAGGCGCTGGCCGGGACGGGGCGCAAGCCAATCCATCATGGCGTCTTTCCACACGCGGTGGATGCCCATCGACATGACATCGTTCATGACGTCATACTTGGAAGCAACCGAGTTGAACACGCCCTGCACGCGCCCGGCCTTTTCGGTTTCGCGGACGGTTTCAAACCCGAAATGAGTGGTCTTGTCGCTGTTGTCGGACATAAGCCTTGCCGTTTGTCGAATTTCGCCTCTGTTATAGGGCGTTGATACCGGGGCACAATGCGGCCCTTTGGAATAGGAGGCGTCTAATGCCCGAATTGCCCGAGGTCGAGACAGTAAGACGCGGCCTGACACCCGCGATGGAGGGCGCCATCATCGAACGGGCGGACGTGAACAGGCCGGATCTGCGCTGGCCGTTCCCCGACCGCATGGCCGAACGGCTGACGGGGCAGCGGGTAGAGCGGTTGCGGCGGCGGTCAAAATACATCCTGGCGGATCTTGGCAGCGGCGAGACCCTTTTGATCCATCTGGGCATGTCCGGGCGCATGACGGTTTCCGGTGACCCGCTGGGGCAGTTCGTTCATGATCATCCGCCAAGGCAAAAGCATGATCATGTGGTGCTTCACATGGCCAATGGCGCGCGCGTCACATTCAACGATCCGCGGCGGTTCGGTGCGATGGACCTATTGCCGACGGCCACCGCCGAAGACCACAAGCTGCTGGCGGTTCTGGGGCCCGAACCCTTGGGCAACGACTTTCATGAACAGCACCTGATTGCGGCGTTCCGGGGCAGGAACACTCCGGTCAAATCGGCGTTGCTGGATCAGGGAATCGTTGCCGGGCTGGGTAACATTTACGTTTGCGAGGCGCTTTACAGGGCCGGTGTGTCGCCACGTCGCAAGGTGGGCCGGATTTCCGCAAAGCGGGTTGCCCTGCTGGTGCCGATTATCCGTCAGGTGTTGCAGGAGGCCATCGAAGCGGGTGGGTCATCCCTGCGCGATTTCCGGCAAGCCGATGGAGAACTTGGATATTTTCAGCACAGCTTTGATGTCTACGGCCGCGAAGGAGAACCATGCCGAAGCGATGGATGCGGGGCAATGATCCAGAGAATCACCCAGTCCGGTCGCTCAACCTTCTATTGCGCGCAATGCCAAAGATAGCTTGATCGAAGTTTTTCGCGTGATAAGGAATCGTACCTGAACGGAACAACCGAAAGCTCGCACCTCATGGCTTTTGAGACGATCATCGTCGAAATCGAAGACCACGTCGCCCTTATCAAGCTTAACCGACCGGACGCGATGAATGCGCTGAACACCCAATTGCTGGGTGAGTTGTGCGCCGCGCTGGAAGAAGCCGACAGCAATGACAAGGTGCGCTGCATCGTCATTACCGGCTCGGACAAGGCCTTTGCCGCCGGTGCGGACATCAAGGAGATGTCCGAAATGAGCTTTGTAGATGTTTCGAACATCAACCTGTTTGCCGATGCCAACGACCGGATCACCGCGATCCGCAAGCCGATCATCGCCGCAGTTGCGGGTTACGCATTGGGCGGTGGGTGCGAGCTGGCCATGCTGTGCGACTTTATCATCGCGGCAGACACGGCCAAGTTTGGTCAGCCTGAGATCAACCTGGGCGTTATTGCCGGGTTGGGCGGAAGCCAGCGGCTGACGCGCTTTGTTGGCAAGTCCAAGTCGATGGACATGAACCTGACGGGCCGGTTCATGGACGCCGAAGAAGCCGAGCGCGCCGGTCTGGTGAGCCGTGTGGTCCCTGCCAAGAAGCTGCTGGAAGAAGCGACCGGCGCTGCGCAGAAGATTGCAGAGAAATCCCAGCTAACCGCGATCGCCGCCAAAGAGGCGGTGAACCGCAGCTACGAAGTTGCGCTGAGCGAGGGTATGCTGTTTGAGCGTCGCGTCTTTCATTCCATGTTCGCGACCGAGGATCAAAAGGAAGGCATGGCAGCGTTTCTTGAAAAACGCGCCGCGCAGTTCCGCGACAGATAAACGCCCCATACCGGGTTTCGAATTTGGCGGGCCTGGCCCGCCTTTTTCTTGCGTGGAAATCAACAAGACAGAATCGGGTTGGCAAAGCCGGTAAACTTAGGTAGAGACCGCCGTCATACATGCGCGTGCGGCCCGCTTGGCCCGACTCACACTCGTGATTTCTGATCCGGTGCGGATACTTCCGTGGCGCGCAACCCTAGATAACCGTACCGAACAAAGGTCAGAAACACATGGCTAACTCGCCCCAGGCTAAAAAACGCGCGCGTCAGAACGAAAAGCGTTTCGCAATCAACAAAGCACGTCGTTCGCGCATCCGCACCTATCTGCGCAAAGTCGAAGAAGCGATTGCTTCCGGCGACAAAGAAGCGGCAACCGCCGCCCTGCGCGCAGCTCAGCCCGAGCTGATGCGCGGCGTCACCAAAGGTGTCTTCCACAAGAATACCGCAGCACGCAAAATGTCCCGCCTGTCGTCGCGGGTCAAAGCGCTGGGCTGACATTTTCCTTGACCCAAGGTCAGGTAAACAAGGCTGAACTATTTAAAAGGCGTCGCGCACCGCGGCGCCTTTTTTGCTGTTGCCGGAATACCGCGCCTACACAAATCTGAGAGATTCTTTCGGCCAAAGAGCCGAGTCAATATCAGAGTTTCGTTGCCGCGCACCTGTCGCTCTTGTTACCACTGATTCAGCGATTCACTCGCTTGGGGGGACAGGCTGTTCCAACGATCTGACTGACGGGCATCAGGATGATCCGGGAACGAATGTCGGCAACCGGCCAGAACCGGTTTGACGATCTGCTACGGGTTCCCGGGTTTACCGGTGACCTCGGCCCTGTCGAACAATTTGAAGGTGACGCGCATACAGGCGCCGGACTCGTTCTTATTTGGAACGTGGCCTGATCTGGATTGCGCGGCCAAATACGGATTTATCGCCGAACCTTCTGGTCCGGCGCCGGGATACCTTTGCGTGAGTGAACGCCATAAAACGGGCCGGTCATCCGGCCACAGTAATAAGGCCGAAAGGCCAATAAAGAATGGGATGCGTGAGGCGCTTGATGACACAAGAAAAATGGGGACTACTGCGTAACAAGTTGCTGAAGACCGTCGGCCGGAACAATTACACCACCTGGATCGAGCCGTTGGAGTTTCAGGAACTGCAAGACGGTGTGGCGGTATTTTCCGTACCGACGAATTTCATGGGAAACTACGTCAGCCAGAATTTCGCTGATCTTATCCTGTATGAACTGAACACGTCGGGTGAAACCGTTCAGAGGCTGGCGTTTCGTGTCGCGGCCAATTCTCCGACCCGTCCGGTGCCAGCCGCTGAAACAGGTGTGGCTGCGCCTGCGCCCGCCCCTCAGCACGCCGATATTTCGCATCGCGCTGATCCGGGCAATGACGCGCTGGATTCGCTGCAGGCCGCACCCCTGGACACGCGCTTTACCTTCGACAGCTTTGTGGTGGGCAAACCCAACGAGCTGGCCCATGCCGCGGCGCGCCGCGTGGCCGAAGGTGGTCCTGTCACTTTTAACCCCCTGGTTCTGTATGGTGGCGTCGGCCTGGGTAAGACCCACCTGATGCACGCCATCGCCTGGGAGTTGAAAACCAAGCATCCTGAGTTGAATGTTCTGTACCTGTCGGCCGAGCAGTTCATGTATCGCTTTGTGCAGGCCCTGCGTGAACGTCGGATGATGGATTTCAAACACCTGTTCCGCTCGGTCGATGTGCTGATGGTCGATGATGTGCAGTTCATCGCAGGCAAGGATTCCACGCAAGAAGAGTTCTTCCACACGTTCAACGCGCTGGTTGATCAGAACAAGCAGATCATCATCTCGGCCGACCGCGCGCCGGGTGAAATCAAGGATCTTGAGGATCGGGTGAAATCGCGCCTGCAATGTGGTCTGGTCGTCGACCTGCACCCTACCGATTACGAATTGCGCCTGGGCATTCTGCAGAACAAGGTACAGCAATACAGCAGCACCTATCCCGATCTGAGTATTGCCGATGGTGTGCTGGAGTTCCTCGCCCATCGCATCTCGACCAATGTGCGGGTTCTCGAAGGTGCGTTGACGCGACTGTTTGCCTTTGCCTCGCTTGTCGGGCGGGAAATCGACATGGAGTTGACGCAGGATTGCCTGGCCGATGTTCTGCGCGCATCCGAGCGCAAGATCACGGTCGAAGAGATCCAGCGCAAAGTGTCCGAGTATTACAACATCCGCCTCAGCGACATCATTGGCCCCAAACGGCTGCGATCCTATGCGCGCCCACGTCAGGTGGCGATGTATCTGTGCAAGCAACTGACCAGTCGGTCTTTGCCAGAAATCGGTCGCCGGTTCGGCGGGCGGGATCACACGACCGTCATGCACGGCGTCAAGCGGATCGAAGAATTGAAAGTGACCGACGGGCAGATTGCCGAAGATGTCGAAATGCTGCGCCGGTCGCTGGAAGCCTGAGTTACATCCCCAATCCGCTCAGCAACGCCCCGGTTCACCAAAGCCGGGGCGTTTTCATGTGCGCAATTGCCCACGGTCAGCCGCGATCTGTGCCCGCAGCAACACGAGACCCTTGACGCTTGCGCTATTCCGACCCAGAAAACCATAAAAAATCCTTGTGCCTCAGGGCTGAACCGCTAACGTGCCAGTCCCGCCCATGAAAGCACTCAAGTCAGAGGAATTGAGGGTATGAAGATCAGCATCGAACGCGGCACCCTTCTCAAGGCCGTCTCGCAGGCCCAATCCGTTGTGGAACGTCGCAACACGATCCCGATCCTGGCCAATGTGCTGATCGAGGCCGAAGGCGACCAAGCCCTGTTCCGAGCCACCGATCTGGATATCGAAGTGGTCGACAAGGCGACCGCCCAGGTGGAGAAGGCGGGTGCTACCACCGTGGCTGCCACGACGCTGCACGAGATCGTGCGCAAACTGCCCGATGGGGCGCTTGTGACACTGACCGCCGACAGCGCGGCGGGCCGGCTGACTGTCGAGGCGGGACGGTCGAACTTCTCTCTGGCGACCTTGCCGAAAGAGGATTTCCCGGTCATGGCCTCGTCCGAGTACCAGTCGAATTTCACCGCTTCGGCCGCGATGCTGCGGCGGTTGTTCGACAAGTCGAAATTTGCCATTTCGACCGAGGAAACCCGGTATTACCTCAACGGTGTCTACATGCATGTGGCTGATGGGCCCGAGGGCGGCAAGGTTCTGCGCTGTGTTGCCACCGACGGTCACCGGCTTGCGCGTATTGATGCGGATGTGCCTGAAGGTGCTGCAGACATGCCCGGCGTGATTGTTCCGCGCAAGACCGTGGGCGAGTTGCGCAAGCTTCTGGACGACGACGAAATGGATATCGCGGTGTCGGTTAGCGAAACCAAGGTGCGGTTTGCGACGCCGGATATTACGCTGACGTCGAAGGTCATCGACGGGACCTTCCCGGACTATACGCGGGTAATCCCGCAGGGAAATACCCGCAAACTGGAAGTGGATGCGGCTGAATTCGCGCAGGCGGTGGATCGTGTGGCAACCGTTTCCTCGGAACGTTCGCGTGCTGTGAAGCTGCAACTGGATAGGGACAAGCTGGTGCTGTCGGTGAACGCGCCGGACAGCGGTGCGGCCGAGGAAGAACTGGCCGTGGCTTATGGTGATGAACGGCTTGAGATCGGGTTCAATGCAAAATACCTGCTTGAGATCGCCAGCCAGGTGGATCGCGAGAACGCCGTTTTCATGTTCAATTCCGCCGGTGACCCGACCCTGATGCGCGAGGGAAATGATCAGAGCGCCGTCTATGTTGTCATGCCGATGCGCGTCTGATCGCGCAGGCGCGCGATGCCTCCGGCGGGAGTATTTTTGAAAAGATGAAGGGAGGGGTCATGGGATTGGCCCTGACCGAGCTTACGGTCTCGCATTTCAGGTCGCACAAGCTGGCACGGTTGTCGCTGGATGGGCGACCGGTGGCCATCCATGGGCCGAACGGGGCCGGGAAGACCAATATTCTGGAAGCGGTATCCCTGTTTTCACCCGGTCGCGGTTTGCGGCGGGCAAGCGCGGCGGAGATGACCCGGCGACCCGAAGCGTTGGGCTGGAAGCTGTCCGGTCTGCTAAGCGTCCAGGACGGGCGGTATGAGATCGAGACGTGGTCCGAAGGCGGCGCGGCGCGGCAGGTTCGGATTGATGGCAAGGCCGCTAGTCAGATTGACCTCGGCAAGCGCGCGCGCGTGGTGTGGTTGATCCCTTCGATGGATCGGCTGTGGATTGAGGGAGCCGAAGGACGGCGGCGGTTTTTGGACCGTATCGCGCTGAGCTTTGATCCCGCGCATGCCGAGGCGTCGCTGACCTATGAAAAGGCTATGCGTGAGCGGAACCGGCTGCTGAAAGATCAGGTCCGGGATGCCCACTGGTACACGGCTCTGGAAGGCCAAATGGCCGAGACGGGGTATCGGATACATGCGGCGCGTCTTGCAGCATTGGATCATTTGCGTGCCGCGCAGGACCAGGCCGAAACGACGTTTCCTTCGGCGGAGTTGGAATTGGTTCAGACGGAAGGCGCGATGCCCGAGACCGCTGCCGATTTGTCCGATGCGCTGGCAGAGAGCCGGTTTCGGGACCTGGCGGCGGGGCGCACATTGGTTGGGCCGCATCGGTCAGACCTGTACGGGGTCTTCGCTGCCAAAGGGGTTCCTGCCAAGGATTGTTCGACGGGTGAGCAGAAGGCGTTGCTGGTGTCGTTGATCCTGTCCAACGCACGGGCGTTGGCGGGCTTGGTTGGCGCGCCGCCGATTGTGTTGCTGGATGAGGTGTCTGCGCATCTTGATGCAGGGCGACGCGCGGCGCTTTATGATGAGATATGTGCGCTGGGCGCTCAGGCCTGGATGACGGGCACCGGGCCTGAGCTGTTTGCGGAATTGGGCGACCGGGCCCAAACGCTGGTTGTTACCGAAGGCGAAGAGGGCTCGGTTGTGTCGGCTTAGATCGCTTTGCGTTTGATTTGACTTGAAATACGCTGCCTCTGCCAAGGGTCGAACGCGCATTTCGATAGTTTCGCCTCAGTTAAAACGCAAAACGCTTTAGGCTGGTTCGCCCACTTTACGTTCCCACAAGAAGCCGCGCATGACCTCGTCGACCGGGGTTTTGGCCATGTGGTTGACGTAGTTCGACATTGTCTTCTGCGCCAGACCCAGAACCACATCCAGAACCGCGCGGTGCGAGTAACCTGCGTCAAAGAACGCCTGGAGCTGTTCTTCGGTCGGGTTGCCGCGCGTTTCCATGACCTGCAGGGTGAAGGTGCGCAGCGCCTCGAGCTTGGCAGTTGGCAGTGCGGTTTCGTTGCGCAGGGCCTCGGTGATCTCGTCCGAAACCTTCATCATTTTGGCGATGCCGGTGTGGGCGGGGACACAGTAGTGGCATTCGTTTTCAACGTTGATGGTCTGCCAGACGACGGTTTTCTCGTCATTGTCGAAATCGGTCTGCAGGAAGAGGCCGTGCAGGACCTGATAGCCTTCCAGGTGCTGCGGGCTTTCGGCCATTACCTTGTGCAGGCCAGGCAGGCGGCCAAATGCGGCCTGCGATTTTTCCAGCAGCGGTTTGGACGCTTCCGGGGCGGATTCGAGGTCGTGGGACGGGAAGTTGGCCATTTCAAAACTCCTGATTTTGGCGCGATGAGTCGTATTTAGGGTTTATTGAGTGATCACTCAAGTATATATTTGAGCGAACGTTCAAGAAGTGGTGAGATGATGCCCCGCAAACCCTCATATGACCGCGACGCGTTGATCGATCAGGCGCGTGATATTTTCTGGCGTTACGGTTGGGCCGGTACGTCGCTGAAGGACCTTGAGCGCGAGTTGAAGCTGAAACCCGGTAGTTTCTACGCGGCGTTTGGGTCGAAAGATGCGCTTTATGCCATGGCGCTGGAGCGGTATGCGCGGGATGGGGTGACCAACCTGGAGGAGATGGCGCAGCTGTTGGGGCCGCTTGGTGCGCTCAAGGCCCAGTTGCGCCGCGTGATCGACGCATCGGGCGCGCCGACCAAAGCCTGCATGCTGGCCAAGACCTATGCCGAGTTGCAAGCGAAGGATCACGAACTGGCGGGCCAGGCCCGCACCCATATGGTTACGATGAAAGCCTGTTTTGCGGACCTGTTTCGCCGCGCGCAGGCGGTCGGAGAAATATCGCCGGATCATGACCCGGACCGTCTTGCGGCGCGGTATCAGTCCGATCTTTTGGGTCTGCGTCTTTCGGCAGAGCGTGATGACGTGAACGCGTCGCAAATCGCCGAGGATATCGCCGCCGATCTTGATCGGCTTTGAAACGCAAATAAAGCGGATCAAAACCACAAAATATGGGGGGAGTGCGTGACAACCCCCACCAGAAAACGTATAAGTTACCAAAATAATATAGGTACTCACGGCATGTCCGAAGACGCACAGGCACCCCAGGAATATGGCGCCGATTCCATCAAAGTTCTCAAAGGCTTGGAGGCGGTTCGCAAGCGCCCCGGCATGTATATCGGCGACACGGACGATGGCTCGGGTCTGCACCACATGGTGTACGAGGTTGTCGACAACGGAATTGACGAGGCGCTGGCGGGTCACGCCGACCATGTGACAGTGAAAATTCACGCCGATTCCAGCGTTTCCGTCAGCGATAACGGCCGTGGCATCCCGGTGGATATTCACCCCGAAGAGGGGGTGTCGGCGGCCGAAGTCATCATGACCCAGCTGCACGCGGGCGGTAAGTTCGACAGCAACTCGTACAAGGTGTCGGGCGGTCTGCACGGCGTGGGCGTTTCGGTGGTGAATGCGCTGTCCGATTGGCTGGAGCTGCGCGTTTGGCGCAACGGCAAGGAACATGTCGCGCGATTTGAGGGCGGTGAGACAACCGAACATCTTAAGGTGGTCCAGGAATGCGGTGATCGCACGGGAACCGAGGTGCGCTTTTTGGCCTCGACCGACACGTTCTCGAACCTCGAATACTCGTTTGACACTTTGGAAAAACGGCTGCGCGAACTTGCCTTCCTGAACTCGGGCGTGCGGATCATCCTGATTGATGAACGTCCGGCGGAACGGCTGGAGACTGAGCTGTTTTATGATGGTGGCGTCAAGGAATTCGTCAAATACCTCGACCGCTCCAAGACCCCGGCCATGCCGGAGCCGATCTATATCAAGGGCGAACGCGACGATATCGGCGTTGAAATCGCGATGTGGTGGAATGACAGTTACCACGAAACGGTTCTGCCCTTTACCAACAACATCCCGCAGCGGGATGGGGGTACGCATGTGGCCGGTTTCCGGGGCGCGTTGACGCGGACCATCAACAACTATGCGCAGTCCAGCGGGATCGCGAAAAAGGAAAAGGTCAGCTTTACCGGCGACGATGCACGCGAAGGTCTGACATGTGTGTTGTCGGTCAAAGTGCCGGACCCGAAATTTTCATCCCAGACCAAGGACAAGCTGGTTTCGTCCGAAGTCCGCCCGGCGGTCGAAGGTTTGATGAACGAAAAGCTGGCAGAGTGGTTCGAAGAGAACCCGAACGAGGCCAAGGCAATCGTTGGCAAGATCATCGAGGCCGCACTGGCCCGCGAAGCCGCCCGTAAGGCCCGCGAACTGACCCGCCGCAAGACGGCGATGGATGTGAACTATCTGGCGGGCAAGCTGAAAGATTGTTCCGAGAAAGACCCGTCCAAGACCGAAGTCTTCCTGGTCGAGGGGGACTCGGCGGGTGGCTCGGCCCAAACAGGCCGGGATCGTCTGACCCAGGCCGTTCTGCCCCTGCGCGGGAAAATCCTGAACGTCGAACGCGCGCGTTTTGACCGGATGCTGTCGAGCCAGGAAATCGGCAACCTTGTCATGGCGCTGGGCACTGGCATTGGCCGGGATGAGTTCGATATCTCGAAACTGCGCTACCACAAGATCGTCATCATGACTGATGCGGATGTCGATGGCGCGCATATCCGAACGCTGCTGCTGACCTTCTTCTATCGGCAGATGCCGGAACTGATCGAAGGCGGGTATCTCTATATCGCGCAGCCGCCGCTTTATAAGGTGTCGCGTGGCAAGTCCGAGGTGTATCTGAAAGACCAGGCCGCGCTGGATGATTACCTGATCAACCAGGGTGTCGAGGGCGCTGTTCTGAAGCTTGGTTCGGGCGAAGAGATCGTGGGCCAGGATCTGACCCGCGTTGTCGACGAGGCGCGTCAATTGAAGCGCGTTCTGGACGCTTTCCCAACCCATTACCCGCGCCACATTCTGGAACAAGCTGCCGTTGCCGGTGCCTTTGTACCCGGCGCGGTTGATGCCGACCTGCAAGGCGTGGCCGACAAGGTTGCCGCCCGTCTTGACCTGATCGCGTTGGAATACGAGCGCGGCTGGCAGGGCCGGATCACCCAGGATCACGGTATCCGCCTGGCTCGCATCCTGCGCGGCGTTGAAGAGGTCCGCACACTGGATGGCCCGATGCTGCGCTCGGGCGAGGCCCGCAAGACAGGCAGCTTTACGCAGAGCCTGCAAGAGGTCTATAGCACCTCAGCCACACTGATCCGCCGCGATCGCAGCCAGGTCATCCACGGCCCTCTGGATTTGCTGCGAGCCATTCTGGACGAAGGTGAAAAAGGCCTGTCCCTGCAGCGATACAAGGGGCTGGGCGAGATGAATCCCGATCAGCTTTGGGAAACCACGCTTGACCCTGATGCGCGCACTTTGCTGCAGGTCCAGGTGGACGACATGGTCGAGGCCGATGACCTGTTCACCAAGCTGATGGGTGACGTCGTCGAACCGCGCCGCGAGTTCATCCAAAAAAACGCCCTGAGCGTCGAAAACTTGGATTTCTGAGTAATATCAAGCCTTTGTGTTCGCCGGGGGTCGTTTCCCGTCATCAATGCCAAAGCGCAGGGCGTCCCTTGGGGGACGCCCTGTGCCGCGTTTGGTGATCAGCTTTCGGTGCCGCGCGACAGGGCGTCCATCAGCGTGACCAGGTTGTGCCGGAACATCGCCAGATAGCTGGTGGCCGGGCCGCCGCGTTCAGACAGCGCATCCGAGAACAGGCGGCCGCCGATTTCGATGCCGGTCTCGTCCGAGATCTGCTGAACCAGGGCCGGGCTGGTGATGTTTTCGACAAACAGCGCCGCCGCGCCTTCGGCCTTGAGTTGGTCGATCAGGACAGCGAGGTCTTTCGCGGAAGGTTCGGCCTCGGTGTCGATTCCGACAGGTGCCAGGAATGTCATCCCATAGGCGTCCGCCAGGTAACCAAACGCATCATGCGCGGTCACGACGGTTCGGCGGTCTGCGGGCAGAACGGCCAGTTTAGCCTTGGTTTCCGCATCCAGAGCCTCAAGTTCAGCGATATAGGCGTCGGCATTGGCAGCGATCTCGTCGGCATGTTCGGGCATCGCCTGTTTCATTACGTCGGCCACGTTGGTCACGTAAATCACGCCGTTTGAAAGCGAATTCCAGGCATGCGGGTCAATCTCGCCTTCGACTTCAACCGGAGTGATCCCGTCGGTGGCAACATGCACGGCCGCTTCGGTCCCGGATTCTGAAATCAAGGTGTCGGACCAGGTCTCAAACCCAAGGCCGTTGACAAAGATGATGTCCGCCTTGGCCACGGCCTTGGCGTCGGCAACCGATGGCTGATAGACATGCGCGTCGGCGTCCGGGCCGACAATTGTCGTCACCTCGGCCAGATCGCCCACGACCTCTTGCACCATATCGCCAAGGATCGAAAAGCTGGCGACGACGTTCACGTGGTCGTCTCCGGCCACGGCCGGGACCGCCGCAAAGGCCAAAAACGCCGAGGCCATGCCGGCATACAAGGATTTCGTCAGGGTCATTTCGCACTCTCTTCTTGATGGATTTGCGTCAAGGGAAGGTCTTTTGCGGCAGATCGCTTGCGCAACGGTCTGCCAAAGCCAAGGGGGCCGAATATGGCCGAGAACAGGAAAAACGCCCCCGCGACCAGAACGATGGCCGGGCCGGACGGTGTTTCCGGGAACAGGTAGGACAGCGTAAGCCCGATCCAGCAACTGGCCAGGGCAAACAGAAAGCCCAGCACAAGCTGCGCCGTTATGGTGCTGGCCCAATAGCGGGCGGCTGTTGCGGGCAGGATCATCAGGCCGACGGCCATCAGCGTGCCCAGGGTCTTGAACGCGGCCAAAAGGTTCAGGACCAACAGCAGCATGAAACCCTGATCAACCAGCCAGGGGCGGCGGGTCTGGGTCTCAAAGAAGATCGGGTCGCAGGTGCTGACGATAAGCGGGCGCAACAGGAAGGCAAAGGCCACAAGCGTCACCGTTGCGACACCGCCCACAAGCAGCATCGAGGCGTCGTCGATCCCGAGGATCGAGCCGAACAGGAAGCTTTTCAACGGCACCGCCGACCCTGCCGCCGACAGAATGAATATCCCGACAGCCAGTGCGATCAGGTACAGGGATGCGAGGCTGGCATCGCTGCGCAGAATGGTGCGGCGGGCCAGAAATGCGGTCAATAGGGCAACGCCGACCCCCGCAATCAGGCCGCCGACCAGCAGCGACATAACGGACAGGCCCGCAGTGACAAAGCCTATGACGATGCCCGGGGTGATCGCATGGGCCATTGCCTCGCCTGCCAGCGACAATCGACGCAGAACAAGGAAGGCGCCGACAGGCGCGACCGAGGCCGACAGCACCGTGGTCGCCACGAAAGCGCGGCGCATGAAGGCAAAGCCCCACATTTCAGCGAAAAGATCAAACATGCGCGGTCTCCGCTGTGGGGGGCGTGCTTCGGAACATCCACGCGGCCTGGCTTTCCGACAGATAACCCTGCGCGACCAGGCGGTCCGGGGTCAGGACGTCGTTTACGGGGCCATGGGTGGCCTCGCGGCCACCCAAAAGCAGGGCGTGGCTGCAATGGTCCAGAACAGACGACAGGTCGTGGACCACCAGAACCACCGCGCGGCCCTCATCCTGCCACCGGCGGATGATGGACAGCAGATGCGCCTCGGTGCTTTGGTCGACGGCGGCAAAGGGTTCATCCAGCAAGATCAGCGGGGCGTCCTGCATGATGACCCGTGCAAACAGGGCGCGCTGAAGCTGCCCGCCTGACAGCATGTGAAGCGGACGATCGGCAATATCCAGAACACCTGCATCGTCCAGCGCGGAAACCATCCGGTCTCGCGCCGCGTTGTCCAGCCCGAACCGATGGCCAAAACCGCGCCAGGCCCCCATCGCGGCAAGATCCCGCACGCGAATGGGAAAGCGCCGGTCGAACTCGGTCATCTGCGCCAGGTATCCGATTTCAGCAGGGCGCCCCTTGGGCCAGTTCAGGCTGCCGGACAGCGGATCCATCAGGCCCAGCAGCATCTTGACGAAGGTGCTTTTGCCAGACCCGTTGGCCCCCAGAACGGCCAGGGTGCTTCCGGCCTGAATGTCCATCGACAGGCGGCTGAACAGGGTCAGGTCGCGGTATCCAAGCGACAAGTTGCGGAGTTCAAGAACGGCAGACATCAGATCACCGCGTAGATGGCGAGCCAAAGCAGCGCCGACATCATCAGGGCACCAGCCACAAGCACCGGAACGCTGAGCTCGGTCAGGCATCGGCCCCGGCTGGTGGCGGCGTCAACGTGATCGCCCCGCCGTGTCATTGTCCGCCCCGACGGGACAAGGTGCTGTCAGTTGAAACTATGACCAGAGACGCACAGCAAGTGCTGCCGAATGTGCAGGGCCGGGAACCAGTGTTTTGCAATGACAACAGCATCGCCTCCTCCGTTCGGACGCGGGCGAAGCGAGTGCAAGTGTTTGAACGGCAGGAACCGCTTGAAACATTGTCATCTCCCTCTGGGACACCCCGCCCAGGTCTAAAATTCGGATGGCAGGTCTCCTGACTTGCGGGTCAAAGCTGTCCCGATCCTTCCCAGGCGAATGCCCAGTGGACGATCTCGGGTCGCTCACCGCCTACAGTTGCGGGGGCAGTCACGGATTTGGCCATTTGCATGGTCGCACCGTATTCCCTTTTATCCCAACCGGCAGCGCGCCGGGGGGAACCATCCCGGCGACTGAACACAATTCGGTTTGATTCGACAAGAACAAACATTTTGCCGCAGGAACCGCGCGTCATTCCGCGAACCGGCGCGATCAAGTGGGGGGGCGGTTCAGGCCCGCTGTTGCGGGGCGGGTGCGGATGCAAACCGCGCGCGTGTCCGGTTGGCAAAGGCGACCAGGGTCAGCATGACCGGCACTTCGACCAAAACCCCGACGACTGTCGCAAGCGCGGCCCCCGAATGCAGGCCGAACAGGCTGATGGCCACCGCAACTGCCAGCTCGAAGAAATTCGACGTGCCGATCAGCGCGCAGGGCGCGGCGATCCGGTGCGGCACACGCAGGGCAAAGGCGGCACCGTAGGCGACAAAAAAGATGCCATAGCTTTGGATCAGGATCGGCACCGCGATCATTGCGATCACCATGGGGCGGTCCAGGATAACCTGGCCCTGCAGCCCGAAAAGGATCACCACGGTGGCGATCAGACCAATCACCGAAACGGGTTTGATCCGCGCGAGGAATCCCGCGATCCGCTCTTCGTCGTGCAATCTGCTGCGGGTCCACAGCCCGGCGGCCAGAGGCAGCGCCACGAACAGCACCGCCGACAGGATCAGCGTGTTCCAGGGAACCTCGATATCAGTGACACCCAACAGGAAAGCGACGATCGGGGCAAAGGCGAAGACCATGATCAGATCGTTCACCGAAACCTGCAGCAGCGTATAGTTCTCGTCGCCCTTGGTCAGGTGTGACCAGACAAAGACCATTGCGGTGCAGGGCGCCGCCCCCAGCAGGATAAGCCCGGCGATGAATTGCTGCGCATCCGCAGGCTGTACAAACGGGGCAAAGACTACATCGAAGAACAATACGCCAAGGGCCGCCATGGTGAATGGCTTGATCAGCCAGTTGACGACCAGAGTGATGGCCAATCCCTTGGGTTGGCGGGCCACGTCCTTCAGGCTGGACGGGTTTACTCCGATCATCATCGGATAGACCATGGCCCAGATCAGCACTGCAACGACGAGGTTCACATTTGCGACCTCGGCGGCGGCAATCGCGTCGACAAGGCCGGGGGCCATGTTCCCCAATACGATCCCCGCGATCATTGCCAGCGCCACCCAGACGGTCAGGTATCTTTCGAAAATGCTCATGCTTCAGCCTCAGATTGTGTGTTTTTTTGTAGACGGCCAGCGGCCAATGCACTTAGGGCCACCATCACCGCCGCAGTGCCAAGGCACGCGGGAACGCCGCCAAGCTGGTAGGTCAGGCCAGACAATACCGTGCCAAGAAGCCGCCCGCCTGCGTTGGCCATATAGTAGAATCCGACATCCATCGTGACCCGCTCGTCCTTGGTAAAGGCGAGGATAAGGTATGAGTGCAGCGAAGAATTCACCGCGAACAACGCCCCAAAGGCGAGCAGACCCAATACCAGCGTCACGGTCAGCCACAACGCGGGTTGTCCCGCGGCCCAGGCGGCAATCGCCAGCAGCGCCGGAATGGCCGCCAGCGCGCTGGCCCAGTGACGCGCGGCTGCGATCAGGTCAGCCTCGCTGCGGTCGGCGGCCCGCAACAGGCGCGGGGCCGAGGCCTGAATGGCCCCGTAAAAGATGATCCACAGCGCCATGAAGCTGCCGATCAGGAAAAACGTGGCCCGGTTTCCCTCTTCGGTGCCATCTGACAGGACAGCGTAGAAATAGACCGGAATACCGACCACGAACCAGACATCCCGTGCGCCGAAAAGGAATACGCGGGCAGCAGACAGCCAGTTGATATTGGACGATTTCGAAAAGACCTCAGAGAACTTGGCGTCTTTTCGACCAGCGGGCAGGCCGGCAGGCATCGCCACGGCCACCGCAATCAAGATCGCGACAAGAACCGCGGCCATGACCAAAGTCGCCATCGTGAAACCCGCCAGCGCCAGCAGCCCGGCCCCCAGCAGGAAACCCAGGCCTTTGACCGCGTTCTTTGACCCGGTCAGCACCGCCACCCACCGGAACAGCCCGTCCCCGTCTTTTGGGGCCAAGAGCTTGACCGCGGATTTCGAGGACATCTTGGCAAGGTCCTTGGCCACGCCTGACAGCCCTTGCACCACCATGACAAACGCGACCGAAAAGCCGATTTGCCATCCGGGGTCCAACTGCGCCAGCGCCAACAATGCCACGACCTGCAATCCCAGCCCCGCATACAGCGTCGAGGCCAGGCCGAACCGCGCGGCAATCCAGCCCGCAGAAAGGTTGGTGGCCATGCCCGCAAACTCGTACAGGACGAAAAGATAGGCCAGTTGAACCGGCGTGAAACCCAACGTGTGAAAGTGCAGCAGCACCAGCATCCGAAGGGCGCCATCGGTCAGCATAAAGGCCCAATAGGCGGCCGTGACGGCCACATAGGCCGACAGCCCGGATGGCCTGCCGTCGGTTCCGCCAGATTGGGTCATAATCTTTCGCCCACCATGCGCGCGACGTCGACCAGACGGTGCGCATAGCCCATTTCATTGTCATACCAGGCGTAGATTTTGACCTGCGTGCCGTTCACCACCATGGTCGAGGGGGCATCCACGATAGAAGAGCGTTGATCGTTGGTGTAATCGGCCGAGACAAGCGGCCGTTCCTCATAGCCCAGGATGCCTGACAGAGGTCCTTCGGCGGCGGATTTGAACAAGGCGTTGACTTCCTCGGCAGTGGTCTCGCGCTCAACTTCGAAGACGCAATCGGTGATCGACGCGTTCAGCAGCGGAACCCGGACTGCGTGGCCGTTCAGCTTGCCGGTCAGTTCGGGGTAGATGAGGGTGATCGCCGTGGCGCTGCCAGTACTGGTCGGGATCAGCGAGTTCAACGCCGAGCGGGCGCGCCGCAAATCCTTGGCGGGTCGGTCCACGATGGTCTGCGTGTTGGTCACGTCGTGGATCGTGGTGATCGAGCCGTGACGAATTCCCAGCGCCTCGTGCAGCACCTTGACGACCGGCGCAAGACAGTTGGTCGTGCAGCTGGCTGCGGTCACGATACGGTGGCGCGCGGGGTCGTATGTGTCCTCGTTTACGCCATAGACGATATTGGCCGCGTTGCCATCCTTGACGGGAGCAGACACGATAACCTTTTTCACGCCACCCTCGAAATAGGGCGTCAGCTTGGCCTCGGTCTTGAAAACGCCGGTGCAATCGATCACCACATCGACACCGTCCAGCGGCAGGTCTTCGATCCGTTTGGCGTTGTGCACCGGCAGGCGGGTGCCGTCTATGGTGATCGCGTCCGCGTCCGCGGCAAAGGTTGCCTGCCAACGGCCGTGGACGGTGTCGAATTCCAGAAGATGCGCATGCATCGCCGGATCGCCGACGGCATCGTTGATCCAGGCGATTTCAGCGCCACTTTCCAGCAACGGTCTGAGGGCTAGTTTTCCCATCCGGCCAAGGCCGTTCAATGCATAGACAGTCATCGTTTTCTCAATCTTCCCTTGGCGTTGTGGATCAGTGGTTGATCGCTATGTCATCGACGGCTTTCTGCAGCGAGATACGGTCAAGCTGCTGGATCGGCAGCGCCGAAAACGCCCGAATGCGGTTCTTCAGCGTTCCGTAGGCCTGTTGAAAGGCAAGGCTCTTTTCCGCTTCGCTGCCTGTGACCTTGACGGGGTCGGGCATGCCCCAATGGCCGGAAATCGGCTGCCCTTCCCAGGCCGGGCATTCTTCGTTTGCGGCCTGATCGCAGACGGTGAACACGAAGTCGAACTGTGGGGCATCATCCCCGATGAACGCGCTGACATTCTTGGAGCGCAGCGTTTCGACGTCGTGCCCTTTCGCACGCAGAACCTCCACCGCGAACGGGTTCAGTTCAGAGCTGGGCCTGGTCCCTGCGGAATAGACGTTAAAGCGGTCGTTGCCGGCGTCGCGCAACAGGCATTCGGCAAAGATCGAGCGCGCGGAATTTCCCGTGCAGATGAACAATACGTCATAGGTCGTGTCAGTCATCGGTGTGTTCTCCGGATCGTCATGGGGGTAAACGCTAAGACAGATTTCGGGGCGACCGCGGCAGCAGTCCAGAAACAGCGCATCCATCGTTTCGCGAATCCCGTTCATATCAGCCTGATAGAACAGCCACGTCCCATCGCGGGATTGCGTCACCAGCCCCGCTTGCATCAATGCAGACAGGTAAGAGGACAGCGTGCTGGGTTTCACGTCCAGCGCCGCGGCAATTTCACCGGCGGGGACCTTGTCGGGATACCGGCGCATGAGCAGACGGAACACCGCAAGGCGTTGCGCATGTCCAAGGACCGAAAGGCGAAGAGGGATCGTTGTTTCCATATTTCGCGTTTTATCGAAATAAAGAAATTCCGCAATATGATTCGAACGATATTGTGCCTGGTTTCGTGTGAATTTTTTGCGACAGATTGGGCCGTGGCCTTGCATGTAGCGGTTGTGAAAGCGCTGTATTACAAGTGAAAACCCGACGGGGGCACGCAAAAATAATGCAAAGCTGATATGATCTAGGTCAATTCTGTTAAGCTACAATCGCGGTAAGCACGAACCTGCAAAGCAAGTTACCTAAGCGAACATAGGTCACCAGCACATGGGTACAGTTACCAACAGGCGCGCCTTTCTCAGCGCGCGCATGCTGCGTCGGAAATCCGACGTGATCAGGCCTCCGGGGGCCATCGAGGACAGGTTTGACGATCTGTGTTCGGCGTGTGGTGATTGTGCGCAGGCCTGCCCCGAAGAGATCATCGCGTTCGGACAGGACGGGTACCCGTTTGTCCAGTTGCAAACCAGCCCCTGCACCTTTTGCGGCGAATGCGCTCGGTCCTGTGCGACGGGCGCGCTTGAGGTCGACCATATGGATGCCTGGCCCTGGCGTGCCAGGGTCGAAAATACGTGCCTGTCCCTGAACGGTGTCAGTTGCCGGGTGTGTCACGACAGCTGCGATCACGATGCGATCCGGTTCAAGCTGCAGCTGGGCGGTCGCGCCCAGCCGGTGCTGGATCGCGATGCCTGCGCGGGGTGCGGCGCCTGTGCTGCGTCCTGCCCTGCAGGGGCCATCGCACTTGAACGTCAATCCGAACACCAATCGAAAGCAGCCCAATGAACATCTGCGGATGCCTGATACATGTTGCACCTGACCGCGTTGACAGCGCCCGCCGTACTGTCAGCGACACCCCGGGTGTAGAAATTCACGCAGCGGCTGAAGATGGCCGTTTTGTCGTCGTCGTAGAGGATACGCCGGATCGACTGGCGTCCGAGACCATCATGGATTTGCATCAGATCCCCGGTGTGATCTCGCTCAGCCTTACCTACCACCATTTCGAAGATCTCGCGGAAAGCACTCCGCGCCCTGATGCCCCAAGCCAACCGACAAGCAGGAGGCCCATGCCATGACCATCTCTGAATCACGTCGTACTTTCCTCAAGTCCTCCGCCGCCGCCGCGACCGCCTCGGCCGCGGGTATTCCCCTGGCCGCGGGCGACGCCGCAGCACAAGCCGCCGGCCCGGACATTCGCTGGGACAAGGCCGCATGCCGGTTCTGTGGTACCGGCTGTTCCGTCCTGGTCGGCACCAAGGAAGGCCGCGTCGTCGCTACCCAGGGCGACCCGGACGCGCCGGTGAACCGGGGCCTGAACTGTATCAAGGGCTATTTCCTGTCCAAGATCATGTACGGCAAGGACCGCCTGACCACGCCGCTGCTGCGCAAGTCGAACGGTCAATATGACAAGAATGGCGAGTTTGAGCCCGTGTCCTGGGACGAAGCCTTTGATGTCATGGCCGCCAAGTGGAAAGAGGCGCTGGCCAAGAAGGGCCCGACCAGTGTCGGCATGTTCGGCTCGGGTCAGTGGACCGTCTGGGAAGGGTACGCCGCGGCCAAGATGATGAAAGCCGGGTTCCGGTCGAACAACATCGACCCCAACGCCCGCCACTGTATGGCCTCGGCCGTGGTGGGGTTCATCCGCACCTTCGGCATCGACGAGCCGATGGGCTGCTATGACGACCTCGAACACGCGGACACTTTTGTGCTGTGGGGGTCGAACATGGCCGAGATGCACCCGATCCTGTGGTCGCGTCTGACCGACACGCGCCTGACCAAGCCGGGTGCCGAAGTGCATGTCCTGTCCACGTTCGAACACCGTTCGTTCGAGCTGGCCGACAATGGCATGATCTTCAAGCCGCAGACCGACCTGGCAATTCTGAACTATATCGCCAACTACATCATTCAGACCGGCGCGGTGAACGAAGACTTTGTCAAAAACCACGTCAACATCACCAAGACCGCCACCGATATCGGCTATGGTCTGCGCGAAAACAATCCGTTGCAGCAAGAGGCCGAAAACCCGAACTCGGGCAAGCTGGAAGCGATCAGCTTTGAAGAATACGCCGCGTCGGTCGCGCCATACACGTTGGAATATACTGCCGAATTGTCCGGTGTTCCTGCGGCAAGCCTTGAAAAGCTGGCCAAGCAATATGCCGATCCCAACCGCAAGGTCATGAGCCTGTGGACGATGGGCTTCAACCAGCACACGCGCGGGTCGTGGGTGAATTCGTTGATGTATAACGTCCACCTGCTGGTCGGCAAGATTTCCGAGCCCGGCAACTCGCCCTTCTCGCTGACCGGCCAGCCGTCGGCCTGTGGCACCGCGCGCGAAGTCGGCACCTTTGCCCACCGTCTGCCTGCGGACATGGTCGTCATGAATGACGAGCATCGCCAGATTTGCGAGACCGCCTGGAACGTGCCCGAAGGGACCATTCCGCCCAAGCCCGGCTTTCACGCCGTGCTGCAGCATCGCAAGCTGAAAGATGGTGATCTGAACGCCTATTGGGTGCAGTGCAACAACAACATGCAGGCCGCGCCCAACATGAACGAAGAGGGCTATCCCGGCTATCGCAACCCCGAGAACTTTATCACCGTTTCCGATCCCTATCCGACGGTGACGGCGGTTTCGGCCGACCTGATCCTGCCCACCGCCATGTGGGTCGAAAAAGAAGGTGCCTATGGCAACGCCGAGCGCCGCACCCAGTTCTGGCGCCAGCAGGTCAAGGCACCGGGCGAGGCGAAATCGGACCTGTGGCAGGTGATGGAGTTCTCGAAACGCTTCACCGTCGAAGAGGTCTGGGGCGAAGAGCTTTTGGCCAAGATGCCCGAGCATCGCGGCAAGACCATGTATGACGTGCTTTTCGCGAATGGCAGCATCGACAAGTTTCCGTTGTCCGAAACCGCCGAAGGGTTCGACAACGACGACGCCGAGCATTTCGGGTACTACGTCCAGAAAGGCCTGTTCGAGGAATACGCCAATTTCGGCCGCGGCCATGCGCATGACCTGGCCCCGTTCGAAATGTACCACCAGGCGCGGGGCATGCGCTGGCCGGTCGTGGACGGCAAGGAAACGCTGTACCGCTTCCGCGAAGGCTACGACCCCTATGTTCCCGAAGGCGCAGACGTAAAGTTCTATGGCCACAAGGACGGCAAGGCCAAGATCATCTTTGCCCCCTATGAACCGGCTGCCGAAGAACCCGATGCGGAATACGATCTGTGGCTGTGTACCGGTCGTGTGCTTGAACATTGGCATTCGGGTTCGATGACCCGGCGCGTGCCCGAGTTGCACCGGGCGTTCCCGGCGGCTGTTGTTTATATGCACCCCGAAGACGCCAAGGATCGCGGCGTCCGTCGCGGGCAGGAAATCGTGCTGTCGACCCGTCGCGGCGAAGTCACCAGCCGGGTCGAGACCCGCGGGCGCAACAAGGTGCCGCGTGGCCTGGTGTTCATGCCGTGGTTTGACGAAGGGCAATTGACCAACAAGCTGACGCTTGATGCGACCTGCCCGTTGTCCAAGGAAACCGATTTCAAAAAATGCGCCTGCAAGGTCGAGCGCGCATAACCGGCCCGGATCGCAAAGGTAATCCCCATGTCCCTAGCCGGAACACCCCTTTCGCCGCAAAGGCGCCGTTTCCTGCAGGATTCGGCGCGTGCGGCGGGCGGTTGCATCGTCGCCGGATCGTTGCTGGCCTATCTGGCCCGCGACGCCCGCGCGTTGCCGGCCGAGGCCCTGCGCCCGCCTGGGGCATTGCCTGAACAAGATTTCCTGTCCGCCTGCATCCGTTGCGGTCTGTGCGTGCGGGATTGTCCCTATGACACGTTGAAACTGGCCGAGCTTGGCGTCGATGCCGTGGCAACCGGTACGCCTTATTTCACCGCCCGAGACATCCCTTGCGAGATGTGCGACGACATCCCTTGCGTCGCGGCCTGCCCGACCGGCGCGCTGGACCCCGGCCTTGACGATATCGATGACGCGAAAATGGGCGTGGCCGTGCTTGTCGATCAGGAAAACTGTCTGAACTTTCTGGGTCTGCGCTGTGACGTCTGTTACCGGGTTTGCCCCGTGATCGACGAGGCGATCACACTTGAGCTTTCGCACAACACCCGATCCGGTCATCACGCGATATTCGCGCCCACCGTCCATGCGGACCGGTGTACCGGATGCGGGATGTGCGAAAAAAGCTGCGTGCTGCCCGAGGCGGCAATCAAGGTGCTGCCGGCCCGACTGGCTCGCGGCAGCTCGGCCGAGCATTATTTGAAAGGCTGGGAAGAAAAAGAGGCCAAGGGCGGGCCAATCGTCGAAGGGCTGATTGATCTACCTGACAGGTTGCCGGGACCGGGTACGGATAATCTGGTGGCCCCGGGCGGGTTTGCTCCGGGATACGATTTGCCGGGTGTCGGCCAATGAGCGCGCGTGTCCAGATACCCGTCGGGCAGGAGGCGCAAGCCGCCAAGGGCTGGATCGGCGCGCATCGCTTTTTGTTGCTGCGACGCCTGAGCCAGACTTTCTTCCTGGTCCTGTTTCTGCTTGGGCCCTGGTTCGGACTGTGGGTCGTGCAAGGGACATTGGCCGGGTCACTGACACTTGGCGTGTTGCCATTGACCGACCCGCTTATCCTGCTTCAGGGCATGGTCGCAGGGCACTGGCCCGAGGTGACCGCGCTGGTCGGTGGGCTGATCGTTCTGATCGCTTATGCGATGATTGGCGGTCGCGTCTATTGCGCGTGGGTCTGCCCGATCAACCCCGTGACCGACGCCGCCCATTGGCTGCATCGCCGTCTGAACCTGCCCAAGGGCTGGCAGCCGAAACGTTCCACCCGGTTGTGGGTGCTGTCGATGGTTCTGATCGTGTCCGCGCTGACCGGGGTCATTGCGTGGGAACTGATAAACCCGATCACGATGCTGCACCGTGGTCTGGTGTTCGGAATGGGCTCTGTCTGGGCCATGATTGCCGGGATCTTTGTCTTTGATCTTTTCGTTGCCCGCCATGGCTGGTGCGGGCATGTCTGCCCGGTCGGGGCTTTTTACGGGCTGGTCGGTTCGAAAAGCCTGCTGAGGGTCAGCGCCGCCAACCGCTCTGCCTGCGACGACTGCATGGATTGCTATGCGGTGTGTCCCGAAAACCAGGTGATATCCCCCGCACTGAAGGGCAAGCCGGGCAGTTCGCCCGTGATCCTGTCACCCGATTGCACCAATTGCGGCCGCTGCATTGATGTCTGTGCGGTCGATGTCTTCACCTATACTCACCGGTTCGACGACAGCCTCGTCGCACCTTCCGATCCAGTTGCCGCGCCAGAAAAGCGCGCCGCCAGACCTATTTAAGGGAGTGCCATGATGAAAAAGCCAATCGTTACAGGCGGAATAGCCCTGATACCAGTTTTGCTCCTGAGCGGGCTTGCTCTTGCGCAATCCGCCCAGGTCGATTCGCTCCGGGGTGCCGAAGTCGACGAACCCGTCGTGCTTGACCAGGTGCATCGCAACGTCGAAGGCCGCATGCAGCGGAATTACCGTCAGCAGCCGCCGCTGGTGCCGCATAAGATCGATCAATACCAGATCGACTTGCGGACCAACCAATGCCTGTCCTGCCACGACTGGACCAAGGCAGGTGAACGGGGCGCCCCGACCTTGTCGATGACCCATTACCTGGATCGTGAAGGCAACGAATTGGATCAGATCGCGGGCACCCGGTATTTCTGCAACCAGTGTCACGTCCCGCAGGCCGATGCGCCCGCGCTGGTCGATAACGACTTTCAGCCCTCCTCCGGCAACTAATCCAAAACCTGTCTGAAAGGAGTACTGATATGGCCGATTCTCCCGAAAAAGGCGGTTTGATCCGTCGCATCTGGACTTGGTTCTGGACACCCGCAGCCATGCTGAGCACCGGGTTTCTTCTGATCGCGGGTTTTCTAGCGGGTATTCTGTTCTGGGGTGGCTTTCACTGGACGCTGGAACTGACAAACACCGAGGAATTCTGCGTTTCGTGCCACACGATGGAAACCAACCTGGGCGAATACCGGGAAACGGTCCATTACAACAACCACTCGGGTGTGCGTGCGATCTGTTCGGACTGCCACGTTCCGGATGAATGGAACCACAAGATCAAGGCCAAGATCATGGCGGTCAAGGACGTGTACCACGAGCTGGCCGGGACCATCAGCACGCCGGAAAAATACGAGGATCACCGCCTGAGCATGGCTTCTGCGGTCTGGAAAAAGATGAAAGCGTCAGACAGCCGCGAATGCCGGAACTGTCACAACTTCGATTACATGGATTTCACTATCCAGGAAACGCGCGCGGCGTCCGAACACCAGCGTGCGATCGACAACGACATGACCTGCATTGATTGCCATCAGGGCATCGCCCACAGCCTGCCGCCGGGATACCTTGAAAAGTATCAGGATGTTACCGAAGCTTTGAATGCACAGTCCGTGCCCAAGGCGCATCAGCAGGCGGCCGCCGACGGGGCCGATATCCGGTCTTTCCTGACCACCCGTACTGATTGAAAAGAGGCAAGATATGCTCGAGATTCTTGGAACCATAGGTGGCAATATCCTTAGCCTGCCGGGCATTCTTGGCCTCGCGCTGGGTATGATGACCCGACGCCTCTGGCTTGGCGCTCTGATGGGAGGCTTGGTAGGGGTCGCTGAAACAGTGGTCTTTGCCCATTGGGACTTTTCCCAGGTTGGCGTCCTGGACCTGTTCATCGCTGTGGTTGTTGGCTTGTGCGCAGGCAGCCTTGGCTGCGCAATCCGTCTGAAAGGCACCACGGTCTGATCTGCAGCCACCCGGGGGGCCATATCCCCTGGTCTTGGCGTCGCACCATTTCCTTCGGTCCGGGCGCGGACGACAGTGATCTGGAATTAGAGAAATCCCGGGGCGTTCCAATTCGGAACGCCCTGACTTCTTTGCAGGCCCGCTGCCCCAATGGGCAGTGCCATCCGGGGAAGGTGGTTCTTTGGTACAAGAAAAATGGCGGAGACGAAGTCCGCCTATCCGGAGCTGCATAGTGTTTAATGCCGCAGCAGACATTACAATTTTACCACTTTTTATCAAACAACTACCGCCATATCACCTTGCACACCGCTGCACCAACATGCAATCAATAGAATAATTTTTGGTGGCAAGGATGGTGGTAAGATATGCCAAGGCAGGCCAAAGAGCTGAAAGCGATCCAAGTAAAGAGACTATCAGATCCAGGCCGCCACGCGGTCGGTGGAACCCCCGCCGGACTAAGCCTGAACATTACTAATACCGGGGCCAGATCATGGATATTCCGGGTCACGGTTGGACGCAACCGCAGACATATCGGCCTGGGACCTTATCCAGAGGTATCTCTCGCAGACGCGCGTGAACGAGCGCTGGAGATGAAGCGCAAGATCAGTGCTGGAATTGACCCGGTCGAAGAGCGCCAGGTCGAGCGTGCCGCGCACGCTGTCGAGCAAAGACAGCGCACCACCTTCGAGGATGCTTTCGAACGCTACTACGAGGAGAAGGTGCAAGGCGAGCTAAAGAACGCCAAGCACATCAAACAGTGGCGCTCGACGCTGACCACCTACGCCTTCCCGGTGATCGGCGACAAGGCTGTCGCGACCATTTCAGTCGAGGACATCCTAGCCGTCCTGCGCCCGATCTGGAGCACGAAGAACGAGACCGCATCGCGCGTGCGCCAGCGCATCGAGGCGGTCCTGGATTGGTCTAAGGTAATGGAGCTGCGCGAGGGAGAGAACCCAGCGCGGTGGAAGGGCAACCTGCAACAGATCCTCCCCGCCCCCAACAAGGTTCAGAAAGAGAACAGGTATCCGGCCGTCGCCCTGGAAGAGATCGAGAACTGGTTCCACGTGCTGCGCACTAGGGAGGGTATCGCAGCCCGAGCGCTGGAGTTCCTGACACTGACCGCGTCTCGATCAGGCGAAGTGCGCGGCGCGCTTTGGGATGAGATCGACGTGGCCAATGGCATCTGGACAATCCCCGGGGAGAGAATGAAGGCCGGGCGCGAGCATCGTGTGCCACTTTCCGCCGCCGCAGTCGACCTGCTTGCTGACCAGCCGCGCCTGATGGGCTGCCCTTATGTCTTCCCGTCCCCAAAAAATGGTCAGATGTCCGACATGACAATCTCAGCCGTGATGCGTCGGATCCAAGCTGCAGAGGAGAAGGAGGGTCGCCTGGGCTTCTTAGATCCTCGATCGCGTCGCCCAGCAGTCCCTCATGGTCTGCGCTCTAGCTTTAGGGACTGGGCTGCCGAGTGCACGAACTACCCTCGCGACATGGCTGAGATGGCACTGGCACACAACGTCGGCAGTGATGTTGAGCGCGCCTACAGACGCGGAGACATGGTCGAGAAACGGCGAGGAATGATGGAGGAATGGGCGCGTTTCATAAGCACAAAAAAGAGACTGGCTGGATATTGACGAGATGATCTCCGTAGTTGCGTGATGACTCTGAAGCAATCTTGTTCTTAGGGCGGGGATCTGCCGTTCACTGCGGCAGCTATGGGTGTAGGGATTGCGCTGCTCGTCGACCGTCGTGGCTGATCTCACCAATGGCGGATAGTTCGCGCTCTTTCAGCCTGTCATGCGTTTTTCTTTAGCTTGGCTTTGCCATCACAGTCAGGGAAGCGGACACAGCCAAGAAAGGCTCCATAGCGGCCGCGTCGCTCGACAAGCCATCCCGCGTCGCAACTGGGGCAAGCCGGCTGGGTCTCACCGCAATCACCACAAACCAGGTCATCGCTGACTCGAGAACGGACTGGGAGGCCGACACCGCAGGCGGGACAACCCGGCATGCGGCTGCCGCACAGCTTCACATGCTCGCAGCGATACCAGTCGCGCCCATCCTTACCTGCCATGTGGAGTAGACGTCCGCCACAAGCCGGACAGGTGTGGGTGTGCTTCTGGGCCTCCCGGGGCACGACTACACCGAACTCCGGTTCCTTTATCAGTTCCTCGACGAAGACGGAGGGGCGCGCCTCGGATGCAAGGATGGTCACAGACCGCCGAGCCCGGGTCACAGCAACATACATGACACGCCTCTCTTCGGCATTCGGATATGGCTCGGCTTCGGGCGATACCAGGCTAAGCAAAGGGTCGTCGACGATCATCGACGGGAAGCCCATCCTGGCGTTGTCGGCTCCGAGGATGATCACGTGATCAGCCTCAAGGCCCTTCGATGCATGGATGGTCTTGAAGATGATCGTCGCCTGGGGATTCTGGCGCTGAAGCCGCCCCACATCGGGCCTCAGGAAACGATATCGCCCAAGGATCAGGATCGACGGCTTCCCGCCGCCCTTGCCTTCGGTAGCGGCAAGACCAGCTACGGCGTCGTTCAAGGCATTCTCCCCCGTGTCGCGGCGTGTCCAGGCAATCCTGATCGAAGGTTCGTCCGTTTCGCCTGCCGGTATCACCGTCTTGGTGATCTGTGCGGGATTACGAAGAACGAAGCGACGCGCAGCCAGTGCGATCTTGTCGACTGACCGAAAGGTGCGGCCAAGATCGACGGTGCGATGGACACCAGTGGCCCCCGCATAGATGCCTCCGAACTCCGCACCAAAGTTACGCATGATGTGAATGTCCGATCCGGCAAAGCGGTAGATCGACTGCCAGTCGTCGCCGACGGCAAACACCTTGGCATCGGAGTGCTGGCGTTTGAGAGCCTGGATCAGCTTCGCCCGCCCAGTGGAGATATCCTGAAACTCGTCGACCAGAATGTGACGGAACGGGCTCTGGTAGCGCCCGCTCTCGACGAGCGCCGTCGCGCGGTTCACCATATCCTCGAAGTCGATGCGGTCGCCAAGGCGGGACTGATACTCACGAATGACCGCGCCGAAAATCTTGAGAAAGGCCTCTGCGCGCGTGCCCATCTTCAGCGTTTGCGCCTTGTCGGAGCAATCCTCAACCCGATAGCCGCCGTTCTTGAAGTGGCGCAGGAAGGTGCTCATCAGCGAGGTGAAGCTGTCCACCACCCCGACCTCGGCCACACGATCGTAAATCTCGATGTCCGGGATCGGCCGCAGCGTGACATGTGGTTCGAGCTTTTCGGCAAGCGCTTCGAGCAGCCGGCCTTCTTCACGCTCCCAGCTGTAGGTCTCGACGAGAATCGTCTCGTGTTCGGCGTGGACTTTCCGTTTCCAGTCCATGCTCTCGAGGTATTCATCGCGATCGACGTAAGGGGCCGTCGTCAGCTCCTCCTTGCCGTCCTTGCCGCGTTTCTTGCGCACTCCGAAATGCTCGATGTAGACGCCGCTCTCTTTCAGCCGGAAATCGGGCGTGTAGGCGCGGCGCCCGGTCTTCTGAAGCTTGTGCTCGTAGCTGGGCTCGTATTCGTAGGCGATGCCGTTCCGGAACAGCCAGTTGGCGATCAGAAGCTCTTCGAAGCTGTTCACCGTCTCGCCTTGCAGCGTCCGCAGGTTGCGGCTTTCGATCTGCGCATACCATTCGTGCTTTGTCTTGAAGTCCCATTCCGTCGGAAAGTTGTCGAAGAATCCAGCGAACCAGCCGATCACGGTCTGTGCGATCTCGCTGGCGGTCGCCACGATGTGCCGCAGGATCTCCTTAATCAGCGACAAGAACGCCTTGTCGTCGGTCGCGGTCGGCGCCAAGGGTGGCTTCTCGCCTTCCACTTCACCGATGATCTCATAGGCCAACGCGTGGAAGGTGCGCGCCACCACGGGAACCCCGCACCTGGCCTCTATCCGCTCCGACATCTCAGTTGCGGCATCCTTCGCGAAGGCCAGCAGCAGGAGCTCGCTCGGCTTTCGTATCCCGGCCTTCACGAGGTAGGCGGCCTTCGCGGTGATCACGCTGGTCTTGCCCGATCCGGCGCCAGCCAGAACGAGAGTCGCGTCTTCGTCGACAACGACGGAGAGCCGCTGTTCCGGGGTCAGCGGCATGGACTCGACTGTGTCGAAGAAATCCTTCCAACGAAGCAGTTGAGCTTCCACGAACGCCTCGATTGACGCGTTCCGGACGGCATTCGGATCGGATGCCAACACCGTGATCGGGGCAATTCGGGACATCACATTTTTGCCAACGGCCTCCGCATTCAGCTTAGACAGCACGCGGCTGTTTAGGTCGGCAGCATCGCGGGCCAATGGCGCTACGTGGCACGCCGATGGGTAAGCATCTGGCACCTTGAGTGCATCGAGCGCTTGAAGGATGCGACGGACAGCGACGTCCTCCTTTTCTAATTCCTCCCGATTAAAATCAGTCCAGGCGGTGGCAGCCGCATCTGCGAATTTCTTGGCCGCAGTCGTATCCACCGCTGGCAAGGTCAGGTTTCGACCACCCCCGAGATCGAGCGAAAGCGACGATGAGAGAAGGCCTTTCCTCACGGACGGGCGTGTCGATATATCTTCAAGCCCTATCCAGGGCGAACCAGCCCCGCGTGTCGCAATACCCTTTTCTTGCAGTGTTAGGGATCTTGGGTGTCGGCCCAGTGGGTCAATCAGAAACCCCAGGAAGGATTTTGAGACGAGATTCATGCGCACCGAATTGTCAGCCTTTTCTGAGGTGTAACAAATATTGGAAAGCGGGGAACCTTAAGGAACGCATTTCTGGCGCGAATGGGCGGCTAGGTTGTTCATTATTGCATGACGATGCACTCGAGCCGGGTGAACGGTTGGGGTCGGAAAACCATTATTCTCTGCGCACCCCATGAATGACCGAAAACCGCAGTCAGCGGACCTGCACGTGCCCTATTCCGCTCGCAGAACCCCCGAGGCACAACTGCCTCAGAGAGGACCTCTGTTCACCTCGTAGCGGGGCATCGCGATTATTGGAGGTGCTCACGCTTTCCCAGTCACAGGAGGCTCGTTGGCTGTTCTGAGGTTGTCGAAGCGGCGCTAGAGGAGGGCACGTATGTGGACGGTCGTGCGGGGGCTACGTGACGGCCTGAACGCGAGCCAAAATGTCCCCAGCTAACTTGGCTCGCCCTTCTCCGTTGTTCAAGTAGTCCAGATAGCGGATCGGGCGCAGATCAAACGGAACATCTTCGTGCGACTGAGTGACCAGGACAACCTCTTTTCCTAGTGTGTGGGCGATTCCGGCCTCGTAAAACACGTTGGGGTTCTTGCCAGAGAGATCGCATACGATGACCGCCGAGGTGCAGATCAATTCGATGATGTCAGTCATAATATGGGCATGAACCCACATATCGTCTGCTCGCTGGCACTGATACCCATTGGCTTCAAGAACAGCCTTCACGTCCTGATAGACCGATGTGAACGGCCCCGAAAACGGCATCATGAACGACACCAGTTTTGGATTGACGGGTTTATCGCTCAGCTGGAATACAGTCGGAGTAGCGCGGATGCCAAGCTTCTGGCGATATAGGACGTGGAACAAATCTACATCTTTGACAGACCAATGGTTTCGATGAAATTCGAAGCTTTCCATGTGAAGGTCAGATGCCAACTCGTAAATTTCAGCATTGGTCATGCGGGGGATGTCTGGATCCATCGAATAGTGCAGCTGGTATTCGGTCCCTTTGCGCTCGATCCGATTCAGCCACCCAACCCCGGCGATCTCGTCGCCAATTCCTTCTCCCATGAATAGTGTCGGGAGGGCCATCACGCCAGAAACGTCGAGTGTCCCACCTGGCTTAAATCGTTCAACAAGCTCATCCGAGGTATATCCGAACACTCGCCCCGCCAAAATCGAACCGCGGCGCTCGTTTTCCAATCCACTTGAAACAATCAAATTGAACATTCGTCCCCTCCGGCATCTTCGAAGGTTTGGTAGCTGAACGGAGGGGCGCCTTCAACTATCGACCTGTTGGCATCGCGTGACCGGCGGTCAAGCTTGCACGACAGCGTTTCGCGCTTCGACTTGCCTCACTTGCACTTGCGAAGGGTCGCCAAGTGCTCCTCGAGCTCGTCGGTCAAGGCGGTGTTCGGCGACGCCCCTGATTTGCCTTCGTTCACGATGGCGTCAAGCACCTGGTGCACCGCGCGATCGGCATCTTGCGTGGCACCACCGACAGGCGCCGGAGTGCGACCGGTTGGATTGAGGCTCAGCCTGAACCTGGTTCGAAAACGGTCGAACTGCACCCAGTCGACCTCGGGTCCGCCCCGTTCATGGGTGCGCAGGAGCGCCGCCAACCGCTCGGTCTGGTCCCGCATTTCGGCCCGCTATTTCGCCCGCTCTGCGGTAACAGTTTGCACCAGCACCGTCTTGGCGGTGTTGTCGATCGAGGCCGTAGCCGTGATATAGGCCACCTCGCGCGCGTTCCTGAGCGCTCCTGGCTGCGCTACGCGACTTGAAATAGCTCGACAATGCGGTCGCGATGACGCCGATGATGGCGGGAACGGTTCCAACCGCGACGCCGATATCCGCCTTTGTGACCTCGATGTTCATTCCCTACCGCCTCCCTCCTGCGGACGTAAGATGGGTGCTCCGCCCGGATGATAGCAAAACCAGCCGCAAGAAGCCGAACATGCGGACGAAGAGCCAGTCCAGCTGCTCAGACCGATCGATCATTTCCTGCGTCACCTCCGAATGGCGAATGCGCAGGCTGTTGCCGATAGAAGTGAGCGCTTTCGCCTCTTCAGCGAGCGCGTCACGCATCCTCGTCCCGGGAGCAGCGGTGCGATCCAGCAGAGCATCGGACTGCGCGCGCTTGTTCGAACCTGGTTCGAGCGTCTTCACGCGCTCGAAGGCATCCCATAGTTTTTCGGTCGCATCCCGACGATCATCGAGCTTCGGCGAAAGGAAGCGGGAGCGAGCGTATTCCAGCAGGCGGTCGAGCTCCGTTTCACCAGTATCGAACATCTGCCAGCCGAGCGCCTGTGCGACCGGCTGCGGGAGAATTCGCTGCGCGCGACCGTCGTCATCGAGCTTGAAGGCGATGCCGTTGCGCTGGAACAGGAGGTTCACGTCCGCGACGAACGAGGCAAGACCCGCAGCCCTGTCCCATGTCAAGTGATGATGACCATAATAGGAGTGGTAGCTGCCGAGGATGGGTTCGCCGACCGCCTTGGCACAGAACTCCAATAAATCCAGCACGACCGGTGTCTCGGGGAGCTCGTCGCTTCGCAGCGGCCACCTGATCCACGGGACTTCGGCTTGGAGGAATTGTCCAAAGGCCTGTTGGTCGCAACCGCACGGCCCCCTCCCGTCTAAACATTGCTCGGTGAATCGAAAGCCAAACGCACCATTTCCGATGCGCATATCCACAAGCGCATGGAGGGCGCCCCAAACACGCTCGTCGATAGTTTCCGATATTGCCGGCCGCGCGCCATATTCGCGGTCCGTGAAGTAACTTGTGCACAAACTCTCGCCCCCACCCCCCAAAGAAACGCGCCGCCTTGACGCGGCTTGTTTATAACCCCGCGACGGAATTATCTGTATCCGATGTGCCTATGTAGTGTCGATCGAACCGCTACTGAACATCGCCGCACGATGATAAGTTTCTATGACATGCGCGACACTGGGGAGTTAATGGCACTCGGCACCGCGCAAGCCGTCACACCGGACATCACAATCCACGAGAATGTTGAGAAAGTCCTTCGCTCTTCCTGGTCCAACTTCGTGACGCGGAGGGCGGGCGGAATTCGTCGCGCCCGGCCCAGCCTATGTCAGGAGTCCTTAAACTGCGGTTGATCATCGTCATTTTTGCCTTGCTCGAGCCATCGATAATCTACTTTGTGAACACCAGTCGCTTCAGAATAACTATATGCGGCGAAAACAAACCTGGCGCTACTGCATCTGGCCAGCAGACGTTCCGATCAACATATTCGAGTCGCATCTGAAAAAATTGCCGCCTTTAATACACACATTGATTGCGCCCAATAAAAAAAGTCAATTCAAAATTGAAAGTCAGATCCTTGGGTTCGCATCATCTTTCGATAGGATGAGCTGGGTGAAATTCTCCTGACGCTACAGATCAATGGCGGCTTACCTTGCCATCAGCTAATGGTTGATCTCGACGCGAGTTGTGGTCGATAGTGCGGGAAAACGGTAGACAACGGCACTCAGATGCCGGTGAGGACAGCAAGTGACGATCGAGAAGACGCTTTTTGCGGCAGCCGACAAGATGCGCGGCTCCATGGATCCGGGCGAATATAAACACGTGGCCCTTGGTCTGCTCTTCCTGCGCTACATCGGCGTGGCCTTTCAGCGGAAGTATGACGAATTAATACCTGAGGGCGCAGAAGTCGCTGAGGATGTCGATGAATACCTGGCCGACGGCATCTTCTGGGTGCCCGAGGCCGCGCGCTGGAGCACGCTGGCCGCGAACGCCAAGGACAAGGGCATCGGCGTCAAGGTTGACAACGCCATGCGCGCCATTGAGGCCGACAACGAGCAGCTCAAGGGCGCACTCCCGAAGGTCTTCGGGCGCGAAGCACTCGATCCGACTATCGTCACTGGCCTGATTGACCTCTTCTCAAACATTGAGTTCGACGGCACCCCGAAGGACTTTGACCTGATCGGGCGCATCTACGAATATTTCATTTCTGAGTTCGCCAGCAACGAGGGCAAGCGTGGCGGCGACTTCCATACCCCGAAACCGGTCGTCGAACTTATCGTCGACATGATCGAACCTATGAAGGGGCGACTGTATGAGCCCTGCTGCGGTTCCGGCTCTTTCATGGTCCAGTCAGAGCGCTTCCTGGAGAACCACGCCGGCCGCCGCGCCGATCTGGCCGTCTATGGGCAGGAACGGAACCACACCACATACGGCCTCGCTCGAATGAACCTCGCCATCCGGGGCATCGTTGCGAACATCCAGTGGAACGCCGAGGGCACGCTGCTGCGCGACGCCTTCCCGGACGAGAAGTTCGACTTCGTCATGGCGAACCCGCCATTCAACATCTCTGACTGGTCCGGCGGCCTCCTGTCCGAGGACCGGCGCTGGAAATACGGCACGCCCCCGGTCGGCAACGCCAACTTCGCCTGGATGCAGCACATCTACGACAAGCTGGGCAGCACCGGCATCGCGGGCGTCGTCATGGCCAACGGCTCCATGTCGTCGATGTCGAGCGGAGAGGGCGACATCCGTCGCGCCATGGTCGAGGCCGAGGCCGTGGACGCCATGATCGCCTTGCCGGGGCAGCTCTTCTACGGCACCCAGATCCCAGCCTGCATTTGGATCTTGGCCAAGGACAAGTCGAACGGCGTGGCCAAGGACACCAAGCTGCGCGACCGGCGCGGCGAGGTGCTGTTCATCGACGCACGCAAGATGGGCGCGCTGGTGCCTGGATCGCGCAAACAGAAGGAGCTGTCCCGCGAGGAGATCGCTCGCATCGCCACAGCCTACCACGCCTGGCGGGGAGAGCCGGACGCGGGTGCCTATGCCGATGAGCCAGGTTTCTGCAAGGCAGCCTCCATGGAGGAGATTGCGAAGCATGGGCACGTCCTGACCCCGGGCCGTTATGTCGGCGCCGGCGCGGCCGAGGAGGATGGCGAGCCCTTCGAGGAGAAGTTTGATCGGCTAAAGGCGGAGCTTCGGGCGCAGTTCGCAGAGGGGCGGCGGTTGGGGGAGGCGATCGAAGCGCGCCTGGAGAAGATGGAATGACCGTTTGGCCAGTAATTGCGCTTGGGGAAGCAGGCGTTTCTCTGATCGACTGCGTTCACAAAACGCCGAAGGCACAGGCGGCAGGCTATCCCTACGTAGGTATCCCGCAAATGAAGTCGGGTCACATAGCATTCCAGGATGCGAGACGGATTTCTCTTGTGGACTACGAAGAATGGACGAAGAAGGCGAAACCACAGCCTGATGACGTCATTCTGTCGCGGCGGACGAACCCCGGGGTCATAGCAGTCGACAAGACAAACACGCCCTTTGCTTTGGGGCAGAACCTCGTGCTTCTCCGGGCTGATGGGACGAAGGTGTATCCACCCTTTTTGCGATGGCTGTGCCTATCGCGCGAGTGGTGGGATCAGATCGAGAAATTCATTAATGTCGGGGCCGTCTTCAGTAGTCTTCGATGCCGCGACGTGCCGAAATTCGAGCTACCTATGCCTCCGATGCGAGACCAAAAAGAGATTGCGGATTTACTTGGAGCCCTCGACGACAAGATCGAGTTGAACCGCCGGATGAGCGCGACGCTGGAGGAGATGGCACGGACGCTCTACCGGACCTGGTTCGTGGATTTCGACCCCGTCCACGCCCGTGCCCTCGGCCAGCCCCCCGCCCACATGGACGCCACTACTGCCGCCCTCTTCCCCGACAGCTTCGGCCCCGATGGCCTGCCGAATGGGTGGGAGGCCGGGACGCTCGGTGACATAGCATCGAATACCCGGCGCCAGGTGCAGCCCGGGGATATCGAAGCCGATGTCCCCTACATTGGGCTCGAACACATGCCCCGGCGTTCCATCGCCCTGTCGGACTGGGGCGAAGCAGGACAGGTGGGCAGCGCGAAGTCCGCGATGCGCCGTGGCCAGATCCTGTTCGGAAAGCTCCGCCCATACTTCCACAAGGTCGGTATCGTGCCCACTGACGGGATCTGTTCGACTGACATCTTGGTCATCGACGCTAAGGCCGACCACTGGCGGGAAATGGTCCTCAATATTGTGTCTTCGGACGACTTCGTCGAGCACGCCAACGCGACTTCATCCGGAACCCGCATGCCGCGCTCAAACTGGAAGGACATGGCCCGCTTCGATATCGCGATTCCCCCAGAGGCGGTTGTGGAAGCGTTTTCCAGCATCGTCCGGCCCATGGCCGTAAAGATCGTGGCGGGCATTCAGGAGGCGCATACGCTGGCCGCCCTCCGTGACACCCTTCTCCCGCGCCTCATGTCCGGCGAGCTCCGCATCCGAGAGGCGGACAAGAATGTCGAGAAGGCGCTCGCGTGAAGTTCATCTATGTCGATGAAAGCGGAGACCGGGGAGGTGGCAATGTATTCGTGATGTGTGGCCTGATGGTCGACGCTTATAAGCTCCGGAAGAAGACCGAGGATTTCGACCGTATGCTTGGGGCGCTGCACGACAAGTATCCCGGGGCAAGACGAGAGTTGAAGACGTCGCAGTTCATCAACGGCAAGAAGAACTGGAGCAAAATTCCGCCTCAGGAACGCAAGGATTTCATTCAGGATGTCTGCCGGCTGGCGGTCGGAAACGGTGGGAAACTGTTTGGTCTCGGGATTTCCTTCGAGAGGTTTGACGCGGCAAAAGTCGCCGGCCACGGGCACCCTTCGGGTGACAGCTACTGGCTCGCTGCAGGCATGTTCACGGCGTCGATAGTTCAGAAGAGAATGCAGAGCGTGAAGGGCAGCAAGGGCCTGACTGTCGTGATTATGGACGACCACAAGATGGAGATGCCAAGACTCTCTGACGGCCTCTATAACGCTGATCCCTGGTATGACGGTCTTTACAAAGTGCGAAAGACAAAGCGCCGAAAGTCGGTATGGGTGCCACGAACGGCAAAAGATCGTTTCGATCAGATCGTCAACACTGCGTTCGCAATCATGTCGGATCACTCATCGCTCGTGCAAGTCGCAGATGTGATTTCATATGTCTATCGTCGGCATTTGGAACTCAAGTCTCAACCGGAAAAATACGAGGGCGAAAAGGCTTATTACAAAATGCTCGTGCGCATTCTCGAACCTCAGAGAGAAAAACTCGGGCAGACCCCGAACGATCCGTGTATTGCTTTCTATAAAGCCGCCGTTCACCCAGATTGGGCCATTTAGGCGGAGAGTTTTCCCGAGGTTTTCCTATGTTCAAGATCGACCGTTCCGCCAACCGCCTGCGCAAGCTCGAGCGCACCGGTTTTCCCGAGGTCGGATTCCGGGAACGGGAGCATCTCCAGGAATGGCTAGCCACCATGCGGGACTTGGCGGCTCGCATGAAGCCGGGTGGAGGCTCCTGATGGCTTGGAACTCGGAATCCGACCTCGAAGACTGGATGATGGGGAAACTGGCCGGGCTGGGCTATGCCGCCGATTCCGGCGCCGAGATCTCGCCTGAAAAGCGCGATGCGGAGCGCCGTAGCTTCCACGAGGCGGTCCTGCGGAAGGTGTTCGAGGAGGCCGTGAGGCGCCTAAACCCTAGCCTCCCAGATGGCGCGGTGCAGGAGGTGATGACCCGTGTCACCGACGAGGTCTTCGCCGGCGACCTGATGGCCGAGAATCGGCGCCTTCACGGCCTTATGACCGGAGGTGTCCCAATCACCTACATCAGCCAAGGTGAGGAGCGACATGGGCGTGCGCGCCTAATCGACTGGAGCGACCAGGATAATGCCTGGCATGCCTTCAACCAAGTCGACATGGTCGGGCGGAACCCACGGATCCCGGACATCGTGATCTACCTGAATGGCCTGCCTCTGGTCGTGGTGGAGCTGAAGGGCACCGAGGGAGCTGACATTGAGGCAGCCTTCAACCAGATCGAGACCTACAAAGCCGATATCCCGAACCTGTTCCGGACCACGGTCTTCTCGGTGATCTCCGACGGACTGAACGCACGATACGGCACGCTCTCGGCCGGCCTTGACCGGTTCATGCGGTGGCGGACCGTCGACGGCAAGACCATCCTGTCGGAGCGCGAGGGCTTAGCTCTTAACACGCTGACCGAAGGGCTTCTAAATCGGCCCGTTTTACTCGACATGCTGCGCTGGTTCACTGTCTTCGAGGACGAGGGAAAGGGGCCGGTAAAAAAGGCGGCCGGCTACCACCAGTTCCACGCGGTTCGAAAAGCAACGGAGTCGATCCTCGGTGCGCGCAGCGACGATGGCAAGGGCGGTGTCATCTGGCACACGCAGGGCTCCGGAAAGTCGCTCTTGATGGCTTTTCTCGCGGGTCGGGCTATGCACCTGTCGGACCTGGAGAACCCGACGATCCTGATCCTCACTGACCGCAATGACCTCGACAACCAGCTTTTCACCACTTTCGGTCGATGCAAAGATCTTCTTGGCGAGACGCCGGTTCAGGCGGACAGCATCGAAGACCTGAAGACGCTGCTGAATCGGCAGGTCGGCGGCATCGTATTCTCGACGATCCAAAAATTCCGACCGGAGCGCGGCCTGGACTTCCCGGAGCTCACGGACCGCTCCAACGTCATCGTCATGGTCGACGAGGCGCACCGGACACAATACGGGTTCGAGGCCAAGATGGACCAGAAGACCGGCGAGGTGCGCCATGGTCTGGCTCATCACCTGCGCACGGCTTTGCCCAAGGCCGTCTACGTGGCATTCACCGGCACCCCTGTGGAATTGGTCGGCGCGAACACGCGATCGGTATTCGGTGACTATATCGACGTCTACGACATCGCTCAGGCGGTCGAGGACGGCGCAACCGTGCCGATCTACTACGAGGGGCGTGTGGCCCGCGTGGAGATCGCGAAAGATCTGCGTGACAGTCTAGACGAGGAATTCGACGAGGCGACCGAGACGCTGGCTGAGGATGAGGCAGGAGCTGCCGCCAAGAAATGGTCGCAGATCGAGAAACTGGTCGGCGCCGGTCCACGCCTTGACGCGGTGGTCGCCGACATCCTTGAGCATTTCGACGCCCGGCTCAAGGCCATTGACGGCAAGGCGATGATTGTCTGCATGAGCCGTCGTATCTGCGTCGAGGTCTACGAGCGCATCGTCGCCGCCCGCCCCGATTGGCATTCTGAAACCGACGAGACCGGTGCGGTGAAAGTCGTTATGACCGGAAACGCCACCGATCCCCAGAATTTCCAGCCCCACATTCGCAGCAAGGCGAAGCTGGAAGCCCTCAGAAAGCGATACAAGGATACTGGTGACCCGCTAAAGCTGGTGATTGTCCGTGACATGTGGCTGACCGGCTTCGACGCACCCTGCATGCACACCCTCTACGTCGACAAACCGATGAAGGGGCACGGGTTGATGCAGGCGATTGCTCGGGTGAACCGGGTCTTTACCGGAAAACCTGCCGGTCTCGTTGTCGATTATATCGGTCTTGCGGCTGATCTGAAGCAGGCCCTCGCGCATTATTCCCAAGGAGACCAAGCCCAGACGGGGGTTGACGAGCGGGAGGCAGTTTTGGCCTTCCTCAATGCGCTGGACGTTGCGCGTGGATTGTTCCATGGGTTCGATTATTCGCGGGTCCTTGGTGGCACGGCTGCCGACCGGATCGAAATTCTACCGGCGGCGGCAAACCATGTTCTCTACCAGTCGCGTGCCGATGGGCAGGAAGATCACAAGGATTTCGGCAAGCGGTTTCTGGATGCAGTTGCGGCGCTCGCCAGGGCCTTCAAGCTGGCGGCAGGATCGTCGGAAGCCAAGGAGCACTCCGAAGAGGTGGCATTTTTCCTGGCGGTAAGGTCCGCGCTGCAGAAGCTCGATGTGAAGGGCGGCGGAGGGCGGAACTCTTTACCGGATTTCGCGATCGAGCAACTTCTGAACAGGGCTGTCGCCTCGACTGAGGTCGTGGACATCCTCGAGGCGTGCGGGTTCGACCGCCCAGATATCAGCGTTCTGTCCAAAGAGTTTCTCCTCGAGATCCAGAACATGCAGCACAAGAACCTCGCCGTCGAGGCCCTGAAGAAGCTTCTCAACGGCGAGATTAAGGCGCGGACGCGGGGCAACGTCGTGCAGAACCAGAAGTTCTCGGAACGCCTCACGAACGCGATCGCTAGGTATCACAACCGCAGCGTCGATGCCCTTCAAGTGATCCAAGAGCTCATCGGAATGGCCAAGGACCTGAGCGCAGAGCCCGAGGACGACATGTCGGAGGCGGAACGGAGCTTCTACGACGCGTTGGCGCAGAACGAGAGCGCCGTCGAGGTCATGGACAACGAACGCCTCAAGGTGATCGCATCTGAGTTGGTGAAATCGGTTCGCGAAAACTCCGGAGTGGACTGGTGGCAGCGCGATGATGTGCGCGCAAGGATGCGCGTCGCTGTCAAGCGGATCCTGCGGCGGTATGGCTACCCCCCTGACCTTCAAGCCGCCGCCGTGAAACTGGTCCTCCAGCAGGCTGAAGCACTGGCACAAACAATGTGACGGGTTGCAAAAACGAGGCTCTCAGCTTGGTGTAGCACGATTCCACAGATTGAGCTCCAGTGCCCGGGAGAATAGACCGCCGCGATATTGATAGATGAGAACCTCAATGTCCAAAGCGAACAACTTGGCCGAAAGTGCCATTCGCGAGCCACGCGCGAAGCGCCTTGCTGCTGCATCGACCCTTTTCGAGGCCGGTGCTCTGTCGGACGAGATTTCAGAAGACAGCTTCGTTCTCCGTCTTAATGCCATCGTGGCTCGGCGCTTCCTGGATGCGGAGAAAAATACACCGACTGATCTCACGAATGCCATTACCACCACGGGGAGGCTGAACAGATATGCTGAACTGGTGGCGTTTGGGCGCTGGCTGCTTCTCGAGGGGCATCCTGGGATGGCGAAGCAGGGCGGCAAGCAGCCGAACCTGCGAGTGATCGCGAAGTGCGTCGCGGTCGCCATGTATGAACTTCGCGTCCGACCGAAACTCCGTGAACACGCCTTCGCCCTGGCCGGACGAAAAAGCCGCACACGGGAAATCACGAAACGCGATCTAGCCGAACGATGGCACAAGCTGCTCGGTGAGAAGAAGGAGCCCTCTTTCTTCGACGCCCGCCTGCGGTCGTTGAAGCGCATCCTGTCCGCCTACCTCGAGCACCTGGAGTCCGGGGACTTTGTAGGTGACGGCAAGCAGATCAAGAAATCGCCAGAGATCGAGGAGGTGCTGAAGGCGATCACCGGAAAAAGCACGGCCCAACCCGGAACGAAAGCTTCCGCGGTGACGAAGACACCAGCGCCAGTGCCAGCAGACCTGTCGCCATTCGAGATCGAGCTTCGCTATTCGTCGCCTGCGCAGGAGGAGGAATATCGAAATCGTGCGAGGGTTTCACTGCCGCCGTCTCGCCTGCGATATTTGCCCACCGCGACGTCATCCACATCCACAAGCGGTGCGGTCCGCGCAGATCGGAAAGACAAGGTCGTCTTGGTTCCGGATATGGCCATGCGCGATAACTATAAGGTCGAGGCGCTGATCGACCGGATGGTAGTGCTGATCAACACGACCACTCAAACTGACTACAGCGCGATAAAGAAAAAGATAGCCAAGAGCACAGGGACATCGATTTATGTCCAAGACCTCACGATTAGCCAGGGTGCAAAAGACTGGGGCGCTCCACTCCCAGTTCCAAGCCCGTTAAGGAAGACCGGGTATCATTTCGCAGTGATGATCCAGGATCCTACGCCGGACAAGCTTTCCGCAATGCTAAAAGTTGTCCACGACGGTCCTGGTATCGACGGCGCCGTTACAGCTCATCTAGTTGAGATCTCCGTCGATTTCTATCCGCGCGCCACTGGGTCGCTGGAAGAATCTATCCTGCGCCGCGAACAAATGGTGGGCATGCTTCACCGTCACCACTGGTGTCGAAATGAGCTCTTTCTCGATACCACCCTTACCTTGCCGCGCGATATAGATGCACGCCAAATCTATCAAGACCCCGCCCCACGTAATCACAATGGCAGCAAAACTCGGTTCCTGTTCGCTCATGTCAAGCCAGACAGTTTGAGCGCGGATTACAGGATCGACATACCGGAGATGAGGCAGCGAATTCTGACCAGCAGGGGAGGCGAAGATATTCACCTGAACTCGACCGTCTTGAAAGGCGCGAAGAATGCCTGTTACCAGGTGAGCATACAACACAAAATCGCGAACCGCAGGAACCGCGACAAAAGCACAAAGGACGTCCTGCCGGATCACGAACGCCGCGCGCGCATTGAGGTCACGATCTCCGGAAGCAATAACTTGAAGGACCGTGGCATCGCCACCATCGACGATCTCGGATCCGTGTCGTTCCGGAAGCTGACCAAGCCCTTCCTCTCTTTCGCGCTCGGCACGACCGAACCCTGGCAACACCTCCTGGAGGACGCCCAGGCACAGATGCGAAAACGCGGCGTTTACGGGATTGAACTAAGGAACCGCGCTAGAGCCCTAGAGGAGCGTGAGCAACTACGCCGGTCGGGCGAGAAACTGCCACGGAAGAACGATCGTGAAGGCCACGGGCTGCAGAGTTGGAAGGAGATGAACGACGTGGTCGGCAAGTCACTGGATGAACTGCAGCGTCGGTGGGCCGGTTTCTCCTGGAAGTAGGAGCGCGGGACGAACTGGGGTCTGATGATCACATGAGGCATTTTGTTTCGACTCCGTGACTTCGGCGCCTGCACGCGTTCCTTTGTGAGTATGAGGGCAAGCAGTATGGTTGGTGAGCGATATGTGGAAGTGGTGTATAAGAAGAGAGGTTTCCCTAGTTAATAGGGAGATGAGAATTCGCAGTCGCCGCGGTGGGTAGCTAATTGCCCGAAAGTAAGCTTTTACTGAAGTTCCAGATCCTTCATGCCTCGCGCAAACAGCGATTCGTGGCTCTTCAATCCGACAATTTGATGTCAAATTGGTGTGCTTAGGAGCTAATCGAATACCCTGCGGATAGCGCATCAAGGACTGAAGTTGGTTGTTCCCCAGCTTCAGCGTGGTATGCGTAGATCGTAAATTCCAGAAACTCCCCCAAAAACCTCGAAACCAAAATGATTAGCGCACAAAAATATTCCGCAAGAATACGTGCCCTGTTAATTGCCAAGGCTACCGTCAGCATTTTCTCGTTTTCGTCGGAATCTTCGGTCTCGTTGGGCGTAGCGATTGGAATCCATTTGTATCAGTAGCGGAGCGAACTGCCGAGAACATCGCAGCTGCATCTGTAACCGTGTATATTTCCTTGCGCGCAATCAATGCTGCGCTTTCTACGGCGCAAGAAGTCGAGATGGGTGCGTCGGTTGTAGGGCACGCCAGCTTCCAGCCGCTAAAGGTTCTAGAGCCGGTTGACGATACAGTGGAGCGCGTTTCTGATGCAGTGTTTCTCGTTGCGGCAGGAGCTGCACTCGCCGCTGTTGGCTTGGCACCTGTGGTGTCCATTGGCCTGGTTTTTCTCGGAGTAAGTTTGCTGGGAAAACTCTGTATCCAGTGCTTCCCCTCTTTCAGCAAGACAGTGGAACCTCTTTGCGAAAAAGGCATCAATTTTGGCATCATTGTTGGCTTGGCAATACCTCTACTGTTTGCTCTTGGTGTTTGGGTTGGAGAGCGAGCGACCGCGGCTCAAATGAACGCGGCGGTGGCTGAACTTGATGCTGTCGCGCAGCAAGCCAGAATCCTAATTGGAGGGGAGGACGACGCTACAGTCAATCCTAAGCCCGAGGACGAAGATGCAGGAATATTGGATTGGTTAGGAGCCCAGATGGCTGGTGCCCGCGATAGTGTCGACGGCATCATTGAGGGAATCACTAGCTATCGAGGGGCTGCACAGGTTTTAATAGAGGAAGCTAACACGATCCTTGAGGCTTCACTGACTATCATTGGCGTTTTCACGCTCCGAGTTTTTGTATTGCCGGTCTTCTTGCTTTTTGGGGCAATGTCACTTCTCCGGGTCATTCCTAGGCACCCTTCGAAAAAGTATCACTCTTCGTAGACAGCGGGCGTTGTGACGCAACGACCAAAGCACAAGGCCGAGCTGTCTTGATGCTATGGCGCGCATGCACCAACCTGCGGATGACCGGCATCAGGCAAGAATATGATCCAGGATACGCTCAAGATCGTCAGGTGACGTGATCCGGAAGCAAATCAGATCTGCATTTTCCAGTTCGCGCATCGACTTTAAGGCCGAATGACGGCCGTAGATGGGTTTTCCGTTTGACCCCTTGGTGCTGAACAGCGCTGAGGCCGGGGAAGATTGAAAATGCAGCCCAGGCCCTGCAATCAGATCGACGACACGCTTGTGTGCGACCCAGATGTTGGCCGGTGTCTTCGGTCCTTTCTCGAACATCAATTCGGCTCTGTCGCCACCACTACATCGCAGCAAATACCGTGCGGCAAGTTTGCCCTGGTGACCAACCGGGTGCTCCATCGCCCGTGTGGTAAGGAGCTCGAGACATTTCAGCTTCAGCTCTTCCCTGTCCATCAAGCATGCTCCGGTTCCGTCAGGGCCAGCAACCGTTGACGGATTAACCGTTCTCTGCCGCGCACGAACTCCGGCAACATAGCCGCAGTCCAGAGGTCGGGGGTGTGCTCGATAAGGTGCCGGCTGCGGTAGGCATCGCTACGACCCGTGATCCATGAGTCAAATGGCAGATCGCCTTTCTCGATATTTTCCTGGCTAGGTAAAAGCTGAAGGTTTCCAATCAGGTCGACAGATTCCGTGATTTCTCTGACGCGATGTTCCGGTAGGTTCATTCCCATTAGAACGCGCCGTGCCGCTCTTGCTTTCGGAATGATGTGATCAACATGGTAGATGGTCCCGCCCCAATCGAGGTCGTCATAAAGCAGCGACAGTGCCAGGAAGGTTTTAGGCTTGCTATATTTCAACTCAAGAAGGTCTTCGACACCTCGTTCGTCCAACCGTGTCAATCGTCCACCGATCGCCAGGGAATGATAGAGCTGTTCCTCAGGAAAGTTTCGACTGGTCAAGCTCGCGTTCTTCAATGTTGTGCGCGCGGCAGCAATGGTCCGGTCGGAAGTGCCGGCGAACACCCCCATCAACAGGCTGTTGAGAAGCCACCGCTGAACCGCTCGGGCATTTTGCCGGTCAAAATCCGAGGATCCGCGCAGTGTCACACCAGGAGCATGGAACAGAAACCATGCAATCGGTAGCACGGCGTTCAAAGACGTGAGATTTTCCGCTGTGATCCCCAGACCATTCAAGAACCGGAAAGTGCGCTCGATTGCATCCTTGATTTCCGGCCATGTTTGCTCGATCTGGTTGATAGACTGAGTGGTAAAGTTGGATACGTTGTATTTCACGTCGAAGCCACGCAGCACGAGGCATGCCTTCAAAACAAAATCCTTGGTGATCTTGTTTTCCGCACTCAAGCCGCTGTTAATGTGATCGACAAAGCCGAACACTGCGTCCCGAGCCGAGCCACTCTCCCAGCGCGAGGTAATCAAGGACATCATGAGATCGGACTTGGACAGCTTGGTCCCGCCGTCGTTGGCGCGCACAAAGATGTCGAGCACGCGATCCACGGAAGGGCTGGCCTCGGTGTAGTAATTGACAACCTCATCAGCCCAGATCACCTGGTGCAGGCGCTGTAGGGTCGCGGTGATAAGCTCCCGCTCATAGGCAGTCACGCCATGGTGTAGTTTCGCCAGCGTAATCTCGATCAGCTTTGCCAGCTGTTCTTCCGATCGGTAGTTCAGCATGTCGCCCAATCGAAACCAATGGCGGCGATAATCGTTGCGTGGCGGCACAGCGTGGAAGCGCAGCCCGTAGCTGACGCCAAGATCGACGCCCTCTTCCTCGTAGTCCTCAGATGGATCCTGCAGGAGGTCCAAATACAGGGTCTTCTCCGTCCAGGCATCCGCACTTGAGCGCCGTTTATATTTTGCTTTTTCCGAAAAGGTGCCACGCAATGCGATCAAAAGCGATGTGAGGCGTTGCTGACCATCAAGCACCAGCGTCACATCTCGACCATCAGCGGATGCGGTCGGGTTTTGCATTCCCGGCTTCCAATTCTCGATGAAATTGTAAATCTTCAGCTCCCGCTTCAGGTCGTCATCAACAGCCCAGAACATGAAGGAGCTGATCGGATAGCCCTTTAGGAGCGAGTCGATCAGAGTGATTACTTGGTCTGCATCCCAAACGTAGGGACGCTGGATGGCGGGCAGAAAATATCGGTTGTTAACTTCCGCGAGAAGGTCTCCGATTGTGATGGTCGTGTAGCTCATGGGGTTCCTATGGTGGTTTTCGGCTTCGCTAGTTCGGCAAGGCCGACCGGTGATGGCGCGGCATGGCTAGAAATATGCGGGATCGTAGGTGGGCTGTGCATTATGCCGGGGGTCTGGTCGGCCAACATTGATATCATAACCGATGTCATCTGCTCGTAAATTTCTGCGTGGCGAGTTCACTCTTTTTGAGCAACTAGAACAACTGTTCGTGGTGACGTGTCAACCCATGCGGAATGGCTTACCGCATGAATCGGCAAAACGAGAAACTTGTGGCAGCCTTTGCAGCCACGCTGTCTGAACAGCGTGAACAAGCCCAACTGACCCAGGAAGAACTTGCCGAACGCGCTGATGTTTCGGCGAGGTTTATCTCGTTTTTGGAAACTGGGCGTCGCCAGCCTTCACTTTCGGCATTGCATGCTCTTAGCCAAGGTCTGGATATTCGAATGCGGGATCTGCTTGCCGAGGTTGAGCGTCACTACGATGTGGCTTCTAAAGGGCAGGGCTAAGAGTAGACCGCGTTTTTTTTCTTGTGTGTCCATGATCAACGGTGGCCAGGTCACATGTATGATGGCTCATCAATGGGAGGTTCCGAGCGCCCGGACATGGCGGCGCCAGAACGCATCCCCTTCGTAGCTGAAGGGTATTTCTAGGACTTCGCTTACACCCGAGGGGACGGACGCAGGATTTCTCCGGGATGTCCAACCATTCCTCGTGGATTTGAAACCGCTTGAACAATCATGACGCAATCCTCCATGCGCAAATATTGATCCTTTGCCGACCTCTCGTTCAACCGAAGTATCTATAGCGAACCGAGATCTATAACCATTTGACTGGGGCCATCATCGCAAGGGTCAATGCGGCGCCCAGCACCACGGGCAGCGCCACAATGCGCCAAGCTGGCTGTGTCGCGCGCTCAATTGATTGAGCCAGTGTAGCGCGAACCAAAACGGTAAGCTCTGTGTCCAAGGGATTACTGCTTCCGGCCTTCACGGTCACCTCCCGAGATCTTTGGTGGATCTCGCGCAGTGTTTTTCCACGTTCTCGACCATATCAATTTTCCTGGGCGAGCTGCGCGCCGCATACGGCGACTGTTCCGGGGGTTGCACGACCTAGCTAACCGGGATGCACCGCGTCGAAAAAGAGGAAAAGACATGTCGCGGTCTCAAAACGCGACGAACTGCCTGACGCTATGTGCCGGTTGGTGTGAATCATGTTAACCAATGATTAACTAATAGACCGATGCGATTTAGAGTTTGGAAATTTGGCAGCTATGACAGAGAACAGAGATCGCCTTTCGGCGGAAGAAGCAAAAGGCCTCCGAACGGCGAAGGAACTGGAAGCTCACCTATCGTGGCTAGACACCTTCACGCCCGCAGCCTTGGGTGTCCTTGCAATTGCGTCCGGTATTTACACCTACCTCGGGGTATCTTCGCTACTCGAAGATAACGGTGCCGTCTCCTTCTTTGCTGCAGTCGCCTATTCCATCGCAGTGTCGGTGGGAATTTTCGTTTTCTGGAGCTACATGCTCCGCCTCCTCCCCTCCATGAGAACGGCCAGCGGCTTCATCGGGCTGACTGTCTCGACAATTGTCGGCTCGGTCGCAATCATCGCAATGTCGAGCTGGCTCAATGCCGCGGCGCTCGCCGGGTCAGCCGCCGTGGAACAGCATCTGGAAAACACCGTGCGTGACTACCAGGCGGCACTTGAACAGTCCCATGACATCGCACTGCATGGTCAGGCATTGGGTCGTGAGGTGGAACGCGCGCGCCAGAGCTTCGAAGAACTTGCTGAGCTTGAACAATCTGGTGACCTATCGGGAACCGCAGGACGCGGCGCAGTTTTTCGAGTCCTGACCCAGAAGGCCGAAGAGCTGCGCAACCTCGAGGAGCAAATTGCTGATCAGCAGCCTCTTATCGAAGAGGCGTTCCAACAGGGAAACGAGATTCTGGCCAGAATGCGTGAGCTCACTGTAGCGCCTGGACCAGTCGACCGGCGCTCTGTGCAATTCTCAGAGGAAAGCGTAAAGCTTGCTGGGGTAATATCCCGGTTGAACCAATACAGTGTAGCGCCGCTCGTTGCCCGTGCTGCCGAAGATCTTCCTTCGTCGGTCGTTCTCCCCGAACTTGATGGGCGAAGCTCAGATGTGCGAAACGCTCAGTCATCCACGATCAACTCCGTGCTGAACGCACTCGATCAGCGAAGCAGAACGCTCAAGAACGCGGCTGACGAAGTTCTGGACATGGAGCCACCCATTGAAACCGCCTACAACCCAATCTCAAGCGCAGATGCCGTGATCAAGTATGCCCATAACTTCGTTCCGTCATGGGCCGGAGCCATTGCCATCGATCTGCTGCCGGCCGTTCTTGTGTTTGTGTTGGCAATCACACAAGCAGCTATCCGAAGTGGCAAGGACGGTATGAGCATCGAAGATACCCTGACGCTTGCGGATCTAAGAGCTGCGATGAATGCGATGAAGGACGTTGAAGCGACTATGGGTGTTGCTGATGCAGCAATCCTCGAACGCACATCTCAGAAAACCGAAGATTGATGAAGCGCTTCATATCCAGGTTCGACCCACGATCGGGGCTGAGATACGTTCTGCTCCTACAATTGGGGATCGCAGGCATCCTCATTGTTTCGGATGTTTTTAGCGATGCTCGATTGCCTTTCGGAGACCGGGAAGAGCTGCCTTCCGGACCAGTCTCGCCTGGCGATCAGCGCCGAGAATATCGCACTGATCGCACGGACCCGACACTGCTACCCCGAGACGAGCCGCTTGACGTGCCGGTGCCTGAGAATTTTCCCAACCGGTTGAACTTCACTCAGCACGAGGTTGCTGATCTTGGACGGGTTCTGCTTCTCAGCGGCCAGATTGAGCCAGGGGACGCTGGGCGCTTTGCTTCCTACTTGTCTGACATGCAGGACAAGCCTGATCTGATAGCGCTCCATAGCCCTGGGGGAGTGGTGTCTGAGGCATTGTCTATCGGCAGGCTTCTCCGGGAGGCGGGTCTTGCCTCTGGCGTTCTAGCCGGAGCGGTTTGCTTGTCCTCATGCCCATACATACTCGCCAGTGGCTCCGAAAGATTGGTATCGCGGCGGGGTATCGTGGGAATGCACCAACACTATTACGAGCAACCACGTCTGATCCCCGTCGTATTTGCAGTTGAGAGCATTCAAAAAGGCCAGGGAGAGACGATGCAACACCTTATCGACATGGGCGTAGACCCAGCACTCATGCTGTATTCGCTTAACACCCCGCCCGAGCAGATCTACGCATTAATTGACGACGAACTTTTGGACACACGGATAGCGACGAAGATTGTCGACTAACCAAAACCGAGGGGATGGAGCTTGTTAAAGAAACTGACTGCCGCGCTTGCTCTGATTAGCACAACCGCCACTGCAGGAGGTGTGCAGGTTCGCGACGCAGATACGATTGTTGTCGACGGGACGCCTGTGCGCCTGCAAGGGGTGGACGCACCGGAACTCGGAACTTCTTCGGGACGAGATGCGCGCCGGTGGATGGTCAACTTCCTGCGCGGTAAGGCGGTAGAGTGTAGGCTGACGGGTGAGCGAACATATGATCGTTATGTTGGCGTTTGTTACGCTGATGGGCAGGACTTAGGCGCTGCTGTAATCGCAGCTGGCTACGCACTGGACTGCGCGCGATATAGTGGAGGTCGCTACCGGAAGCTGGAGACCTCGGCCGCGCGATCACGGCTGCGTCGAGCGCCATACTGCTGAGGCAAGCACATGAGTGAGAGTGAAACTGATCGTGGTGGATCACCCCCCTGTTACCAACACCTGGTTTTGGGAGGTGAGAGCATAGATCCTGGTGCTGCGCGCGACGTTGCACGTTTTCGCCGCGCTGAGCGCACGCGATTGTTGGCCCTAAGAAAGATGCCAGTTCAGGATCGGGATGCGGCCACCAGGACTCTGATTGTAGGGCTAGAGAATGTGGTCGCACCTCAATCGGGGATGAAAATTGCAGTCTACTGGCCAATTCGGGGAGAACCAGATCTTCGCCCATGGATGGCTTCAACCCACGCAGCCGGCGCCCGGATTCTGCTCCCTGTCGTGGTTGCAAAGGACCAACCTTTGGAATTCCACGCGTGGTCACCTGGTTGCGAGATGATACGCGGTGCGTGGAATATTCTCGTGCCCAGGATCGGCCATGCCGAGAAGCCAGACATTGTCATCGTGCCTCTCGTAGGTGTCGACCAAGCACTCTACCGGCTTGGCAACGGCGGCGGATATTACGACCGAACCCTTGCGGCATTGCAGCCCCGACCTCACGCAATTGGCGTCGGTTTTGTGAATTGCTTGATCAAGACAATCTTCCCGATGCCCTGGGATGTGCCAATGAACGAAGCCGTGTTGTCTGATGGAAGCCATTTGCCTTGATAGGCAATGTGTCATCCTTACTCTCGCTAAAATGAAGTGAAATTGACTTCTGTAACTCATTGTTTTTGTGAAAGATATCAGCCTTTGATCGCCAAACCTGCCAAGATTACTCTGGGTCCGTTTGTGCAGTATGATGGACACAACACGACGGGCTAGAAACATTTAAGTATCTCTTTTGTTTTGCAGGTTGGCATCTCTAGTCAGTATCAGCTCAGATCGGTGCCAACTCCATTGGCCCAATTTTTGCCCCGCTCACAGACTACTGACCCTTTGGAGCAAGTGTGGAGACAGGTCGATGACGGAGCAAGCGAGTGTAAAGCGTTTCAAGAGCGATATTGTTGTTGAGCAAATTACGGAAGGCTTACTCATCAGACAAGGAAACGATGGCTATGTCGCTCGCAATTGGAAGCTCTGCTCGGCGACAGAAGAACTCATAGAGACTGCCATCAGATCGGGCCTTGACCGAATGATCCGGGAAGATCATCCACGTAGGAATGCGCGATGGCCAAATCCGCGTGGTGTCGTCTATCTCGCATTTTCTCCGGATGTGGCGGGGCAGTGGTCACTCGCGATTGATACGTTCAACCCACGTAGAGATGACTATGGCTTCGCAGTTTTTAATGGCAAGTATCACGAACAATTCTTGCAAGCGGGCATTCCTTTCGTCTTCGAGGGGCGAAACAGAACCGCAGGCCATCTCGTCGTCACCAGGGAGCTCGTGCTGCCGACGATCAAGGCGCTCGCGGGGTTTGATCACTCCGTTCTCGCGCTAAATCGCGTCTCGCACTCTGGGGAGGGCTTCACGACTGAATACATCATCCAGAGGAAGCTTTTGAAACACTGGGAGCAAACACCGTGGGGTGAACACTACGACATTATCCAAGACGAATTCCCCGTTGACGGTGGTCGCACGTCTCGGCGCATCGACATCCTAGCCCGACACCGGGTGACGGGGGGTTGGCTTGTTTTGGAATTGAAGCGCGCCGAGGCAACGCCTGACGCTGTGCTCCAGACGGCGAGCTATCTGCTGGCGCTGGCGCAGCGAGACGATTTTGACCACGGTCGGTTAGATGGTGTGCTGATCGCAGAGCGCTTCCCGCAGTCGGTGCGCAAGTTAGCTGACGATGAGGGCATTGATCTGTATCAGATTGGCTGGCCCCTATCTCTGAAGAAGATCTGAGACTTCGACAAGAACGGGTAAGGGAATGTCGAACGACAGAGCAAAATTTCTTGCACACCTGCGTAAGATTGAGACCGCTTGAGAATAAGCAGGCGATACAGGATATAAGGTATGCGCTGGTGTCCACGACTTCCAACTCAAAGCCAAGACCTAGGTGCTCTTCTGCTACTCGGAACGGAATCCTAGTCGACGTCGCACATGCTTATCAAAGAAATCGCCGACTCCTTCAAACTGTCTGTCTACGAGCAGCTCCTGCAACCCGGGCTTCTTGGCAAAATGCCTTCTTAGTCCGCTTGCCGCTTGCAGAACGGCGGCGTCCGTCGGGGCAAGATCGGGGGCCTTGAAAAGGAGCTCGATGCAGTGAGCCTCTTCCGCCGGCCTGCTGCCTAGCTGCGCAAGATCCTCCAACACGGCGATGAGATCATCTTGAGAGCGGGCTATCATCCATCTGGTGATTTGACTTTGATTTGGTGCCGTCGATCCAAGCTTGGTCGAGCGGTGAGAAAGGTGATGAATACGTCTTTCAAGCGCCACCTTGATGGCACCGTGCAAGTCGGCTCCATGCTCAAGCAGCTCGCGCAGCCACTCCCTCATCAGTATCCTCTGCGCCGCAGTCTTTATGCCACTGTTCCCCATCAACGCCGCGCAACCAATTGCCGGACCCAGAACAAGCGCTCCTGCCGGGCCTACGACCACAAGTCCGAGCCAGCCTCCCGCTTTCGCCCCCACCAGGCTCAGCATGCCGCGAGAAGCTCCGTCCAATAGCAGCCAGGCAGGCAAGTCGCTGACGGGAATCTTGCCTTGCGCCACTTCGAGCCCACCGCGTAGGACGCCCATGGAGAGCGCAAACTCAAGGATATCCGGATCCACCAACTCAGCCGCATGCCCAAGTGCTTCGGCGATTTGCTCTTCGACGGCATCGATCTGAAACCCGGGTAGCGTGGTGACCATATCCGCCCAGTCTTGTCCACTTTCAGCCGCCTTGTCCGCGAGCTCTTGGTTGGCGATCACCGGAATGGCCGGATACTTCTCAAAGTTCTCGGTCAGGTTCGACAGCTCGGTTCCGCATTTCACCTGGACAGGGCTGCCATCCACGATGAGATCCAAGCCTGGCGTGTTACTTGCTTCCGCGAGGGTCACATCATGGCCATTGGCAACGAGCGTATCCAGAACCAACCTTTCGGCTGTGAAACCCCGCAAGGAATATCCGGCGCCCTCGAACACAAAGTTCTGAGCAGCGACAGCGAAGCTCACTGGATCCCCCAAGTCGGCAGCGTGTGAAAAGTCAGCAGCCTTCAAAACGTTCTCGTCGATTGCGGCTGCGTGCCAGAGCATCTCTCCGGCCGTCAGCGACGCCACGAGAACAGTATCGGTCAAGTCACTGATGTCGCGTTTGCTGCCCCAGGGCGGAGGAGGAGGTCCCGCAGGTGCCGGAAGGGCCAATAGTAGTTGACCTGACACCAACGACAACCTGGTCCGGAGGTCCTTTCTTTCCCGTTTCGGTAGGTGGCCGAATGCCGTTGATGGCACTCGGTCCAAGCTTCGCATGTCGGCGAGGAAGCTTGCCAAGCCCTCTTCACCGCGCTGGCTTCCCGGAATCGCCAGGAGAACACAGATTCGCGCGGCGACCTGGCTGCGAACAACTTTCGAGCCCTTGCCCATCGCCAGCCACCCCAAGGTGCCCACACCGGCGGCGACGGTCACCGGATTGATCAACGTCGCAAGCAGAGAAACCAAAGCCGTGCCACTCACCAGCGGAATCCAGGCGCTGAGTTTAGCCGCAAGAAGGTAAGGCAAGAAACCAGCGTTTCCTGCGATGGCTGCAAACATAACCCAGCCACCCCCGGCAGCGATGGCTTTTTGGGCGGCGCCATGAGACTTGCGCAACGCCTCCTTTATCTCAGGATCTGCCTGCTTCAATGCTGCAGACAGGAATTCTTCGTCCGCAAGCACGTTCAGAATCTCTTCTCGGACCAGATCCGGGAAGGGTATCGGGTCGTTCCGAGGTATCAGTTTCCGTCCTGCTTTCCAAAAATCGGCGGCCTTCATGCCGATCAGTGCTACAAGATCCTCTTCGCGCGCCTCTTCCTTCTTCTTTCGCTGCGCGACGACCGACGGGGTCAGCCGCTCCGATGCGCGGACAGCTAACGCCGCTGCCGCTCCGCGAGCCGAACGAGGCGACAAGGTAACGTTTACGGGCACTGCCAATGAATCTGCCAGACGCACCCACAACCTGTGACGCAGGACTGCATCGGGCGTGGACGAGCGCATCAATCGATTTTTGGCGTCATCCATAGACCCTGCGGACACTTCGCCAAAGATCCTCATGCGCCGCCCAAGATCTTCAAGCGCCCCTCTAGCCAAGGAGATACTGTCAATTTCCTCCAAGAGCGCGAGAAATCCACATATTTCTTCGCGTTCCAGGGAGCCAAGGCCAGAGAGAATGGAAGTTGCCGCAATCGGCTGGGTTAAATCAGTCAAAGTAGTCATGTGCTCACCATGCCGGACGTGTTCGTATTGCGCAAGCGGTTGAAAATTAGCCCAAAACTGTGGCCGATTCACTTGGCAGTTCTCGATTTTTCATGGGAGGTTCCGAGCGCCAGGACATGGTGGCGCCAGAATGCATCCCCTTCGTAGCTGAAGGGTATTTCTAGGACTTCGCTTACACCCGAGGGGGCGGGCGCAGGATTTCTCCGGGATGTCCAACCATTCCTCGTGGATTTGAAACGGCTTGAATAACTATGACGCCATCCAATATGCGCAAGTATCGATCCTTCGCGACCTCGTGTGCAACCGAAGTGCTTATAACAAACCGAGACCAGCAAGCCATTTGACCAAGGCCATCATCGCGAGGGTGAATCTGGCCTTCACTGTCACCTCCCGAAATCCCGTTAGGTGTCGAGCAGTGAATTTCCAAGTTTTCAGCGGAGTCAATTTGCCCGGGCAAACGGCCGTCTCATGGCGGCAGCCACCAGCGGATTTCGATAGCTGAATAGCTATATTTCTTTTCTGGTCAGGTAGCTGTTCAGCTATGTGACCAGGCGGGTTGCATGCACTCTATTTCCGATATTCCATTGTTGAGCCTTGCATTTGGGACATCGACCCTTTCTAAAAATCACCGCGCGTATGGACCAGCCTCGCGCAACCAGACGCGATCACTAGCCTCGACTTTTCGAAGGAGCGAGTGAGCCAACTCAAAATGACCATACCTAGAAAGCAGGGTGTAGGCAGTGTGACCGCTGGCCAGTCGATCCCGGATGTTGGCGCCATGATCAATCAGTGAATTGAACAGCCATTTGTCGCCAATCTGGGCCGAATAAAGAAACGGCGTCCATCTCTGACCTGTAACCTTGACATTTACGTCTGCTCCCGCTTCTAGAAGCGCTGTGACGATCCGTCGATTGCTCTCTTTGTCACCCATCATTTTACCGGCGAAATATTCTATAAAGGCCGCTTCGAGACCCGGGTGCTGCGCGGTCATGTCATTAAGAAGCTCGCTTTGAGTGTCGACAAATGGCGAGCTGCTTGGCCTCAAGCTTTCCGGCAGCTTTTGTGAAGCCGCGCTCCGCAATTTCTGGTCTCGGAAAGCGCGAGAAATTCCGGATTTGTCCAGGAAACGGCTGACGGCAGAATGCAGGGGCGACTGCCCTTTTGATCCTTCGATTTCTACATCTGCACCACTGCCTAACAGTGCTTTGACCAATCTCGGTCGAGCAGCATTGATTGCTTCATGCAAACATGATTCCCCGCCTCCAGTTCTCGTATTGATTGTGCCGGCGAGCGTCACCTTGAGCAAAGTGTCAAAGCACGCGTCATCACCTCCTTGTATTGCGCGTAGCAACGCTGAGCGAGATAACCGGTCGAGTTTGTCCGGATTGGCACCTTTGTCCAGAAGAGCCTTCACCTTTTCAACCTGCCCACGATGGGCAAAGATGTGCAGCTGAGGTGAAGGCGTTGCTCCATAACCTTTAACTACGCGGTTTGGGTGGTTCAAATCTGGTTGCCTTGTTTCCCAGTCTGGGAGAATGACATTGCTGCCATCATTAGATTTCTCCGACGGCCAGTTCTTTGCTTCTACGTAGGGATGGGGAAAATCCCTCAGAAACGGGCGGGCTGATTGCGTAGGCAAAACTTCAAGCTCAAGTGCCTCGCACCATTCGACCCAGCGATTCTTGAGGCGGTTTTTGCCTAGCGCCGCGGCGGTGTTGAGCAGGAGATGTAGGCTAGCTTTCAACTGCACACTGCTGCGGAACTTGAACCACTCGGCAGCCTGCTCAAAAAGCTCGAGAGCTCTTTCAAGGTTTCCCAATTGTGCTTCGTGGAGACCTTCCTGAAAACCTAACCCTGCAAGACGGTCTTCTCCAGCCAGGTCTGACTTTACTGCCTTGATGCACTCGCTCGCCTTTTGAGCGTCTCCGGCTTGTTTCGGCTCCCTTGGGTCGACGATCTTGGTCAGCCTGCCAACGTTTTGTCGGATTTCAGGGTCGAGCGCTCCAGAACCTGCAAACGGCCCATGGTGTAAGTCAAGGATATCCTGGATGATCTTTTTGGGCGTTTCGAGAAAGGGTGGATAATGAGTTGATGGATCCACCGGGGCATACTGACAATACTCCTGATAGGCATTTACTTGCAGGAGAGCCAAGCCGAAATCATAGTCGACCTTGGATGTGATCTCCAAAATAGTGGAGATGTTCATCCCTTGCCCGTCCATCCAACGGTTTATGTTCTTCTCCCACGTGCCATCATCTTTGGAAATTTTGGACTGGAATAACGCGGCAACCTCTCCGAGCGGGCGCCCCTTGCAGTAGGACTTCCAAACGACCGAAATACCTTGCTCAGGAACTCCCAGAACGTCGGTCGGGTAGACGTGATACTTGCTTAAAAGCGGTCGGAGCGCTGCCGCGAACATCGCCACTGCATACTGGTCGAAAACGCGCCGAACCTCTCTTGCCGGCAACGCGCCACAATCCAAAGTGGTGACAAACTTAACGTAGATACCCAGGTAGTGCCTGATGCCGAGCAGGATCTGACCCTTATTTGGGCTTGCATCCAGTAGTTCCCCGAGATGGTTCGACAGAAGCTCCACCGCCGCATCGACGGACAATGGAGAGCCCTGTTTGAGCCTTTGCAGCCTTTTCTTCAAAGCGATGTTGTTTTCGTGATCGACTCGCGAAAAACACCGGACGACAAAAGCGACGATTTCTGCGGGTTGTGGAATGGGTGTCATTGGAAATCTCTATCTTTGAGAATGCCGGGTATCATTCTTGAGCGCTCGCAACCTGGCGCGCGCGTTCCTATGGGCCCGCCAGTCACTGGGACTCTTGGAAACCACTAGTAAGGCTCCATTGGACAGCAACAGTTTGCCATGTTTCCGCCCGCTCAGAAAACGAGCGCCCTCTTTAATTTCATGCCGTATCATTCTGTTCATGTCTTTGTTTTTGCAATACTTCATAATCGTTCCCACTTGCGATTGGCGGAGGAGCCGTCGCTCACCCCGCCTCTAACCGAGCCCTTATTTTTTTGGTTTGCTTGCAACCGACTGCGCTTTCGCCGCAAAGCTACCTTTGGGAACTACGCCGCCATTCTTTTTGGCAGTGGCCCCCTGAATACGGGCAGCGGCTTTTGTCGTCATTTTTGTTGGTTTCGACATCAGTTGATCCTCCTATGAACAGTCAACATCCAAGGAGATAAACCTTCGTGGGTTCTGCAGTCATCGGACAGATTGGGGACAGCGACTGCAGGTTTTGAAATTGCGATTACAAAGGTGCGTAGCCTTACTTGTGGCCGACCCAAATTCTGCACTCAGTAGTCCCAGTCCAGTGATATGACTATATTTTTGAGGAGCTAGATAGCCGCGATTGGAAGTTCCTGAGCGAATATGATGATATTATCAGGAGCTTGCGGCTGTTTTTGGGCGCCTTTGAACATTCTGGCGATTTTGCAAACCGCCTAAACAACAGAGGGAGCTTTGAGCAGCACAACGATAAGGTGGAAGTAAACGGGTCGTCGGCTGCAAGCACTCCTCCCGATGATCTCTGTTCACTCATCTCCGGAGATTACCACACCACTTAGGGCGCCTCAGCAATCTCATCGCCTCACGGGCAAGTCCCGGCCATCGTGAACGACGTCTTCTTTTCGAACATGAATTTTTCTCCACGAGTGATCGTCGGTTTTTCATCTCTGGAAACGCTCAATAGTCTACTTGGCTTGTTCCAGCGCGAAAGCTATTTATGTGGTTGGTGCTGAGCCTGGCTGTGCGCTGGCCTGAGTTGTGTTCTTCTCTTACGTGCGCAGCCTGTCATCAGGTTTGTGTTTTGTCGCTCTGCGCACTTTTCTGGCCTGTTCTCGGCCCTGCTGTTTTCCGAATTTCATGTTCTTAAGGGTTTTGCGTTCTGAAAGGTTTACATTTCTCCGGAAAAATCCTGATTTCGGCCCGGATTTGTCAACTTAAGGTAAACTTAGTGTAAACCTTTGGGCCTGAAATCGGCTGTTTTGAGAGATGAAAGGTTTACATTCCGTCAGTCCTGAGAGGGTGGATGTAAACCTTTGTCAACCTTAGGCAACCTTTGACGTTGTTGCGGGATCCGGCGAGGCACGAAGGTTCAGCCATTCCTCGCCGCTATGATACTACTGGTTAAGTCTAAGCTCTCCGAACAGCGCAGAAGTGCCGTAAAAGCTGCACCCGGCGCAAACTAAGGTCCGGGATCGCTGCCGTTGCTCACGTCACGCAGGAAGCGCAACCAGGCGCGCTCATTCGAGGTCAGGACGTCTTTCTGTTCGCACATGGCACCTACTTCCCGAAGATTGTCCTGATCGCCGCCTCGGATCGGCTGGTCAGCCGGGGATCGGTATTGTTCGAGGCCTGGCGGATCGCCTGCAGCCATCCAACTTCGTTCGCGGTGACCGGCTCGCCGAACACCTCCACGACTGCTTCAGCAGCCGTCCGGCCGATCGCCTGTTCCAAGGCGAGCCGCATCACGAAGGCGGGATCCGCTTCCAGCGCGTGCGCCAAGGCCGGGACGCGATCCAGAGCCACCTTGGAGCTACCCTGCTTGATCATCGTGATCATGTTGGCATTGGTGTATCCTACCAGTGCGGCAATCTCTGCCTGGCTCTTGGTCGGTTTCAACTCAAGCACCCGGCGGTCAACATACCTCGCAAGCCGGGTGTCTTCATACGGTTTCATAGTCATCGCTACCTTCCTAGATGTGACGCAGCATGCGCTGCACGTCTTCTCTATAGCGACGATGAGAATGGGAACGTGTGGCGGGATGAAATTAAGATGATTGGACCGCTCGGACCGGGCAAATCCTTATACACCATCATATCGATGTTGAGGCTTCCGGTCCGGGTGGTCCAAGCCGAAACGGGAACGCGTCTGTTGGGTGCGCACCGGTTCTAATATCGTTCTTCAACTTCCCTCAGTGCTAGCAAGTGCCGAAGCCCGGACTGCATATACGTTAGGACGGCCAGACACCTTTCGGCTCATCTTGAACTGCAACCCATCCCCTTTCTGCGTCTTCAGAAGGCCGGCAGCCTTGTGGATGCGCGCAATTTCAACCGCATCGCCGTTCTGATGGATCCGACGCCAGCACTCAGGTGTGATGTAGAACCAGCCCTGATCCCGCCAGCCGTCGAGTGGCTCACCGATTCCAGTGCCGACCACTGCAAAGCGCTCCAGATTCTTCAATACATAGGACTGGGTCTGCTTCACAGCTTCGTTGATCTCGGCACGGGTGGCACCATCGCGCGCATCGAGCCAGACCTGGAAGAGCTCGAACGCAGCCGACTGCGCCACGCCGCGGGGCCAGCCGGTGAGCCCAAATTTCGTCGCCGTCTCGCCAGCAAGCGCAGCAATAGCGAACCGCCCCATAACGCGCTGGACCTGACCGTCGGGCGGAAGATCAGCCTTATTCCCCCACAAGTGACAGAAGCCATCAAAAACCCGCTGAAGCTTGTCGTGCTGGTTCAGACTTTCCATGAGCTTCATGACGAACATAGGGCCGGCGACAGCATGGTTCTCGCGCACCGCTCGCTGCATTTGCTCAGCAAATGCCCGGCCGTTTGTCGCGCTGTGCAAACAGTCAAAGGCACCATGCTGTCGGGCATCAGCTGCGAGGTCGATGAGACGGATGTCCTGACCGGCATACATGGTGCGACCACTACTCGCCATATGCTCCTCAAGGGAAAGCTCTCCACTCGACAGAACGGGCACTGACCAGCGCTTGGTCTGCTGGGCTTTGCCGCTGGAGCTCATGCGCATCTTTCCGCGACCATTGGCAAGCATATATACGATCTCTCCCGCTACACGCGGCTCCACCTGGTGGAGTTCGTCAAGCACCAGCAAGCTGTCGTTGCAGGCCGCAGCAATCCCTTCGATCCCGTTGTCGGTGCCGCGCCAGCTCTGCACGAAGGACGGTGCGCCCCAAACCGAAGCGGCCACCCCCAGCAGCGTAGATTTTCCGCGAGAGGAGGCGCCACGCAAGTGGTAGCCGCCGCCGTCGCACCCCAGCACCGCCAGGAGCGGCCCGGTGAACGCATGAGACAGCGCCAGAATCATCAGCGGGTTACCGATGCAGGGCTCTGCCACAGCCGCACACCAGCTTTCCAGGCTGCCCCTTGCATGCATCGCGGCGGCGACATCATCCGAAACGGCATCGGTAACCACAAGCCCTTCGCCAAGCACTCGGCCATCTCCCAGTGTGAAGGCGCTGAAGCTACTATCAGCCCATCCCAGCCGATCCGAGCGCAGATACCGTGCCGCCGGCTTCCATGTCGCTATCAGCTCCGCCACGCCCTGCGCTGCTTTCTCTACAGGCGCCAATTCTAACCCACGATCGAACAAGGGACTCAGTGCTGCGGCGGATTTCTTCGAAACATCCCGAGCTTCAAGGATCACCTCATTCCAATTCCCGTCTGGATCCTCGATCGACACGACGCGACCCCAGCCGCCGCCTTTCGGCCAGCGGCACATACCTTTCACGATCAACGGCGAGCAAATCCGCACCGGCACAAGGTCATCGTCCTCGCACGGCCGCTGCTGGTAGATGCCGTCGACATTCAGTGAATAGTCACTGGGTATGCCGTCAGGAGCCGGATCCATGATTGCGCGCGGCGCAACACTTGCCGACGATTTGGAATTCACGGGAAAGGACACGACGTTTTCGATGTCGGTGCCGGGACGGGTGGTGATGGTCTGATCAGTCATTGCAGTCTCTCTTGCAGGCATAGAAATAGCAACCGGCGCGAAGAGGTTCGCGCCGCCGAGGGGCACTGCGCCTCGCCGAGACAAGAGCGCTGAATCAAATTGGAAACGAGGGGGCCGTCAGCCCGCCATCAAGGCGTCCGGCTCGAACTCCAGGAAGGTGACAAGGCTGCAGGAGAGCTGGCCCTCCCACTCTTCGATATCGGAAAGACGCCAACGAGTGGTGGTCCCGCCCAGTTTCACCGGAGCCGGGAAGTCGCCCCTGCGCTTCCAGCGCCAGATCGAGTCTTTGGATACGCCGAAACGGTGCGCAACCTGATCGACAGAAAGGTAGAGGGTATTCGCGGGAACAGTCACTATCGCAGATCTCCTGTTTGGGCACACGAATGCAGCCTGCTTCGGACAGTTCTACTGGTCCGGCAGAGCCAACTCGGGTGCATGTTTTTGTATGGTTTGCGTATAGCATATTTTTTCTTGATCCGCATGAGAATTCGAGAGAATTCTGTGCGAATTCGGTATTTTCCATACTTGGAGGTCGGCATCACGTCCCGCTTCGCAACCGATACGAACCATCGTCGGAAGAACTGAGCAGCCCAGCGGCATGAGAACCACTTAAGCCAAATATTCGCTGGAACAGCAGGACGTCGCTTTTTGTTGCACCCAATAGAATCAATTTTGGTGGCAAATATGGTGGTAAGAAAACGGCGCGACCCTTAAGGTGCAATAAAAACAGCGCCTTAAGGTGAATTATGGCGGAGACGAAGGGATTCGAACCCTCGAGACGGTTTCCCGCCTACTCCCTTAGCAGGGGAGCGCCTTCGACCACTCGGCCACGTCTCCGCTGGCCGGTATATCCTTGCCAGTCACCCAGATACAAGGCGATTTTCCAGGCCCGCGACATTTTTCTGAAATGCCGCTTGGCGGCCGGAAATCAGCGGAAACCTGATCGCCGTAGCCTGCGATCGAGGGGCGCAATGCCGCGCGGGTCTGGTTGGGGGTCACCGGCCTTGGTCCGCCTGGTTTTGGCCGTGCGACTGGCTGTAAACCTGCCGGTCCAAACAGAAACCTTGCCAAATGAGCCGGGTTCAAGGCATATTTGCGCAGGTTTAATCTATTTTTGAACGAACAATAAAAGAATTTTCGAGGGGTAGACCGGGCAGCGGACGATAACGTCCGACACGAACCTTTTGGGGGAAAGGGAGCCGGTTTTGGTGTGGTTAAAGGTATTTTTGGTTACGTGGTTTGTGTGGGTACTGCCGACGCAGGCATTGTCGACCATAGGCGAGGTGCTGAGTGTAAAGCCCGGGGCGGAAATCACTCGGGCGGGCAATACGCAACCTCTGCGTCAGGGAATGCAGGTCGCTTCGGGCGATGCAATTTCCACCAACAGCAGCGGTGTCGTGCAACTGATCTTTGTGGATGAAACCAAGATCGCAATCGGGCCGAACGCCCGGATGACGCTGGACGTGACGATGCTGCGCGGCAACCGCAAGGCCAAGAGCTTTGCGGTTCAGGCGCTGGGCGGCAGTTTCCGCTTTATTTCCGGCAAAAGTAGAAAACGCGCCTATTCCATCAAAACGCCAACCGCCACGATGGCGGTGCGCGGCACGATCTTTGACATGTGGGTGGTCCCGGGCAGCCAAAGCGCAATGGTGGTGCTAGAAGGAACCGTGCGCATGTGCGGTCTGCGCGGTGGTTGCCGCTCGACCGGACGTCAATGCAGCCTTTTTGCGACCAGTCAGCGCGGCAATGTCGGGCGTCCGGTTGACCAGGGGGAGTATGAAAAGGCGCTGCAAAAGGGATTTCCCTTTATCGAGTCCCAGGCAAGATTGTTGCGCCCGTTTCAGGCCGAGGTTGAGGGCTGCGCGCGCGAGGCGGCGCCGGTGCGGCGCGCCAAGTCAGACGCGCCCGAGCCTCGCCAAAGGCAGGCTTCGAAACCGGCCGCAAAACCGGCGCCTGCGGTTCAGAGGGATCCGTTCAGCCCGCGGGATGTTCCGGCCGCGAACACCGATCCGGGTCGGTAGGGTGTCCGGCCACGCGGCACCAGTTGCTGACATCCGTGGCGGCTCAAACGGACCCGGACACCTGGTTCGGGGGCAACGATGATTGGCAGCAGAAAAGAGAGGAACGGCAGGCGGTTTGCCTTCTTGCTGGTCGGGCTGGGCCTGATCCTTTTCGGTTGCTTCATCAGGGTCGTCGATCCCTATCCGGTGCGGATGTCCCGGTTGATCTATTTCGACGTGCTGCAACGGCTTTCCCCGCGGGATTACGACCCTCAGATCCCGGTGCGCGTCGTGGATATCGACGAAGAATCGCTGTCCACCTGGGGGCAATGGCCCTGGCCCCGCACCTTGCTGGCCGAGATGGTCGAGCGCCTTGGCGAACTGGGCGCTGCGGCGATTGCATTCGACATGCTGTTTGTTGAGCAGGACCGTTACTCGCCAGCCCGTTTGGTGCGCGACCCGGCACTGGCTGGTGTTTTGAAGATCGACCGCGCGGCGGGCGAGATGGACAATGACGTCGCATTCGGCGCCATGATCGCCCAATGGCCGGTTATCCTGGGGGCGGCGGCGCGTCTGACACCGGGGGACAGGCCGGTTCTGCCCAAGGCGGGGATCATCGAAATTGGCGAAACGCCAGGTCAGGGGTTGATATCCGTCCCCTACTGGACCCCGCCTGCAATCCCGCTGGACCGCGATGCGGCCGGGATCGGCGGGGTCAATGTCTCGCCATTGGGGGGAACAAATGTCGTTCGGCGCGTCCCTGTTTTGTGGGGTGGACCTGATGGGATATTGCCTGGCCTCGGCATCGAGGCGCTGAGGGTGGCGATGGGCGAAACCGTCATTCTGGCCGAAGGCGCCCGGGACGAATCCGGTATCGTGTTGGGCGTCGAAGTCGGCGGATTTCGCCTGCCGACCACCGAGAACGGGGAAATCTGGGTCAGGTATCGCCGCGACGTGCCCGATGCCTATTTGTCGGCGAATGACATCATGCTTGGCACCGACAACGCAGATCTGCGGGCGCAGATCGAAGGCAGAATCGTGCTGGTGGGCACATCTGCGGCGGGGTTGTTCGACATGAGGCAAACGGCGCTTGGGGAATCGGTGCCGGGCGTGTCGATCCATGCGCAGGTGATCGAACAGGTTCTGATGGGCGAAATGCTGAGCCGCTCGGACGTGACCGCCGCGCTTGAACTGCTGGCCTTTGTCGTGCTGGGGCTGGTGGTGACGGCTGTCATGTCAAGCCTGGGCGCCGTTGCCTCATTCCTGGCCGGTGGACTCGCCGCCGCGGTTGTTATCGTCATCAGTTGGCTGGCCTTTCAGAACCAGTTGGTTCTCTTTGACGTGACTTTCCCGCTGATGGGCGGAATGGCCAATTTCGGGCTGCTGGCCGGGTACCTGTTCATCTCCACCGAGCGTGAGAAACGCGTGATCCGGCAGGTCTTTTCGCATTACGTCGCGCCGGAAATCCTGGAAGAGATGGAGGCCACGGGTCACCAGCTGCAACTGGGCGGGGAAACGCAGGAGATCACCGTCATGTTCTCTGACATCCGGGGCTTTACACCCTTGTCCGAATCCGTGTCGGCGACCGAGCTGGTGACCTTGCTGAATGCTCTGTTTTCGGAAATTGGCGACCGGATCCTGCAGGAACGCGGAACGATCGACAAGTTTATCGGGGATGCAGTCATGGCGTTCTGGAACGCCCCCTTGCCGGTGCAGGATCATCCCCTTCGGGCGGCGCGGGCGGCGTTGCTGATGCGGCAGGCGCTGGTGGCGTTCAACGCGTCAGAGGTCATGCGGGCACGCGCGCCGCTTGCCCTGGCCACGGGCTGCGCTTCGGGTCGGGCCTGCGTCGGCAACATCGGGTCGCGACGTCGGTTCAACTATACGGTCATTGGTGACGTGGTGAATGTTGCGGCCCGGATCGAGCAGACCTGCCGTCATGTGGACTATGACATATTGCTGTCCCGCTCGGTGTATGACGTGGTGCAGCACGATCTCGCGATGCTTGAGGCGGGGTTTGTCGATCTCAAGGGCAAAAGCGACCTTGAACCGGTATTCGTGCTGGTCGGGGACCGCGCGGCGATCAATCAGGACGCCTTTCGTGGCCTCGAACAGGTCCATACCAAGCTTATCGGGGCCATACGGTCCCGCAAACCCTTTGAGCATATTCAAAAGCTGTGCGCCGATTGCATCGCGATGGGTATGCGGGTCGAACCCGGACTTGAGGGGTTTTACCGCGCGTTGCCCGGACGGGCGGCCGATTTTCGGTCCGAAGTGCGGTCTGGCCAGGTGCTGTTCAGTCACCACAGCCCGGATATGTCCGGGCCCCGGCAGCACTAGGGCATGGCACTAGGACAACAAAAAAGCGGGCCGCTGTCCTAATACACAGCGACCCGCCTTGATCAGAAAGGGTTATTGGTCTCGCCCCCTCGAATACTATCTAAAACAAAACAACCTAAACCTTTCGATATATTCGAGACCAATCCGCTGTTCCGATCCTTACACGACCTTGGTGCCCCAATTTGGCGTGTGCGACAGTGATGTAGTTCACATTAAGTTAATTTTTTATTACTGGCGCCAATCAAAAAATCCGGGTCCGGCCTCGGACAGCAGGTCCTGGGCCATTTCCCGGCCAATATCGGCACCATCTGCGACCGCGCCGCTGGCGGTTTTGGCGATGGACTCGCTGCCGTCGGGGCGCAGAACTTCGGCGCGCAGGACCAAATCGCCGTCGCTGATCTCGGCCAGGCCGGCAATCGGGGTTTCGCAGGACCCGTCCAGCGCCGCCAGCAAGGCGCGTTCGGCGGCCAGGCGCTGCCCGGTCTCGGCGTGGTGGATGGCTTCGAGCATTTCCGCCGCCCTGCCGTCTGCGGCGCGCCGTTCGATCCCGATGGTGCCCTGGGCAATGGCGGGCAGCATGTCTTGGGTCGGGATGGCGGTGGCCGGGACCTCGGTCATGTTCAGACGCCGCAAGCCTGCCATGGCCAGAAACGTGCAATCAGCCACGCCATCGGCAAGTTTCTTAAGCCGGGTTTGCACGTTGCCCCGGAATTCGACCACCTGCAGGTCTGGGCGGCGGTTCAGCAACTGTGCCCGCCGCCGTAACGAGGACGTGCCGACAACCGCCCCCTGGGGCAGGTCGTGAATCGAGGACAGGCTAGGCGATACGAAGGCATCGCGCACGTCTTCGCGCGGCAGAAAAGTATCCAGGACCAGACCGCCGGGTTGTTCCACCGGCATATCCTTGGTCGAGTGGACGGCAATGTCGATCTTGCCGCCCAGCAGGGCGTCTTCGATTTCCTTGGTGAACAGGCCCTTGTTCCCGATCTCTTTCAGCGGGCGGTCCGCGTCGATCATGGCGCGGTTGTCACCGGTCGTCTTTATGACGACGATCTCAAAGGCGTCCTGTGGCAGATCGAAGGCGTCGCCAAGCCGCTGACGGGTTTCATGGGCCTGGGCCAGCGCAAGGGGCGAGCCGCGCGTGCCGATCCTGAGAGGCGAGGCGGGTGTGGGCAGGGTCAAAGTCATGATCACAGCTTTAGTCGCGTCACATTGCCCTGACAATGGGGGCTGAGCTTGACATTTTGTCGCCGAAGGCAGACCCGTTGCACCAAACCGGACGAGGGGGCGATTATGGCCGAGACAAAAAAATTGCTGCGTGCGCTTGCAGGAGAGGTCCTGGATGTGCCGCCGATCTGGATGATGCGTCAGGCCGGGCGCTATTTGCCGGAATACCGCGCCACCCGGGCGCAGGCCGGGGATTTTCTGTCCCTGTGCTATACGCCGGACCTGGCTGCCGAAGTCACGTTGCAGCCGATCCGCCGCTATGGGTTTGATGCGGCCATTCTGTTTGCCGACATTCTTCTGGTGCCACAGGCGCTGGGGGCGGATCTGTGGTTCGTGACCGGTGAAGGGCCACGCCTGTCGACGATTACGGCGCAATCCGATTTTGATCGGTTGAAGCCGGTTGCGGACATCCATGAAACCCTGTCCCCGATTTATGAGACCGTGCGGATCCTGTCGCGTGAACTGCCCTCCGAGACAGCGTTGATCGGGTTTGCCGGTGCGCCCTGGACTGTTGCGACCTATATGATCGCCGGGCGCGGCACGCCGGATCAGGGGCCGGCCCATGCGCTGCGCCAGGAGGATCAGCCGCTGTTCGAAGCCCTGCTTGAGCGGATCACGGCGGCCACGATCGAATATCTTTCGATGCAGATCGAGGCCGGTGCCGAAGCGGTGAAGATATTCGACAGTTGGGCCGGGTCGCTGAAGGGCGCGGATTTCGAGAAATACGCGGTTGAACCCTGCAGGGTCATCACGCAGGCCATAAAGGCGCGTCATCCCGGCATTCCGGTCATCGGTTTCCCGCGGGAAGCTGGCGAGGGATATGTCGGTTTTGCGCAAGCGACCGGTGTTGACTGCGTCGCGCTGGACAACTCGGTCGCGCCGCAATGGGCTGCGGACAACGTTCAGCGTGACGGGTGCGTGCAGGGCAACCTGGCCTCGTCGCATATGGTGACGGGCGGGCAGGCTCTGGTGGATGAAACGCGCGCGATTGTGCAGGCGTTCAGCAAGGGGCCGCATATCTTTAACCTGGGCCACGGGATCACGCCGGATGCCGATCCTGACAATGTTCAGTTGATGATCAACACGGTACGCGGAATGTAGGCAGGGGAAGGGGGCCAGCCCCCTTCTTGGCCTTTGGCCAATTCAACCCCCGGGATATTTTCAGCCAGATGAAGCGGCGGATCCGCCTGGATGGTCGAGTTCGGCCAGTATCTCGTCTGTGTGCTGGCCGCGTGCGGGGCTGGGCCTGGGATGCCAGTCATAGGTGGAAAAGCGCGGCGCGGCGGCGGCTTGTGGAGTATCGTTTTCCGTAATCCACGCCTGGCGTGTCTGGTTCATCGGATGGGCCTGCGCCTGGGACGGGCTGAGAACAGGGGCCACGCATGCATCCGTGCCGTCAAACAGGCTTGCCCAGTGATCGCGGGGTTTGCCGGCGAAAAGCTGCGCCAGGCGTTCCGTCTGGTGCGGCCATCGGGTGCGATCGAATTGCGGGGCGAGGTCGGGGTCATCGGACAGGTTCAGCACATCCAGAAAGCAGGCGTAGAACTTGGGTTCGAGACATTGCACGGACAGAAAGCCGTCATCGGCGCAGCGGTAGCAGCGGCTCCAATGGGGGCCGTCCAGCAGGCTTTGGCCGCGCATTTCCGACAGGTTGCCGCTTTGGCGCAGGCTCATGAGCAGGTTCATCATATGGGCCGAGCCGTCGTAGATCGCGGCGTCCACTACCGTTCCGGCACCGGTTTTCCGGGCGTTCAGAAGGCCCGCCAGGAGGCCCGCCACAAGGTACATCGCCCCGCCGCCGATATCGCCGACAAGTGTTGTCGGGGTCATAGGGGCCTGACCCGGAGCGGAGGCGTACCACAGGGCGCCTGACATTGCGATGTAGTTCAGGTCGTGGCCTGCCGTTTCGGCCAGTGGGCTGTTTTGCCCCCAACCGGTCATGCGGCCATAGACAAGCGATGGGTTTGCGGTGAGGCAGGCCTCGGGTCCGAGGCCGAGCTTTTCCATCACGCCGGGGCGAAACCCTTCGATCAGGGTATCGGCCCCGGCGATCAGCTTGCGGGCCAAAGCCAGGTCGGCCGTATTCTTGAGGTCCAGTTCGATAGATCGTTTGCCACGGTCCAGAATGGAGCGGTCCGGCATTCCGGGGGTCGCGGCGCCGCCTTTGCGGTGGATGGTGATGACATCAGCCCCAAGATCGGCCAGCAGCATGGCGGCGAATGGGGCGGGGCCCAGGCCTTCGAGTTCGATAACGCGGATTCCGTCAAGCATTGCAAGTCTCCCTTGGTCAGAGCCTCGGGGTGGTCCGCGCTGATTGCAAGTGTTGGATGTCAAGACGTGGCGTTTGTGGCAAGGGTCGAAGGGACGGTAAGGGCCGGGGCCGGGAAATGGTGCGCATACTTGCCACGGTCGTCGTGGGGGCTTAGCGTCTGCAACGGGATGGATCGCGTGAGGAACGGATGCGATTTTGGGTTTTTCTTTGGCTGGCGCTGGTGCTGGCCGTCGTGGCGATGTTGGCAATCCAGTTGCCGCCACCGGGCAGCTTTCGCCTGGCATCCGGCCCGCGGGGCGGTGCCTATGAGGCCGAAGCCAGAAAATACGCTCAAATTCTTGAGCGCGACGGCATCCATGTCGACATTGCCGAAACAGCCGGTTCCGTCGAAAACGCCGAGGTGATTGACCAGGGGCAGGTAGATGCTGCCTTTGTTCAGGGCGGAATCCCGGTGGACAGCGAACGTGCCGAGGCGTTGGGCAATGTCTTTTTCGAGCCGGTGGTGTTTCTTGTGCGCGATGAGGCCATCATCCCGCGCAACCCGTCGCAATGGCGCAACCTGCGTATCAACAGCGGGGCGCCCGGATCGGGGACAGCCGCGGCGTTCCGGGATTTCGAGGCGGCGGTCGGTCTGGCATATGAGGACAATACCCATCTTTCGATAGCCTATGCCGATGCGGCGGCGGCCCTGTTGGCGGGCGAGCTTGATATTGCCGTTTACGTGGCCCCGATCGACGCACCTTATCTGGTCGCGGCCTATCACGAACCTGCGCTCAGGGTGCTGGAACTTGAATATGTCGAAGCGATCTCGCGGCGGTTGTCCTATGCGTCGGTGGTCACTGTACCGGCCGGCGGGATGTCTCTGGACCCGGTATTGCCGCCGCGGCCCGTTGACCTGATTGCGCTGCAGGCGCGGCTGCTTGTGCGACCCGATATGCACCCGGCCCTTGTCAACCGGTTGACGATGGCGGCCATTGAATTGCACGGGGCACGGGGGATCATCACAAACCCCGGCGTCTTTCCCGGAATCGAAGGGACCGGGCTGACCGTGAACAACACGGCGCGCCAACTGATCCTGGAAGGTCCCACGACCTGGCACAACTGGTTGCCCTATTGGATCGCGGCACAGATCAACCGTGTTCTGCTGCTGTTGTTGCCATTCTTCTTTATCGTCGTGCCGTTGTTGCGGTTGTTGCCGCTGGCCTATGGTTATGCAATGCGTTGGCGGGTCTGGCATCACTATCCCGAAATCCAGCAGATCGAGCTGGATTTGGGAAAAGACCCCGGCATCACCGAACTGGACCAGATGCGCGTGCAGTTGCAAGACCTGGATGACAAGCTGGCGGCGCTGCGTCTGCCACCGGCCTATCGGCAGGTTCAATACGATGCGCGGTTGCATCTGGAACTGGTGCAGAAACGGATCGCCGAAATGAAAAGCGCCGCCTAGAGCGCGCGGCGGCTTGCGGGAGTTTCCTGCCTGAAACCTCGTGCGTTTTGGGTCTGTTCGGCCCCGGATCGGCGCGATAGTGTCGGCGCCAGAACGGGGACGCGCATGACTACTATTCTGTCCATCAAGGACCTGTACAAAACATATGCCGGCGGTTTCGAGGCCTTGAAAGGGGTGTCGCTGGACATAAAAGAGGGCGAGATCCTAGCTTTGCTTGGCCCAAACGGTGCCGGCAAAACGACCCTGATCTCGACCATATGCGGTATCACGACGCCAAGCTCGGGTACGGTTACGGTCGGCGGGCATGACATCGTCGGGGATTTTCGGGCCGCGCGGCGCATGATCGGCCTTGTGCCGCAGGAAATTGCGCTGGAGCCGTTTGAGAAGGTCTGGAATACGGTGCGGTTTTCGCGTGGCCTGTTTGGCCACGGGCCAGACAACGCCCGGATCGAGGAGATTTTGCGCAAGCTGTCGCTGTTTGAAAAACGCAAGAGCTCGATCAAGGAATTGTCGGGGGGCATGAAGCGTCGCGTCCTGATCGCCAAGGCGCTGGCGCATGAGCCGCGCATTCTTTTCCTGGATGAGCCGACGGCCGGTGTCGATGTCGAACTGCGCAAGGACATGTGGGAGATCGTCGCCGAACTGAAGCAGGCCGGTGTCACCATCATCCTGACCACGCATTACATAGAAGAAGCCGAAGCCATCGCCGATCGTGTCGGCGTCATCGACAAGGGCAAGCTGCTGCTGGTGCAGGAAAAGAAGACAATGATGGCCCAGATGGGCAAGAAACAGATCGAGGTGATGCTGACAGAACCTGTGGCCGCCATTCCTGCGTCGCTGGCGGCACATAACCTGACGCTGAATGGCACTGGCGACACGCTGATCTATACCTATGACATCCATGCCGAACGCACCGGTATTACAACGCTGTTGAACGACGTGGCGCAAGCCGGGCTGGTCCTGCGCGATGTGCAGACGCGGCAATCGAGCCTGGAAGAGATATTCGTGAACCTTGTGTCGGGAGAGCCCGCATGAACTGGACGGCCATCGCTGCAATCTATCGCTTTGAAATGGCGCGGTTCTTTCGAACCCTGGCGCAAAGCTTTCTGTCGCCGGTTCTGTCGACCTCGTTGTATTTCGTGGTTTTCGGCACCGCCATCGGCAGCCGGATTCAAGAGGTCGAAGGGGTTTCGTATGGTGCGTTTATCGTGCCGGGGCTGATCATGCTTTCGGTGGTGATGCTGTCCATTTCAAATGCCTCGTTCGGGATCTATTTCCCCAAGTTTCTGGGCACCATTTACGAGTTGCTGTCGGCGCCGGTAACGTTCATCGAGATCGTGATCGGCTATGTTGGCGCTGCTGCGACCAAGGCGTTGTTCGTGGGGGTGGTCATCCTGTTCACCGCAAGCTTTTTCGTGGAAATCCGGGTTGAACACCCGCTGGCCATGGCCGCTTTCCTGATCCTGACCTGTCTCAGTTTTTCATTGCTGGGGTTCATTGTCGGAATCTGGGCCAGCAATTTCGAACAGATATCCCTGATCCCGCAGCTTGTTGTCACGCCGCTGATCTTTTTGGGGGGCACGTTCTACTCGATCACGATGCTGCCGCCGCTGTGGCAGACCATCACGCTGTTCAATCCGGTGGTGTACCTGATTTCAGGGTTCCGCTGGTCGTTTTATGGCCTGGCGGATGTTCCGATCGTGTTCAGCCTGCTGGCCATTCTTGCGTTTACCGGGCTGTGCCTGGCGGTGATCTGGTGGATTTTCAAAACCGGTTGGCGCATCCGAAGCTAGGCTTGAGCGTGCGTTGCATTTTTGCCCATCGCGGTCACGAAATTGGTTCACGTCGCGTCTTGGCCCGCCGCGGTCCCTTGTTTACGGGTTGAGGGGGCTCTACATCGGCAACCATGAAACTCAGCCTTCCGTTTGTAAAAAAGCAACCCTGCGTGGCCATAGTGCGTTTGTCCGGTGCCATCGGCCTGACCGGGCGCGGGGCGCTGAACGATACAACTTTGGCGCCGGTGCTTGAGAAGGCGTTTCGCAAGGGCAAACCCGTTGCCGTCGCGCTCGAGATCAACTCACCGGGCGGATCGCCTGTCCAAAGCTCGTTGATCGGGGCGCGCATCCGACGTTTGGCGGACGAGATGAAGATACCGGTTTTTGCCTTTGTCGAGGATGTCGCGGCTTCGGGCGGGTATTGGCTGGCGGCGTCGGCTGACGAGATCTGGGCCGATGACAGCTCTGTGCTGGGGTCGATCGGGGTAATCTCGGCCGGGTTCGGGGCGCATGTCTTTCTGGCCCGGCAAGGGGTCGAGCGTCGCGTCCATACCGCCGGGCAGTCGAAATCCATGCTGGACCCGTTTTCCCCGGAAAAGAAAGAAGATGTGGAACGGCTTGAGCGGTTGCTTGGCGATATCCATCAGAATTTCATCACCCATGTCAAAACCCGACGCGGCGACAAGCTGAATCAGGCTCAGGACCTGTTTACCGGTGAAATCTGGTTGGCCCGACGCGCAAGCGAACTGGGTCTGATCGACGGGATCGGACACCTGAAACCCATGATGCAGGACCGGTACGGTGACAAGGTCAAGTTCCGCCGCTATGGGCTTCGCAAACCGATCTGGTCTCGGTTCGGGGCCACGCTGGCACAGGATGCGATCGCCGGGCTTGAGGAGCGTGCGGCGTACGCGCGTTTCGGTTTGTGACGTGATAGTCAGGGTTGTCTTCTTTTTCCTTATCGCGATTGTTGTTCTGGCGATGTTCGGCAAGCTGCGCCTTCCGGGGCAGAACCGTCTGAACGCGGCCAAATGTTCGCGCTGCGGCCGGTTCAAGATCGGCAAGGGGCCGTGCGCGTGTGAAGACGGAGGTCGAAAATGACGGCGTGGCTGCTTTCTGGCCTTGGGTTGCTGATCTTGCTGCTGGCCGGCGATGCGCTTGTGCGTGGTGCTGTCAACCTTAGCCTTCGGCTGGGTGTCCCGGCCCTGATCGTCAGCCTGACAATCGTCGCCTTTGGCACCTCTGCGCCGGAATTGCTGATTGCGATCAGCGCGGTCAAGGAAAATGCGCCGGGTATTGCGCTGGGCAATGTCGTCGGATCGAACACGGCCAATATCCTGCTGGTGCTGGGTCTGCCGGCGCTGCTTGCGACGCTCCACACCAGCGAATGCGACAGCCGCAAGAACTATGTCTTCATGCTTATGGCCTCGGTGCTTTTTATCGCGCTGGCCTTTTGCGGGACGTTCACCTTGTTCAGCGGCGCGATCCTGTTGTCGGGGCTGGCCCTGATGCTGATGAATGCCTTCCGCGAGGCCCATGCCCACCGCAAGGCATGTGGGGCGGCCTGCAGCGATGACGACGACCTTGAGGGCCTTGAAGAGGCCGATCCGAACATGCCGTACTGGAAGGTCTCGGTTTACCTCATCCTGGGCCTGGTCGGCCTGCCGATGGGGGCGCACCTGCTGGTCGACAACGCAACCGTGATCGCCCGGACGTATGGGGTCAGCGAAACCGTTATCGGGCTGACACTGATCGCCGTCGGCACATCGCTGCCCGAACTGGCGACGACGGTCATGGCGGCGTTGCGCAGGCAGGCAGATGTGGCACTGGGCAATGTCATCGGGTCGAACATGTTCAACCTGCTGGCCATCGTCGGGATAGCGACCCTGTTCGGGCGAATTCCGGTCGACCCCGAGTTTCTGCATTTCGACCTGTGGGTCATGCTGGGCGCGTCGCTTCTGCTGGTTCCGTTCGTGTTCTTCAAACAGGATATCACGCGGATCTGGGGCTTGGTTCTGACCTTGCTCTATGCGATGTACGTCATCACCCTACTGGTTTGATCTGACCCAAGGAAACCGCGAATGACCCGCGCACTTGTAACCGGCGCCGGCAGGCGACTGGGCCGCGCCATGGCGCTGTATCTGGCCCGGCGCGGTATGGATGTGGCCGTACACTATGCCACGTCGCAGGACGCGGCCCTTGAAACCGTTGCCGAAGTAAAAGCGATGGGCCAAAACGCGGTTGCGCTGCCTGCCGATCTTTTGGACGAGGCCCAAGTCAGCGCCCTTTTGCCCCAGGCGGTCGCGGCGCTGGGCGGCCCGGTGACCTGCCTTGTGAACAACGCGTCGATCTTCGAATACGACAATATCCGCACCGCAACCCGCGAAAGCTGGGACCGCCATATCGACAGCAACCTGCGCGCGCCCTTCGTCCTGACCCAGGCCATGGCCGAACAGGGGCTGAAGCCAGAGCGCGACGATATGGGCGAACCCGTGGCCACGGGGCTGATCGTGAATATGGTGGATATGCGCGTGCGCAAGCTTACGCCCGAATTTATGTCTTACACGATTGCGAAAATGGGGCTGTGGGCCCTGACGCGCACCGCGGCACAGGCGTTGACACCTGCCATTCGTGTCAATGCGATCGGCCCGGGCCCCACGTTGCAAGGCCACCGCCAAAGCGCGGCGCATTTTCAGGCGCAACGCGAAAACACGATATTGGAACGCGGCTCGAACCCGTCGGATATCACCGCCGCGCTGGGCTATTTCCTGGACGCTCCGGCGGTAACCGGACAGTTGCTTTGCGTTGACGGAGGTCAGCATCTGGGCTGGCAAACTCCTGACATCGTGGGCGTGGAATAGACAAATTCGAGTCAAGTTTTGCACTGCACACCGGTGTGTTACCGTCTTGTTACAAAAATGTCTTTTTTTTCATACACTTGTCGCGGGTCAAAAAAATTATCGAGCAAAAACAATGAGTTGAATTGTTGCTCAATATTTGGGCAAATAACGGAAATGGCTTGATCACAAGGGAAATTCATGGCGCTGTCAAAGTTATCTGCACAGTTATCCACAGATTCCGTGGATTTGTTTTCTCTTGAACTGAAAGGCCCAAGATTGCAGCCGCGCGCAGAGAATCATATGTCCACGTCATGACGCCTCAGGACGATCCTCCGATTGGTACGCGGCCCACGGGCTATGCCTGTATCCAGAGCTATGTGAAGACGCTGGACAACTCGCCCGGTGTCTACCGGATGCTGGATGCCGACAGTCGCGTTCTTTATGTGGGCAAGGCGCGCAACCTCAGGGCGCGGGTGTCGAACTATACGCGGCCCGGCCATTCGGGGCGGATCGAAAAGATGATCGCCGCAACCGCGTCGATGATGTTTCTGACCACGCGGACCGAGACCGAGGCGCTGCTGCTGGAGCAGAACCTGATCAAGCAGCTCAAGCCCAAGTACAACGTGTTGCTGCGGGATGACAAAAGCTTTCCGAATATTCTGGTTGCCAAGGACCATGCCTTTCCGCAGATCAAGAAACACCGCGGCGCGAAAAAGGAAAAGGGTGCCTATTTCGGCCCTTTCGCTAGTGCAGGTGCAGTAAACCGGACGTTGAACCAACTGCAAAAGGCTTTCCTTCTGCGCAGTTGCTCGGATTCCATGTTCGACAGCCGCACACGGCCTTGCCTGCTGTATCAGATCAAACGATGCTCGGGGCCGTGTGTCGGGTTGATCTCGGAGGGTGACTATCGCGAAAGCGTCAAGGATGCCGAACGGTTCCTGTCAGGACGGTCGACCAAGGTGCAGGAGGAACTGGCCGAACAGATGATGGCCGCCTCCGAGGCGATGGAGTTCGAACGCGCCGCCGGTTTGCGCGACCGTATCCGGGCGCTGACGCAGGTGCAGACCAGCCAGGGCATCAACCCGCGCGGCGTGACCGAGGCGGATGTAATCGGACTGTATATGGACAGCGGGCAGGCCTGTGTTCAGGTGTTCTTCATCCGCGCCAACCAGAACTGGGGCAACAAGGATTTCTATCCGCGCGTCGGGGCCGAGGTTTCGCCCGCAGAGGTGATGGAAGCCTTTCTGGGACAGTTCTACGACAACAAGGAACCGCCGCGTCAGTTGATCCTGTCGGACGGGATCGAAAACGCTGACCTGATGGAACAGGCTCTGGCCGAAAAGGCCGGGCGCAAGGTGGAAATCCTTGTCCCGCAGCGGGGCGAAAAACAAGAGCTGGTGGCCGGAGCCCTGCGCAACGCGCGCGAATCGCTGGCCCGCCGTATGTCCGAAAGCGCCACGCAGGCCAAGTTGTTGCGCGGTGTGGCCGAGGCGTTTGAACTGGATGCGCCGCCCAGCCGGATCGAGGTCTACGACAACTCGCATATTCAGGGCACCAACGCGGTGGGCGGTATGATCGTGGCTGGCCCCGAAGGGTTCATGAAGAACGCCTATCGCAAGTTCAACATCCGCGGCGACGACCTGACCCCCGGTGACGATTTCGGGATGATGAAAGAAGTCCTGACCCGCCGCTTCACCCGTCTGCAAAAGGAAGATCCTGACCGGGACAAGGGGCTGTGGCCCGATCTTCTGCTGATCGACGGCGGGGCCGGGCAGGTAAGCGCGGTGCATGAGATCATGGCCCAGCACGGGGTCGAAGATATCCCGATGATCGGCGTCGCCAAGGGCGTCGACCGCGACCACGGCAAGGAAGAATTCCACCGCATAGGCCAACGCCCCTTTGCGCTGAAACGCAACGATCCGGTGTTGTACTTTGTTCAGCGTCTGCGTGATGAGGCGCACCGTTTCGCCATTGGCACGCATCGCGCGAAACGGGCCAAGGCGATCGGAACGACGCCGCTGGATGAAATCCCCGGTGTGGGCGCGGCGCGCAAACGTGCGCTGCTGGCACATTTCGGCAGCGCCAAGGCCGTCAGCCGGGCCAATCTGGCCGATCTAAAAGCGGTCGAAGGGATATCGGCCGGGTTGGCGCAGAAGGTTTACGACTTTTTCCACGACAAGGGTTAGGTCTTTCGCCCGCGCCACAGGATGTACAGGCCCGATGCAACGATCAGGGCGCTGCCAATCCACATGGACTGATCCAGCCCTTCGCCAAACAGGAACACGCCCAGTGCCACCCCGAACAACAGTCGGGAGTAACGGAATGGCGTAACGGCTGAAACCTCGCCAGTGCGCATTGCCTTCATCAGCGCGGCATAGGCCAGGACCCCCATGACGATCGCGCCGGTGACGTGCAGCCACGCATGGGCGGACAGGGAAACCATCGGCGCCCCTTCCCAGAACCGATAGGCGATTCCGGCGGCAAGGATCGAGAGGAACCCGTAGAACCCCAGTACCGCCGTGCCCAGCGTCGCCGGCGCGGCGCGGCTGGCCAGGTCGCGCCCGGCAAAACCGATCATGCCAAGAACAGCCAGCAGGGACAGGGCGGTAAAGCTGTCGCCCGTCGGTTGGATGATAACGACCACACCCACCAGACCGACGAAAATTGCGCTCCACCGGCGCCAGCCAACCGTTTCGTTGAAAAACAATGCAGCACCCGCAACCACCACAAGGGGGGTTGCCTGCAATATTACCGTGGCGGACGAGAGCGGTGTCAGGGCAATCGCAAGAACGTAGAACAACCGGCCCAGAACTTCAAACAGGACGCGGATTTTCATTGGGCGGGACAAGACGTCGGGGTGCAGAAGGCGCGCCCTGCGCCAGCCTGCCGCGCAGCCAAAGACCAGCGCACCACCGGCCCCGAACAGGATCATGACCTGCCAGATCGGCACTGCGGCGGTTGCGCTTTTCAGCAGGGCATCCTCAAACGCGAATCCAGCCATGGCCGCAATCATCCAGGCGCTGCCCGCCAGGTTTGCCCGCGCGTCGGTCCGTATGTGGGCTGTCATGACAAGCTGTGCTCCTGCGGGCTGGAAACGGATAGGTCGCCCAAGGGCGTATGCGGCGCAATCTGGTCCGATTTCAGCCCATAGCCAAGGCCATATCCGTGATGGGTGCGATGCATGCGGCGCTTTGCCCTTATTGGCCCGCCGGGGCCGGGAATGGCGCGGAAAATCATGATCCCGTCTTTCCTGTTCCGAAACAGCGATGTAGGGTCCGGGGCATGAAATGGAACCTGCCAAACATTCTGACTGTATTGCGCCTGCTGGCCGCGCCGGGGCTGGCTGTGATGTTCCTTTACTTTACCCGGCCCTATGCGGACTGGTTTGCGCTGATCCTGTTCCTTTCGGCCGCGATCACCGACTGGTTCGATGGCTACCTGGCGCGTGCCTGGAAACAGGAAACCAAGATCGGGGCGATGCTGGACCCGATCGCGGACAAGGCGATGGTGGTGATCGCGCTTATGATTCTGGTCGGGTATTCGACCGAACACTGGACGCCGTGGCTGGTGCTGCCCGCAACCGTGATCCTGTTCCGCGAAGTCTTTGTGTCGGGGTTGCGTGAATATCTTGGGGATGTGGCCGGAACACTTAAGGTGACCAAGCTGGCCAAGTGGAAGACAACCGCGCAGATGGTGGCGATTGCGGTCCTTTTCTCGCAAGGGATATTCGAACACCACCTGGGCATGTCCGTCATGGGCATGGACCCCGCGCTTGTCGAACAGGTGTTGACCGGGCAGGTCAGCGACGAGGTCGGATTGCGCGGTTTTTACAACGGGATGGTCTGGTCGGGCCAGGTGGGCCTGTGGCTGCTGTGGATCGCAGCTGGTCTGACATTGATCACCGGCTATGATTATCTCATCAAGGCCATGCCTCATCTGAAGGAGAGTTAAGGGATGGACGTGCTGTATTTTGCATGGATGCGGGAACGGATTGGCCTGCCGAAAGAGCGGGTCGAAACCGATGCCGCAACCGTCGCAGAGCTGGTGACCGAGCTCAGCGCGCGCGAAGACCGCTATGCCGCAGCCTTTGCCGACCTGTCCGCGCTGCGCGTGGCGCTGGATCAGGAATTGTCGGATTTTGACGCCTCTTTGGCGGGGGTGCGCGAGGTTGCCTTTTTCCCGCCGATGACCGGGGGCTGACACCATGCGCATCGCGGTTCAGGAACAAGAGTTCGACCTGGGCGCAGAGTCCAACGCCTTTGCCGACCGGGATACCGCAAACGGTGCCATCGTGACCTTTACGGGCGTTGTGCGCGACCTGGCCAAAGGCAATCTGGACAGGATGGAGATCGAGCATTACCCGGGCATGACCGAGCGTGCCATCACCAAAATCGCCGAAGAGGCCCGCGCGCGTTGGTCGCTGGGCGATGTTCTGGTCATCCACCGCTATGGGCGGCTGGTGCCGGGGGACAGGATCATGATGGTCGCGACCGCGGCACCGCATCGCAAGGATGCGTTCGAAGCGGCCGAGTACCTGATGGACTACCTGAAATCCCGCGCGCCGTTCTGGAAAAAAGAGATCACTACATCCGGTGCGGAGTGGGTCGCCGCCAAGGACGAAGACGAAGACGCGCTGACCCGCTGGTAGCAGGCTCAGTCGGCGTTGTTGATCCGCCCGCGCAGTTCTTCGGCCTCGTGCCGGGCGGCGCGCAACCCGTCCATTGCCGCCGCCAGCTCTGCCTCGGTCTGCGTCAACTGGTTGGTCAGTTCCGCTTCGCGCTGTTGCAGATAGGTGATCGCCTGATCGCGGGTTTCCTCGGCTTCGTGCAGTTCCTGGCTCATGCGGTCCAGGTCCGCCACGTCGCTTTGGCGGACGCGGGACAGGCGATGGGCCAGCCAGTTTGCGAACCATCCCATGCAGAAGGCCGCGAACAGGATGATGGCGGTGGCGATGATGAATTCTGTTCTGTTCAACTTACTGGTCCTCCGAGCCCGCATCCGTTGCGTCGGTTTCAGGTGTCGCGCTTTCAGCTTCTATCGCATCAAGCCCGGTTGGCGTATTGTCCACCGGCTCGGGTCGGATCAGGCGGAATTCGATGCGGCGGTTTTCTTCGCGACCTTCTTCGGTCTCGTTATCGGCGATGGGCTGCGTTTCGCCATACCCGACGGCCGAGTAGCTTGACGTTGGAACGCGCCGTCCGCGAAGTTCGTTCAGGATGGATTGCGCGCGCGCCTGGCTGAGTTGCTGGTTCATTTCCTCGCGGCCCTGGCTGTCGGTGTGGCCCTGGATTTCCATGCGGATCGGTCCGCAGTCGCGCAGGATGTTGGCGATGCGGTTCACGGTCTCGCGGGAATCGGCGGCGACGGTTGCCGAACCGGGTTCAAACGCGATCTTGTTGCCGGTTTGGATCTCGACAATCCGGGCCTCGCAGGTTTCCGGGTCGGGCAGGGCATCGGCGGGTTCTGGCGGGGGCTGGTAGGTTATGGCAAGCGTATAGTCCTGCGCATCGCCAAGCTTGTCGGAAAGCAACCCGGCGACGGTCGCACGCGCGCTCTCGTCGTGGGAAGTTCCGCTCAGCTCGACGGCGTCGGGGGTTACGGTAAGAACCCCATTGTGCAGTTGCGACAGCGCCTCCAGCCCGGCCAGAACGCGCACCGGCCAGTCCGACGGCAGGTCCGGGGCGATCCGGGTTGCCATATGTACCTCTTCGGTGCCAAAGGCGGCGCGGGCAAAGCTGTCGACCATGTCGCGCATGGCGTCGTCGCCCAGACGCCCGCGCAATTGCACCAGCCCCTCGGGGCTGCGGGTGGCCGAAAACTCGGGCGGTCCGGCCTGGGTGGGCGTTTCCGGCTCGGGTAGAACCGCGTGCAGTGCGAAGACATCCGGCAGTTTGTTTTCCAGCTCGCCCACGACCCTGTCAAACAGTCCCGGTGGCGTTCCCTGTGCCGCGATCAAGGTGATATCGGCATCGGACATGGTCACCGAGCCCTGACCGATTTCGGCCAGCGCCGCGATGCTCTGTTTCGCGGCAAGCGACCAGCTGGGCGACGGCACGCCCAGCCCGATGGTGCAGGAATAGGGCCCGTCCATCCCCGCCGCCCGGGCAGCCGCGACGATCGTGTCGCGGGCCTCTTCGGTTTCGGCAGAACAGGCGTCGAACTGGCTGCCCTGACCATCAATCAGAAACCGAAGCGTGAACGGGGTGATGACAGGCCGTGGTGCCGAGATGGACAAGCCGATGCGCAGGCTTGGCGGTGCCGACCGCGTCAGGCTTTGTTCCAGCCGGTCCTTTTCCTGCTGACTGTCGGCGATGGCGGTGATCTTGACCAGGCCGGGGCTGGCCGAGATCTTGGCGCGGGGCAGGCTGGACAGCGCCCGAATTGCAAAATTCAGTGCATCGTCCCAGCCTTTTGGCTTGGGGTAATCCGCGCTTTCCATCAGGTCGGAAACCGATGTTCCGCCATCCAGGTCCTGCAAGCGTTCGACCAGGGCCTCGCGGTCCTCGCTGGCCGGAATCAGGCCGATGACCGAGATACCGCTGTCATTGCGCAGGATCTCAGCCGAAAACCGGGGCGGTGCCAGATCGGCGGTTGGGGCAACTTCCATTTCGTCGATGACCCGCGAGGTGTCGACCTCGGTGCCTGCGGCCGTCAGGGCGTTGAATCGCGTCGCCTCGTCCGGTGCGGTGCCTGTCAGCACCACCCGCAATCCGTCGGCCTGTACCTCTGCCCAGTCCAGCCCTTTCAGGTTCAGGGCCCGCCTCACGGCAAATTCCGATGCTTCCTCGGTCTTGGTTACCATGAGGCCGGCAGCCAGAAGAGACAGCAGGGCAGACACGGTAAAGATCGCAGCAACGGTGATGGAAAACGGCAGGCGCATGGGTTGGCTTGTGACTCCTCCGGCGATTGGACTGAACTCATATATCCCTGACGGCAGAGGTGCAATCAGAGCAGCAGCGCAACGCCAAGGAAGATCAGCGGAATCAAGCCGGTGTCCCGGTTGGCCCGGAACAGTTGCAGCAATTTGGCGTTGTCCTCGGTGTCCAGCCCGCGCAATTGCCAGGCCATATGCCACCCCATGGCCCATGGTCCGGCGATGGCCACCACAAGCGCGGCAAAGCCTGCTTGCGGCACGGCGGCGTCAATGATGGCCAGCCCCATGAGGGCCACGGTCGCAACCAAAAAGTACTTCAGCCATTTCGCAGTGTCCGTGCCAAACAACCGGGCGGTGGACTTGACCCCGATCAGGGCGTCATCCTCGGCGTCCTGGTGCGCATAGATTGTATCATAGAACAACGTCCAGGCGATGCCGGACAGGTACAACAGAATTGCGGGCGAACCGACCGTTCCGCTATGGGCCGCCCAGGCCAGCAAGGCGCCCCAGTTGAAGGCCAGGCCCAGAAAAACCTGCGGCCACCAGGTAAACCGCTTGGCAAAGGGATAGATAGTGACCGGCAGCAGGGACAGAACGCCCATCGCGATAGCGGCGCGGTTGAAGGTCAACAGGATTGCAAAGGCAAGCAGGGATTGCAGCACCATCCAGATCACCGCTTGCCGGACACTGACCTGCCCAGAGGGGATCGGGCGCGATCTTGTCCGCTCGACCCGGGCGTCGAATTCCCGGTCGGTGATATCGTTCCAGGTGCATCCGGCTCCGCGCATCAGAAACGCGCCCAGCATGCAGCCCACCGCGATCCACAGATCGCCCAGGCGCGCGTCGCCGCCAGCCAGAGCCGCCAGCGCCAGCCCCCACCAGCACGGAATCAGCAGCAACCAGGTTCCGATGGGCCGGTCGGCGCGCGACAGCCGCAGATAAGGGCGGGTGAAGGCGGGCGCGTGGGTGTCGACCCAGTTGCCGCTGACGGCATCGGCGACCTGACCGTCTGGTGTTGGGGCATTGCCTTGCATATGTAAGGTCTCATGAGTGCAAAGATCAGACTGTATGTAGATCACCCTTTGGGTGCGGGGCAATCGGTTCCTTTGACGCGCGAGCAGGCGCATTACCTGTTCGGCGTGATGCGTCAATCCGTTGGCGGCCAGGTCGCCCTTTTCAACGGGCGGGATGGCGAATGGTTGGCCGAGGTGGCCGAGGCCGGCAAGCGCGGCGGAGCGTTGACCTGCGTTGCGCAATCGAAACCTCTGCAACTGCCCCCTGACCTGTGGCTGCTTTTTGCGCCGATCAAAAAGGCCCGCACCGATTTCATCGTTGAAAAAGCCGCCGAAATGGGTGCTGCCAGGATCATGCCGGTGCAGACCGAGTTTACCAATTCCGAACGCATCCGGCAGGACCGGTTGCAGGCCCATGCGGTCGAGGCGGCCGAGCAATGTGGCGGCACGTTCGTGCCCGAAGTCTCGGACCTGACCCGTCTGGACAAGGTGCTGGATGTCTGGCCGGACGGTCGGCAACTGATGTTCTGTGACGAGGCCGAGGTCGGCTCGGCCCTGGGGCTGGCCGGGCAGGACGGGCGCGCGCCCTGGGCCATTCTCATCGGTCCCGAGGGCGGGTTTTCAGCGCGCGAACGGTCGCGTCTGACCGGGTTGCCCTTTACCCATGTGGTCAGCCTCGGGCCTCGAATCCTGCGTGCGGATACGGCCGCAGTCGCTGCCTTGACGATGTGGCAGCAGGCGCTTGGGGATTGGGCCTGATGGCGTACCCATGCGACCTGGCGATCGGTGTTTTTCACGCCGCTGTGTTTACCGCTTTGGATTCGGCGCCGCGTGCCTATATCGCGATAAGACCTGTGCTGGCGGGCCGCTTTGCGCGGACCCCGTTCGGCACCAAGAAGGAGCCCGCGGCATGAGTTTCATACGACCCGAAGCCAAATTGACCCTGTGGCGCTGGCGCGAAGTGCTGGTGGCGGGGTTTGTGCTTGTCCTCGGCCTAAGCTGGATTGGCGGGCCCGGCGGTTTGCTGGGCTGGCTGGGTTGGGTTCTGGTGGCGGTTTCGCTGGCTCTTGCAGTCATCGGCGTTCAGCGCGCGCGATTTCGTACCGGAGCAGGCGGTCCGGGCGTGGTTACCGTCGACGAGGGCCAGATCACATATCTGGGCCCGCTGGATGGCGGCATCGTTGCCACCCGTGAAATCGAGCGACTGGCGCTGGACCCGACCTCGAACCCTGCGCATTGGGTGCTGGACCAGCCGGGGCAGCCGACGCTTCACATTCCCGTGAATGCGGAAGGCGCCGAGGCGCTGTTTGACGTTTTCTCAAACCTGCCCGGCCTGAAAACCGAACAGATGCTGGCCGAACTGAATGGCGAAACGGTTCATCCGGTCGTCATATGGGAACGCCGCCCGATGCGGCCCGCCCATCTTCGGCTGCATTGACACCGGGGCGGTTTGCGCCCACGACTGACCCCAAGACAGACACATCAGGATCGGAGCACAAGTCTCATGTCCATCCCCCAATCCGGCGGCGGGCCGATCGAACGCCACGAACAACTGGCCGAATATCTGGAATCGGGCTGTAAGCCCAAGCAGGATTGGCGCATCGGAACCGAGCATGAGAAGTTCGGCTATTGCAAGGATACCCTGAAGCCGCTGCCGTTCGAGGGTACGCGCTCGATCGTGGCCGTGCTTGAGGGGCTGCGTGATCGCCACGGCTGGGCCGAGGTGCGTGAAGCGGGGCACCTGATCGGTCTGGAAAAGGACGGCGCAAATGTCAGCCTTGAACCGGGTGGCGCGTTGGAATTGTCGGGTGCGCCGCTGGAAACCATCCACGAGACCTGCGACGAGGTGAACATTCACCTGCGCGAGGTGAAGGACATCGCCGACGAGATCGGAGTGGGCTTCATCGGCCTCGGTGCCGCGCCGATCTGGACCCATGACCAGATGCCGCTGATGCCCAAGGGGCGTTACCGGCTGATGAACGACTATATGGAAAAGGTTGGCACCATGGGGCGCGCCATGATGCGGCGCACCTGTACGGTCCAGGTCAATATCGACTTTGGGTCTGAGGCCGACATGGTGCAAAAGCTGCGCGTGGCGCTGGCGCTGCAACCGGTGGCGACTGCGCTGTTTGCCAATTCTCCGTTCTTTGAAGGCAAGGTGAACGGTCAGAAAAGCTGGCGCAGTTATATCTGGCGGCACCTGGATGATGCCCGCACCGGCATGTTGCCATTTGTGTTCGAAGACGGCTTTGGGTTCGAGCGTTACGTGCAATACGCGCTCGATGTGCCGATGTATTTCGTCTATCGCGATGGCCAGTATATCGACGCTCTGGGCATGTCGTTCCGCGACTTTCTTCAGGGCAAATTGCCTGCGCTGCCGGGTGAGACCCCGACCCTGTCCGACTGGGCCGATCACCTGACCACCGCCTTTCCCGAAGCGCGGATCAAGAAATTCATGGAGATGCGCGGTGCCGATGGCGGCCCGTGGCGCCGCCTATGTGCGCTGCCTGCGTTCTGGGTTGGCCTGACCTATGATCAGGGCGCGCTGGATGCGGCCTGGGATCTGGTGAAAGGCTGGGACACAGAGACCCGCGAAGCATTGCGTATCGAGGGCGCCAAGGACGGCCTGCAGGCGAGGGTCGGCAATATCAAAATGCACGATCTGGCCCGCGAGGTCGTCGCCATTGCCGATGCGGGCCTCAAGTCCCGTGCCCGCCCCGGTGCCGGTGGGCTGGTGCCTGACGAAACCCACTTTTTGAACGCGCTCAAGGACAGCCTTGAAACCGGCAATGTGCCCGCCGACGAATTGCTGTCGCGGTACCACGAGGACTGGCAGGGCGATCTGACCCGGATTTATTCCGATTTCAGCTATTGATGGGCGCGCCCGGCACTAGGGGCCGGGTTTGCGCGCCTTGTGATTCGCGGGATCTGCCTGCAGCATGTCGCGCAGGTCGGTCTTGAGGATTTTGCCATAGTTGTTCTTGGGCAACGCAGGGATGAACCGATAGGCACGGGGCCGTTTGAACCGGGCGATCTGATCCAGACACAGCCTGTCCAGCGTTTCCGCCTGCACCACTTGCCCGGGCGAAAGCGCAACAAAGGCGACTGGCACCTCTCCCCATTCCGGATCGGTTTGTCCGACCACGGCAACCTCGTAGACGGCCGGGTGCGACAGCAGCACCTCTTCGACCTCGCGCGGGTAGATGTTCGAGCCACCGGATATGATCATGTCCTTGGACCGGTCCTGCAGTGTGACATAGCCATCGGCGTCCATGCGGCCCATGTCTCCGGTCCACAGCCACCCGTTGCGCAGCGTGTCGGCGGTGGCTTCGGGGTTTTGCCAATAGCCGGGCATCACAGTTGCCCCGCGTACGGCGATCTCGCCCACGGTGTCCGCGTCCAGCGCGTGGCCATCGGGGCCAAGGATCGCGACCTCGACCGGGGACTGCGCCCTCCCGACCGAATTCAGCCGTTCGCGCCACCGGGGGTGATCGCGGTCCGCGATGTCGAAGCGCGACAAGGCCGTGATCCCCATCGGGCATTCGCCCTGCCCGTAAACTTGCACGAAACGCGGCCCCATGACCGCGACCGCCTCGACAATGTCGGCCTCATACATCGGCCCGCCGGCGTAAATGATCGTGCGCAGCCCTGTGCCGTCGGCCCCGTGGGCCCTGGCTCTGTCGACCAGCCTGCGAACCATGGTTGGGGCGGCGAACATGGAAACCCTGCCAATTTGGGGCGCCAGTTCCAGGATCTCGTCCGCGTCAAAGCCACCGCTTTCGGGAACGACATGACGCGCCCCCCGCAGGACATGCATAAAGTTGTAGATGCCCGCGCCATGGCTCATGGGGGCGGCATAGAGCGTTGCGTCCGCAGGTGTCACGTCGTCCACATCCGCGAAATAGCTGAGCGTCATGGACATGAGGTTGCCGCAGCTTATCATCACACCCTTGGGCCGACCCGTGGTGCCCGACGTGTAAAACAGCCAGGCCGTGTCTTGCGCAGACAAGGACACTGGGTGCGTCGACCGGGTCGCCCGGTGCTTGTAAATCCGGTCATGGTCAAAGCCAGGCGCGCGCAGGATATCGACTGAAACTTCGCCCGAAAGCGCCTTTGCACGGCCCTCATCCGCAAAGACCAGCGCCGCGCCTGAATTCGCAATAATCCAGGCCGCTTCTTTCTCGTGCAGCTTGGCATTGATCGGCACGGCTACGGCGCCGATCCACCAGATGCCATACAGCACCTCAAGATATTCGGTGCAGTTGTGCATGAACACGGCGACCCGCTCGCCCTTGGCGATACCCCGTTCGGACAGGGCAGCCCCAATCGCCGCGCTGCGGTGGGCAAACGTGGCGTAATCGGCATCTGTAATCGTGCCTTTGACCAAGGCCGTCGCGTGGGGTTGGGCCTGGGCCGTTCGGGCCAGCCAGACTGCGGGGTTCATGCAGTGCCCCGGCTGGGTGCGCGGTCATATCGGGCGGGGCCTGTCCGCAAGGTAAAGGGAAAAAACCCGCAAGCTGCGGTTCGCCTGTTCATGCTGTCCTCCGATATTTGGGGCGAGGGTACCGTGAATTTTGCGCGGGGGCCAATTCTGAATACAGCTGTGCCCGAACCCGCCCGCGCAGGGGCTTGTTGCGCGCCGTCACGCCCATAATCGGGCGGCAAAAGACCGCCAGCCACGGGTGCGCGCCTATGGTTCGGGGCCGCGATGTGCTATTATGCATATATATTTGATCCATTTTGTACCCGCGGAGTGTGCCGGATGAGCGTCAAGATTCCCTCGAAGTTTACATTTGGTGTTGATCTGGATGGCGGTCTCGATATCGACATTCCGACAAGCTATAGCATTGACATACCGACGGATTTCTCGGTCAGCGTGAAAGAGTTGGCGCCCATCGAGATACGCCCGATCGACCTGTCGCTGCGGCTGAAGGAAATCCCGTCGATACGTGGCCATCTGCCAGTGAACTACAAGATCGGGTTCAACCTTCTGGGGCGCGAAGTGGCTTGTGTTTCGTTCTGCGGGCAGGGGCAGTTCATCACGGAACCTTATGTGCCCTACCCGTGCGAGCCCAAGCCGCAGAAGCCTCAGAAACCACCGAAACCGGTGCCGGTTGGATAGGTGTGGCCATGGCAAAGAGCACCGGAAAAACCGCCGACCACATGTTCGAATTCATCGGTCCGCCCAGGCGTCTGGTGGCGGTCGGGCAGGTGCCCGAACTGGCCCAGCCCGCGACGATCACGGGGCCGGTGGCCAAGTTGCTGTCACCGGGGCGGCAGGCGCTGCGGGTGCGTCGCGCAGGGCGGCGCGCGGCAGGGATGAACCTGCGTCTGGCGCCGCAGACCCCGCCGGGGAATTACAAGGGAAAGATTTCGGCCGGCAAGGCCAGCCATTCTTTTACAGCGCGCGTGTTGGTCAATACCAGCCTGGACGTGCTGACCGGTGCGCTTGATTTTTCCGGCCCACCCGGCGCACGGCCCGTCGTGACACTGGCCTTTGCCAATAACGGTAATACCGACGTCGCCCTGCCGCGGGCGATTGCGGTTGCCCTGTTTGACGATGACGGGATCGAGTCCGCCTTTGCCGCCAGCTATGCCAAGCCGCGCGACACGATGGATGCCTTTGTCTCGGCGTTTCATGGCAGGCTGCGGCAAGCGCATACGGGGATACTCAAGCTGGCGATCGCGCGCGGGTTTGGAACACATGGGCCCGCAACAACCTTTTCTGCGGATTTCAGGCTGTCCATCCCCGCAGAGATCGGGGCAGGGCGCCGGTTTCACGGGATTGCCAGCACGGAATATTTCGACCTTCCCATTTCACTGTCCGTCACAAACGGAGCCGTATGATGACCTCAAAATGCAGACCTGACATGGATATGAGCGGTGTTGATTCCGCCCTCGGGGACCTTATCGCCGCGCAGCTGGGCCTGGGCCGCGAACTTGTAAAGGCGCTGCTGGCAGGGGGCGGCATCCTGGCGGATGGTGCACGCGGCATGAGCCTGCCGCGGGGCGCGTCTTGTTGTGACATCCCCGACCCGTGCTGGATGCCGCGGGCCGTCGGAGAAGTGACATGCAGGCTTGCTCCCGGCGCACAGGGTGAAGTGTGCATCGACATCGTGAACGAGGATTTCCGTCCCCACAGCTATGAGGTCAAGGCTGCAGGGCAGGATGCGGGTGTCGTGCAGGTGGATGCCAAGGACCGGTCATTTGTGCTTGGTCCCAAGGAACGGCGCACGGTTTCGGTCCGAGCCACCGTTCCGACCAAGGACAGGGACCCGGACAAAAGAACAAGCTGTTGCGATTGCGACGACCTGGACCTGCTGATCTGGGTGCGGGGCTGTGCCGATCATTACCTGCGCTGGGTGATCTGCCGCGATGACAAGGCGACGCGCCCCTGCTGTCACTGCGTAAGCGTGGACGACGTGCCGGATTACGAGCTGCATTGGTATGACCATTTCCACGTCATGCGCCCGTGCCCCTCGGAAATGGCCCGCGCCGGAGGCAGCAATGGCTGACAGAAAGCTGAGCGAAACCATCCGAAGCGCCACATCGGTCAACCTGAAATATTCGGCCGACTTATTGAACCTGGGCCGCGAATATGTGCGTGCCTTTACCTCTGCCGTGACCGAAGGGGCCCCGCAGGACGCCGCGACACAGGACACCGCGCGCCCGCCGCTGCTGCTGGCGGGCAAGTCCGGCGAGATCGTCAACGCGGCTTTTGCCATCAACAATCCCGGCACGATGAAGGGCACGGTCACCCTTGCCGTGACAGGCGATTTCGGTGACACCAAGCTTGGTGTCGACCCCGAACGGTTGTCTTTTGACGACGGCACCGACGAGGTGGTGGTCCGTATTCTCGGGACGGTTGGCAAAAAGACCCCCGAAGGCAAGGATCATCCCGGTTCGGTGATCTTTCCCGAACTGGATTATCGGGTCATGGATTTCGTCCTGCGAAAACTGCCCTCCTAACAGGGGGGTTATGTGATGGGGCGGAACGCCGGAAAAAATCCGCAGGACCGAGACCTTTCAGACCTTCTGGAAGACCTAGTCACCAGCGGGCACGCGCCGCTAGAAAAGGCCGAACGCCTGATGCGGATCGCCTCCGATCTGTTGTCCGAACCCGCCCCAGATGCGCCCAATGATACGGCGGCGCAGGGCAAGGGGATCGCGGAAACACTGGCCCATATCATGTCGCTGGCCCTGGACAACCCAGACCTTCTTGCGCGTCATTTTTCCGCCTTTGCCGCGCAGGCGACCGAAATTTTGCAACAGCCCGACTCCGTCGATCTGCAGCCAAGCCCCCGCGACCGCCGGTTCCGAGACCCTTTGTGGCGGCAAAGCCCGGTGCTGCGCGGGCTGATGCAGCTTTACCTTGCGTGGAACACGCATGTTCAGAACTGGCTGAACGCACAGGAGATGGACGATCAGGACCGTCAGCGGATCGAGTTTTTCGTGATGCAGATGAAGGCGGCCTTGTCCCCGACCAACCTGCCGCTGCATCCGTCGGCGATCAAGCGCGCCGAAAGCAGCGCCGGGCGGTCCGCGGTTCAGGGCATCAAGAATTTTGCCCTTGATCTGCAGTATAACCGTGGAATGCCCCGGCAGATCAAACCCGGCGCCTACACTTTGGGTGAAACGCTGGCTGTGACCGAGGGGGCGGTGATCCTGCGGATTGAGCAGTTGGAGCTGATCCAATACGCGCCCCAGACGGATCAGGTCCATGCCCGCCCGGTTCTGCTGATCCCGCCACAGATCAACAAATACTATGCGTTCGACCTGAAACCGCAGAACAGCTTGTTGGGTTACCTGGTCGGGCAGGGATTTCAGGTCTTTACCCTAAGCTGGAAGAACCCCGGCCCGGAAAGCGCGGATTGGGGGATGGAGGTCTATCTGGCCGCGACCCTTCAGGCGATCCATGCGATCCGCGCCACGACCGGCGCGGACAAGGTCAACCTGATTTCGGCCTGCGCCGGTGGGCTGACGGCCGTGTCTCTGCTGGGGTATCTGGCAGAAACCCGCGACCCGCAGATCGCCAGCCATTCATTGCTTGTGACGGCGCTTTATCCCGGCAACGGTTCGGTTCTCGAAGCCTTTACCACCCGCGAAAACCTGGAACTGGCGCGGCGTATTTCGCGCGAAGAAGGCACGATGGACGGGCTGGACCTGTCGCATCTGTTTGTCTGGCTCCGGCCCGAGGACCTGGTCTGGAGCTACTGGGTGAACAACAACATTCTGGGGCGGCAGCCGCCGCCTCTGGACGTGCTGTACTGGGACAACGACCCTACCCGCGTCCCGGCGCAGCTGCATTCGGATTTCATCGATATTTTCCTGTATGATGTCTTTCGACATCCCGGGCGGCAGGTTCTGTTCGGGGCACCTGTCGACTATGGCAAGGTATCGGTTCCGACCTATTTCGTCGGTGGGCTTGAAGACTACCTGATGCCCTGGCGCGGTATCTACCGGGCGGTGCATGCCTTTGGCGGCGACAACCGGTTCGTGCTGTCGACCAGCGGCCATGTGCAAAGCATCCTGCGGCCGCCCAACCTGGCCAACAGCGAATATTTCGTGAATGACAGCCACCCTCAGGACCCCGACCTATGGTTGCGCAACGCGCAGCGGCGGCCCGGCACATGGTGGGCGGACTGGTCGGACTGGTTGCGGCGGCACGCGGGACGCCTGCACCCCGCGCCTTCTGCGCCCGGTTGCCGCGCCTTTGCCCCTGTTTGTGCCGCGCCGGGCGAATATGTCCTTGAACCGATGGTCTAGCCCCTCTTGCTTTCGCGTGTCGCTGTGATAGCAGGTCCCCAACAGCATTCAGGGGCCAGGTTCAGGAAACGTCATGGACGATCTCAAGGCAAAATATCTCGGTCAGATCGCCGATGCAGGTGACGAAAACACGCTCGAAGCCATCCGCGTGGCAGCCGTGGGCAAAAAGGGCGAGGTCGCGCTGAAGATGCGCGAGCTGGGCAAGATGACGCCCGAGGAACGCCAGGTCGCCGGTCCCGCGCTGAATGCGCTGAAGGACGAGATCAACTCGGCCCTGTCCGCCAAGAAAGCGGCCCTTGCCGATGCCGCGCTGGATGAACGTCTGCGCACCGAATGGCTGGACGTCACCCTGCCCACGCGCCCGCGCGGCCAGGGCTCGGTTCATCCGATCAGCCAGGCAACCGAAGAGCTGACGGCAATCTTTGCCGAGCTTGGGTTTTCGGTGGCCGAAGGGCCGCGGATTGAAGACGACTGGTACAATTTCGACGCCCTGAACATCCCCGGCCACCACCCCGCACGGGCCGAGATGGACACGTTTTACATGCACCGCGCCGAGGGCGATAACCGCCCGCCGCATGTGCTGCGCACCCATACCTCGCCGGTGCAGATCCGCTCGATGGAGAAGCAGGGCGCGCCAATCCGCGTGATCTGTCCGGGTGGCGTCTACCGCGCCGACTATGACCAGACCCACACGCCGATGTTCCATCAGGTCGAAGGGCTGGCGATCGACAAAGACATCTCGATGGCGAACCTGAAATGGGTTCTGGAAGAGTTCGTGAAGGCGTTCTTCGAGGTCGACGACGTCGAACTGCGCTTCCGCGCCTCGCACTTCCCCTTCACCGAGCCGTCGGCCGAGGTCGATATCCGCTGTTCCTGGGATAACGGTCAGCTGAAGATCGGCGAGGGCGACGACTGGATGGAGATCCTCGGCTCGGGCATGGTCCACCCCAAGGTGATCGCTGCCGGTGGGATTGATCCCGAGGTCTATCAGGGCTTTGCCTTCGGCATCGGCATCGACCGTCTGGCGATGCTGAAATATGGCATCCCGGATTTGCGGGCGTTCTTTGATTCAGACTTGCGTTGGTTGCGGCACTATGGGTTTGCGGCTCTGGATATGCCTAACCTGCATGGTGGTTTGAGTAGGTAGATGGAGTTGGTAAGCGCGCTTTGGGAGTTATTGACGTCATTGGGCGAACAGTTCGTTGCCTTGGCGTTCACGTTGATTGCCGCGCTTATCTTTTATGCCTTTCGTCTAAGGCCGATATTGGCATTTGGTCGTGCTCACTCTAGTCTGCACAACTTGAACCTATCTCAGAATCAAGATGGGCCTCCTGAAGAAAGCCAATTCTTAGAGATTTATAACGAACAGTTTTTCGTTCAAAATAAAGGTAGGAAACCTGCTACGGAAGTAAGCTTGGTTTTGAGTCACTTCCCTCGGAATATCTCGATCAAGCCGGGACAAAAAGTTAGCTATGAAGCCATTGAAAATGGCCAATGCTTGATCAAGCTGCCATACATTGCGGCTGGTGAATTGATCACCTTAGATTGCGTGTATCTCAATCAACGCGCAGCAAATTTTGCATCGGTGAGATGTTCTGAAAGCGTTGGTAGAGAAGTTAATTTCTTTACTGTGCAGAGGTTTTCTGGCCTTACGTATGGTTTGATTTGGTTGCTAATACTGTTTGGCGTAGCCTTTGTCGTGCAATTCATCGCTGGCCTGCTTTGAGCGAATGAGTAATGGGCGCGGAGCAAAGGCCGATAGGCCGCCGCGCTATCGCCAGACCGCCCGGACGGGCTGGCGATTTGTCTCCATCAGCGCATCGCTCGAACAGTACTCGGATTTGGCCTCCATAAAGTGCCCAACACAGCCCAAAGTTCGCCACCCCGCGGTCTGGCGATGGCGCGGCTTGTTACAGGCCCCCACGGGGTTGTGACGTGACACGTTGCTCTGGCTCGCTAGGGTTCGGCAGATGATTTACCGACTGATTTGTATTCTGATGCTGATGGCCACCCAAGCCGCCGCCTTGGACACCTGCCACGGCGACACGGCCTGTGACCTCGGCGACCGCTCATACCATGTACTGGAACCTGAAGGGTGGGATGGCGAAACGCCTCTGCCCGTATTGCTGCATTTCCACGGCTGGGCGCGGCAGGGGGATGTGGTGGTGAACCATGAACGCATTGCCGGGGCGACCAGGCGGCGCGGCGTGTTACTGGTGGCCCCGAACGGGCTGGGCAAAAGCTGGGATTTCTGGACCTCGGACACTGGCGACGTGCCTTTTGCCGACCGGGTGCTGGAGGATGTCGCCAAACGCTATCCGGTTGATCCGGACCGTATCTATGTCTCGGGCTATTCCTTTGGCGGCGCGATGGCGTGGCGCTATGTGTGCCAGTCGGGCAATGACGTCGCCGCCTTGCTGGCCGTTGCGGGCAGTATCCGCCAGACCGAGGATTGCCCCGAGGCCCCGCGTGAGGCGCGCCATGTACATGGCCTCAGCGATACGGTGATGGACTTTCCCTATGGCGCGAATGGCGACACGACCTATCCGGTGGCGTTGTGGCGTGCGGCCTATGGCTGTGGCATTGGCACCCCCGGCGGGGATTGGAGCGTTGAGCCGTTCCTGACCCTCAGCCGCATGGAATGGGCCGATTGCGCGCATGGCCAGGTCACGCTGGACACCCATCCGGGCGGGCATTTCATCCCCCATGGATGGATCGGACGGCAGCTGGACGAGCTTTTGGGCCGCACCCCCACCTATCCCTGACGCGCAGCGCTTGCACCTTGGCGCAATCTTTGCCATTGCCTGTGCCGAACGGATGTTTGCCCAAAAAGGCCTGCTGCAATGAAATTCACTCTGTCCTGGCTGAAAGATCACCTTGATACGGATGCGTCGGTTGATGAGATCGCCGAGGCGCTGACCGACCTTGGCCTTGAGGTCGAAGAAATCGTAAATCCGGCGGACCGGCTGTCGGGCTTTACGCTGGGCCATGTGAAACATGCCGAGAAACACCCCGACGCCGACAAGCTGCGCGTCTGCACGGTGGCGACGGATGAGGGCGATCTGCAGATCATCTGCGGCGCGCCAAACGCGCGCGAAGGCATCACCGTCGTGGTCTGCAAGCCGGGCATGTACATCCCCGGTCTGGATATCACGATCAGCGTCGGCAAGATCCGTGGTGTCGAGAGCTTTGGCATGATGGCCTCCGAGCGCGAGCTCGAGCTGTCGGACGAACATGACGGCATCATCGAACTGCCCTCGGGCGAGGTCGGTGACCGGTTCGTGGACTGGCTGGCCGAGAACGATCCGGCAAAGGTCGACCCGATGATCGAGATTGCGATCACCCCGAACCGCCCGGATGCGCTGGGCGTGGCAGGCATTGCCCGCGACCTGGCTGCGCGCGGTGTCGGAACCCTGAAGGAGCGCGACTATGTCCCGGTGCCCGGCGACTACAAAAGCCCGATCCAGGTGTCGATTGATGACGACACGCTGGATGGTTGCCCGCATTTCACCGGACGTCTGATCAAGGGCGTCAGGAACGGCCCCAGCCCGCAATGGTTGCAGGATCAGCTAAAGGCAATCGGGCTGCGCCCGATCTCGGCATTGGTGGATATCACCAACTATATGACGTTCGACCAGAACCGGCCGCTGCACGTGTTCGATGCCGACAAGGTGCAGGGCGACCTGCGCGTGCACCGCGCCAAGGGCGGCGAAAAGCTGGTGGCGCTGGACGAGAAGGAATACACCCTGCAGCCCGGCATGATGGTGATCTCGGATGACAATGGCCCCGAATCCATCGCCGGTATCATGGGCGGCGAAGAAACAGGATGTACCGCCGACACGGTGAACGTCTTTCTGGAAAGCGCGTTCTGGGATCATGTCCAGATCGCGCTGACCGGTCGTGCGCTCAAGATCAACTCGGATGCGCGCTATCGCTTTGAGCGGGGCGTCGACCCGGAATACACGCGCGAGGGGCTGGAGCAGGCAACGCAGATGATCCTTGATATCTGCGGCGGCGAAGTCTCGAACGTGGTCGAGGCGGGCAAGGCCCCGGATCATTCGCGCGCCTACAAGCTGAACGCGGCGCGTGTGCAATCGCTGGTCGGCATGGAGATTCCCGAAAGCGAACAGCGCCAGACGCTGACGCGTTTGGGGTTCCGGCTGGACGGAGAGATGGCGCATGTGCCCAGCTGGCGCCCCGACGTGATGGGCGAGGCCGATCTGGTCGAAGAGGTCGCGCGTATCGCGTCGCTGACCAAGCTTCAGGGTAAGCCGTTGCCCCGCGTGTCCGAAGGCATTCCCAAGCCCGTAATGACACCCACGCAGCGCCGCCAGTCCATGGCGCGCCGTACCTGCGCCGCGCTGGGCTACAATGAATGCGTAAGCTATACCTTTATCGACCAGCGCGCAGCCGCGCTGTTCGGGGGGGGCGACGATACGACGAAGCTGGAAAACCCGATCTCGTCCGAGATGAGCCATATGCGCCCTGACCTGCTGCCCGGCCTTTTGCAGGCCGCCGCACGCAATCAGGCGCGCGGCTATGACGACCTTGCGCTGTTCGAGGTCGGGCCGGTGTTCCACGACGGCGAGCCCGGCGACCAGCAGACGCAGATTACTGGCTTGATCGTGGGGCGGACCGGCCCCAAGGACGTGCATGGAACATCCCGGCCAGTAGATCTGTATGACGCCAAGGCCGATGCCGAGGCCGTGCTGGCGGCCATCGGCGCCCCAGCCAAGGTGCAGGTCCTGCGCGATGGCGATGCCTGGTGGCATCCCGGTCGGCATGGCAAAATCTGCCTGGGTCCGAAAAAGGTGCTTGGCGTGTTTGGCGAACTGCATCCGCGGGTTCTTCAGGCGATGGATATCAAAGGTCCGGCTATGGCCTTTACGATCTGGCCGGACGCCGTTCCGATGCCGCGGAAATCGGGTGCGACGCGCGCGGCGCTGGAACTGCGCGACCTGCAGGCGGTTGAACGCGATTTCGCCTTTGTCGTGGACGCAAATGTCGAAGCTCTGACACTGGTCAACGCGGCGGCGGGTGCGGACAAGGCGCTGATCGAGGACGTGCGCGTCTTTGACGAGTTCATCGGCGGAAGCCTGGGCGAGGGCAAGAAATCCCTGGCCATAACCGTTCGCCTTCAGCCCAGCGACCAGACGCTGAAAGAAAAAGACATCGACGCGGTGGCCGAAAAGATCATCGCCAAGGTGACCAAAGCGACAGGCGGCACCCTGCGCGGGTAAAGGCCTGGGCCGACGCTGAAACAAAACGCGCCTTCGGGCGCGTTTTCATTTCGACAGATGTTTCGCCAAAAGATCAAACACCAGCCTGATGCGTCGGCTGGTGTGCAATTCGCGATGGGTTGTCAGCCAAACGGGAAACCGGATCGCGTCGGTTTCGGGCAACAGCCGCACGACGCCCGGCGTACTGTCCCCGACCTCGTGGGACATTGGCGCAATGCCGAACCCTTGTTTGACATATTCCCAGGCGACAATGCCGCTTTGGGACCCCAGCCGGAAATTGTCTCGTGTCAGGTGCACACCCAGCGGTTCGAAATGTTCTATCATTCTGTCGGGATCGCCAAAGCTGATGAACGCGTGCCGGGACAGATCGCCCTTTGACTTTGGGTACCCGTTGCTTTGCAGATACGCGGTCGAGGCATAGAAATGCGCCGTGGCGTCCTGCACAAGTTTCGCAATCAGGTCCGGTTGGTCCGGGCGGACATGTCGAATGGCGATATCGGCCTCGCGGCGCAGCAGGTCGCGAATATCGTTTGCGGCAATGACGTCGATTTGCAGCCGGGGTGCCTGGGCACGGATATCGCGCAGAATATCGGGCAGGACATAGGCCGACATGATGTCGCTGGCGGTGATGCGAACCTGCCCCTCGATGGATTGCACCTGGCCCGAGGCTGCCAGTGCGATGCGATCTGCAGCTGACCCCATCGCGCGGGTATGTTCCAAAAGCTCGACGCCGGCGCCGGTCATCTGAAGGGACCTGCCGACCCGTTCAAACAGCATCACCCCAAGGTCGGACTCAAGCGCGGCGATCTGCCGGCTGAGCGTCGGTTGCGTTTGGTCCAACCGTCGCGCCGCCGCCGAAAGCGACCCGGTCTCAGCCGTCGCAAGAAAGGCGCGGATATGGTTCCAATCGAATTTGCGCGCATTATCCATACGTAAATGTATAAGGGTTTTGCGAATTTCGGCAATTCACCTTTGAAATGCGTATCAGTACCCTGCCCGCAAAGGAGATCCGAAATGACCGCCACAGCCAAATTCTGGGACGGAATCGCCGAGAAATACGCGAAATCCCCGATCAGGGACATGGAATCTTACGAACATACCCTTCAGCGCACCGCGTCGTACCTGAAGCCGACCGATCAGGTGCTGGAACTGGGATGCGGCACCGGCCGCACCGCTTTGCGGCTGGCGGATCATGTCGATACGATCACGGCCAGCGATGTATCCCCCGGCATGCTGGCCGTGGGGCGCAGACTTGCCCAGGAGCAAAAGACCCAGAACGTCACATTTGTACAGGCAGAGGCGAACCAGCCCCCGAACTGGACCTATGATGTGGTGATGACGTTCAATCTGTTGCACCTTGTGCAGGATCTGGACGCAACCCTGGCCCAGGTTCATCAAGTGTTGAAACCCGGCGGTCTGTTCATCTCGAAAACGCCCTGTCTTGCACAGGGCGGTTTGGGGTTCAAATTCGGATTGTTGAAGCTGCTGTTGCCGGTCATGCAACTTGTCGGCAAAGCCCCATACGTCAATCAGTTCGACATCAAAACGCTGGAATCCACCGTCGGGAACGCCGGGTTTGAAATCATCGAAAGCGGGAACTTCCCGGTGACGCCGCCCTCTCGCTATCTGGTGGCCCGCCGGGTCTGACCCGGGCAATACCATGGTTAGAAATTTCCGCATTGGGCTTTGCGCGTTTGCACTCTAAACAGGGTGTGAAACAAGACGCGGAGACAACGCCATGGGATTGAACGTTTACCTTTCAGGAGAAATCCACACGGACTGGCGCGAACAGATCATCGACGGAGCGCAGGGGCTGGATGTCACGTTCAACGGCCCGGTGACCGATCATGATGCCAGCGATGATTGCGGTGTCGCCATTCTGGGGGCCGAAGCGAATAAGTACTGGCACGATCACAAGGGTGCAATGGTCAACGCTATCCGGACCCGCAAGGGGATCGCCGATGCAGATGTGGTCGTTGTGCGCTTTGGCGACAAGTACAAGCAATGGAACGCGGCATTCGATGCAGGCTATGCTGCGGCATTGGGAAAGTCGCTGGTAATCTTGCACGGTGACGACCATCAGCATGCCCTGAAAGAGGTTGACGCCGCCGCACTTGCCGTCGCGCAGGACCCGTCGCAGGTCGTGGACATTCTGCGTTATGTCCTGACGGGTAAACTGCCGGGCTGACCGGTTAGCCCTCGAAACCCCGTACCGCCTTTTGCAGCCATGGCGCCGGGAACACGCGCCCGTCGATATGCGTCGGTGTGGCCAAGACCGGTTTGGCAGTCCGGCGGACCTGACCCTGAAAACATACATTCTGGGGAAAACTTTCTGGCGTTTCCCATAAAACTGGCTGCCGCTTTGTGAAATGAGCTAACAACTATTTTGCGCATCCGCGTCAGGCAAACAGGAAAGAGGGAAAAATGCTGGGAGAATTCAAGTCGTTTATTGCCAAGGGCAATGTGATGGACATGGCCGTTGGTATCATCATCGGTGCCGCTTTCACCGCGATTGTCACATCCCTGGTCGGTGATCTGATCAACCCGCTGATTGGGCTGTTCACCGGCGGGGTGGACTTTACGAACAACTACGCCGTTCTGGCCGGTGATGTTCCGGATGGCGCAAGCCTGGAAGCCGCGCGGGAAACCGGGGCGTCGGTTTTTGCCTATGGTGCTTTCATCATGGCAATCATCAACTTCCTGATCATCGCTTGGGTTGTCTTCATGCTGGTGAAAATGGTCAACCGGGTCAAAGATGCAGCAGCGAAAGAGGAAGAAGCCGCAGAAGAGGCACCCGCCGGCCCAAGCGAGCTTGATATCCTTATGGAAATCCGGGATTCGTTGAAAAAGTAACGAAACCTGCGGCAGCTGATTTGCGGCTGCCGCTATCCTATTTCGAAAGAAGAGTAACATGGATCAGGCAATGGATTTGGCGGACCAGGCATGGCCGCTTTTGATCAGTGCGGGTAAGGCGCTGGTCGTTCTGGTGTTGGGCTGGATCGCAGCCGGATGGATTTCGGGCGCGGTCCGAAAACGGATCAACAAGGCGTCGCAGATCGACCCGACATTGGGGAATTTTGCCGCCAGCGTTGTCAAATGGGTGATCCTGGCCATCGTTCTGGTAGCCGTGCTGGGCATATTCGGGATCGAGGCAACCAGTATCGTTGCAATCCTGGGTGCCGCCTCGCTTGCCATCGGTCTGGCCTTGCAGGGAACGCTCAGCGATCTGGCAGCCGGTGTCATGCTGGTGGTTTTCCGGCCCTACAAGCTGGGTCAATTCGTCGATATCGGCGGAACAGCCGGGACGGTGCAGGATCTGAACCTGTTCACGACGGAACTGGTGACGCCGGACAATGTGCAGATCATCGTGCCCAACGGCCAGGCCTGGGGGTCGATCATCACCAACTATTCCGCCCACGATACGCGCCGCGTCGACCTGGTATTCGGAATTGACTATGGCGACAATGCGGATGACGCGATGAAGATCATCCTGGATGTCGCCGGTGCCGATGCCCGTGTTATGAAAGACCCCGAGCCTTGGGTTCGCGTGACCAACCTGGGCGACAGCTCGGTTGACCTGACCGCGCGGCTGTGGTGCAAGGCGGCCGATTATTGGGACGTCAAGTTCGAGACAACCAAGGCGGTCAAAGAAGCCTTTGATGCCAAGGGTGTTTCCATTCCCTATCCCCATTCGGTGGAAATTCAGAAACAGGGCTGAAACTCCCGCCAGTCGTACGAGCATTCGGAAATGCTCTCCTCCTGTTGGGCCGGGCGCCGCGCTTTTGCGCGGCGCCTTTATTGCGTCGAGTCTATGCCGCGCAAGCGTGGTGCCGCAGGTGGCCCGTCAGGTCTTGATGACCATGGATGGCGATACGACGTCGATCCCCAGCGCTTTGCCAACCGCGTAATAGGTCAGTTGGCCTGCGTGAACGTTTAGCCCGTTCAGCAGGTGGGGATCGTCCTGGCACGCTTGTTTCCAACCTTTGTCGGCAAGCGACAGCAGGAAAGGCAGGGTTGCATTGCCCAGCGCGATGGTCGAGGTGCGCGCAACAGCGCCCGGCATGTTGGCCACGCAATAGTGCATGATGCCATCAACGTCGTAGATCGGATCGGCATGGGTCGTGGCCTTCGAGGTCTCGAAACACCCACCTTGGTCGATCGCGACATCCACAAGAACAGCGCCGGGTTTCATCGTGGACAATTGTTCGCGCGTGACCAGCTTGGGGGCCGCCGCGCCGGGGATCAGCACAGCCCCGATCACCATGTCAGCGTCCTGAATCAACTCGGCCGTTGCTCCGGCGGTTGAATATTGGTTCTTGAACCGGCCGCCGAACACATCGTCGAGATACCGCAGTCGCGGCAGGGACCGGTCCAGAACGGTAACATCGGCGCCCATACCGGCGGCGACTTGAGCGGCATGCGTGCCAACGACACCTCCGCCGATCACAACAACCTTGGCGGGGCCGACGCCCGGAACGCCACCCATAAGAACGCCGCGACCCCCATTTGCCTTTTGCAGGGTCCACGACCCGACCTGCGGCGCAAGGCGTCCGGCCACTTCGGACATCGGGGCCAGCAAGGGCAGCCCGCCCTGCGCATCGGTCACGGTTTCATAGGCGATGGCCGTACACCCCGATTTCAGCAAATCATGCGTCTGATCGGGGTCCGGCGCCAGGTGCAGATAGGTAAACAGCAACTGGCCTTCGCGCAGCATCTTCCGCTCGATGGCTTGCGGTTCCTTGACCTTGAGGATCATGTCGGCGGTGGCAAAAACCTCTTGGGCGGTATCGGCGATCCGCGCGCCCGCAGCGACATAGGCCGCATCTTCGAAGCCCGACCCGGCACCTGCACCTGTTTCGATTATGACCTCATGGCCGTGGGCAACGGCCTCGCCAGCAGCGTTCGGGGTCATGCCAACCCGGAATTCCTGGGGTTTGATTTCCTTGGGGCATCCGATTTTCATGTGGGATCTCCATCCTGTAACTGATTCAAATATGTGCGGATGAAGGCGCAATTTCTGTGAAATCCCGCGCGCACCCGGGGTGGATTGCGGGAAAATCTTCGCGTAAACATGACGAACCTGCAACAAGTGTGCGCAAATGAGCCTGGATACAACAGACCGCAAGATTCTTGCCGCCCTTCAACGCAAGGGCCGGATGTCGAATTCTGAATTGTCCGAGCAGGCCAACCTGTCGCCTTCGGCCTGCCACCGGCGGGTCCAGAGGCTTGAGGCCGAGGGGTATATTCGTGACTACGTGGCGCTGCTGAACGCCCGCAAGCTGGGGGTTCCGACCACGGTGTTCGTGGAAATCACGCTGCAGGGTCAGGCAGAAGAGGTGCTGGAAGCCTTTGAAAAAGCCGTGCGCCGCATCCCTGACGTGCTGGAATGCCATCTGATGGCGGGAACCGCGGATTATATCCTGAAAGTCGTCGCCGAAAATACCGAGGACTTTGCCCGCATTCACCGCCAATACCTGTCTCGCCTTCCGGGCGTGGCACAAATGCAAAGCTCATTTGCGCTGCGGACCGTCTTTAAGACAACGGCATTGCCTGTTTAATAGGCGCGGTCCGCCGGAACTGCCGGCCCGCGGGCCCGTTGCGTCAATAGGGACGCTTGTATCCCGCGCCGGACGGGTTCACATTCGTGTCCTCGGGTCGCAATCATCGCAGCGGATGACATTTGCCGGTTACACATACCCGTTACGGTCCGAACCCGATGAAAGATAAGGAGCAGACCTTGGCTGACGACAAGAGTTATGAGCCCACAGACTGGCTGGAAGCTGAGCTTGAAGACACGCTGGACGAAGATTTCGAGATAGAATTCAGCGAGCCGATGCTCTCGATGGAGATTCGCAAGATCTATCGCAACCAGCACCCAGAGATGTTGGACCGAAAGGTATATTTCCGGAACCTGCTGCGCCTGCAGGCGGAACTGATCAAGGTTCAGGACTGGGTTCAGCACACCGGTGCAAAGGTCTGTATCCTGTTCGAAGGGCGCGACAGCGCGGGTAAGGGGGGCGTGATCAAGCGGATCACGCAGCGGTTGAACCCACGCGTTGCCCGCGTCGTTGCCTTGCCTGCCCCAAGCCGCCGCGAACAGAGCCAGTGGTATTTCCAGCGATACGTTCCCCATCTGCCTGCTGCGGGCGAGATCGTTCTGTTCGACCGGTCCTGGTACAACCGCGCCGGTGTCGAACGGGTGATGGGCTTTGCCGACGAAGACCAGGTCGGGCAGTTCTTTCAGGACGTCCCGGAATTTGAGCGCATGCTGGTGCGGTCGGGGATTATCCTGCTGAAGTACTGGTTCTCGATCACGGACGAAGAACAGCAGCTGCGGTTTCTCATGCGCATTCACGACCCGATGAAACAGTGGAAACTGTCCCCGATGGACCTTGAATCCCGCATTCGCTGGGAATCCTATACCAAGGCCAAGGAGGACATGCTGTTCCGCACCAATATCCCCGAAGCGCCTTGGTATATCGTGGAAGGCAATGACAAAAAGCGCGAGCGCCTGAATTGTATCGAGCACCTGCTGACCAAGATCCCTTATGAGGACGTGCCGCAGGAAAAGGTCACCTTGCCGGACCGGCGCTATAACCCCGAATACGAAAGAAGGGTTCTTCCGGACGAGCTTTACGTTCCAAAGATCTATTGACCTTCCGGGCAGAATATCTGCCCGGAAACGACAAACCCCCGGGCGGGGCCTCGGGGGTCGTCAAATAGTGTCATCCAAAGCTGGACGAGCGTCAGGTGCTTAGAGCAAACCTTCGCGCTGTGCTTTCTTACGTGCCAGTTTACGGGCACGACGGATCGCTTCAGCCTTCTCGCGCGCTTTTTTCTCGGACGGTTTCTCGAAATGTTGCTTCAGCTTCATTTCACGGAACACGCCTTCGCGCTGCAGCTTTTTCTTCAGGGCACGAAGCGCCTGATCGACGTTATTGTCGCGAACACTAACCTGCATGTGGTTGTCACCACCTTTCTAGATAGAGTTGCAAGGAAATTGCAGGAGTTGGCCGTATAGCAAAGCCCGTTTATCTTGTCTAGTACTGGCCCCGAGAACCGGAGAACCGCCATGACCGTGACCTATGAAGACACCAAGCAACGCTTGTTGGACGCCATGCTGGACCATGTGCCATTTGATGGCTGGTCCGAAACGAGCTTTCGCGCCGCGATCACCGATTGTGATATTGACGATGCGCTGGCCCGCGCAATTTGCCCCCGCGGTGCGGTCGATCTGGCCCTTGCCTTTCACGCGCGCGGTGATGCCGCGATGCTGGAACGCCTTAAGACCGAAGACCTTGGCGGGTTGAAATTCCGCGAAAAAATTGCCGCCGCCGTCCGGTTTCGCCTGCAGGTCGTACCCGACAAAGAGGCGGTGCGCCGTGGTGTGACACTGTTTTCGCTGCCTATATACGCCGCCGACGGGGCCAAGGCCGTTTGGGGAACATGCGATTTGATCTGGGATGCGCTTGGCGACACCTCGGACGATGTGAACTGGTACACCAAACGCGCCACGCTGTCGGGTGTGTACTCCTCGACGCTGTTGTTCTGGCTGGGCGATGATTCGGCCGGCAACCAGGCAACCTGGGAATTCCTGGATCGCCGTATCGATGGGGTGATGCAGTTCGAAAAGCTCAAGGCGCAGGTCAACGACAACCCGTTGCTGAAACCGTTTCTCGCTGTTCCGAACTGGCTGGTCGGTCAGGTCAAGGCCCCGGCACGGGGGCGATCCGACCTGCCGGGTTCGATCACGCCGCGAAAATAGCTTGCGGGCACAACTTGTTTCTGGGCCTCTGCATTTTCGCCTGATAGCAAGTGATCAGAGGAGACCGCGATGACCCAGATGATGCGCGCCGTTGAGATCACTTCGCCCGGCGGCCCCGATGTATTGAAACTGACCGAACGTCCGATACCGGAACCGGGCAACGGTCAGGTGATTCTTAAAGTCGCCTATGCCGGGGTGAACCGGCCTGACGCCTTGCAGCGGGCCGGTGCCTATGACCCGCCGCCGGGGGCCAGCGATTTGCCCGGCCTCGAAGCCTCGGGCGAGGTTGTGGCCATTGGGTCAGGCGTCGAAGGCATTGCCATCGGCGATCAGGTTTGTGCGTTGCTGCCAGGCGGCGGTTATGCGGAATATGTTGCAACCCCGGCGGCTCATTGCCTGCCTGTGCCGGACGGAATGGGGATGAAAGAGGCCGCGTGCCTGCCCGAAACCTTTTTCACCGTGTGGTCGAATGTATTTACGCGTGGCGGCCTGAAGGCGGGGGAACGGTTTCTGGTGCATGGCGGCTCCAGCGGGATCGGAACGACGGCAATCCAACTGGCCAGCGCCTTTGGCGCGCGGGTTTTTGCCACTGCCGGATCAGATGAGAAATGCGCGGCCTGTGTTTCCCTGGGTGCCGAAAAGGCAATCAACTACCGCGAGGAAGATTTCGTTGCGGCCATGCGGGCCGAAGGTGGCGCGAATCTGATCCTGGACATGGTTGGCGGCGACTACATCCCGCGAAACGTCAAGGCCCTGGCCGAGGACGGGCGTTTGGTTCAGATCGCCTTTTTGCAAGGACCGGTGGCCGAATTGAATTTCGCCCTGATGATGGTCAAGCGGCTGACGCTGACCGGCAGCACCTTGCGCCCGCAAAGCGATCTGGCCAAGGCCCGGATCGCACGGGACCTGCGCGAGGCCGTCTGGCCGTTGCTTGCGGCAGGCCGGGTTGCCCCGGTCATGGACAGCACGTTTGACCTGGCGGACGCGGCTGGGGCGCATGCCCGTATGGAAAGCTCGGACCATATCGGCAAGATCGTCCTTTCGGTGGCGGGCTGACGGCTTGTTGCCCGTTCAGGCTACCGCGCGGCGATACAGGTGCCAGGTTGCGTGACCCAGAACGGGCATAACCACGATCAGCCCCAAAAGCATCGGAATGGCCCCCAGCACAAGAAGGGCCGCGACAATGAAGCCCCAGGTCAGAATGACCCCGGGGTTGTGACGCATGACCCGAACCGACGTGACGACCGCCACCGGAAGCCCCACCTTGCGGTCCAGCAGCAGGGGAAAGCTGACAACACTGACCGCCAGTGCGATCAGCGCGAACAGAAACCCGACGGCAGACCCGAACAGGATCATGGTCCAACCTGCACCCGTGGTGAAGACCTGCGCGGCAAATGCCCCGACCGAGGTCGGAAGATCGGGGCCAAGCGTCTGCGCATAGATACTTTGCGCAACCATGAGCCAGACAAGAAGCAACAGCACCAGATACAGGCCCAGGGCGGCGATTGCCCCGAAACTTGGCGAACGGAATACACCCAGTGCGTCCAGCCAATGCGCGTCGCCCCCCTGTTCGCGCTTGCGGCTGATCTCGTACAGCCCGACGGCGGCCACCGGGCCGACTAGGGCGAAACCCGCAACAAGCGGGGCCAACAGCGGCACCAGGTTCCGGTTCAGGCCTATTCCGAACATCAGCAAGCCCGCAATCGGATAGACAAGTATCACGAAAATCGCGTCTGCGCGGGTTTCCAGGAAATCGTCATATCCGGCCTTCAGGCAGGCAAAAAGGTCCTGCCGTGTCAGGGTAAGCACGGTGGGCGGCTTGTCGGTTTCCGCGCCGCCAATCCGCGTGACGCTTTCGACGATGTGATCGCTGGTTGCCCCCAGGTTTCGGGCGGTCCAGCTGATCGGGTTTCCGATTGTCTTGGCCATTGTCGTCCCTTTCCTTGGCGTGATCGCGCCGCAGAACGCATCCGGCTTGGGCGTGCCCGTCGCCGGATCAGCCGGCAACGCCTGTAATAAGTATAGCACATTCCGGCCCTTTTTCTAATCACGCTTACCGGATGACGGTGATTGCCCTCACCCGCAGGCGTGATAGCCTCGGGTCACCGAGAACAGGAGGTCAGCATGCAGCAAACGGCGCGAACCGTGGTCATTCATGAAACCGGCGGACCAGAGGTGTTGCGGGTCGAAGACAGGCCCCTGGGCGATCCGGGTCCGGGCGAGGTCCGTATCCGTCATCATGCCTGCGGGTTGAATTTCATAGATGTTTATCAACGGTCGGGCCTTTACCCGATGGACCTGCCGCATGCATTGGGGATGGAGGCGGCCGGTATCGTCGAAGCCGTGGGCGATGGCGTCACGCATCTGGAACCGGGGCAGCGCGCGGCCTATGCCGCGATGCCCTCAGGGGCCTATTGCGAGGCGCGTGTCATGCCCGCCGCGCAGGTTTGTCCCTTGCCGGACGATATCGCCTTTGAGACGGCCGCCGCGATGATGCTCAAGGGTATGACGGTGGAATACCTGTTCCACCGCACGACCCCGTTGAAACGTGGCGATACCGTCCTGTTTCACGCGGCGGCGGGCGGCGTCGGCCTGATTGCCTGTCAATGGGCCAAATCCGAGGGGATCACCCTGATTGGCACTGCCGGAACCGATGAAAAATGCCGGTTGGCCCAATTCAACGGTGCCGCATACTGCATCAATTACAGGACCGAGAACTTTGCAGAGCGCGTGGCCGAGATCACCCGCGGCAAAGGCGTTGATGCGGTCATGGATTCTGTTGGCGCAGACACGTTCGAAGGCTCGCTGGATTGCCTGAAGCCGCTGGGCATGATGATTTCATTCGGCAATGCCTCGGGCCCGGTACCGCCGGTCAATATCGGTATTTTGGGACAGAAAGGGTCATTGAAGATCACGCGCCCGACGCTGTTTACGCATATCGCCGAACATTCCGTTTGCCAGGCAATGGCGCGGCGCCTGTTCGGCAAAGTCCAGGGCGGCGAGGTCAAGATACATATCGACCAGCGTTTCGCGCTGGATCAGGTTGCCCAGGCCCACAGGGCGCTTGAGGCCCGCCAGACCACCGGCAGCACGATCCTTGAACCGTGATTGAAAACAGACCCGGCAGCGATGCGCCGGGTCTGTCCGTAATGTCGTGATCAGAACCGGTACGCGGCCCTTACCTGGAACGTCGTGGCATCGACATCGACGCCTGTCGCGTTGAAATTGTCGAATTCATGATACAGGATCTCGCCCGCGACGGTAACGTTTGAGGTTACAAACTGTTCATAGCCTGCGCCGATGAACCAGCCATCGTCGCTGCCCAGGTTGTCGGTGCCCGCTTCGGCATAGCCCGCAGTCGCATACAAAAGCCCCTGCGGGTTGACCTTGTACCCGGCCCGTGCGCGCAGCCGCCACACGTCTTCAAGGTTTGCCGTGCTGGACAGGTCAACGTCGGTCCAGTCATAGTCGAAACCGCCACCGACGACCCAGTCGCCCAGGTCGTAATCATAGCCAAGGTTGATACCGCCGATCACCCCGTCGCCGTCCACGCCCGAGGCGCTTGTGTCGACATCTGCGTAACCGATCTGGCCACCGCCATAGAAGCCGGTCCAATCATTTGCAGATTGTGCCATGGCGGACCCTGCTGCCAGGGTCGCGACTGCGGTGACGAATGCCAATTTACCTGTCATTTCTCTTTCCTTTCGTCCACTGGCACGCGCCGAGGGGTTTTCTCTGGCGCATGCATAGACTGACCAAAAATCTCCGGCACGATGACCGGATCACTGGATTTCACTGTGTCCCGCTCGAATATGCGCGCAGCCCGGTTGGGATTTGAGGTGCGCGTGGCCCTTTTGGACCGTTCTTGTTGCGACGAGATAGGTGTGCCGATTGGCCGTTTCAAATGCCAATCGGCGGGAATGAATTTCCCCGCCGATCAACGCCGTGCACTTCAGCGGATTATTGCTGCAATTCCGACGGGTCCTTGTCGGCGATGTCCTGCCAGTTGGCGCTGGCTTTCTCGATAAAGCCCGGAATGTCGCCTTCCCAGCGTTCCTGGATGTCTTGGGACAGGTTCAGGTACAGCTTGTTGTCCACGATTTTCCAATGGTTCGGGTCACCGTCAAACTTGAAGCCCATCGCGGCGCCGAATGCGCAATAACCGCCATAGGCAGGCAGATACGCCTCGGGGTTGGCCTCAAAGGCGGCCTTGTTTTCTTCGGACGAGAAACGATACAGCGCTTCGTCATGCAGCGCGGTAATCCGGTAGTCGCCCTTTGTCGCCTCACCTGCGGCGAAATAGGCAACGGGGTCATAGCCCTGCATGGCAAGCCCGGTCGACGAAGCATTGATTTCAACGCCGGCTGCAAGGGCCGAGCTGGCGATGGCAACGGACAGCGCGACGCCGCCCAGGATGGATTTGAACTTGTTCATTGTTTCACCTTTCGTGAACCGGGCTTGCAGGGCCTGGAACATCAGGCCGCGGTACCCTTGGGGATTTGAGCAGTGCGGCCGGTAATTGGCCGTCACGCCACCCAAGTGGGAAGCCGGTCGGTCACGTACAAAGCAAACAAAAGTGAGCGGGCCGTGAGGCCGCGCAACTGCACCTGGCGCCAGGGCGCCGGACCCCCAGCGTAGGTTTTTGCGAGACCGCGATAAGCTGTCTGCCTGCGGCTCAGGATTTGCCGATTTTGGGCTCGGTTCCGGCCCGGATACGTTTGACGTTCGCGCTGTGGCGCCAATACACCAAAAGGGTCAGCACGATGCCCAGAACAAAGGCCGAGCCATCGCCAAGCACTACGACCCAGGTTGTCGACAGCGCCGCCGCAGCCAGCGCCCCCACCGACGAGATGCGCCAGATCGCAGCGGCAACCAGCCATGTCAGACAGCAGGCAATGCCGACCCGCCAATCCAATGCCAGCCACAGGCCCAGGAACGTCGCAACGCCCTTGCCGCCCTTGAACCCAAGCCAGACGGGAAAGCAATGGCCCGCAAAGGCGGCCAATGCAGCGATTTGCGCCGCATCCTCGCCCGCATAGGACCGGGCAAGCAAGACGGCCGCCGCGCCCTTGGCCCCATCCAGCAGCAGGGTCAGGGCCGCCGCCGCCTTGTTTCCGGTTCTCAGCACATTGGTTGCGCCGATATTTCCCGATCCGATTTTCCGCAGGTTTCCCAGGCCCATGGCCTGCGCGATGATCATGCCAAACGGGATCGAACCCATCAGGTACCCGGTCACCGCCCAAAGCAGGATCTGGGTCGTGGTGCTGTCGATTTGCGGCATCAGGGTCTCCGGTATACTTCGCGGCCCGCGACATAGGTTGCGGTGACCTTACCCTGCATGCGCTGCCCGTCAAACGGCGTATTCTGGGACTTGGATTTCAGGGTAAAGCGATCCAGGACAAACGGAATATCCGGGTCAAACAGCACCAGGTCGGCCGGGGCGCCCACACTCAGGCGGCCCGCATCCAGCCCCAGGCGCCTGGCCGGGTTCAGAGCCATGGCGCGGAACATGGTCGGCAGGTCCAACTGCCCGGCATGATACAGGCGCAGGGCCGCGGGCAGCAGCGTTTCCAGCGCCACCGCACCCGAGGCGGCCTCTTCGAACGGTAAGCGCTTGCTTTCCTCGTCCTGCGGCGTGTGCATCGAACTGATCGTATCAATCAGGCCGTCGCGCACGGCCTCGACCACGGCCAGCCGGTCGTCTTCGGACCTGAGCGGCGGCTTGACCTTGAAGAAGGTCCGGTAATCGGCCACGTCCAGCTCGTTCAGCGTCAGGTGGTGGATCGAGGTCCCGGCGGTGATGTCCAGCCCGTTGCGCTTGGCCCGTTCCAGTGCGGGCAGGGCGCGGGCCGTGGTGATCTGGTCGGCGTGATAGGCAGCGCCTGTCATTTCCAGCAGGGCGATGTCGCGGTCCAGCCCCATCCGTTCGGCGCGCGCAGATACGGCCGGAAGGCCGCGCAGCGCGGCGAACTTGCCGCTGGTGACCGCCGCGCCGTTGCTCAGCCCTGGTTCCTGCGGGTGCGCGATGACCAGCGCGCCGCAGGATTTGGCATAGGTCAGCGCCCGGGAATATACCTTGGTATCGGTGACGACATGGTCGCAATCGGTAAAGGCCACGGCCCCCGCATCCATCAGGAACCCGATCTCGGTCATCTCGCGCCCTTCGCGCCCTTTGGTCAGCGCCGCCATTGGCAACACGTTGACCGGGGCGTCCGCCTGCGCCCGGCGGGTCGCAAACTCCAGCGTTTCAGGCGTGTCGACCGCAGGCAACGTGTCGGGTCGGGTAACAATTGTGGTGACGCCCCCGGCGGCGGCGGCAAGACCCGCCGATTTATAGCTTTCCTTGTGCCGCTCGCCCGGCTCGCAGACCTTGACGCCAATATCGACAATTCCGGGGGCCAGGCATTGCCCTCCGCAATCGATCACCTGCGCCTCGCTTGATGGAGCCTCGCCTGCACCAAGTGCCGCTATCCGGCCATCGGCCACCTGCAACCAGCCTGTGCTGTCGGTGCCTGTCTCGGGGTCGATCAGGCGCGCATTGGCGAAAATAACATTGCTCATCTCATCGCCCTTTCAATGGCGGCTTTGGTGGCGGCCGGGTCCGCCTGGTACTTGATCAGGTGCTTGTCGCCGCCTTTGGTGACGATCTGAACAAAGCTGCCCATGATGTTGACCTTTTCAATCTGGCTCAGCGCCACCTGTCGCTGCCCGGGTCCGGTCAGCGTGGTGTCCGACATCGCCCAGGATGCAGTCAGCTCTTCCGAGGCCAGGTACCACGCGCGTATGCCGATGGCGGCCAGCCCCGCGGGGGCACCGGTCCAGACGTAAGGATTGCCAATCAGCCACAGGACGATCATGGCGCCAGCCATGGCCCCGGCGGCCAGCCAGGTATTGGTGCGAACATACGCGCCCCGGTCTGGCGAAAAGGTCAAAGGATCAGCCACAGTGCACCTCCGACTGCCAAGAGGATCAGCAAGGCGATAAGCGCGGAACCCACGCGGTGTTGCCGCCCCCCGCCTTTCGGGGATTGCGGGGCCGAGAACGGTTTGGCGCTGTCTGTCTCGATCGGGCCGCCGGTCCAGTTGGTTGCCTCTTCGGTGAAAAGGCCGATCAGACGCAGGCGCGGATCAGGCGACAGCGTCGCCGACCGGCCCTGAAACGCGGCGCTGCGCAGCACTATGACCCAGCCATCGATAGCCTGAAGCATGTTCCGGTCCAACTGGTCTTCGGACACGCCGCAGCCTTCGCTGAGATAGCCAAAAAGCCCCAGATCTTCGAGGTCGGAGACCGGAAAGATGTCGATCTGTGCCGGGTCCAGCCCCTGAACGCCAAGGACCTGGTCCACGGCACCGGGTTCACGCAGGAACTTTGCCTCTTGCGGGCGCATGTCCAGCGCGAACAGGCGCAAGACGCCGTGTTCATGTGGGGCGATTGCCAGGTCGTTCATGCAGCCTGACCCAGGTTTCGGGCCAGCAGTTCCATCGTCGCCATACGCACTGCGACGCCCATTTCCACCTGTTCCTGGATGACCGAGCGGTTGATGTCGTCGGCCAGGGTGCCATCAATCTCGACCCCGCGGTTCATGGGGCCGGGATGCATCACGATGGCATCTGGCTTGGCCAGCGCCAGCTTGGCAGCGTCCAGCCCATAGCGGTGGTAGTATTCCCGCTCCGAGGGGATGAAACCGCCATCCATCCGTTCCTTTTGAAGGCGCAGCATCATCACCACGTCCACGTCGCGCAGGCCCTCGGTCATGTCGTCATAAATCTCGGCCCCGAACTCGGCGAATTGCGCAGGCACCAGTGTCGGCGGGCCGATCAGGCGGATGCGGTTCTCCATCTTGCCCAACAAGATCAGGTTCGACCGGGCCACGCGCGAATGGGCCACATCGCCGCAAATGGCGATGTTCAGCCGATGCAACCGGCCCTTGGCGCGCCTGATGGTTAGCGCGTCCAGCAGCGCCTGCGTAGGATGCTCGTGCCGTCCGTCGCCCGCATTCAGCACGGCACAGTTCACTTTCTGAGCCAACAGGTCGACCGCGCCCGAATGGGGATGGCGCACCACCAGCAAATCGGGGTGCATCGCGTTCAGGGTCATCGCGGTGTCGATCAGGGTTTCACCCTTTTTGATCGAGCTGGCCTGCATCGCCATGTTCATCACGTCCGCGCCCAACCGCTTGCCCGCCAGTTCGAAACTCGCCTGCGTGCGGGTCGAGTTTTCGAAGAACATGTTGATCTGGGTCAGCCCGGCCAGCACATCGGAATGCTTGGACGATTGCCGGTTCATGTCGACGTATTTTTCCGCAAGGTCCAGGATGGCGGTAATGTCGGATTGGGCCAGATGCTCGATGCCAAGTAGGTGACGATGGGCAAAACGCATGGGCCGGGCTCCTGTCTGACAGTCGGCCCGCTTATAGAAAGGACTGCGCGGCGGGGCAACACCTAGGGCTGGTCTTCGGTCGCGGCGTCCGGCTGTTTCTTGCACCCGCCATCCGGCAGGCAGAGTTCGCCGGGTTTGCACCACATGCCATAGCCGCAATCGACGGCTTTGACCGGCACGCATCCTTGGTTTTTCGAGCATTTGAACCCGGGGCGGCACTGTGACCCGGTTTTTTCGCACAGGAACCACCCCGCGCGGGAACATCCCCCACCCGGCAGGCAATACGCGCCGGGTGCGCAGGTCAGCCCGTCGGGGCAGGGTGCCGTGGGGCGGCGGTCGCGTTCGGATCGGGGGGCCAGTTCCGGCGAGACATATTCGCATTCACCGCGCCCGTTGCAAAAGCTGCCGCCCGGGCAGTCCAGGCGCGAGGTGCAGGCATTGGCATTCGCCGGTGCGCAGCGGGTTCCCCCGGCAACACAGCGTTCGAACGGGCCGCAGGATCGGCCTCCGCCGCAATAGGTGCCGCCCGCGGGGATGCAGTGGCCGTCAAAACTGCATCTTTGTCCGGCCGAGCAGCACTTTGCGGATCCGCACTGAAACTGTCCGGCGCGGCAGGTCCGGTGGGTGTCGAGAAAGGTTGCGACAGCGGGCGGGCCGCTGGCCAGCAACACAACCAGACCGAAAAAGAGGAATCGCAAATACGCCAACATGGTCGCCCTCATGGTCGGTGCGACCGAGCGCCATGGCAAGGTCTATTCGCTTTCCCTCAGCCCAAAGGCGGTTAGATTGGAACCTATGGAATCGGTGTTGGACCATCACACGGCGCGGGTCCTGCTGGAATGGCAGGTTGAACTGGGCGCGACCGAGGCAATCGGCGATGCGCCGGTTGACCGGTACGCGTTGCCCGATACGCAGCCAGGTGCGGCCAAGGCCGCGCCCGCGCAGGCTGTTGCGAAAAAGCCGGCCGAGGTCGACGCGGTCAAGGCCGCACAGCAGGACGCGCGTGCTGCCGGGTCGCTGGCGGCCCTGCAGGCGGCAATGCGTGATTTCAAACATTGCGATCTGAAACGCGGTGCCCGGCAGTTGGTCTTTGCCGACGGCGCGCCCGGGGCGCGGGTCATGATCATTGGCGAGGCACCGGGCCGCGAGGAAGACCGTGTCGGCAAACCCTTTGTCGGTGCGGCCGGGCAGTTGCTTGACAAGATGCTGGCGGCAATAGGTCTGAACCGGTCCGAAACCGTATATATCACCAATGTTCTGCCATGGCGTCCGCCCCAGAACCGCGACCCCAACTCGCAGGAAATTGCCATGATGACGCCGTTCCTCGAACGGCATGTTGCGCTGGCGGCGCCGGATATTCTGATCCCCATGGGCAATATCAGTTGCCAGGCGGTCCTGGGCAAACGAGGGGTCACGCGGTTGCGCGGCACATGGGGCCGGGCCTTTGACCTGCCGGTGCTGCCGATGTTTCACCCCGCCTATTTGTTGCGATCGCCCCAGATGAAACGGCAGGCCTGGGCCGATTTGCTGGAGCTTCAGGCATGGCTGAGGAGCAACACATGAAGGTTCTGGCCTTTTCCGACCTGCACCTGGCGCGCAGCCGGGCGGCGGATCTGGTCGCGGCCAGCGCGGATGCGGATATTGTCATCGGCGCCGGGGATTACTGCAACATGCGCCACGGCCTGCATGATGCGATGGAAATGCTTTCGGGTATCGCCGCGCCTTTGGTTCTGGTTCCCGGAAACGCCGAAAGCGCCGATGAACTGGCAGAGGCCGCACCGGATGGGGCGCATGTTCTGCACGGGTCCGCGATGACGCTTGACGGGGTGCGCCTATTTGGACTGGGCTATGGTATCCCTGTCACGCCCTTTGGCGAATGGTCCTGCGACCTGACCGAGGGCGAGGCCACGGAATTGCTGAGCCGATGTCATGATGCCGATATTCTGGTCGTGCATTCGCCGCCCAAGGGGCTGGGCGATACAACGTCGCTTGGCGCCTCGGTCGGTTCGGTCGCCGTGCGCGACGCGGTCGAGCGCATTCAGCCGTCGCATGTATTTTGCGGCCATATCCATGACAGTTGGGGGTATCGCGGGACGGTGGGGCGCAGCCAGATTGCGAATCTTGGCCCCAAAGTGAACTGGTTCGAGGTGAGCGCGTGATCGACATTGTGACCCTGCTGGCATTTGTCCCCGCCGCGCTGGCACTGAATCTCACGCCCGGCGCGGACATGATGTTCTGCTTTGGCCAGGGATTGCGGTCAGGCGCGCGACCGGCCATGGCGGCCAGCGCCGGTGTCTCGGTCGGCGCTTTCATCCACGTCATGCTGGCCGGGCTCGGCCTGGGCGCAGCGGTTGCGGCGGTGCCGTGGATGTTCGACGCGATCCGCTGGATCGGGGTCGCCTATCTTCTTTACCTGGCCTGGGGGGCCTTGCGCGGTGGCGCGATGCCCGCGGACGCCCCGCGCAGGCCGACGCGGTTTGCCTTTCGCGACGGGTTGCTGGTCAACCTGACCAATCCCAAGGTCATTTTGTTTGTGCTGGCGTTCATCCCGCAATTTGTCGACCCGGCCGCCGGATCGGTGTTGCTGCAATTCCTGGCGTTTGGGGCAATCATTTCGACCGGCGGGTTCATCGTGAACGGGATGGTGGGTGTTTTTGCCGGTCGGGCCGGGCAGGTACTGATCGGCAATCGGCGCGCCGCGCGGATTTTGGGCTGGGTCAGCGGCGGAATATTTGCCGCGCTGGCAATCCGGCTTGCCATAATGGAAAGGGCCTGACGCCTTATGTCTCGGATTGACGAAACCAAGGATTTTATTCCTGTGCGCATCGCGGTTCTGACCGTATCGGACACGCGTGCCATCGAACAGGACCGGTCGGGGCAGACATTGGTCGACCGGATCGAAGCGGCAGGTCATGCCGTCGCGGATCGCAGGATTCTGCGCGACGAGCGCGCCGAGATTGCGGCGCAACTGCGCACCTGGGTAAACGACCCGGATATCGACGTCGTGATTTCGACCGGCGGGACCGGCCTGACGGGCCGGGACGTGACGGTCGAGGCCCATCGGGACGTCTATGAAAAGGAAATCGAAGCGTTCGGAACCGTTTTCACCATGGTTTCGATGGACAAGATCGGTACCTCTGCCGTGCAATCGCGCGCCACCGGCGGCGTCGCCTGCGGCACCTATCTGTTCGCTTTGCCGGGCAGCCCCGGTGCCTGCAAGGATGCCTGGGACGAAATCCTCGAAAAACAGTTCGACTATCGCCACCGGCCCTGCAACTTTGTCGAAATAATGCCCAGATTGGACGAACATCTGCGACGGAAGTAGACTGTTCATACGTTTAAGAACTCTAAACCGCTTTGTGGCTTGGCATTTTTGATCGCGCGACTACCATTTGCGCATGGCAGCCCGACGCAACCGGAGTACCTGATCGATGCGATTTCTACGGCAAAGCCTTGTCGGTGTGTTTCTGACGTCCATGACGTTGGCTTTGTTGTTTGTTGCTTCGCAGCTTGTCGTCGGTGCGGTCCGGGATGTTCTGACCCGTGACAGCAAGCCCCCACAGGCGCGCGAACGTGTTTTTGCGGTCACCTTGCAGACAGCCGAATTGGAAACGGTAACCCCTTACCTTGAGGCATTTGGCGAAATTCAAAGCCGCCGCAGGCTTGAGTTGAGGGCGGCGCTGGGTGGGCGCGTCCTGTCGCTGGCTGATGATTTCGAGGATGGCGGCGTGGTCTCGGCCGGCGAATTGCTGGTCGAACTTGACCCCGCAGATGCCCAATCGGCGCTGGACCGCGCCCATTCCGACCTGTTGGACGCGCAATTTGAAGAACGCGACGCGGAACGGTCGTTGCTGCTGGCGCAAGACGAACTGAAGGCGGCCGAGGCGCAGGCTGGCCTGCGCGACCGGGCCCTGCAACGTCAGCGCGATCTGGAAAGCCGCGGCGTCGGGGCAACCGCCAGCGTCGAAGAGGCCGAACTGGCATCCACATCCGCGCACCAAGAGGTGCTGGCCCGGCGGATCGGCCTGGCCCAGGCCGAATCCCGCGTTGATCAGGCGACGACGTTACTGGCTCGGGCCCGCATCACGCTGGAAGCCGCCGAGAGGGACCTGGAAGACATGACCATCCGGGCCCGGTTCAGCGGCACCCTGACCGGCGTCACATTGGTCGAGGGCAGGCTGGTTGCCGCCAACGAAAAGCTGGCCGAACTTGTGGACCCCAACGCGCTTGAGGTCGCGTTTCGGGTCTCGACGGCGCAGTATGTGCGGTTGCTTGACGGCAACGGGGACCTGACCGCTGCCCCGGTGACGGTCTCGCTTGAAGTAACGGGCACGGACCTGACCGCCACGGGGCGGATAAGCCGCGACAGCGGCTCGGCCGGGGAAGGGCAGACCGGACGGCTGATCTATGCCCGGCTCAACGATGCGCCAGGTTTCAAGCCGGGCGATTTCGTGACCGTGTCGGTAGAAGAAAAACCGCTGGATCAGGTCGTGCGATTGCCGGCATCCGTTTTGGATGCCGCGGGCACCGTTCTGGTCCTGGGGCAGGACGACCGGCTGGAAGTCATCGCTGTGCAACTGGTGCGCCGACAGGGCGACGAGGTTCTGCTGCGCGGCCCGGACCTTGAGGGTCGGGAGGTCGTGATCGGCCGCACACCGTTGCTGGGATCGGGCGTGCGGGTGCGCCCCCTGCGCATCGAAGCCGATGCCGGGGCCGATCTTGTCGAACTGACGGATGCTCGCCGGGCCGAACTGGTCGCAAAGGTCGAAGCCAGCGCGCGGATGACCCAAGACGTCAAGGCGCGGGTCATCGCGCAGCTGGCGGCGGAAAAGGTTCCCGCATCCTTGTTGCGCCGCCTTGAAGAACGGGCCGGGGGATAAGCCCCATGATGCGCGAGATCCCAGACGCGGCAAGCGGTCTTCTCAGTTATTTCACCCGGCACCGGACAGTTGCCAACCTGCTGTTGCTGGTGATGCTGGTGCTTGGATTTGCCGCAGTGCCCAATATGCGGGCGCAGTTCTTTCCCGACGTGGTGCTGGAACAGGTCAATGTCGCGGTTGAATGGGACGGGGCGGGTCCCGAGGATGTGGACAATGGCATCGTTCAGGTTCTTGAACCGGCGCTGCTGGCGGTCGAGGGGGTCGCAAGCACCGAGGCAATCTCGCGCGAGGGATATGCGCGCATCGAGCTGGAGTTCGAGCCGAACTGGGACATGTCGCGCGCCGTCGAAGAGGTAAAGACCGCCGTTGACGGGGTGTCCAACCTGCCAGATGACGCCGAAGAACCGGTGATCCAGCGCTCCGCCTGGCGCGACAGGGTTACGGATGTCGTGATAACCGGCCCGATCGCGCCCGGCCAGCTGGCGAATTTTACCGACGAGCTGATCAACCGCCTGTTTGCCGCAGGTGTCACCCGAACCACGATCCGCGGATTGGCCGCGCCTCGTATTTCGGTCGAGGTTCCGACGGCCCAGTTGATTGCCAATGACATCACCCTGGCCGAAGTCGCCTCGGCCATCGCGGCCGAGGTCACCGCGAACCCGGCTGGGGATGTTTCAGGCGCCAATGCCCGGATCAGGACAGGTGTCGAAAAGCGCACCCCCGAAGAGATCGAGCGCATCACGCTGCGCAACTTCGCGGACGGATCCAAGCTGGTGGTTGGTGACGTGGCGCGGATCACAGTCGAAGGTGTAACCCGCAACCGGAGCTATTTCGTGGGGGACAACCCGGCCATGTCGGTGCGGGTCGACCGTTCCAACCAGGGGGACGCGATCGACATCCAGCACACGGTCGAAGACGTGGTTGCCGACATGCAGGCCAGCCTGCCCGAGGGGATAACAATCGATCTGATCCGCACGCGGGCTCAGGCCATCACCGATCGCCTGAATATCCTGGTCGACAATGGGTTGGTCGGGCTTGGGCTGGTCGTTTGCCTGTTGTTTCTGTTTCTCAATGCCCGCATCGCCTTTTGGGTGGCTGCGGGTATTCCGGTGGCGATGTCGGCGGCCGTGGCTTTCATGTATGTCGGCGGGCTGTCGATCAACATGATCTCGTTATTCGGGCTTATCATAACGCTTGGTATCGTCGTGGATGACGCCATTGTCGTGGGCGAGCATGCCGATTTCCGCGCCCGTCGCCTGGGCGAGGCGCCCGTGGTCGCCGCGGAACGCGCCGCCCGGCGCATGGCCATGCCGGTTTTTGCCGCCACCATCACGACGGTGATTGCCTTTTTTGGCCTGACCCTGGTCGATGGGCGGTTCGGTGAGTTGATCCGCGACATTCCCTTTACGGTCATTGCAGTCCTGATCGCATCGCTTATCGAGTGTTTCCTGATCCTGCCGAACCACATGGCCCATGCCATCAAGCATTCGGCAAAAGAGCATTGGTACGACCTGCCGAACCGGGTCGTCAATCGCGGCTTCCGGTGGGTGCGCGACCATCTTTTCCGCCCGCTCGTGGCTTGGGTCGTCTGGGCGCGCTACGTGGTGGTTGCCTTCATGGTCGTCATCCTGGCCAGCCAGATTGCGCTGTTCATTCGCGGAGATGTGAACTGGCGGTTCTTCAATGCGCCCGAACGGGGATCGGTGACCGGCAATTTCATCATGGCCGAAGGCGCCACCCGCGCCGATACGCTTGAGATGATGCATATTCTTCAGGACGCAGCTCGGAACCTTGGCGCGATCTACGAAGAGCGCCACGGCCGAAACCCAATCGACTATGTCCTGGCCGAGGTTGGCGGCTCTGCCGGGCGCGGATTGTCGGCGGCCGAAGGCAAGGATGACGACTTGCTGGGCAGCATCTCGATCGAGTTGATCGACGCCGACCTGCGCCCCTATTCCAGTTTCGAATTCGTCGGAGAGTTGCAGGATTTCGTCCCGCGCCATCCCAAGGTCGAGGTTCTCAGTTTCCGGGGCTGGCGCTCGGGGCCCGGTGGGGATGCAATTGATGTTCAGCTGTTCGGCGCGGATGTGAACGAACTGAAGGCCGCGTCCGAAGACCTGCGAACCGCCCTGTCCAAATACCCCGAGGTTTCGGCGCTTGAGGACAACCTGGCCTATGACAAGGAAGAATACATCCTTGATCTGACGGCCCAGGGCCAGGCGCTGGGCTTCACCATCGAATCTTTGGGCAACGTCTTGCGGAACCGGCTGAACGGGATCGAGGCGGCGACCTTCCCCGACGGGCCGCGCAGTGTCGAAATCAGGGTCGAATTGCCTGAATCCGAATTGACGGCGGATTTTCTGGAACGGACGCTCATGCGGACCCCCGACGGGATTTTCGTACCCTTGGCCGATATTGTTTCGGTCGAGCGCAAGTCGGGGTTCTCCACCGTGCGGCGTGAAAACGGGGTTAGGGTCATTTCGGTAAACGGGGACATATCCGAAGATGACCCCGCGCGTGCCGCCGAGATCGGTCGCGCCTTGCGCGAAGAGATCCTGCCCGACATCGCCATCGAACGGCAGATCGAATTCCGCCTAGCCGGGCTGAGCGAGCAAGAGGACGAGTTTCTGTCGGAATCGCGCGCCGGTCTGATCCTGTGCCTGACCGGAATTTACCTGGTATTGGCCTGGGTTTTTGCCAGCTGGTTGCGGCCGATGGTTGTCATGGCGATCATCCCGTTCGGGTTGGTGGGCGCCATCTGGGGCCATTACCTGTGGGACGTGCCGTTAAGCATGTTCTCGGTCGTCGGCCTTTTGGGCATGACGGGCATTATCATCAATGACTCGATCGTGTTGGTGACGACGATTGACGGGTACCAGCAGGAACGTGGCCTGGTGCCGTCGATCGTAGAAGGAACAGCCGACAGGTTGCGGCCGGTCATGCTGACCACCCTGACCACGGTGCTGGGGCTGACGCCGCTGTTGTACGAAGGGTCGCAACAGGCCCAGTTTCTGCAACCCACAGTGATCACGCTGGTCTACGGTTTGGGTTTCGGGATGGTCCTGGTCCTGCTCTTGGTGCCAGCATTGCTGGCAATCCTGCATGACCTGTCGCGCCCGATGACTGCGATGCGGCGTGCCATGCGCGCGCCCGACCGTGTGGTTCAGGCCGCGGTCGGGGCAACGGGCTTGCTTCTTTTGGCCTGGTTGGTGACGACGATGGTCTGGCCATTTGTCACCGGCACGCCGATATCGGTTCTGGCGGGGCTGTATCCCGGTGCGGATGGCCTGTCGGCCTTGCGCATGGGGCTGGGCGTGTTCGCCATGGGGGCAGTGGTGATTGTTGCGGTTTCGGTCGGAGTGTCCAGCCTGCTTTATGCGCGGCTTTCCGGGCGCGCCAGGGCCTGACCGCCTTCTGCACGCAGGGCCTGTTCCAAGAGATCGGGAACCTGGGCGCTCATCGGCAGGTCGCCGTGAAGGATACGATCAACGGCAAACCATTGCGCAGCCTGCGCATCGTCACCCGCGACGGGGACGCCGGACAGGTAACGGCACGCGACACCAACCAGCAGGTAATGGGCGCTGACCTCGCCGCTTTGGTCCCGGAGCAACAGGTCCAGATTGCCAAGGTAATGCAGCGGCTGCGCCCGAATGCCGGTTTCTTCCTGCAACTCCCGCGCTGCGGCTTCAAGCACCGTTTCGCCCCATTCCACATGACCGCCGGGAAACCCCCACAGCCCCTTGTCGGGCTGCTTGCTGCGCTGCACCAGCAGAACTTGCGCGCGGTGCAGAACCACCGCCAAAGCACCGATTTTCGGGGAACGCTTCACCGGTTCAACCCGCAGTGCACCCGTGAATGTCCACCGCGTGCCGAGCCCCGAGGACCGTGATCCTGACGTCAGAGCGATCCAGCGCAAATGCTCCCCCCGCAGAGCTGATGACCTCGGATCGCGCGATCAGCGTGTCGCCGTTTCTGCGGGTTTCGGGTTGCGACGCCCACAGGCCCGGATTGCCGGGCTCGATGACGGCCAATTCCTCGCCGCCGGCCGGGGGCATGACGATCCGCGCTTCGATCTGCATGCCGTCGGCGGTCGGGGATAGGTGGCATGTGGCCGAAGCAACGCCTGCTTCGCGCGCCGAAAACGGACGCTGGGCAAGTGCCGCCGCGATTGCGGGATGACGCCCGGCATCCGCGTTCAGGGTGTGATCGAATGTCAGTTTTCCGGGCACGCAGACATCCTTGCAGACGCCCAGATCAACCTCGCCGCGCAAATGTACGGGTTTGGTCGGGTTTCGCGGTGAAATCTCGATGGGCAACACAAGTTGATCCGCATAGCCGATGGACCGCAGGCCGTTTTGGTCGAATACATGCGGCGCAGGCCAGGTAATCGAAACCTCACCGACATTGCCCGAACCGCTCCAGTCGAATTGCGGTGGAATGCCCGCATCGCCGGGCGCGCGCCAATAGGTTTTCCAGCCATCCGCAAGGTTCAGGCGAATGGCCCCAAGATAGGTCCCGCTGTCGGATTTTCCGCCATCCAGGACATCCAGTTGCACAAGCCCCTCGACCCCCTGCGCGACGCCTGGACCGGCAAGGCACAGCTGCGTCGCAAGGGTTGCGGCGATGTGTTTCCAACGGTTGTTCATGACCTATAAATGCGCCCTGCGACCCCGAATGCCAAGTCACGTTCGGTTCACCACGCTGAAATCTGCGGAAATCGACGCTGATCCCTTGCCAAGGGCGGGTCGGCGGGGCCATTGTTGAACGGCCCACGCAAGAGGTTTAGGCACATGAACCTGACCGGAAAACTTCTGATCGCGATGCCCGGCATGGGCGATCCGCGCTTTGACCATTCGGTGGTTTACATGTGCAGCCACGGAGATGACGGCGCGATGGGCCTGATCGTCAACAAACCGTCCGATCTGCGCGTCAAGGTCTTGCTCGGCCAGCTTAACATTGCGTGCCGCATTCCCGTAGTCGGAGAGCGGCTGGTTCATTTCGGCGGGCCGGTCGAGATGTCGCGTGGGTTTGTCCTGCACAGCTCGGATTACGAGGCCAATTTGCACTCGTTGCAGATCAATGACGGGTTCAGCATGACGGCGACGCTGGATGTTCTAGAAGACATAGCGGCCGGGCGGGGGCCGCTGAATTCGATGCTGATGCTTGGCTATGCAGGCTGGGGCCCCGGACAGCTTGAGGACGAGATATCAATGAACGGATGGCTGACGACCGACGCATCGCCCAAGCTGGTTTTTGATGTGCCCGACGACGAAAAGTGGGAAGCCGCGCTTGCCACGCTTGGGGTCGATCCGCTGACATTATCGGCGGATGCAGGGCGCGCGTGACTGCGTAACTAGGTATCGCGCGGCGCGGCTGCGCGGCGCAGGCGGTCGTTGATCGCAGCGCCCAGCCCGTGATCGGGAATCGGGCTGACCGCAATCGGGCGGGCGGTCTGGTCCAGCCGGTGCAGGCAGGCAAACAGGTTCGCGGCAGCCTCAGACAGGTTTCCGTCCCGCGACAGGTTCATGTCGCATTCGACCGGACCAAAGCCCAACAGGATCTCGTCGCCTTCGGGCGCGGCGGCGTTCAGGCGCAGCGGGGCGTCTGGGGCATAGTGGGATTGCAACTGCCCCGGTGCGGTCAAGGGATCTCCAGCACTGTGGTGGTGCAGCTTTTTGCCCAGAACGGCCTCGATCCGGTCCAGGGCAACCCCTCCGGGGCGCAGCAGCGCCGGTTGGCCCGTAAGCCCGACGATTGTGGATTCCAGCCCGACACCGCAGGGCCCGTCATCCAGGATGGCCGATATCCGCCCGTCCAGACCGGCGCGGACATGGTCGGCGGTGGTGGGGCTGATGCGCCCCGACGGATTGGCGGACGGAGCCGCAACCGGGCCATCAACCGCCTCAAGCAATGCCCGCGCGGCCGGATGGGCCGGAACCCGCACCGCCAGCGTATCTAGCCCTGCCGTCACAAGCGAAGACACACCGTGGCCGGCCCGCAGTGGCAGGACCAATGACAAGGGGCCGGGCCAGAACGCGCGGGCCAGGCGCTCGGCCTCGTCCGTCCATTCGACAAAACGTTGTGCCGCCTCGGCCGAGGCGACATGCGCGATCAGCGGGTTAAAGCTGGGCCGTCCCTTGGCCGCATAGATCGCGGCGACCGCCTGCCCGTTGCGGGCATCCCCGCCCAGGCCATAGACGGTTTCGGTGGGGAACGCGACCAGCAACCCCTGCCGCAAAAGATCAGCAGCCTGCGCGATACCTGTTGGCGTGGCTGGCAAATTCTGGGTGCGGTATGGGATCATGGTTGGTGACGCCGCGTTTTGGTTGATTGCAACATGGGGACGGGTAGGTAATCGTGCGAGCCCAGATGAATACAGGCGCGGGATACGGATTCCAAGCCCACGCATCCAATTCGACAGTCAGCCGAGGGATATCATGCCATTTCGCGCCCCACTTTCCGATTACGAATTTCTGCTGAACAACGTGATCGGGTTCAAGGATGTAGCCGCCACCGAGCGTTTCTCGGAGGCCAGCCCGGATGTGGTCAGCGCGATCCTGACCGAAGCCGGAAAAATGTGCGAAGAGGTCATGGCCCCGTTGCAGCGCCCCGGCGACCTGCAGCCCGCGCGCCTTGAAAACGGTGTGCTGCGCACGTCGCCCGGATATGCCGAAGGGTGGAAGGCGATTGCCGAAGGCGGATGGATCGGGATGAGCGGAAACCCCGAATACGGGGGCATGGGGTTGCCCATGACCGTCACCACCGCGGTGAACGAGATGATGAGCGCGGCGTGCCTGTCGCTGCAGCTTGCCCCCCTCATGAGCCAGGGTCAGGTCGAAGCCCTGGAGCATCATGCCAGCGACGCATTGAAAGAGCTGTACCTGCCCAAGCTGATGTCGGGCGAATGGTCGGGCACGATGAACCTGACCGAGGCGCAGGCCGGGTCCGATGTTGGTGCGCTGACATCCAAGGCCGTGCCAAACGGCGACGGAACCTATGCGGTGACCGGGCAAAAGATCTTTATCTCGTGGGGCGACAACGATTTCTGCGAAAACATCTGCCACCTGGTACTGGCCCGTCTGCCGGATGGCGTGCCGGGTACCAAGGGGATATCGCTGTTCCTGGTTCCCAAGTTCATCCCCGATGAAAACGGCAAGCCAGGCGTGGCCAATGACCTGAAGGTCGTATCCCTGGAACACAAGATGGGCCTTCATGGCTCGCCGACCTGTGTGATGCAGTATGACGGCGCAACGGGCTGGCTTGTGGGGAAAGAGCATGGCGGGATGGCGGCCATGTTCACGATGATGAACAATGCGCGACTGGGTGTCGGCGGGCAAGGCGTTGGTACGGCCGAGGGGGCCTATCAGCACGCCCTGGCCTACGCGCTAGAGCGCAAGCAAGGCAAGACACAATCCGGGACGATCATCGACCACGCGGATGTGCGCCGGATGCTGCTGGAGATGCGCGCCGACATTTTCGCGGCCCGTGCGATCATGCTGGCCAACGCCCAGGCAATTGACATGGCGCAGGCCACCGGCGATGCGGAATGGTCGGCGCGTGCGGCGCTGCTGACGCCAATCGGCAAGGCGTTCGGCACGCAAACCGGCATGCGCGTTGCCGAAACCGGGGTGCAGGTGCATGGCGGAATGGGCTATGTCGAGGAAACCGGCGCGGCGCAATATTACCGCGATGTCCGCGTCACCGCGATTTACGAAGGAACGAACGGCATCCAGGCCATGGACCTTGTGGGGCGCAAGATGATGGACGGTGGCGAGGCCGCCTCGCGTCTGCTGGACGAGATCGAAGATCATGCCGAACGTGCGCGTGCGACCATGCCCGAACTGGCAGGGCCCGTATGGGAAGCCACCGAAACCCTGCGGGAAGTGACCGAATGGCTTGTGGCACAGGACGACATGGCCGACCGTTTTGCCGGTGCTACCTCTTATCTGGGGGCCTTTGCGCGGGTTCTGGGGGGGCATTACCACCTGACGGCGGCTTTGGCCGATCCGGCCGGTCCGCGCGCCAAGCTGGCCCGGTACTATATCAACGCGCTGCTGCCCGAGCATGCGGGCCTTCTGGCGCGGGCCCAGGCGGGCGCGCATGATCTGTTCGCCCTTGGCATTGACGAGCTGGCGTCCTGATGGATGGCATGACGTCCCCGGCGATCCGGCATCCATGGTCCGACCCACCCGAGGTCGGTTGCGCGGTCGAGGTTGCCGAGGGTGTCCTATGGCTTCGCCTGCCGCTGCCGATGGCGCTGGATCACGTCAATGTCTATGCGCTGGATGACGGTGAGGGCTGGACGATCGTCGATACCGGGCTGTCGTCAAAAAAGACCCGCGCGATCTGGCAGACCCTGTTGGATGGGCCGCTGAAGGGCAAGCCGGTTACCCGGATCGTGGTAACCCACCATCACCCCGATCATGTCGGAAATGCCGGATGGTTTCAGTCGGAACACGGCGCCGAGCTGGTGGCGAGCCGGACCGCCTGGCTGTTTGCACGCATGCTGACCCTGGATGTTCAGGACAGCTGGCCCGGCGAAACCATCGAGTATTACCGCAGCGCAGGCATGGCGTCCGATGTTCTGGCCAAACGGATGGCCGAGCGCCCCTTCAACTTTGCCGACATGGTCTATCCGATGCCGCTGGGCTTTTCCCGGATCAAGCAGGGTGACGTCATCCGGATGGGTGGCCGAGACTGGGACGTTCACATGGGCAACGGCCATGCACCGGAACACGCGACATTCTGGAGCCGCGACGACAATCTTGTGATAACCGGCGATCAGGTTCTCAGCTCGATCAGCCCCAATCTGGGCGTCTATGTCACCGAACCGATGGCCGACCCCGTGGCCGAGTGGCTGGATGCCTGCGAACGGCTTGAGGCGCTGGCCAAACCGGATCACCTGGCCCTGGGCGGTCACAAGCTGCCCTTTGGCGGTCTGCCGACGCGGATGCGCCAGTTGATCGACAATCACCACAGCGCGCTTGCCCGCCTGCTTGACGATCTGGGCACCCCGAAATCGGCTGCCGAGTGCTTTGCACCCTTGTTCAAGCGCACCATACGCGAGGGTGAATATGGTCTTGCGCTGGTCGAAGCGGTTGCACATGTAAACCATCTTTACCACATTGGGTCCGTGACCCGGACGCGACGCGCCGACGGGGCTTGGGTGTATCAGCGCAAAGGGTAAGGACAGAATGCAGGACAAGATCGAAACCTCTGCCGAGGCCGCCGAGGCCGCCGCCCTGCCCAGGTGCTTTGAGGTTCATGCCGGTCAGGAAGGGCAGTCCGGCACCAAGGTCCTGCCCGCGAATATGCAGCAACCGGTGGCCAGCAAAAGCCCGGCCCAATGGGCCTATGAACGGCTGATCCTGTATATCCAGAATTTCGAAAAGACCCTGGATGCCAATCACGAGGTCGCAATGGGCTTTACCGGCGGGGATGCCGGGGTAATGCGGATCGAGGGCATGGGGTATTTCGACCCGGATGTCATCACTTTCTACGGATCGGACGCAACCGGGGCCAGGACGCAACTGGTGCAGCATGTCAGCCAGTTGAACGTGATGCTGCGCGCGTTGCCGAAACCGGTTGAGGACAAGCCTGCCAACCGCATCGGATTTCGCCTGGCCGGCAACCTTGAAGACGGCTGACGTCGCAGCTTGCAATTAAGGTCCGGGCGGCCTTGAATGGCACAGCCATTCAGGAGGACGCCGTGTGAGCCATTTTTCAGCCGTTACAGGCGCCTATGTCGGGGCGTGGTCGCGCCGGCGGGTCTTTGTGCCCATCTATATTGCGGTGCGCCTGCTGCTGGTCGCGCTGATTGCGCCCGGCGTGGCGGTTGCCGTGAACCTGGCGGTGTCGCTGTCGGATCAGGCCGCGCTGACCGATCAGGATATTGCCATGTTCATCCTGTCTCCGGCCGGGTTCTGCGCGGCGGTCATTGTGGCAAGCCTGTTCCTGCTGGCCGAGGTTTTCGTGTTCTCGGTGATGGCTGGATCGCTTAGAATGCAAGAGCCGGACCCATGGCGCGCAGGTGGTTCGGCCCTGCGGCTGATCTTGTCGCGGCTTCCGGCCTTGTTCGGCTTTGCGCTGCGTTTCATCCTGCGGGTTGTGGTTCTGGCGTTGCCCTTTGCCGCCGTGGCGGCGGCCATCGCATGGTGGGCGCTGACGGAATACGACATAAACTACTACCTGACTTTTCATCCACCGGCCTTCAAGGTTGCGGTCGTGTTGATCGGCCTGGTTGTGCTGGCGCTGGCATGGGTTTTGATCCGCCGCCTGTCGGCCTGGGCGCTGGCCTTGCACCTGGTGTTGTTCGAACGTTGCTCTCCGGCGGCCGCTTTTGCCGAAAGCGCCCGTCGTATGGAGGGCAGGCGCGGCCGTCTTAAGGTGGAACTTGTCCTTTGGCTTGGGCTGCGCCTGGCGATTGCGGCAGCGATTGCCGTTGTCGCCAGTGGTTTGTTCGCACTTGTGCCCTTGCAACAGGGCGCGAATCTCAGGCTTGCGCTGGCCCTTAGCCTGGGGGTTGCGGGTCTTTGGTCTCTGGCCGGGCTTGTGTTGGCGGCGCTGGCGCTGGGCGCGCTGGCCGTTCTGCTGGACGGGTTCTTTGAGACCGACGATGCACGTATTCCCCACCCGGACCCAAAGAACCTGCGTGCGCCGCTTTTGGCCACCGTTGCGGCGGCTGCGGTCGCCGTTTTTGTCGGTTCATGGTTCGGTCAGGACTTGCTGGAGCAGGTGCAGGCGCCCGATCATGCGGATGTGATCGGTCACCGGGGGGCCGCGGCGCTGCGGCCGGAAAACACCATGGCATCCGTGATCAAGGCAATCGAAGACGGCGCGGACTGGGTCGAGATCGACGTGCAGGAAACCGCGGATGACGTTGTCATCGTGGCCCATGACAGCGATTTCATGAAGCTGGCCGGTGTTGATATCAAGGTTTGGGACGCAACGATGGAGGATGTCGCCCAAATCGACATCGGAAGCTGGTTCGACCCCCAATATGCGTCGGAACGCAGCCCGACATTGCGGGATGTCCTGGCTGCGGCCAAGGGGCGCGCAAAGGTAATTATAGAGCTGAAATACTATGGCCACGACGTCGATCTGGAAAACCGCGTTGCAGCGATTGTCGAAGAATTCGGGATGCAGGACGATATCGCGACGATGTCGTTGAAATACCCCGCGGTGCAAAAGATGAAAGCCCTGCGCCCGGATTGGCGGGCCGGGGTTCTGGCGGCCACGGCGGTGGGCGACATGTCGGGTCTGGACGGAGATTTCGTGGCGGTGAATGCGGGCATGGTGACGCCCGGACTGATCCGATCGGTTCATGAGGCCGGAAAAGACATTTATGCCTGGACCGTGAATGACCCCTTGCAGATGTCCTCGCTGGCGTCGATGGGCGTGGACGGCCTGATCACCGACCACCCGGCAATGGCGCGCGAGGTTTTGCGCGTGCGCGCCGGAATGGGGCCTGCCGAACGGTTGATGCTGTGGCTGGCAACGGCCTTTGGCCTGTCTGTCGATACCCAGGGGATGCGTGATGACAGCCCGTAACCTGACGCTTGCCGTTGCGGCTTGCCTGGGATGCGCCGCGTCCTCGGCCCCGGCGCAGGACGTTATGCGCAGTATCGAGATGCCGGGGCACCGGGCCCTGATGAACGATATTGACCTGTCCACATTGTCACCCTTTGAAACCGATGGTTGTTCGGGTGGGATGTCGGCCAGCTGGCAAGTGGTGGCGGACACGTTCCCGGGCTTTGCCGAACTGTACGAGGCCCACCCCCCGTGGGAGGGCTGCTGCGTGATCCACGACAGGGCCTATCACAATGCCGCAGGCGCGCAGGATGCAGACGACAGCTTTGATGCCCGCCTGCACGCCGATCAAAAGCTGCGCGCGTGTGTCCGGGCGCATGGTGACACACATGCCGACGACTATGCCATCCGGTATGGCATGACGCCCGATCAGATCCGCTCGGCCCATTCCATAACGGCCGAGGCCATGTATTTGGCGGTTCGGTTCGGCGGGGGGCCCTGCACGGGGCTGCCCTGGCGGTGGGGGTTCGGGTTTCCCGGCTGCTCGGTGTTTGCGTCGGGCGGGCCTGCGCGCGAATGACGTCGTGACAGGGCCGGGTTTTTCGATTATCCAACATCTCAAACACGCGAATTGGGATTCTTTTGACATGGCTGAACACAAGCACGGCGAAATGGACATTACCGTTCAAACCAAGACCTTTGACGGGTTCATCAAGGCCACCACATGGTGTGTGGTCGCTATTGCGTTCCTGTGCCTTTTCCTGGCGGTATTCGCCGCTTAACCCGGAACGGGACCTACCGTGATCAGGATTGTTCTTGCCTGCCTGTTGGCAGTGACCGTGGCCGGCTGCGCCGGCTCTCAACGCCCGCAGGCCGATCAATCCGAGATCGTGGCCAGATCTTACCGCGATCCGGGGCCGTCTACGCTGACGCTCTATACGATGATCAGCACCCGAACGGGGTCTGGTGCGCATACCTCGTTGATGATCGGTGGCAGCGAGCGGGTCATATTTGACCCAGCGGGATCGTTCCGTGCGGATGTGGTTCCCGTCAAGGATGACGTTTTGTACGGCATCACGCCCGAGGTCGAGCGCGCCTATCGCAGCGCCCACGCGCGGGAAACGCATTATGCGCGTATCCAGACGATCGAAGTCTCACCGCAACAAGCTGAAACCGCCTTGCGCCTGGCCAAGCAGATCGGGCCGGTACCGGGTGCCTATTGCGCCAATTCGACCTCGCGCCTGTTGCAGCAGGTTCCGGGGTTTGAGCAGATCAAGACCACTTTCTATCCGGTCAAGCTTGCGGATCAGTTCGGCCAGTTGCCCGGTGTCCGGACAACGGAATACCGTGAATCCGACGACGCAGACCTTCAGGCCGGACTGGCCGCGAACAATGCCCGGCTGAACCAGTTGGAAGCGGCGTCAGGCCAATAAGTACAACAGCCCGTACAGTGTTGCCGCCCCGGTCAGGATGGCGGCGATCACGTTCTTTGTCAGCACTCCGACCGACAGCGCAACGGCGGCGGCGGCCATCCGGGGCATATCGGGTTGCCCTTCGGTTGCCGTGGGCCAGACGACCAGCGGTGCGATCAGCGCCGGAATGATGGCAACCGCAGTATAGCGCAAGTGCCGCAGCAACCATGGGGGCATGGCCCGGTCGCCGACAAAGCCGATAAAGACAAAGCGCAGGGCGAAACTGCCGATTGCCAGGCCGATTATGACAATCCACATGGTGGTCGGGTCGATTTGGGTCATGGCGATTTGCGCTCCAGCATACGTTCTGCCTGTGCTCCTGCGACCATCCCGGCCGCCCCTGCGATCAAAAGGCCCAGGTTGAACGGAACGGATACGGTTAACAGGGCGACGACGATGGCCACCAGCGCGGCGATCACATGCGCCAGCGTGCGCATCATCGGGCCGATCATGGCCAGAAATGTGATCGGCAGAGCGAAGTCGAGCGCCCAACTTTCCGGGATGCGCGCACCCAGGACCGCGCCAAGATATGTGGCCAATATCCAAAGCGGAGTGATCGGTGTGACCGAACCAAAGAAATAGGCCATGCGTTGCGGAACGGACATCTCGGGTTCTTTTTCAAACTGCATGATCGAACAGGCATAGGACTGATCGACGGTCAGGTAGGCTGCGCAGGCTCTTTGCCACATCGGAGCAGCCCCCAGAAACGGCGTCAGCGAGGCGGAATACATCGCCACCCGCAGGTTGACCGCCAGCGCCGAGGCGAGAACGATGGCCGTGGGCGTGTTGTCCTGAAGCAGTTGCAGCGCGGTGAATTGGGCGGCCCCGGCGAAAACCGTGGCGGAAAAGGCAAGGGTCTGTACGACGGACAAGCCTGCTTCGGTGGCAAAGACGCCAAACAGGGTCCCAAACGGGATCGCGACCAGAACGAACGGGGCGCCGTCGCGAAACCCTTTCCAGAAAAATGACTTGTCTGTGGTGTAGACCATGCTGAAATCCTATGGTGTCCGCAGCAGCAGTATCGGGCTTGAGAAAGGGTTGCAATTGGGTACCAAGGCAGATCCGTCAGATTTCATTATCGCCCCCGATCCGGGCGCGCGGCGTCTGACGCGGGCGGTCGAGGGGCGCGATCAGAATGGGGCCGTGACCCGGATATCGGTGGTCGAGGAACGCCCCCTTACGATTTTCCTGAATGCCCAGGAAATCGTTACCGCGATGACGATTGGCGACTATCCCGAATATCTGGCGCTTGGGTTTCTGCGCAATCAGGGGATGTTGCTGGCCGATGACGAAATCACGGCGGTTGACTACGACGATGACCTTGAAACGGTTGTTGTCCGGACGGCCCGAGTGACCTCGTACGAGGACAAGCTGAAGAAAAAAACCCGAACCAGCGGCTGCGCCGTGGGCACCGTGTTCGGTGACATGATGGATGGGCTGGAAGGCGTGCAATTGCCGCCTGCGACAGTGCGTACATCCTGGCTGTATGCGTTGGCTTCGCGCATCAACCGCACACCGTCCCTGTACCTTGAGGCAGGCGCAATCCACGGGACGGTTCTGTGCCGCGAAAGCCAGCCGCTTGTCTATATGGAAGATGTCGGTCGCCATAACGCGGTGGACAAGATCGCAGGCTGGATGTTGTCCGAGAACCAAAGCGCAGCGGACAAGATCCTCTATACCACCGGGCGCCTGACATCCGAGATGGTGATCAAGACGGCGATGATGGGTATTCCGGTTCTTGCGTCGCGGTCTGGGTTCACGGCCTGGGGTGTCGAGATCGCGCGCGAGGTTGGTCTGACCCTGATCGGCCGAATGCGGGGTCAGCGTTTCGTCTGTCTTGCAGGCGAAGACCGCCTGGTCCGGGATGCGGACCCCACCAGTATCGCCGCCGAAGACAGCAAGCAGAGGCGCAAGGGCGGACAACCCTGATCACCCGCACGCGGCCTGGAACACCCCTCGCCCGGGGCGTCAACAAGCGAGGGCGCTGTTGCCGGTTGTGACCGGGGCTGTGGCCCTTTGTCCTGCATCGACCTGGTGCGACAGCATTCCATTTGCTCGGAAACGGCCCTAGAACCTTGGACTGTGAATGAACGAGCTGGCAGCGGGACACAGGTATGAAGACCCCATTGGGCATAATCCTGGCAGGCGGACTGGCCACCCGAATGGGGGGTGGTGACAAGGCGCTGCTGGACCTCGGCGGGCGGCCCCTTTTGTCGCGTGTTATCGAACGGCTGACCCCGCAGGTCGCCGATCTGGCGCTGAATGCCAATGGAGAACCGGGCCGCTTTTCCGAGTTCGACCTGCCGGTGCTACCCGACACGATTGACGGGTTTGCCGGCCCGTTGGCGGGCGTTCTGGCCGGGTTGGACTGGGCCGCGCAACAGGGGGCCGACACTGTTGTCTCTGTCGCTGCCGATACCCCGTTTTTCCCGCATGACCTGGTGGCGCGCCTGACCTTGGCGGCAAGGGGGCAGGACCACCCGCTTGTGCTGGCAACGACCCGCAGGCAGGGCGACAAGGCGCTGAAATCCGGCGGCAGCGGCGCGGTCAACCGGCATCCGACCTTTGGTCTGTGGCCGGTTGCTTTGCGGGATGATCTGCGGTCGGCGCTTGAGGACGGGCTGCGCAAGGTCGTGCTGTGGACCGACCGCCATGAAGGGCGCGAGGCGCTGTTTCCTGCGGACCCGTTTGATCCGTTTTTCAACGTCAACACGCCACAGGACCTTGAAGCAGCGCACAAGATGCTGGAGGGGGCATGAAACTCTACGGCGTTACAGGTTGGAAGAACGCGGGCAAGACCGGGCTTATGGAAAGGCTGGTGGCGGAGATATCCGGGCGCGGCTTTTCGGTTTCAACCGTCAAACACGCGCATCACGGCGTTGATGTCGACCAGGTAGGCACAGACAGCTATCGCCACCGGGCGGCGGGTGCCCGCGAGGTTTTGCTGGCCTCGGGGCAACGGGTGGCTTTGATGCAAGAGTTGCGTGGGGCCCCGGAACCCGATCTCGATACGTTGCTGGCGCGGCTGTCACCCGTCGATCTGGTGCTGATCGAGGGGTACAAACGCGCGCGTCACCCCAAGGTCGAAGCCTTTCGTGCCGCGCCGTCCAATCCGCTGATTGCTGTGGGTGACGACAGTATCCGTGCAATTGCCAGCGATACGCCGCTGGACATCGACCGGCCGGTATTCAACCTTGATGACACGCGGGCCATTGCCGACTTTATTCTGAACGAGGTCGGTTTGATCACCGGCGCGCCGTGACGGCATCGGGCCGGACACCAAGCGGAAAGGCAACAAGATTGGCAGATATGCAGGATAAGCCGGACATAACGCCGCCGCCTCTCAGGAACGATTGTTTCGCATTGCCCGCCGGGGTCGACTGGACACCGGTCGATGACGCACTGACAACGCTGCGCCAAAGGCTGACCCCGGTTACGGGTGTGCAAGAGGTTCAGGTGGCTGATGCCGAGGGGCTGGTGCTTGCGCAGGACGTGCAGGCGCTTCGCTCTAACCCGCCTTTGCCCAATACCGCCGTCGATGGCTATGGGTTTGCACGGGGCCGCCCGGATGGCGCACATGTTCTGCCGTTGATCCAAGGGCGCGCGGCGGCGGGCCTGCCGTTTGAAGGCAAGGTTCCGGACGGGTCCGCCTTGCGTGTACTGACAGGGGCCGCGCTGCCCGATGGGGTGGACACTGTCATACTGGAAGAAGACGTAAAGGTTCAGGATGGGCATATCGCCTTTCGCGGACCGTTGAAGACGGGGGCAAACACGCGAAAGGCAGGTGAAGACCTGTGCCAGGGAGCATTGGCCTTGCCGCGACAAAGGCGCCTGACGCCTGCTGATCTTGCCTTGTTGTCCGCCGTGGGCGTGGCGTCGGTTCCTGTCCGCACCAAGCTGCGCGTGGCGATCCTGTCGACCGGTGACGAGTTGGTCGATCCCGGTCAGACTGCGGGACCCGGTCAGATATATGATGCAAACCGCCCGATGCTGTTGTCGCTGATGCGCCGCATGGGGTTTGCGCCGGTTGATATGGGGCGGGTGCCCGATGATCGCGATGCGCTGAGACAGCGGCTGAATCAGGTCGCTGAACGGGCCGATGCCATCGTGACAAGCGGCGGCGCCTCGGCTGGTGACGAAGATCATGTATCCGCGCTGCTGCGTCAGGCCGGGGCGATGCAGGAATGGCGCATCGCACTAAAACCCGGCCGGCCCTTGGCGCTTGGCATGTGGGATGGCACGCCGGTTTTCGGACTGCCGGGAAACCCCGTTGCCGCGCTGGTCTGCACGCTGATCTTTGCGCGCCCGGCTTTGGGGCTGATGGCTGGCGAGGGGTGGTGCGAACCACAAGCGTTCCAAGTGCCGGCGGCCTTCGAGAAACGCAAGAAACCGGGGCGGCGTGAATATTTGCGGGCCCGGATCCGCGATGGCCGGGCCGAGGTGTTTCACTCGGAAGGGTCCGGCAGGATCAGCGGCCTTAGCTGGGCCGAAGGTCTGGTCGAAATCGAAGACGGCGCGCGCCATATCCAACCCGGCGACCCGGTGCGGTTCATCCCCTTTGCCAGCTTTTGGCCCTGACGTTTGCGCAGAAAACCGGTCAGTCGAACGTTCCGGCGACGCGGCCGACAAGCATGAAGGCCCGCGCCGTGCGGGTATCGCCCAGTGCGGTAAGATCGGCATCGCTGGCTTCGGGTTCGAAATCGACGATCATGGTGTCGAACCTGCGCAGAAAATGGTGCGCGGCATCCCGGAAAATCGGGTCCTGTTTCATGCGCGCCGCCGTCAGCGCCAATGATGAACGATCGCGAATCCCACCCAGCGCAGCAATGGACCGCCCACGCGCGCCCTGGGCGAACTGCCGCCAGATTTCCGGCCGCGCCATATCCGGGCGCAGGTCGTCCATGTAAATGCCTTCCTGGCTGAGCAGCGTCAGAACATCCTGCGAGGCTTGGATCAGTTGCGCGGCCTTTCGGTCCTTTAGCGCTGCGCGCAAGGCGTCGAACCCTTCGGCATCGTCCTGAGTCGCGGGGAAATTGAGGGCGCGGATGAAAATATCCGTCGGCAGCCGCGGCGCGATGTCTTCGGCAGAGGTTCCCAGCGCCAGCGATGTCTGGTCGGCCTGTGCAGCCGTCCGGGTGTTGGATCGCGCTGGTTCAGCGCGCTTGGATGAAAACGTGGCAAGCGTGTCTTCGGTCTTTTTCGTGGCCTGCGCGATTTCATCCAGTTTCTTGGTTACCGCCGGCTCATAGGTGCTGGCGGCCCGTTGCTGCTGAACGACATAGGCTTGGCGGATCGCATCAATCGCGGTCTGCAATCGCGCGCTTTCCTCGCGCATGATGCGGCTTGCACGCATGGCCGTCGCCGCAACCCAGATCATGGCGACCGGCATGAAAACCCCAAGCAAGGTCACCACAAGGCCACCGCCCTGGCCCTGGCCGGGAAACACCAGGAAAACCAGCGAAAAAATCAACCAGACAACGCTAAGCGCCACAGCCACGATTTCAATGGCGGTGACGGCGGGGCGTCCCGGGCGATCATAGATACCCAGCGATGTCGGTCGGTCGTTTTCGTGGTCAGGGTCTGGTCCCGACATAATGAACGCTCCGGTCAGGCGTATTCGATGGTCAGAACTTCGTAATAGCGCACGCCGCCCGGGGTGCGGACCTCGACGCTGTCGCCCTCGTCCTTGCCGATCAAGGCCCGCGCGATCGGCGACTTGATATTGAGCAGGCCGTTTTCGATGTTTGCCTCGTATTCACCGACAATCTGCCAGGTCTTTTCCTCGTCGGTGTCCTCGTCGACAAGCGTCACCTTGGCGCCAAACTTGATCGCGCCTTTCAGCTTGCTGGGATCAATTACATCGGCCAGGGACAGGATGCCCTCAAGCTCTTTGATGCGCCCTTCGATAAAGCCCTGCTTTTCGCGCGCCGAATGGTATTCGGCGTTTTCCTTGAGGTCACCAAGCTCGCGCGCAGAGGCGATAGCTTCGATAATCGCGGGGCGCTCGACGGATTTGAGCTGTTTCAGCTCTGATTCGAGCGCGGAGAAGCCCTTAGGCGTCATTGGAACTTTTTCCATAGTGTCTTTGTCCACGCATAAATTGAGTCGCCCCGCCGCATTGAACAAGCGTCGGGGCGAATGATGGGTTGGCGAATACCTGACCCAAATGGCGCGTGAATTGCAAGAGGCCATGGCCGTGGCGGCGGCGGAATTGCGCCTTAACGCCGCCGTGTTGGGCGTGGCGGCCGTCTGTGGCGATGCCCAAGAAGGTCGCCGCGGCGCCAGCGCTGCACATCAGTTCCAAGCCAAAGCAGTTCAATCATATTGGACCACCTCGAACTCGATGCCGTTGTCATCGTCGAAATAGAACCGCCGACCCGGTTCATAATCCGCGTGATTATGCGGTGCGAATCCGGCGGCACGAACCTTGGCTTCGGTGGCGTCGATGTCTTCTACCAGAACGCCGACATGGTTCAGGCCGCCAACCGTATCATAGCTGCTTTCGCCTGCGGGCTGCGGGTCAGCGGGTGCGTACAGGGCAAGATACGTGTGCTGGCTGCCCACATGCACCGTATAGCCACCCGCAATCGACGGGCCTTCCCAGCGGGTTTTCCAGCCAAAGACGGTTTTCATCCAGTCAGCGGATGCCTTGGGGTCGCGGACGGTGAAATTGGTATGTTCAAGTGTCGCCATCATGGGAACTCCTTTCCAGGTTTGGGCTTGCTTCGACTCACCGTAATTTCTAAACCTAACTTTAGGTCAAGATATTTTTGCGAGGTTTTTCATGGCGGTTTCAGAAGGGTTGTCCATCGGTGCGCTGGCGCGCCGAACGGGGCTGGCGGTATCGGCGATCCGGTATTACGAGGCACAGGGCCTGATTTCGCCCTGGCGCAACCCAGGCGGGCAGCGGCGATATCAACGTGCCGACATCCGGCGCCTGAGCTTTGTCATGATTGCGCAGCAGTTCGGCCTAACCTTGCCGGAAATCCGTACTGTCCTGTCTGGCCTGCCCGGAAACCGCACGCCGACACCGCAGGATTGGAAAAGCATCAGCAAGGATTTGCGCGCCCGCCTTGACCAGCGAATCGATACTCTGACACGGCTTCGGGATGATCTGGACGGCTGTATCGGCTGCGGTTGCCTGAGCCTGCCCAAATGTGCGCTGTACAATCCCGATGATCGGGCCCAGGCGCGCGGCAGCGGTCCCAGATACCTGATGGGTGACGCCCCTGAAGGCTAATTTGCCGCATCGCAGCGATGTTACGCCGTGTTTCGATTGACCAAGGTCTTTGCAAACGGGTAATCAGCCGAGTAACAAAATTGCGCAGACCATGCGGTGAAAGCGCCAATTCGGAAAAGTTAGCTAAGGAGCCCGCGATGGCCGAGATTGAACGCGAAGCGATGGAATACGACGTGGTGATCGTTGGGGCCGGCCCTGCTGGTCTGTCGGCGGCCATCCGTCTGAAACAGCTGGACGCCGACCTGAATGTCGTGGTTCTGGAAAAAGGGTCCGAAGTGGGCGCACATATTCTGTCCGGCGCGGTACTGGACCCGTGTGGGCTGGATGCGCTGATCCCTGACTGGAAGGAAAAAGGCGCGCCGCTGAACGTGCCGGTCAAGGAAGACAATTTCTATATGCTGGGCGAGGCGGGTCATATCCGCATTCCCAACGCGCCTATGCCGCCGCTTATGAACAACCATGGCAACTATATCGTCTCGATGGGCAATGTGTGCCGTTGGATGGCCGAACAGGCCGAAGAGCTGGGCGTGGAAATCTTCCCCGGCATGGCCTGCTCCGAGCTGGTTTATGGCGACAATGGCGAGGTCAAGGGCGTGGTTGCCGGTGTCTTTGGCCTGGAACCCGACGGGTCCTACGGCCCCAACACCGAGCCGGGCATGGAACTGCACGGCAAGTATGTCTTTTTGTCCGAGGGTGTGCGTGGGTCGCTTTCAAAAGAAGTGATCGCCAAATACGACCTGTCCGCGGGGAAAGAGCCGCAGAAATACGGCGTCGGCATGAAAGAGATCTGGGAGATCGATCCGGCCAAGCACAAGGAAGGCAGCGTCACGCACACGATGGGCTGGCCCCTTGGCAGCAACGCAGGCGGCGGATCCTTCATCTATCACCTTGAAAACAATCAGGTCTATGTCGGTTTTGTGGTGCACCTGAACTACAAGAACCCGTATCTGTACCCCTATATGGAATTCCAGCGCTTCAAGCATCATCCCGTTGTGGCCGAGTTGCTGAAAGGCGGCAAACGCGTGGCTTACGGCGCGCGTGCGATCACCGAGGGCGGGTATCAGTCGATGCCGAAACTGGTGGCCCCTGGTGTTGCGCTGCTGGGATGCTCGGCGGGTATGGTCAACGTACCTCGGATCAAGGGTAACCATAATGCGATGCTGTCGGGCAAAGCCGCGGCCGAGGCCGCCTTTGACGCGATCAAGGCCGACCGTTCGGGCGACGAACTGACCGCCTACGAGGCGGATGTGCATGACGGTCCCATCGGCGCAGACCTGAAAAAAGTGCGCAACGTCAAGCCGATGTGGTCGAAATGGGGGCTGTTGCCGTCACTTGCCCTGGGCGGTTTCGATATGTGGACCAACACGCTTGGGTTTTCGTTGTTCGGGACGATGGGTCACGGAAAGACCGACGCCGAAGCGACCGAAGATGCCAGCAAGCACAGCCCGATCGACTATCCCAAACCCGATGGCACGCTGTCCTTCGACCGGCTGACCAATGTCTCGTTCGCGATGACCAATCACGAGGAAAGCCAGCCCTGCCACCTGAAACTTGGCGACCCCGATATCCCGGTCAAGGTCAACCTGCCCAAGTTTGACGAACCGGCACAGCGCTACTGTCCCGCAGGTGTTTACGAGCTGGTCGAGGAAGACGGCGAGCCGCGGTTCGTGATCAACTTCCAGAACTGCGTTCACTGCAAGACATGTGACATCAAGGATCCCAGCCAGAACATCACCTGGACCACGCCCCAAGGCGGCGATGGACCGAATTACCCCAATATGTAGGCAAGAATCTGGGCAATGGCACGGTCGTGAAGGCTGTGCCATTGCCTCTTTCCGGGCAAAGCCCTAGCTTACCTGTCGAGCAATGGCAAAAGGCAGGATATTCGTGGTTTCCCTGGTTCGCAGCACGGCATTGGCCGCATTCGTAACAGCGTCTTTCGCCAGCCCGTCTGTCGCGGACACCGGAGCGGGGTCCTATCTGGCCGGGCGTCAGGCGATCTATGAAAGCGACTATGCCGCGGCAGCCGAATATTACGCCAAGGCGCTGAATTTCGATCCCTACAATGCCAAGCTGCAGGAAAGTGTCCTGCTGGCGCGTGTAGCGCTGGGTCAGGTCGACCGCGCGCTGCCGATTGCGCAGGCGATGGAGGACGGGGACCTGTCCAGCCAGGCCGGGCGCATGGTCATCTTTGCCAACCTTGTCGCCGAAGACCGTTTGGACGAACTGCTGGCCCGCGATCCGGAAACGCAGGGTGTCGGGCCGCTGGTCGACGGGTTGATGATCGCCTGGGCGTATATGGGCCAGGGTCAGATGACCAAGGCGATGGAGCAGTTCGATCAGGTCGCAACGCAGGACGGGCTGACGGAATTCGCAATGTATCACAAGGCGATGGCGCTTGCCTCGGTCGGAGATTTCGAGGGCGCAGACGCGATATTCGCGGAAAACGGTGGCGTCGTTGGCCGGTTTTCGCGCCGCGCTGCCCTTGCCCGCGCCGAGGTTCTGTCTCAGCTGGATCGCAATCAGGAGGCGCTGCAATTCCTGGATGACGTGTTCGCCGCCGGGAACGATCCGTCGATCGACAATTACGTTTCACGGCTGAGCGCGGGTGAAACCCTGCCCTTTACGCATGTGCGGTCGGCGCGGGACGGTATGGCCGAAATCTACTTTTCGGTGGGTGCAGCCCTCAATTCCGAGGCAGCGCATGACTATGTCCTGATGTATGCGCGCATCGCCAGCTACCTGCGCCCGGATCACATCGACGCCATATTGCTGAGCGCCGAGCTGCTGGAAGAGTTGCAGCAATACGATCTGGCGGTCGAGGCCTATCGCGCGGTCCCTTCCGGCAGCACTGACCACCATGTTGCCGAATTGGGTCGCGCCGACGTTTTGAACCGCTCGGGTAAGGTCGACGCCGCGGTCGAGGTTCTTCAGACGCTGGCCAGCCAGCAGCCGGACCTGCCCAGTGTCCACGTCGCCCTGGCCGATCTGCAACGCCAGCAGGAAGACTATGCCGGCGCGGTTTCGTCCTATGACCGTGCAATCGACCTGACGGAAACAGAGTCGGGCGGCAATTGGTTCCTGCATTATGCACGCGGAATATCTCATGAACGGCTCAAGAACTGGGATGGCGCCGAAAGCGATTTCCGCCGGGCGCTGGAGCTGAACCCGGATCAGCCCCAGGTTCTGAACTACCTTGGCTATTCGCTGGTCGAGCGGCGCGAGAAGCTGGACGAGGCGCTGGACATGATCGAGCGGGCGGTCGCCGCGCGACCCGATAGCGGCTATATCGTCGACAGCCTCGGCTGGGTCCTGTTCCGGTTGGGCCGATACCAGGAAGCGGTCGCGCATATGGAACGGGCGGTCGAGCTGATGCCTGTTGACCCGGTCGTGAACGACCATCTTGGGGATGTTTACTGGGCCGTTGGCCGCGCCCGCGAGGCCGAGTTCCAATGGAAGCGCGCGCTGTCCTTTATCGACCCCGAAGATGCCGATGGCGAAGCCGACCCCGAGCGAATTCGCAGTAAGATCGAAACCGGGCTGGACGCGGTTCTGGCCGCCGAAGGTGCCGACCCACTGAAGGTGGCAAATGGCAACTGAGGCCTTTGCGCCCGCCAAGGTAAACCTGACCCTGCATGTTACCGGCCAGCGCGCCGATGGGTATCATCTGCTGGATTCACTGGTCGTATTCGCCGATGTGGGTGACAGGCTGGCCCTGAACCGCCAGGCGCAGATGACGCTTGAGGTAATCGGTGAATACGCGCCCGGTGTCCCGGACGATGCGCGAAACCTGGTCTGGCAGGCCGCGCAAGCAATTGGGTGGACGGGGTCGGTGCGCCTGGACAAGGTTCTGCCCCATGGCGGGGGTATCGGTGGCGGGTCGTCGGATGCTGCCGCCTTTTTGAAGGCGGCCGCCAGCGCGGGCAGTGCCGTTTCGTCGGACATCCCGCTGCGGTTGGGGGCTGACGTTCCGGTCTGTATGCACGCCAGGGCTGCCCGGATGGGTGGTATTGGTGAGCGGATCGAGCCGGTACAATTGCCCGAACTTCACGCGGTTTTAGTCAATCCGGGTGTTTCTGTGCCCACAGGGTCGGTTTTTTCGGCCCTTGCGTCGCGCGAAAATCAGGCAATGCCGCCGAACATCCCTGTGTTTTCCGGGGTTGGCGACTGTGCCGACTGGCTTTGCGACCAGCGCAACGATCTTGAAACACCGGCCTGCCAGATTGCGCCCGAAGTTGCGCAGGTTCTGGATGCGCTGGGCGCGTCGCGCGATGTGTTGCTTGCCCGAATGTCGGGATCAGGCTCAACCTGCTTTGGGCTTTATCCGTCCCAAAAGGCAGCACATTTTGCCGCCTATGAAATCGGGGCCGCCCACCCGAAATGGTGGTGCCGGGCAACGACCCTTAGTTAAGGCGCGAGACCACGTAATCGGCCAGGTCCCGCAGCAGCGACCGGATTTCATGATCGGGCAGGGATTCCAGCGCCGATTTTGCCTTGGCCGCCCAGTCGAACGCGTCCGCGCGGGTTGCGTCCAGCGTGCCGTATTTGTTCATCAGGCTCAGCGCATGGTCCAGGTCGCCGTCTTCCTGGCGGCCCCGGCCGATTGTCCTGTCCCAAAACGCGCGTTCCTCGGGCGTGGCCTGTGCGACGGCCTTGATGACCGGCAGGGTCAGTTTGCGTTCGCGGAAGTCATCGCCGACGTTCTTGCCCGTTGCCTTGCTGTCGCCTTGATAGTCCAACAGATCATCAGCGATCTGAAACGCGATACCCAGCGCATCACCATAGGCAAACAGGGCCCGGACCTGATCTTCGCTGGCCGAGGCGATCACGCCGCCTACCTCGGTTGCGGCGGAAAACAACGCCGCGGTCTTGCCGCGCACAACCTGCAGATAGACGGATTCGTCAGTGGCCAGGTCGGTGGCGGCGGTCATCTGCAATACTTCACCTTCGGCAATGGTTGCCGAGGCGTTTGCAAGGATGTCCAGCACACGCAATGACCCGGTTTCAACCATCAACTGGAAACTGCGTGAAAACAGGTAGTCGCCAACAAGAACGCTGGATTTGTTGTCCCAAAGCAGGTTTGCAGTGGGCCGCCCGCGCCGCTGGGCGCTTTCGTCGACAACGTCATCATGCAACAGGGTCGCGGTGTGAATGAACTCGACCGTTGCGGCCAGGCGGATGTGGTGATCGCCGCCATATCCAAACAGCCGTGCCGCCGCCAATGTCAGCATAGGGCGCAGTCGCTTGCCACCCGCATCCACCAGGTGGGCTGTAACCTCGGGAATGCGTGGCGCATGTTCCGACGCCATCCTTGTCCGGATCAGCGTGTTTACCAAATCCATCTCGCCGGTCAGTATTTCCGCCAGGCGCTCATGTGGTTTCGCGATTGTGCTGATAGTCATCACACTCCTGATACAAGGCTCGACTTCTACCGCACCTTGCCCTTACATCCATCCCCATGAAAGAACTACTGCGCAGTACCGACCCGACAGTCCTGGCCTTTGCAACCGCTCTTCTTGAGGGCGAGGATATAGACTGCTTTCAGATGGACGTAAATATGAGCATCCTCGAAGGGGGCATCGGGATATTCCCGCGCCGGCTGATGGTGCGGTCCGACGACCTGCTGCGTGCGGAACGGGTGATGCAGGATAACGAGATACCGCTGGGCCGATGACCGGGTTCCAGGATACCGAACTGAGCCGCAACAATTTTCTGGGTGGCAAGGTCCGGCTTTGGCAGCCCGTGTCGGGCTACCGCGCGGGCATCGATCCGGTTTTGCTTGCTGCCGCGGTTCCGGCGACACGCGGACAGGCCGTTCTTGAACTGGGATGCGGTGCTGGTGCCGCCATTCTGTGCCTTTTGGCGCGGGTTCCCGGTCTGCGCGCGGCAGGTGTCGAGCTGCAGCCCGCCTATGCCGCGCTGGCCCGCAAAAACGCGGCCGAGAACACGCAGACGCTGCGGGTAATCCAAGGCGATTTGTCCGCGCTGCCCGACGCGGTCCGGCAGGAACAGTTTGATCATGTCATCGCCAACCCGCCCTATTTTCGTGCAGGCGCTCACAGCCCCGCCGAGGACACCGGTCGCCAGGTGGCTTTGGGAGAGCGAACCCCGCTGGATCGCTGGATCGAAGTGGCCGCCAAACGGCTGGCACCGCGGGGTTATCTGCACATGATTCAAAGGGCAGAACGCCTGCCGGACATGTTGAACGCCTGTTCGGGGCGGCTTGGCTCGATTGAGGTTCTGCCGCTTTCCGCGCGCATCGGTCGGGCCCCCGAATTGTTGATATTGCGGGCCCGCAAAGGCGGCAAAGCCGCGTTTCGCCTGCACGCTCCGCTGATTCTCCATGAGGGCACCCGCCACGTTCAGGACGCCGAAAGTTACCGCCAAGACATCACTGCCGTATTGCGCGACGCGGCAGAACTGCCCTGGCCAAAGCTTCGATAAGCGATGACCAGCCTAATTTGTCGGATTTATGACGGATTGTGTGCGCCTGCGGCGTGACAGGGTGGAAACGATGTGGTCAACTTCCTAAGTGAGATTCATACACGATAGAAGGAGGATCGCCATGAGCGTGAGCGCACATCTGACTGAACTGAAGAAGAAGCACGAGAACCTCAGTGTCGAAGTCGAAGAAGCCCAGCGCTCTCCAGGAATCGATGATCTCCACATCGCCCAACTGAAAAAGCAAAAGCTAAAGCTTAAAGAAGAAATCGAACGCCTGTCACTCTAGCGTTTGAGGCTGGCGCGCGCTGCAAGCAGCGCGCCGCCGGTGATCAGCAGGGCTGCGATTGCCAATGTCCAGCTGGGCGTGGCAATCCCGGCCAACACCAAAACCAGGGTCGACAGCAAAGGGGCCGCGTAAGAGCTGGTTCCCAGCATCTGAATATCGCCCTGTTTGACCCCGATATCCCAGACATAAAAGGCAAGCCCGACCGGGCCCAGCCCAAGCGCCAGGGTCGACGCCCAGCCAAGCGTCGTTTCCGGCCAATGCGTTTCTTCGAATGTGAAATGCAGCACCCACGAGGCGACGGCCGTCAGAACACAGAAAACGGCCACCGAACTTGTTGGCGTCTTTCCGATCCGCCTGGACAGAACGGAATAACCCGACCAGGTCAGCGCGCACATCAGCGCCAGCGCATAGCCGGGCAAATGCGCGGCCTGAAACCCGGCGCTGCCACCGCCGGTGATTATCAGCGCAGCCCCCGAAAACCCCAAACACGCGCCGATCAGGTGACCCAAGCGCAGGTTTTCGCCTGGCAGCAATCCCGACAGCAAAACGATCAGCAAGGGCCAAAGATAGGCGATCAGCCCGGCCTCGGCCGCGGGGGCCATGCGTAGGGCGGAAAAGTACAAGGCGTGGTACCCGAACAGGCCCAGCGTCCCAAAGGCATAGACTTTCCAGCTTATGCTGCGCAACTGGCCCAGCCCACCGCTTTGCCATGTCCAGACGATCCCAAGGGTGCCGCCGATGGTAAAGCAAACCGCGTTCAACAAAAGCGGCGGCGTGGGGGCCGAGCCAACCGTGAACAGGGCCAGCAGAGACCACAGCAGCACGGCAAGAAACCCTATGGCGGTTGCGCGGGACTTGCTCATTCGGGGGGGATGTCCTCGACGGGGATGATTTCGAACTGGTCCGATATGTGCGCGGTTTTTTCGATCTCGGCAAGGAACCAATCGCGAAATGCTGCGACCTGCGGGCGCGTTTCTTCGCCCGCGCGGCACAGAAAGCGGAACCGGGCCTGGGTTTCCACGGCAATCTTGAAGGGCGCGACCAGTCGGCCTTCGATCATGTCCTTAATGATCATGGGCCGCCGTCCCAATGCAATACCGACACCCGCCGCCGCGGCGTCTATCGCGTGGTCCGCATTTGAAAAATGCGCGCCGTGGGTGGGCGTGAACGAAATTCCAACGGCCCGAAACCAGGTTGGCCAGTCGCAGGGCGGGTCAAGAAAACTGATGGAATCGTCATGGATCAGCGGGGCCTCGGTCAGGCTGTGTGGCGTGGTGAAACGCTCGGCCAGTTCCGGGGTCATAACCGGTGTCAGCCATTCTTTCCGCAGGGGTACGGAATACAGCCCTTCGTCGGTGCCGTGTCCAAATCGAATGGCCACATCCACATCGTCACGGTTCATATCCATTTTCCGCAACGTGGCCGAGAAACGCAGGTCGATTTCGGGATGCGCACGGGCAAATTCATAAAGCCGGGGCGCCAGCCATTTCGCTGTTAGCGCGGGTCCGGCGGTCACGGTCAGCGTGGTGTTGTCCTGCAGCCGCCGGGCGGCGTGCCAGGCAGCCTGCAACGTCGCGAACCCTTCTGCTGCGCCGGGTGCAAGGGCGCGGCCGGCTTCGGTCAGTTCGACGGCGCGGTTCAGACGGTGAAACAATGGCCGCCCCAGATGTTCCTCCAGCGACTTTATCTGAAAGGACAGAGCCGCCGGTGTGACGTTCAGTTCTTCGGCCGCTTTGGAGAACGACATGTGCCGGGCGGCGGCATCAAAAGCGCGCAAGGCAGTCAGAGGGGGAAGGCGATCATTCATTTGAGGTAAGCAAAACTTAATTGAAGCCAAAGAAACTCTCGTTTGTGCGGCTTAAAAACAACAGGCATCCTTGGTTCAAGTCAAGCATACCTTGAGAGAAAGGGAAACGACATGATCGAGATGACGACAAACCCAGCTGCACGGTGCGCTTTTCAACGCGCCCATGAGGAACGTGGTAAAGCCCTTAGGGTTGCTTTGTACTGGCTGATCGGTTCCCGCTGAGCGCTGCGCGCGCGCTCTTACGGGATAAAGAAGGGCCGGTCCGCCAGGACCGGCCCGTTTTCAATTCAGGTGCCGAAAATCAGACGAAGAACTGCGCCCCGTTGGCCGAGATGGTCGAGCCATTGATGAACTGCGAATCGTCAGATGCCAGGAAGGCCACGCAGCGTGCGATTTCTTCGGGTTCGCCCAGACGCCCTGCGGGGATCTGGCCGATGATGGCCTCGCGGACCTTTTCCGGCACCGCCATAACCATTTCCGTGGCGATGTAGCCGGGGCAGATGGCATTGGCGGTGATACCGGCCCGAGCGCCTTCTTGCGCCAGCGATTTTACGATGCCGAGATCACCCGCCTTGGTCGCGGCATAGTTCACTTGCGCAAACTGACCCTTCTGCCCATTGATCGAGCTGATCACGATAATGCGGCCAAATTTGCGTTCGCGCATGCCCGGCCAGACCGGGTGCACGGTGTTGAAAACGCCGGTCAGGTTGGTGTCGATCACTTGGTGCCATTGTTCCGGCGTCATCTTGTGAAAGGGTGCATCGCGGGTGATGCCCGCATTTGCGACAACGATGTCGATCGGTCCGACCTCGGCCTCGACCTTTTCGATGCCGGCTTTGGATTCGTCATAATCCGCGACGTTCCACTTGTATGTGGCGATGCCGGTTTCTTCGGTGAACTTTGCCGCGGCTTCGTCATTCCCCGCATAGGTGGCTGCAACATTGTACCCTTCGGCCTTGAGCGCCTTGGAAATTGCTGCGCCGATGCCGCGGGAGCCGCCGGTTACGAGTGCTGTACGTGCCATTAAGTTTATCCTCCAATAAAAGCCGCGCTTGTAATGCTGTTACTATTTCAGTTTGCTTCACGCAATATTATTGCGCAATTATTCTGATGCAATACTGCGAAATTGCTGCGGCATTCTGCATCAGGGCAATGTAAGGCCCCTGCTTTTGCCAAGTGCCCTGCAATAATCGATCCAGTCCTTGTTCTCGCCCAGAAGGCGGAGACTGCTGAACCGCCCGGACCATTTCTCGGTCAGACGCGCCTGTTCCGCCTGAACATGCCCATAGGGTTCGGAAACCCCTTCGCGCCCGGCTTGTGCGCGGGCCTCGACGATAAAGAGAGAAGCGCTGACAAGGGCAGCGTCAGTCATCGCCTGATCCTTGCCGCGGCGCGTGCCAAGATCGGCAAGTTCGGTGAAGATGACACTGCATTCGGTCAGGCTGGTGGAAATCGGTTGCCTGTTCTGGGCCTGCGCGGCCCCTGCAATACAGAAAGCAAGGGCCGTCAGGACAGTCCACCGGATAACCGGCACGTCGATCAGTCGCGTTCGACGCAAAGGGCAACACCCATTCCGCCGCCGATGCAAAGGGTCGCCAGACCCTTCTTGGCGTCACGGCGTTTCATTTCGAACAGCAGCGTGTTCAGAACGCGGCAGCCCGAGGCGCCGATCGGGTGGCCGATGGCAATGGCGCCGCCGTTCACGTTCACGATCGACGGGTCCCAGCCCATGTCCTTGTTCACGGCGCAGGCCTGTGCCGCGAAGGCTTCGTTGGCTTCGACCAGATCCAGATCGTCAACCGACCAGCCTGCTTTTTCCAATGCCTTGCGCGACGCATAGATCGGACCAACGCCCATGATTGACGGGTCCAGACCGGCGGTTGCATAGGACGCGATACGGGCCAGTGGCTCGATCCCGCGCTTTTCGGCGTTTTCGGCCGACATCAGCAGGGTGGCCGCAGCACCGTCATTCAGGCCGGATGCGTTGGCCGCTGTGACCGAGCCGTCCTTGGTGAAGGCTGGGCGCAGCTTTGCCATTGCGTCCATGGTAGCGCCGTGGCGGATGTATTCGTCCTTGTCCATCACGATGTCACCCTTGCGGGTTTTGATGGTGAAGGGCACGATCTCATCGGCGAACTTGCCAGCCTTTTGCGCGGCTTCGGCCTTGTTCTGGCTAGCGACGGCAAATTCGTCCTGCATGTCGCGGCTGATCTGCCATTTCTCGGCAACGTTCTCGGCGGTTTGCCCCATGTGGTAGCCATTGAAGGCATCCCACAGGCCATCGCGGATCATCGTGTCGATGTATTTCATGTCGCCCATCTTGTGGCCAGCACGCAGGGCGGCGGCGTGGGGCGACAGGGTCATGTTCTCTTGTCCACCGGCGGCAACGATCTCGGCATCGCCGAGTTGGATGTGCTGAGCGCCCAGTGCAACGGCCCGCAGACCCGACCCGCACACCTGGTTGATACCCCAGGCCGCGCTTTCCTGCGGCAGGCCAGCGTTGATATGGGCCTGGCGGGCGGGGTTCTGACCCTGGGCTGCGGTCAGGACCTGGCCCAAGATGGTTTCGCTTACCTCGCCCTTGTCAATCCCGGCGCGTTCGACAACCGCTTCCAGGACGGCAGCGCCCAGGTCATGTGCAGGTGTGTTCGCAAAGGAACCGCCAAAGCTGCCGACGCCTGTGCGTGCGGCGGATGCGATTACTACGTTGGTCATACAGTCAATCCTTTACCGTCATGGTCCTGTGGGAAATCAGACGGCGCAGGTGTTCGAAAGCCAGGCTTTCGTTCAAGGAGCGCCCAGTGATCCCCCGCTCCAGCCCTTCCTGCCATAACGTAATGCTGCAATTGCAGCAACGGACAGCTTGTCTCAGCATGGTGATTGGGCGGATCGACACCGAGGGGGTATGTCTGCTAACTTGCCGTTTTGGAAGAATTTTCATCCGTCCAGGGCGGTGTGATGGATGGTGCGCCAAACAGATATCCCTGAAGACAGTCGACGCCGCAGTCGACAAGAAACCCGGCATCCTGTGCCGTTTCGACCGATTCGGCGGTGACCAGCATTTCGAATTCACGGGCGACCGCAACGAGGGCCCGCACCAGGGCCTGATTGTCGGGGTTGCCGCCAATACCCCGAATGAACTGCCCGTCGATCTTTGCTGCGTCGAACAGAAACTCCCTAAAATGGCGAAAGCTGAAATTGCTTGCGCCATAGTCGTCCAAAGCAAACGCGATGCCGCGTTCCCGCAGGCGGTCCATGAAATCCATCACCAACTCGGGCACTTGCATCGCCGAGCTTTCCGAGATTTCCAGGATCAGTCTTTCACCCAGGCCCGGATCGCGTTTCAAAAACCGGTCAAGCAAACGGGACCAGCGGGCAAAGCCGATGGACCGCGCGGACATGTTGATCGAAAGGCGGATGCCGGGGTTCCTGGCCAGCGTTCGCAGCCCAAGTTCCAGCGCTACACAATCCAGTTCGCGTCCAACCGCCGAGTTTTCGACCTGCGGCATGAACTCGCGCGCCGGAATGACCCGCCCCGTGTCATCGAGAACCCGGATGAACCCTTCGTAAAATGCAACGCTGCGCGGTGCGCGTGCCTGCATGACCGGTTGGAAAGCGAGTTTGCATTGTTTGTGCTGCACGGCCTCGGTCACCAGTTTCAGGACCGAGCGATCGCGTGTCACAACTGCCGCGTTCAGGGGGCTGTCCGATCCTTCGGGCAGGTCCGCCAGTTTCTTGTCCCGCATTTGCGCACCCTTTCCCCGTGGGCCGAATTGAGCTCGAACTCAGTTTCGGGGAAGAGTGATGAATCTGCGGTTAAGCCGGGCAAGAAATTTGTGCCGGGTTGTGCCCTGGCGGGGGTCAGCGGGGCGATTGCCCCTCGCGGGCCAGCGCGGCGGCAGCGCCGATCACGGCGCCGACAACGCCTGTCGTCATCATTGCAAAACCAAGCATCAGGATGACCGAAGAGGGGGACGCGCTCAGCGCGGACAGCATCGCGATGACAAGACCCAGCAGACCGACGGTGGTGGAAATGGATGTCATACGGGTCATGCTGGCCTCCGGGATACTCATACGCGAAACATCGTTCCGATATGGCGTGCAACTATGGTAATTCAAGCGTTAACGCCGGGCTTAGAGGAACAATCAGGCGTTTTTTGCCTGTGTATTGGGCATTTTTTTGTCAAACCGCTCGAATCCGGGCGTTCCGTGATCTTCGGGGTGGCGGGCCAGGTGCTTGGCCTTGATCGCGTCAGAGCCGTCCCGGCTGCCATCATGGCTATAACCCGGCGGAGCGAAGCAATAGGCCAGCCGCTGGCGCAGGCTCAGGCCCGGCTGCGTGGCGTCCCGCCATATTGCAACCCATTCGTGAAAAGCAACGCGCAGCGGGTTGAAGGTACCGATATTATGCACCAGCCCGTAATCGACGCGGTCGTCATCCTGCTCGGGAACGAATGTGCCGAACAGCTTGTCCCAGATGATGAAAACCCCGGCATAGTTGCAATCCAGATACCGGGCATTGCGCCCGTGATGGGCGCGGTGGTGGCTTGGGGTGTTCATCACCGCCTCGAACCAGCGAGGCATTTTGCCGATGGCCTCGGTGTGAATCCAGAATTGATAGATCAGGTTCAGCCCGCCGACAAAGAGTACCATGGCCGGGTGGAACCCCAATAGGATCAACGGAGCGCGCACGACCATCATGAAAGTAAACGTATAGGTCCAGGTCTGGCGCAGCGCCGTGGTCAGGTTGTAATGCTGTGAACTGTGGTGGTTCACATGGCTGGCCCAGACCCAGCGGATGCGATGGCCGAACCGATGCACCCAGTAATAGCGCAGGTCATCCAGCACAAAGCACAGGACGATCACCGGGATCGACGTGCCCAGATCAAGCGGCGCAATCCGCCATAGCCACATGAAGAACCCATAGGCGATGAACCCCAGCAGGAACCCTGACGCGATATTGCCCGCCCCCATGATCAGCGAGGTCACGGCGTCGCGGGTCTCATACCGTCCGCCGCGGCCCTTGATGGCGATCCAGAGGAACTCGGCCAGGATGGCGGCGATGAAAAAGGGCACGGCCCATTGGACCGCGTCGGGGAATGTCAGTTGGTCTGTCATGCGGTCTCCAACAGGTGGCGCCAATGCTTGCGTTCAAGATCGTCGAGGCGGATGACGACACCAGGGGCGCCGAAATCGTGGAACTGAATCCTGACCCCTCGGGGGTGGTCCAGCCAGTCAAAGTCTTGCAGCGGGCGTGCGACGGTGTCGGCGCCAAAGGCCCATAACAGCCCGACGCCCGCGGGGGTTCGGATTAGCGCAACATGCCCGTCATGTGTCAGGGTCACATCAGTGACGGTATCATCCGGCGCATGGCGTGCCCATTCTGAACGGGCGCTGCCTGGCGTCAGGACGCGCTGGCGGGACTTGCCCGTCAGGTGCAGCAACAACGTGATGCCGCCTATGCCGCCGCCGACCAGCACCAGCAGTATTTCCAGTGGCATACCTTCCTCCTGCATCCAGCCTGCAAAGGAGAAGGCGCGCTGTCAAAGGTGGCGTGGCGTCAGGCAGTTTCCTGCGCTTCAAGGATTTCATGGCGCACGACACGTTCAACGAAGGGCACCAGCCCCGAAGGGCCGGATGACCGGTCTTTCAGGTGGATGCAGATGTCGGGCCGACGTGCCGCGATGATGCCGACCAGATCTCCGCGGGTCTTGTCGTCAAGACCTGCGCCCATTATGGCGCAGGCTATGCGCGGTTCGGCATCCAACTGGCGGCGAACTTCGTCCGGATCATGCGCACCCAGCCATTGGATCGGCAGATGATCCAGTTCGCGGGCCACATTTCCGATGACGTTGGGCAAGCGCCCGATCAGCAATACGACCGGTTTCATAGCAGTCTCCTTTCCCGGATCGGTGACAGAGAACCAGCCCCAATGGGGCTGAGTCCAGTCTATCACATCTGCGCGGGTCCAAAGCGTCTGCGTCAGGTGCCGGGGTCCAGAAGGGCCGAGATTATCGCCTTGGCACTGTCCGAATTCCATTCCGCGTCGCCGATCAGACGGGCGATTTCGTTGCCCTCGGGGTCGATGATCACGGTAATCGGCAGACCGATAACGCCCATCTCGCGCGCGACGGCCTGTTTCGGGTCCTGATGGCGGGGCAGGTTGGCAATACCGTTTTCGTCAAAGAACTTCTTGATCCCGGCAGGCGAGTTGCGCCCGGTGGCAAGGGTCAAAACCTCGAACTTGTCGCCGCCGAATTCGTCCTGCAGCTCGGCGATTTGCGGCATTTCCTTGCGGCAGGGCGCGCACCATGTGGCCCAGAAGTTCAGCAAGATGTATTTGCCTTGGTAATCCGCCAGCGTCGCAGTACCGCCATCGTCCTCCAATTGGAACTCAACCGGCGTCACCGGTTTGGGCTCTTTATGCAGGATCAACCGTTTCAGGCTGTCTTCGCGCAAAGGCGCCAGAGTCTCGGCATCGGTCGCCAAAGCGGCATTTGCACCCAGCGCAAGGGCCATATAAAGGGGGATCAGACGAAATAGGCGCATATCAACTCCGGGTTTTCTTACATGACCGATCAATCCTCGAACCAGATGTGGGGCGGCCGCTTTGCCGCCGGTCCAGACGCGATCATGGAGGCAATCAACGCCTCGATCGGGTTCGATCAGCGGATGGCAGCCCAGGACATCGCAGGCTCGCGCGCCCATGCCGCTATGCTGGCGGCGACAGGCGTTATTAGTGATAGTGACGCGCAGGCCATTCGGGAAGGGCTGCTCACCGTTTTGTCAGAGATCGAGCGGGGGGAGTTCCAGTTCTCGACCGCGCTGGAAGACATCCATATGAACGTCGAAGCACGCCTGAAAGAGGTGATCGGCGAGCCCGCAGGCCGTCTGCACACGGGCCGGTCGCGCAATGACCAGGTGGCGACCGATTTCAAGCTGTGGGTCCGCGACCAGCTGGACGCGGCAGAAACCGGTCTTCTGGCCCTTATCCGCGCGCTTTTGGCGCAGGCCGAGGCCGGGGCGGATTGGGTCATGCCGGGGTTCACCCATCTGCAAACCGCGCAGCCGGTGACCTGGGGCCATCACATGATGGCCTATGTTGAGATGTTTGGCCGCGATCTCAGCCGTGTGCGCGATGCGCGCGCCCGGATGAACGAATCTCCTCTGGGTGCCGCTGCGCTGGCCGGAACGTCCTTCCCCATCGACCGCCACATGACAGCCGAGGCGCTGGGCTTCGACCGCCCTGCTGCCAACTCGCTGGATGCGGTCAGCGACCGCGATTTCGCGCTGGAGTTCCTGTCGACCGCCTCGATCTGCGCCGTCCACCTGTCGCGCTTTGCCGAAGAGCTGGTGATCTGGTCCTCGGCCCAATTCCGCTTTGTGACGCTGTCCGATCGCTTTTCGACCGGGTCGTCGATCATGCCGCAGAAGAAGAACCCCGATGCGGCGGAACTGATCCGCGCCAAAGTTGGCCGCATCTACGGCGCAAACACCGCGCTGATGATGGTGATGAAGGGCCTGCCGCTGGCCTATTCCAAGGACATGCAGGAAGACAAGGAACAGGTCTTTGACGCCGCCGACAACTGGATGCTGGCACTGGCCGCGATGGAAGGCATGGTCAAGGATATGACCGCCAACCGCGACAGCCTTGCCGCAGCGGCGGGGTCGGGGTTCTCGACCGCGACCGATCTGGCCGACTGGCTGGTGCGGGTGCTGGGCCTGCCGTTCCGCGATGCGCACCATGTCACCGGATCGCTGGTGGCGATGGCCGAAGGCAAGGGTTGTGACCTGCCCGACCTGACGCTGGAGGACATGCAATCGGTGCATGCGGACATCACCGATGATGTCTATTCTGTCCTTACCGTCCAAAACTCGGTAAACTCGCGCCAATCCTATGGGGGCACTGCGCCGGATCAGGTGCGCGCCCAGGTCGAAAGGTGGAGGGCGCGGGTATGAAGACCCTTACGCAGGTGATGGCCGCCGTTTCTGTCAGTTTGGTGCTGGCAGGGTGCGGCGCCGACGGAGAGCCGGTTCAGCCGACGTTGAACGCCAATGTTGGTGTCGGCACCAGCGGCGCCCATGTCGGCGGCGGCGTTGGGCTGAACAAGGGTCCGATCGGGGTTTATGTCGGGCTGTAGGGCCCAGAGCGTTGATGCCGCATGGCGGCAACATGTAACACAGGCGCCCTGCGACAGGCGCCCAATAGCGAAGTTTTGGCAATGAAACCTTTTGGTCTGATTCTGGCGCTTGTTGTGCTTGCAGCGTGCGAAACATCAAATACAGCGCGGCGTCCGGTTGAAGAACCCGCGCGGTCAGGATCGGGTGTATCGATCTCTGGCTACGCGCGGGCTGGCGTTTCGACGCTGCAATAACAGGCCGCGATGGGTCCGGCGGCTTAGCCGGCGACCGGATGCCCACGATCGCGAAGGCATTCAATCAGGATATCCTTGCGTGTATTGCGCATGTCTGCGGCACCGGCCGTGGCCCCTGCCGCCGTGCCGACGGCGGCGCCGGCCAGCAGCCCCTCGGCATTGCTGACCGAGCTGTCGGCCAGACCGGCCAACGCGCCAACGCCCGCACCGATCAGCGCCTGGCTGCGGGTTTCGGGGTTCCACAGTTTCTGCGACTTGGCCAGCGCGCGGCATTGGTCGAGGTCCTGCGCAAAGGCGGGGCCTGGTTCGGCGGACAGAACCGGTTCATGCTGGGCCCCGGTGCCGCTGCACGCTCCGGTCAACATGGCCAGCGGCAATACTGCCATAAGTGAAAAGTCATTGAGTTTCATCGCTTTTATTCCTTTTTGGGATGAACAACAGAAAGGGTGGTCGCCGCGGGCAAGCGGCGGTTCTTGTGCGGGTCAGGTTGTATTGAAAGTTGTGCAGAGGCCCCGTCAGATATGCCCAAGCCCGCGATGGGTCAGCGCCATGACGTAAAGCGCCAACATGAAATCGAGAATTTCTATCAAACCCAACATCAGCGGGATCGGATTGGGCGATGTTGGAAAGACATGGCCCAGATCCAGCAGCACCACGAAGACATATCCCCAGGCGGCGGCAATTGCGCCCCAGCCTGCAATGCGCGACCCGCGCAGCATGGCAACCGCCGAGGCAACCGCAACGACCGCCAGCGCGATCAGGAAAGCGTTGAACCCCCAGAAAACTGCGCCGCCAAGCCCGGAAAAATCACGGGTTTCGATCGGCCCGCCCGGGACAAGCGTGACAAAGCTGCCCACCAAAACAAGCAACAGCACCGCAGCGGTGGGCAGTGGCCCGGAATTTGGGCGTGTGGTCCTGCCAGGTGCAGGGGATGTTGGGTCGGTCATGATAGAATCCCTTAAATGACTCGTGGGTCATAAATGGGAATCTTATTAATGACCGTCAAGTCATTAAAAGACTTGAATCCGGGTGACGCTACGTCCAGACTGACCGGGTGCGCCGCAAATGGCACGGTGCGACAGGGTGCTGAAGGGGGTGGAATGCCGAAAATTGTCGACCGGGAAAAGATGCAGGCCCAGATCCTTGACGCGGCTATGGAGGTGTTTCTTGAAAACGGATTTCACGTGACCAAGATGCAGGACGTGGCGCGCCGGGCCGGGTTGGCCAAGGGCACGTTGTACCTGTATTTCAAAAGCAAGGACGCCATGCTGCTGGCGTTGCTGCAAAGGTATTTCGAAGACATTCAAACGCGGATATCCGCGATCCCCGCGCCGCAGACCCTGTCGCAGTTCTTTTACGCTCTGCGCCTGTCCATGCCCGTCGAGCGCATGGCGGCCACGCGGTTGTTCTTTGACGTATTGGGCCCCGGCTTCGAAGATCCGCGCGCGGCGCAGATTATCGGCGCGTTTTTTGAATGGCTGGCCAGTCATTATGCCGCCCAGTTTCAGGGTCTGGCCGATCTGGGTGAATTGCGCCGCGATCTGACCCCGCACCAGGCAGGCGAGGCCGTGACCGCGATGCTGGACGGCCTGGTCATCCACATGGCAATTTTCGGCGCCGACGCTGAGACCTTTGAAACCCGTCGAAATGCGACGCTGGCGGTTCTGGAATCCGGGCTGCGCGGGGGCTGATCGCAGCATTCGACAACTCCGGCAGCAATCGTCGCGTTGCATTGACATGGCAATCGCCGTTGATCCGGCAGCATGTTTTGGTCTAAGCGCGCTCTTATGGATCACTTTCTTTATCGCGACGGCGCGCTTTACGCCGAAGATGTTCCGATCTCCGAAATCGCTGCTGCGGTCGGAACTCCGTTCTATGTCTATTCAACGGCGACTTTGCTGCGTCATTTCAAGCTGTTTGACGATGCGCTGGACGGCATGGATCACCTTGTCTGCTATGCGATGAAGGCCGCCAGCAATCAGGCGATCCTGAAAACGCTGGCGCAGGCGGGTGCCGGGATGGATGTGGTTTCTGGCGGCGAGTACCAGCGGGCCAAGGCCGCAGGCGTTCCCGGCGAAAAAATCGTCTTTTCGGGCGTCGGCAAAACCGCGGATGAGATCCGCGCCGCGCTGACGGGCGGCATCCGCCAGTTCAATGTCGAATCCGAACCCGAGATGGAGGTCATCAACGCCGTCGCGCTTGAACTGGGCATGGTCGCGCCGATCACCGTTCGGGTGAACCCCGATGTCGACGCCAAGACCCATGCCAAAATCGCAACCGGCAAATCCGAGAACAAGTTCGGCATCCCGATCTCTCGTGCGTCCGAAGTCTATGCGCGGGCCGCCAGCCTGCCGGGGCTCGAAGTGATCGGCATTGACGTCCATATCGGGTCGCAACTGACCGAGTTGGAGCCGTTCGAGCTGGCATATACCAAGGTCGCCGAACTGACCGAGCAGTTGCGGGCCGAGGGCCACAATATCCGCCGCCTCGATCTGGGCGGTGGGCTTGGCATTCCCTACACACGCTCGAACGACGCGCCGCCGCTGCCGGTGGAATATGGTGCGCTGATCAAAAAGACGCTGGGCCATCTGGGCTGCGAGATTGAAATCGAACCCGGTCGCCTGATTGCAGGCAATGCCGGGTTGATGGTCAGCAGGGTGATCTATGTGAAATCTGGTGAAGACCGCGATTTCCTGATCCTTGACGGGGCCATGAACGACCTGATCCGCCCGGCGATGTACGAGGCGTATCATGACATCGTTGCAGTGCAGGAACCCAAGGCGGGGGTCGAACAACAGCCCTATGACATCGTGGGCCCGGTCTGCGAATCCGGCGATACCTTTGCCAAGGGGCGCAACATGCCGCCGCTGGAACCGGGCGATCTGATCGCGTTTCGCAGCGCCGGGGCCTATGGTGCTGTGATGGCCAGCGAATACAATTCGCGCCCCCTGATCCCCGAGGTTTTGGTGCACGAGGATCAATTTGCAGTCATTCGTGAACGGCCAAGCTTTGACGAAATCATAAACCGCGATACCATACCTACGTGGCTTTGACGCGGTGAACGCGCGGGCCCGATCAGGAGGCCCGCCGTGACCGACAGACCAAACCTGCCCCTTGCCCGAACGTCCGTGTTGCTGACACGGGCGGGGATGTTGGCTGAGCAGGTCTTGCGGGCGTTCTGGCCCTTCTTTTCATTGGCGATGGTGGTTTTGGCCTGTCTGATGATGGGCGTGCAGGACAGCTTGCGGGTCGAACTGGCCTGGGGCGTTGGTGGTGTGGGCTTGTTGGGTCTGATCGCGACCTTTGTGATTGGTCTCAGACGATTCCGCTTACCGACAAGGGCCGAGGCGTTGATCCGGTTGGACGAATCTCTTCCGGGGCGGCCCATTCAGGCGTTGTTGGACAATCAGGCCATTGGCGCAATGGATGGTGACTCGGTGGCGTTGTGGCGCGCTCACCAATCCCGCATGGCGCGCAAGGCCAAACAGGCGCGGCCTGTTAAGCCGGATTTGCGGCTGGCCGCGCGGGATCCGTTTGCCCTGCGGTACCTTGCGCTTCTGGCGCTGGTGGTTGCCGTGCTTTTCGGATCGCTCGGCCGGATCGGATCGGTTGCGGATATGGCGCCGGGGGCGGCCGTTGCAGGCCAGGGGCCGACCTGGGAAGGCTGGGTCGAACCGCCAAGATATACCGGGTTGCCGACGTTGTACCTGGCTGATCAGGCGGGACCGACCCTGACGATCCCGCAGGGCAGCCGCATCACATTGCGGTTCTATGGTGAGGTCGGCGCGCATAGCCTGACCGAAACGGCCTCGGTCAACGGTACCGAAGCGGCCACCGACCCGGAACAGGAAATTGTGGCCGACGCTTCGGGCCTGCTGCGCATCGACGGCCCGGCGGGCCAAGACTGGCGGCTGGATGTCACCGCTGACACGGCGCCCTTCATCTTTGTGGCAGATGCGCCCCAGGCCGAGGCGGGCGGACAAATGAAACTGCCGTTCTCGGCCACTGACGATTACGGAATCGTGTCCGGCGAAGCGCGGATCGAACTTGACCTGAACGCGGTCGAGCGGCGCCACGGTCTGACCGTCGACCCTGAGCCGCGCGAGGCGATCATTGTCCAGCTGCCCATGCCGATTGCCGGGGACAGAACAGAGTTCACCGAAGACCTGATCGAGGATTTCTCGCAGCACGCCTGGGCACATTTGCCGGTCAGAATTCAGTTGTCCGCCCGCGATGCGGTAGATCAAACCAGCGACGCCGAACCATATTTTGCCGAACTGCCGGCGCGCCGGTTCTTTGATCCCCTGGCCGCGGCGGTGATCGAACAGCGCCGAGACCTGTTATGGTCGCGGGCCAATGCGGGCCGCGTGGCGCAGTTGCTGCGGGCGGTATCCCATTTGCCCGAAGACCTGTTTCGGTCGGAAACCGCGTATTTGCGTTTGCGTATCCTGTTGCGGCGGCTTGAAACATTCGACACATACGGTCTGCGCCCCAAACAACAGGAAGAGATCGCGCAAGCCCTGTGGGACCTGGCCGTCTTGATCGAAGAAGGCACCCTGGCCGATGCGCTGGAACGCATGCGTCGGGCGCAGGAACGCCTGACCGAAGCCATGCAAAACGGTGCGACGGATGAAGAGATCGCCGAGCTGATGCAGGAACTGCGCGAGGCGACGCAGGATTATATGCAGCAGTTGCAGCGCCTTGCCCAGGACGGTGAGAGCGGCGAAAACCCGTCGGGGCAGAATGGCGAGACCCTTCAGATGACGCAGGACGACCTGCAACGGATGATGGACCGCATTCAAGAGCTGATGGAACAGGGCCGGATGGCCGAGGCGCAACAGGCGCTGGAGGAATTCCAGCAGATGATGGAGAATATGCGCGTGACCCAGGGCCAGGGTCAGGGCGGTCAATCCGAAGGCCAGCAGGCGATGGAGGGGCTCGCCGAAACCTTGCGCGAGCAGCAGGGGCTGAGCGATCAGGCCTTCCGCGATTTGCAGGAACAATTCAATCCGGGCGCGCAGGCTGGTGAGAGCCAGGGCAACGAGGGCCGCTCGGGCGGGCAGGGACGGGGCCAAAGTCACGAAGGGCAAGGCGGCCGCGGCGACGACCAAAGCGGCCAAGGTCAACAGGGCGCCGGAACATTGGCAGACCGTCAGCAGGCGTTGCGCGAGGAATTGCAGCGCCAGCAACAAGGGTTGCCGGGTGCAGGAACACCCGAAGGCGATTCAGCCCGCGATGCGCTGGATCGTGCCGGGCGCGCCATGGACAACGCCGAGGACGCGCTGCGGGATCAGGACCTTGCCGAAGCGATCGACAACCAGTCCGAAGCGATGGAGGCGTTGCGGGAAGGGATGCGCGCGCTGGGCGAAGCCCTGGCCCAGAACCAGCAATCCCAGCCCGGTCAGGGCACACAGCAAGGCGACATGCAAGCCAACAACCGTGACCCTTTGGGCCGCAATCCGGGGGCTGCCGGGTCCATCTCGACGGATGAGAACCTGCTGCAGGGCGAAGACGTCTATCGCCGCGCGCGCGAATTGCTGGATGAAATCCGCCGCCGGACCGGCGAATCCGACCGTCCGACAATCGAACTGGAATACCTCAAGCGTTTGCTTGAACGTTTCTGAGGGCGAACCCCAGCTGTTACTGACTGCCTGCGCCGGATTGCGCTTCGAGCCAGAACCTCGCCTGGTCAATCATCGAAACCAGCGATTGCATGGCAGGCTCGGCCTGGGGGACGGCTTCACTGATCTTGGTCGCATTGCCATATAGCAGGAACAGAATGACGCCGATGATGATGATCAGTGCAAACCCGCGCATGAAGCCGCCGGATTTGCGCGCGGCGGTAACGGCCGCCTCGGTACTGTCAGAGGCCTGGTTTTCCATCAGCCCCGAATTGATCGCCTCGACATCCGGCAGATCGTCTTTCTGACCGGCATCCTCGGCTGTTTCGGTCGCGCCGGGACGTTTGGGTTGTACCTTTGGCTCGGTCGGAACGTCCAGCGCCAGATCTGGCTGGCTTTCCAGGCCTGTGCCTTCCTTGGCGCGCAGTTCGGCTTCGCGGGCGGCCTCTTCCTTCAGGATGCTTGCGACGTCAGGATCGACATTGCCGGTTGCGGTGACCTTTTCGGGCGCGTCAGCCTCAGCCTCATCCATCTTGGGTTCGGGCGCCTCGACTTCGGGGTCGTTCGACCCCGGATCGGGCAAGTCTGCGGCGGGATCAGAGGCGACATCCTGCGGGTCTTGGTCCGGTTCGTCAGCCTTGGGCTGTTCAACCTGAATTTCAGGCTCCGGTTCGGGGGTCTTTTCGGCCGCGACGGGCGGTTCTTGGGGGTGTTTGGCCTGAAACCACGTCTGCTCGCAATTGGAACACTGAACGTCGCGGCCCCCCTCGGGGATGACCTCGTCCGGAACCTCATACTGGGCACTACAGTTCGGACATGTTAGACGCATACTGCCTCCCGGCCTGTGTGGCGGCCTGATAGTAGTTTTTTCAGGGATGATATTCCGTTAAGACCCAACAGCAAAGGGCGTTTTCGGTTTCGTGGCCCAAGTGTCACCAATTGGACTCGGTGCAGGCATTGAAACCGTGACCGGGCTCGGGCAAGAAGAACGACAAAGCAATTGGGGGCAGGTGTGATCGAGCTGGAAAATGTCAGCTATAGCTATGGCGGGGGCGAGTTGCTGAGCGACGTTTCAGTACAGCTTCAACCGGGATCGTTTCATTTCCTGACCGGGCCTTCGGGGGCGGGAAAGACCACATTGCTAAAGCTGTGCTACGGCGCACTTTTGCCGACTTCGGGACGTCTCAGCGCCTTTGGCGAAGATATTGCCCGGCTGGACCGGGATCAGATGGCGATGCTGCGGCGGCGTATCGGGGTGGTGCATCAGGACTGCCGGTTTCTTGACCATCTGACGCTGGCGGAAAACGTGGCCTTGCCTTTGATGGTCTCGGGCCGGGCCGCCGATGCCGAGCAGGACAACCTGACCGAACTGTTGCACTGGGTCGGGCTTGGTGCCCGGCTCGAAGCCCATCCGCCCGAACTGTCGGGGGGCGAACGTCAGCGCGCGGCGCTGGCCCGCTCGGTCATCCTGTCGCCTGACGTGGTTCTGGCGGATGAGCCGACCGGAAATGTCGATTGGGAGATGTCGCAGCGCCTGTTGGGCCTGTTGGTCGAGCTGAACAGGATGGGCAAGACCGTATTGATTGCGACGCACGACCTGAGCCTGATCCGTGCGGCCAAAAGCCAGGTTCAGGCGCGGGTGCTGCGCATTTCACAGCGCAAGCTTCAACTGGCGGGGGCGGACCTATGAACCCAGCAGATATTCGCTTGCTTTTGCGGCGCGATGCGCGTGCCGACCGGGTGGTTCCGCCCACCGGTTTCACGGCCCATCTGACCCTGTTCGTTTCGGGAGCGATGGCTTTTCTGGCCGTCTTCGCGCTGGCATTGTCGCTGGCCTCTGGCCGGATGGCCGAGCGTTGGGGCTCGGAACTGGCGGGTGCGGCAACCTTGCGGATCAACGCCCCGGCCGAACAGCGCGCGGCACAGACCCAGGCAGCGCTGACCATCCTGCAACAGACACCGGGTGTTGCGTCAGCGCGGGCGCTGACCGCACAAGAGCAATCGGCCCTGCTGGCCCCCTGGTTCGGCCCGGACCTGCCGCTGGACACATTGCCGGTTCCGCAACTGATTGAAATCGTTGAGGGCGATCCGGGGCTGGATGCCGCCGGGTTGCGCCTGCGGCTGGGGGCCGAAGTGCCCGGCGCGGTGCTTGACGACCATACGCGGTGGCGCGAACCGCTGGTCGACGGGGCCAGGTCGCTGCGTCGGCTGGGTTGGATATCGATCCTGCTGATCGGCGGCGCGACGGCTGCAATGATCACGCTGGCCGCCAATGCCTCGCTTGCGGCAAACGCGCAGATCATCGAGGTCTTGCGCCAGATCGGGGCCCGCGACCGGTTCATCGCCGGGGCTTTCGTCCGCCGGTTCACCTATCGCGCACTTTTGGGTGCCGCCGTCGGCACCATTGCGGGCATGGCCGGCGTGCTGCTGCTGCCCGAGGCATCGGATGCGGGCGGATTTCTGACCGGGCTGGGGTTTCAGGGGGCCGGTTGGTTGCTGCCCCTCGTCATACCCGTGCTTGGAGCATTGGTCGCCTTTCTGGCGACCGCTACCGCCGCCCGGCGCAAACTGGAGGGGCTTTCGTAATGCTGCTGGCCATTCAATGGGTTCGGTCCCTGGTTTTCACCATCGTCATCTATGCCTGGATGCTGATCCTGGGCCTTGTTTTCGCGCCCTACGCGCTGGTGTCGAAACGCGGCGCGCTTATGGCGTGCAAGACCTATGCGCGCACGACGATCTGGCTGGCGCGCTGGATGGTTGGCATCCAAAGCGAAGTTCGGGGGCAGGTGCCCACCGGCGAGGTTGTCATTGGCGCCAAGCACCAGTCGTTCCTGGACATCATCATCATTTTCGACGCGGTGCCGCATGGCAAGTTCATCATGAAACGCGAGTTGCTGTGGACCCCGATCATCGGGCTGTATGCACGTCGGCTGGGCTGTATTCCGGTCAATCGCGGCAAGCGCGGCGCGGCTGTGGCCAAGATGGTCAAGGATGTCGCCAAAGAGTTCACCGAGGCAGGCCAGTTGGTCATCTATCCCCAGGGTACGCGGGTCGCACCGGGGGCCTTCAAGCCCTATAAGGTGGGCACGGCGGTTCTGTACGAGGGGCTCGGCTATACCTGCGTTCCGGCGGCGACGAATGTTGGCGTGTTCTGGCCGCGGACGGGAATTTTGCGCAAGCCCGGCAGGGCGATTGTCGAATTCCTTGACCCGATCGAACCCGGTGTCGCACGCGACGCCTTTCTGGCGCGTCTTGAGACCGTGATCGAGGACCGTTCGAACGCATTGATGAAAGAAGTGGGGTTTGACCCGGATGGAGTTCATTGAAGATATCGGCGCGCTCGAAGCCCTTTACGGGCAACCCGCCGCGACGTCGCTGCGCAAGGTCGCGCGCCGGCTGACCCCGCTGTACCGCAAATGGATCATGGCGTCGCGGCTGTGTGTTCTCAGCACTGTCGGGCCAGAGGGAACCGATGGCAGCCCGCGCGGCGATGATGGTCCAGTGGTGGCCGAGCTTGATCCGGGTACGCTGGCCCTGCCAGACTGGCGCGGAAACAACCGGCTGGACAGCCTGCGCAACATCGTCAGGGACCCACGCGTTTCGCTGATGTTCTTTGTGCCGGGGTCTAATACAGTTGTGCGCGTGAACGGGGCGGCGCGGTTGACCGCCGATCCAGACCTGCGGGCCCGGTTCGACAAGAACGGCAAGCATCCGGCCACCGTGATCGTCATCGAGATTTCCGAGGTCTATACCCAATGTGCCCGGGCCCTGATGCGGGCGCGCACCTGGGCCGGGGATGACCAAAGCGGTGAATTGCCCAGCGTCGGCGAGATTCTGGCCGAGGTTTCCGATGGCGCAGAAGGTGGCGCGCGATACGACCAGGAATGGGGCGCACGCGCAGCCAAGACGATGTGGTAACGCCGATCAGGCGGCGGCCGCGCCAATTCGTGCGACTTGGGACACCCAGCGCTCGACAAGGCCGGGTTTCGGTTCGCTTGCGCCCGCGAAATAGGTGAACCGCGTAGGTTTGAAACCGACAAAGCCCAGTATCTGGTCCCTGATCTGACGGATCAGCGCCTGACGATAAATCAGGCGCATGAACCACCCCGGTGTGTCCGACGTCAGGATGACGCGTGCGGTACGACCGGTCAGCATGGGGGCCGGGAACCCGATCCGGGTCGTATTTCTTGTGTCGAATGTGCGCCCTGGAATGAATGTGCGGTCGATAAGGCCCTTCAGTTTGGCGGGCAGTCCGCCCCACCACATCGGCGCTGTCAGCACCAGGTGATCGCTCCATTCAATGTCTTGCAGAACCTGTTCAAGCACCGGTTCGAGCGGTTTGAAGTCGTGATAGTTGCCCTGACCGAAATCATGGTCGAACTGAAGATCGCTGAGATGGATCAACCGGACTTGGTGCCCGTTGTCCTGCGCTGCGGCGCCATAGGTTTCCGCGAATGTGCGGGACAGGCTGTTTTCGCCGGGATGTCCGTTCAGGACCAGGATTTTCTTGGGGTGCATCGGGAATCTCCAAAAATGACCGTGGTCATTTAATAAAATCAAAAATTGACCACGGTCAATAAAAAATTTGACCATGGTCATAAATCATGCGAACAAACCCCATGCAGAAGACAGTTCAAAAGCGTACGCTCAAAACCCGCGCCCGCCTGATCGAGGCGGCAGAAGGCGTTGTTGCGCAAAACGGGTACGAGGCGCTGCGGGTCGAACAGGTGGTCCAGACCGCAGGCGTGGCCAAGGGCACCTTTTTCGCGCATTTCCGCGACAAGGATGCCCTGATGGAAATCATGATGGGTCAGCGGTTGAACGCTTGTCTGGATCAGGCAGAGGCCACGACCCGGCCAACAACTGTTTCAACGATCATAGCGGCGTTGGAACCTGTCCATGGCTTCATGATGTCCGAACGCTATGTGTTCGACCTGTTGATCCGCTATTCAGGCGCGACAGGCATTGCCGAGATCGGGCCGATTGCAACCTGTTTCGAACGGTATTTCCGGGTGGTTGTGATGTGGCTTGAAGATGCACAGGTCCGCAAGGACGTGCCAGCCGAGATGCTGGCCGAGGGCGTGCAGGCCTTTGCCATACAGGCCATGTCGCTGAAGTTTTGCGCCCTGCATTCAGCGACGTCTTTCACAGACAGGTTGGATGCCTATCTGACTGCGTGGTTGACTCCGGCGGCTTGACCGCCGGAGCCTTTGTATCATCAGGCGTGGATCGCGCCGTCGCCGCAGGCCAGGGCGGCCTCTCGCACGGCTTCGGAATAGGTCGGGTGCGCGTGGCAGGTCAGGGCCAGGTCTTCGGCCGAGGCACCAAATTCCATCGCAACGCAAACCTCGTGGATTAGGTCGCCTGCACCGGGGCCGATAATATGGCAGCCCAGAATGCGATCGGTTTCCTTGTCGGCAAGGATCTTGACGAAACCGTCGGCGGCAAAATTGGCCTTGGCACGACCATTGCCCATAAAGCTGAACTTGCCGACCTTATAGGCGCGGCCCTGGTCTTTCAGCGTGGCTTCGGTTTCGCCGACATTGGCAACCTCGGGCCATGTATAGATAACGCCGGGAATGACGCCATAGTTCACATGGCCGTGCTTGCCCGCAACCTGTTCGGCCGCGGCCATGCCTTCATCCTCGGCCTTGTGGGCCAGCATCGGACCATCAATCACGTCGCCGATGGCATAGATACCGGGCGCATTGGTCTGCCAATCCGCGCCAACCTTGATCTGTCCGCGCGGGGTCAGCTCGACGCCCAGGGCCTCAAGGCCCAGCCCGTCATGATAGGGTTTGCGACCGGTCGCCACCAGCACAGTGTCGGCGTCAATCACGTGTTCGCTGTCATCCTTGCGCAGCTTATAGGTGACCTTGGCCTTGGTCTTTGTCGCCTCGGTCTTTTGCACGGCGGCGCCCATAACGAATTTCAGACCCTGCTTTTTCAGGATGCGCTGGAACGTTTTCTGAACCTCGGGGTCCATCCCAGGTGTAATCGCATCCAGGAATTCGATGACGGTAACCTCGGCGCCCAGGCGCTGATAGACCGACCCCAGTTCCAGGCCAATTACGCCCGCGCCGATAACCACCAGCTTTTTCGGAATCTTGCCCAGTTCAAGTGCGCCAGTCGATGTCACGACGACCTTTTCATCCACCTCGACACCCGGCAGCGAAGCGGATTCCGATCCGCTTGCGATAATGATGTTCTTGGCCTCGTGAACCTCATCCCCGACCTGTACCTTGCCGGCGGCGGGGATCGAACCCCAGCCTTTCAGCCAGTCGATCTTGTTTTTCTTGAACAGGAACTCGACACCTTTGGTGTTGGTGTCGATCACGTCCTGCTTATAGGTCAGCATCTGTTTCCAATCGACCGAGGGGCTTTTCCCCTTCAGGCCCATGGCGGCAAAGTTATGCTCGGCCTCGTGCAGTTGATGCGAGGCGTGCAGCAGCGCCTTGGACGGGATGCAACCCACGTTCAGGCAGGTGCCGCCCAGCGTCTCGCGCCCTTCGACAACGGCGGTTTTCAGCCCCAACTGCGCGCAGCGGATGGCGCAGACATAGCCGCCGGGGCCGGCGCCGATTACGATGACGTCATAGTTAGCCATTTTGTTCTCCTAAGTTCCGCGGTTTTCACCGGCAGAGAGGCGGCCCCGCAGGGCCGCAAGTAATTTTCAGACAGGCGACAGCAACTTGGTCTGCACATGCGCGACACCGCCACGTTCATGATGCATGGCCAGCTCTTCCGAATCGAAGAAGTTTCGGGCGCGTTCCAGGTCGAGAATCTCGAACAGGGCGACCGCATGGTCGGCCTGCTCAGGGTCACGCCAGATATGCAGGTCGCGAATTCCGGCCGCCTTGCGCGTCGGCTTGTCTTCGTTGAACACCTTCAACCAGACATCGAAATCCGCCACATCGGCCTGCCAAAGGACATGTGTCGCCATGATTACAGATCCATCAGCAGACGGCGGGGATCTTCCAGCGCCTCTTTCACACGGACAAGGAAGGTTACGGCGCCTTTGCCGTCAACGATCCGGTGGTCATAGGACAGGGCCAGATACATCATCGGGCGGATCTTGATCTCGCCGTTGATGACCATCGGGCGGTCCTGGATCTTATGCATGCCCAGGATACCCGATTGCGGCGGGTTCAGAATTGGCGAAGACATCAGCGATCCATAGACGCCGCCATTCGAGATGGTGAACGTACCGCCCTGCATCTCGGCCATGCTCAGCTTGCCGTCGCGGGCGCGCTTGCCCTTTTCGGCGATGGCTTTCTCGATATCGGCGAAGGACATGCTGTCGGCGTCGCGGATGACGGGAACCACCAGACCCTGGGGCGTACCGGCGGCGACGCCCATATGAACGAAGTTCTTGTAGACGATGTCGGTGCCGTCGATCTCGGCGTTGACTTCGGGTACTTCTTTCAGCGCATGACAGCAGGCCTTGGTGAAGAAGGACATAAAGCCCAGGCGCACGCCGTGCTTCTTCTCGAACTGGTCCTTGTACTGGTTGCGCAGGGCCATCACCTCTGTCATGTCCACCTCGTTATAGGTGGTCAGGATCGCGGCGGTGTTCTGCGCATCCTTCAGGCGCTTGGCGATGGTCTGGCGCAGACGGGTCATACGCACGCGCTCTTCGCGCGATGCGTCCTCGGCGGCGACGGGCGCACGCGGCGCGGCGGCTGGTGCAGGCGCTGCAGCCGGTGCCGGAGCCGCCGCAGTCGCGATCGCCTTTGCCACGTCTTCTTTCATGATCCGACCATCGCGACCTGTGCCGGTGACCTGATCTGCCGACAGGCCAGCTTCGGCCATTGCTTTCTCGGCTGACGGGGCATTTGCCACGTCCTTGCCCGATGCCGCCGCCGGGGCCGGAGCCGCCGCTGTCGCTGTCGCCGCTGCTGGAGCCGCAGCAGCGCCAGCCGCCGCGCCCGAGATCACCGCCAGCTTGGCCGATGCGTCAACCGTGCTGCCCTCGGGGGCTGCGATTTCGGCCAGAACGCCCGCTGCTGGGGCAGGAACCTCGACCGAAACCTTGTCGGTTTCCAACTCGCACAGCATTTCGTCCTGCGCGACAGCGTCACCAACCTGCTTGAACCAGGTCGAAACGGTTGCCTCGGTCACGGATTCACCCAGCGTCGGGACCATGACATCGACGCTGCCACCGGATGCGGCCGGGGCGGCCTCGGCCGCTGGTGCGGACGCAGCGGCTGGGGCCGGTGCGGCACCTTCCCCGGCTGCGATGGTGGCCAACAGCGCGTCGACGCCGACGGTTTCACCTTCGGCGGCTACGATTTCGCCCAGAACGCCAGCAGCGGGCGAGGGGACTTCGACCGTGACCTTGTCGGTCTCCAGTTCACACAGCATCTCATCAACCGCGACGGCGTCGCCGGGTTTCTTGAACCATGTCGCAACCGTGGCTTCGGTTACCGACTCGCCAAGCGTGGGAACACGAACTTCAATGGACATCGATTATTTTCCTTCAATGCTCAGCGCTTCGTCGACCAGCGCTTCTTGTTGGGCTTTGTGTTGGCTGGCCAGACCCGTCGCGGGCGAGGCCGAGGTTGCGCGGCCGACGTAACGCGGCCTGGTATGCTTTGCCTTGATGCGGGTCAGGACCCATTCGATATTGGGCTCGATAAACGTCCAGGCCCCTTGGTTCTTGGGCTCTTCCTGGCACCAGATGAACTCGGCCCCTTTGAAGCGCTCAAGCTCGTTGATCAACGAATGTGCCGGGAACGGATAGTATTGTTCGATCCGCAGCAGGTAGATGTCATCGATGCCGCGCGCGTCGCGCTCTTCCAGCAGGTCATAATAGACCTTGCCCGAGCACATCACGACCCGCTTGATCTTGTTATCCTTGACCAGCTTGGTTTCCGAATTGCCCTGTTGTGCGTCATCCCACAACACCCGGTGGAAACTGGACCCGGTGGTGAATTCCTCAGCCGTGCTGACCGCCAGCTTGTGGCGCAGCAGCGATTTCGGTGTCACCAGGATCAGCGGTTTGCGGAAGGTCCGGTGCAGCTGACGGCGCAGGATGTGGAAATAGTTCGCAGGCGTCGTACAGTTCGCCACGATCCAGTTGTCCTGGCCGCACATCTGCAGGAACCGTTCCAGACGCGCCGACGAGTGTTCGGGGCCTTGCCCTTCGAACCCGTGCGGCAACAGCGTGACCAGACCGGACATGCGCAACCATTTCGATTCACCCGAGCTGATGAACTGGTCGAACATGATCTGCGCGCCATTGGCAAAATCGCCGAATTGCGCTTCCCACAGGGTCAGCGCGTTGGGTTCGGCCAGCGAGTAGCCATATTCGAACCCGAGCACCGCGTATTCGCTGAGCATCGAGTCGATGACTTCGTACTGTGCTTGCCCGGCCCGAATGTTGTTGAGCGGGTAATACCGTTCCTCGGTTTCCTGATGGACCAAGCCCGAGTGGCGTTGGCTGAACGTGCCGCGGGTTGCGTCCTGCCCGGACAGGCGAACCGGGTAGCCTTCGGTCAGCAAAGAGCCAAAAGCCAGCGCCTCGCCGGTTGCCCAGTCGAACCCGGTTCCGGTTTCGAACATCTGCTTTTTGTGGTCCAGCAAACGCCCGACCGTCTTGTGAATGGCAAGACCGTCCGGTGTATGCGTCAGCGCCGCGCCGACCTGAGCCAGGGTTTCCGGCGTGATAGCGGTTTCGCCGCGCACATATTCTTCATTGCTTTTGTCCATGTGCGACCAGCGCCCGTCCAGCCAGTCGGCCTTGTTGGGCTTGTAGTCCTTGCCGGCTTCGAACTCATCGTTCAGATGGGCCTGAAAGGCGGCTTTCATGTCCTCGATTTCGCCTTCAGGGATCAGGCCGTCCTTGACCAGCCGTTCGGTATACAGCGACAGCGTGGTCTTATGCGTCTTGATCCGCTTGTACATGATCGGGTTGGTGAACATGGGCTCGTCGCCCTCGTTATGCCCGAACCGGCGATAGCAGAAGATGTCGATGACCACGTCCTTGTGGAACTTCTGCCGGAATTCGGTCGCCACCTTGGCGGCGTGAACCACGGCCTCGGGGTCGTCTCCATTCACGTGGAAGATCGGTGCCTCGACCATCAGCGCGATATCCGTGGGATATGGGCTGGAGCGCGAGAAGTGCGGCGCAGTGGTAAAGCCGATCTGGTTGTTCACCACGATATGCATGGTACCGCCGGTCCTGTGTCCGCGAAGACCGCTCAGGCCAAAGCCCTCGGCCACGACGCCCTGACCGGCAAAGGCCGCATCACCGTGCAGCAGGATGCCCATGACCTTGGTGCGGTCAGTGTCGTTCAGCTGATCCTGCTTGGCACGAACCTTGCCCAGAACCACCGGGTTCACCGCCTCAAGGTGTGAGGGGTTCGCGGTCAGCGACAGGTGTACGCTGTTGCCGTCAAACTCACGGTCGCTGGAGGCACCGAGGTGATATTTCACGTCACCCGAACCATCCACGTCTTCGGGTTTGAAGCTGCCGCCCTGGAATTCGTTGAAGATGGCGCGATAGGGCTTGCCCATCACATTGGCCAGGATGTTCAAACGGCCGCGGTGCGGCATGCCGATGACGATATCGCTCAGACCCAGGGCGCCGCCGCGTTTGATGATCTGTTCCATCGCCGGGATCAGCGCCTCGCCACCGTCGAGACCAAAGCGCTTGGTGCCCATGTATTTGACGTGCAGGAACTTTTCGAACCCTTCCGCCTCGACCATCTTGTTCAGGATCGCCTTGCGGCCTTCCTTGGTAAAGGCGATTTCCTTGCCGTACCCTTCGATCCGTTCTTTCAGCCACGCGGCCTCTTCCGGGTTCGAGATATGCATGTATTGCAGCGCAAAGGTGCCGCAATAGGTCCGTTTCACGATCTCGACGATCTGGCGCATGCTGGCCATCTGCAGGCCCAGCACGTTGTCGATAAAGATCGGCCGGTCCATGTCGGCATCGGTGAAGCCATATGTCTTGGGGTCAAGCTCGGGGTGCGGCGTGACGGCACGCATGCCCAGCGGGTCAAGATCGGCCACCAGGTGACCCCGAATGCGGTAGGCGCGGATCAGCATCAGGGCGCGGATCGAATCCAGAACGGCGCGCTTGATCTGCTCGTCACTGACTTCGACCCCGGTTGCCGCTGCCTTGTCCTTGATCTTTTTGCCCGCAGCCTTGGCATCGGTTTCCGCCCATTGCCCGGTCAACGCCCCGGTCAGGTCATCATTGGGGGCCGGTGGCCAATCAGTCCGCGCCCAGGACGGCCCCTCGGCTTCTTTCTGAACATCGGGGGTCGCGTCCCCCAGTTGCCGAAAGAACTCGGCCCAGGCCGCATCGACCGCACCGGGGTTCTTGGTGTACTGAGCGTAGAGCTGCTCAAGGTATTCAGCATTGTGCCCCTGCATGAAGCTCGAGGCGTGAAAAGCGGTGTTGGGCGTTTGTTCGGTCATGGGACTACCTCATATGGGTTGGGACCGTATTGGTTGGTGCCTGGTTCGCTGGGGCGGGCCAGCCACCACAGCACCAGAAGGGGCGACACAAACAGGACGATGAGTGTCGGAATGACGATGAGCAAAGTGGCCTCGGTCAGCAGAGTATCCAACCTGCCGCCGTGGAACTGGCTGGCCAGGCCGATGCCAAAGACCAGAACCGCCAGCGCGCCTAGGATCAAAAGGATCGGCAACAAGGCATAAAGCCCGCTGCGCCCGGTATCATGCATCCGTCGCCACGCGACGGCCAGATGCGGGAAAAAGACGATCAGACTGACGATGCTTTGCACCGGCCCTGTTGAGGTGGCGGTGACGGATTTGGACGTTTCGGTTTCTGTCACTGCAACCTGAGTAAAAAACTGCCAGTCGATGATCCCGGCGATGATGTTCCAGATCACGATGAACAGGAAAAAGAACCAGTATTCGGGGCGTGAGGCACGACCCGAGAAGGTGAAGAACTTGGAGAAACAAGTGCGGATGGCGTCGGAGAAGGTCATGGCAGTCAATTCACCCCCTTGCGTCGTCACATGAAAAAGAAACGATCAGCGCACGCTCCCTTCCGCGATTGGCCGAAAAAACGGCCCTTTCGCTGCCTATCAAATCGCAAACATAACCAACGCGTTGCACTATTTCATCCTTGGTGGTTTCTTTGTTTGCGCGAAAGCGGAACTGGTATTTTTTGCTCCCCGATAGCTCGAGGTCAAAAAAACCTCTTGCATTGGCAACGTTGTGTATGCCGCAAGCCTCGTCCTGAATAAACTGACCCTCGCTGGACCAGCCAATACGAACTTCACATTCCATTGCTTTGGCTTGCCCAGCGGTAGAAAATGCGAACATCGCAGTCGCGCACAAAGACCACAGCCAAGCTAAAGATGAGAAGGATGGACGCAAGGCGCCCACCCTTTTTTCGGGCGCCGCCCTTAGAGCGTATGCCCGGTCCTTGGTCACTTACCCAATCGCTTCCAGCACGGCTTCGCCCAGCTGCGCCGGGCTTTCGGCCACGACGATACCGGCCGAGCGCATGGCTTCGATCTTGTCCTCGGCGCCGCCTTTGCCGCCGGCGACAATCGCGCCCGCGTGGCCCATGCGGCGGCCCGGAGGGGCTGTGCGGCCTGCGATGAAACCGGCGGTCGGCTTTTTGCGGCCTTTCTTGGCCTCATCCGCCAGGAACTGCGCGGCTTCTTCCTCGGCCGAGCCACCGATCTCACCGATCATGATGATCGAGTGGGTTTCGTCATCGGCCAGGAACCATTCCAGCACGTCGATATGCTCGGTGCCTTTGATCGGGTCGCCGCCGATGCCCACGCAGGTCGACTGACCCAGGCCCACATCGGTGGTCTGTTTGACTGCCTCATAAGTCAGGGTGCCCGAACGCGACACAACGCCGACCGAACCACGCTTGTGGATGTGGCCGGGCATGATGCCGATCTTGCAGGCGTCAGGTGTGATGACACCGGGGCAGTTCGGGCCGATCAGGCGCGAGCTTGAACCTTCCAACGCGCGCTTCACTTTCATCATGTCCAGAACCGGGATGCCTTCGGTGATGCAGACGATCACTTCCATCTCGGCATCAATCGCCTCAAGAATCGAGTCAGCCGCAAAGGGCGGCGGAACATAGATCACCGAGGCGTTGGCTTCGGTCACGTGCTTGGCTTCGTGGACCGAGTTGAAAACGGGCAGGTCGAGATGGGCCATCCCACCTTTTCCGGGGGTCACACCGCCGACCATCTTGGTGCCATAGGCGATGGCCTGTTCAGAGTGGAATGTGCCCTGCGAGCCGGTAAAGCCCTGACAGATCACTTTGGTATTTTCGTCGATGAGGACTGCCATTTTGTCCCTTTCCTTAGGCGGTGCTGGTTTGATTGGGTTGTGCGTCCGGCAGAACCTGCGGCGCGTAAGTAATTTTTTCGAGCGTGGCGCGTCCAAGCGCCAGGTTGGCGATGGTGCGGGCCCCGCCGTCGATCTCGGCAATGCCGCGCCGTATCTTCTGGCGCAGTAGGGACCAACCTTTGGGGCGGCGGCGAGGTGAGCCCATATTTTTTTCTCCGGGCGCTTCGTTGCCCTGTTCGACCATGGCCGGAACAACCTGATAGATGTTGATCTGACGCGCGGCGGCCGACGCCGACGGGTTGAACAGAAGGCCATCCAGCGTGATGTCAAACGGTTTCTGTGCTAGAAAGTGCTGTGCCGCCTTGCGGGTCAGGGCATAGGCCGCGCCACCGGGATGTCGTGACTTCATCAGCCGGATCTCGCGCCCCAGGTGGGACTGGCGTTTCCGCCCGAGCGCCACATAAAGCTTGCTGCTACGCCAGCGCTCAAACCGGACGATGTCCGCATCCTTTGGCCACCAAGACGGGTCGTTCAGCCAATTGGCGAGTTCCGGGGTCAGGAATACATCGTCTTCAAGGATCAAAGCATGCTTGACGCCAGAAGCAATCACCGCCTCCCACGCTTTTGCGTGGCTGAGGGTGCAAGCCATATCTTTTGTGTGGAAGTGGCCCCATGGCCCTTCTGCCTTGCACTCACGCAGAAAATCCTCACGGGTAGCGGTAGCACAATCGACAGCATTGACGCGCGTCGCCGCCAGGCCTGCCATTTGCAGCTCCTGCTCCATCAATCGCGCCCGTCCGGCGGCGCGTTCGAGGCCTATGAGGAAGATGGGGGTGCACATTAGGTCGATTGCTTCCATCGGTTCGGCATACCAAAAATCTCCTGGCTATTTGCGCCGTGGGGCTGCAGTTCAGCTCCACGGCAGTCAGCTCACCCCTTAACCGCCTTCACGATCTTTTCGGCACCGTCTTTCAGGTTGTCCGCCGCGATCACGTCCAGGCCAGAGGTGTTGATGATCTCTTTGCCTTTCTCGACATTCGTGCCTTCCAGACGCACGACCAGCGGGACCTTCAGGCCGACTTCTTTCACGGCCGCCACTACGCCCTCGGCGATGACGTCACAGCGCATGATGCCGCCGAAGATATTGACCAGAATGCCTTTGACCTGCGGGTCCGAGGTGATGATCTTGAACGCTTCGGTCACTTTCTCTTTGGTGGCACCGCCGCCCACATCGAGGAAGTTGGCGGGCTCGGCGCCATAAAGCTTGATGATGTCCATCGTGGCCATCGCCAGACCGGCACCGTTGACCATGCAGCCGATCTCACCATCCAGCGCGATGTAGTTCAGGTCGTATTTGCTGGCTTCCAGTTCCTTGGGGTCTTCCTCGGTCGTGTCGCGCAGCTCGGCAATATCCGGGTGGCGGTAGACCGCGTTGCCGTCAAAGCCGACTTTGGCGTCCAGAACCTTGAGGTCGCCGCTGTCTGACACGATCAGCGGGTTGATCTCCAGCATCTCCATGTCCTTCTCGACGAAGGCCTGGTACAGCTGACCCATCAGCTTGACGCATTGCTTGACCTGTGCGCCTTCCAGACCCAGCGAGAAGGCGATGCGACGGCCGTGATAGGCTTGATAGCCCGTCGCGGGATCAACCGAGAAGGACAGGATTTTCTCGGGCGTGGCCGCGGCCACCTCCTCGATGTCCATGCCGCCTTCGGTCGAGCAGACAAACGAGATGCGGCTGGTCTGGCGATCGACCAGCAGCGCCAGGTACAGTTCACGCTCGATGCCGGAACCGGCCTCGATGTAGATGCGGTTGACCTGTTTGCCCGCCGGGCCGGTCTGATGGGTGACCAGCGTGCGGCCCAGCATCTTTTTGGCTTCTTCGGCGGCTTCTTCCACCGACTTGGTCAGACGGACGCCGCCTTTTTCACCCGCGTCGGCCTCTTTGAAAGACCCTTTGCCGCGCCCACCTGCGTGGATCTGTGCCTTGACGACCCAAAGGGGGCCATCCAGTTCACCGGCTGCGGTTTTGGCTTCCTCGGCGCGCAGAACCGCGCGACCGTCGGAGACCGGAGCGCCATAGCTGCGCAAAAGAGCTTTGGCCTGATATTCGTGAATATTCATCGAAACTGTCCCGTCTGACTACGATTGAACCGTTATAGGGGTGTCTAAGGGGCAAGTTTAAAGGGTTTTTTGACGTGACAGAGGTTTTTACCGAAGATTTTCGGTTTTTGTGATCACAGGTTTTTGGGGTGTGATCACAAAGCGAAGCGCTGGTGTGCCATGATTCGACAATCAAGCCTGCGCGCCGGAAATCATGCCAATCTGGTCGATAGCGCCAACAGGTCAAGAGCTGGCAGGGCAAAGATGCAGAGGCAAAAAAACCGGCCCAATCGTGGGCCGGTTCGGAAATGTGCAATCTGACCGGATCAGGCCAGCGAGTTGTCGATGCCCTTGCAGGCCTCGATCAGGCCTTTTACGGCGTTGACCGAGTTGTCGAAGCCAGCCTGCTCTTCTTCGTTGAGCTTGATGTTGACGACCCGCTCGATGCCGCCTGCGCCGATCACGGTCGGTACGCCGACATACATGCCCTTTACGCCCAGTTCGCCATCGCAATAGGCAGCACAGGGCAGGACGCGTTTCTGGTCTTTCAGATAGGCCTCGGCCATTTCGATCGCCGAGGTAGCGGGTGCGTAGAAGGCCGAGCCAGTTTTCAGCAGACCAACGATTTCGGCGCCGCCATCACGGGTACGCTGAACGATCGCGTCCAGTTTTTCCTGCGTGGTCCAGCCCATTTCGACCAGGTCGGGCAGCGGGATACCGGCAACGGTCGAGTAGCGCACCGACGGCACCATGGTGTCGCCATGGCCGCCCAGAACAAAGGCGGTGACGTCGCGCATCGAGACGTTGAATTCTTCCGACAGGAAATGGGCGAAACGGCCCGAATCCAGAACGCCCGCCATGCCACAGACCTTGTTGTGGGGCAGGCCCGAGAATTCGCGCAGCGCCCAGACCATCGCGTCCAGCGGGTTTGTGATGCAGATGACGAACGCGTCGGGCGCGTTGGCGGCGATGCCTTCGCCAACTGATTTCATGACCTTCAGGTTGATGCCCAGCAGGTCGTCGCGGCTCATGCCTGGTTTGCGCGGCACACCGGCGGTCACGATGCAGACATCGGCGCCTGCGATATCGGCATAGGACTGGGTGCCCTTCAGCTTGGCATCAAAACCTTCTGACGGGCCGGATTCGGCGATATCCAGCGCCTTGCCTTCCGGGGTGCCCTCGGCGATGTCGAACAGGACAACGTCACCAAGTTCTTTCATTGCTGCGAGGTGGGCGAGCGTGCCGCCGATTTGACCTGCGCCAATCAGCGCGATCTTGGGTCTGGCCATTTGGGATATCTCCGATGGGTGTCAAAATCGCGGTTTTGCTAGTCGCTAAATCAGCGTGGCGCAAGGGTTCTGCGGCGCGGCATGCGACCGCATACCGTTTGCGTTTGCTGCAATGATTGCGCTAAAGCGCTTGCAAACAAGCCAATTTGGGACCGCCTGCATGTTCGAACTGAACTTTATGTTTTTTGCCGTGGCGATTCCTGCTGTTGTTTTTGCAGGCATTTCCAAGGGCGGTTTCGGGTCCGGCGTCGCCTTTGCGTCGTCTTCGATTCTGGCGCTGATCCTTGAGCCGGGGCAGGCGCTTGCGCTGATGTTGCCGATCCTGATGATCATCGACCTGGCAACGCTGAGGCCATATTGGAAGAAATGGAGCCGGGCAGATTCATACCTGTTGATGCTGGGCGCAATTCCGGGCGTGGCGCTAGGGGCGTGGCTTTACCGTGCGACCGACGCCGATCTGCTGAGGTTGCTGATCGGTGGCATATCGGTCGGCTTTGTTCTTTGGCACATGGCCCAGTCGCGGGGCTGGATTCGGGGCTTTGCCAACCGCTTGCCGCCGCCTGCTGGTTTGTTTGCCGGCCTGGTTGCAGGGTTTACCAGTTTTGTCAGCCATGCCGGTGGGCCGCCGGCTGCCGTCTATCTTTTGTCCCAGCGCCTGACCAAGACCGAGTTTCAGGCCTCGACCGTGTTGGTGTTCTGGGCCATCAATGTCGCCAAGTTCGTGCCTTATGCCTATTTGGGCATGTTCACGCTGCATACGGCCTGGGCGGATGTGTTGCTGGCGCCTTTTGCCATACTTGGCGCATGGCTGGGCGTCCGGGCACATTCGATCCTGTCCGAACGCCTGTTTTTCGGCATCACCTACGTTCTGCTGACCATCACCGGCAGCAAGCTGATCTGGGACGCTCTGACCTGATGATCAGGCATTGGGGGGCAGCGCCCCGGTCACTGCTTCGTAAGCCTGCCCCGAGACCACAAGGCACATCGTCCCGTCCGGCAGCGTCACGGTGATCGTCCAGGTCCCGGTTTCGTCCGAAGCGAAAAGCTCCATGACGGCGCCCTGTCGGGCGATCCCGATGCCGCGGCGCGTTTCGCCATAGGTCTCGGCCAGCCGTGTTACGACATCATCGCGCGCGGCACAGGTTCGGGCCTGAACCTGCTGTGCAGCCAGCACCGCGATCCCCAGCCCCATCGTCATTTTGAAAAGCAGGTTCTGCATCATCAATCCCCATTGGTTAAAACTGCGATCAGCCTGGCTGTGCGGGGCATAAATCCGGTTAAGGCAACGCGCGTTGCGCGGCTGATGCTGCATTGCGGCGATTTTGTCCTTGAACTTTCCTGAGAAAAATGCCCCATTCTGCGCAACATTATTTCAACAAGAGGCTCCCATGGATCCGCGTCAGCGCCCTTATCGTTCCGTTCTTTATATCCCCGGCTCAAAGGATCGGGCGTTGGACAAGGCCCGCACCCTGCCGGTCGACGCGATTATCTTTGACCTGGAAGACGCCGTGGCGGCGGATGAAAAGGACAATGCGCGCGAAACCCTAAAGGCGGCCTTGGCCGCCGGGGGCTATGGGTCGCGCATCAGGATCGTTCGCATCAACGGGCTGGATACCGAATGGGGTCGCGCCGATGCCGAGGCCCTGCGCGAAATGGATGCTGATGTTGTCCTGTTGCCCAAAGTGAACTCGGCCGCCGATGTGGATGCGCTGGCGGCGATCACCGGCGACCTGCCAATCTGGGCGATGATGGAAACCCCCCGGGGCATGTTGAACGCAGCCGAGATTGCCGCGCATCCGCTGATGGCGGGGTTCGTGATGGGAACCAACGACCTGGCAAAGGAATTGCAGACGCGCTTTCGCGCGGACCGGCTGCCTCTGATCCCGTCGTTGGGCCTGTGCCTGTTGGCTGCCAAGGCCGAAGGGCTGATCATCGTGGACGGTGTCTATAACGCCTTCAAGGATGACGAGGGTCTGGCCGCAGAATGCGCACAGGGCCGGGACATGGGGTTTGATGGCAAGACGCTGATCCACCCGGCGCAGGTGGATATCACCAACGCCGCTTTCGCTCCGTCCGAGGCCGAAGTCGATCTTGCCCGCCGTCAGATCGCCGCGTTTGAAGAGGTCGAGGCACAGGGGCAGGGGGTTGCTGTCGTTGATGGCAAGATCGTGGAAAATCTGCACGTTGTAACTGCGCGTGAAATTCTGGCAAAAGCAGAGGCGATAGTATCTTTGCAAGCGGGGTAGGCCAGCAATGGGCTTTGTTCTTCTGATCCTTGGGGTGGCGCTGTGGTGGGCTGCGCATCTGTTCAAACGTGCAATGCCGCACCAACGTGCAGCCATGGGCGCGGCCGGAAGGGGCGCCGTTGCGGGGGCAGTCGTCATCGCGATCTTGCTGATGATCTTCGGCTATCGCATGACCGATTTCATCCATGTCTGGGCGCCACCGGCGTTCATGGTCCACATCAACAACCTGCTGGTGCTGATCGCGATCTGGATGATGAGCCCCGCCGGAACCAAGGGCCGGATACTGAACAAATTCCGCCACCCGATGTTGGGCGGGTTCAAATTGTGGGCTTTTGCGCATCTGCTGGTCAATGGCGATCTGGCCTCAATCATCCTGTTTGGCGGGTTGCTGGCCTGGGCTGTGGTCGAAGTGATCGTGATCAACCGTTCAGAGCCCGAGTGGACCCCACCCGCGCCCGGCACTTATGGAAAAGACGCGATGTTCTTTGTCGCCTCGATCGTGCTGCTTGGCATTATCGGCTACGTGCATGGGCTTGTCGGTCCGTCACCCTTTCCATCGTAAGGAGATGATCGCATGGCCAAACTGTACCGGCTTTTGACCGAAGAAGACACATCGGCCTTCTGCCACAAGGTCTCGGACGCCTTGGCGAAAGGGTGGGCGTTGCATGGCGCGCCGTCCTATGCCTTTGACGCGGCCAGCGGCGTGATGCGCTGCGCGCAGGCCGTGACCAAGGATGTGGATGCGAATTATTCACCTGACATGAAACTGGGACAGCAATAATGGCAAAAACCAATCCGGGCCGATTTTTCGAGGATTATTCCATCGGGCAGATACTGCACCACGCGGTGCCGCGCACGGTGACAGATGGCGAACGCGCTTTGTACCACGCGCTTTATCCTGCGCGCCACGCTCTGTACTCCTCGGACGAATTTGCCCGGAATTGCGGCTTGCCGAAAAGCCCGCTCGACGATCTGGCGGCGTTTCACGTCGTCTTCGGCAAGACCGTTCCCGATATCTCGCTGAATGCGGTGGCCAACCTGGGATATGCCGAGGGCCGCTGGCTGATGCCGGTTTACCCTGGCGACACCCTGCGGGCCGAGTCCGAGGTGATCGGTCTCAAGCAGAATTCGAACGGCAAGACAGGTGTGGTCTGGGTCCGCACCCGCGGCTTGAATCAGCGCGACGAGGTGGTGATCGAATATGTACGCTGGGTGATGGTGCGGAAATCGGACCTTGGTGCATCGGCCCCTGAATCCGTCGTGCCCGATCTGAAGACAGTGTTGGCGCCGGGTGATCTGGTGATCCCCGAAGGTTTGGATTTTTCGGGCTACGATTTCGCGCTGGCGGGCGAGGCGCATCGCTGGGGTGATTACGAGATCGGCGAAACCATTGATCACGTCGATGGCGTGACGGTGGAAGAGGCCGAGCATATGCTGGCCACGCGTCTGTGGCAGAATACGGCCAAGGTTCATTTTGACCTGACATTCCGGCCCGATGGCCGTCTGATTTATGGGGGCCATGTTATCTCGATGGCGCGGGCGCTTTCTTTCAACGGATTGGCCAACGCACAGATGATTGTCGGCTTGAATGGCGGCGCGCATGCCAATCCCTGTTTTGCGGGTGACACGATCAAGGCCTGGTCCGAGGTGCTGGACAAGGCGGAGACGGGCGTGCCCGGTGTAGGTGCTCTGCGTCTGCGGCTGGTGGCAACGAAAGGTGGCGCGGCCTTCGATCTGCGCACGGCCGAGGGCCGGTACAATCCCGACGTTCTGCTGGATCTCGATTATTGGGCGCTGATGCCGACCTGACCGGGGGCGGGCAGGCGGTAGAGGGCGGCAATGACGGTCAATTGAACGCGGGGCCGGTTTTTCGTGATACCCTGCGAGCATGAACCGGGTCTGCAACTTTGTCGCCGCCGCCTTTTGCATGGCACAGCCTGCCGGTGCCTGCGATCTTGCCTTGGCCTTGGCGGTGGATGTGTCAGGGTCGGTCGATGGCAGCGAGTACAGGATTCAGATGGACGGCCTCGCGGCGGGTCTGCGCGATCCGGTTGTTTCTGAGGCGCTGGTACGCGGGCAGGCCATGCTTTTGCTGGTCCAATGGACCGGGTCTTCGCGCCAGGCGGTGTCCATTCCGTGGACGCAGGTGGACAGTTTCGCCAAGCTTGACCGCTTTGCCGATCAGATCGCAACCACGCCGCGGGCCTGGCGCAATTTCTCGACCGCGATCGGTGAGGCGCTTGAGACGACGATGGCCAGCTTTGATGCCGTATCCCCATGCGCGCGCCACCTGATCGACCTGTCCGGTGACGGCGTATCCAACGAAGGGATCGAACCATCCCGGGTGCTTGGCGCGCTGCGAAGCCGCGGCATAACCGTGAACGCGATTGCGATTGAGGAAAGCGAGCCCGAACTGACCGCCTATTTCTTTGAAAACGTGATCGTGGGTGAGGGTGCATTCGTCGTCTCGGCCTCGGGGTTCGAGGACTACCCCGAGAAAATCCGTCGAAAGCTGCTGCGTGAGGTGACACAGCAGACCGCAGAGGTCAGATGACCTGACCGAGGAATCGGGCAGACCCGTCGGGCGCCCTGAAAACGCTAACATCGCAGGCGCCGGTCGGAATTTGTGATCACAGCATTATTTCTCGTGATCACAAAAGGGCTTTATCCGCGGTTTTGCGGCAATTTGGCCCTTTTTTGCACCTGCAGCGCGTGACAGGATCGCAAAAAACAGTAAAACCTTCGGTAGCCAACCGCAAAGGAGCCGCCATGGCCGATGTAAAACGGGGAAACCGCCCGCTATCGCCACACTTGACGATCTACCGACCGCAAATGACGTCCGCGTCGTCGATCATGGTTCGGATCACGGGAATTGCGGCGCTGATCCTGTCTGCGCTTGTCGTATGGTGGCTGCTGGCCGCCGCAACGTCGGAAAGCGCGTTTGCCTTTATCGACACGCTGATCAGAAGCTGGCTGGGTGATCTTGTCATGTTCGGCGCAACCTGGGCCATCTTTTACCACATGCTTGGGCGGTTGCGTCACGTCATCTGGGACCTGGGTTACTGCCTGGACGTCTCGGTCGCCGAGAAACTGGGTATCGGTATGTTCGTTCTGGCAACCGTCCTGACGATCATCACAGCTTTGGTGGTATAAGGAATATGGCCATGCAATACCTCACCGACCGTAAACGCGCGCAAGGGACTGGTGCCGGCCGTCAGGGCACTCATCACCACTGGGAGATGATGGTCAGCTCTACCGCTCTTGTCATTCTTGTGCCTTTGTTCGTCTTCACCTTCGGGTGCGCGCTGGGCGGCACCTACGAAGACGTTCTGGCCTATTACAGCCGTCCGTTTCCCGCCATCGTGACGGCACTGACCCTTGTCGTGGTCGTAAAACACCTGATGCGAGAAGCGCAGATGGCAATCGAGGACTATGTCCACGGCGTTGCCGAAAAGCTGGCGCTGATGGGTGTCGCGGCCTTTTCGTACACGTTGATTGCCGCCGGGCTTTTCGCCCTCGTCAAGCTCGCCCTGTAATTCGTGCGGTAAGGAACAAGAACGATGACAGCAGCATACGAATATGAAACGCATGAATATGACGTGGTCGTTGTCGGCGCCGGTGGTGCCGGTCTGCGCGCCACGCTGGGCATGGCCGAACAGGGACTTCGCACGGCCTGTGTGACCAAGGTGTTCCCGACGCGCTCGCACACGGTTGCGGCGCAGGGGGGTATCGCTGCATCCCTGTCGAACATGGGTCCCGACCATTGGCAATGGCACATGTACGACACCGTAAAAGGGTCGGACTGGCTGGGTGACACAGACGCGATGGAATACCTGGCGCGCGAAGCGCCCAAAGCCGTCTATGAGCTGGAACATTACGGTGTGCCGTTCAGCCGCACCGAAGAGGGCAAGATCTATCAGCGCCCGTTCGGCGGCCACACCACCGAGTTCGGTGAAGGCCCCGCCGTTCAGCGGACCTGTGCCGCTGCTGACCGGACCGGTCACGCGATCCTGCACACCCTGTATGGACAGTCGCTGAAAAACAACGCCGAATTCTATATCGAATACTTTGCCATCGACCTGATCATGTCCGAGGATGGGCAGTGTCAGGGTGTTGTCTGCTGGAAGCTGGACGATGGCACGATGCATGTCTTCAACGCCAAGATGGTTGTTCTGGCCACCGGCGGTTATGGACGTGCCTATTTCAGCGCGACCTCGGCGCATACCTGCACCGGCGACGGTGGCGGTATGGTTGCCCGCGCGGGTCTGGCCCTGCAGGACATGGAATTCGTTCAGTTCCACCCCACCGGCATCTACGGCTCGGGCTGCCTGATTACCGAAGGCGCGCGCGGAGAAGGCGGTTACCTGACCAACTCTGAAGGCGAGCGGTTCATGGAGCGTTATGCGCCCCAGTACAAGGACCTCGCCCCGCGCGACTATGTTTCGCGATCCATGACCATGGAAATCCGCGAAGGTCGCGGTGTTGGTAAAGATGGGGATCATATCCACCTGAACCTCAGCCATTTGCCTGCCGAGGCGCTGGCAGAGCGGCTGCCCGGCATTTCCGAGTCGGCCAAGATTTTCGCAGGTGTGGATGTCACCAAGGAACCGATCCCGGTTCTGCCGACCGTGCATTACAATATGGGCGGTATCCCGACGAACTACTGGGGCGAAGTTCTCAATCCGACCGAGGCCGATCCGACAGCTGTCGTGCCTGGCTTGATGGCGGTGGGCGAGGCCGGTTGCGCCTCGGTCCACGGGGCCAACCGCCTTGGGTCGAACTCGTTGATCGACCTTGTGGTCTTTGGCCGCGCGGCCGCGATCCGGGCGGGCAAGGTCGTCGACTCAGAAGCTCCGAACCCGGTTCTGAACCAGGCATCCGTTGACAAGGCCTTTGATCGCTTTGACGCGGTGCGCAACGCCAGCGGCGCAATTCCAACGGCCGATTTGCGGCTTGAGATGCAAAAGACAATGCAGGCAGATGCGGCCGTTTTCCGGACCGCCAAGACCATGGCCGAAGGCGTCGACAAGATGACGGCCATCGCGGCCAAGATGGACGACCTGCAGGTCACGGACCGGTCCCTGGTCTGGAACAGCGACCTGATGGAATCGCTTGAACTGACCAACCTGATGCCCAGCGCGCTCGCCACCATCGTCAGCGCCGAGGCGCGCAAGGAATCTCGTGGTGCCCATGCGCACGAAGATTTCGCAGAACGCGATGACGAGAAATGGCGCGTTCATACGGTGTCGCGTGTCGACGGCAATGCGGTTGACCTCAGCTATCGCCCGGTCATTGCAGATCCGCTGACGACCGAAGACGAAGGTGGCATCAGCCTGAAGAAAATCGCGCCCAAAGCGCGCACATTCTAAGGAGAGGAACCATGGTACAACTGACCCTCCCCAAGAACTCGCGTATCACCACCGGCAAGACATGGCCCAAGCCCGAAGGCGCCAGCAATGTCCGCAAGTTCAAGATCTATCGCTGGAACCCGGATGACGGGCAAAACCCCAGGGTCGATACGTATTTCGTCGATATGGACGATTGCGGCCCGATGGTCTTGGATGCGCTGATCTACATCAAGAACAAGGTCGATGCGACCCTGACCTTCCGCCGGTCCTGCCGTGAGGGTATTTGCGGATCCTGTGCGATGAATATCGACGGGATCAACACGCTGGCCTGCATCTACGGCATGGATGAAATCAAGGGCGACGTGAAGATCTACCCGCTGCCGCACATGGAAGTGGTCAAGGACCTGATCCCGGATCTGACCCATTTCTATGCCCAGCACGCCAGCATCATGCCGTGGCTGGAAACCAAGACCAACCGCCCGGCAAAGGAATGGAAGCAATCCATCGAAGATCGCAAAAAGCTGGACGGACTGTACGAATGCGTCATGTGCGCCAGCTGTTCGACCTCGTGCCCCAGCTATTGGTGGAATAGCGACAAGTATCTTGGCCCGGCGGCCCTTTTGCATGCTTATCGCTGGATCATCGACAGCCGCGACGAGGCCACCGGCGAACGGCTGGATCAGCTTGAAGACCCCTTCAAACTGTATCGCTGCCACACGATCATGAACTGCGCCAAGACCTGCCCCAAGGGTTTGAACCCGGCCAAGGCAATCGCGGAAATCAAGAAGATGATGATCGACCGTACCGTATAGGCACAGCATTACCGGCACTTGCCGCATTGCGGCAAGTGCATGGCCCGTTTGCAAAAATATGCGCTGTCATTGTCAGAAGACAGGCCTATGTTCGCATCAGGGAGGAGTGATACGATCGAAACGGGGTCACTCTGATGAACACCAAAACCAAAAAATCCGTGGAAGACGCAGCCAAAGCGCTGGAACTGCTGGAGCAGGCTTGGGCCTATTACACGCCCGAACCCGTAGTGACTGCAGCCGACCATGAACCGGAACTGTTCGAATACGCAAACGCCGCGTAGGCCGAACCGACCTGCATTTAAGGCTCCGGCGGCGCGGCTTGCCAGACCGCCGGCCTTGAATTCGTCAACGGGATAAGCGATCCACAGGGATGCCTGTCCTAATCCTTCTTCTTGCTGCCGGGGTCTTCGCCTATTTCGTCTGGCGTTCCCGCACATCCTCGCTGACGCGAGAGTGCCGTTGGCGACTTCACCGCCAGGAAGGTAAATGGTCCTGCGCCTTTTGCGGCGCGGTTTCGCATTCCGCCGAACAACCTTCGACCTGCCTCAAGCGCAAGCCCTAGACGCAGGCTGGGTGTTTCCTGCAAGGTCTGGCGGAATGAACCGATCACAGGACAGCGGACCTTGCGACCATGACAACACCTCCACCCGATGCGGCCGCGCGCCGCGCGATTGCGCCCGTCATCTGTTACCCCAACGATACCGTGCCGGCCCCGGACCTGAATATGTTGCGCCGGGCACGGCGGCAGGCGGCCAAAACGGGTGAAACCCTGGTTCCCCCGCGCGATGCGCGCTGTTTCGAAGTTCCGGCCGGGCAGTTCTTTCGCATCACATCGGTCGAAGGTCCGCAGGTTGGGGACCTGAACCTGTGGAACAGGGCCAACCTGTCCGAGCGTTTCTATTCGGGCAAGACCCGCGCCCTGCACGGCACCCACCTGACATCCGGCGAACGAATGTGGTCGAGTTTTCCCGCTTTGCGTCCCATGGCGACGATCGTGACCGATACGCTGGATTGGTATGGCAAAGATGAATTCGGCGGGGCGGTGCATGATGTCATCGGTACGCGATGCGATCCGTACACGGGCAACCTGCTAAGCGGGTCGCAATACCATCATTGCTGCCATTCCAACCTGACCCGCAGCCTGGCGGACCACCTGTCCATTCCCCTCGAAGAGGCCGAGCCGTTCGTGCATGATGTTCTGAATGTTTTCATGTGTACCGGGTTCACCAGGGACACCGGGCAGTACTTCATGAAAGCGTCCCCCGTCCGGCCGGGCGACTATCTGGAGTTTTTCGCTGAAATCGACCTGTTGGGAAGTCTTAGCGCCTGTCCGGGCGGTGATTGTTCGTCCGAACATTCCTCTGACGTTGCCGCATGCCATCCGTTGCTTGTCGAGGTTTTCGCGCCGCCATCCGGGGCTTTGGAGGGATGGGAAAGCCCGCCAGTGAACGGGTATGACAGGTCGCATGGGGCCTGACGGGGCCAAGGCGCGCGGGGCAACCGCGCGCCTTGAGTTTGCGTTCCCTATACTTGGGTGAACGCCGCCTGCAGCGCTATTTCGACCATGTCGCCAAAACTGCGCTCGCGATCTTCGGAAGGCAGGGCCTCACCGGTCAGCAAGTGATCGGACACGGTAAGAACAGCCAGCGCGCGGCATTTATGGCGCGCGGCTAGAATGTACAGCTCGGCCGCTTCCATTTCGACGCCAAGAATTCCGTGGCGCACCATCTGTTCATTCAGGTCCGGTCGTTCATCGTAAAACACGTCCGAGGAATAGATGCCGCCGATATGCGTCGGGGTGCCCTTGTCCTGTGCGGCCTTGGCGGCGGCCTGCAGCAAAGACCAATCCGCGCATGGCGCAAAGTTCAGTTCCTTCAGGATACCGCGTGAAGGCGTGCTGAGCGTGGTGGACGTCATCGCCAGAATGACGTCGCGCAGTTTGACATCGGCTTGCATGCCACCGCAGGACCCGATCCGGATCAGCGTCTTTGCGCCAAAATCCCGGATCAACTCATTCGCGTAAATCGACAGCGACGGCATTCCCATGCCGCTACCCTGAATTGTGACCCGGTGTCCGTTCCATTCCCCGGTGAAACCCAGCATTCCGCGCACGTTATTGACCTGACGAATGTTGGTCAAAAACGTTTCGGCTGCCCATTTCGCCCGATAAGGATCACCAGGCAATAAAACTGTTTCGGCTATTTCGCCTATGCTGGCACCAATATGAATTGTCATTTTGATACAATTCCCCGGTCAGATTTCCAGATCGGTAATATCGGAACCGGAGGCCAGCGCCTCATGAACCCAGCGGGGTTTGCGCCCGCGCCCTGTCCAGGTCTGAGACGGGTCAGCAGGGTTGCAATACTTGGCGCGCGCCTTTGTCAAACCTGCGGCGCCCGCGGCCGAGGGCGAAAGTTCTGACAGGGAAAACCCAAACTCGGCAGCCGCTTTTTCCGCAGCTTTCAAAGCCTGCTTTCGTTCACGCGCTTCCGCACCCTTCAGCGCCTTTTCGACCTGGTCGCGCAAATCGACCAGGTCCTTGCGCGTCATGTTTTCCAGATTGATCCCCATCGGTATTCTCCATGCCGTTTTTTCCGCCGGGCATTTGCCCGGAACCGGATTTCATTTATCGGCACTTTCTACTCCAATTGCATTGGAAATAGAAACGGGGAAAAACGCAGAAAAGACGCCTATTCTGCTGCCAGGTTCTGAGGGTCAACCAAGGTGACAATATCGCCCATAATGGCATTCAGTTCGAAATTCTTGGGCGTATAGATTTTTGCGACACCCATGGACCTGAGCGCTTCGGCGTCTTCGTCGGGAATGATGCCGCCTACGACGACGGGTATGTCATCCAGTCCTGCGGCGCGCAGCCGGTTCATGACGTCCTGAACAAGCGGCAGATGGCTGCCGGACAGGATCGAAAGGCCGATGACATGGGCGTCATCCGCAATGGCCGCCGCGACGATTTCTTCGGGGGTCAGGCGGATACCTTCGTAACTGATGTCCATCCCGCAATCCCGCGCGCGAAAGGCAATCTGTTCCGCGCCGTTGGAATGGCCGTCCAGGCCGGGTTTGCCGACCAGGAATTTTAACCGGCGCCCAAGCTTGTCGCTGACCGCGTCCACCGCGGCGCGCAGATCATCCAGACCTTCGGTTTTGTTGGACACAGATCCCGACACGCCTGTCGGGCCCCGATAGGTGCCATAGACCTTGCGCATTTCTTCGGCCCATTCTCCGGTCGTGACACCGGCCTTGGCGGCAATGATCGAAGGCTCCATGATATTCGCGCCGGATTTTGCCGCCGCGCGCAATGCAGCCAGTGCGGCCGCGACAGCCGCGTCATCCCGTTCGGCCCGCCATGTATTCAGCCGGTCAATCTGGTCTTGCTCGACCGCGGGGTCGACGACCATGATGCCGCCATCCTCGGTCTGCAGCGGCGATGCCTCGCCCTCGGTCCATTTGTTAACGCCGACGACTACGGTTTCATTCCGTTCGATCCGGTTCAGACGCTCGGCGTTTGAATCGACCAGCCGGGATTTCATGTATTCGATCGAGGCAACCGCACCGCCCATCGATTCAAGGTTGGCAAGTTCGGCCCGCGCACCTTCCTTCAGGTCTTCGACCTTGGCGTCCACAACCGGGTTTCCGTCGAACAGGTCGCCATATTCAAGAAGGTCGGTCTCATAGGCCAGGATCTGCTGCATGCGCATCGACCATTGCTGATCCCACGGGCGCGGCAGGCCCAGCGCCTCGTTCCAGGCGGGCAGTTGAACCGCGCGGGCACGGGCCTTTTTCGACAAGGTCACGGCCAGCATTTCGATCAGGATTCGATAGACATTGTTTTCGGGCTGCTGTTCGGTCAAACCCAGCGAGTTCACCTGAACGCCATAGCGGAACCGGCGAAACTTGGACTCGGTGATGCCATAACGTTCTTGCAGGATTTCATCCCACAGATCGACGAAGGCGCGCATTTTGCACATCTCGGTGACAAAACGGATGCCGGCATTCACAAAAAACGAGATGCGACCACACAGCGCCGGAAAATCCTGCGCCGGAACGCGCGGGCGCAGTTCGTCCAGGACCGCGATGGCAGTCGCCAGGGCATAGGCCAGTTCCTGTTCCGGCGTCGCTCCTGCCTCTTGCAGGTGGTACGAACAGACGTTCATCGGGTTCCATTTCGGAACGTTGGCATAACAATACTCGGCCACGTCCGCGATCATCTTGAGCGACGGCTTGGGTGGGCAAACATAGGTTCCACGGCTCAGATATTCTTTGATCAGGTCGTTTTGAACCGTGCCCTGCAACCTGGAGATATCCGCGCCTTGTTCCTCGGCGGCGGCGATATAGAGGGCCAGCAGCCAGGGCGCCGTGGCATTGATCGTCATCGAGGTGTTCATCTGTTCCAGCGGGATCTGGTCGAACAGAACCCGCATGTCGCCCAGATGGCAGACGGGCACGCCAACCTTGCCGACCTCGCCCCGTGCCAATGTGTGGTCGCTGTCATACCCGGTCTGGGTCGGCAGATCGAAGGCCACCGAAAGCCCGGTCTGACCCTTGGCCAGGTTGGCCCGGTAAAGCGCGTTCGAGGCCCGTGCGGTAGAGTGACCGGCATAGGTTCGAATAAGCCAGGGGCGGTCTTTCTGCATCTGCGTCATGATCTGGGCCTCGCGCTTGGATAAGCAAGAAAATTACGTACACGGCTTCTAAATCGTAATTTTCGGGATATGTCAATTCGCTGCGTCGCGGCATGGGCCAGTTTCTTCAGATTGTGAGTGCTGCATTTTAATGGCAGTCTGCGGGCATGACGCAGACTGTGGAACTTCCGCTTTGGCTGTTCGTGCTGATCGTGGTGTTCGCTGCGGTCACTTTCGCGTCGCATTTTCTGTTTCCGTCGGTACGCTGGTTTTTTCGGCGTCGCCTGGAAAAGGCGGTGGCTCGGCTGAACCAGCGGCTGCAGCGGCCCATCCAACCTTTCAAGCTGGCGCGACGCCACGATATGATCCAACGGCTTATCTATGACCCGCAGGTCGCGCGCGCAGCGCAGGCCCATGCGCATGAATTGAATATTCCCGAAGCCGTCGCCTTTGAAACGGCGCGGCGTTATGCCCGCGAAATTGTTCCGTCCTTTTCAGCCTTCACCTATTTCAGCTTTGCGATCCGTGCCGCGCGCATGCTCAGCAACGCTTTTTATGACGTGCGCCTTAGCTATGAAAACGAACAGGCGCTAAAGGACCTGGACCCCGATGCGACGGTTGTGTTCGTGATGAACCACCGCAGCAACATGGATTATGTTCTGATCACATACCTGGCGGCCCGTCATTCCGCACTGTCCTATGCGGTTGGCGAATGGGCGCAGGTCTGGCCGCTTAGCCGATTGATTCGGGCGATGGGGGCATATTTCATTCGCCGCAAGTCAGGCAGCGAGCTGTATCGCCAGGTCCTTGCCAGCTATGTCCGTTTGGCCACCGAGGCGGGGGTAACGCAGGCGATGTTCCCCGAGGGCGGGCTGAGCCTGACCGGCGCATTGGGGCGGCCCAAGCTGGGGTTATTGAAATACATAATCGATGGGACATCGGATAATGGGCGCGACGTCGTCTTTGTTCCGGTGGGGCTGAACTATGACAGGGTGTTGGAGGATACGATCCTTACCGCCGCCGCTTCGGGGCCAGAGCGTCGGTTTCGCGCCCGTATCGGCGTGATCACCCGCTGGACGCTCAAGCAGGTCTGGCGCAGGTTGATCGGTCGGTATGCCCGGTTCGGCGTGGCCTCGGTCCGGTACGGCATGCCGATTTCCCTGCAAGCGTTTCGCGGTACCGACAGGTCGGACCTGATGACGGGCCTGGCCCGCGAGCTGATGCAGCGGATCGACCGGGCGATCCCTTTGGTTCCAGCCCCCGCCATATGTTGGGTGGTCCGAGAACAGCAGGAGATTGGCCAGGACGCGCTGGTTGCAACCGTTACCGGATTACTTCAGCGCCGCAGCACGCAGGACACGCCCACCGAAGCCCAGGTTACCAGCGCGCTTGACCAACTGCTCGAGCGGCGAATCCTGTGTCGTGAAGATGGGGTTGTCAGGCCATCGGGGCGCCGGATCGACCTGCTGAACTACTATGCCGCGTCGACTTGTCTGGATGGCACGACCGCTTTTGCCGCGCCTGCAAAGGAAAATTCTGCGACTGCTGGGTCATAAAATTACAAATTTGCACCGAAAACTGTTGCAATATTTCTTTGTGGGCAATATTTCATCCAGTGAAGGCCGCGATTCTGCATCGCGGCAACGGCATGGCAGATTAAAGGAGGCCACAATGGCTTTGGACACCGACAGCGGTATCGCGTCCTACGAGGCACCCGAGAAAGACCTCTATGAAATGGGCGAAATTCCCCCGATGGGATATGTGCCCAAACAGATGTACGCATGGGCCATCCGCAAGGAACGCCACGGCGATCCGGACACAGCCATGCAGCTGGAAGTCGTCGATGTCCCCAAGTTGGACAGCCACGAAGTTCTGGTTCTGGTGATGGCCGCTGGCGTGAACTACAACGGGGTCTGGGCGTCGCTTGGCAAGCCGATCAGCCCGTTTGACGGACACAAGGCCCCCTATCATATCGCGGGGTCGGACGCGTCGGGGATCGTCTGGGCCGTGGGTGAAAAGGTCACTCGTTGGAAAGTCGGCGACGAGGTTGTGATTCACTGCAACCAAGACGACGGTGATGACGAACATTGTAACGGCGGCGATCCGATGTATTCGGACAGCCAACGCATCTGGGGTTATGAAACGCCGGATGGGTCATTCGCCCAGTTCACCAATGTTCAGGCGCAGCAGCTTATGCCGCGTCCCAAGCACCTGACCTGGGAAGAAAGCGCCTGCTATACGCTGACGCTGGCCACCGCCTACCGGATGCTGTTCGGGCACGAGCCGCATGACCTGAAGCCCGGCCAGAACGTCCTGGTCTGGGGGGCCTCGGGCGGTCTGGGTTCATATGCGATCCAGCTGATCAATACGGCCGGCGCAAACGCGATCGGCGTGATCTCGGACGAAAGCAAGCGTGACTTTGTCATGGGGCTGGGCGCCAAGGGTGTGCTGAACCGCAAGGATTTCAACTGCTGGGGGCAACTGCCCACGGTGAACACGCCGGAATATGCCGAGTGGTTCAAAGAGGCCCGCAAATTCGGCAAGGCGATCTGGGACATCACCGGCAAGGGCGTGAATGTCGACATGGTGTTCGAACATCCCGGCGAAAGCACGTTCCCGGTGTCGACCTTTGTTGTCAAAAAGGGCGGTATGGTCGTGATCTGTGCCGGTACCACCGGCTATAACCTGACTTTCGACGTACGTTACATGTGGATGCATCAGAAACGGTTGCAGGGATCGCATTTCGCGCATCTCAAACAAGCCGCCGCGGCCAACCAGCTGATGGTTGAACGCCGGCTGGACCCGTGCATGTCCGAAGTGTTCACCTGGAGCGAGCTGCCCGAAGCACATATGAAAATGCTGCGCAATGAACACAAGCCTGGCAACATGTCGGTTCTGGTTCAGGCCCCGCATACGGGTATGCGGACTTTGGAAGAAGTTCTGGACGCGCGCAGCTAACACCCGCGACACCTTCAAATGGCACCAGCGAATCGTTAACGCGATTGGCTGGTGTTTTCCTTTCCGGGGGCTGCATCAGCGGTTTCAAAGGCTTGCAAATCGGGCACCCGCTGTTTTTGGGGAGTAGAAACCGGTGAATAGGCGAAAAAGCCGCACACATGTTATGGTTGTGTTAACACTTCGTTAACTGTTTCGGAGAGACCCTGATGGCGCAAAATAAGTGGATACTGGACGTTCTGTCGGATCTCAACGCCTTTGCCGCGGCAAACGGGTTGAGCGCGCTTGCCGAGCAGCTTGACGATACTAGGCTGATCGCAGCGGCCGAGATTGCGTCCCTCAATGATGAGGCACGAGCGCCCGCGAATGGGAACGGAATTCAATTTGAGCCAAATCCTGGAGGATTTGGAAAGCACCAGCACGCTTGAGGAAATGAGCGCCGCAGCCCTTCGGCTGCGTGATATGCTGAAAATTGATCACATTACGTATCATTGGGTGGACGGGGCAGGTGACCAATATGGGTGCACCACCTATCCCGATGCATGGGCCGAACGGTATCGGGAAAAAAGCTATCACCGGATAGACCCGGTTATTGTCGGCTGTTTCCAACGGTTTCACCCGGTTAACTGGAAGAAACTCGACTGGTCGGGGAAAGTGTCAAAGACGTTGCTGCAGGACGCGCTTGAACATGGCGTGGGCAACCAGGGCTATTCAATCCCGCTGCGGGGGCCGGGCGGGCAGTTTGCGTTGTTCACGGTGAACCACACCTGCGACGACCTGAGTTGGGAAAAATTCGTCGAGGTCTATGGGCGCGATCTGATTTTGATTGCGCACTATTTCAATCGCAAGGCGCTGGAGTTCGAGAAGGAAAGACAACCGGATGCGGCCCGCGCCCTGTCGCCGCGCGAAGTTGACGCGATAACCTTGCTGGCGATGGGTTATAGCCGCGCACAGGTTGCCCATTCCCTGTCAATTTCGGAACATACGCTACGCGTCTACATCGAAAGCGCCCGGTCAAAGCTGGGCGCCTTGAACACAACCCACGCGATTGCGACCGCGCTCAGCCGAGGATTAATAGTGGTTTAAGCCGCGCGCGGTCCTCACACCGCAAATTAACCACGTGTTTGTACCCCTTTCGTTCCAGCTTAGGACGACAAGGGGAACAAGTCATGCTGCGTTATCTATATGCCGACGAATTGCACAAATATCCGAAACTGGCCCGAGGCATGTTTCTGGATCGGGCGGACCAATTCAAAACCCGGTTGGGCTGGGATGTGCACGTAAACCAGGCCGGGGAGGAGCGGGACCAATATGATGATCTCAACCCGCTCTACGTCATCTGGGAAGAGTCTGACGGCAGCCATGGCGGCTCGATGCGGGTGATGCCAACGACCGGCCCCGTCATGGTAAACGACGTGTTCGGGCACCTGACCGGCGGGTCCCCGATTCGAAATCCGCAGATATGGGAAGTGACGCGATTTTGCCTGAACCGGTCGGCCAGCGCGCATACGGCCGGGGCAATCATGCTGAGCGGCGGCGAAATGATGGAAGGGTTCGGGCTGACGCATATCGCCGGGGTTTTCGATGCGCGCATGATACGAATTTACCGCCTCATCGGATCGTCACCAGTGGTCTTGGGGTCCGAAGGGTCCGGGCGTGATCAGATCTCGGTCGGGTTGTGGCCCTATTCGCCCGAAGACTGCAACCGCGTGGCCGAACGGGCGAGTATCCCGCGCGACCTGTCCCGTTTGTGGTTCACATCGGCCTTTGGACATAACCGGCAGCACAGGTTCGCGCGCAGCGCGTGAGTTGCGGAAAACCAAAGTGGTATCTGGTGGCGGCTGGCGCGCCCATGTAGGGTCGCGCCATGTCGTTGCCACAAGTCACCTTTTCCGAAGACCAGGCCGCCGCGTTCGACAGTATCTCTGAGATGCTGCGCAATGCAGGCGTGGATCTTGATGATGAATCGCTGCTGAAACTGCCCGGTCAGGGAAAGTCAGGAGTCATGGCCGTAGTCGGCAAGGCGGGGTCGGGAAAGACCCTTTTGCTGGCCGAGTTGTACAAGGCGCTGGCGGATTCAGGGGTCAATATCGTTTCCGGGGATTTCGAAAGCCGCAAGTCCCGTGACAAACGAAGCCTTGCGATACTGGCCCCGACCAACAAGGCGGCCAGCGTTCTGCGTTTGCGCGGCGTTCCGGCGACGACCATTCACCGGGTCCTGTACACGCCTGTTTATGATCCCGAATACGAGCGCATTGCCGAATGGCTGGCCGGAAATGACGAACGGCCCGAAATCGAAGGGCTGACAGATGACGCGCTGGATCGGGCGGCTGCGTTTTATCAGAACAACAAGTCCATTCCGGGCGCCTTGGCGGCCGCAGGTCTGCGGGGTTCGGACTTTATCACCGGGTGGAAACGCCGTGATGAGCCGCTGGATATCGGGTTTGTCGATGAAGCCTCGATGTTGGATGACCGGCAATTCGAAGACTTGCAGGAGATTTTTCCAACGCTTCTTATGTTCGGTGATCCGGCTCAGTTGGCGCCGGTCAATCAGTCCGGATCAATGGTGTTTGACGGGTTGCCCGAACCGCGAAAGCTAACCCTGCACAGGGTTCACAGGCAGGACGCGGACAACCCGATTCTGGATCTGGCGCATGCCCTTGCCGACCCCGCGATGGGATTTGGAGATTTCGAGCGCCTGGTCGAGGATACGGCCCGTCGGGATGACCGCGTGATCTGGGGCCAAAGGGTCGAGGTCGATCTGATGGCGCGCAGCCCGGTTCTGGTCTGGCGCAACGCGACGCGGATTCGCCTTATCCAGGCCTTTCGCAACGTACATAACGCGCCGGAAACCGAACTGCTGGAAGGCGAGCCGCTGATCTGCGACGGTATCGAGTTGCCCCTGAAACACCGCAAGAAACGTCTGGACCTCGAAGCCCGAGGGCTGATCAAGGGGGCGCAGGTCATCTATTTGGGGCCGGGTCGCAAATCCGGGTTTTCCCGGCTGCATGTCATGGGCGCCGAAGACCCACGTGTCAGCGCGGCGTCGATCGTCAAGATCGAGAAACCAGACGAGGAAGAACCGTTCATCCCGTTTGCCGCCAGAATGGGGGCCACCTTCCTGCATGGCGCCGCGGTAACAATTCACAAGGCGCAGGGGTCGCAATGGGATACGGTCCAGGTTTTTGCGCCAGACATCTATGCCGCCGCCCGGATGGGCCGGACCGAGGCGGGTCAGCCCCTGTGGAAACGGCTGGCCTATGTCGCGATTACCAGGGCGCAGGAAAGGCTGATTTGGGTTGTCAGAAACCGGCTCGCCAAACCGACACATCCGCTGCGGGTTGATGACCTGCACGCAGTGCCGGCTGCGGCCCTGACGCTGGAGACCGAGGAAGGCTGACGCCGACGCTTTGTCTGTGGCCCGGTCAGTTCTCGCGCAGCAGGCGGAAAGCGGTGGATGCGCCCCAGCCAGCGGCGATGGCGATGACAAGCGACATCAGGCCATAGATAACCGGTTGTTGTCTGGACAGGTTGTACAAAAATCGTTCCAGCCCAACCTTGCGCACATCGATCGGGGTTTCAAACTGCGACACCACCTCGCCGTTCCGGGTCAGGAAGATGCGGGCAAGATACGCGCCCTCGGTCAGGTCCGCCGGCATGTCAATCGAGGTTCGGAAAAGGGTTTGCTGGTCCACCGCAACCGTGTCCTCGCGGATGGAATACAGCCCCTCGTCCTCGCGAATGCGCACCACGGCCTCGGCGAAATCCTTGGCCCCGCGGACGGTCATTGTCGCCCCCACCGAGCGGATGGCGCGTTCGATCGAAATACGGTGGCGAAGGTCCTCGGTGCTGGTGATGATGTCATTGAACGGGGCGCTGGTGGCGACGGCATAAAAGCTGGGTGCCAGATCGACAAGGACGCTGTCGGTGTTGATCCAGATACCGAACTTCTTTTCTTTGCGGCGCACCGTCACCGGATAAGACGGCCCGGCGACAGTGACGATGACCTCAAGCGGAGGGCCGTCAGGGATTGGTGTTTCCCGTTTTACCGCCCCAAATATCAGGATCTCGGACCCGTCAAAATCGGCTGTAATCGCGACCCTATCCTGGCTGAGACCCAGAACCACCTGTTCCTCGGCGGCGAGGGCAGGAAAACAGACCAGGCATAACACTGCTATCAGGCGCCGCATGTCAGTGCCCCCCGTCAGTGCCAAGCGAGTACAGCTCGGCCGGTTGCAGCAGCAGGTCCAGCGCCAGCTTGCCGCATACTACAAGAACCAGGGCCGCCAGCAGGACCCGCAGTTGTTCGGCGGGCATACGCGCACCGATCACGGTGCCGATCTGCGCGCCGACAACGCCGCCAACCAGCAGCAGGACGGCCAGAACGATATCGACCGTATAGTTCGTGGTTGCATGCAGCATCGTCGTGAAGGCGGTCACGAAAATGATCTGAAAAAGCGACGTGCCGACGACAACCTTGGTGGGCATGCCCAAAAGATAGATCATGGCGGGCACCATGATGAACCCGCCCCCTACGCCCATGATGGCGGACAGAACGCCGACGAACAGGCCAACAATCACCGGGGGGATCACCGAGATATACAGGCCCGAAGTCCGAAACCGCATCTTGAACGGCAGCGCGTGTATCCAGCCGCGTTGACGCCGCTTGGGCGGGGTCGATCCCGCCCGGCGCGACCTGCGCAGGGCGTTGAGGCTTTCGATGAACATCAGGCTGCCGATGACGCCCAGGAATACGACATAGCAGAGCTTTACCAGCAGATCGACCTGGCCAAGGCTTTTGAGGTAGTTGAAGACAATCACACCCAGCGCCGCGCCAAGTAGACCGCCCACCAACAGGACGAACCCCATCTTCAAGTCGACCGTTTTTCGCCGGAAATGTGCCAGCACGCCGGAAAAGGACGAAGCAACAATCTGGTTGGCTTCGGTCGCCACGGCAACAGCAGGGGGGATGCCGATAAAGAACAGAAGCGGCGTCATAAGGAACCCGCCGCCCACACCAAACATCCCCGACAAGATGCCCACCATCCCGCCAAGGCCAAACAGCAGAAAGGCATTTACGGAAACTTCGGCAATCGGAAGATAAATCTGCATGTCTATTTCTAGTTACCTGGGGTCTGCCTGTGCAAGATGGCAGAACGGCTTGGGACATTAAGAACCGACCGCCCGACCTTTGGATGCGGGACCGCCTGCGCGGTCCTCGCGTCGTATCCTGATGGGTCGAAAAGGTCTGGCGACACAGGTGTCGTGTGATCGGTGGGCACGGTCGCGGTACGCTCGGTCAGTGAGAGAGGGCAACCAAAGTCACCCCGCGCAAAAGATGGCGAACCAGAAGGGCTATCCGCGATGGGACGGGATACGTGCATACCCCCTTAGAGCGTTTGCGGCATGCAAAATCAACTCTGCATGCCGCTTTGCAGCGAGCGGGGGCAAAATAATTTCCGAACCCGCGCGTTACCTTTCCTTGACGTATGGCTCTCCGCCTGCCCGCGGGGGGACCGCCTTGCCGACAAACCCGGCCAGGATGACGACGGTCAGGATATAGGGCAGCGCGTCCATCACCTGAACCGGGATGACCACCCCGCCAAGGTCGATATTCTGGAACCGCAAGGCGACCGCTTGCAGCAGGCCGAACAGCAGACACGCCCCCATTGCGTGCCACGGGCGCCATTTCGCAAAAATCAAAGCCGCCAGCGCGATGAACCCGCGGCCCGCCGTCATGTCCTTGACAAACCCGGCCTGCAGGGCAGTTGCAAGATAGGCGCCCGCGATGCCGCACAGCACGCCGCAAATCGCCACGGCGGCATAACGCAATCCCACGACGGAAACACCAGCGGTATCAACGGCAGCGGGGTTTTCCCCAACCGCACGCAGGCGCAGCCCGAACCGTGTTCGGAACAAGATCCACCATGTCGCAGGAACCATCAGGAACGCGACATAGACCAGCACCGAATGCCCCGAAAGCAACTCGGAATAGATCGGGCCGATTACGGGAACGCCGCTTACGGTTTCGGCAAAGGGAAACTCGATCGGAACGAACCGCCCGCCCCCGAACAAGGATGGCGTGCGTCCGCCCTGCTGAAACCAGCTTTGCGCCACGAGAACCGTCAAACCCGCCGCCAGAAAGTTGATTGCAACGCCCGAGATCAGCTGATTGCCGCGGAACGTGATTGAGGCCAAGCCGTGCAGCCCCGACAGGGCCAGCGATGAGGCGATACCGGCAAGCAGGCCCAGCCACACCGAACCGGTCACGGCGGCGACGGCGGCGGAAAAGAACGCAGCCATCAGCATCTTGCCTTCCAGGCCGATGTCAAAAATACCCGCGCGTTCGGAATAAAGCCCGGCAAGGCAGGCCAGCAAAAGCGGCGTGGCCAGGCGAATCGTGGAATCCAGTACCTGGATGAGGGTCAGAAAAAACTCCATCACTCTGCCCCTCTACGCAGTCCGAGAAACAGTTTTTCAAGCGGCATGCGCACCATGTTGTCCAATGCTCCGGTGAACAGGATGACCAGCGCCTGAATGACGACGATCAACTCGCGCGGGATCGAGGTCCACAAGGCCAGCTCTGCGCCGCCCTGGTACAGGAACCCGAACAGGATCGCCGCCAGGAATACGCCAAACGGGTGCGAGCGGCCCATCAACGCGACCGCGATCCCGATAAAGCCCGCGCCTTCGGTCGAGTTGAGCACCAGCCTTTCGGCCTCTCCCATGACGTTGTTGATGGCCATGAGGCCCGCCAGAGCCCCGGAAATCAGCATCGCGATAATGGTGATGCGCACCGGCGAAATGCCGGCATAGACCGCGCCGGTTTCCGAATGGCCATAGGCACGGATTTCATACCCAAGGCGCGTGCGCCAGATCAGTGCCCAGACAACCACGCAGGCCAGCAGGGCCACGAAGAACGAGATATTCGCAGGCGCACCCCGGAACATCACGTTTTCCGCTGTCGAGAACATCGACTGGAAGGTCGGCAGATGCACGGTTTCCGCAAAGCGCGCGGTGGCGGGGTCTTGCGACCCCTGCGGCCGCATGACGTTGACCAGCATATAGTTCAGAAAGGCGGCCGCGATAAAGTTGAACATGATCGTGGTAATCACGATATGGCTGCCGCGTTTGGCCTGCAGATAGGCGGGGATCGCAGCCCAGGCCGCTCCAAACAGCATCGACGCCGCGCAGGCGGCCAGCAGGGCGATGCTCCAATGCGGCCAGGGGACATACAGGCAGACCACGGCAACGCCAAGCCCGCCCAGCATCGCCTGACCCTCGCCGCCGATGTTGAACATCCGGGCATGAAACGCAACAGCGACCGCAAGACCGGTGAACATAAAATTGGTGGCGTAATACAGCGTATAACCCCAGCCATAGGTCGAACCCAGCGCGCCCGTCACCATCAGGTTCACGGCCTCGATCGGGTTCTCGCCGATGGCCAGGATGACCAGTGCAGACAATAGGGCGGCCAATAGCAGGCTGATCAGCGGGATCAGGACAACATCGGCCCATTTGGGCATTTTCTCCATGCTACGCGGCCTCCCCCGCAACACCGGCCATCAACAGGCCCAGTTCTTTTTCGTCGGTTTCCTGGGGCAGGCGTTCGCCCATGATATGGCCGTCGAACATGACGGCAATCCGATCGGATAGCGAAAAGATCTCTTCCAGCTCGACGGAAACAAGCAAGATGGCCTTGCCTTGATCGCGCAGGGCGACGATTTGCTTGTGAATGAATTCAATCGCGCCGATATCAACGCCACGGGTCGGCTGACCGACCAGCAGCAGGTCCGGGTTGCGCTCGATCTCGCGGGCGACGACGATTTTCTGTTGGTTGCCGCCCGAAAAGTTCTTGGCAGCCAGCCACCCGTCTGGCGGACGTACGTCGAATTTTTCGATCTTGGCTTCGGTGTCGGCCCGCAAGGCGGCGTTGTCCATAAATATCCCGCGTTGATAAGCGGGATCGCGGTGATAACCGAAGGCGACGTTTTCCCAGGCGTGGAAATCCATGATCAGCCCTTCGCGCTGCCGGTCTTCGGGGACGTGGGCGATACGCTGCGCGCGCCGCGCTTGCCCGTCTGACCCGTGACCGCTTAGGGCCAGCGGCTCTCCGTTCAGCCGGATTGTTCCCTGGCCCGGGCGCATGCCGCCCAGAACCTCAAGCAATTCGGACTGACCGTTTCCGGCAACGCCCGCAATCCCGACGATTTCGCCGGCACGAACGGTCAGGTTTATGCCCTTTACGCGCTCAACGCCGGACGAATCGCTGACCCGCAGATTTTCGATTTCAAGAACGGGATCGCCGGGTTGTGCCGGGGTCTTGTCGACCTGCAACAGAACCTTGCGCCCGACCATCAGTTCGGCCAGTTCCTGGGGATTGGTTTCCGAGGTTTTTACCGTGGCCGTCATCTGCCCGCGCCGCATGACCGAGACGGTGTCCGTGGCCTCCATGATTTCACGCAGTTTGTGCGTAATCAGGATGATCGTTTTGCCTTCCTCTCTGAGCCGGTCGAGGATGCGGAACAGCTGGTCCGCCTCGGCGGGCGTCAAAACGCCGGTTGGCTCGTCCAGAATCAGGATCTCGGCCCGGCGGTACAGCGCCTTGAGGATCTCGACCCGCTGTTGCATGCCCACGCCGATCTCGTCGATGCGCTTGTCCGGGTCCACGAACAGTTCGTATTCTTCCTCAAGCTCTTTCAGCTCTTTGCGAGCCTTTGCCAGAGAAGGTCCCAAAAGACCGCCATCTTCGGCGCCCAGGACGATGTTTTCCAGAACGGTGAAATTCTCGACCAGCTTGAAATGCTGAAACACCATCCCGATGCCCGCGGCGATTGCTGCCTGGCTGTCGGGTATCTCGGTCTTTTGACCGTTGATCCAGATTTCACCTTTGTCGGCCTTGTAAAAGCCGTAGAGGATGCTCATCAGCGTGGATTTGCCCGCACCGTTTTCACCGATGATCCCATGGATCGTGCCGGGGGCGACGCTGATCGAGATGTCCTTGTTTGCTTGAACCGGCCCAAAGGCTTTGGAAATCCCTTTGAGCTCAATGGCGGGGACGGTCATGTCATGTCCTTAATTGCCCAGAAGTCCGCCCGGCCCAAAGGCCGAGGCGGCAAAGTGAAAACACGGCGGGGACAGGACCCCGCCGTACAAGATATCAGAACTGAAGCGCCGGGCAGCTGTCGTTCTCATAGTAGCTTACGACCGAAACATTGCCGTCGATGATTTCCTGACGGGCCTTGTCCACGGCGGCCTTCATCTCGTCCGAGATCAGGGCGGCGTTGTTGTCATCCAGCGCGACGCCGACACCTTCTTCGGCCAGGCCCATGGTGAAGACGCCGGTCTCAACATCTTCGCCAGCGCTCATCGCGTCATAAACCGCGACATCCACACGTTTCAGCATCGAGGTCAGAACCTTGCCGGGGTGCAGGTGGTTCTGGTTGCTGTCCACGCCGATCGACAGAATGCCCTCGTCGGCCGCCGTCTGCAGGACACCAACGCCGGTACCGCCGGCTGCGGCATAGATCACGTCAGCACCCTGGCTGATCTGTGCCTTGGTCAATTCCGACCCTTTCACCGGGTCGTTCCACGCGGTTGGGGTCGTGCCGGTCATGTTGGCCACGATATTGATGTCCGGGTTCACGGCCTTGGCGCCTTGGGCGTAGCCACAGCCAAAGTGGCGGATCAACGGAATATCCATGCCCCCGATAAAGCCGACCGTGCCGGATTCGGATGCCATGGCGGCCATCATGCCGACCAGGTAGGACCCTTCATGTTCAGCAAAGGCAACCTGCCGGATGTTCGGAATATCCAGCCAGTTCACGTCGACGGCCACGAATTTGGTGTCAGGATAGTCACCGGCAACGGCCGCCAGCGGGTCCGCCATTGCGAAGCCCATCGTGATGATCGGGTTTGCGCCGGATTCGGCGAAACGGCGCAGGGCCTGCTCGCGCTGCGCTTCTGACTGAAGCTCGATTTCGTGGTAGGTGCCGCCGGTTTCCTCGGCCCAACGCGACGCGCCGTTATGGGCGGCCTCGTTAAACGACTTGTCGAACTTGCCGCCCAGGTCAAAGATCAGGGCAGGATCGGCAAGGGCTGCACCGGATGTCAGCGCGACCGCAGCCGCAGCACCCATCAAGGATTTCATCAGGGTCATAATATACTCCCGTTGGTTTTTATAGTTTCGGGGCAGGGACGTTGGCCCAGCCCCGCTCAGAGCGAGCAGAACTGCTGTGATGACGGCAATTAAGGCCGTTTGAATCTACGGTGGTCAACCGCTTTTTTGACCATTTGGTCCCAGAATCGCCTTCCTGTCGTCAGGGCAGGCTGCGATCCATCAAAATTGCATCAACGTTTTCCGCATTGTCGCGGGCGTAATACCCTTGCCGTCGCCCGCATTGCGCATAGCCGCAGCGCCGGTAAAGCGCAATTGCCGGGCCGTTGTCGGCGGCCACGTCCAGCAATGCCCGTGTGGCTTGCAAGTCGGATGCGCGGCGGTGCCAGGCTTGCATGCATGCAAACGCAAGACCCTGCCTTTGGAATTTCGGGTCCGTGGCTATGGTCAGCAATTCGGCCTCGCCCGCGATGACCTGGAAAACCGCGAAACATGAGGCCGAACCGACCACATGCGTAAAAGGGTTGTCCAAAAGGCTGGCGAATTCTGCCGCTGACCAGGGCCGGGCCTGGTCGAACGCCGCGGCATGCGTGCGGGCCATCTGTGCGGGCGTCATCCGTCCAGCAGCACGGGCGGCGTGTCCCGCGAGGGGGCGGCATCTGCTGCCCGGACATACAGCGGGGCAGGCGCAACGCGTGTTTCAGGAAAGCGAAGCGCGGCGATGCGCGCAACAGACTGAACCTGCGCACGCGGGTCCGGGCAAAAATACAACGGCCCTTTTTGTTGCGCCTGGGCCAGGGGCATCAGCTGCGGGCCGGCTTCGGGCAGATCAAGGTAAACCTGGTCGCGGGGTGCTGGAATAGCCGCCAATCGACCCTCGGGCATCAAGGCACCTATTGCGTCGAAGCCCGACACTCCGACTGCGGGAACACCTAGCCCCAATGCCAGCCCCCTGGCCGCGGAAACGGAAATCCGGATTCCGGTGAAGTTCCCCGGACCGACACCGACACCAATTGCATCAAGATCTTTCCAGTCGATTTCGGCGTCCGCCAGCACGTCATGCAACAGGGGCATTAATCGCTCGGCCTGTCCGCGGTTCATCGCTTCGGCCCGGCAAACCCTGATTTCCCCACCGCACAACAAAGCGGCCGCGCAATGCGCGGCCGATGTGTCAAATGCCAGAATCTTTGGGTCAGACGGCAACGGGGCGTACCTCGGTAACCTCGGGGATGTAGTGGCGCAGCAGGTTCTCGATCCCCATTTTCAGGGTCAGGGTCGACGATGGGCACCCTGCACAGGCCCCTTGCATATGCAGGTAGACGACGCCCTGTTCAAACCCGTGAAAGGTAATGTCGCCACCATCCTGCGCCACGGCGGGCCGTACACGGCTGTCAAGCAAGTCCTTGATCTGGTTTACAATCTCGGCGTCTTCGCCGGAATGTTCCGCGTGGCCCGAGGCCGCGGCCTCGGTCGACATGACCGGTTGGCCGGATTGGTAATGTTCCATCACCGCGCCCAGAACGGCTGGTTTGATGTGATCCCACTGAACGTCATCCGATTTGGTCACGGTGACGAAATCATTGCCAAAAAACACGCCTGTCACGCCATTCACCGCAAAAATCCGCGTTGCAAGCGGTGATTTTTCCGCCGCGTCAGCAGTTGGAAAATCCGCTGTTCCGGCTTCCAGAACCGTTTGACCGGGAAGGAATTTCAGGGTGGCCGGGTTGGGCGTGGATTCGGTTTGGATGAACATGGCAGAGCTCCGTTTGCGTTGCACCTGATATGCGCGCAGCCGCGTGGGAAGTCAAGTTTTGGAACCGTTCTAAATTTGGGTTGCCCAGTCCAGTGCGGCATCCAGCCGGTCGTCGCCCCAAAACAGCTCGGTGCCTGCAACAAAGGATGGGGCACCAAATATGCCCAGACTTTTTGCCCGATCGACCTGGTCAAACAGCGCGGCCTTGATGTCCGGGTCCTGAGCGCGGTCCAGAAACGCCACGGGCGCATCGCAGGCGGCAAGGCATTCCGCAAGGACCTCGGGGTCTGATATATCGCGCCCATCGCCAAATTCGGCGGCAAATACCGCGCGCGCGAAAGCGGCCCGCTGCCCCATGTCATCAAGGGCCAATCCAATGCGCGCGGCCGTCAGGCTGGATTGCGGAAAAATCTGCTGGCGCTGAAAGGCCAGCCCCCGGTCTGCGCAGATACGCTCCATATCGCGCCACATATAGCGGCCCTTGGCTGGATACAGGCGAAAGGGCGAACTGTCCCAACCCTGCGCGGCAAAAATTGGACCCAGCAAGAACGGCTGCCAAGATACCGCAACGCCCTTTTGCCGGGCGGCCTGTTCGATCCGTACCGCGCTGAGATAGGAATAGGTTGAGGCGAAGTCGAACCAGAACTGAACCTGCTTCGTCATGATCCTGCCTCAGGTTATTTCTTCCAGTTTTTCCTTGCTCAGATCACCGGGCACGATGGTGATCGGGATCGGCAGGCTGCCCGAGTTGCGGGTCAATTGTGTTACCAAAGGGCCGGGGTGCCCGCGCCCAGCACGAGCACGCCGATCTCGGGGTCGGACTGGACATGCGAAATGATCTGCGGAACCGGGTCGCCCTCGCGGATGGCCAGTTCGGGTTCGATGCCCTGTTTGTCGCGCATCCATTTCGCAAAGACCTCGAAATGGGCGTGAATGCGTTCGCGCGCCTCTTCGCGCATGACTTCGGCGACGCCGATCCAGTGATTGAATTCATCCGGTGGGATGACCGACAGGATGGTGACGCCACCGCCAGTATGTGCCGCGCGCATCGCTGCGAAACGCATCGCATTCAGGCATTCGCGGCTATCGTCAAGAATGACCAGGAACTTGCGCATGAGTGTCCTCTTTGGTTTCGCGGATCATGCCCGACCAAACTTCGTCTGGCAACTCGAACCAGAGGTCCCGTTCCCCTAGCTTTCGCTGGCGGCCCAGTCCCAGTACAGGCTGCGGGCCCGGCGGGCCATGGGGCCGATCTGGTATAGGGTGTCGTCCAGTGCGGTAACCGGCGTGACCTTGTTCATGTTCCCGGACATGAAAACCTCGTCCGCGTTGTGGAAATCATCGAACCCCAGAACGGTTTCATGGACGGTGACACCGTCTTGCCGCAGATTCCGGATGTGGCGGGCGCGGGTGATCCCTGCCAGAAAGGTACCGTTGGGGGCAGGGGTGAAAACCTCTCCGTCCTTGACCATGAAGATGTTGGCGGTCGCGGTTTCGGCAACATTGCCCATGGCGTCCGCCACCAGCGCGTTCGAAAACCCCTTGGACCGGGCCTCGGCCAGCATGCGGGCGTTGTTGGGATACAGGCATCCCGCCTTGGCGTTGACCACCGCGGTTTCCAGAACCGGGCGGCGAAACCGCGTTGTTGTCAGCGTTGCGCCTGCGGTTTCGGGGGCCATTGGAATTTCTTCCAGGCAAATGGCAAAGCCAGTGCTGCCTTCCTGCGGGACAATGGCCGTCGCGTCGCCGTCGATTCCCCAATACATCGGACGGATATAGACCGCCGCGTCCTGGTCGCAGGCATCAAGCCCTTCGCGGACCAGTTCGACCATACGCCCGGTCGGGACCGACGGTGTCAGCATCAGGGCCTGGGCAGATCGGTTTACGCGATCGCAATGCGCGTCTAGATCCGGGGCCATGCCATCGAAATAGCGCGCGCCGTCGAAAACGGACGACCCCAGCCATGCGCCATGATCCGCCGCCCGCATGATCGGGGCATCCCCATCATGCCACGTACCTTCAAAATAGGTTCGGATGTTCTTGCCGACTGCCATCTTGTCCTCCGTCCGGTCCGGCGGAAACTAGGGCGGCCCGTTGCCAAGGTCCAGCGGATTATCCGGTCGTCAACGGCAGCGTGTCGCGCTTGAGCATGGTCCGCAAAGCAAAATTGGATCGCAGATTCCGGATACCGGGGATTTTCATCAATCGGTTCTCAAGAAAAGAATCAAAGGCGTTGAGGTCCTGCGCCACGACGCGAAGAAGAATGTCGCGCGACCCTGTCATCAGGTAACATTCCATCACCTCGTCAAAATGGCGGATCGCCCGTTCGAACGCGTCAATCGCGCTGCGGTCTTGTTTTTCAAGTTCGACAGACACAAAGATCGTGACGGAAAACCCCAGCTTTTCATGGTTCACCTGTGCGGCATACCCCGTCAGGACGCCATCCCGTTGCAGCCGGTCAAGTCGCCGCGCGCACGGCGTTGCTGACAACCCTACTTGCTCGGCCAGATCGACAACTGTCATGCGGCCATCCTTTTGCAGGGCTCGAACAATCTTTCTGTCGATTTGATCCATTGGAGTATTTCTCTATCTTTCTCGTCCTGGTTAATGGATACCACTAAAAATTTAGCATCGGCCAGTGTGTATTGGCGAAAATCGCTCGTGGTGGCGTGGCAAACTTTGGGCAGAACGCCGGAGGACCCGATGGAAATTACCGCGATAGACGCACCTGGCCACGAACATGTGGTTGAATTCAATGACACGGCGACCGGCCTTTTTGGGTATGTCGCGATCCACTCAACGCAGCTGGGGCCCGCGGCCGGGGGCGTCAGGATGCGCCCATACGCGCATTCGGCCGAGGCGTTGGACGATGCGCTGCGTTTGTCGCGCGGCATGACATTCAAGAACGCCGCCGCCGACTTGCCGCTGGGCGGTGGCAAGGCGGTTATCGTCGGGGACCCGTCTGCCGACAAGACCCCGGCCTTGCTGCAGGCTTTTGGTCGCGTGGTCCAAAGCCTGGACGGGCTGTACTGGACCGCCGAAGACATGGGCATGACCCCCGCCGACATGGCGCAGATCGGTGCCAAGGCTGACTTTGTTGCCGGACTTGCCGATGGCGCTTTTGCCAGCGGCGACCCCTCGCCGATTACTGCACGTGGTATATACAACGCCATACGGATCACCGCGAAACATCGGTTCGAATCGGACGATCTGTCCGGCCGGGTTGTTTCGGTGCAGGGTTTGGGCCATGTGGGCGAACATCTGTGCAGCCTTCTGCATCAAGACGGCGCGCAACTGGTTGTTACCGATATCGACCCGCAACAGGCTGCGACGGTAGCAGAAAAGTTTGGCGCGCGGCGCGTTGCACCCGATGCCATTTACGCGGTCGAGGCCGACATTTTTGCGCCTTGCGCCATTGGCGGCATTCTGAACGAAACCACGATTCCGTCCTTGAAGGTTGCCGCGGTGGCCGGGGGGGCGAACAACCAGCTTGCGACCGATGCGGATGCACAGCGCCTGCATGAACGGGGCATCCTGTACGCACCTGATTTCGTGGCCAATGGCGGAGGCATCGTCAATGTCGCAACCGAGATTCTGCAGATATCGGATCGGCAGGCCTGGGTTGGTCAACGGCTTGAGGCGTTGGAACGGACAATGGACCGTATCCTGACGCGCGCCGGGCACGAAACGGTCAGCCCCCATGCGGTGGCAGAGCAGATCGTTCAGGACGTCTTGCGCGCGCAGGCGGCCTGAGGGCGCGCGCTGCCGAAACGCAACGCCGCCCAAATCGGGCGGCGTCACATTTGTGCGGGGCTCAGCGTTTGCCTGCCCCGACCATCCCAACGATTTCATAGGTGCGGTCCAGAATCGGCGCGGCAATCGCGCGGGCCCGTTCCGAGCCACGGGCCAGAATCCGGTCGATCTCTGACTGGTCGTTCATCAGGCGCGCCATTTCTGTCGAAATCGGAGACAGGCGCGCCACCGCCAGATCGGCCAGCATCGGTTTGAAGGTTCCAAATTGCTTTCCGCCGACTTCGGACAGGACCTGTGCAACGGTCTGATCGCTGAGCGCGGCGTAAATGTTCACCAGGTTGCGCGCTTCGGGCCGGCCCTCAAGACCGTCCACATCCGATGGCAACGCGTCCGGGTCCGTCTTGGCCTTGCGGATCTTTTTGGCAATCGCATCGGCGTCGTCGGTCATGTTGATGCGGCTCATGTCCGACGGGTCGGATTTGGACATTTTCTTTGCCCCGTCACGCAGGCTCATGACCCGCGTTGCGGCTCCTTCGATCACCGGCTCGGTAATCGGAAAGAAGTCGATGCCAAAATCGTTGTTGAACTTGATCGCAATGTCTCGGGTCAGTTCCAGATGCTGTTTCTGGTCGTCACCCACCGGCACATGCGTGGCGTGATAGACAAGTATGTCCGCTGCCATCAATGACGGATAGGCAAGCAGACCCAGCGATGCGTTCTGCTGGTTCTTGCCGGCCTTGTCCTTCCACTGCGTCATGCGCTGCATCCAGCCCATGCGGGCGACGCAGTTGAATATCCAGGCCAGTTGCGCATGTTCAGGCACCTGGCTTTGGTTGAACAGGATTGATTGTTCGGGGTCGACACCGGCCGCAATGAAACCTGCGCATAGTTCGCGGGTAGAATGGGCCAGCTCTGACGGGTCTTGCCAGACGGTGATCGCGTGCATGTCGACCATGCAGTACACGGTCTCCATTTCCAGGCCCTGCATATCCGCGAACCGTTTGAGTGCACCCAGGTAATTGCCCAGGTGCAGGTTTCCCGAAGGCTGGATGCCGGAAAACACGCGTGGCGTGAACTGGGTCGCGCTCATCGAAGGGAACTCCCGTCTGGAAAAATCAGTCCCCGTCGCTTACCCATGAGGCAAAGGGACGTCAACAGCCGCGAAAGGCCAGCCCAATGAGCAGTGAACATTATACCCCCGCCGTGAACCCCCTGCCGCCGGTCGTGGTGGCGCTGGTCCTGTTCATCATGGGGGTCGAACTGGCGTTCACCTTGGGAAGCCGCGGTTTGATCGGTGGCCCGACCGCGGTCGGGTGGCGTCTGGACGCAATTCAGACCTATGCGTTTTCTGCCGATATTTTTGACTGGATGATTCAAAATGGTCGGTGGCCTTTTGAGCATGTGATCCGGTTCGTCACCTACCCCTTCGTTTCGGGCAGTTTCACGCAGGCTTTGTTTGTCTGCGTGTTCGTGCTGGCGATGGGCAAGATGGTCGGAGAGGTTTTCGGCGGGTTGCCGATGCTTATTATCTTTGTCCTTTCGGGGGTCGGCGGTGCCCTGGCCTATGCCTTGTTTCTGGACCCGCGATACCCGCTGATTGGCGGTTTCCCACCCGTCTATGGGCTGATCGGGGCGTTCACATGGCTGTTGTGGCGCAAGTTGTCATTGGTGGGTGAAAACCAGGCGCGGGCGTTTCAACTGATTGCCGTCCTGATGGGCATTCAATTGCTTTTTGGGCTGCTGTTCGGGGGCACCTCGGATTGGGTTGCTGACCTGGGCGGCTTTGCAACGGGGTTTTGCCTGTCCTTTTTCCTAGCGCCCGGCGGCTGGGCCAGGATTGTCGGGCGCATCCGCCGCGATTGATCAGCGCCGCCGCAAGGCCTGACGGAACTCGGCCAGTTCAAAGGCTTTGAACAGGTGCCCCAGAAAGAAATAGGTCGCAGCGGCAACTTTGATCAGGATGAGAAGCGCCAGGTACCGCCACCCCGACATCTGGAAGGCCCAGCCAAACAGGTGAATTCCGGCATACAAAACCGCCCCCATGCCGCATGACGCAGCCACGATCCGCCAGGCCCTGCGCTTGAAGCGATCGTCAAAACGAGCCTCTTCCCCCATTCGCCGCGCCCCGATGATCAGCAGGGCGACCATGGCCCAGCCCGCGACCGAGGCGGCAATGGCGGGCGCGATCCATCCGACAAGCGGATACAGCCCAAAGGCCAGCGCCGCGTTAACTACCATGGCGACCATGGCGTAGCGAAACGGCGATTTAGTATCTTCACGCGCAAAGAACAGCGGTTGCAGCAGCTTTTGCAACATGAATGCAGGCAGGCCGATTCCATAAACCGCCACGGCCAATGCGGTGGCCGAGGTGTCGGCACTGCCGAACTGGCCCCGCTCGAACAGGACCGAAACCAACGGGTTCGGGATGATCACAAAGGCCACCGTGGACGGAATGGTCAGCAACAACGTGAATTCGCCCGCCCGCGAAAATGCGTTTCGGGCGCCGTCCTTGTCGTCAGCACGCAGGCGACGTGACAGGTCAGGCAGCAAAACGATGCCAACGGCGATTCCGACAACCCCAAGCGGCAACTGATACAGCCGGTCCGCGGCAAACAGCCAACTGACGGCCTTTTCCGTTTTCGACGCAACCAACTGTCCGACAACCAGGTTGACCTGGGTCACCCCCATTGCCAGTGCGGCCGGTACAGCGACTCGTACCATGTGCCGCATCTGAGGGTTCAGGCGGGGCATGCCGGGCCGGATGCGAATGCCCGCGCGTTCGGTCGCAACCCAGACAAGGGCCAGCTGTGCCACGCCTGCGATGGGAATAACGGCAATAAGCCAACGAATGACCTCGGCGCCGGACAGGGCTGCGGTGATCAGGGCGGTGCAGGCGAATATGTTCAGCAGGACAGGCGCAGCCGCAGCTGCCGCAAACCGGCCTGTCGCATTCAGCACGCCGGAAAACAGCGCGGCCAGGGACATGAACAGGATGTAGGGAAAAACCACATACCCGTAATCAACCGCCAGATCGAACCGCTCGTCGCCGTAAAACCCTTCGGCGGTCAACCATACGAGGCCGGGCATAAAGATCATGCCCAGCCCGACCAGGCCAAGCACGGCGGCGGCCAGCAGGTTGAAGGCCTGCTGGGCAAAGCCCTGTGCGTCTTCTCCGGCTTCCAGCCGTTTTGAGAACATCGGGACAAAAGCGGCGTTGAACGCGCCTTCGGCAAAGAACCGGCGGAACATGTTGGGCAGGCGAAACGCGGCCACAAACGCGTCCATGACGGGACCCGGACCGATATAGGCAGTCAAAAGGATCTCTCGCAAGAACCCCAGTATCCGGCTTGTCAATGTCCAGAACCCGACCGTGAACAGGCCCGAGAACAGCCGGATCTGTTTCATGAGGCCGCGCGCTCCGCACCTTCGACAATGGCCTTGCGCAGTTTCGCCTCAAGACCGCGCTGCTTGTTTTCCGAATGGTATTTCAGCCCGAACATGTCCTTGACATAGAACGTGTCCACGACCTGTTCGCCATAGGTCGCGATCACCGCATTGGCGATGTAAACGTTTGCGCTGGCCAGGGACCGTGTCAGATCATAAAGTAGCCCGGGGCGGTCTCGGGTGTCCACCTCGATGATCGTGTAGATTTCAGAGCCGTCATTATCAAAGGTGACATGGGTCGGCACGTCGAACGCCCGTTCGCGCTTTTTGATCTTGTCGCGCGATTTCAGGGCTTCTCCGGCGACGACTTCCCCCTTGAGCGTTTTCTGGATCATCTGGGTTAGCCGCGGCAGGCGGCTTGCCTCGAACGGGTGCCCTTCGGCGTCCTGTATCCAGAAGGCATCGGTGACGAACCCGTCTTTGGTCGTATAGCTGCGCGCATCCACGACATTTGCGCCGACAAGCGCCAGCGCCCCCGCAATTCGGGCAAAGATCCCAGGATGGTCGGCCATGGCGAAACACGCCCGTGTGGCGTCGCGATCCTCGTCCGGGTGCAGGCGGATCTCCATCGCACCTGCATCTCCGCTGCTTTCAAGTTCGCGCAGCATTTCGGCAAATTCGACATGGGTGGACAGGTTCAGACCTTGCCAATACGGGCCATAGTGCCGGCCGGTCTCGGTCTTGAGGTCGGCCTTGTTCCAGCTTTGCAAAGCGGCGCGCAGGGCCTTCTTTGCCTCGGCACCGCGATTGGCGCGGTTCAGGTCTTCCATCCCGGTTTCCAGGGCACTTTTGGTTTCGGCGTAAAGCGCCCGCAACAGGGTGGCTTTCCAGTTGTTCCACGTATTCGGGCCCACGCCCCGAATGTCGCACACGGTCAGAACGGTCAAAAGGTCCAGCCGCTTGACGGTTTTCACCGCCTTGGCAAAGTCGCGCACTGTACGGGGGTCCGAGATGTCGCGTTTCTGGGCCATGTCCGACATCAGCAGGTGATACCGCACAAGCCATTCCACGGTTTCGGATTCCGACTTGTTCAGCCCCAGTCTCGGCGCGATCTTCCGCGCCATTTGCGCGCCGAGGATCGAGTGGTCCTCGGGGCGTCCCTTGGCGATGTCATGCACCAGAAGCGCCACGTAAAGAACGCGCCGATTGACGCCGCGTTCCAAAATCGAAGACGCCAGCGGAAGCTCTTCGATCAATTCTCCGCGCTCGATCTGAGCAAGGTTCACGATGCATTGGATCGTGTGCTCGTCCACCGTATAGCTGTGATACATGTTGAACTGCATCATCGCCACGATGTGTTCGAATTCCGGGACAAATGCAGACAGCACGCCAAGCTCGTTCATCCGACGCAGGCCGCGTTCGGGGTTGCCGTGTTTCAGCATGAGGTCCAGGAAAATACGCTGGGCCTCTTTGTTGTTGCGCATATCCTCATCGATCAGGTTCAGGTTGGCCGTGACCAGGCGCATCGCGTCGGGATGTATCAACATCCCCGTGCGCAATCCTTCTTCGAACAGACGCAACATGTTGACCTTGTCCGCCAGGAACTTGTCCGGGTCGGCCACGTCCAGGCGTCCGTGCACCACGCTGTAGCCGGGCTTCATCCTGGGGCGCCTGCGGAAAATACGCTCCAGCAGGGGCGCGTTCTTCATGTGCAGGGCTTCCAGCTTGGTCAGGAATATCCGGGTCAGCTCTCCGACGCGGGTCGCTTCCCGGAAATAGCGTTGCATGAAGATCTCAACGGCCCGGCGGCCGGCGCGGTCCTTGTACCCCATGCGGTCCGCGACTTCGACCTGCAGGTCAAAGGTCAGCTGTTCCGTCGCCCGGCCGGTCACAAGGTGCAGATGCGAGCGCACGGCCCACAGGAAATCTTCGGCCTGAACAAAAGTCTGGAACTCTTCGGGTGTGAACAGGCCCAGGGGAACAAGTTCGGCAACGTCCTGCACGCCATAGACATATTTGGCGATCCAATACAGCGACTGCAGGTCCCTAAGCCCGCCTTTGCCTTCTTTTACGTTGGGCTCGACCATATAGCGCTCACCCTGTTTCTGGTGACGCTCGTCGCGCTCATTCAGCTTGGCCTCGATGAATTGACGCTCGCTGCCCTTGAAAAGATCGGCCTTCAACCGGGTTTCCAACTCGGCCGCAAGAGCGCTGTCACCGGCCAGAAAGCGCTGCTCGAGCATGGCGGTGCGAATCGTGAAATCCTCGGTTCCCAAACGCAGACAGTCGCGGATGGTGCGCGAGGAATGGCCGACCTTCAGGCGCAGATCCCAGAGAATATAGAGCATGGATTCAATCACGCTCTCGGCCCAGGCCGTGATCTTGTACGGGGTCAGGAACAGCAGATCGACATCCGATGCCGGTGCCATTTCACCACGGCCATAACCGCCAACCGCCATAACCGCTATTTTCTCGCCCTGGGTCGGGGTTGCCAGTGGATGGATATACTGGCTGGCCACCTGCATCGCCGTGCATACCAACCCGTCAGTCAGGTAGGTGTAGGAACGCGTCAGGGGCCGGGCATCGAACGGCTTGGCCGCAAAAGCAGACGCGATTGCCGCGCGCCCGGCTTTTTGCGCGTCGCGCAGGATACGCACAGTTTCGCCGCGAATGGCCGCGGCGTCCTTGCAATTTTCGAAGGCGTCAGACAGTCGGGAATTGATCCCGGCACTGTCAAAGATTTCAGAGGCCTCGCAGATCAGCGCGCCGCTTGGCGCCTGGATCGGCGCCGGTAGATCAGAAACCGGCGCCAGAGAAGCTTTGTGGGGCAGGGTCAATCACAACCACCTGTTTGTTCTGGATCGTGGCCACCGCCAGACCGCGTTCATTCGTGCCGTTGGGACGCAGGCGGAATATGCCGCCGACGCCCTGGAAACCGGCGTTCTGCGTCAGGGCCGCTGCGGTCAGGGCATCCGATTTGCCCTGGCCAACCAACGCGCCAATCGCGGCGATCCCGTCATAGGCAAGCCCGCTGATCGGGTGCGGCGCCTCGCCATAGGTCGCGTTATAGCGTGTGCGATACGCCTGTGCCTTGGCAGGGTCAGGCAGGGCGAACCAGCCGCCCTGAACACCGGGAAGTTCCAGCGTCTGCGGCGGGATGTCCCACCGCGTCAGGCCAACATATTGGGTTGTCGCAGGCGACAGTCCGGCCTCGGGCAGCAATTGGCTGTACAGTGGCAATGCGCCTGCCGTGGTCGCGGTCAGGAAAATCGAATCGGCACCCGAGGAATCAACGGCGGCCTTGATCGACGGGACCGAGTTGATGACCCCCTGCTGCGACCTGTCAAAGGCAATGCTTCCTGCATTGTTGACCCGGCTGCCGCTCAGCGCGTTGGCGATTGCGGCCTGCCCCAATTGTCCGGCGGCGTCCTCGCTGTGCACGATGACCATGCCGTTCTTGCCCTGCGATCCGGCATAGTTGACCAGCCGTCTGGCCGTATTGTCAAAGGTCGGGCCCAGCACGAAAACATTGCCGCCGGCGATGCTGGTGTTGTTCGAAAAGGACAGAACATTGACCTTGTTGTTCAGAACCGCAAGCCCGGCGGCGTTGGCGGCCTGAGCGTAGACGGGCCCGATAATGATCTTGGCGCCGTCCGACACCGCCTGTTGCGCGACGGTCGATGCGGTGTTGGGGTTGCCGGCCGTGTCATAGACCCGCAGGTCGATCTGGACGTTTTGCAGATCCGACATCGCCATTCGCGCCGCGTTTTCCAGGCTGCGCGCCAATGCGGCGTCGCCGGACTGGGCCGATCCCTTGGGAACCAGCAGCGCCACCGGAACGGGTTTGGATGCGTTGATCGAGGGGCCGCCACCGATCGCTCCGGGTTCACAGGCGGCCAGAAACGCGGCTGCGGCCAACGCAAGGGCGGACTTCGCCAGGTTGCGTACGGGCTTGCAAACAGTAACCATCTAAATGAAAACTCCCTGATCCGGCGGCTTGAGGTGCTGCTATACTATCAGGCCGCGATAATAAACGTCACGCTGTGAGGGTCCAGCTTTGAATTTCCAAAAGATCAGTTTGACCGCCGGGTTGTATTTTGTCGCCACGCCGATCGGTACTGCGCGCGACATAACTCTCAGGGCGCTGGACATTCTGGCCTCGGCGGATGTGATCGCAGCCGAGGATACACGCAGCCTGCGCAGGTTGATGGAAATACATGGCGTGCCACTGGAGGGGCGGCGGATACTGGCCTATCACGACCACAGCGGCCCGGCTGCGCGCGAAAAAATCATCCAGGCGCTGGAACAGGGGCGGTCCGTTGCCTACGCGTCCGAGGCCGGTATGCCATTGATCGCAGATCCGGGATACGATCTGGGGCGGTCCGTGGCCGAAAAAGGGTTTCCGGTCACATGCGCACCGGGCCCGTCGGCGGCGCTGGCGGCCCTGACCCTTGCGGGGTTGCCAACAGATGCGTTCTTTTTCGCAGGCTTCCTGCCAAATGCCACCAAGGCGCGCCGAACCAGGATCGAAGCGTTGCGCTCAATCCCGGGAACGCTGGTTTTCTACGAATCCCCCAAACGTGTTTCTGGTTGCCTGGCCGATCTGGCCGCCAGCCTGGGGCCTGAGCGTCAGGCAGCCTTGTGCCGGGAACTGACCAAGAAATTCGAAGAAATTCGCCGCGGAACGCTGTCGGAACTGGCCGAAGAATTCGCGGAAAGGACGGTCAAGGGCGAAATCGTGCTGTTGGTGGACCGTGCCCGTTCGCAAGCTGTTAACGATTCTGACATAGAAGAGGCATTGTTAAAGGCCCTGCAGTCCCATTCGGTCCGCGATGCGGCTGACCTGGTGTCAGAAATGTTCGATTTGCCGCGGCGGCCGATTTACCAAAGGGCGTTGAGTTTGGGGAACAAATGACATGACCGGCAAATCGGCGCGCAGTTCGCTGTCCTATCACGCGGGGAAGGCCGCCGAACTGCAGGTGGCTGAAGATTACAAGCGGCGCGGGTATTGCGTGCTGCATCGCCGGTGGCGCGGCGCCGGGGGTGAGATTGACCTGATTGTGCGCAACGCCAATGGGCTTGCTTTTGTCGAGGTCAAGAAAAGCTCTAGTTTCGATATGGCGGCGGCACGCATCAGCCGCAGGCAGATGGACCGAATCTGTGCCTCGGCCGCGCAATTCGTGGAACAGGAGCCGGCGGGCCAGTTGAGCGAAATGCGTTTTGATGCAGCGCTGGTTAATTCCTGCGGGCAGGTGAAAATCATTGAAAACGCCTTTGGCGCGTTCTGATCCCCATTGAACCCTCGCGGTCTGTGCGCCATGTATCTGGCTGAAACACGAGGGACACGCCATGAAAATCGCCTTTCAGATGGACCCGATCGGGGACGTTGACATCAACGCCGACAGCTCATTTCGGCTTGCGGAAGAGGCGCAGGCGCGCGGGCACCAGCTTTTTTTCTATGGGCCCGATCAGTTGGCCTATCAGGAAGGCCGAGTGACGGCGAAGGGCCATGACATGACGGTGCAGCGGGTGCCGGGCGATCCTGCCGTTCTGGGACCTGAACGCGATGTCGATCTGGCAGAGTTCGACGTTGTCTGGCTGCGCCAGGACCCGCCTTTTGACATGCATTATATCACGTCGACGCATTTGCTGGACCGGCTGGCCGGGCAGACGCTTGTCGTCAACGATCCGTTCTGGGTGCGCAACTATCCGGAAAAGCTGCTGGTGCTGGACTTTCCCGATCTGACGCCTCCGACGACGATTGCGCGGGATCTGCGCACCATCAAGGCATTCAAGGAAAAACACGGCGACATCATCCTCAAACCGCTTTACGGAAATGGCGGCGCCGGGGTGTTCCGGCTGGACGCCAGCGACCGCAACCTGACATCGTTGCACGAATTGTTCACGGGTTTCTCGCGCGAGCCTTTGATCGTTCAGAAGTTTCTGCCCGATGTGCGCAATGGCGACAAACGCGTCATCTTGGTAGATGGTGAACCGGTCGGGGCCATCAACCGCGTTCCTGCCGAGGGGGAAACCCGGTCGAACATGCATGTCGGCGGGCGCCCCGAAAAGGTCGGGCTGACAGAGCGGGACATGGAAATCTGCGCGGCGATCGGGCCGCTTTTGAAAGAAAAGGGACAGGTTTTCGTCGGCATCGATGTGATCGGGGATTACCTGACCGAAATCAACGTGACATCGCCGACCGGCATTCAGGAACTTGAACGTTTCAACGGGGACAACATTGCCCAGAAGATCTGGGAGGCGATCGAAGCCAGGGTCTAGCCCGCGACATTCGCCGAAATGCGATAGCTCAGGGCTTCGGCGATATGGGGGCGGCGAATATCAGGTTCACCGTCAAGGTCCGCAATGGTGCGCGCCACCCTCAGGATGCGGTGAAAGGCACGAGCTGACAGGCCAAAACGTTCGGCGGCCTGCAGCAACAGGGCTTTGCCCTCAGCATCCGGCGCGGCGATTTCTTCCAGTTGTGAACCTTCGACATCTGCATTTTGGCGGATGGCGGGCGAGCCGCTGAACCTGTCCGCCTGAACTGCGCGGGCCCGTTCGACCCGTGCCGCGACGGTGGCAGAGCTGTCCCCGGACGGAGGCAGGTCCAGATCGGTAAAGCTGACAGGTGGCACTTCGATCCGCAAATCGAACCTGTCCATGAGAGGGCCGGAAATCCTTCCCAGGTAATCTTCACCGCATCCCGGTGCGCGTGAACATGCGCGGGCCGGTTCCGTCAGGTACCCACATTTGCAGGGGTTGGCCGCCGCCACCAGCATGAACCGGCAGGGGTATTTCACATGCGCATTGGCGCGGGCGATCATGACCTCACCGGTTTCGATCGGTTGTCGCAGTGTTTCCAGGACGGTGCGTGGGAATTCCGGCAGCTCGTCCATGAACAGGACGCCGTTATGAGCCAATGAAATCTCACCCGGCTTGGCACCTTTGCCGCCACCGACGATGGCGGCCATCGATGCGGTGTGATGGGGTTCACGAAAGGGCCGGGCGCGGCTGATGCCGCCTTCGTCCAGCAATCCGCACAAAGAGTGGATCATTGATGTTTCCAGCGCCTCGACCGGAGACAGGGCCGGCAGGATACCCGGCAGGCGCGATGCCAGCATTGACTTTCCCGACCCAGGCGTTCCCGTCATGATCAGGTGGTGCCGTCCGGCGGCCGCGATCTCCAGGGCCCGCTTGGCCCGCTCCTGCCCCTTGACGTCGCGCAAATCCCGGCTGCCAGGAGGCAAAAGAACCTCGCCGGGTTGGGCCGCTTGCAGAGGGGCCTGTCCCGAAAAGTGGCGCACGACATCCCCCAGGGTCGCTGCGCCAATCACCTGCGCCGCATCGACCCAGGCGGCCTCGGCGCTGGAACCGCAAGGGCACAGAAGCGCGCGGCATTCGCTGGCCGCCGTCATCGCCGCAGGCAGCGCCCCAACGACCGGAACAAGGGAGCCGTCCAGGGACAACTCTCCAAGCGCCACAGCGCCCTCGGCCGCGTCGGCGGGGATGATGTCGAGCGCTGACAGCAGGGCCACGGCGATGGGCAGGTCGAAATGGCTGCCTTCCTTGGGCAGGTCGGCTGGCGAGAGGTTGATCGTGATCCGCTTGGACGGAAGCGCAATGGCCATCGCGCTGAGCGCGCTGCGCACACGGTCGCGCGCTTCGGAAACGGCCTTGTCTGGCAAACCTACGATTGAAAAGGCGGGCAGGCCTGGCGAGACGGCGCATTGCACCTCAACCGGGCGGGCTTCGACGCCTTGAAAGGCAACTGTATGCGCGCGGGCGACCATGGCTTTCCTGTTTTTGGTTAACAGGACGTTGCTGCCATGGCCTCGGTTTAGGTTTGGTTAACGCCCGCCGTCATTTCCAGGAATTTCGGCCAGGCACCCGGATCGGCAACGGTCTTGTCGCGGCAGAACGCGTTGCAGAACCCCCAGCGCCGTCCGTCCAGTTCCAGGAAATGGGTGACGGGCTGGCCGGAATAGGGGCAGGCGTCGTTTTCGGCGGGACCGGATTCGACGGGGCGTGCGTCTGTCGCTGTGCCCACAGGCCAGGCGCGAGGTTCCAGGGGCTGGGGATAGGGGAACGGGTCGTAGGTGACCGTCAGCCCCATCGCCCGCCATTGACGCACCGTGGGATCGCTCAGCAATTCAAGGCAATAGGCGCGATTGGAATCTGAAACGGGCAGATCATACCCAATGATCCGGGCCGCGACCGGCGTATAGAAGACATCGGCCAGGGAATATGCGCCAAATAGCGGCCCGGTTTCGGCGCCGGAAACAGCGCGCGCATGCGCCCAAAGTGTTTCGATCCGGTCCAGGTCCGTCAGCGTGGCTTGCGACGGTGAAAACCCTTGCCAGACATGCAAAAGCTGCATGGGGCATTCGCCCCGCAAACCACTGAACCCGGCCGTCATTTCGGAACACAGCCAGCGGGCGGTTGCACGTGCCGCGCTGTCGCTTGGCCATAGTCCTGCACCGGGATTGAGCTCTGCCAAGGTTTCCGCCATCGCGAGGCTTTCGCCGACCACCGTGCCGTCGGGCAGCCGCAGGGCGGGCACCAGTCGAGCGGGGGCCAGGGGCGCCATGTCAGCCGCCATCGTCCCGGAATACAGCCCGATCATATGGCTTTGATGCGATAGGCCGAACTTTTCCAGCATCAGCCATCCACGCAAGGACCAGCTTGAAAACAGCCGGTCACCGATAAAAAGGTCATAAGTCATGCTGTTAGGATGATTGATCCGGTGGGTCTGGTAAATCAGAGATTTGTGCGCAGGCCGATCACGGGCAGTGATTTATCCGCCCTACGGTCCAAGTGCCTTTCTCAAAGGCGATTTCGGAAACCGAAAGGTTGTCGATGCGGTGCGCAAATGTCTGTTGGGCGTCCAGGGACAGGGCACGCTGCAGCTGAGTCAGGATTGCGCCGAAATGGGCGACAACTATGATATCGGCGCCAGGATGGTTCGCTATCAGCAGGTCAATTGCGGCATCGACCCGGCCGCGCACCTGGTTCCAGCTTTCGCCGCCGGGGGGGCGAACATCTCCGGGGGTGTCCCAATAGGCAAAGGCGCGTTCCGGGTCTTCGGCCTCGATCTGGGCAAAGGATTTTAGCTCCCACTGCCCGAAATGAATTTCGCGCAGGTCCGGGTGATGCGGCAGGCGTTGGCGGTTGGCCTGGATTGCCGTGGCGGTGTCCACCGCCCGCGTCAGGTCGGATGACACGAGCAGGGCGGATGACGGCAGGTAAGCCTGCAATCTTGCCAGCACGTCAAGGTCGCTGAGATCTGCCGGCAGATCGGACCAACCGACCATGGTCTTGGCATGGGTGGGGCCGTGTCGCACCAGATGCAGGCGGGTCACGGCATCTGGCCCTTCAGAACCCGCGGCAAACCCGCAATGACCTGCACCACCAGATCGGCCTGCGCTGCAATCGCGATGTTCAAACGGCCCTGCGCCTCGCGGAACCTGCGGGACAAGGCGTTTTCCGGCACGATACCCTGCCCGACCTCGTTGGAAACGACGATGATCTGCGCAGGACAAGCCGCGCAGGCATCAAGAAATGCGGTTTGGGCCCTGGCAATGTCATGTTCTGCCAGAAGGTGATTGGTCAGCCACATCGTCGCGCAGTCAATCAGACAAACGTGGCTTGGTCCAAGGTCTTTCAGGGCAGGAGCCAGATCAAATGGTGCCTCGATCGTGTCCCACCCTGTGCCGCGTTGCTTAATATGTTGGCAAATTTTGCTTTGCATCTCGTCATCAAACACTTGTGAAGTGGCGACATAAATGCGGTTTTTTCCTGACAAAACAGCAAGTTGTTCGGCAAATGCCGATTTGCCAGAGGCTGCGCCGCCCAATACAAAGGTTAAATTGGGATGCACTTTTGTTACCTTTCTAGTGATCCACCCGGCTTGATCCTGCGTATCGACCCCAGATCAGCATGGCAAGTCCGACCGCGCCTGCCAGAAAAGGGAGAGTTGCATGGCACTGGACAATCCAAACGACCAGATCATGACCCGTCAGGCCATGAAGGCCGAATTGCTGGATGCCGAGACCGAGCTGCGCCTGGCCTATGCATGGCGCGATAACCGCGATGAACAGGCTTTGCACCGGCTGATCACGGCATATATGCGCCTTGCGATTTCCATGGCCGCGAAATTCAAGCGCTACGGCGCCCCGATGAACGACTTGATCCAAGAGGCGGGACTGGGGCTGATGAAAGCCGCGGACAAGTTCGATCCCGATCGCGGAGTAAGGTTTTCGACCTATGCGGTCTGGTGGATCAAGGCCAGCATTCAGGACTATGTCATGCGAAACTGGTCGATGGTCCGGACTGGATCAACCTCTTCCCAAAAGTCGCTCTTCTTCAACATGCGCCGGGTTCAGGCCAAGTTGGAACGGGACGCGGCGACAGACGGTCTGGAATTGGATCGTCATCAGTTGCACCAGTTGATTGCTGCTGAAATTGGCGTTCCGCTCAGGGACGTAGAGATGATGGAAGGCCGCCTGTCGGGCTCGGATTTTTCACTGAACGCGGTGCAATCGGCGGATGAGGACGGGCGCGAGTGGATTGACGCGCTTGAGGACGACCGCGAACAGGCGGCGGAAACGGTTGCGCATCGGCACGATACCCATCAGCTGAGAGAATGGCTGATTTCCGCGATGCAGGCGCTGAATGACCGCGAGCGGTTCATCGTGCAGGAACGCAAACTGCGCGAGCCTGCGCGAACATTGGAAAGCCTGGGGCAGGAACTGGGGTTGTCCAAGGAACGCGTGCGCCAGCTTGAGGCGGCGGCCTTCGTGAAAATGCGCAAGAACCTTGAAGCGCAAACCCGAGAGGTGCAACACTTCTTCGCATGAGAAATCTTGCGATTCTGGCCACCGCGATCGTGATCTTTGGCTGCCCCGGTCAAGGGGCAATGGCCGAAAGCCTGCTGTCCACGGAACTGCGCCAGCAGATGTCGAATTTCGACGTCATCATCCTGGGCGAAACACATGACAACCCGCAGCATCACCTGGTTCAGGCCGAGGCTGTTGAAGCAATCGCGCCGACCGCTGTCGTTTGGGAAATGGTTACAGAAGAAGGTGCGCAGCGATTGGCGCAGAAGGCGGCTTCGAACCCGCAGGAACTGTCCGAAATCCTGCGGTGGGCCGAGTTGGGTTGGCCTCCTCTCAGTATGTATTATCCGATATTTGGAGCGTCGGAGGCTCCTGTTTATGGCGCGATGGTGCCGCGTTCGGCGGCCCGCCTTGCGATGGAGCGGGGGGCCGCCACCGCCCTGGGGGCCGATGCGGCCCGGTACGGCCTGACCGTCCCGTTGCCCGCGGCGGAACAGGCCGCGCGCGAAGCAGATCAACTGGCGGCGCATTGTGATGCGGTTCCGGCGGAGATTCTGCCGCAGCTTGTTGCGATACAAAGGTTGCGCGACGCGGTTCTGGCGCGTGCGACCCTTCAGGCGGTTGATGATACCGGCGGGCCGGTTGTTGTCATCACCGGCAATGGCCACGCCCGCAGGGACTGGGGTATCCCCACTTTCCTTTCGCGCCTTCGGCCGGGGTTGAAGGTGTTTGCACTGGGCCAGTCGGAAGGCGGTGAAATCGCGGGTGAGTTTGATGCGGTTGTCGAAAGCCCTCCGGTGGATCGCGAAGACCCCTGCAAGGCGTTCCAGGTGCAGGACTGACAAGGCATTTACGCTGGAACTTGGCACAGGCGTTGCCTAATGTCAGGGCCGACCGGGACGGGAAGGGCTGAACATGCTGGCATCGAAACGTATTCTGCTGATCATCGGCGGAGGGATCGCGGCCTATAAGTCGCTGGACCTGATCCGCCGTCTTCAGGACCGCGGTGCGGTCGTCACCCCGGTGTTGACCCGCGCGGCCGAAGAATTCGTGACGCCGCTGTCTGTTTCGGCGCTGGCCGGTGAAAAGATATATCGCGACCTGTTCGACCTGACCGACGAGGCCGAGATGGGGCATATTCAGTTGTCGCGCTCTGCCGACCTGATCGTGGTTGCCCCGGCCACGGCCGACCTGATGGCCAAGATGGCCACGGGGCTGGCCAATGACCTGGCCTCAACCCTGTTGCTGGCCACCGACACTCCGGTTCTTTGCGCCCCGGCGATGAATGTTCGCATGTGGGACCACCCGGCAACCCGGCGCAATCTGGAACAGTTGCAGGCGGACGGTATCCGTTTTGTCGGCCCGAACGAAGGGGACATGGCCTGTGGCGAATACGGGCCGGGCCGCATGTCCGAACCGCTTGAGATCGTCGCCGCCGCCGAGGCTGCGCTGGGCCATGGCCCGCTGCGCGGCAAGCGGGTTCTCGTGACGTCCGGCCCGACGCACGAACCGATTGACCCGGTGCGCTATATCGCCAACCGATCTTCGGGCGCGCAAGGCGCCGCGGTCGCGCGGGCCTTGTCTGCGCTGGGTGCTGATGTGGTGTTTGTAACGGGTCCGGCGGATGTTCCCCCGCCGCAAGGTGTTCAGGTGGTTCAGGTTGAAACCGCGCAACAGATGTCTGACGCGGTGGATGCCGCGCTGCCGGCTGATGCGGGCGTCTTTGCGGCGGCGGTCGCGGATTGGCGTGTTGCCAGCGCCTCGGACAGGAAGCTGAAGAAAAGCCGCGACGGTATGCCTGCGCTGGAATTTGCCGAAAACCCCGACATCCTGAAGCGGGTTTCCCAGCTGGCGGATGGTCGCCCTGCGCTGGTCGTCGGGTTTGCGGCCGAAACGGATGACGTGGTTGAACATGCCACCGCGAAACGTGCGCGCAAGGGGTGTGACTGGATCGTGGCCAATGACGTCTCGCCAGAGACGGGGATCATGGGCGGTTCTGAAAACGCGGTGACGCTGATCACGGAACAAGGTGCTGAAATCTGGCCGCGCATGGACAAGCACGCCGTGGCCAAACGCCTGGCGCAACAGATCGCGGATGCGCTTGAGGACTAACCAAGAGGAACAGTGATGGTTGCAATTCGTGTAATCCGCGAGGATGGCGCCGACCCGTCCATCGCCTTGCCGTCCTACGAAACCGCAGGGGCGGCGGGCGCGGATGTGCGGGCTAATCTGCCCGGCGGTGGCTCGGTCATGATCGCGCCCGGTCAGCGGGCCCTGGTGCCCACCGGTCTCAGGATCGAAATCCCGCCCGGGTTCGAGGTTCAGGTCCGCCCCCGTTCGGGGCTTGCATTGAAACACGGTATCACCCTGCCCAATGCGCCGGGTACGATCGACAGCGACTATCGCGGGCCGCTGGGGGTAATCGTCCTGAATGCCGGGACCGAGATGTTCGAAGTTGTTCATGGCGACCGCATCGCGCAATTGGTTGTTGCTCCGGTGGTGCAGGCGGCGTTTGATCTGGTCGAGACGCTGGACACCACGCAGCGTGGCACGGGCGGTTTCGGGTCGACGGGGCGCAGCTGATGCTGCTGGTTTTCTGTCTTGCCGCAGCGCTTTGGGCGGGGGGATATCTGGCTGGCGTGTCGCGCTCTGCGCGTGCGGCTGCGGTGGGCGTGCTGGTGCTTGGCGTCATTATCGCCCAGGTGGCCTTGCCCTTCGGGCACCCGCTGCGCGAGGCGACCGGCGGGTCTGCGGCTCTGTGGCTGATATTGGCTGGTACGGGGGTTCTTGTTCTGGTTTACGGATGGGGTCTGAAGGCCCTGCGCGCCCGCGCGGCCCGCGCCGTAACGCAGGAGCAAGCGATGCCATCCGATCAGTTTTCAGAAACCGAGCTTGAGCGATATGCCCGCCACATTGTTTTGCGCGAACTGGGCGGGCCGGGCCAGAAACGGATGAAGCAGTCCCGCGTTCTGGTTATTGGCGCGGGCGGGCTGGGCGCGCCCGCCTTGCAATATCTGGCAGCCGCCGGAGTGGGCACGATCGGCGTGATAGATGATGACGAGGTCGAGAATGCCAACCTGCAACGGCAGGTCATCCACCGGGATGCTGACATCGGCACGCCAAAAGTGTTTTCGGCGCAACGGGCCATGCAGGCCCAGAACCCCAACGTGACCGTCCTGCCGTATCACCGGCGTTTGACCAACGAAATCGCGGCAGAGCTTTTTGCCGATTTCGATCTGGTCCTGGATGGAACCGACAATTTTGAAACCCGCTATCTTGCGAACCGGGCCGCCGCTGCCCTGGGCAAGCCGCTGATTTCGGGCGCCCTGTCGCAATGGGAAGGACAGCTGAGCGTTTTTGACCCGGCCAATGGCGCCCCCTGTTACCAGTGCATCTTTCCCCAGGCCCCGGCCCCCGGCCTCGCACCCTCGTGTGCCGAGGCGGGCGTGATCGGCCCTTTGCCGGGGGTGGTGGGGTCAATGATGGCCGTCGAGGCGATCAAGCTGATCACCGGGGCGGGTCAGGCATTGCGCGGCGAGATGCTGATCTATGACGCGCTTTATGGTGAAAGCCGCAAGATCACCCTGTCGCGTCGCGCCGATTGTCCGGTCTGCGGTCCGGGCGGGCAATAGCCCAGGCTGACCGGTTGCGATGCCTGCCGCGCGCGCAGGCGCGCTGCCCGGCCAAGTCGTGCGATGGTGTGTCTACAGGGGCGTTGACAAATGCGCGGGCGGCTACCCCAGCGCCCCGTCCAGATCGGCAATCAGGTCTTCGGCATCCTCAAGCCCGACCGACAGGCGGAAAATCCCGTCGCCCGCAAAGCTGCGGTAATCCGCAAGCTGTGCGCCCTCCAGCCGGAACGACGTTTCCATCAGCCCGTCTGTGCCCATCCAAAAAATCAGGCTGCGGTGATGGCCCAGAGAAACGGCATAGTGAATGACCTTGAGCCGTTCGATCATCAACTGGGCAATCCGCTCGCCATCGGCGGCGCTGCCCACCTGGAAAGAGATCATGCCGGACATGTTGGACATCTGTCGCGCCGCCAGGTCGGCCTGGGGGTGCGACGCCAGACCGGGATAGATAACCCGCGTTACGCGAGGGTCGGCCTCCAGCCACTTTGCAACGGCCATTGCACCCGCTTCGTGGGCTTTCATGCGCAGTGGCAGCGTCGTTGCACCGCGCGCGATCAGCCATGCGTTGAACGGAGACAAGATACCGCCATGGTGAATAGAGGCCTCGGCCCGCATTTTGCCGATCAACTCGGATGATCCGGCGACTGCGCCGCCGACGGCATCACCGTGGCCACCGATATACTTCGTGATCGAATGCATCGTCAGATCGACACCCAAGGCGGACGTGTCCATACCCAAGGGCGAGGCAAAGGTTGCATCGCAGCTGAGCAAGGCACCGGCCTGCCGCGCCAGTTTCGAAATTGCGGCCAGATCGGTCAGGCGGCCGATTGGGTTGACCGGGGATTCGGTGTGAATAAGGCGCGTGTTGGGCCGAATGGCTTGTGCAACGGATGCCGGGTCCGACATGTTGACCGTCGAAACCTCGACCCCCATGCGGGGCAGGGTATCGCGGGCCAGCTCTGCCACCCCAGCATAAGAGACATCGGAAACAATCAGGTGATCGCCCGAGGACAGAAAAGTGAAAAAGATGGCCGAAGCGGCCGCCATGCCGGACGCTGTGGCCAGGCAAGCCTCGGTTCCCTGCAAAGCCGCAATTTTGGCTTCCAGACCGGCAACCGTCGGGTTGGCCCAGCGCGTGTAGGTGTATGGGCTGTCGGGTGTCAGATCATGGGCGGAAAATCCCGCGATATCGTCGGACAGAAAGGTCGAGCTCATGTGAATCGGCGGGGCCGATGCTCGGGTTGCGGGGTCCGGATGGTCACCCGCGTGAATCGCGGTGGTCATGATACCGGCGGGGCGATTGGGTTTTGTCATCTGGAACCTCCTTTTCCGGGGTGACATTGCTGACCAATCTGGCGATGCGCAAGTGCATTTGCGTCGAATTTTTCCGCAGCACTGGACCATCGGTTCCAGGCTACATAGCTTGACCGGCAAAGGAGACCTGAATGACCAACCCGATCCTGTCCAACTGGACCACGCCGTTTCAAATCGCGCCGTTCACAGAGATATCTGACGCAGATTTTTCGCCCGCGCTGGAGCAGGCCATGAAGGCCCACAACAGCCAGATCGAAGAAATCGCAAGCAATGCTGAGCCGCCGACATTCGCCAACACGATCGAGGTGCTGGAAACCGCGGGCGAGGCGTTGGACAAGGTTCTTTCGGTTTTTTTCACCGTCGCAGGGGCCGACAGCAACCCGGCGCGCGAGGCCTTGCAACGCGACTTTTCCCCCAGGATATCGGCGCACTTCTCGGGTATCTCGTCGAACAAGGCGCTGTTTCAGCGGATCGCCGATTTGTGGGACAGGCGTGACACGCTGGATCTGACGGATGAACAGGCGCGCGTGCTGATGCTGACCCATCGCAGCTTTGTGCGGTCGGGCGCGGCCCTGCAGGGGGCCGAGGACGTGCGGATGCAAGAGATAAAGGCAAGGCTGGCATCCTTGGGAACCGCGTTCACGCAGAACCTGCTGGCAGACGAGCGCGACTGGTTCATGGACCTGTCCGAAGACGACCTTGAGGGGCTGCCGGATTTTGTCGTTGACGCCGCGCGCGCGGCAGGGGCGGAAAAGGGCGCTGCTGGTCCGGTGGTAACGCTCTCGCGTTCTTTGATCGTGCCATTCCTGCAGTTCTCGGCAAGGCGGGATTTGCGCGAAAAGGCTTATCGCGCGTGGGCCGCGCGCGGGGCCAATGGCGGCAAGACCGACAACCGCGAAATTGCTGCTGAAATCCTGGCGCTGCGCGAGGAACGGGCAAAGCTGCTTGGGTATGACAGCTTCGCCGGGTTCAAACTTGAAACGGAAATGGCCCGGACGCCGGACCGGGTGCGAGACCTGCTGATGCAAGTTTGGGAGCCTGCCAGAGCGCGGGCGGAGTCGGATGCCGAAATTCTGACCGGGCTGATGCAGGATGACGGGGTGAACGCCCCGCTTGAAGCCTGGGACTGGCGCTATTACGCCGAGAAACGCCGCAAGGCGGAACATGATCTGGATGAGGCCGCGCTGAAGCCCTACCTGCAACTGGACCGCATGATCGAGGCTGCGTTTTCCTGTTCCCATCGCCTGTTCGGGCTGGAATTCGCACCGTTGGATGTTTCCCTGTATCACCCCGACTGCCGCGCCTGGGAAGTCACGCGCAATGGCAAGCATGTTGCAGTATTCATCGGGGATTACTTTGCGCGTGGGTCCAAACGCTCGGGGGCGTGGTGCAGCGCGATGCGGGCGCAGGCCAAGGTTCCGGCGGAGCAGGCGCCAGTCGTGATCAATGTGTGCAACTTTGCCAAAGGCGACCCGGCGCTGTTGTCCTATGACGACGCGCGGACCCTGTTTCACGAGTTCGGTCACGCCCTGCATCAGATGCTGTCGAACGTGACCTATGAAAGCATATCAGGAACATCGGTCGCGCGGGATTTCGTGGAATTGCCCAGCCAGTTGTATGAACACTGGCTGGAGGTGCCCGAGGTTCTGTCAGAATTCGCCACCCATGCCGAGACCGGCGAACCGATGCCGCCGCAGATGCTGGACAAGGTTCTGAAGGCCGCAAATTTCGACCAGGGTTTCCAGACGGTCGAATATGTTGCGTCAGCCCTGGTTGATCTTGCGTTCCATGACGGGGCTGCGCCCGCCGATCCGATGGCCATGCAGGCCGAAATCCTGACCGATCTTGGAATGCCGCGGGCCATCGGCATGCGCCATGCAACACCGCATTTTGCCCATGTCTTTGCAGGCGATGGGTATAGTTCGGGATATTACAGCTACATGTGGTCCGAAGTTATGGATGCCGACGCCTTTGCAGCATTCGAAGAGGCAGGCGGAGCTTTTGACCCTGAAAAGGCCAGGGCGCTTGAGGAACACATCCTGTCAACCGGCGGCTCGCGCGAGGCGGAAGAGCTGTACCTTGCTTTCCGCGGTCGCCTGCCGGGTGTCGATGCCCTGTTGAAAGGGCGCGGCCTGATCGCGGCCTGATTGTCAGTAACCAAGCGCCCTGTCGACAAGGTGAACGAAGGGCGCACCGGTTTCGCCCCGACGAATGTTGTCGCAGATAACCTGCGCTGCGGTTGCGGGGCGGGTTTCCGATGCGATATGCGGGGTGACGGTCACGTTGGGATGCGCCCAATAAGGGTGATCGGGCGGCAGTGGTTCTACCCGGAACACGTCCAGCGTCGCATGGCCCACCTGCCCCGAGTTCAGCGCCTGTAGCAGGGCGTCGTCGTCGATCAACGGGCCTCGCCCCGGGTTGATGATACGCGCGCCCCTTGGCAGCAGCGACAGGGTGTCCGCGTTCAACGTGTTTTCTGTCTCGGTGGTGTCGGGCAACAGCAATATGACAATCTCGGTTGAGGACAGGGCGGTGCGTAATCCCTTGGCCCCATGTTGGCAAATGACACCGGGAACGGTTTTGGGCGTTCGGCTCCAGCCTGTGACGTGAAACCCCAGGGCCGCCAGCGCCCGAGCCGAGGCCTCGCCCAAAGTACCCATCCCCAGAACGCAGACATGGCGCTGGGTGGCCAGCGGAGGCGCGTCCGGTGTCCAGACACCGTCCTGAACCGTGATATGTCGATCCATGCCAAGGTGATAGCGCAAAACATGCCCGACCACCCATTCGGTCATGCCCTGCGTCAGCCCGTGATCGACCATTCGCGCCAGCGGGGCTGTCAGGGTTTCGTTGGTCGCAATGGTCTCGACCCCGGCCCAAAGGCTCAGCACAGCCTTGAGCCGGGTAAAGGGTGTGAAGTCCATCAACCCGCTGTTTGGGGCGTAAACAACATAGTCGACATCGGCGGGCGCAATATCGGTGGACAGGCAGTAGTCCAGCCCGGCATCGTCAAGCCCGCGCCGCAATAGCGGTTCATAAATCGGCCACAGGGCAGGGCGTGCCGAAAACAGGATATTCGCCGTCATTTCGAGCCTTTCGCGTCAGCGGGGGCGGTGGATATGGGCACTTTGGACAATTCCGAACGCTGCCATCAGAACCAGCATCGCAGAGCCGCCATAGCTGACCATGGGCAGGGGAACACCTACAACGGGGGCCAGCCCCATCACCATCGACATGTTCACCGCAAAGAAAAGAAAGAAATTCAGCGCGATACCAAGCGTCACCAGCGACGAAAACCGGTCCTTTGTCGACAACGCGGTGACCATGCAAAACACCAGGATGAGCCCATAGAGCAGCAACAACGTTATACCGCCTACAAAGCCGAACTCTTCGGCAAGGGTTGTAAAGATGAAATCGGTGTGTTTCTCGGGCAGGAAATTCAGGCGCGACTGCGTGCCTTGCATGAACCCGCGCCCGTTCCACCCGCCGGACCCCAGCGCGATCTTCGATTGCGTAATATGGTATCCGGCGCCCAAAGGGTCGGTCGAGGGATCAAGAAAGGTGTCGATGCGGCGGAACTGGTAATCCTTGAGCAGTTGCCAATCCGTGCCACGGCTGTTGAACACGGCGGACACCAACCCGATACCTGCGGCGATAACGGCTGCGAAATAGGCCCAGTGCACACCGGCCAGAAACATCAGACCTCCGCCTGCTGCCAGTAACAGGATCGATGTGCCCAGATCCGGTTGGCGCAGCACCATGAAGGTGGGTATCAGGATCAACAGGACCGGGATTGTAACCCAAAGGGGTTTCGACGTTTTGTGCGACGGAAGCCAGTCGTAATAGGCCGCCAGCAACATTACCAGAGTGACTTTCATCAACTCCGATGGCTGCAGCCGCATGAACTTGAGGTCGATCCAGCGCTGCGCGCCCATGCCGACAGTGCCGAATAGTTCCACATAGACCAGCAGAAGGATCGAGATGATATAGGCCAGCACCGACATGTTGCGCCAGAACCAGATCGGCACAAGTGCCACGATAAACATGACCGCAAGGCCCAGCCCGAACCTTTCCATCTGCGGCTCTGCCCAAGGCATCCACGAACCGCCCGCGACCGAATACAGCATCAGGAATCCGGCGCTGGCCGCGCTGATCAGCAGCAGGGTCAGCGGCCAGTTCATATACAGAAACTTGCGAAACCCCGATGGCGTGGATTTGACGGCATATTCAAGATAGCTCATGCGCGGTCCTTTTCGTCAGGACGCGCCTTGGGGCGACGGTCGCCTTCCAGCTTTTTCTGCTGTTCCTTGATGCGTTCCCGATCGGCGACGGGATAAGCCTCAAGTGGCGGTGTGCCGTCATAAAGCGCCTGCAGCATGATGTCCCGCGCCACGGGGGCCGCGGCCGTGGAGCCGCCACCGCCATGTTCGACGACAACGGCCACCGCGTATTTCGGGTTGTCATATGGTGCAAAGCTGACAAACAGGGCGTGGTCGCGGCGTTCCCATGGCAGGTCGGCGTTTCTGATAACGCCGGCGGCCCGTTCGGCCTTGGTGATGTTCCGGACCTGGCTAGTGCCGGTCTTGCCGGCCATCCGGAAATCGTCGGCAATGATCCGGCTGCGATAGGCCGTGCCGCGCCTGTCGTTGGACACCGTGAACATCGCCTTGCGCACTTGTTCCAGGTTGTACGGGTTCACGTCCAAGGGCTCGCCCGCGCCGGATGGCTGTTCGATCCCGTTGACCGACCGTACAAGCCGGGGTGACACTGCACGCCCTGTTGCAATCCGGGCGGTCATGACCGCCAGTTGCAGCGGCGACGCCAGCATGAAGCCCTGACCGATCGAGGCGTTCGCCGTGTCGCCGACCAACCAGTCCTGCCCGTGTACGCGCTGTTTCCATTCCTGGTTCGGTGCCAGCCCGGCAGCCACGGCCGACATCGGTATGTCATGCTTGACGCCAAGCCCGAAGATGCGCGCCATGTCCGAGATTTTGTCGATCCCTGTGCGCAGCGCCACGTCGTAATAGTAGACGTCGCAACTGCGCTTGAGCGACAGTTGCAGGTCAACCGTCCCGTGACCGCCCCGTTTCCAACAGTGGAAACGACGACTGCCGACCTTCAGGTGGCCCGGACAATAAACCGTGTTGGACGGACCGATCACACCGGCCTCAAGTGCCGCCATCGCGGTAATCATCTTGAAGGTAGAGCCGGGCGGATATGTGCCCTGTACCGTCTTGTTCGCCAAGGGCCGGTACTTATCCTGGGTCAGGGCCCGGTAATCGGCCACCGAGATCCCTCGCACGAACAGGTTGGGGTCGAAACTGGGGGCAGAGCTGATTGCGCGGATATCGCCGGTTTCACAGTCAATTACCACGGCTGCGGCGCTTTCGCCTTCCAGGCGGGCCTGGGCGTATTGCTGCAGATCGGCATCGACGGACAGTTGCAGGTCCGACCCTGCCTGTCCTTCGCGGCGGTCCAGTTCGCGCATGACGCGACCGGTGGCATTGACTTCTACCCTTTTGGCGCCGGCTTTCCCGCGCAACGAGGTTTCCTGTTTGGCTTCCAGCCCGACCTTGCCGATTTGAAACCGCGGTATGCGCAGAACGGGCTCGGGGTCTTCGATCTGGCTCAGGTCATAGTCGCTGACCGGACCGACATAGCCGACCACATGGGCAAAATCCTCATACCGGGGATACTGGCGGGTCAACCCGACTTCGGGGGTGACGCCGGGCAGGGCCGGGGCGTTGACCGCGACCTTCGAGATGTCTTCCCATGTGACCTGATCCGCAAGCGTAACCGGCAAGAACGGGGCCGAGCGCCGGATTTCGGTGCGCGCCCTCTCAATCTCGTCCCCGTTCAACGGGATCAGTTCGGACAGCTTGCCGATAACCTTGTCCAGATCACCTGCATCCTCGGGCACGACAACGATGCGGTACGAGGGCGAGTTTTGGCCGATGATTTGCCCGTTCCGATCATAAATCTGGCCGCGTTTGGGCGGGATCAGACGAATGTTGATCCGGTTTTCTTCGGCCAGCAGGCGGTATTGGTCGGCCTGTTCGACCTGCATGAACCGCATCCGCGCCGCCAGCCCGCCGATAAAGGCGGCCTGAAGTCCGCCCAGCACCAGGGCGCGCCGTGGCAGGCGCTTATAGGCAAGACCCTGAGATTTTGGCTTGCGTGGTTTCATGCGCGTACTCCGACCGTGCTGGCATCTGCGGCGGAAATGCGCCGTACACCCAGAACGCTTTGGCTAAAGCCTACTACGGCGGGATAGATTGCGATGGTCAAAATCAGTTGAACAATAACCGGGCCAAGCGCCGCTTGCTGAACCGAAAAGATCGACAGAAACACACGGTTCAGAAGAAAGACCACAGCCGTGACGGCTGCAACCGAGCTCCACTCGGCCAGAAACCCGATGTCGCGCATGCTTGGCGCGGCCGAGCGAAGGTAGGACGTCCCCAGCACAACCAGCGCGGCCAGCAGGCCCGGCGGGCGCTGTAGCAACAGGTCTGACATCAGCATGACCATGGCAACCACCAGCATGGGAACATAGTCGGGCCTGCGCAGAACCCAGGCAAAGGTCAGTGCGATCATTACATCCGGGAACGGCCAACGATCCGGTTGGGTGTTCAATGGCAGCAGGTGCAGGAACACCACGGCAAAGGCCAACAGGAGATAGGTGCCCCGCATCAGCCACAGGTATGAAGCCGCCTTATCCATCGTCGGGCTCCTCGGGCGTCAGGAACGCCTCGGGCCGGGGCGGGCCGACGACGTTGCCGGGATCCTGTATCGGGGGCGCGGACTGATAGCGCAGGACGCGCAGAAATTCGAGCCGTTCGAAATCGGCTGACAACCGCACCCGCAGCCGTCCGCCGGGGTCGGTGCTGACCTGCCCGATCAACAGCCCGGCCGGAAACACGCCGCCATCGCCCGAGGTGATGACCCGGTCGCCAGGGCGAACCAGTTCGCGGTTTTCCAGGAACTCGATAACCGGTGCTGCAGTGTTGTCCCCGGCTATCAGCGCGGTCTGCCCCGAGGGCTGGATGGTCGCCGGTATCGCGCTTGAGGCATCGGTCATCAGAATGACGCGCGCGGTTTCGGCCCCGACGCCGGAAATACGTCCGACAAGCCCGATCCCGTCCATCGCGGCCCAGCCATCCACGATTCCGTCCCTTTGGCCAACATTGAGCAGGACGGATTGGCGGAACGGTGACCCGCTGTCGGCCATCACGACGCCGGTTATGTAGGTCAGGCGCGGGTCCAGGCGCACGTTGTTGAGGTCCAGCAAGCGCGCGTTTTCCTGTTCAAGCTGCAAGGCGGCTTCTTTCCAGGCGCGCATCCGGCGCAATTCGCTGCGCAATTCCTGGTTCTGTTCGCTCAGGCGTTGATAGCTTTGGAAGTCGCGGACAAGGTTGACGGTCGCAGTCACCGGCACCATGGCCCAGTCCATGGATGGCACCACTGCATCCACGACCTGGGCGCGGAACCGTTCGACGCGCGGGCTGTCGATGCGCCAGACCAGAAAAATACCCATCAGGCACAGCACCACGATCCCCATGAACAAGCGGCGCAGGGGGGTCGTGTAGTCATCGCGCTGTGATCGGTCTTTTGCCACAGGACTCCTTCCCGTGCTGCTCGCGCCGATATTATCCTAACCCCGAAGGGTGCGCGCCTTAGCTTTCGTAGTCAATCGCGTGGCGCAGCTGCTTTTCATATTCCAGCGCCTTGCCGGTGCCCAAAGCCACACAGTTGAGGCTTTCATCGGCGATCGACACGGCCAGTCCGGTCTGTTCGCGCAGCGCCAGGTCCAGATCGCCCAGCAGCGCGCCGCCACCGGTCAGCATGACACCGCGGTCAACAATATCTGCCGCCAGATCGGGGGGCGTGGTTTCCAGCGCGGTCATCACGGCCTCGCAAATCTGCTGAACAGGTTCTGACAGCGCCTCGGCCACCTGGGCCTGGCTGATCTCGATTTCTTTGGGAACACCATTCAGAAGGTCGCGCCCGCGGATATGCATCGACTGGCCACGGCCATCGTCGGGCATGCGGGCGGTGCCAATGGTGGTCTTGATCCTCTCGGCGGTGGATTCGCCGACCAACAGGTTCTGTTGACGGCGCAGGTATGAAATGATCGCCTCGTCCATACGGTCGCCACCCACGCGGACCGAGCGGGCATAGACGATATCGCCCAGCGACAGAACCGCGACCTCGGTGGTGCCGCCGCCGATATCGACGACCATGTTGCCGGTCGGGTCGGTGATTGGCATGCCTGCGCCAATTGCCGCTGCAATCGGTTCGGCAATCAGACCCGCGCGGCGCGCGCCTGCGGACAGAACCGACTGGCGGATCGCCCGTTTTTCAACGGGCGTCGCGCCATGGGGCACGCAGACGATGATCTTCGGCTTCGAGAAGGTCGAGCGTTTGTGCACCTTGCGGATAAAGTGCTTGATCATCTCTTCGGCGGTGTCGAAGTCGGCAATCACGCCTTCGCGCATTGGACGGATCGCTTCGATGGACCCCGGCGTCCGGCCCAGCATCAGCTTGGCGTCTTCGCCAACGGCCAGAACTTTTTTCACACCGTCCTTGACGTGATAGGCCACCACGGAAGGTTCCGACAGGATCACACCGCGCCCCTTGACATAAACCAGCGTGTTCGCCGTTCCGAGGTCGATAGCCATGTCCGCCGTGAACAGGCCGCCCAGATTGCCAAAGATGCCCATATCGTACTGATCCCGTTTGTCAGAATTTCCACTGCCCGCGACTCGACGGTTCCGGGACGGATGCCTTATAGGGTGCCATCTCGCCCGGTTAAAGGGCTGATTCCGCGACAATCAGCACCTTTCCGCCTTATTGATAAAGACTTTAGAAGGCAACATGCTCTCATATCAACATATTTACCACGCTGGGAATCTGGCCGATGTGCAAAAGCACGCTTTGTTGGCGTGGGTGCTGGGCTACCTGACGCAAAAGGACAAGCCGATCAGCTATGTTGAAACCCATTCCGGGCGGGGCCTTTACCAGCTGGACGCGGATGAGGCGGTGCGCACCGGGGAAGCCGCGGCAGGTATCCGACGCGCACAGCGCGAGGGGTGGTTCGGGCCAAAACACCCGATGGCGCGGGTATTGCAGTCGGTGCAGGCGCGCCATGGCGCGATGGCCTATCCCGGCTCGCCGCTGATTGCGGCAAACCTGCTGCGAGATCAGGACAGCCTGCACTTTGCTGAATTGCATCCGCAGGAATATGCGGCTCTTTCTCTGACGCTGTCGTCTTTTGGCGCCAAGGTGTACCGGCAGGATGGGTTTGAACTGGCGCAGTCCCTGCTGCCACCAACCCCAAGGCGGGGGATGCTTCTGATTGATCCCAGCTATGAGGTGAAGGCCGATTACGATCGGTTGCCCGGGGTGATTGCCAAGCTGCATCGCAAGTGGAATGTCGGGGTGATCGCGCTTTGGTATCCGATCCTGACCGATAATCGTCATGTTTCGATGATCGCAGCGCTGAAAGCGGCAAATTATCCAAAGGCGATCTGTCACGAGGTCCGCTTTGCCCCCGCGCGAGAAGGTCACAGGATGGTGGGTTCGGGCATGTTCGTGATCAACGCGCCATTTGGCATCGAAGATGAGATGGGGCGTTTGTCCAAGCTGTTTGCCAAACTCTGACAGCAGGTCACGGCATTTCCTAAGAAGGCTCCCGCTTTGTTAGCCTGCATCTGCGATGCCGTCTGACAAATTGGGCCGGGCTGCGCGCCGCAGGCGCGCAGCCCGGCCCAAAGCCGCAAGGGTGTTCGGCGCAGCCGGACACCCGCGTGTGAGGGAGATTTTTTGCCGACCGCGCCGGATCAGGTCAGGTCTTTGTAGCTGATCTCGCGTGCGTCCACACCTGGCCCGGTCTTTTCGCGGCGCATGATCAGGCGGTTCAGCGCGTGGATATAGGCCTTTGCCGATGCAACCACGGTGTCCGTATTTGCCGATTGGCCGGTGGCGATCATGCCGTCCTCGCCCAATCGAACAGACACGGTGGCCTGTGCATCGGTGCCTTCGGTTACCGCGTGGACCTGGTAGAGCTGAAGATGCGCCGTGTTCGGATATATTGCGCGGATGGCCCTGAAGGTCGCATCGACGGGCCCGTCCCCGTGCTCTGTTGCGATGACATCCTTGCCGTCGACTTCCAGCTCGACAGTGGATTCCGCCTGGCCACCGGTGCCGCAGGTCACTTTCATCGAAACCAGCTGCAAATAGTCGTTGGCCTCATCCTCATCCAGCGTCATCAGCGCGATCAGGTCGTCGTCGAACACTTCTTTCTTGCGATCAGCCAAGTCCTTGAACCGCACGAAGATATCCTTGAGCTGGTTGTCGCCAACCTCATATCCCAGCGTTTCCAGCTTGTCGCGCAGGGCCGCGCGGCCCGAGTGTTTGCCCAGCGGCAAAGACGTGCCCGAGAGCCCGATATCCTCTGGGCGCATGATCTCGAAGTTTTCGCGGTTCTTCAGCATGCCATCCTGGTGGATACCGCTTTCATGGGCAAAGGCGTTTTTGCCGACGATGGCCTTGTTGAACTGGACCGGAAAGCCCGCAACGGTCGCCACGCGGCGCGAGATATGCATGATCTTGGTCGTGTCTATTCCGGTATGCCACGGCATGATGTCGTTGCGTGTGCGCAGCGCCATCACGACCTCTTCCAGCGCGGTGTTGCCCGCACGTTCGCCCAAACCGTTGATGGTGCATTCGATCTGCCGCGCGCCGCCTGCGACAGCGGCCAGCGAGTTCGCGGTCGCCATGCCAAGGTCGTTGTGACAGTGGGTGGCAAAGACCACCTCATCGGCACCCGGCACGGTTTCGATCAGGCGCTTGATCAGTTCGGCGCTTTCCACCGGGGCGGTATAACCCACCGTGTCGGGGATGTTGATCGTGGTCGCACCTGCCTTGATCGCAATCTCGATCACACGGCAGAGGTAATCCCACTCGGTCCGGGTTGCATCCATCGGCGACCACTGCACGTTTTCGCACAGGTTGCGCGCGTGGCTGACGGTTTCGTGGATCTTGTCGGCCATCTCGTCTTGCGTCAGGTTCGGAATGGCGCGGTGCAGCGGCGAGGTGCCGATAAAGGTGTGAATCCGGTTCTTCCCGGCGTGTTTAACCGCCTCCCAGCAGCGGTCGATATCGGCGAAATTGGCACGGGCCAGACCGCAAATGCGGCTGTTCTTGGACCGCTCGGCGATCTCGGACACCGCCTTGAAGTCGCCTTCGGATGCGATCGGGAAACCGGCCTCGATGATGTCGACGCCCATTTCGTCCAGCAGCTCGGCAATCTCGAGCTTTTCGTCATGGGTCATGGTGGCGCCGGGGCTCTGCTCGCCGTCGCGCAAAGTGGTATCAAAGATCAAGACGCGGTCTTGGTCGGTCACGTTGGTCATGGGGTACTCTTTCTTCTTCTGTCCTAAAGCCATTGGCGCGCGGGCGTCCTCCTCTGAGCGGGCGCGCCGGATGGCACGCTCAGAGGCGGATTAGGATCAGTAGGCCACGCAGGTCGACGCCGCCTTTGGCGACGTTCGCAATACGGATATCTGCGTGGTTGATCATGGGTCCGAGGTTATACACCCCGGACGGCGAATGAAAAGAAGGAAAATGCAGAGCGCGGAGTTTTGGTAAACCGAGGTTTCGGGCGCCGCGCCCGCCCCGAAACCACTGCGGCACATGGGTGTGATCAGGGACACGGCATCAGGTTGCGCCGCTCAGACAGGTTTTGCGGGGCGTGGTCGGCGGTTCAGCCGTCCGACCCTTCGGTACTGTCGCCGCTATCCTGCGTGTCGGCTGCGGGGGCCTCTGTTGCCGGTGGTGCGGGCGTTGCTTCGGTCGTGGATGCGTCGCTGTCGGACAGCGCACCGTTTTCCCAAGTTCCGGTTTCCTCTTCGCCATTGGCATAGCGCATGGTGCCTGCGCCCTGGCGTTTGCCGTCGACGAAATTTCCTTCGTAGACATCACCATTTGCGTATGTGGCGACCCCGAAGCCGGTGATTTTTCCCTCGGCCCATGTGCCGGTGTATTTGAACCCGTTGGGCATGATAACTTCGCCCTGCCCATGGCGCTGACCTTGGGCGAATTCGCCAATATAAACGGTGCCGTCGGCATAGGTGGCCTTGCCGGTCCCCTGACGGACGCCTTCGACCCAGTCGCCGTCATATTCCGACCCGTCCGCGCGCAACAGCACGCCCTTGCCATGGGTGCGCGCATTCTTGAATTGGCCGCGATAGACAGTGCCATTGGCATAGGTTGCAACACCCCGACCCTCGATCACGCCGGCAATCCAATCGCCATCATAGGTCGACCCATCGGGATACGTGATCAACCCCTTGCCATCAGCAAGATCGGCGCTGAAATCGCCTGTATAGACCGACCCGTCGGGATAGCTGAGCTCTCCCAGGCCCTCGATTTGTCCTTGGGACCAGTCGCCCGTATAGACATACCCGTCGGTACCTGTGAACGTGCCCTTGCCGTGGCGCTGGTCATAGACGAAGTCGCCTTCGTAGGTGTCGCCATTCGCATAGGTCGCCTTGCCTTTACCCTGGCGGCGACCGTCCACCAGGTCGCCCTCGTACACGTCGCCATTGGCCTGTGACAGCTTGCCTGCGCCGGTGATCTGGTCTTGCGACCAGTTCCCTTCATAGCTGAGCCCGTCGGGCATGGTCAGGCTGCCCTGGCCGTGCCGTTGCCCGTTCTGAATGTCCCCGTCGTAGACGGCGCCGTCTGCATAGGTGATCCTGCCGCGACCCTGCTTGACGCCATCGTTCCAGTCGCCCTCATAGACGTACCCCCCCGGTGCGGCCATCACGCCCTTGCCGTGGTGCTGGGCATCCTTGAACCCGCCTTCATACCGCATTCCGTTGGCGTATTCGGCTATACCGGTTCCATTGATCGCACCTGCCGACCAGGTGCCCTCATAAGTTCCGCCATCGGCGAATGTGATCTTTCCTGTCCCCTCGGGCTGACCTTTCGCGAATTGACCGACATAGACAGACCCGTTGGCATAACGAGCGGTGCCTTGTCCCTGGATCTCGCCTTTGACCCATTCTCCGGAATATTCGAACCCGTCAGGCAACCGGTAGGTTCCTGTCCCGTGCCGCAGGCCATTTTCGAACGTCCCCTCGTAGACGCCGCCGACATCGTCGTCGGCGGTCATGACCTGCCCATCCTGCGCCAGAACTGGCGGGGCAGCCAGGCAAAGGGCCACAATCGCAAGGGTCTTGGGGAAAACGGTTCTGGTCATGCAGGTCTGCCCGATCGTCAACTGTTTATGCGTGTTTGCGCAAAACTAGGACACCGCTGCTGCCGGAGCAACGGCTTTTGCCGCATTTGTCTTTCACTCGCTGACCGATCTGGTAAACGCCTTTTAGACAGACGAGGGCAAGAGGGCACAATGGCCGACCGTTTCCGCATCACCCTGGCGCAACTCAACCCCACGGTGGGTGATATCGCACATAACGCGTCCAAGGCCATATCGGCATGGAAAGAAGGGCGGGACGCCGGCGCCGACCTGGTTGCGCTGCCCGAGATGTTCATAACCGGTTACAACACGCAGGACCTGGTGACCAAACCGGCCTTTCACCGCGCAGCGATTGAGGCGGTCAAGGCGTTGGCGGAAACCTGCGCAGATGGACCCGCGCTGGCCATCGGCGGCCCCTGGGTCGAGGACGAAAAGCTTTACAATGCGTACCTGGTTCTCAGGGGCGGCAAGATCGTCAGCACGGTCCTGAAGCATCACCTGCCGAACGAAACCGTGTTTGACGAAGTGCGCCTGTTTGACGCCGGACCTTTGGGCGGGCCCTATGCGGTCGGCAATACGCGGATCGGGAGCCCGATTTGCGAAGACGGCTGGCACGAGGACGTGGCCGAAACGCTTGAGGAGACGGGGGCCGAGTTTCTGCTGATCCCCAATGGCTCGCCCTATTTTCGCGACAAATACGATGTGCGCCTGAACCAGATGGTGGCGCGCGTGGTCGAAACCGGGTTGCCTGTGATTTACCTGAATATGGTGGGCGGACAGGATGACCAGGTTTTCGATGGCGGAACCTTTGGCCTGAACCCCGGCGGCGGGCTGGCATTTCGCATGCCGGTCTTTGACGAGGCCGTGTCCCACATCGACCTGACGCGTGGCAGCACAGGCTGGGAAATCGTGCCCGCCGAGGTCGCGCCGCAACCTGACGCATGGGAACAGGACTATCGCGCGATGGTTCAATCCCTGCGCGACTATATGGGCAAGACCGGGTTTGCAAAGGCCGTTCTGGGCTTGTCCGGGGGCGTCGACTCGGCATTGGTCGCAGCGATTGCCGTGGATGCAATCGGGCCAGAGAATGTGCGGTGCGTAATGCTGCCGTCCGAATACACCAGCGATGCGTCCCTGCAAGACGCCGAGGCCGTGGCCAAGGCGCTGGGTGTGCACTATGACTATGTGCCAATTGCCGAAAGCCGCGCCGCCGTGACCGGAACGCTTGCGCCCTTGTTTGCGGGTCGCAATGAAGACCTGACCGAAGAGAACATCCAGTCACGCCTGAGGGGCCTGCTGCTGATGGCGATTTCCAACAAGTTCGGCGAGATACTGCTGACAACTGGAAACAAGTCCGAGGTCGCGGTTGGCTATGCCACGATCTATGGCGACATGAATGGCGGGTACAACCCGATCAAGGATCTGTACAAAACCCGCGTGTTCGAAACCTGCCGCTGGCGCAACGACAATCACCGGGACTGGATGAAAGGGCCAAAGGGCGAAGTCATCCGCCCCTCGGTGATCGACAAACCCCCCAGCGCCGAGTTGCGAGAGGACCAGAAAGACAGCGACAGCTTGCCCGATTATCCCGTGCTGGACGCTATTCTGGAAATTCTTGTCGATCGCGACGGCTCGATCGCTGACTGTGTCGCGGCCGGGTTCGACGCGGCCGAGGCCCGCAGGGTCGAACATCTTGTCTACATCAGCGAATACAAACGCTTTCAGTCCGCGCCCGGAACGCGCCTGACCAATCGGGCCTTCTGGCTGGACCGCCGCTATCCGATCGTGAACCGCTGGCGCGATTCGGAGTGATTGTGGCCCCAAGGCCGTGCCGCATTCGCGGTTGCGGCACGCCCAGGTGAACCGCTGCTTGGTGCCCAATTTTTCCTTTTTGGAAATAGTTTCGATGTGACCGCTAGATCGTTTCCCTCTGAGGGACGGAAACCCGCGGCCCGCGCGCGCTTGGCTTGCGCGGCGAACACTTTCTTGCCATAATTTGGATACAGTCTTGCCGCATGTGGGGCAGGTGTGACGCATTGCAATTGGGCGGGTTGGCCGTTTCGTTCAGTGCTGAACCAGTTTGTTTTGATTGCGCACCTCTGTTCGGGTGTTGGGTCATAAGTTTTGGTGGTCAAATGGTTGATGAGTACGACAAGCCTCTGCATTCTCCTTTGAAATGGAAGACGATGGAAACGCGTGCCCGCGCCTTTGACGAGGAACGGCTGGACGCGGCTATCGCTGATATTTTGCAAGCTGAAAAAGCGGATGAGCCCGTGGCGGTCGCCGAGGAAAAAGTGGCCCTTCGGTCGGAATTCCCCGAGCTCGCCCCGCCGGAACAAGCCCAGCCTCAGTTGCCTGAAGCCGGGGTTGCAGCGACACTGCGCCAGAAATGGGCAGAGCTTTCTGGCGCGGCCTGACCTCCTGGCTTTGCTGTCGGATTTTGCGCCCGGTCACCCCGGCCGATCGTTGCCGAAGTTTTGCGGGTTGCACGGGTAGAATGCCAGACGTTCGCAGGCCAATGCCTTCGACCCAACACCAAGGCCCAGGGACCCGACCAGATGCCCACCGCGCGGCGTTTCCGACGGATGGCACATGCGGTCAGGCCCAAACTGCCGCTCAGATCACCCCATCATCTGGTAGCTGACCGGGACAAAGCGGAACCCGTCCCCTCTTGCTTCGACATATCCCGCAGCGGGGAAGGGCATGTGGTACCCAATCATCGGAATCCGGTCGGCGGCCAGTTGCCCCAGCACATTGCGGCGCGAGGCGGTCGCGGCGGCCTTGTCCATGTCAAAACTGACCTCCCATTCAGGATGCGCAAAGGACCAGACATAGTGATTGGCCAGGTCTGCAGTCAGGATCAGGCGCTGACCGTTGCTTTCCAGATGGTAAACCATGTGACCGGGCGTATGCCCAAAGGCCTTCAGCGCAGTAACCCCTGAAACAACATCGCCGCCGTCTTCGACAAAGGTGATCTTGTCCGCCAGCGGCTTCACCTTCTCAGCCACCAGGTCGCCCACCCTGTTGCCGGGGTCCATGGCGGCCCAGAAATCATACTCGGTCGTCCCGGTTACATAGCGGGCGTTGGCAAATGTCGGCGCCCCATCGGTCATCATACCACCAATATGGTCTGGATGCATGTGCGTCAGAACCACCACATCCACGTCGGATGGTGCAATGCCTGCGTCCGCCAGTGCAGTTTGAATCCCACCCTGTCCCAGCCCGGTATCGAACAGAACACGCTCGGATCCTGTATCGATCAGCGTCGGCGTAAAGAAGAACTGAGCCGTGTCTGCAGAAATGAAGTTCTCGGCGGAAACGCGTGCAAATTCTTCGTCTGACGCACCGCCGCCAAAGATCTCTTTCGCGCCATCACGCGGCAGGCTGCCATCCAGCAGAGTGGTCACCGTGAAATCGCCCAGCTGGAACGATTTCGCCTGTGTCGAATTGGCCTCGGTCCCGGCGGCCAGAGCCGGGGCGGCTGCGGTCGCAAATGGCAACGCGGCGGCCGAGCCAAGGGCCGCCCGGCGGGTCATCTTGATCGTCATGGTCGTTCTCCCTGTCTGCACATGTTCGTCTGACTTAGGTCAGACTTTGGCTGGTGCCAGTTAAACCCCTAAAAATTATGCCGCGTATCTGAAGATTGCGTGATAGTTTTCGGTTCATGCCGCGCGCCCAGAACAAAACCGTACCATCTGAGCATAGCGTCGCCGATTTTCTGGCAACCGTGCAGCCCGCCCGAAAGGCGCAAGAAGCGCATGTGCTGGATCGGCTGTTTCGCGACGTAACAGGGTTTGCCCCGGTGATGTGGGGGCCATCCATCATCGGCTACGGGCGCTACCACTATCGCTATGCATCCGGGCGCGCGGGGGATTATCTGGCCACCGGCTTTTCGCCCCGCAAGGCCGCCCATTCGATCTACATCATGCCGGGCTATGCCGATTTCAGCGAAATCCTGTCCCGGTTGGGCAAGCATAAGCTGGGCAAATCCTGTCTATATGTAAACAAGCTGGCGGATGTCGATCTTGGGGTGATGGCTGAATTGATCCGCGCCGGAGTGGATGACCTTGCGCTGAAATGGAAGATACAACCCTCCTGACCCCTTCATCTTTTTCCAAATACTCTCGCCGAAGGCACGCGCCGATCCGGCGCGTCTGTGCCATCTGCTGGACAATTCACCCATCCTGTGACAAGAGCCGCGACAACAGGAGACACCCATGACAACTACCCGTTTCGCCCCGTCGCCCACCGGTTACATCCATGTGGGCAACCTGCGCACCGCCCTGATGAACTTCATGATCGCCCGCAAGGCTGGCGGCACGTTCATCCTGCGTATCGACGACACCGACCCCGAACGGTCGAAGGAAGAATATGTCGACGCCATCAAGCAGGACCTGGAATGGCTGGGCCTGCATTGGGACCGGGTTGAGCGGCAATCCGAGCGGCTGGACCGATATGCCGAGGCCGCCGACAAACTGCGCGAAATGGGGCGTTTCTACGAGGCGTTCGAGACACCGACCGAGCTGGACCTCAAGCGCAAGAAACAGCTGAACATGGGCAAGCCGCCCGTCTATGACCGCGCGGCATTGACCCTGAGCAAAGCCGAGAAAGACGCCCTGCGCGCCGAGCGCGGCAATGGCGTCTGGCGTTTCAAACTGGATCACGAGCGGATCGAGTGGAATGACGGCATTCTGGGCGACATCTCGATTGACGCGGCCTCGGTTTCCGATCCGGTCCTGATCCGCGGTGACGGTCAGGTACTTTATACAATCGCGTCTGTCGTGGACGACACAGAGATGGGCGTGACGGATGTGGTGCGTGGCTCGGATCACGTGACCAACACCGCCACGCAAATTCAGATCATCGAGGCGCTGGGCGGCACGTGCCCCCGTTTCGCACATCACTCGCTGCTGACCGGCCCACAGGGCGAGGCGCTGTCGAAACGGCTGGGCACGCTGGCCCTGCGTGATCTGCGCGAGCAGGGCGTGCAGCCGATGGCCCTGCTGAGCCTGATGGCCCGGCTTGGTTCTTCCGACCCTGTCGAACTGCGGGCGGATATGGCCGAACTGATCGACGGGTTCGACGTCAACCGTTTTGGTGCTGCGCCGACCAAATTCGACGTGCAAGACCTGTTCCCGCTGACCGCAAGGCACTTGCAATCGCTGCCGCTGGCCGATGTGGCGGATGCCGTGGCCGAGGCGGGCGTTCCCGCGGAGTTGGCCGAGGCGTTTTGGGCCATGGCGCGCGAGAACATCACCACTCTGGGTGACCTCAAGGGCTGGTGGGAGCTGTGCCGTGACGGGGCCGAGCCGCTGATTGCAGACGAAGATCGTGACTTCATTGAAGAGGCTGTGGCCCTGCTGCCGGAAGGCCCGTTTGATGGCGAGACCTGGGGCATCTGGACCAAAGCCGTGAAAGAAGCGACGGGTCGCAAGGGCAAGGGATTGTTCATGCCATTGCGCAAGGCGCTGACCGGAATGGAGCGCGGCCCTGAAATGGCTGCCTTATTGCCTTTGCTGCAGGTCATTCGCGCGCGCGGCTGAGGCGACGGGGAAACGCGCCTTTCGGCGCGTGCCTTCGGCGAGAGTATTTGTCGAAAAGATGAATTGGGCGGTCGAGTTACACGGGGTGAACGAGTTGGGCACCTGTCTGTGCGAGGCGGTCGTCGATGAATGAAATTTCATCCGCGCTCAGGTGCTGGTGGCGCGGGTAGCGCGGTGCGTCGCGATCATTCAGGACCGGCGTTTCCCAGCCATCTGTGGTGGCAAAGAACCTGTCTGCACCGTCTGGTCCGAAGGCGCGCAGATAGCCCTGGACCACCACGTCGAGATAGCTGAGCAGCAAGGGGTGTTTGTCGGCCGGTGCGCTTTGCCTTTCCGCCGGCACCGCATAGACGGCAATGTCGACCGGGTGTTTCAGGGGATGTGTCACCGAACGGGTGGCCGGGATGCGGTCATAGGCCCATTCCCTTTTGTCCAACGCGGCCCAGTCGTTTTGCGGGACATGGGCGATCATGCCGTCGATCTCTGCGTTGGGGTCGGGGATCGCCGTGAGAAAGGCGACCGGGCGTAGGTCTGTATGCCGCCATGCGCGCCGCCAGCCTTTCAGTTGGGCGGGGCGCGGGTCCGGGAAGTCATGGGTGGCAAGGTTCACCAGGCTGCCGTAGCCAAAGAAATATGGGGCTGCCATGTCGCGTGCGGTCCGTGATTGACGATTGATGTATGTCAAACCGGTTTTTTGCGGAACATGCAATAACGCTGCATCGGAAAAATTGGGAGGCCTCAATGCGGATTACCAAGCGAACGAACATTGCTGTACGGTTGTTGATGTATTGTGCCGCGCATCAGCAACGTCTTGTGACCAAGGCCGAGATTGCCGAAGTGTGCAATATTTCAGAAAACCATCTGGCCCAGGTTATCAACCAGCTAAGCCAGTTGAACTATCTGAGTACGCAACGTGGCCGCAACGGTGGAATGACATTGGCGCGCCCGGCAGATCAGATCCGGATCGGGGCGGTATTTCGTCATGTCGAGGGCGGCTTGCCCATTGCCGAGTGTTTTGCCGATGCCGATAACACATGCCCGCTGACCGATGCGTGCCGATTGCGGTTGGCGTTGCAGGACGCGGCCGAGGTGTTTTATGCGTCTTTGGACGACATCACGCTGGACGCGTTGGTCTGCGATAATGATCCGCTTTTGAAGATATTACAGCCGGTGGCGTGCGTCCGGTGATCTTAGTCCGTGGCGCGCAAGACGTACGAAGGCCGTGCCGATAGCGGGCGCAGCGCGAAGGCCAGCCCTGCAATCAGGGTGATCGCAATACCGGCTGTGATAATGGCGATGGCCGATGGCCATATGACCGCGTAGGTCGTCTCGAATACATAGGTGGCGACGGCCCAGCCGCCGGTGACACCAGCGACAAGTGCAACGCAACCCGCGGCCGCGCCGAGAATTATGGCGCGTAATGCGAAACTGAACAGGATAGGGCGGCGACCTGCGCCCAGTGTTTTCAGCACGGCGGCTTCGTATCGTCGTGCAGGCTCGGCCGAGGCCGCCGTGCCGATCAGCACCAGGAAACCGGTCAGCAACGAGACACCCGCACCGATCGAGGTTGCCGTCGCCAACCCGTTCAAAAGGTCCGATACGCGGTCGATAGCATCGCGAACACGGATCGCGGTAATGTTGGGAAAGGTTTGGGCAAGGTCGCGAAGAATGGCCGCTTCGGCGTGCTGTTCGGCATATACCGTCGCGATGAAACTGTGCGGCGCGGCGGACAGAGCGGATGGGTTCATTGTCATGACAAACCCCATTCCGGCCGTGGAAAAGTCTACCTCGCGGAACGAAGTCAGCTTGGCCGTGATGTCGCGACCCAGAATGTTGACGGTCAACGCATCGCCCAGTTTCAATCCCATTTCCAATGCCTCTTCTGCGGCGAAGCTGATCTGAGGGGGGCCGTCATAGCCAGGTGGCCACCAAGTACCCGCAGTTACGCGGGCTGTGTTTGGGGGCGCGGCTGAATAGGTTACCCCGCGATCGCCATCCAGAACCCAGTGATCACCTACCGCCTCGCGTGCAGGCACGCCGTTTATCCGGGTGATTATGCCGCGGAGCATCGGCGCTGTTTCGACACGGGTGACGGCGGGGTCGCTTTCCAGGCGTGCCATGAAGCCGGGCATCTGGTTCTTTTGAATGTCGACAAAGAAATAGGACGGTGCCACCTTGGGAAGGTTGCCCGAGATGGCATTGCGCAATGTTCCGTCTATCTGGCCGATGGATGCCAGAACCGAAAGCCCCAGCCCTAGCGATAAGACGACGGATGCCGCCCCTTCCTGGGGGCTGGAGATGGCAGAGAGGGCCCAGCGCATGGGTGGGTAACCTCGCGCCATGGGGGTGGATTTGCGAGCAAGCCAGCGCGTCGCTGATGCCGACAGGAACAGCAATAGCAGTGCACCTGCCAGTCCTCCGCTTGTCCAGAGCGTCAGGCGCACCGAACCGCTGAACCAGGCCGCAGCCGTAATCAGAAGCGCCAGCCCAACCCCCGTCGCCAGGACGAAAACCGGTCGGGGAAAGCCGTGGGTCGACGAAAGGGCATCACGAAACAACGTTGCGGCGCGTATCTTTTCGGTCTTTGCAAGTGGCCAGAGTGTGAACAGGAATGCGGTCAGTGCACCGTAAAGGGCGGCTTGGCCCATCGGTTGCGGATAGATTGCGAAATTTGCGGGAACCGGCAGATAGGTCTGGATCAGTGGCGCAAGCAGGACCGGCCCCAAGGCGCCCAGGACCAGGCCGATGGCGATGCCTATGGCGGACAATATGGCGATCTGAAAAACATAGGTTTGAAAAATCGTTGCCCGGTCCGCCCCCAGCGTTCGCAGCGTGGCGATGGTCTCGGTCTTGCGGATGAGATAGGCGCGCACGGCTGCCGAGACGCCGATCCCGCCGACAGCCAGACCGGACAGGCCGACCAAAACCAGAAAGGCCCCCAGACGGTCGACAAATTCGGCGATTCCGGGTGCTCCGTTCCGCGCATCGGCCCAACGCATTCCGGTGTCATCAAAGCGCGCTTGGGCGTCAGCGGACACAGCGTCAAGGCCCGCGTCAGGAGGGAGGTCCAGCCGGTACCGGGTGGAAAACAGCGTGCCCGGTGCCAACAACCCCGATGATTGCAGGGCGTCTGTCCGAACCAATGTGCGCGGACCCAGGCCAAACCCATCCGATGCGCCGTCCGGCTCGGACAGGATCGCGCCCATCAAGACGAATTGCTGAGTTCCCAGTGTGAACACGTCGCCGGGTGTCAGCCCGAGACGGTCGATCAGGACCGGGTCCATCACACCTCCGGGCAGGGCCGCTGTGCCGTCCAGCGCGTCTTCGAGCGGCATGTCGGGGTCCAGCTCTACGGCGCCGATCAGAGGATAGGCGGCGTCAACGGATTTCACCTGGGTCAGCGCCCTTATGGGGTCAGGATTTTGCGGGGCTACGGCCATCGACCGGAAATTGACGGTTTCGGAAACAGCTTGTGCGTTTTGCGCCATCCATTGACGCTCATCCGCGCTTGCGAACCGATAGGTGAATTCCAGCTGCGCATCGCCGCCCAGCAGGGTCGCCCCTTCCTGAACCAGACCGGCCTGGATTGCATAGCGAACGGACCCCACGGCGGTGATGGCCGCAACACCAAGAGCCAGGCATGACAGGAAAACGTAGAACCCGCGCAGACCGCCGCGCAGCTCGCGCCGGGCCAGCCGCCAGGCGAGACTTACGGTCATTCCGCGGCCTCTTGCCGAAAGTCCTCGGCGATCCGGCCATCGCGCAGGCGGATAACGCGATCGCATTTCCGGGCAAGCGAGTGGCTGTGTGTCACCAGGACAAGCGTTGCACCATGCCGGTCCCGCAGATCAAACAACAGGTCGATGATGGCGCTGCCGGTGGTTTCATCCAGGTTTCCCGTGGGCTCGTCGGCCAGCACGACGCGCGGGCGCGGTGCAGCAGCGCGTGCCAGCGCGACACGTTGCTGTTCGCCCCCGGACATCTGGGCAGGGTAGTGGTCCAGACGGTGCGACAGACCGACTGAACGCAATTCGTCTGCTGCACGGTCGAACGCATCCTTGTGCCCGGCCAGTTCAAGGGGTGTTGCCACGTTTTCCAGCGCGGTCATAGTCGGGATCAGGTGAAAGTTCTGAAAAACCACCCCCATGTTTCCCCTTCGAAACCTTGCTAGAGTATCCTCGTCCAGGTCGGTAATGTCGCGGTCCATCACGCGGACGCTGCCGGATGTCGCCTGCTCGAGCCCGCCCATCAGCATCAAAAGCGAGGATTTCCCCGACCCGGACGGGCCGACGAGGCCCAGGGTTTCCCCGTGATCCACGGTCAGGCTGATGTCGTGAAGGATATCGACTCTTCCGGCATTGCCTTCCAGCGACAAAGCGGCATTTTGGAGGTGCAGAGCAGGCGTTGCCATCAGTCTTTCCACAGGAGAACGGTTAATTGGGATATGGAGCGACAGGAAGAATGCGCAAGGCCTTGATGTCGGGGCTGTTTATCTGCTGCGGCTTTGCGGCCACAGCAGAGCCGGTGGTCATCGCGGCGCTGGGCGATTCTCTGACCCAAGGGTACGGGCTGGCTGAGAAGGACGGGTTCGTCCCGCAACTGGGCAAATGGCTGGCCGGGCAGGGGGCCGATGTGCGGCTGATCAATGCCGGTGTATCCGGGGATACAACCGCTGGCGGCGCGGCTCGGGTTGCGTGGACATTGACGCCGGACGTGGACGCGCTGATCGTGGCGCTTGGTGGCAACGATCTGCTGCGCGGGATTGCACCGGACGTGTCCCGCCAGAACCTTGAAACCGTCCTGCGCACGGCTGCCGAAGCTGATGTTGATGTCCTGATCGTCGGTATGCAGGCCCCGATGAATTATGGTGTCGCGTACAAACAGGAGTTCGATGCGATCTATCCCGATCTGGCCGAGCGGTATGACACGGTCTATGCCCGGAACTTTTTTGCCGGGCTTCCGGTGCAGGGTGATCCGACAGCGGTTGTGGGCCTTATGCAGGCCGACGGCATCCACCCAAACGCGAAAGGGGTCAGTCTGATCGTCGACGCGCTTGGCCCTGCCGTTCTTGAACTTGTGGACAGGGTGTCCGAATAGCTTTGCAAGTTGCCGCGTCTGTGCGGGGCTTTAGACCACGGTGACAACCGTCCCTAGCGGGACGCGGTTATAGAGGTCGATGACATGTTCGTTCAGCATGCGGATGCACCCGTTCGACGCCGCGCGCCCGATGGTCTGTGGCTGGGTCGTGCCATGGATGCGGAAATAGGTATCGACGCCGTTCTGGAACAGATACAGCGCGCGTGCCCCCAGCGGGTTGCCGTTGCCACCCGGTTGGACATAGTCGTTGTCCTTGAACCGGGCATAGGCAACAGGGTCCCGTTCGATCATCTCGTTCGTGGGTCGCCAGGTCGGCCATTCTTTTTTGACGTCTATCGTTGCTGTGCCGGTGAATTCCAGACCAGCCTTTCCAACCCCGCAGCCATAGCGGATTGCCTTGCGCGGTTCGGTCACGAAATACAGGTAGAACGAGCGCGGCACGACCAGAAGCTGGCCCGGCAGGAATTCTTTTTTGATCCGCACGAATTGCGGCGTCGGGTCATATTCGACCGCTTTTTTCTTGGCGCTGGCAACGCTGGGGGCGATGCCTGCTGCAACGGTTCCGGCAAGAAAGGCGCGGCGGGTGAACATGGTGGGCCTCTTCAACATTCCAAACAAATCCAGGTGTCAGTTTCGGAAGGATACCCGATCTGGTCAATTGTCAGTTGAAAATCACCGGAATGTGAAGTGCTGCGCGTGCCAAACAGGCAACGCATCCGAAAAAGGGGGGCGTGACCCCAAAAACAAAAAGGGCGGGGTTTAACCCCACCCTTCCAAGAGCTTATGCAAGCTCGATATTGTCGGCGCTTTCGCGGCCGTCGCGACCAGCGCGCAGTTCGTATGTGACCTTTTGGTTGTCGGCCAGGCCGGTCAGGCCAGAGCGTTCAACAGCCGAGATGTGTACGAACACATCTTTGCCGCCTTCTTCGGGTGCGATAAAGCCAAAGCCTTTGGTGGTGTTGAACCATTTTACGGTGCCTGCTGGCATATCCGTTACTCCTGTTTAAGTGCTGCCCACGGTGTTGCGGCAGCCCGGCGTCGTCGTCTGTATCGATAGACTGAGCGCCGATGAAGGAGACAGCAGGTCGAAATAGAAAAACGTAAGCCTCTTGGATATGGCATCGCTCAGGCGGTGTGACAAGTGGGGATTGTATGTCTTGTACAAGGGTTTGAAGGGTTTTCGTCCAATTTGTACAATAATCCGCCGATAGGTTTGGCTATCAGTTCGATAGGGGTTGATAGGGCAGTGTTATTCATTTGGCGCGTCTGGCGGGTATTCAGAATCCGTTAACCAAGCCCGTGATCAGGTTGCGGTATGAGCAATTGCCGACGTGTCCGCATTCCCGGAGCCAAGTATTTTTTCACCGTGTCTCTGGCCGACCGGTCGTCGGATTTGTTGACGAGAGAGGTGGCGCATTTGAGAGCGGCGTTTGCCGCGACACAGAGGGAGCGGCCGTTCTGGTGCGATGCGTTTGTTGTGTTGCCGGATCATTTGCACGCGGTATGGACCTTGCCGCCGGGGATGCGGATTATTCGACGCGGTGGGGCGCGATCAAGGCACGGTTTACCATGCGCGTTAGAAATGAAAATCGTAGGCCGGGCTTCAGCCCGGAACCCGTACCAGAACATCTACCCGTTGTGACATCCGGGAGATATGCCGGGCTGAAGCCCGGCCTACGGGTCAACAAACGCGAAGGGGCGGTTTGGCAACGCCGGTTTTGGGAGCACACCATTCGGGATGAACAGGATTACTGCAATCATATGGCGTATTGTTGGAACAATCCGGTCAAACATGGGTTGGTCGAACATCCAACCGATTGGCCGTTTTCGTCGATCCATCGTGATATTCGCGCAGGCCGGGTTGATCCAGAGTGGAGCGGTGTGGTCACCGAGGGACCGTTCGGAGAGCCGTAGGATGGGGTTTCACCCCATCATTTGAGAGGTCGAATTTTGGAATTGGTTTGGTACGCGGGAACAGATCGTGCGGGTGTTCGGGTAGGGTCGTTGAGTGAGTGATGGGGTGAAACCCCATCCTACGATCGCTAAGTGGCAAGATGCGTTCCTTAAGTCACATTCGAAGCGAATTTTATTCGCTTACCAGAGACTCTTAGGTTCAGGGGCACGGCGAGCGAATTATGCGGTTTTTCTTTCCCGACTTCAAGTACGGCTCGGTCGTCAAATCTCTCCAATATGAGTTTCTTTTGGGATGCACTTAGAGAGTTTACCCACGAAGGCCTAAAGTATGTGTTCTCTGTGTATTCAAGAGCAGTTCTTAGAATCGCATTTGGTAGGGTTTCTGCATCGCAATCAGCGTAAGACTTCACAAACCTCCGAGAAGAATCCCTATCTTTGTCGTTAGTTGAGGAGATCGAGAATAACGTAGTGCCATTGCACTGAGGCATTATTGTAAGTTGAGCGTAGGAAAACTGGCGCCCGATTTCTGAAAATGGTTGAAGCTGATTGCCAGCGATATCGTTCTCAATGCAAAAACAACCAGTCGAGGAAAACGGCAACGCGGCATCGATCAAAGCGGAATAGAAGAAGAGCTTCCGGGTGCTCTTCTTGCTCTCGATACGTTGGAGCAGATTTACGAGATCCCAGTTATACCGCGCAAAGTGAGCCATGTGCTCAAGTTCGTCTGTGTAGACATATGGGTCCAACCAAAATTCAAAATTTGGCACTTCTCGAAGCCAGTTTAAGAACAATCCGGCGTCGGTATGCACAATAGCCTCATAAAGCGCGCATCGGATAGCCAGGCCCAGCGAATTACGGTAACTTGGGTTCAGAGTTTTGTTTTCGATTTTAGAAAATACGGTCGCGTCGTGCTTCGCGCACAGGCCCGGGAATGTTGATGCTCTTTTGGCACTGACGTTGGCGAAATCCTGACGTCTATTATCTGAGGGTTTTGCATTTGGCCCATTTGAAAATCCAACTACATGGCCTGCTTCTGTGATTTCTTTGAGCGGACCTTTGCGTTGTTGTGAATGAGAAGCGATCGCGGGGTGTCCGCAAGAGACACCGTTTGTGGAAACAGGGCATGTTCGCGGGCGATGCATGAACTTTGCCTGATCATGACTAATTTCAATTGGTTTTTTGTAAGTCTTGTTTCTGTGGCAGTCACTATAGTGTTGCCCACTGCCACAGAAACAGAGTTGATCTAAAAAAAGATCGTCGAACTGTTCTTTTGTAAGCAAGCCGCTACCGCGCGAACTTCTTATGCTTCAACCGTTTAGGCTCCAGCGCATCCGGTCCCAGACGCCGCTTTTTGTCCTCTTCGTAATCCTCGAAGTTGCCCTCGAACCATTCCACATGGGCGTCACCCTCAAACGCCAGAATATGCGTGCAGATTCGGTCGAGGAAGAAGCGGTCGTGCGAGATGACCACGGCGCATCCGGCGAAATCGACCAGGGCGTCTTCCAGCGCACGCAGGGTTTCGACGTCAAGGTCGTTGGTCGGCTCATCCAGCAGCAGGACGTTGCCGCCCTCTTTCAGCAGGCGAGCCATGTGGACGCGGTTGCGCTCACCACCTGACAGCAGCGAGACTTTCTTCTGCTGGTCGCCGCCCTTGAAGTTGAAGGACGAGCAATAGGCGCGGGAATTGACCTGCGCGTCACCCAGCTGGATGATCTCGGCGCCGCCGGTGATCGCCTCCCACACGGTGTCGTTGTCAGCAAGGTCGTCGCGGGACTGGTCGACATAGGACAGCTCGACCGTTTCACCCAACGTGATGGTGCCTGCATCGGGCTGTTCTTGACCGGTGAGCATCTTGAAGAGCGTCGATTTACCCGCGCCGTTGGGGCCGATGACGCCGACAATGCCGCCGGGGGGCAGGGCGAAGTCCAGCCCTTCGATCAGTTGCTTGTCGCCCATATGTTTCGACAGACCCTCGACCTCGATCACCTTGCCGCCAAGGCGCTGGCCGTTGGGAATGACGATCTGGGCGCGGGTCAGCTTTTCGCGCTCGGACTGTTCGGCCAGCTCGTTATAGGCGTTGATCCGGGCCTTGGATTTGGCCTGACGGGCCTTCTGGCCCTGACGCATCCATTCCAACTCGCGTTGCAGGGTTTTTTGCTTGGACTTGTCCTCGCGGGCTTCCTGTTCCAGCCGTTTGGCTTTTTGTTCCAGCCATGCGGAGTAGTTGCCCTCGTACGGAATGCCGCGGCCCCGGTCGAGTTCGAGGATCCAGCCGGTGATGTCATCCAGGAAATAGCGGTCATGGGTGACGATCAGGATGGTGCCCTTGTAGTCGATCAGGTGCTGTTGCAGCCAGGCGATGGTCTCGGCGTCCAGGTGGTTGGTCGGCTCATCAAGCAGCAGCATGTCGGGCGCTTCCAGCAGCAGCTTGCAGAGCGCGACGCGACGTTTTTCACCGCCCGAGAGGTTGGCGATGTTGGCATCGTCCGGCGGGCAGCGCAGCGCCTCCATCGAGACGTCGATCTGGCTGTCGAGGTCCCACAGGTTTTCCGCGTCGATGGCGTCCTGCAGGGTGGTCATCTCCTCCATCAGTTCGTCCGAATAGTTCTCGGCGATCTCCATGGCGATCTCGTTGAAGCGGTCGACCTTGGCCTTTTTCGCGGCCACGCCCAGCATGACGTTTTCGCGGACGGTCAGCGATTCATCCAGCTGCGGTTCCTGCGGCAGATAGCCCACCTTGGCGCCCTCGGCGGCCCAGGCCTCTCCGGTGAAGTCGGTATCGAGGCCCGCCATGATCTTCATCAGCGTCGATTTACCCGCACCGTTGACGCCGACAACGCCGATTTTCACGCCGGGCAGAAAGCTCAGGTGAATGTTTTCAAAGCACTTCTTGCCACCGGGATAGGTCTTTGAGACACCCTGCATGTGGTAGACATATTGATAGGCGGCCATGTCGCGTCCTCTGGGTCGGGGAATTCAGGTTGGAACGCTGGATATCCGAGCGGGACGGGCGGGGCAAGCTGGTGGTGCCGTGATTCACGCCGAAGCCTTTGGTGGGCGGTTGATTGACAACACCCTTTAGTTCTGAACATCAGCAAGGAATGGAACGATACAGGTTACCATATGCGCGGCCCGGGCAGGTCGTGGGGCTGTTCGGCGGGTCATTCGATCCGCCGCATCAGGGTCATGTGCACGTCACGCTTGAGGCGATGAAGGCGTTTGGGCTGGATCGGGTGTGGTGGCTGGTGTCTCCGGGAAATCCCTTGAAACAACGCGGGCCAGCACCGCTGGCGCAACGGCATGAGGCGGCGCGGGACGTAATGCGGCATCCGCGGGTCGAGGTGACGGATATCGAGACCCACACCGGTACGCGGGCGACGGCGGACACGCTGGCCGCGCTTCGGCGGCTTTACCCGCAAGTTCGGTTTGTCTGGCTGATGGGGGCGGACAATCTGGCGCAGTTTCACCGTTGGAAAGACTGGCGGCTGATCATGGACAGCGTACCGGTGGGCGTGGTTGCGCGGCCCGGCGATCGGATTTCGGCCCGGATGTCTCCGGCGGCGCGGGGTTATGCCCAGTACCGCATTGACGGGCAGGCGCGGCATCTGCTGGGGCAGGCGAACGCTCCGGCGTGGTGTTTCGTGAACGTGCCGATGGTCGATGTCAGCTCGACCGAGATCCGGTCGCGCGGCGGGTGGTCCGACCAAGTGTTGCCTCAATAGCCCCTATCAGAGCATAATCGCTTTTGCGTGGTTGTTTGCCCGTGATCTCTGGGATTTTAATTGACCCATGGTTGATCGTTTTTCACGTCGTGCATTTCTGGGGGGATTAGGGGCGTCTCTGATTCCCTGTGCCGGATTGGCTGGGCCGCCGGCAGTGTCGTTGCGCCCGCAATTGCGCGGTGCCGATCTCAGCGGTGTTGACCGGGTCGTTCAGGCGGCTGGCCTGCGAGGGCAGGTCGCCTTTGCCGTGGCCGACGTCAAGACCGGAACCAGCTTGGAGTCGTTCGGCGGAGACACCGGCCTTCCTCCGGCAAGCGTGGCCAAGGCGCTGACCGCACTTTATGCGTTGGATGTTTTGGGGCCTGACTTCCGGTTCGAAACCCGGTTGGTTGCCGATGGCCCGATCGAGAACGGAATCCTGAACGGCGATCTGATCCTTGTCGGCGGTGGTGATCCGCTGTTGGACACCGACGCATTGGCAACGATGGCGGCCAACCTGCGCGAGGCCGGGATCACCGAGGTTCGCGGCGCGTTCAAGGTCTATGAGGGTGCGCTGCCTTATGTGTTCAGTATCGACCCGGGCCAACCCGATCACGTCGGTTACAGCCCGGCCATCAGCGGCATTTCCCTGAATTTCAACCGCGTTCACTTTGAATGGAAGCGAGGTGGTGCCGGTTTTGACGTCACCATGGATGCCAGAAGCGCGCATTTTGCACCGGCAGTGGATATGGCCACCATGCGGCTCGTAAACCGCAAGCTGCCGACCTATACCTATCAACCCTCGGCCCGTCAGGACCGGTGGACCGTGGCAAAGGCGGCGTTGGGAAATGGCGGCGCGCGGTGGTTGCCGGTGCGCAAGCCTGCCTTGTATGCAGGCGACGTGTTTCGGACGCTTGCGCGCGTGAACGGCATCGTGCTGAACCGGGTGCAGGTGACGCGGCAAGCGCCGCGGGGCCGTACACTGGTTCTGCACCAAAGCCAGCCGATGACGGACATCCTGAAGGGGATGTTAAAATATTCAACCAATCTGACGGCCGAGATGGTCGGGCTGACCGCCAGCAAAGTACGGGGCGCGAACCCTCAGGACCTGGCCGAATCCGCTGCCGAGATGAACCGATGGGCATCCGAGACCTTTGGTACGGCCAGGATACAGATGGTGGATCACTCTGGCCTGGGCGACAGGTCTCGTGTTGCGCCGAACGATTTTGTGACCGCGCTGGTTGCGGCCCGCCAGACCGGCGCTCTGCGCCCATTGCTGAAGCCGTTCACTTTGACGGATGCAAAGGGCAACAAAATCAAGGACCACCCCGTCCGCGTGGATGCCAAGACCGGTACGCTTAACTTCGTTTCGGGTCTTGGCGGGTTTGTCACGACGGCGCGCGGTGACGAGTTGGCGTTTGCATTCTTTTCCGCAGATATGGCGCACCGGGCCACGATCAGCCGGGAGAACCGCGAACGGCCCGAAGGGGCGCGCAGTTGGAACCGCAGGTCCCGAAAGCTTCAGCAGGTATTGATCGAACGCTGGGGCGCACTTTACGGCAGTTGACGGAAACCGGCATTCCTGCCCGCTGCGCCGGACGCGTCAGGTCGTGTGGCGCGCGCGGGCACCGCGTTCGATTGCGGCGGCATGCAGCCTGTCGATGTCCAGCTCATAACGAATTTCTTCCAGCAGGCGCAGCTCGGTCTCGGCAAGGGCGCCATCGGCTGCGGCGACGTCGCAGGCCAGGGCATAGGCGGTTTCGTTCAGACGCTCGGGCAAGTTGTCCCGGATCAGGCCAAACAGGGCGTCCAGCCCATCTTCCTGTTCGAACAGGTCAAAAACGATCTGGGACACGCGCCGTGTCCGGTCGATATCGTAATCGGCAAAAACCGGCAGCATATTCACAGCGGTTTCAATCTTGACCAGTTCCGCCGTTCGAATGGTTTCGTCAGATGCAGAAACCGCCACCATGATCGCCACAAGGCAATCCTGAGGGGACATCGGGTGAGGAACTTGGTCGGTCATGAAGGTCGTCCTGATTGGCTCGGTTCTGCGGCGCACGATAGGAGCGCAGGCAGGCGGGTTCAACACATTGTTTGTGGCGGGCCGCGGCTGCGGAGGTGCCAACCAGTGCCGGTCTGTGTTGATTGCGCCTTACCGGAGCGCCTTTCGGAACATTAAGAACATTTCAGCACTGCCCAACCCCAGCTTAACCCGGCGCAACCATCTGGGTGCCAGACAGTTATCGCATTTGGTTGACGTTACGTAAGGAGTGAGTTGCGATGCGCATTGAAATGAAAAAGGGATTGGTTGCGTTGGTTTCAGCGCCAATTCTTGGACTGATGGCGGCAAGTGCCGCGATGGCAGAGCCAGAAATCTGCAACCGGAACACGGCGCGAATTGCAGCCAACAGCGGGGACATGGACACCCTGTGCGGATGCAGCCATGTGACGCCGGGGTTCCTGACACAGTTGCAGCGGCACGCGGATTTCGGAAATGTCCTGCAGGCGACCTCGGCGCAATGTACGGGTTTGGCGGGGCTTCTAACCGACTTGCCAACCGGGTCCATAACCTCTGCCAGCACCGAGGACGGGCGTTCGAATGATCCGGGTCTTGTGTGGTCGGGCGGGAATTCCGGCCCCAACCCCAACACTGGCGGCGGGGGCGACGACCCAGGCGACGGCGATGATCCCGGCAACGGTCCAGGCAAGCCGGGGCACGGAGGGGGCAAACCCGGTCACGGCGGTGGCAAGCCCGGTGACGGGGGCGGCAAGCCGGGTCATGGCGGTGGCAAACCGGGTGACGGCGGCGGTAAGCCGGGACATGGCGGTGGCGACAAGCCTGGCAAGGGCGGTGGCAAACCGGGTCACGGTGGCGGGGACAAACCCGGCAAGGGGGGCGGTGGCAAAGGCAAGCGCTGATCCCTCTGCCGCGTTTTCCGTAGCTGCGGAATGCAACCGGCGCGGGGCTGAATTGTCCCGCGCTTTATTGACTCATGCTGCACCGGCACAATAGGAGGGGCCGGTCGGCATCATCCGGTGCTGGCTCAGAGTTTTCCGATGGAGCTGAAACTGATGTCTGAACTGCGTGAAACCGCGATGTCGTCCAAGGCCTGGCCTTTCGAAGAGGCACGCCGGTTGCTCAAACGCTATAGACAAGGTGCGCCCGAGAAAGGGTATGTTCTGTTCGAGACGGGTTACGGGCCGTCGGGCCTGCCGCATATCGGCACATTTGGCGAAGTCGCACGCACCACGATGGTCAAGCGCGCGTTCGAGGCCCTGTCGGACATACCGACAAAGCTCATTTGCTTTTCCGACGATCTGGACGGAATGCGCAAAGTGCCCAGCAATGTGCCGAACCCGGACAAGCTGGAAGGGTATTTGCAATGCCCGCTGACCACGGTGCCGGACCCGTTTGGCGAATATCCCAGCTTTGGTGAATACAACAACGCGATGCTGCGCCGGTTCCTGGACACTTTCGGGTTCGAGTATGAGTTCTATTCGGCGCGCGACTTTTATCGCTCGGGCCAGTTCGACGAGATCCTGAAGCGTGCGGTCGATCGCTATGACGACATCATGGCGATCATGCTGAAAAGCCTGCGCGAAGAACGTCAGCAGACCTATTCGATATTTCTGCCGATCCATCCCGAAACCGGGCGGGTTCTGTACGTGCCGATGAAAAAGGTCTGTGCCGAGACCTACACCGTCACGTTCGATGATGAGGATGGCAAGGAATGGATGCTGCCCGTCACCGGCGGCAACGTCAAGCTGCAGTGGAAGCCGGATTTCGGCGCACGCTGGGCCGCGCTGGGTGTGGATTTCGAGATGTATGGCAAGGAACATGCCACCAACGAGAAGATCTACGACTCGATCTGCCGGGCCCTGGGCGGTCGTGCGCCCGAGCATTTCAGTTATGAGCTGTTTCTGGATGAGAACGGACAGAAGATTTCCAAGTCGTCGGGCAATGGTGTCTCGATTGACGAATGGCTGACCTATGCGCCGACCGAGTCGCTGGCCTATTTCATGTATCAAAAGCCCAAGACGGCGAAGCGGATGCATTTTGACGTGATCCCGAAGGCTTATGACGAATATCATCAGCAGTTGCGCGCTTATCCGGGGCAGGAGCTGAAGGCGCAACTGAACAATCCGGTGTGGCATATCCACGGCGGGAATGTTCCTGAATCCACCCTGATGGTGCCGTTTGCGATGCTGTTGAACCTGGCATCCGTTTCCGGTGCCGAGGACAAAGAGGCGCTGTGGGGCTTTATTCGTCGTTATGCACCAGAAGCCACCGCCGAAACCCACCCCGATCTGGATCAGGCGGCGGGCTTTGCCGTGCGGTATTTCAACGATTTCGTCAAACCCACCCGCCAGCATCGCGCGCCGACGGATCAGGAACGCGAAGCGCTGGAGGCGTTGAAAGCGGCGCTCATGGCCTATGACGGACCGGTGGAAGACGAAGCGCTGCAGTCGGTTGTCTATGCCATCGGGCGCGAGCGGTTTGATCCGATGCGCGGCTGGTTCACTGCCCTATACGAGGTGCTGCTGGGTGCCAGCCAAGGGCCACGTTTCGGCGGGTTCATTGCGCTTTACGGCGTGCCGGAAACCATTGCCCTGATCGAAAAGGCCCTGGCCGGAAAGCTTGCCTGAGCCAGCGGGAACCTGGCCTTTCCCAAACCTATTCGACGCATAGCGCGCGGGCTTTCCCGTTGCGCGCGCGGTGCGTGTTGCATGACCTGCGTCACGGTGTGATGAGCGGGGATTAACGCCTTTCACGATACTCAGACTTTCGCGTTCAGGGTGACCCTGAACACGGGGTTTTGACGGGGTGCAGCCTGACGCACCCCGATTGGGAAAGGGATTTCAATGAACAAGGCAATCACCGACGGTATCGTCTTCACGCCGCCTGAATTTTCCAATGGGCTGGATGTGTGGTCCAGCGGCGATGGGACGCCGGGTTCGCCCACCTATGACGGATCGGGGTCCGGGGCTTATGTTCCTGCAGATGCGGATTTCGGTGGATGCCTGGAAATTCTCAAGGTCGATACGGTTCAGAAATTGCGATACATGGGCCAGACGCCCCTGTTGCCGGGGTGTTACCTGCAGATCAAGGCGCGGGTAAAAGCGATCAGTGGCCCCTTGCCCGAGATCCGCATTTCCGCCTGGGCGGGCGGAGCGGGGGAGCTGCACGTTTCCGGCCTGACAGAGCAGGGCCCGTCGACACAGTTGACTGAATACGGCGCCATTCACGAAATCACGGCAATTGTCGGAACCGGCCAACGTGCGGGAGTAGACCTGCCTTGGAACACATCCGTGCTTTACGGTCACTTCGGTCTGGATATCGAAGGCAGCAACGGTGCCGTCATCCGCGTTGATGATATCGAGATTGCGGATGTGACCAGTGTTTTCCTGCGGGACATGATCGGCGTGGTCGACGTGGTCGATTTTGGCGCGGTTGGCGATGGTGTGACCGACGCGTCGACGGCCTTCGAGGCGGCCGACCAGGCGGCAGGGGGGCGCAAGGTCTATGTGCCCGAGGGAACGTTCTTTCTGGGCCAAACGCTGAGCCTGGTCTCGGAGGTGGATTTTGAGGGCACGGTCACGATGGCCGATGACTCGATGTTGCTGCTGACCAAGAATTTCGACCTGCCCAGCTATATCTCGGCTTTTGGTGACGAGGCGCTGGCTTTCCGAAAGGCGTTTCAGGCGCTGCTTAACAATTCAGATCACGAATCCCTGGACATGGGAGGGCGCAAGATTGCGGTCAGCGCACCGATCGACATGCAGGCAGCAGTGCCCAATAGGGACAGCTATTCGACACGGCGCGTGGTGCGCAACGGTCAGTTTGATGTCAAAAGCAGCGCGTCCTGGGACAGTCAGACCTTTACCTCGGTCGCGAGCTATGACCCGGCGGACCCCTTCAAGCTGTCCAGTGTTGCAAATGTCGCCAATATCCCGAAAGGGGCGCTGGTCCAGGGCAGTGGCGTTGGACGAGAGGTATACGTGCGCTCAAAGGATGAGGGCGCCGGGGAAATCACCCTCAGCGCGCCGCTTCATGACGCGGGCGGCACCCAGACATTCACCTTTGTTCAGTTCCAGTACCTGCTGGATTTCGGCGGGTTCAGCGCGTTGCAGAAATTCGGTATGGAAGACATCGAATTTCAGTGCAACGGGCGCAGCAGCGCAATTCGCCTGGCCCCATCGGGCAGCACCTTTGTGCTGAAGAACTGTTTTGTCAGCCGTCCAAAAGACCGGGGGATTACGTCCATCGGCACCGGGTGTCAGGGCATGCTGATCGACGGCTGCCAGTTCTTGTCCAGCGAAGAGTCGTTTGACGTCGTCGACCGCAGCTCGATTGCGCTGAATGCCAATGCCAATGACGTCAAGCTGCGGCACAACCGGGCCGTGCGGTTTCATCATTTTGCCGTTCTGGGCGGGGATAACAACCTTGTGCTGGGAAACCACTTTTTTCAGGGCGATGCAGTGCCCAGCGGCGTGCGAAACGCCGGGTTGGTGATGGTCGGAGGGTATAACAGTTCGACCATTGCCGAGAATTATGTCGACAATTGCTTTGTCGAATGGACCAACGAAAGGGATTCAGCCCCGGACTTCACGGCGGGATATTCCTTTAGTGCGCTCAGTATCACCGACAACATCTTTTACTGCAGCGATGTGGCGCCCTGGTTCAGCTATCTTGTGGTGCGCCCTTACGGCAGCGGGCACTTTTTGAATGGCCTCACGGTCACCGGGAACAAGTTTCGCACAAGCAATGGCACCATTGACCGGGTTGAAAAGGTCGATACCACCTTTGCCGACCTTGATCGTGACAGATACGTGAACGTGACCTTTGAAAACAACACGTTCCACGGGGTAACCACGCACAGCGCCAATCCGCTGAGGGTGCGGCACGCGCAGAATGCGGCATCGCAGGCTTGGCTTGTAAGCTCGGATGGAAGGTTGCCGTTTGGCGGCAAGGCGCGCAGCTGTGACAGCGTGGTTGCGCTGGGCGCGCTGAAATCCGTTCTGAACGCAACGCGATATGCTGTTCCTTATGTCGAACTGCAACAGGGCAGCGACAATGCCGACCTGCAATTGCGTTGGTCCGAAAGCGTCAGCGGGTCTGTGTCAGTAACGATGCGTATCGAAAACTGACAGGTCACGGGTTGCCTGCTGCCGTTGGCGACCCTTCCCCTGACACTAGAAATCCCGCCAGAAAGCAAGCTTGACGCCGGTCGTATCATGCCCGGCGTTTCGCTCGGCGCCGAGGACCCAGGTATTCCCCTTGCCGGGCCCCCGGATCATGACCGAGGGGCGAACGCTCCAGTAAAACGCATGCCCGGGCGCATGGGACGTTTCGATCTGCAGCAGGGGGTCGAAGCGACGACCAGAGGAAAGACCGGCGGTAAAATCCAGCTTTCGGACCAGCGCGGCATGCGAGCGGTATTCAAGTGCGGCATCAATCGCCAACCATCCGTTCCCCCAGGCGGATTGGATGCCTTTGCCGTAAGACAGCGTTGCCTTGTACATCGCCCAGGTCCGCGTGCCGTAATGATGGGCCCCGACGCCAAATTCGGCGGCCAGACGTCCTGATGTTTCGAAATCGGCGATAGGGATGCGGCCAAAAATCAGCGCGTGCCCGCGTAGGTCGTAGCTTTCTTCGGCGTCGATCCCAAGTGTCAGCTTTGGCCGATACCCCCATTCGCCATATAGCGACGTCTTGTAGGCATAGCCGCTGTGGGTTCCCTGAAAGACGGTGGCGGATACCGCTGTAAAGCCCTTGTCCTTGTCGCGCAGCCAGGCCCCGGCTTCGGCCGGACCGGATGCCAGTAAGACGAACAGCAAAATGGCACCCAGTCGACCCATGGGGGCAGCATCGGTAAGCTTGGTTAACGGATCGTTAGCGCGGGGTTTCTTTCGCCCCGATTGCCGGGGCAAAGCTGGCCGGGTGAGGCAGAGGAAACAGGCGACGTTTCAAAAACATGTGCTAGGCTGAAGGCAGCCAATGGAGGTTCCAGATGCCAGAAATATCAAAAAGCACGAATATTCAGACCGTCATAACAACATTCGAGATGACGCCGGGGACATGTCAGGATTTGCTTGAGGCGCTGACAGATGCCTATGCGAACTTTATCTCAAAACAACCCGGTTTCGTTGCTGCCGGTCTGCACGTCAACGATGCGCAAACCCGGATCGCGAACTATTCGCAGTGGCAGCGCCGCGAAGACTTCCTTGCCATGCTGCGAACGCCAGAGATGCGTAACCGCAACCGGAAGATCAACGAATTATGCAAGAGCTTTGAGCCGGTCATGTATGATGTTGCCGAAATCTTTGGGAAATCCTGACCTGAATCAAGGTCGCAACGGATCAATCAAGTCAATCTGAGCCTGCGAAAACACGGAGGCGCGAGCCATGTATCACAACATTCTTGTACCGATTTCCTTTGATGTGGACCGGGACATTTCCGGTCCTCTGAAATTGGCCAATTTGCTGGCGACGCCCGGTGCCCAGGTCACCTTGCTGCACGTGGTCGAACATATTCCGGACTATGCGATTTCGTACATGCCGAAAGAGTACCTGACCGAAGCGCGCCAGGCGATCCAGACCGAATTGGACACATTGGCCGCCAAGGTGCCCAATGCAAAAGGTTTGGTGGTGGAAGGGCATTCCGGGCGCACGATCCTGGATTGGGCCGAGGTCAATACACCAGACCTGATCATCATGGCATCGCATCGTCCGGGAATGCAGGACCTTCTGTTGGGATCGACTGCGACTCATGTCGTCCGGCACGCGAAATGCGCGGTTCACGTCGTTCGCTGAGCGCCGCCTAAATCCGCAGTCGACAGACGCCACGCCTTGCCAAAGCCACCGTTCAGTAACCCGTCCTGTACCTGAAAGCGGACAAAGCCGAAATCGGCGAAGTCCACATAAAGTTTGGCCTTGGGTCTGAGGGCAAGGAACCGCTCGCGCAGGGTCGTGTGCGCATGACTGTTGCGCGGTATTGGCATGGCCTGGCAATGCAGGGTCAGCCGGGGGTGGGTCAGCGGGTCGCCCTTGTCTTCGGCGTGGCCAATCAAAAGCGCGCAGGCAGGGTTGGCCTGCAGGGCGGCGGTATGTTCGGCCAGTGTTGAAATCAGCGTGATCGGGGTGCCAAGGTCATCCGTCGCCAGCGCAATCCTTGTGACCGAGGGCGCGGTGGTTCCGGGGCGCAGCACGGCAAGCGCGGCATGCGTGGCGTCGCCAATCAACGCGCGGGCAAGTTCTCGGGCCGCGTCGTCGGCGGGGCGAAACGGATCGGCAGGGCGCGGTGGGTTCTTGTCGCTTTGCATGACAGGCCCTGCTTAGCAGAGCTGCCCCTTGGCGGCACCAACATTTCGTCTGCAAAGGGCGTCTTTGACGCATCCGAAAAAGACGGCTGTGTCATCACCTTGCCTCGGCTTTGCCACATAGCGTGGCTAAACTCGCGCCCATGACGCTTGATCCGATGACACCTGAAAACGATCCCCCCAACCCGCGGATAATTCAACGGCACCGCCGTGCGGATGCCACGCGCCGAAAGGCGCTGTCGCCCCTGCGCATCATCACGATGGTTCTTGCCCTGCCGCTGACCACTGCCGCGATCGCCTTTGGCGTGTATATGCGGACGTCTGATTTTGAACGGACCGAAGCCCTGATGCACCTGATTGCTCTGGCGGGCTGTGACGCGGCGCATGCGGTTGGGCTGGGGCAAATGCGTAAGGGGCAGCCGGGATACCATACCCGGAACGACCCCGACGGAAACGGAGTTGCCTGCGAATCCAACGGGATGGCCAAACCGTCCTTCAATGCCCCCCGGCAATCTGAGAATACCGGGTCGCGCATGGTGGGCGGTGCCAAATTCGTCCGACCCTGAGCTCTGTCAAGGGCGCCGAGCGTCTTGCGGACCCCGTCGCAGGTGATAGGTTCCACCTATGATTGTCAGGCTTTTTGTTTTACTGGGCGCGCTTACGGTCGTGCTGTGGTCCGTTTCCACGTATGGCCCGGTGTTGAATCTGCCCCTGATCTGCGGGGCAATCGGATGCGTTCTGGGCGTGATTCTACTGCTGCAGCGGCTTTTGCGGCGCAAGACGAGCTGGGTTGTCGTCGACGGGTCGAACGTCTTGTACTGGGACAAGGAAACGCCCAGGCTGGAAACTGTTCGCCTGGCGCTGGATCTCTTGCAGGAGGAAGGGTTCGCGCCGATCCTCTGGTTCGATGCGAATGTCGGGTACCTGGTGGCTGACCGGTATATGGGGCCCGACAGGTTGGCGCGCGCTCTTGGGTATCCAAAGCGTCGGATATTCGTTGCCCCCAAGGGTACGCCTGCAGACCCGCTGTTGATCGAAGATGCTTTGAAACTGGGCGTGCCAATTGTTTCCAACGACCGTTTCCGGGATTGGAGTGAGACATACCCGCCCGTGGCAGAGCTTGACAGGTTCATGCGCGGAACCTTTCGCGGGGATGTGCTGCAGCTGACGTTGCCCGGATAGGGTCGGCCTAAGGTTCCCGACAAATTCTGTCAACTATTTGTTTTTAATAACTTTTTTGCTTGACGCTGTGCGGTAAATGCGTATCTATGGTCAGCAAGAGGACCACAGGTACCCAGCAAAAGCCAGCCGCCGCCAGCCAAAGCCAGGACCCCATGCAATCCTTGTTTCCCAAACAGCGCTCCAGCCCCCTCGCGACCAAGCCAGGCAGCCCGTGCGTATGACCCCGCAAGCCGCGCGCGCCGATGCGTCGGGCTTGCCTTGCCAGTTGCCGGTCGCCATGGTTGGGCAATGACCCGCGATGAATTCAACAGTTTCTGCGCCTCGCTCAGGGCCACCTGCCATGTGGTGCAATGGGGCAATGCAGATGTGTGGAAAGTCGGCGGCAAGGTCTTTGCGCTGTGCGGCTGGAACGACGGCAAGGACGCGTTCACCTTCAAGGCCACCGATCTGGCGTTCGAAGTGCTGGGCGATGAGCCCGGAATCCGCCCCGCGCCTTATCTGGCCTCAAGGGGCATGAAATGGCTGCAGGTCTATGACGAACGCGGCATGAGCGACGCATCCCTGCGCGAGCATATCGTGACGTCGTATGATCTGGTTGTTGCGAAACTGACCAAGAAGTTGCGGGCGGAATTGGGGGTTTAGGGGGCATCCAATCAAGAAATCGTAGGTCTGAATGTTATGGGTTGGAAACCCATCTTAAGCTTGCTGTGATCAAAATCACTTCAATGTCTGATCCATGATTCTCTCTAAAACTTGAAATGAACCATCTAACGTCACTCGATTTGGCCACGTGGCGACGCAGTTTGAGCCTCCAAAATGCACAAGATACTCAATAGCAGACTGGACAATAGGATCCTCCGATTCCAGTGAGCCAAAGCGTCGTCGATATCGCCACAATAAGCCATTGTGGTTTTGGGCTTCAAAAATCGCCTCCAATTTTCGACCGCCTTTGGAAGGACGGGTAGTGGCTTCATGAATCGCAAAATTCAACTTTGAAGGATCCCGTCGCTCCTCGACGCTGTTTCCGTGTACTACGTCGAAGTACAGACAGTCTTGCAAATCTGCATGAGTTTGCTTTTCTTGTTGCGAAAGGTGCTTTGGATCGGAGTCTTGTGCGTCAGGATTAATACCTTTGACGCACAAAGCATTCAATGCATCTAGCACTGCAAGCTTCGCTTCATCCAGGGTTACATAAAACAGCTCAGTATTGTTTGAAACACGGTTCTCTCTTAGAAGCCGATGAGCCAGCCTTTCCACCTTTTGAGCCATGCCCTTCGGAACCGGAATTAGATACTGTTCGCTGTGAGTTACCCCGCGTTCTGCTCGGTAGTCCGCCAGCCTTCTTCCGGGGTTTTCGCCTTCGTGCGAACCAACTTTAACGTCCGGTCGGCCTCCGTGATTAATATAGACGAAAGAAAACATATAGCTTGCTCCGTTTTAATAGTCTCCCAAATGAACTTGCTAACACAATGAAACTAGTTTGAGCGCTAGATTTGTGTGAATTGATGTCTGCATCAACTCAAAAGTGGCTACCGCTTCCGCCGCTTCACATTCCCACCCCTTTGCCCCGGCCGTCCAGCCGTCGATCGTCCCTTCGATCGAACCGCATCCTCTGACGCCTTTTCGACCGCCCATTGGCGCGCCATGGGGTCGTCGGCGACAGCAAGGTCGACCGCTTCCAGGCGTTTGATTTCATCCCGGATATTGGCGGCCTCTTCGAATTCCAGGTTCTCGGCGGCTTTGCGCATTTGTTCGCGCAAGCCGTCCAGATGGGCCTCGAGGTTGGCACCGTGCATCGGTTTATCGATGGTGGCGGTGACGCGGTTCATGTCCACGTCGCCGTCATAAAGCCCGGCCAGAACGTCCTCGACGTTTTTCTTCACGGTCTCGGGCGTGATGCCGTGTTCCTGATTATAGGCGATCTGCCTGGAACGGCGGCGGTTGGTCTCGTTCAGCGCGCGTTCCATGCTGCCGGTGATCTTGTCGGCATACATGATCACGCGGCCTTCGGCGTTCCGCGCGGCGCGGCCGATGGTCTGGATCAGAGAGGTCTCAGATCGCAGAAAGCCCTCTTTATCCGCGTCCAGTATGGCAACCAGCCCGCATTCCGGGATATCGAGCCCCTCGCGCAGCAGGTTGATGCCGATCAGCACGTCGAACGCCCCCAAACGCAGGTCGCGCAGGATTTCGATTCGTTCCAGCGTGTCGATATCCGAGTGCATATAGCGCACCTTGATGCCCTGTTCGTGAAGGTATTCGGTCAGGTCTTCGGCCATGCGTTTGGTCAGCGTGGTGACCAGTGTGCGGAACCCGTTGGCGGTGACCTTGCGCACCTCGTCCAGCAGGTCGTCGACCTGCATCGACACGGGCCGGATTTCGACCTCGGGGTCCAGAAGGCCGGTGGGGCGGATCACCTGTTCGGTGAAGACGCCGCCGGTTTGTTCGATCTCCCATTTCGCTGGTGTGGCCGAGACAAAGACGGATTGCGGGCGCATGGCGTCCCATTCCTCGAACTTGAGGGGGCGGTTATCCATGCAGGAGGGCAGGCGGAACCCGTGTTCGGCCAGCGTGAATTTACGGCGATAGTCGCCCCGATACATGCCGCCGATCTGCGGCACACTGACGTGGGATTCGTCGGCGAAGACGATGGCGTTGTCGGGGATGAATTCAAACAGGGTCGGGGGCGGCTCGCCCGGTGCGCGGCCGGTCAGATAACGCGAATAGTTCTCGATCCCATTGCAGACACCGGTGGCCTCAAGCATCTCGAGGTCAAAATTGGTGCGCTGTTCCAACCGCTGGGCCTCTAGCAATTTGCCCTCGCCCACCAATTGGTCCAACCGCATGCGCAGTTCCTTTTTGATCCCGATGATCGCCTGCTGCATGGTCGGCTTCGGCGTCACGTAATGCGAGTTCGCGTAGACACGCACCTGCTCCATCGTCGCGGCACGTTCACCGGTCAGCGGGTCGAACTCGGTGATGGTTTCCAACTCCTCGCCGAAGAACGAGAATTTCCAGGCGCGGTCCTCAAGGTGAGCAGGCCAGATTTCCAGTGAATCGCCCCGCACCCGGAACGAGCCCCGCTGAAACGCCTGATCATTGCGGCGGTATTGCTGGGCCACCAGATCGGCCATCACCTGCCGCTGATCGTATTCGCGGCCGACCTTCAGATCCTGTGTCATCGCACCGTAAGTCTCGACCGAACCGATACCATAGATGCACGACACTGATGCGACGATGATCACATCATCACGCTCCAGCAAGGCCCGTGTGGCCGAGTGGCGCATCCGGTCGATCTGTTCGTTGATCTGCGATTCTTTTTCAATGTACGTGTCCGAGCGCGCCACATAGGCCTCGGGCTGATAATAGTCGTAGTAGGACACGAAATATTCGACCGAGTTCTCGGGAAAGAACCCTTTGAACTCGCCGTATAGCTGCGCCGCCAATGTCTTGTTGGGGGCAAGGATGATTGCCGGGCGCTGCGTTTCTTCGATCACCTTGGCCATGGTAAAGGTCTTGCCCGTCCCGGTCGCGCCCAACAGAACCTGGTCGCGTTCGCCGTCCAGCACGCCGCCCGCCAGCTCTTTGATGGCGGTGGGTTGGTCGCCCGCCGGGGCAAAGTCGGTATGCATGACAAATTGCCTGCCACCTTCCAGTTTGAGGCGCGCGCGCACGTCTTCGGCGGTCAGCTGGGACTTGTCGGAATGGGCATAGGGCATGGGCAGGCTCCGCTTCGGCCCCATACATTTGTTCTTATTTTGTCCGCGCGCAACCCCTGAGTTGCCTCAGCCGGCCAAACCGGCCCGTTCCAGTGCCACATCCGGCCAGTCGGTTATCTGGGCGGGATCTGTCACCACGATTTCCGGGCGGCCGGTTTTGTTGTCGGGGAACATCTTGGTCGGACCGGTGACATAAGCGTAAGAGCGGCGCGGGTGATCTTCGCCATCGGCGCGATACCGGCTCAGGATCAGGTTCATGATGTCCTCTCCGCCACCGACATTCCCGTTTGGAACAAAGACCTGATAGGGCTGGGTCAGGCTGCCGGTGTTGAACAGGATGTGGTCCCCGGACGTGGGGGTGAAATCGCGCAGTTCGATGAAAACGGTGGTTTCCTGACCGGCCTTGGCGATCTCGACCAGGCGGTCGTAATCAAGGCGCGTGTTGAACAGGTTGATCGTGGGGTGGCGCCGTTTGATATCGCGGTATCCTTCGATGATCCGGGCGCGCAGGTCCCACCATGTTGTCAGCGCGGCATAGTTGCGCATGACCGACCCGTTATGTGCGACCTGATCCCAAACACCAAGCTTTTGGGTTTGGGCTTTTCGTTCAGCTTCGCGGTACCGGTCGTGCAGATGGGCAAACTCGGCATAGCCGTATTTCTGGAAATAGGGCGACATCCCTTCCTGGATCATCACCTGTTGGAAATCTGTGCCGTCTTCCAATTCCAGGTAACACAGGACCCGGCCGAAATTGCCCCGGTATTTCCGCAACGCCTCTTCACGGGGTTCTGTCCCCGGCAGGATCAGCCTTACCGTATCGCCCGGCTGGATCAGCTCTTTCGCCCGGTCCGAAGCCATCTGCCCCAATGGGGTTACGGGTTTGCTACCGGCGAATACCTCTTCGGTATCCAGCGAAAGGATTCGCAGGCTTTCGCTTTTCTCTGCGGTGTCGTCCAGGAAAACGCGCACCGTATCCCCGTCTACAACGCGATCGACTTTTACGGAAAAGGCTGTGCCAGACATGCTGTCCTCCAATGGTTTAAAGAAAATCATTGCCAGTCTACCACGCGAGGGCGACAGTTTGTTAACTGTGACAATTGCAATCTTGTCCCCGCGCGCTGGCTGACGCATAAACGGGGCCAGCCAAGTGAGTACGGAGAGGCGACATGCGCGCACGGATTTACCAGCCTGCAAGAAATGCAATGACATCAGGGATGGCAAAGACGCGGCAATGGGTTCTGGAATATGCCCCGGCATCGTCGCGCGAAGTTGACCCGCTGATGGGCTGGACGTCGTCTTCGGATACGCAAACCCAGGTTCGGTTGAAATTTGACACAAAAGAAGACGCGATGAGCTATGCCGCGGATCATGGTATCGACGCGCAGGTCATCGAGCCGCACAAGCGCAAGCCCAATCTGCGCCCGCGCGGATATGGCGAAAACTTTGCCACTGACCGGCGCGGCCCCTGGACCCACTGAATGATCCGGATTTGTCCGGCTGATCCCGGCGCAGATGATCTGCGTCCGATTGTGCAGGCCCATCTGAACCACAGTTGGGGTGCCACGCCACAGACATCGAATCACACGCTGGATACACAGGCGCTGCGTGCGCCCGGGATACGGTTCTGGGCAATTTACGAGGGCGAAACGCCTGTCGGGTGCGGCGCGTTGAAGGCGCTTCCCGATGGGACCGCCGAGGTGAAATCGGTTCATGTGGTCTCGGCCGCCCGTGGTCGCGGACTTGCGCGCAGGATCATGCGCCACCTGGCCGATATTGCGCGGTCCGACGGGGTTTCGGCCCTGGTTTTGGAAACCGGCGCCGCGCATCTGCCGGAATATGACGCCGCCCGCAAATTGTACGAGTCGCTGGGTTACAGCTATTGCGGGCCGATCTTTGGATATGACGCAGACCCCAACAGTGCCTTCATGCGCTTGGCCCTTGAACCCGGATCGTAAAAGCGGCAAGAAGAGCGCAGCGGTCCCGTAGCTCAACTGGATAGAGCAGCTGACTTCTAATCAGCAGGTTGAGGGTTCGAGTCCTTCCGGGATCGCCAGTTTTTTCAGTGTCTTGCACTTTGCGCGCATCCGGGGCGATGATCCGGGCAATCCGGCTTGCCATGTCCGCGCCATACCGGTTGTGAATGCGGCTGACCCTTGCAGGTCAACCGCCGTGTTAAACTGGCGGATGGTTTACACCAGGACGGGGCCCAGGATCACGGCTGCGCTGAACAGGGCCATTGCACCCCTGAACACCAGATTGACGCGCCCTATGAGGGCAAAGGAAAGTGTTCCCAACCCTATGGCCAGTGCGAAAAAGGCCGTCAATGCGCCAACGGGGTCGCTGGGCAGGCGGATCAATTGCGGCCAGGTAATCATTCCCACCGGGATAAGGTACAGGCCCACGCCCAGGGCCATCGCCGTCACCGCGACCTTGATCCAGTTCTCGCCAGCCATCCCTGCCGCGATGAAAACCGCTCCGCAGACGGGTGGGGTGATGGTGGACAAGAGTGCGAACCAAAAGACGAACAGGTGTGCTTGCAGCGGTTCAAGGCCCAGTTGCATCAAGGCCGGACCGGCAACCGAAACGCAAATGACATATGCTGCCGTCGTGGGCACTTCCATCCCAAGTATCAGGCAGGCGAAAGCCGTCAGCAACAATGAGGCCCACAGCACCCCGCCGGACCCCTCAAGGATTACGGACGTGATCTTTACGCCCAGCCCGGTTGCCCCCAGAACGCCGATTATGATCGATGCGCAAAAGATAATTGCGGCGATCATCGACACTTGCCGGGCTGCGGTAACCAGGGCTTCGGCAACGCGGCTGGCAGTCTTGGTTGCGCTGAATTGCAGACGCCCGTCGATTGCCAGCAACAACGCACCGGCAAGTATCGCCAGGCAGGCCGCGTATTGCGGCGTGTACCCGGCCCCGAACATCCCCAGCATCAGCAGGGTGAACGGCACAAGAAAAAACAGCGACGTCACGACGACATCCCGCGTTTGCGGTCGTTGTGACGGGTCCAGCCCCCTGAGGTCGAACCGGGTCGCATAAGCATTGATGCCGATCCAGACGGCCAGAAAGTACAAGATGGCGGGCAGCAAAGCGGCCCCCATGATTTGTGTATAAGGAACGCCGGTAAGCTCGACCATGACAAAGGCGCCTGCGCCCATCAGCGGCGGCATGATTTGCCCGCCAGAGCTTGCAACCGCTTCGACCCCGGCCGCCAGGCGCTTTGGATACCCCAGCCGCGTCATGGCTGGCAGGGTAATGGCCCCCGTGGATGCGACATTGGCGCTGGCCGAGCCCGAGATGGATCCGAACAGCGCGGATGACAAAACCGATACTTTTGCCGCGCCGCCCTTGAGCCGACCGGCCGCTGCGGCTGCGACGTTCATGAAGCCCTGCCCGGCCTCACCGGCGTTCAGCACCGCGCCGAAGATCACGAAGATCGACACCACGCCAACGGAAACCGCCGTCAGGCTGCCCCAGATACCGCCTTCGGCAATGGTCATGGACCCCAGGAATGACCGCAACGGCATCCCGGAATGGCCGAATTCTCCGGGGATGTGCTGACCGAAAAACGCATAGAGCAGCGCCAAAGCCGCGACCGTCGGAAGGGGCCAGCCGATCGCGCGGCGGGCGGCTTCGATGATGACGGCCAACAGGGAAAACCCGACGGCGACCTGAAAGGGGCTTTCCAGAAATCCGTACTGGTCGCCCAGCGCCTGGTGGTTTGCTGCGACCCAAATGGCGGCGCTCACCCCGATCGCGCATAAAAGACCCCCTGTCAGAAGTCGCTTGTAATCGGTGACGCCGAACAGGAACACCCAAGGCAGAATGAACGCCAGGTGCAAAGGGCGGCTGACCAGGTTCGGCACCAGTCCCCGAAAAACCAGGCCGACGTGAAAAACCACGAGCCCCAATGCCAAAACGATCCAGACGGCGCGCAGGCCGGGCGTCGTCGGCAGGTCGGTTGATCCGCTCACGACATGTTCCTTTCCGACAGAAAAACCGGGCCAAATCAGGCCCGGCCTTTGCATTTTTCGATGAGGTACGCCTTATCTCTGGCCGTCGGTCAGCGCAATGCCCGCTTCCTCGTAATAGCGGATCGCACCGGGGTGGATCTTACCGGTGATGCTGTCCATCAATCCGCTGTCGACACCGCCCCACCAAGCGGCGCTGTCGGCCATGGCGGCCTTGCTTTCCCAGTAGGTTTTCGTGAGTTGATATGCGGTTTCGTCGTCCATTTTCGTGGTGGTGAATGCAACAACAGGCAACGAGGTCGTTACGATATCCGCGTCCTGCCCGGCATATGTACCGGCCGGGATCACCAGGCGGGTGCGCTTGGTCTGTTCGATCTGGTCGTCCGTCAGGGACAGCACCTTGACGCCGGTCGATGCCGCCGCCTCGACCACGTTCGGTGCGGGCCATGAGCCGGCCGTCACGAACCCGTCGATCTGGCCGTTCTTAAGGGCGGCAACCGCATTGGACAGCTCTGCGTCGGCGATGTTCACTTTGCCCTCAAGCCCAAACAGGTTCAGGTATTTTTCACCTTCACGCGCACCAAAGCTGCCCTTGCCAAGCAAGATGGTCTTGCCTTCCAGTTCGTCAAAGCTGGTTGCTCCGCTGTCGTCGGATACAACAAAGTGCATCGTCAGCGACGGGATCGGGAACAGGGCGCGGATTTCGTCAAAGGACGGATCACCCTTGCCTTCGAACATGGCCTTGCCACCCTGGGCCAGGCTGACCAGAACCGGCGGCGTCGTAAAGACATAGTCGCCGCCACGCGCGCGCACCTCCATCACGTTCTGGACCGATCCCTGGCCTTCTTCGACAGTGACAATGATATCTCCGTTCGATCCGGACTTCATGGCCTCGGCAATCTGAACGCCCATCTGGTAATAGGACGTACCGGCCTTTGCAGATTTGTAGGTAACGCGCGTTTCGGCCGACGCAGCTGCGGTCATGGTCACCGATGCGGCGACGGCTGCAATCAGGCATTTGACGTTGTCGAACATTGAAAACTCTCCCTTTGGTCCCCGCGATAAAGCATCCCGATCAACCCAGGGTCAACCGTTCTGCAGATCATTCAAGGGCACAGCCGATTTTCGCCCCCCGATCCGGGCGGACATATAAGACATTGCGGGAAAAGGATGGTGGGTGATGAGAGACTCGAACTCCCGACATCTTCGGTGTAAACGAAGCGCTCTACCAACTGAGCTAATCACCCGTGAGGGGGGATGTAGCCAAGCCTGCGCGCGGGCGCAAGAGGGTCCGGCACAAATTCTTTCAGTTTGGGAAATGCCCGGCGCTAGGCGGTCATCTCTTTCAATGCGGTCAGCAGCTGAGCAACTTCGTGCTCGGTATTGTAGTGGCACAGGGAGATTCGGATGCAATCGTCAAGACCAAGCGGGTCAAGCACGTTGCCGCTGTAATGATCGGCCTTGCGCGTATGCGTTCGGATGCCCTGCGCGTTCAGGCGGGTTACGACCTGTTCCGAGGGGATGTCGCGCACAACGATCGACACCAGCCCCTCGCGCGCGGGGTTGTCTGCACCGGCCAGGATGGTGACGTGGTCCATGTCTCGCAAGCCGGGCAGGTTGCCGGTGCCATTGATCATCGCGCGTGTCAGGTGGCCCTCATAATCGTGGATCGCCCGGCCTGCGGCACTGATCCTCTCGCGCCTGTCTGTGCTGTTCGAAACCTGCGTGCCCAGCCAGTCGAAATACGCCACCACGTCAGACATCGTGGCATAGGCGCCCGTATCGCGCGTTCCGAATTCCCAGCCTTGCGCCGGCGCGCCGATCAGTTGGTCGTGGGGCAGGGCGCTGAGCCTGTCGGACACCCAGGCGACACCGTAGCCGTGGCGCGAAAACACCTTGTAGGGCGAGATCGCATAGCCGTCGACGCCATAGCTGTCGATATCCATCTGGCCATGCGCGGCGTGCTGGATGCCGTCAACGATGATGATGCAGTCCGGCGAGACATTGCGAATTTCGCGCGCAATCGCGGCCACGTCCATTGCCATGCCCGTCACCGGAGACGCGTGCAGGATCGTCGCGACCGTGACATCGGGCGTCAGGCAGGCGCGATAGTCTTGCGCCGTCACCATCCCCGAGGTGTCATCATGCGGGACGTTGACATAGTCCAGCCCGGCAATCCCGGCCCAGCGACGCGCGGCGCTGCGGCTGGCAGGATGTTCGATTGAACTGCCGATTACCTTTCTGCCGCGCGGGGCATTGACGCAGGCCGTGCGGATCAGGCGAAACAGCAACTCGGTGCCGCTTTCGCCGACAAAGAACTGCCCCGCGGGGGCATTCATAAACACAGTCAGGTCCGCTTTTGCCTTGGCGATCATGTCCACCAGGCCGTGGCTGGCCGCGTTGTCCCGCCCTTGGTTGTCCGGGATGGCCGCAAACCTGGCCGATGTTTCAACCACCGAATTCAGCGTCAGCGCGCCGCCCGCGTTTTCAAAGAAAATCCGCGGGCCTTGACACGGGCAATGGTCGACATGGGCGAACCTGGACCTGATGGCCTCGATCAGGCCAGGGGTTTCGTGCAGCATGGATATTTCCTTTTGTGCTTCGGCAGCGCGCCGATCCGCCGGCCCTGCAAAACCTAGTTTGCGCCATCAATGGCAGTTTCCGCGCGGCGTCGCCACAGGAATGAACAGTCAGGCGTTCCGGGCGTCACAGCAAACCGTTTTGGCGTGCCGGGAGGGGGCGGCCGCTGAATTCAGCTTGCCTGTGCTACCCCCGCTCCGATATTCCCGGTAGGAATGCAACCTTCCGAACAGGAGAGCACGGGATGCAATCCAGCGCATACCGCCGCCTGATCGCGGTATTGACCCTGTGCACGCTGGCATCGATGCCAGTGCGGGCCTGCGCGGAAGGCGTGCTGATCTTTGCGGCTGCAAGCCTCAAGACGGCGCTGGACCAAGCCGCAGCAACATTTGAGCAGCAGACAGGGGCCGGGGTCACCATTTCCTATGCCGCGACATCCGTTCTGGCGCGGCAGATACAGCTTGGCGCCCCGGCGGATATATTTATTTCGGCCAATGTGGACTGGATGGATTTCCTTGAGGGTCAGAACCTGATTGATCCCTCTTCACGGGTCGATCTTCTGGGCAATGGCCTGGTGCTGATCGGGGCGGCAGGGCCTTCGGAACAGGCCCCTATCGGTCCGGGGTTCGACCTGCCGCAGGAACTGGGTGACGGATACCTCGCCATGGCCCTGATCGATGCGGTTCCGGCCGGGATATACGGCAAGGCCGCGCTGCAGGAACTGGGGTTGTGGGACGATGTCAGCGACCGCGTCGCGCAGGCCGACAACGTGCGGGCCGCTTTGGCGCTGGTTGCGACGGGGGCGGCCCCGTTGGGGATCGTGTACCGGTCAGATGCCGTGGCCGAGAACCGCGTGCGGGTGATCGGAACCTTTGCCGACGGCCTGCACCCGCCCATTATTTACCCCGCCGCGCTGACGCCCGGTGCGGCGCCAGAGGCGCGGCAGTTTCTTGACTATCTGCAAAAAGACGCAACCCTGACCCTATTCAAAAAGCAGGGGTTTTCCCTGCCCGGGGGTTGAGCGGATGGATTGGTTGGGACCGGCAGAAACCGAAGCGTTGCGGCTTTCGCTGCGCGTTTCCTTGTGCGCAACTCTGGTGACCTTGCCATTCGGGGTGTTCGTTGCCTATGCGCTGGCACGCTGGCGGTTTCCGGGGCGGCAGATCCTGAACGGGCTGGTGCATCTGCCGCTGATCCTGCCGCCTGTCGTGACGGGATACCTCTTGCTTATGACCTTTGGTGTTCAGGGCCCTTTGGGCAAGGCCCTGGCCGAGCTGGGCATCGTCGTGGCCTTTCGCTGGACCGGGGCCGCATTGGCGGCGGGGATCATGGCCTTTCCTCTGATGGTGCGTGCCATCAGGCTGTCGATCGAGGCGGTGGACCCTCGGCTTGAACAGGCTGGTGCAACGCTGGGGGCATCGCGCCCCATGGTGTTTGCGACGGTGACGCTGCCGATGATCGTGCCGGGTATCATCGCCGGTGCAATTCTGGCCTTTGCCAAAGCGATGGGAGAGTTCGGCGCCACCATAACCTTTGTGTCGAATATACCCGGCCAGACGCAGACCTTGCCGTCTGCAGTTTATGCCTTTCTTCAGGTACCGGGCGGCGAGGCCGCAGCGACCCGGCTTGTCATCATCTCGATCATTGTCGCGATGTCGGCGCTTTTGCTGTCCGAATGGGTCGGCCGGCGCGCGGCGGCCAGGGTGGCCGGGTCATGAGCCTTTCGGTCCGCCTTCAGCACAGCCTGCCGGGGATCAGCCTTGACCTCAGTTTTGACGCGCCGCCGGGTGTAACCGTTCTGTTCGGACGTTCGGGGTCGGGCAAGACGACAATCGTCAATGCCGCTGCAGGTCTGCTGCGTCCAGAGGCAGGGCGTATGGCCATCGACGACTGGGTTCTGTTCGACACAGAAAAGAACCGCTGGCTGCCGCCGCACCGGCGGCGTCTGGGCTATATCTTTCAGGAAGGGCGGCTGTTTCCGCACCTGACCGTGCGCCAAAATCTGGCCTATGGGCGCTGGTTCGCCCCGCGGGCTTCGCGGCGCGAGGATCCGGGCAAGGTGGTTGAAATGCTGGGAATCGGCCATCTTCTGGACCGGCGGCCCGCATTGCTGTCGGGGGGTGAAAAACAGCGCGTCGCCATTGGCCGGGCGCTGTTGGCCAGCCCGCGGCTGATCCTTGCGGACGAACCGCTGGCGTCGTTGGACGCGGCCCGAAAGGCCGAGATCCTGCCCTATTTCGAGCGATTGCGAGACGAAATCTCGGTGCCGGTCCTTTACGTGACCCATTCCGCGGATGAAGTGGCACGGCTTGCAACATCTGTTGTTGTTCTCAATGACGGCAAGGTGCAGCGCCACGGCCCCGCATCCGAAGTGCTGTCGGACCCATCGGTCGCCCCGGCCGGGGTGCGTGCCATTGGTGCCGTCCTGCAAGTACGTGTCGCCGCGCATCATTCTGATGGCCTGACCCAGTTGGACGCAGGCGGGGCCTGCCTGTTCCTGCCTCGCATCCCGCATCGGGTCGGCGAGACACTGCGCATTCGAATTCCGGCGCAAGAGGTCATCCTGTCCCTTGCAAAACCCCAAGGTCTTTCCGCTCTGAACATTCTGGAAGGCACGGTCGAGGCGATCAGGTCTGGCGACGGCCCGGGAGCGATCGTTTCGGTACGCAGCGCGGCCGGGGTCGTGCTGGCCCGCGTTACCCGCCGGTCTGTGTCCGCGCTGGGCCTGAAAGAAGGTCAGCGTTGCCATGCGGTGATCAAGACGGTCGCATTGTCGCCGCAGAATGTTGGCGGGCATATCCCCGAGGGCGCGTCAGGGGGCTAGCGCCTGCGGGTTGCCTCGGGTCGATTGGGGGGTATTATTCCCCATATGAAAACTGCGGCGACAGGGTTGGGCAGATGCGACGTTTCATGATCATGGCATTGATAACGCTGACCGCAGCGCCCGGTTTCGCGCAGGCCATCGGTTTTGGGGCGGGCGTCAGGATGGGTTACCGCACCGAGGTCGCCCAATTGGATAACGGCGTTTTCGAGATTGTCAGCTATGGCACCTCGGCCCCGGTTTCGTATTGGTGCGGCGCCGGCGATTTCGCGATCCGGGGTTTGCGGACCAAGGGCAACCAGCGCATCTATGTCTGGAAGGCCTACGGCCCATCCGTTTCGAAACCCGGCAAGAAAGGGGTGCAGTTTTCCCTGACCGCGCCCGAGGGGGCCGACACGAGCGAAAGCTATTCGATCACAGTCAAGCGTGTCGGGGAAAACATGTCAGCCGGAACCGCGCAAAGCTATTGCTTTGACAATATCATGGACCTTGGTTTCCGGTGATGCCGGATCAGACCCATTTGGCAAGGGGCGGCAGGCTCATCAACACCGCGTCGGGGTCATGCCCCGTTTCCAGCCCGAACTTGGTACCGCGGTCGTAAACCAGGTTGTATTCCGCATAAAGCCCGCGATGAACCAGTTGGGTGTCCTTGTCGGTTTCGGTAAAGTCCTGAACCCGGCGCTGTTCGACCAGCGGCACAAAGGCAGGCAGGAACGCTCGGCCAATATCCTGGGTCAATCCAAAATCCGCCTGCCAGTCACCGCTACAGTAGTCATCCATGAAAATCCCGCCGACGCCGCGCGCGCGCTTGCGATGCGGGATATAGAAATACTCGTCGGCCCATGCCTTGAGACGCGGGTAATGCCCGGGCCCATGCGGGTCCAGATGGGCTTTTTGGGTGGCATGGAAATGGGATGTGTCCTCGTCGTATTCGATACAGGGGTTCAGGTCGGACCCGCCCCCGAACCACCAGGCATGGGGCGTCCAGAACATCCGTGTGTTCATGTGAACGGCGGGCACATGCGGGTTCTGCATATGGGCGACCAGGCTGATGCCCGAGGCCCAGAACCTGGGGTCTTCGGTCATGCCCGGAATACCCTTTCGCGCAGCCATAGCCTGTTGCGCGCGCTGCCCCAGCGTGCCGTAAACGGTCGAGACATTGACGCCGACCTTTTCGAAAACGCGGCCTCCGCGCAGGACCGACATCAGGCCGCCGCCCGCGTCCGAACCATCGTCGGACTGGCGGCTTGTGGCCCGGACTTCGAACCGGCCCGGATCGGCCTGCGACAACGGACCCTCGGTGTGACTGTCTTCCAGCGCTTCAAAGGCTGCGACGATATCGTCGCGCAATTGGCGAAACCAGGCTGACGCGGTGTTTTTTTCGGTATCGAGCATAAGGGTCAATGCGCCGGAGCCGCCACCGGGTCCAGCAGCGTACGGCCGCCATCGATGGTCAGGATTTGCCCGGTCATGAACCCGGCCGCGTCCGACGCAAGAAACTGGGCTGTTTCGACCAATTCGTTGGGGGCTGCGATCCGGGCCAGGGGAGTGTGCTTTTCGATGTCGTCGCGAAAATCGCGGTTTTCTTTCAGGGTGGATTGCAGCGACGCGCTCATGACCGAGCCCAAAGCGATTGAATTCACGCGGATGCGACTTGGCGCCAGGGCCACAGCCAACGAGCGGGTCATCTGGTCCAACGCGGCGGTTGAAACCGAATAGGCCATGAGGTCCGGGTGGGTGCGCCGCGCCGCGATCGAGGACAGGTTGATGATCGAACCTGCCGGGTTTTCATCATCGTCACCGGCCTGCTTGATCATGCGCTTCGACACCAGTTGGCTTAACCGCAATGCGGGCATCAGGTTCTGGTTCAGCAGTGTACGCACCGAGTCGTCATCGGCATCAAGCGGGTCGGACGGGATGACTTGCCGCGCGCCATTGAGCAGGATGTCCACCTGGTCGAACGCGTCCAGCGTGGCCGAGAGCAGGTTGGCAATGGTCAGCTTCTCGCGCAGATCGCCTGCGAAAAAGCGGATGTTGCTGTCATCTGCCTGTTCGCCCAGTTCTTCGACCAGACGTTTTTCGTCGATATCCGCAAACATGACATTGGCGCCGGAATCGGCGAAATGGCGTCCTATCGCCAGTCCGATGCCATTGGCCCCCCCGGTAACGATCGCTGTTTTGCCAGCTATGGAAAAGGACATGCTCGTTCTCCTGAATTTCGGCGCAGGTTAACCGGGTTTACCGACGAGGGCGAGAGGCGTGGAACACCTTGAACCGATTGTCTCCGTCAACCTCCTCGACGCGGGCAAACGCGTCATTCAGCGTGGCTTCGTACGGCAGATGGCGGTTGGCAACAAGCCACAGGCTGCCCGACCGCGTCAGGTTGCGGGCGGCATTGGTGATAAACCCCTGTCCCAGCGCCGGATCGGCAGCGCGCGAGGTATGGAACGGAGGGTTGGTTATGACCGTGTCCAACGGGTCCGGTGCGGACCAGATCGTTGCGTCGGCCCAGTGAAACCGGGCACGCGGGTCGGCAACATTGGTCCGGGCACATTCCAGCGCAACGTGGTCGGCCTCGACCAGGTGCAGGTCCTGAATGCTGTTATCTGACAACAGGCCTGCGGACAGATACCCCCAACCGGCGCCAAGGTCAGCCACCCGCGGGCCCAAGGCACCGGGCAGGGACTTGCGCAGCAGCGCAGAGGCCGGGTCGATGCCGTCCGCCGAGAAAACGCCAGGCGCGGTGTGAAACCCGTCGGCGGTCAGTGCCTGGGGTGCCGCCCAATCGTCAAAGGCACCTGGCTTGGACCGGAACCAGAAAATCTTGCCATGTGCCTTGGCGATGCTGCCTTCAACCGCGACCCGCGTACGGATGTCTTTCAGCAGACTGTCGACGCCATCGGTCTTTGCACCATCAACGACCACATACCCGGAGGCAGAGTCATTCGCCCGTTGCACCATCGAACGGGCAAGAGCCTTGGCGCGGGGCAGAAACAGAACGGTATCCTGGCAGGGCTGCGGTCCTGTGGCAGACACGGCAAACCCCTGGTCTGCAAAGTGGTCGTGAAACGGCCGGAACGGCTGAACCACCTGTGTGCCGGGCGGCAGCGGGGACAGGTCATGTGACGGGGTGGGCCCGATAACCGAAATCGGCTGACCCAGAGCCAGACCATTGTCGAGTGCTAGGCTAAGGCGAAGGGACATGAGCGGTTCCAAAAGGCGGAGTGTTCGGGACAGCGTTGCGACGCGTTCCGCGTTACTCTTCGCGTTCCATCGTGCATTGAAGCGGGTGTTGGTGGCGGCGGGCAAAATCCATCACCTGGCCAACCTTGGTTTCGGCGATCTCGTGGCTGAACACGCCGACCACCGCCACGCCTTTTTTGTGCACGGTCAGCATGATCTCAAAGGCTTGGGCATGGTTCATTCCAAAGAACCGTTCCAGCACATGAACGACGAACTCCATCGGAGTGTAGTCGTCGTTCAGCAGCAACACCTTGTACAGCGGCGGGCGTTTGGTCTTGGGGCGCGTCTGCGTAAGGATTGACGTATCGCCATCCTCGTCCGAATTGTCAGACATCATCCACGGGTCTGTTCGCATTTGCTGTGATTTTCCGATTCATGCTTCGGTTTGCCTGAAGGCTTATATAACGTCCCGACGACCAGAGGAAAGAGGGGGTGCCGTTTTGCCAGTCGAGGGCAAGCTGACCACGATCGGATTCGATGCCGACGATACGTTGTGGCACAACGAGAGGTTTTTCCAGATGACGCAGGCGCATTTTGCGGACCTGTTGGCCGATCACGCCGGTCGGGACCACCTGATGGACCGCCTTCTGGCCGCCGAAAAGCGCAACATCAGGCGCTATGGCTATGGGATCAAAGGGTTCACCCTGTCGATGATCGAAACCGCGCTTGAGGTGACCGAGGACCGGGTTCCGGCCCATGTGATACGCCGCCTGATCGAGGCCGGGCAAGACATGCTGGCCCATCCGATCGAATTATTGCCACATGCCCGTGACGCGATCGAGGAAGTCGCCCGCACGCATCGCGTCGTGCTGATCACCAAGGGGGACCTGATCGATCAGGAACGCAAACTGGCCCAGTCCGGGCTGGGCGAGTTGTTCGACGCGGTCGAAATCGTTTCGGAAAAAACGCCGGGAATATACCAAAGCATCTTTGCCCGTCACGGCGACGGCGCGGCCGCGGCGATGATGGTCGGCAACTCGATGCGGTCGGATGTTGTCGCCCCGATAAGGGCCGGGTGTTGGGGCATCTATGTGCCACACGGGCTGGTCTGGGAGATCGAGGCCGCAGATACGCCGACGGGTCATCCACGGTATCGCACCCTGCCGGATCTGGGCGGGCTTGGTGATTTGGTCCGGTCGGTTTCGTGATCTGTTGCCAAATGGTATCAGTTCGAAAAAATCAATGGCGGTTGCTGGCCAAGATTTTGACAACTTCGCCGGTGTAGTGGGTCGGGCCGACCGTGCCGCCATATATAGTAGCGTTTTCCGGAGTTGGGATTTCATCAAAGATACCAGCTTTAGGTTTATTCGATCCCGCCTCTGTGTTAGCCTTGTGGGAATTAGAACAAAATCAGCTGACCGGGAAAACCCGGCGGCGCGAGGCAGACAGAGGCATAGATCGTGCAGATTCGGCGGACAGTTCCGGCCCGAATGGGCTTGCTCCTTATTGCGTTGGCTTGGATGGCAATCGCGGTGCCCATGCACCTGGCGGCTGCCCCTTACGCGGCGATGGTGATCGACGCGCGGACCGGTGAGGTTCTGCATTCCAGGAATGCAGACACTCGGTTGCACCCGGCATCGCTGACCAAGATGATGACGCTGTATATTGCGTTCGAGGCGGTCCGGAACGGTGAAATAACCCTGGACACCCAGGTGCGCATAACCAAGAAGGCCGCATCAGAGCCGCCGTCCAAGCTGGGGCTGCGGAGCGGGCAGAAAATCGCATTTCGGTACTTGATCCGGGCTGCCGCAGTTAAGTCTGCCAATGACGCGGCCACGGCAATCGGGATCGCCATCAGCGGATCCGAGGCGGCATTTGCGCGGCGCATGACCCGAACCGCCAAGGCCATGGGCATGAGCCGGACAACCTTCAAAAACGCGCATGGCCTGACGGAATCGGGCCATTTGTCGACGGCGCGTGACATGACAACGCTGGGCCGTCACCTGCTGTATGATTATCCGCAATACTACAATCTTTTCTCGCGGCAATCGACGCATGCGGGAATCAAGACCGTTCCCAATACGAACCGGCGCCTGCTGGCCGCCTATAAGGGTGCCGACGGGATCAAGACCGGATACACGCGCGCCGCCGGGTTCAACCTGGTGGCATCGGCCAAGCGCCGGGATGAGCGGATCATCGCGACGGTGTTTGGCGGCAAGTCCAGCGCATCGCGCAACGCGCGGGTTGCCGAACTGTTGGACATGGGGTTCCGCCGCGCGCCTTCGCGCGCACCGATTCGCAAACCTGCCCGCCCGACCTATGCCGGCAATACCGGTCTGGGTGGAGCGACCCAGGTTGCGGGGTTGATCGCAGCGCCAAAGAAAAGTCTGCGCCCGGTTCTGCGCCCAGGGGCCGGCGTAGCGGTGCAGGTGGCCAGCGCCGTTGCTGAAACCGCCGCCCGAAACGGTGGCCGGATTCAGGATGGTATTGCCGCGGCGATGGCCGCTGCCGATATCGCGCCCACCGCGCCGCCGGTCGAAAGCGCCGACACGCGACCCGCCATCCGGCCGGATAACCTGGTGCTGGCATCGGTCGAGCCTGAAGCACAGCCCGAACCCGAACAAGAGGTGGTGACGCGCCTGTCCACGTCGGGCGGTCATCTTTGGGGGGTCAATGTGGGGCGTTTCACCACGCGGTACGAGGCCGAAAAGGTGCTGTTGAAAACCGCATTGTCCGAGATGACCACGCTTGAGGGAACTCTGCGCAAGGTCAACCAAAGCTCTCGTGGGTTTGATGCCACCTTCCAGGGCATGACCCGCGAACAGGCTGACCTGGCCTGTCGCCGTCTCAAGGCCCGCAACGTGACCTGTTTCATGATCGGGCCATCATAAGGCCCGACACTCTCTCTCCTGGATGAAGCTGGGCTGCGACACTACCGCAGCCCTTTTTTTGTCAGCGCGGTTCAGTCGAAGACGTGACCGTGCTGGTATTGTTCGTCCTGACCGGCGGCCGCCGTCAATGCGGCAACATTGTCCTTGGTGAAGAAGCCGTCATAGTGGTGGCACCGCTCGATATACTCGGTGATCAGCAGCGTGTTCTTCGAGTGTTTCGAGAAGATCTGCTTTAGGTTCGGGTCGTCTTTGCATTCGCCCACGACATGAGCCAGGAATGGCACGCCCTTGTCCTTGAGCATATTCACCACGAAATCGACATTTTTTTCGCCTGCGCCGTGGTCGCCGTCCTGAATCTCGACGGCCATGTGATGCAGGCGACGCCCGAAATTGCGCACGAAATCTTCCGTGGGCATCGGCAGCTTGGCAAAGGAATTCACGAATGACGGCGTATTGTTGGCAGTAAACACCTTGGCGGGGGATTTCTTGTCATCGTCCACATTGGCGTTGCGGTTCACATTGGTTGACGAGTTCATGTCGAAGATGTTGTAGGCGCCCCAGAAATAATAGGGCACCATGGTCAGAAATTCGAGGATCGCGTCCTCGCGCTCGCCCGCCAGCACCCGTGTGGCCAGATGGTCGATGCCCAACATCAAGGGCGCGATCTGGCTGTCGGTGCCAAAGGCAGCGGCCTGGTCCAGCTGCGCCTGTTCGGCATCGCTCAGCAAGATCCGATCACCCAGGCCCAGACTGTCGGGATCGTTGAAATCAAGTGTTGAATACCCCACGCGGTTGCAGGTGAAATCCGACGGCGTGGTAAAGCGAAATCCGTCAAGCGTATAGAAAGGGTTCTCGGTGTCACCGGAGTATTCGAACCGGATGTTCTGCTCTTCCAGCGTGCGGGTCAGCGCGTTCAGATCGGTTGCGCCGAACACCTCGCCGACATAGCGGGTCTGGGGGGTGGCGCGCGCCATCGGGTACATGCGGTTGATGCGGGGGATGAAGTCCTCGAACGCGGGGCTGAGCGGGGCCATCACGATCAGCGCCGGGTAGTCGGGATGAGAATGCATGACAGCGAACTTGTGGGTTTGACCCAGATAGCTGGCCGAGTGGCGATAAGGAGACATCACGTACAGCTCGATCATCGTGCTGAACAGCGCATCGGGTTCGACCTGAAGGACAATCGCGCGCATCGGCCCGACCTGATCGGCAATGCCGGAACTGGTGCGGCGTTCATAGATTCGGGGAAGGTATTCGGTGAAAAACTCCGAGTTCTTCTTGTCGCCCCTGGGCTCATAGGACATCAGGTCGAAAGACATTGGCTCAGCTCCTTGCGTCGCGGTATTCGGGTTTGCAGTATGCAGATCATGCACTTGGGGTCATGCTAGGCGCTGGTGCCCGCACGGGCAACAGCCTGAACCCGGTGTGCGTTTGGGGCGGCAATCTGATTAGCGGATGAACTTTGTGACCTCGACACCGCCGTCGATCAAATGCTCGCGCACCGATCGGGCGATTTGCACCGCCGTCGGGCCATCGCCGTGCAGACAGATCGTGTCGATCGATGTTTCCAGCCGTTTGCCGGATTCGGTCAGGATCGCACCGTCCTGCACCATGTTCAGAATGCGAGGGCCGGCAACCTTTGGGTCGTGTATCACCGCGCCGGGCAAAGACCGATCGACCAGCGTGCCATCGTCGTTATAGGCGCGATCCGCAAAGATCTCGCCGACCCATTTGCAACCCAGCTCGCGCGCGGCCTCTTCTTGTTTGGTAACTGCCAACACCATGATGATGATGTCCGGGTCCACATCCAGCGCGCCCTGATAGCAGGCCCGCGCCATGTCCAGATCGACCGAGCACATATTGGCCAGCGCCCCGTGCAATTTCAGGTGCCGGACCTTGGTGCCAACCGCCTTGGCCATGCCCATTGCCGCGCCCAATTGGTAACGGACGAGATTACGCAGCGACGCATGCGGTACCTTCATGTTGCGGCGGCCAAAGCCTTGCAGGTCGGGAAAACCGGGATGCGCGCCGATGCCCACGCCATTCTCGGCCGCCAGCGCCATTGTCCCCGCCATCACGTCCCAATCACCCGCGTGAAAGCCGCAGGCGATGTTGGCCGAGGTGATGATTTTCAGCAGGCTTTCGTCATCGCCCATCTTCCAGGGTCCAAAGCTTTCGCCCATATCGGCATTCAGATCGACGCGGGGCATGGGCAATTCTCCTTACTCGGTGGCTGAGATCATTCCGCTGATCAATTGGTAGGACAACAGGTCAGGGATGTCATGCGGATCGCGGACCAACGGCGCGACGCGGGCGGGCAGGCGCGCCAGATCGGCGTCATGCGCGGATTGTATCGCCACGGCCTGATCCTGCGTCACGAATTCGAACCGAATGGCACTGCCAGCCGGGGTCTGCGCTGCTCGGGGCAGGTCGCAGGGCAGCACGGTTGCAATACGCGGGTAACCGCCCGTGGTCTGGCATTCGGGCAGCAGGATGAACGGCTCGCCGGTGCCGGTCATCTGAATGTCGCCGGGGGTGATAACATCGGACAGGATATTCAGCTGACCTTGCGCGGCAAAACCTTCACCGGCGCTGGTCAACTGCATGCCCATCCGATTGGCACGGGCGCCTCGGTGAAACTCGGTTTGCGTGAACCGCGCCAGGGTGGCCTTGTCGAAAAGAGGGGTCTGAAAGCTTGCCACGACGCGCAGCAGCCCACCGGAAAACCTGTCGCTGGGTGTCAGCGTCAGGCCAGCGGTGCCCGATCCGGGCGCAAACAGCCCTGCCAGAACGTCCCCTGCCTGAATTGGTCGGCCGATCCGGGCCGTCAGTTGGGCCGAGCGTGATCCCAGCACGACGTCGGATGCGATCCCGCCGGGCAGGTGCAAGTAACCGTAATTGCCCTGCCGCGCCGCGCCGATGGTCAGTTGCTGCCCAGGCTGCAACTCATAAGAGGCATTCCACCGTATTGGGGCGCCGTCGATGGCGGCCTGCATCGGGGCACCGGTCAGGGCAAAGCGCGTCAGGGCCTTGGCTTCGAACGTTCCGCCCGCCCCGGCCATCTCAAGAGCGGCGCAATCCGGGGCCTGCCCCAGCAAAGCCGCGCCTTCATGCAACGCTACCTGATCAGCGGCCCCGGATCGTGACAGACCCTGATCCAGAAAGCCGGTGCGCCCTTGGTCCTGAATGGTACACGCGGGGCCGATCCTGTGAACAAGCAGGGTCATGACGCGATCTCCGTGCAAGTCGCGCCGCCGGAGCCGTCGGTGTCACGGGCCCCAATGGCCTCTAACTCGGCCCGAGATACCGGTTCGAATAGCATCTCGTCACCGGGGCGCAACGCAAAGCTCTGTTCTTGGTCCGGTCGAAAACAGCGAAAGGCTGTCTGCCCCACATGCTGCCACCCTGTCGGCGTCGGGCCCGAGAACAGCACCATTTGCGCAATTGCCAGGACCAGCGCCCCCTCTGGCACCATCGGCGTCAGCGTGGGCAGCCTTGGGATGTCAAACTCGGGCCCAAGCGGTCCAAGGTAAGGCTGACCCGGCGCGAACCCGATCGTCAGCACGCGCACCTGTGTCTGGCTGATCCTCTGGATTGCCTCGGTCGGGATCAACCCGGCGGCGTCGGCGGCCTCATCCAGCTGCGGCGCCAATTCGGTGCCGTAGACCGTTGGGACCCGCCACAGCCTGCGCCCCGCGGGCAGGGCGGCGCTGTACCAATCGCGCTGGCCCAGCAATTCGTTCAGCCGAAGCTCGGCCTCTGCATAGGGCATGCGCAGAGGGTCAAACCGTAAATAGGCCGATGTCAGCGAGGCCGAGGTTTCCAGTATCTCAGACCAGCCTTGTTGTTCGATGGCGGACCGATACGCCAATGCAGCCCGGTTTGAAGGTTCAGTCATCCGTTGCGAAAACGTAACAAGGGCACCATCGAATCCGACGGGCCGAATAACGGGGTATGAATATGTGGTCGTCATGGTCGCGTCTTGCCAGGATTTCTGCACCGGAACCTGACCGCATATGCCGGGCATTCACAAGACCTGGGTTTTCGTACGAACAGGATTTCCCGATTAGGCGACTCGTTGGGTTTTTGTGCCGCTCAGCGGGTGTGCACCGGGTTTTGAGTCGGGATGACTTGTGTATGGGTGGCAGAGTCGCGCTAGATATAGTGGTCGGCCGCATCCGGGTCTGATACCGCATTCGCGTTTTGGGCGGCTATAGTGCCCGGCGGGGGGGGTGTTGGACTGGATTTCTGTTACTTAATCCATTGATTTTACAGAGGTAAAATGGAAAATGCAAAAAAAATGGCCTGGATGTGTTTTTCTGCTTGCGGTGTATTGTTGTAATGCTTAGAACGCCCTTCACCGGCGCTTGAGAGGCGCTGGAGACGCGCTGGAGAGACGGTGGGCATCTGAGGTTTAGGGATGGGCGGTTGCGCTGAGAGATTGGCGTATCGGTCTTGTTTTTGGGTCTTTGATGTTTGTTCTTTGACATTGATGGATAACTGAAGAGATATGTGGGCGGTTTGGTTCG
>JAUHXK010000013.1 GCA_030427405.1 Alphaproteobacteria bacterium | reverse complement strand
TGTCTGTGACTGGGGGGGGTGGGGCATTGTCGCCGCCACGCAATCCGCCGCAGTTATGATGTTGTCGCAATTCCCCGATGTTCACCACGTCCTTTTGTCGTCGGGGGCGTGTTTGCCGCTGCGCCCGGTTCATGACCTTGTCGAATACCTGGCCGACCGGCCCCGCGTCGATTTCATCGAAAGCGCCACCACTGCGGATGTCAGCTGGACCGTCGGCGGCCTTGATGTCGAACGGTTCACGCTGCGGTTCCCGTTTTCCTGGCGCCGCCAGCGAAAACTGTTCGACTGGTATGTCCGGCTGCAACGTGCGATCGGGGTCAAACGCTCGATCCCCGAGGGCTTGGTGCCCCATATGGGAAGCCAGTGGTGGTGCCTGACGCGGCAAACCCTGTCGGCCATCCTGCAGGACCCCAAACGTGCGGTCTATGACCGCTATTTCCGACATGTCTGGATACCGGATGAAAGTTATTTCCAGACCCTTGCGCGCCTGTATTCGACCCATATCGAAAGCCGGTCGCTTACGTTGTCCAAGTTCGATTACCAGGGCCGGCCCCATATCTTTTACGATGACCACCTGCAATTGCTGCGGCGGTCCGACTGCTTTACCGCGCGAAAAATATGGCCTCGGGCGGATCGGCTGTACCAGGCTTTCCTGACCGACCAGACCGGCGCGGTGAAACCGGCAGAACCGAACCCGGGCAAGATCGACCGCATATTCTCGAAAGCTGTCGAGCGGCGCACGCGTGGCCGCGACGGGTTGTATATGCAAAGCCGGTTTCCACGGCACGGCAGCGAAAACGGTCTGACCTCGTACCCCTATTCGATGTTCCAGGGATTTACGGAACTGTTCGAGGATTTCGAGCCCTGGCTGGCGAATGCCACCGGAACGCGGGTCCATGGGCATCTTTTTGACCCCGACCGGGCCGAATTTGCCGAAGGTCAGACCACAACCACCGGCGCGCTCAGCGATTGCGCCCGGCTGCGCGACTATAACCCGACCGCCTTCATGTCCAACCTGATCTGGAACACGCGCGGTGAACGGCAATGTTTCCAGTTCGGTCCCAGGGACACACAGGCGATCAACTGGTTTCTGGCCCGCGACAAGAACGCCCAAATCTCGGTCGTGACCGGTGCCTGGGCCTTGCCTCTGTTCCGGTCCAACCTGAATTTCGGCGATATCCGCAGCGAGGCCGCCCGGCTGCAGCAGATCGAATCCAAACAGCTTGAGGTTCTGGATTCCGTCTGGACCAAGGCCAATGTCCGTATCTGGAACCTGGCCGAGTTTGTCGAATCTCCGATGGAGCCGCTGCAGACAATCCTGGATGAGATCGGAACCACACAGCCCGGCCACCTGTCACAGGCGCCCCGGATGGTCGATTTGACCGGGTTTGGAAAGTTCCTGCAAAACCTGAAAAACCAGGGAATGCACCCCTATCTGATGGGGGATTTCCCACCCGACGACGTGATCGGGCCGCAGTCGCGGCCTTACCGAAAACCGTACCTGGTGCAATAGCCCGGCATGACAGCCCGCTTTGATTATTTCATCCTGCTTGCCGAGATGCGCACGGGTTCAAACCTGCTTGAGGCGCATCTGAACGCGCTTGGGGACGTCGCCTGCCACGGCGAAGCGTTCAACCCGCATTTCATCGGTTATCCGAAGAACACCGCCCTTCTGGGCCTGTCGCAAGAGCAGCGGGATGCCGACCCGGCCCTGCTGATCCGGGCCATCAAGAACAATCCCGGCGCGCTGAACGGGTTCCGTTTTTTCCACGCGCATGATCAACGCGTCCTGTACCCTGCGCTGGACGATCCGCGATGCGCCAAGATCATCCTGACCCGCAATCCGCTGGACAGCTATGTGTCGCTCAAGATCGCGCGCGCGACTCAGCAATGGCAACTGACCAATGTCAAACGCCGGCGCGAAGCCCAGGTCGCGTTCGATCCCGACGAGTTTTCCGACTATCTTGAACATCAGCAGCAATATCAGCTGGAACTGCTCAACCGGCTTCAGGCAAGCGGGCAGGCTCCGTTTTATATTAACTATGACGATCTCAATCGCCTGGATATTCTGAATGGCCTGGCGGCCTGGTTGGGTGTGTCCGGTCGGTTGGAGTCGCTGGGCAAGGATTTGAAACCCCAAAACCCCGCCCCTGCCCGGTCAAAGGTGACAAACCCCGAACAGATGGAAAGCGCCCTGTCGGGGATGGACCGGTTCAACCTGCAGCGGACCCCCAATTTCGAACCACGCCGCGGACCCGCAGTGTCGCGTTACGTTGCGGCCGCCGACACGCCGTTGCTTTACCTGCCGGTTCGCGGCGGCCCCGAAGACACGGTTGCCGCCTGGCTTGCGGACCTGGACAGACGATCAACGGATGACCTGGTGTCGGGCCGGAACCAAAAACAGATGCGCAAATGGATGGAGGCCCGGTCCGAACACCGGAAATTCACCGTTTTGCGCCATCCGCTTGCCCGCGCCCACAGCGTGTTTTGCCAACGTATTCTGGAAACAGGGCCGGGGGCCTATGTCAGCATTCGAAATACGCTGCGCAAACAGTTCAAACTGCCGATACCGGGCGAAATCCGGCCCAATAACTATGACCTTGATCAGCATCGCGCGGCCTTTGCCGCATTTCTGAAGTTCCTCCGGCAGAACCTGTCGGGTCAAACCCAGATCCGGGTGGATGGCCTGTGGTGCGGCCAGGCCCAAACGCTGGAAGGTATCGCCGCCTTTGCGGTACCGGACATAACCATGCGCGAAGAGGAAATGGCACAGGCCTTGCCCGACCTTGCGCGCAAGGTGGGCCACCCGAATCCGCCCGACCCAGGTCTACCCCGGCCGGACGGGCCTTTTGCCCTGTCCGAGATTTATGACGAAGACCTCGAAACACTGGCTTCGGACGCGTATCAGCGCGATTATCTGCTGTTCGGCTTTCAGAACTGGAAACCCCTGTGACCCGGATCAGGGTCGCAGGGTGATGACCGTGCCCTTGTTGACCATCGCATAGATCTCTTCGATCTCGTCGTTTTTGACGGCGATGCAGCCCGCGGTCCAATCCGGGGTCTTTTTTGCCCGCTTGAATTCCGACCGCAGGTTTGGTTGCCCGTGAATAAAGATATCGCCGCCCGGATCCAGCCCGAACGCCTTGGCCTTGGCAACATCTTCTGAATTGGGATACGAGATTCCAAGCGACAGATGGTACCGGCTGCGTGGATTGCGGCGATCGATCAGATAGGTCCCTTCGGGCGTGCGGCCATCGCCGCGCTTTACCTTGGTGCCCTGAGGCGCAAACCCAAGATCCACGTCATATTCCCGCAAAACGCTTTCATTGTGCAGAAGATAGAGTTTTCGCGCGCCCTTGTTGACCACCAAAGAGGTCACCTCGGGGCCGCTATAGGAAAGAAATTTGGGGCTTGCTGAGGCACATGCCGAAAGACTCAGCGTTGCCATGGCCCCCAATCCGAATGCTCGACGATCCATTGATTTCACTGCCTGCTATTTTTTTGTGGGTATTATGCCAAAAAATGAAAAAACTGAAATCACTTTTTGCTGTGTACCTGTTCGATAATGCGTTGTTCGATGGCTTCCAGCCTTTCAAGAACCTCATCCCGATAGGCATCGGTCTTGACCTCGTCTTCGGCATGGTGCGCGTCCTGCATCGAATTGACGATCAAACCAACCAGCAAGTTCACCACCGCAAAGGTGGTAACCATGATAAACGGCACGAAAAACAGCCACGCATAGGGGTATTCCTGCATCACAGGACGCACGATGCCCATCGACCAGCTTTCAAGCGTCATGATCTGGAACAGCGTATAGGCTGACAGGCCAAGGTCGCCAAACCAATCGGGGAAGGACTGGGAAAACAACTTGGTCGCGATAACGGCCCCGATATAGAACAGGATCGCCATCAAAAGGAACACGCTGGCCATGCCCGGCAGCGCCTGAATAAACCCCTCGACAACGCGGCGCAGGCGCGGCGCAACCGATATCACGCGCAAAACCCGCAGAATTCGCAGCGCCCGCAAGACCGACAGGCCCGCACCGCCCGGCACCAGCGCGATCCCGACAATCACAAAGTCGAAAATGTTCCAGCCATTGGTGAAGAACAGCCGCCCGCGCGCCACCAGCTTCATCGCGATCTCGGCAACAAAGATTGCCAGGCAGATCGTATCAAGCGCAACGATCAGAGGTCCGGCCCTGTCCATCAGGGTGGGCGATGTTTCCATGCCCAGCAAAACCGCGTTGACCAGGATAACACCGGTGATGAAACGCGAAAATCCGGTGCTTTCGACAAATCCCAGCAGTTTCTGGCTGAACCCCATTCTGGCGGCCTCCTGTTTGATCACGATTTCGGCGAAAGGGTGAACTTTGCCACCAGTTCGGCGTGCGACGACCATCGAAATTGGTCAACCACCTGTACCCATTCAAGGGTATATCCCGAATTAACAAGCAGCCGGGCGTCTCGGGCGAAACTGACCGGGTTGCACGAGACATATGCGATGACCGGACGCATGGCCTGGGCCAACTGGTCGGTCTGGGCCTCGGCTCCGGCGCGGGGCGGGTCCAGGACTACGGCGTCGAAACGGGCCAGCTCGTCCGGCATCAGCGGGCGGCGGAACAGGTCGCGTGCCTCGGTCGTGACCTTTTTCAACCCTTTTGCCTTGCGCCAACCGGCGTCCAGGGCATCGGTCATTGCCCGATCGCCTTCGACCGCGTGAACCTCGGCTGATTGTGCCATCGGCAGCGAAAAGGTGCCGCTGCCCGCAAACAGGTCAACAACCCGTTTCGCATTCCCCACGATCTCGCAAACGGCCTGTATCAGGGTCTGTTCACCGTCTTTTGTCGCCTGCAGAAACGCGCCGGGCGGGGGGACAACGGCGGCCGGGCCGAATTGCTGTACCGGCGGATGACGGGTCGCGATCACCTCGCCATCCCATGTCAGGCGTGCCAGCCCATGCCGTTCTGTCGCCTGCGCCAGTGTCAGTTCCAGCGGTCCGTCCAGGGGCTTGCCGCCACGGACCGACACATCCAGCCCGGTGTCGGACAAGGTCAGCGTCACGGCCAATACGCCCTTGCGGCTGCCGCCCAGAACGGCAAGGTTCTCAGCAACCGGAATGGCTGCAACAAGGGCCGGGTCCAGCAACAGGCAATCGGGAATTTCGGTAATCGTTTCCGACGCCCGACCGTGAAATCCGGCCAGCGTCCCTTTCTTGGTCCGACGGACAGCAATGGTGGCGCGGCGGCGCGTGCCGGGCGGCGAGGTATGGATCGGGCGCATCGGTGCCTGCAATCCCTGAGCCGCCAGAGCGGTCCGCACGACGTCAACTTTCCAGCCCGCCACAAAAGCGTCGGATGCGTGTTGCAACTGGCAGCCGCCACACGCCTTGTAATGGCGGCAGGGCGCGCGAACCCTGTCATCCGACGGTGTTCCGACGCGGATATCCTCAAGCGTCGACCCCACCAGCCTGCCGCTGATGACTTCACCGGGAAGGGTGCGGGGGGCGTAAACAGGCCCCTCGGCTATGCCGTCGCCCTGATGGCCCAGCCGAAGAATGGCATAATCTTGCGTCATAGGCGGCCTGATACAGGGGCGCTGGCGGTAAAAAAAGCCCCTATTCGGCGGCTTCGGTCTGAATGAACCCGCCGGACTGCCGGTGCCAGAACCGTGCATAAAGCCCGTTTTTGTCCAGCAGCCCGTCATGCGTGCCATCCTCGGCGATCCGACCCGCGTCCAGAACAATGATCCGGTCCATTTCGCTGAGTGTCGATAGCCGGTGCGCAATCGCAAGAACCGTCTTGCCTTCCATCACCCGATGCAACGCCGCCTGGATCGAGGCTTCGACCTCGGAATCCAGCGCCGAGGTGGCCTCGTCAAGGACAAGGATCGGGGCATCCTTGAGAATGGCGCGGGTCAGGGCGATGCGCTGCCTTTGGCCGCCGCTCAGCTTGACGCCCCGTTCACCCAGATGGGCATCATATCCCGTTCGCCCCTGCGCGTCCTGCAACCCCAGGATAAATTCATGCGCCTCGGCCTTTGTGGCGGCAGCGATCACCTCTTGTTCGGTGGCGTCGGGACGGCCGTACAGAATATTGTCGCGGGCGGAACGGTTGAACATCGCGGTTTCCTGCGTGACCATTCCGATATGACGGCGCAAACTGTCCTGCGTGACCCGCGCAATGTCTTGCCCGTCGATCCTGATCACACCGCTTTCCCGGTCGTAGAGCCGCAACAACAGCGACACCAGCGTGGATTTTCCCGCCCCAGAGGCGCCGACAATCCCAAGCTTTTCGCCCGGCCTTATGACCAGGTTCAGGTCCGACACGCCGCCAATGTCCCGCCCATAGGCGAACCGGACATTGTCGAACACGATCTGCCCTTCGGGAACCGTCAACTCTTGTGCATCGGGCGCGTCTTCGACCCGCTGCCGCTTGGCCAGCGTCTTCATGCCGTTTTCAACCTCGCCGACATTGGCGTAAAGGCCCATAAGGGTGAAACTGACCCAGCCCGTCATCTGGGACACACGGATCGACACGGCACCCGCGGCCACGATATCGCCGGTCGTGGCCTGACCGGCCTGCCACAACAGGACTGTCGCGCCTAAAAGAAGAACCGGCAACACACCGGCCAAGGCCATCAGCACAAAACGGAAACTCGCCGAAAGGCGACCGAATTCCAGCGAACGCTCTCGCAGGTTCTCCATCGACTTTCGCGCCGACCGGTCCTCGAACTCGGAATGCGCGAACAACTTGACCGTCTTGATATTGGTGATGGTGTCCACCACCTGCCCCGTCACATTTGCCCGCGCGCCAGCCCGCGCCGCCGACCGGTGGCGTATGCGCGGTAAATACCAGCGCACCAGCAGGAAATACCCTGCCAGCCACAGGACAAATGGCAACAGAACAAGCGGGTGAATAGACCCCAACAAAAGCAATGATCCCGCCATCGACGCCAGCGCAAACACGATTGCGCTGATGGTCTCGGACACAACCGAGGTCAGCGCGCTTGAGGTCTGCATCTGTTTTTGCGCAATGCGGCCGGCGAAATCATCGTCGAAATAGGTCACGGATTGCCCAAGGGTCCACCTGTTCAGCCGGGCCAGGATCAGGGGCGGAAGGTTGGGCATGACGATATAGTTGTTCGAAACCGATGACAGGCCAAACATCAGCGGGCGCAGCAGAATGAAAAACGCAATCGCCCCGAGGATCATCCATATGTTGTCCGCCGTCAGAAAACCCTGCGGTCCCGCAACGGTTGCGGCATCGATGAATTTTCCCAGGATCCACGCGGTTCCGGCCTCAAGCGCACCGGCCACACCCGAGAACAGCGCCGCCACAAACAGCATCGGCCATGCCCCGGACAGGCACCAGCGAATGAACGCCCCCAGCGTCTGCGGCGGGGGCGTTTGCGTCCCGGAAAACGGGTCGATCAGATCGGCTATCTTCACTCGGCTGCCTCCGGGTTCATGAAGCCACCTGATTGCCTTGCCCAGAACTGAGCGTAAAGCCCCCCCTGTGCCAGCAGGTCCGAATGAGAGCCCTCTTCGACAATCCGTCCCTTGTCCATCACCAGGATGCGATCCATCTGTGCGATGGTGCTTAAACGGTGAGCAATGGCGATAACCGTCTTTCCCTGCATCATCCCGTAAAGCGTTTCCTGGATCGACGCCTCGACCTCGGAATCCAGCGCCGAGGTTGCCTCGTCCAACAACAGAATCGGCGCGTCTTTCAGGATCACCCGCGCCAGCGTCACACGCTGGCGTTGTCCCCCGCTCAGCTTGACGCCGCGCTCGCCGACATGGGCGTCATACCCTGTTCGGCCCTGCGGGTCCTGCAGGTCCAGGATAAAGTCGTGCGCCTCGGCCTGTTTGGCGGCGGCAATCATCTGCTCTTCTGTGGCATCGGGACGCCCGTACAGGATGTTGTCGCGCACTGACCGGTGCAGCAGGGCGCTGTCTTGTTGAACCATGCCGATCCGGCTGCGCAAACTGTCCTGGGTCACTGACGAGATGTCCTGACCATCAATCTCGATCGCCCCGTCCTCGACGTCGTAGAACCGCAACAGCAGCTTGACCAGCGTCGATTTCCCAGCGCCCGACCGCCCGATCAAGCCGATCTTTTCGCCCGGCCGGATCGAGATATTGACGTGATCCAACCCGCCGGTTTCCCGTCCATAGTGATGCGACAGGTCGCGCAGTTCGATCGCACCAGATGTCAGGTCCAGGGGCGTGGCCCCCTGTTGATCCAGCAGGTCAACCGGCTGCGCGATGGTTTGCATCCCCTCGGCCACGACCCCAAGCTGACGGAAAAAGCTGGTCAGCGCCCACATGATCCACCCGGTCATCGCATTCAGCCGCAATGTCAGCGCAGTTGCCGCGGCAACAACCCCGACCGATGCGCTGCCCTGCATCCACAGGTAAATCGCCCACCCGACGACACCGACGATCAACAGACCGTTCAACGAGACCAGAACCGCATCCATGATGGTGAATATCCGCATCTCGACCTGAAAGGTCCGGCGCGTTTCCTCGATCGCCTCGCGGGCATAGTCCAGCTCTTGGCTGTCATGGGCGAACATCTTGACCGAGTGGATGTTGGTATAGCTGTCCACGACCCGGCCCGTTACGGTTGAACGCGCATCTGATGCGGCCTGCGACGCCGGGCCAACCCGCTGAACGGTCCAGCGAACCAGCAAACCATAAAGCGCAAGCCAGATCAGCAGGGGCAGCAACAGGCGTGGATCGGCCGCCGCCAGCAGGACCGCGGCCCCGATCATATAGGCCAGCGAAAAGGAAATCGCGTCGAAGACCTGAAAGATCACCTCGCCCGCAGCGGGCGGTGTCTGCATGATCCGGTTGGCGATGCGCCCGGCAAAATCGTTCTCGAACCAGCCGACGGACTGGCGCAGAACGTGTTTGTGTGCGCGCCACCGGATCAACGTCCCGAAATTGGGCAGGATGGCGTTGTTCAGCAGCATCACATCGACGACGTGCAGAATGGGTCGCAGCAACAGGATGAACGCGGCGATCAACAACAGTTCGGTGCCATGTGCCTGCCAGACCTGCGCGGGCGACCCCGCCAACAGGTCGACAACGCGGCCCATGTAATAGATCAGGCCAACTTCGACCGCTGCCACGATGACCGACATAAGGGCGGTCCAGACAAAAACCCGAAAGAACGGGCGCGAATAGTCCAGCATAAAGGGCCACAGGCGCGTGGGCGGGGTATCAACCTCGTCATAGGCGATAAACGGGTCAACAAGATTTTCGAAGAAACGAAACATGGAAAAGTGCTCCGGTTTGAGCAGGTAAACAGATCATGCGAAAGAAGATGGCGCCAGAACACCACCCCAACGGGTCGAGCGTTCTGGCCTTAGCCGAACCAGATCCCGTAATACATTCGCAGTCCTCCATCCATGTAGCAGGCGCACCCTAGCCAAAAACGATCCGGTTTGTCATCCCCTTTTGAGACTTTATATCACTCGGCCAGCAATTGCGCCCGACCCAGCGTGAAACCGGACGCGATCCAGCGCGCCTCGAGGTCTGACAGTTTCTTGCCCAGCGCGGGGCCCGTGAACTTGGGGATCAGGTCCTGCGCCCGGACCGGAAAACTGGCGCCTGCACCCTTTTGCAACGCCGTTGCCAGGTCATCTGACCAGGGGTGTTCCAAGAAGGCACAGCGCAGAAGCGTTTCGTGCAACCCGCCTTCGGCGCCGTACCGATAGCCAAGCTCTGCAACGCTGGCGGTTCCCATCGCCTCGTCCCGCATCCGGGTCAGGCGTTGCAGTTGTGAACGGCTCAGCCGCAGGGTCTTGGCGATTTCGGGCGATGCAATCGCTGCCAGGCGCCGAACCGGATCGGCCGCTGCATCAGCGGCCTGTTCAAGCGAAACCAGCACGGCCAGCGACCGGTCATCCGCTCCGGGCAACACCGCGCCCAGAACCCCCGCGCCGCGCATCGCGGCAATGGCCGGTGCCGGGTCCGGCGCGGCCAGCAGTTTGAGTATTTCTGCGCCGACCCTTTCACGCGAAAGCCGTTCTAGCCCGTCAAGATTTGATGCAATGGCATCCAGCGCATCCGGGTCGAACCCGGCCGCCGCATCGCCATACCAGGCATGAAACCGGAAATACCGCAACGACCGCAGGTAATCCTCGCGAATACGGCCTTTGGCCTGTCCGATAAACCGCACATGCCGGGCGTTCAGGTCCGGCAGGCCACCCAGCGGGTCAAGCAGCGTGCCGTCCGGGCGGGCATACAGCGCGTTCATGGTGAAATCGCGGCGCGCGGCGTCCTCTGACACGGTGTCGGAAAACGCCACCGTGGCACGGCGACCGTCGGTTTTAACGTCACGGCGAAAGGTCGTGATTTCATGCGGGATGCCCCCGCTGACAACCGTGACGGTTCCATGTTCGATACCCGTCGGGATGGCCTTGAGGCCGGCCGCCGCCGCAAGCTCGACCACCCGTTCGGGATGTGCATCCGTGGCAATGTCAATGTCCGAGGCTTCTGCCCCCAACAGGGCATTGCGCACGCAACCACCGACAAAGAACGCCTGCGCGCCGCCGTCGGTCAGGGCCTTGCAGACATCCTGTGTGGCCTGCAACTTTATCCAATCATCGGTGATGATTTGCGTCATTCACTTACCCGCGCTGCCAATCCCCGTAACATCCGCGCCGTCGCGCCCCAGATGTAATAGGGACCGTAAGGCACAGCGAAATAATATCTTCTCTGACCACGCCAGCGGCGCGACTCGATAACATAATTCGCCGGGTTCAGCACATGCGCAAGCGGAACCGAAAAAATCTCATCAACTTCTCCGGGTTCTGCCACCGGTTCGAAATCCTGTTCAAGGATGGCGACGACCGGGGTCACGGCAAAGGATGTCACGGTTTCATGCACGGGCAATTGACCCAGAACGCGTGGAAGATCGGATGGCAGGCCTATCTCTTCGCGCGCCTCACGCAGGGCGGTCGCGGTAACGTCCCGATCGGTTTCATCCTGCTTGCCACCCGGAAAGGCGATCTGACCGGGGTGATGTTTCAACGCCGAGGACCGCTTGGTCAAAATCAGCCGAGGTCCCTGCCGGGTCAGCGAAATTGGCACCAGAACCCCGGCAGGCCGCAGTTTTCGCCCCGCTGGCAAAACGGTCTCTGGGTTCAGGTCAAAATCGCTTGACCCGCCGCCGGGGCGGGTCAGGGCGCGGGTCAGCTGGGCAACGGGGTCACGCACGGCCCGCATCATCGGCATCGAACCCGACCGATTGCGGGTCAAGCACGTAATGGGCGCCGCAGAACTGACAGTCAGCCGTCACCAGCCCTTCGGCGGTTGTCATCTTTTCGATGTCCCGGGCCGAATAGATCGACAGGCTCTGACGCACGCGGTCCTCGGAACAGGTGCAGCCGAACTTGACCGGTTGGGCGTCATAAACCCGCGGCTTTTCCTCGTGGAACAGACGCACCAGCAAATCCGTCGGCGCAACCGAAGGACCAATCAGTTCAAGATCGTCAACCGTATCGAGCAGGATGTTCACCCGACCCCAGTTCTCGCCTTCGTCCCCGTCGACCAGATCCCCGGCGGACAGGATTTCGCCTGTGCCCTCGCCCGACGCCACAAAGGGCGACGCTTTGGGCATGTGTTGCAGCATCACGCCACCGGCACGCCAATGTTCGCCGACACCAGGTTCGGTCGATTTTCCGAAACTCAACGAGAACCGCGTCGGCAATTGCTCTGACTGGGCAAAATATGCCTCGGCACAGGCGCGCAGCGACCCGCCCGCCAGCGGCGTGATCCCCTGATAGGGCTGCGTGCCCTCGCCCTGGTCGATCATGATGGCGAAATACCCTTCGCCAACCTGATCGAAAGGGGCGCTGTCGGTCAGGCGATCCCGGTCAAAGCTGGCATAAGCGCGAATCTGCGCGGGCTGCCCAGGTTCCGTTGGCGCATAGTAGTCGGTTGCAATCATCCGCACCGGCCCCTTTGACTGAACCTGCAGCGACAATTTCCAGCGCAGCGCGACAGTCTGGCCGATCAACGCGGTCAGCAAGGCCATTTCGGCCACCAGGGCTTCGACCTGTTCCGGATAGTCATGCTGTTTCAGGATGCCGTCCAGCACGCCGTCCAGCCGCGCAACGCGGCCGCGCATATCCGATACGTCGAGTTGAAAGGGCAGGACGGTATCGTCCCACGCGATTTTCGTTCCAAGAGACATGGGGTTTCCTTACACGCCACGGGTTGGCATACCGCAACCATATAGGTCGAACAAATTTGGTTGAAAGGGGCCATACATGATCAGACGGTTCGGCGAAAGCCCCGAAGCCGGGCGCACCTATACGCGGCGCGTGGGCGTTTATGCGCTGTTGCCGCGCAATGGGCACCTGTTGCTGACCTGCCAAACCGATCCCGGACCGGACCTGCAACTGCCGGGCGGCGGCATCGACCCCGGTGAATCCCCGGTTACCGCGCTGCATCGCGAAGTGTACGAGGAAACCGGCTGGCGGATTGCCGCGCCGCGCCGGGTCGGCGCCTTTCGCCGGTTCACCTTTATGCCCGAATACGACCTGTGGGCCGAGAAAGTCTGCATGGTCTATTGCGCCCGGCCCGTTCTGTGCATGGGCCCCCCGACCGAAGAGATGCACGAGCCCGTTTGGATGGCTGTCGCCGATGCGGCACAGATGCTGGGCAATGCAGGCGACAGGCATTTTGCCACGCGGATCATGCGGCGGCTTTAGGGGCCGTTATATTCGAAGAAGACCGCCGATATATCGTCTTCGGCCCCTGCGCCCGGGGCCATTTCCTGCGTCAGACGCCAAAACAGGTCATCAAGAAACTCGGTCCCGCCACGCCCGGTGCTGCATCCCATCGCCATCCGGTGCAGACCGTCTTCGTCCAACAGGTTTCCATCGGCCAGGCGGCATTCGGTGAAACCGTCTGAATACAGCAGCAAACGATCCCCCGGTTTCAGATAGACCTCGGTCTGTTGGAATTGGACATCGGCCAGCAATCCAATGGGCAGGCCCCCTTCGCCAATGAATTCGGCATCACCATTTTCGCGCAGCAGCAACGGGTGGGGATGGCCGGCCTGAACCATTTTCAAATGTCCGTTGCGCAGGTCGACAATGGCGTAGACCATGGTGAAATACTCTTCGATACCGGTATCGGCCATGAGGCGGGAGTTCAGCGTTTCCGCGACCTCTTCGGGGGGCAGAAGGGCGTAGAACCGGTTGAACCGCTGCTGCATGGCCACGTTCTGATCGAAATGGGTGCTGGACAGGTAGCCGCCCAGCCGCGCGGTCATCATCGCCGATGTAATGCCATGGCCGGACACGTCGATACTGTAGAAACCCAGCCGGTTTACGCCCGGTGAGAACATGCCGACCAGGTCGCCGCCGATGTGCCCGCAGGGTTTCAACAACAGGCTGACCCGCGATTTCCCGAAGTCACGCGTCAATTCCGGCACAAGGGATTCCTGGATCTTGCGGGCCTGCATCAGGTCCTTGTCGATTGCGTCATGGGCAAGCCGCAACTCCTCCAGCGCGGTTTCGATCAGCCGGTTCTTGTCGGAAAGTTCACGCTGCATGTCCAAAATCCGCGCGCCGGCAGAAATGCGCGCGCGCAGTTCATCCGCCTCAAGCGGTTTGATCAGGAAATCATCGGCCCCCGCATCAAGGCCGCGCGCGACCTCTTGCTTTTCACTTTTTGATGTCAGCAGGATAAAATATGTGTACTGGTCCTTTTCCAGTTCACGAAAGGCACGGCAAAAATCCAACCCGCTCATCCCGGGCATGACCCAATCGCTCAGCACCAGATCGGGCAGGTCTGCGGCACACAGAGCGATCGCATCCTCGCCGCAATCGGCCTCAAGAACGGTAAACCCCCATTTTTTCAACGACGCCACAAGGATGCGGCGCTGCAGGCGACTGTCGTCGACGACCAGAACCTTTCGGATCGCGCCAAAATCCAGTTCGACCCTGGCGTCTGTTTGACTGGTTGGTGGCACCCTGATTCCCTGCGTTCCGATTGACCGGTTGTGATCGAAGGCTAGGCTGCGCGGCTTAAGATACCGTGAAAACCACCAATGAGCCTGCCGCCGCGCTTAACCGGGTGTTTACGCAAACCCGGTTATCCAGAGACCAAAGCGGAGGCGGTCATGATTCACTGGCCCAGGGTCAATCAGTTGCGGGACGAGGTCGGCAGGGATGAATTCGACGAGGTCGTGGAAATCTTCCTCGACGAGGTTCAGGATGTCATGGCCCGGCTGCGGCGTGACACTGAACGGCATGAGCTGGAACAAAACCTCCATTTCCTGAAGGGAAGCGCGCTGAGCCTTGGGTTCGACAGCTTTTCCCGCCTCTGCCAGGACGGCGAAAGGCGGGCCGCGGCGGGGGCGGCGGCAGAGGTGGATATCGACGCCATTCTGGCCGCCTATGACGCCTCTCTTGCCGTGTTCCAGGCGGGCCTGACCCGAAACCTGGCCTAGATCACGAACTGCGCCAAAGTCTCGTCTTCGGTGATGTCGGTATAGGTGAACCCGGCCTCGTCCAGATGGGCGAAAAGACGCATGAAATTCTCGGGCTTGCGGGTTTCGATCCCGATCAGAACAGACCCGAAATTGCGGGCCGATTTCTTCATATATTCGAACCGCGCGATGTCATCCTCGGGGCCGAGGATATTCAGGAACTCTTTCAACGCTCCGGGGCGCTGCGGCAGACGCAGGATAAAGTACTTTTTGATACCGGAATATCGTTGGGCGCGCTCTTTCACCTCGGGCAGACGTTCGAAATCGAAGTTTCCGCCTGAGGTCACGCAGACAACGGTCTTGCCACGGACAAAGCTCTGGATGTCGCCCACTGCCTCGATCGCCAGTGCACCGGCGGGCTCGAGGACGATGCCCTCGACATTCAGCATTTCGATCATCGTGGTGCAGATGCGGTCTTCGGACAAGACCAGTACATCGGACAGGTGACGCGATTTCAGCAGCTCAAACGGCTTGGCGCCGATCCGGCCCACCGCCGCGCCGTCAACGAAGTTGTCAACATGATCCAGTGACACCGGATGCCCCGCCGCCATCGCCGCGTGCAGACACGCGCCCCCGCGCGGTTCGACAAACAGGCAATGGGTCCGATCCCCGAACCAGGTGGCCACGCCCGCCGACATTCCGCCACCACCAACCGGCAAGACGACATGATCGGGCACACCGCCCAGCTGTTCCTCGATCTCGACCGCAAGCGAGGCCTGCCCTTCGATCACATCCGCGTCGTCAAAGGGCGAAAGGAAATGCCCGCCCTGTTCCACGCACCATTTTTGCGCGGCGGCCAGCGTGTCGTCAAAATAGTCGCCGATCAGGTGGATTTCGATATTGTCGCCGCCGAAAATGCGGGTCTTCTGGATTTTCTGCTGCGGCGTGGTCACCGGCATGAAGATCACGCCACGCACATTCATGTGTTTGCACATAAAGGCCACGCCCTGCGCGTGGTTTCCTGCACTGGCGCAGACGAACAAATCCTGCCCCTGTTGCTTGCGCATGGCATTGAACGCACCGCGGATCTTGTAGGACCGCACCGGGCTGAGGTCTTCGCGCTTGAGCCAAATATCCGCGCCAAAACGGTCGGACAGATGGGCATTCCGCTGCAAAGGCGTCGCCGGAAATACAGAGCGCATCGCCTGTTCGGCGGCGCGGGCGCGGGTCATGAAATCGCTCATGCTGGCCTCCGTGACCTATCCCGACCAAAAGAGCAAGGAATACATCTGGGAACGAGCCTCAACCCAGCTCTCGGCCTTCGACAAAAACACCGTACATCGTGGTCAGAACGCTGACATTGATCAGCGGAAGAACCAGAAGGGATGCGAACAGAACAAGAAGCACGCCCAATACCGGAACCAGCATCAAAACCGTGCTGACCACCTGCACAAGCAGTTGAAACAGAACAGCGACAATCAGCAGAACCACGATGGCGCCCGCCGTACCGGTTGTCCTGTTCCACGCCTCGGACAGGCTAAGCGGATGGCCAATGGCGGCGGCGGGAAGAATGATCATCAGGGGAAACAGCCCGACCGATACAAACAGCGAATAGGCAACCGTAAGGACCACGGACAAACCCACCGACTGTTCGCCGATAACGGCCAAAAGGAACATCAGGGGCAGGAACGCAATCAGCCCGATCAGGGCCAGCATCAGACCCCGGCCGAAATAGGCAAGGATTCGGTCAAACCTGAACTCGGGCAGAAATCCGGTCGGATATTCCTCGAGCAGGATGAAGCGGTGCCAGGACACGGCTATCCAGAACATGATGATCCACATCACGACGATCAGCGCCGCCAACAGCATGCCGATGCTTCCAGCCGACACACCCGGCGGCAATCCGGCAGCCGAGTCGTCAAAAACCTCAAGCGGTACGCCAAGCATAATAAACGCAGCCGCAATCAGAATAGTCGCGATCAGAACCGGACCGACGGTGATCTGAATCACCTGTTTGATATTGCCAAACACCATACGCACCGAATGTGCAAAAATCTGCCAGCCCAGCATAAAAATTACCCCTGTCGAAAATCCCTGTTGGTCTGCCACCCGTTTCACCCCAAATACCCTTATGGGTCAACGCTGATAACTTGCCCCCGCGTGCAAAACCCGCTAGGGGCCAAGCGTTCTACGCATAAAGGGAAATCAGATGTCCGCGCCCAAGAAAGTTGTTCTGGCCTATTCCGGTGGCCTTGATACCTCGATCATCCTGAAATGGCTGCAGACCGAATATGGCTGCGAGGTCGTGACCTTCACCGCCGATCTGGGTCAGGGAGAAGAGCTGGAACCCGCCCGCAAAAAGGCCGAGCTGCTGGGGATCAAGCCCGAGAATATCTATATCGAGGATATCCGCGAAGAGTTTGTCCGCGACTTCGTCTTCCCGATGTTCCGCGCCAACGCGCAGTACGAAGGCCTGTACCTGCTGGGTACGTCCATCGCGCGCCCTCTGATCTCAAAACGGCTGGTCGAGATTGCCGAGGCAACCGGCGCAGATGCCGTTGCGCACGGCGCGACCGGCAAGGGCAACGATCAGGTCCGGTTCGAACTGGCCGCATACGCGTTGAACCCCGATATCAAGGTCATCGCCCCCTGGCGCGAATGGGATCTGTCCAGCCGCACCAAACTGTTGGAGTTTGCCGAGGCGAACCAGATCCCGATTGCCAAGGACAAACGTGGCGAGGCACCGTTTTCGGTCGATGCCAACCTGCTGCATACCTCGTCCGAGGGTAAGGTTCTGGAAGACCCCGCCGATATGGCGCCCGATTACGTCTATCAGCGCACCGTCCACCCCGAGGATGCGCCCGATCAGCCCGAGTTCATCGAGATCGGCTTTGAAAAAGGCGACGCGGTCAGCATCAATGGCGAGGCGATGAGCCCGGCAACCCTCCTGACCAAGCTGAACGAATATGGCGGCAAGCACGGCATTGGCCGTCTGGACCTGGTCGAAGGCCGGTTCGTTGGTATGAAATCGCGCGGCATTTATGAAACGCCGGGCGGCACCATCCTGCTGGAAGCACACCGCGGTATCGAATCCATCACGATGGACCGTGGCGCGATGCACCTGAAAGACCAGCTGATGCCGCAATATGCCGAGCTGATCTATAACGGCTTCTGGTACAGCCCCGAGCGTGAGATGCTGCAGGCCGCCATCGACAAAAGCCAGGAACATGTGACCGGCACTGTGCGCGTAAGGCTGTACAAGGGTCTGGCCTCGACCGTGGGCCGCTGGTCGGATCATTCGCTGTATTCCGAGGCGCATGTGACATTCGAGGAAGATGCCGGTGCCTATGATCAGAAAGATGCAGCCGGTTTCATCCAGCTAAATGCGCTGCGTCTGAAACTGCTGGCGGCGCGTGACAAGCGGCTGTCCAAGTGACCGACGAAGACGACGGCATAAACGAAGAACTGGAAATGTTCATCGAAGCGCAGGACACGGTCTGGTCCGATGTCCTGCGCGAACTTGAGCAGGGAAAAAAGGCCAGCCACTGGATGTGGTTCGTCTTTCCGCAACTGGCGGACCTGGGCCAATCCCATATGGCCCAGCTGTACGGGATCGAAGATCTGGACGAAGCGGCGGCCTATCTGCAACATGACGAGCTGCGCGGCAGGCTGACCCAAGCTGCAAGCCTGATGCTGTTGCACAAAGGATCGGACCCCGAAAATATTCTTGGGGCCGTCGATGCCAGGAAACTGTGTTCCTCGATGACCCTGTTCGCGGCTGTCCCGGATGCCCCATCCACGTTTCAGGCGGTTCTGGATGCTTTTTATGGCGGTCAGCAATGCAAGCAGACCCGCGCCGCCCTGGGTTTGCGCTAGGGCGCCGAACCACCGGCTGGAACAGCTGAAAACCAGTGGGATATGTGCGTCGCTATGAAGCTTGGGCACTGTCCGGGCAGATCGGGGCGATAAACTCGGCTCAACAGCGCGTGACCTGTGCTGCTTTTGGATTGTCACCGGCGCATCCGCACGGCACCCTGACCGGAAAGGAGCCCCGCAATGTCCCACACCCGCAATCCACACCCCGCGATGTTATCCGTGACCTTTGCCCTGCTGGCGATGATTGCCCTGATGGCTGGACGACAGGCGCAGGCCGACACACAGACGCTGACCGTGGCGGGCGGCTGTTTCTGGTGCGTCGAATCCGACTTTGAATCTGTTCCCGGCGTGATCGGGGCCGTTTCCGGCTATACCGGAGGGGCGACGGCCAACCCGACATATGATCAGGTCAGCAAGGGTGGGACCGGCCATTACGAGGCTGTCCAGATCACCTTTGATCCGGCCAGGGTCTCGCGCGAGGCGTTGCTTTATATGTTTTTGCGGTCCGTCGATCCGACGGATGCGGGCGGGCAGTTCTGTGATCGCGGTGAAAGCTATCGCACGGCCATTTTCGTCTCTAACAAAGGCGAAAATGCGCTGGCAAAGCGCATGGTCGCCGATGCACAGGCGACCTTGGGTCAGCCCGTGGTCACGCCGGTCTTGCAAGAGATGACCTTTTACCCGGCCGAGGCGTATCACCAGGATTACTATAAGGGTAACAAGCTGGTTCTGACGCGGTTTGGTCCCAAGCGGCAAAGCAACGCGTACAAAGCCTATCGCAAGGCCTGCGGTCGCGACGCACGGGTGCTGGCCCTGTGGGGAAGCGCGGCACCATTTGCGGCCGGGCATTAATCCAGCCGGGCGGCGTGGACCTCTTTCAAATCGGGGATGACATCTGCGGTTCCGTGGCGCATGACCATCAGCGCCGCCGCGCGATTGGCCAGCGTTATCGCCTGCGCCATCGGCATCCCCCGGTCCATCCCGGCCAGAACATAGCCGGTAAAGGTGTCGCCCGCACCGGTCGTGTCCACGGCCCGTACCTTGTGCGCCGCAAAACGCACCGGCGCCGCGCCGCGATGAAAATATTGCGCGCCTTCTGACCCCAGCGTCACGATGACATGTTCAACATCAAGATCCGCCGCGCCCAGCCCGGTGGCTACCTGCAATTGCTCGGCCTCGACCTGGTTGAGGATCAGGAAATCCAGATAGGGCAAGACGGCCTGAACAGCCTCGGCCTGAAATGGCGCGGCGGCATAGCAAACAGTCAACCCAAGATCGCGCCCCAACCTTGCCGCATCGACCTGCGCGTTGGTTTCATTCTGCATCACAAGGATATCGCCGGTTTCCGCCCCCGAAAGGACCTGTCCCAGATGCGCTGGGTCAATGGCGTGATTGGCCCCCGGGTACAGTATGATCAGGTTTTCGGCCTGATCATCCACCGCGATGATGGCGTGCCCGGTCGGCACCTGGGCGTCGACGACATGTCTGGTGTCCACGCCATATTCCGTCAGCCGATCCCGCGCCCAATGACCGTCACTGCCCACAGCCCCGATATGCCCCACATGCGACCCGGCACGGGCCGCGGCAACCGACATGTTGGCGCCCTTGCCGCCCAGAAACCGCTCAAGGCGTCGCGCTGCAAGTGTCTCTCCGGGTTCGGGCAGGTGCGGCATGGAATAAACCATGTCCGCATTGATCGAGCCGAGATTCCAGATTGCCATGACTTACCCGATATCGCATGAGGCCAGAATGGCCATGTTCAGAATATCGTTCGCGGTCGAAACGGTCGAGCAGATCTGAACCTGCTTGTCGATCCCGGACAGGATTGGCCCGATTACTGTCGCCCCACCCATCTCTTGCATAAGCTTGGTCGAGATGCTGGCCGAATGGCGGGCGGGCACGATCAGGATGTTGGCCGGACCGGTCAGGCGCGAGAACGGATAGGCCGCCTGCTGATCCACGTTCAGCGCCACATCCACGGTCATCTCGCCCTCGTATTCGAAATCGACCTTGCGCTGATCCAGAACTGCCGGGGCCCGGTGCATCTTTTCGGCCCGTTCTGAAACCGGGTAGCCGAATGTCGAAAAGCTGACAAAGGCGACGCGCGGCTCAAGACCCATGTGCCGCGCAACGGCAGCCGAGCGTTCCGCGATATTGGCCAGGTCATGTTCATCGGGCCACTCATGCACCAGCGTGTCACCGATCAGCACGATCCGCCCCTTGTACAACAGCGCCGTCACCCCGGCGGCGCCATGCGTGGCGTCCGCGTCGAATACGTGGTTGATCCGGTCCAGAACATGGGCCGATTTGCGGGTGGCACCAGTTACCAGCCCGTCGCCATGGCCATGCGCCAGCATGAGTGAGGAGAAAACATGCCTGTCACGCGCGGCAAGGCGGTGAATATCCTTGTGGTCAAACCCTTTGCGCTGCAACCGCTGGTACAGAAAATCCTTATAGGTTTCCAAATGCGTCGTGTTGGCGGCGTTGACCACCTCAAGCTCGCGCACCGCATCGCCCAGGCCCGCGGCCTCAAGCTTTTCTTTCACGTCGTCCTGCCGCCCCACGACCAACGCCTTGCCAAAGCCCGAGCGCTGATAGGTCACCGCCGCGCGCAGAACACGAGGGTCATCCCCCTCGGCAAAGATCATCCGGCTTTGCGCCGCACGCGCACGCGCGTTGAGCCCGCGCAGAATGCTGGCCGTTGGGTCCATGCGCGATTTCAGGCTCAGCTCATAAGCGTCCATGTCGATGATCGGACGCCGCGCCGCGCCGGTATCCATACCGGCCTTGGCAACGGCAGGTGGAATGCGGTGGATCAGACGCGGGTCAAACGGGGTAGGAATAATGTAGTCACGACCAAAGGTCAGAGATTTGCCGTAGGCCATGGCGACCTCGTCCGGCACATCCTCGCGCGCCAGTCTAGCCAGCGCATGGGCGCAAGCGATCTTCATCTCGTCATTGATGGCTCGTGCATGGATATCCAGCGCGCCACGGAACAGGTAGGGAAAACCCAGCACGTTGTTGACCTGGTTCGGATAATCACTGCGCCCGGTGGCGACAATGGCATCAACGCGGACCTCATGCGCTTCTTCCGGGGTGATTTCCGGATCGGGGTTGGCCATCGCAAAGATCACCGGGTTGTCAGCCATCGACGCAACCATATCCTGCGTCACGGCCCCTTTGACCGAAACACCCAGGAACACATCGGCGCCTTTCATGGCGTCCTCAAGCGTCCGCAGGTCGGTGGTAATCGCATGGGCCGATTTCCATTGGTTCATCCCCTCGGTCCGGCCCTGATAAATCACGCCCTTGGTGTCGCAGACGATGCAGTTCTCGTGCTTTGCACCCATCGCCTTGAGCAGCTCGATACAGGCGATCCCCGCTGCGCCCGCGCCGTTCAGCACGATCTTCACATCCTCGATCTTCTTGCCCGAGATGTGCAGCGCGTTGATCAGACCCGCTGCGCAGATCACCGCTGTTCCGTGCTGGTCGTCATGAAAGACGGGGATGTCCATCTCTTCCTTCAGACGCTGCTCGATGATGAAACACTCCGGCGCCTTGATGTCTTCGAGGTTGATACCGCCAAAGGTCGGCCCCATCAGGCGCACCGCCCGGCAGAAATCATCCGGATCCTCGGTATCCAGTTCGATATCGATCGAGTTCACATCGGCGAACCGCTTGAACAGGACAGATTTCCCCTCCATCACCGGTTTCGAGCCCAGCGCACCCAAATTGCCAAGACCCAACACGGCGGTCCCGTTCGAGATCACCGCCACAAGGTTGCCCTTGTTGGTATAGTCATAAGCGGTTTCCGGGGCCTCGGCGATGGCCTCACAAGGAACCGCAACGCCGGGGCTGTATGCCAATGACAAATCGCGCTGCGTCGTCATGGGCACGGTCGCCTGAACCTCCCACTTGCCGGGGTTGGGTTCCAGGTGAAAGGCCAGCGCCTCTTCTTTGGTGATTTTCGTCTTGGGCATCGGATTCATCGTTTCTTTGCTGCTGCGGGGCCTATGCCTCATAGCGCAGGCAGGTGCGCGCCTCAACGGTTATACTTTTCGCCTTTCACAGCCGAAGGGGGATTTGTAATGTCGCCTTCGGAAAACGCCAGAAAGGGTCCGCTTTGTCCACAGTCACGCCAATGATGGCGCAATATCTCGAGATCAAAGAGGCCCATGCCGACGCCCTGCTGTTCTACCGCATGGGCGATTTCTACGAGATGTTCTTTGAGGATGCCGTGAATGCCGCCGAGGCGCTGGATATCGCCCTGACCAAACGCGGCAAGCACAATGGCACCGATATCCCGATGTGTGGCGTGCCGGTGCATTCGGCCGAGGGCTATCTGCTGACCCTGATCCGCAAAGGCTTTCGCGTGGCCGTCTGCGAACAGATGGAAAGCCCCGCTGAGGCCAAGAAAAGAGGCTCTAAATCAGTGGTAAAGCGCGATGTCGTGCGTCTGGTGACGCCCGGCACCCTGACCGAAGACGCCCTGCTTGAGGCCCGTCGGCACAACTTTCTGGCCGCGTATGCCGAGGTGCGGGACCAGGCCGCACTGGCCTGGGCGGACATCTCCACGGGTGCGTTTCACGTGATGCCTTTGACATCCGTGCGCCTCAGCCCCGAGCTGGCGCGGCTGGCGCCATCCGAGCTGATTGTCGCCGACGGGGCGCAAGACAAGCTGTACGAACCCGCGCACGACCTGGGCATTTCGCTGACCCCGGTTGGGCGCGCCAGCTTCGACAGCACAGCAGCAGAAAAACGCATCTGCGGGTTGTTTCACGTGGGTGCGCTGGACGCGTTTGGCACCTTCGGACGTGCCGAAATTTCAGCCATGGGCGCGCTGATCGACTATCTGGAGATCACGCAAAAGGGCAAACTGCCCCTTCTGCAAACACCCTTGAAGGAATCCGAGGACCGGGTCGTGCAGATCGATGCCGCGACGCGACGCAATCTGGAACTGACACGATCTCTGTCCGGGGGACGCGCCGGATCGCTGCTGTCGGTGGTCGATCGCACGGTCACGCCGGGGGGCGCGCGGCTGCTTGAACAGCGTCTCTCAAGCCCGTCGCGAAACCTTGACGTCATCCACGCCCGTCTGGACGCGGTAAGTTTCGCCGCCGAAGACAGCCTGACCGCGTCGGACCTGCGCGAGGCGTTGCGCAAAACCCCCGATCTGGACCGCGCCCTGTCGCGGCTGTCACTGGACCGCGGCGGTCCCCGCGATCTGGCCGCCATCCGAAACGGTCTGGCGCAGGCGGCGACCATCGCCGGACTGTGTGAACCCCGTGACCTGCCCGTCCTGCTTTCCACCGCAGTGCAAAACCTGACCGGGTTCGACGACTTGCTGACGCTGCTGGACGACGCCCTTGTCGCCGAACCGCCCCTGCTGACCCGCGATGGCGGCTTTATCGCGCCCGGTTTCGACTCCGAACTGGACGAAGCCCGTACCCTGCGCGACGAAGGCCGCTCTGTCATCGCAGGGTTTCAGCAGAAATACGCGGAACATACCGGCATCGCCTCGCTGAAGATCAAGCACAACAACGTGCTTGGCTATTTCATCGAAACCACGGCCACCCATGCCGAGAAGATGCTGAACCCGCCGTTTTCCGAGACCTATATCCACCGTCAGACAACCGCCAACCAGGTGCGGTTTACAACGGTCGAGCTTTCCGAAATCGAAACCCGCATTCTAAACGCGGGGAACCTGGCGCTAGAGATAGAAAAGCGGCTCTATCAAAGGCTTTCTGGCGAAATTCTGGCTGCCGCCGCCCGCCTGAACCAAGCGGCCCGAGGGCTGGCCGAACTTGATCTGGCCACCGCGCTGGCTGATCTGGCACGCGGCGAAAACTGGTGCCGACCGCAGGTCGACACCTCTCGCGCCTTCGATGTGCAAGGTGGTCGCCACCCGGTTGTGGAACATGCCCTTCGCCAGCAGAACGGCGATGCCTTCATCGCCAATGACTGCAACCTCAGCGCCCAGGACGGTGCCGCCATCTGGTTGCTGACCGGCCCCAACATGGCAGGTAAATCAACCTTTCTGCGCCAAAACGCCCTGATTGCGCTGCTCGCCCAAATGGGAAGCTATGTTCCGGCGGAACAGGTCCATATCGGCGTCGTCAGTCAGCTTTTCAGCCGCGTAGGCGCATCGGATGACCTGGCCCGCGGGCGTTCGACATTCATGGTAGAAATGGTCGAAACCGCAGCCATCCTGAATCAGGCCGATAACCGCGCATTGGTCATCCTCGATGAAATCGGGCGCGGCACCGCCACATACGACGGCCTCTCCATCGCCTGGGCCACGCTCGAACATCTGCACGCCGCCAACCAATGCCGGGCATTGTTCGCGACCCACTATCACGAGCTCACGGCGCTTGCCGCCAATCTGGAAGGTGTCGAAAACGCAACCGTCGCCGTCAAGGAATGGGAAGGCGAGGTCATCTTCCTGCACGAGGTCCACAAGGGCGCCGCCGACCGGTCCTATGGCGTGCAGGTTGCACAACTTGCCGGCCTGCCCGCATCAGTCGTCGACCGCGCCCGCATCGTTCTGGATCAGCTTGAAAAAACCGAACGGGAAGGCGGCAAGCAAAAAGCCCTTATCGACGACCTGCCGCTGTTTTCCGCCGCCCCTCCGCCGCCGCCCCCCGCGCCCAAGTCATCGCCGGTTGCCGATATGCTCGACGAGATCCTCCCGGATGACCTCAGCCCGCGCGAAGCGCTCGACCTGATCTACAAACTGAAAGAGGCGGCCAAGTCCTGACCGCCCCTTCATCTTTTCACAAATACTCTCGCCGAAGGCTTGGCCTCACCGAGGCCAATCAGCTGGCAGGTGTCGAAGAAACACCAACCTGTGCCGGCCGCAGCAAGCGGTCATGCAACATGAAGCCTTCGGCCGATACCTGAATGATATCCCCGGCTTTGGTTCCGGGCACAGGTGCCTCGAACATCGCCTCATGTACGTTCGGGTCAAACCGGTCGCCAACCTCGGGCGTGATCACTTCGATCCCGTGTTTCTGGAAGACGTCCCTCAGCGCACGCATGGTCAACTCGACCCCCTCGATCAGCCCGGCGGCAACCTCTTTCTGTTCATCCGTGGCCGCCTCAAGCGCGCGTTTCATGTTGTCGTAGACCGGCAACATATCCCGCGCCAGCTTTGAGCCGCCATACTGTTCCGCATCGCGGCGGGCCTTGTCGCCACGCTTGCGCGCATTCTCGGCATCAGCCAGCGCGCGCATGAACTTGTCCTTGTAATCGTCCCGCTCCGCGCGCAGCGCATCAAGTTCCAGCGCCTCTTCGCTGATCTCGGCAAATTCCTCGGCCAGCTCTTCCGCCTCGGCGGTCGCGATATCATCCAGAAAATCTTCGTTCTTGGGCTCTGCCATCTTCTACCCTCTAGCTCCGGTCGGAAATCAGCCTGCCGACCAGTTGCGCCGTATAATCCACGATCGGCACGATCCGTCCATAATTCAGACGTGTGGGCCCGATGACCCCAACCGCACCAATTATCTTACGATCAGCGTTCATATATGGAGACACCACCAAAGAGGAACCCGAAAGTGAGAAAAGTTTGTTCTCAGAGCCAATAAAAATGCGCACACCCTCGCCATCTTCGGTCAATTCCAGAAATTCGGCGATATCGCGTTTCCGCTCCAGGTCGTCAAACAGCGTCCGAATGCGGTCCAGCTCTTCTTCGTGGCCGGGTTCGTGCAGCAGATTCGCCCGCCCCCGCACGATCAAACGGGCCGAGTCGGCGCCATCTCCGTCCCAGGCGGCCATCCCGCTTTCGACCATTTCGCGTGCCAGCGCGTCGATTTCCTGTTTCCGCGCCGTGATCTGCGATTGCATCTGGCGGCGCACTTCGCTCAGGGTCCGTCCTTCAATCAGCGCATTCAGGAAATTGGCGGCCTCACGCATCGAACTGGGCGTCTGACCCGGCGGCGGCGTGAACAGCCGGTTTTCAACATGCCCATCCGAGAACACCAGAACCACCAGCGCGCGATCATGGCCAAGCGAAACAAATTCGATATGCTTGATTTCGGCCTCGTGCTTGGGCGTCAGCACCAGCGATGCGCCGCGTGTCACATGCGACAAGGCCGATCCGACGCGGTCCAGCATCCCGCCCACATCACCCGCATTAGAGCCTAATGTCTCGTCCAGCTTCTGCCGATCATCGGCACCAAGATCCCCGACTTCAAGCAATCCATCCACGAACATTCGCAAACCCTGTTGGGTCGGAATACGCCCCGCACTGACATGTGGGCTGTCGAGCAGGCCCAGGAATTCGAGATCCTGCATAACGTTGCGCACCGTCGCCGCGCTGACTTTTTCCGAAAGCGTGCGCGTCAGGGTCCGGCTGCCGACCGGTTCACCGCTGTCCAGATAGCTTTCCACGATCAGCCGAAACACCTCGCGCGACCGATCGTTCATCTCGTCCAGAATTTTGCTCGCTTCGCTCATGCGTCTTCCCCTGCTGGTTTGTCATTAAATAGCAGGCCCACGAAAGGTCAATCGGGGTTGCATCGTAACGCTGCGGGGCGGTATCCCCAAGCCAGCAAACAAAGGATTTCCCATGCGACCCTCAGGACGTGATCTAAACGAAATGCGCGCCGTTTCCATCGAAACGGGTTTTACCAAACATGCCGAAGGTTCCTGCCTGATCAAGATGGGCGACACCCATGTGCTGTGTACTGCCACAATCGAAGATCGCGTACCGCCATTCATCAAGGGCTCGGGCCTGGGTTGGGTCACTGCCGAATACGGCATGCTGCCCCGCGCAACCAACACACGGATGCGGCGCGAGGCCGCCAGCGGCAAGCAAGGCGGCCGTACCGTCGAAATCCAGCGCCTGATTGGCCGCGCCCTGCGCGCGGGCGTGGATCGCGTCGCCCTGGGGGAACGTCAAATCACCGTTGACTGCGACGTGATCCAGGCCGACGGCGGCACCCGCTGCGCCTCGATCACCGGCGGTTGGGTGGCGCTGCGGCTGGCCGTGAACAAGCTGATGAAAGCGGGTGACGTGATTTCCGACCCTCTGGTTGATCCGGTCGCTGCTGTGTCTTGCGGCATCTACGCGGGTCAACCGGTGCTGGACCTCGACTACCCCGAAGACAGCGAGGCGGGCGTAGACGGCAACTTCATCATGACCGGCTCGGGCAAGTTGATCGAAGTACAGATGAGCGCCGAAGGCTCAGTCTTCAGCCGCGCGCAGATGGATCAATTGATGGATCTGGCCGAAAAAGGCGTTGGCGAACTGGCCGCCGCCCAGAAAGCCGCCACCGCATGACCCGCAAGTTCGACGGCGACAGGCTGTTGGTCGCCACCCACAACAAAGGCAAGCTTGAAGAGATGGCGCATCTCCTCACCCCCTTTGGCGTGACGGTGGTTGGCGCGGCTGAGATGAACCTGCCCGAACCGGAAGAGACCGAAGACACTTTTGTCGGTAACGCTCGGATCAAGGCACATGCCGCCGCCAAGGCAACCGGGCTGCCTGCGCTGTCGGACGATTCCGGGATCACCATCGACGCGTTGGATGGTGCGCCCGGCGTCTACACCGCCGACTGGGCCGAAACCGGCAATGGCCGCGATTTCATGATGGCCATGACCCGTGCCAACAGTGAGCTTGAGGCCATGAACGCCCCGCGCCCGCGCACCGCGCAGTTCCGCTGCACCCTGGTTCTGGCCTGGCCCGATGGTCATGACGAAGTGTTCGAAGGCGTCGCGCCTGGTCATCTGACCTGGCCGATCCGTGGCAAGGACGGCTTCGGCTATGACCCGATGTTTGTCCCCGAAGGCCACGACATTACATTTGCCGAGATGGATCGTTGGGAAAAGAACAAGATCAGCCATCGCGGCCGCGCGGTGGAGATGTTCGTGAAGGGCTGCTTTGGCGGATGATTGGCGCAACGGGGGCTTTGGCCTGTATGTGCATTGGCCCTTTTGCGAGGCCAAGTGCCCCTATTGCGACTTCAACAGCCATGTTTCCAAAAATATTGATCAAAAACAATGGCTTGAATGCTATCTGCAAGAGCTAAAGCGTTCGGCCGCCGAAACGCCTGACCGGGTATTGAACACGATCTTTTTCGGCGGCGGGACCCCTTCACTGATGGCGCCCGAAACCGTCTCAGCCATCATTGACGAGGCCCGCGCCCTCTGGCGCCCTGCCAATAATATGGAAATCACGCTTGAGGCCAATCCCGGCTCGGTCGAGGCTGGCCGCTTTGCGGCGTATCGCGACGCCGGGGTGAACCGTATCTCGATGGGGGTGCAGGCGCTGAACGATGAAGACCTGCGTCGGCTTGGTCGCATCCACACCGTCGCCGAAGCCCGCGCCGCCTTTGACATCGCCCGCACGTGTTTTGACCGGGTGAGTTTCGACATGATCTATGCCCGCCAGCATCAGACATTGGGCGCCTGGCGCGAAGAACTGACCGAGGCGCTGTCGATGGCGGTTGATCATCTGTCGCTGTATCAACTGACCATCGAGGACGGCACCGCGTTTGGGGATCGTTACGCCGTCGGCAAACTGCGCGGCCTGCCCGAAGATGACAGCGCCGCTGATATGTACCTTGCCACCCAGGATATTTGCGAGGCGCACGGCCTGCCTGCTTATGAGGTATCCAACCACGCGCGACCCGGCGCGGAATCGCAGCACAATCTGATTTATTGGCGTTATGGCGATTACGTCGGGATCGGACCCGGAGCGCATGGACGCCTGACCCTGAACGGGCGCAAATATGCAACGGAAACCCATCTGGCCCCAAAGAAATGGCTGGATGCAGTTTCAACCGGATCCGGTGAGAGCGATCGCACCGAACTTGTGAAACAGGATCAAGCCTCAGAATACCTTATGATGTGTCTTAGAATATCAGAGGGTCTAGATGTTGACAGGTATACGGCGCTCGCGAGCCAATCCTTGTCACAGGAAAAGCTGGACTCTCTGACAGAACTCGGGATGGTCGTTCATACCGAGGGCCGATTGAAGGCCACGGAAAACGGGCGCGCGGTTTTGAACGCGGTGATCCGAGAGCTGTTGGGATAAGACATGCAATATCTCTGGGCCAGTCTTGGATTGCTTTGCGTTGCGCTTGCGATGATCGGGGTTGCGCTGCCACTGCTGCCGACGGTACCTTTTTTGTTGTTGGCCGCATTTTTCTTTGCTCGGTCATCGTCACGCTTACACAATTGGTTGCTGACCCATCGCACCTTTGGACCCCTGATCGTCGATTGGCAAAGTTCGGGCGCAATTCGGCCAGCCGCGAAAAAGGCGGCAACCCTGTCGATTGCCGCCGTGTTTTTCCTGTCGGTTCTGATCTCGGTGCCGCCGCTTGTTCTGAGTATCCAAGCCGTGACGCTGGGCGCCGTCATGGTGTTTATCTGGACCCGCCCTAACGGCTGAGCTTGGCGCAAAGATCGTCCAGCTGATCAAGATTTTCATAAGCCAAAACCACCTGACCCGTTTCCGACCCGGCCTTGTGGTTGATTGTCACCTTCATCGCCAGAATTGCCGAAAGATCCTTTTCAAGCGCGCGTGTGTCCGCGTCTTTTCCGGCATTCAAGTTCCTGGTTCGTGGCGCGGGCCGATCGGCACCGCCCTGTTGTTTCTTGACCAATGCCTCGGTTGCGCGCACCGACAAGCCCTCGCGGACAACCTGCCGGGCCAGTTCCGAGGGGTTTTCCGCCGTGACCAGCGCCCTGGCGTGTCCTGCCGAAAGTTTCCCTTCTATTACAAAGGTTTGGACGTCATTTGGCAAAGTCAAAAGGCGCAGAAGGTTGGCAATGTGGCTGCGGCTTTTGCCAAGCGCCTCGGCCAGTTTCTCCTGCGTGTGGCCAAAGCGATCCATCAATTGCTTGAAACCGGCCGCCTCTTCCACCGCGTTCAGGTCGGCGCGCTGAATGTTCTCGATAATTGCCACTTCCAGAACTTCGGTGTCGTCGAAGTTTCGGACAATAACCGGAATCTCATGCAGCTGCGCCATCTGGGCCGCCCGCCACCGGCGTTCACCGGCTACGATTTCATACTGCCCTTCCCCTTTGGGTCGAACAATCAGCGGCTGGATAATGCCTTTTTCCCTGACCGACGCCGCCAGCTCATCCAGTTGATCCGGCGAAAACGTACGGCGTGGCTGGTCCGGGTTGGCGTGCAGCTTTTCGATTGGAACCGAAAGATCCGGTCTCCGACGTTCGGGCGCAGACGGGCCGCCAGCTTCCTGGGTTACATCCGCCATCAATGCGGAAAGGCCGCGTCCCAACCCCCTAGGTTTCCCCTTTTTGGCGCTCACTTCGCCCTCCTGACGGCTGTTCAGACAGCCAGTTTGTTATTCTTGTGCATGATCTCCCGCGCCAAATGCCGATAGGCCATGGCACCCAAAGAGCCCGAGTCATATTGCAAAACCGGCAAAGCATAAGACGGCGCTTCGCTGACCCGTACATTTCTGGGTATCTTGGTTTTAAATACCATCTCACCCAAATTGTCACGCGCGTCCTTCTCGACCTGGCGAGACAAGTTGTTGCGGTTGTCATACATGGTCAACACAACACCTTCGATTCTCAGGTCGGGATTTGCGGTTTGCCGAACCTCTCGGATCGTCAACATCAGCTGGGACAACCCCTCAAGAGCGAAAAATTCGCTTTGTAGCGGAACAAGGACCGAATGCGCGGCCACCATCGCATTGACGGTCAGCAGGTTCAACGATGGCGGGCAGTCGATCAGGACAAAATCAAAGGCGAAAGCGTCAACCGCGGTCTGACGCAACGCATCATGCAGCAGATAGCTGCGCTTTTCATTTGAAATCAGCTCAATATCCGCCGAACTCAGATCGACTGTGGCAGGAACGATATGCAGCCCTTCAATATCGGTTTCCTGTACCACCGCATTCAAGGGCGCGTCGTCCAGAATCAGGTCATAGGTAGTCCAATCCCGATCTTCGACGCCCAGCCCCGTTGATGCATTCCCCTGTGGGTCAAGATCGACAACCAGAACCTTGCACCCGGCCTCGGCAAGACCGGCAGCAAGATTGATTGCAGTCGTTGTCTTGCCCACCCCACCCTTTTGATTGGCAACCGCGATAATCCGGGGCCCGGCTGGGCGAGACAGATCAACCACGTGATACTCCTTTGATCTTCAGGATAACGGCCTGGGGTTCTGTTAAACTTGTAATCGGCTCGACATCGAATTTCCATTCCTGACGCGCATCTGCAATTTCTTTTTTCCAGGTTGCGCCTTTTGGAAACAGTGCAACGCCGGTTTCACGTAAATGCAGGTCGCTAAAAGATAAAAGCCTCGACAGTTCAGCCAATGCCCGCGCTGTCAGGACATCTGCGTTCAGCGGCTCAACCGCTTCGATTCTCTTGGAAATCACTTGGCAATTTGCGCCCAACTCTCTGACCGCTGTACGAAGGAAAGCAGATTTCCTCTGATCGCTTTCCACCAGGGTAAACCGGGTCTTTGGGGATGCTTCGACCGCCATCAATGCGCATACAATACCTGGAAAGCCGCCGCCGCTGCCAAGGTCCACCCAATGTTCGGGCGGTTCGATACAGCGGAAAACCTGGACCGAATCCAGAATGTGCCGAGTCCAGATTTCCTTAAGGCTATTGCGCGATACCAGGTTAATCTTTGGATTCCAGCGCTGGACCAATGAAACAAACGTTTCGATACGGTCAAATGTTTCACGTGAAACACTCAGATCCTCTGCCCTCAGGACATGCGAACCCGTCATGCCTTGCGAACCTTTCGATCCCGGCGCAACTTGGCCAAAACCAAGGTCAACGCGGCAGGCGTGACACCCTCGACCCGGCTGGCCTGCGCAATGTTTTCGGGGTTTGCCCGCGAAAGTTTTTGCTTCATCTCCGTCGAAAGGCCATCCAGCGCAAAAAAGTCGAAATCACTTGGAATAACATACGATTCGTCGCGCTTCATGGCTTCGACATCCCGCTGCTGTCGCGCAATATAGTTCGCATACAGCGCGTCACGTTCAATTTGACGCCTTGTTTCGTCACTTGCCTGATCAAGATCGGGGATCAACGGCACAAGGTCTTCGAAAGCGACATCTGGAAACGCCAGAACAGCCATACCGTCCCGGCGATTTCCATCCTGGTTCACCTCAATTCCAGCCGCGCGAATTTCCTTAGGCGTATATGTTGCGGATGTCAGCTTGGACTTTACCGCATCTAGTTTGTCCATCTTATCCTGGAAAACCGTTGCCCGGTTTTGTCCAATGCACCCGATACCCATCCCCAGTGGCGTAAGGCGTTGATCCGCGTTATCGGCCCGCAGTGACAAACGGAATTCAGCCCGAGACGTGAACATTCGATAGGGTTCGGCCACACCGCGCGTCGTGAGGTCGTCAATCATGACGCCAATATAACTGTCAGCTCGGGTGAAATGGACCGGGTCCTTTCCTTTCGCAGCAAGCGCTGCGTTCAAACCGGCAACCAAACCCTGCGCGGCCGCCTCTTCGTAACCGGTGGTTCCGTTGATCTGGCCAGCCAGAAAAAGGCCAGGAATGGCCGGCAATGCCAAGGTCCCGCTAAGCGAACGCGGATCGATATAGTCATATTCGATCGCGTATCCCGGTTGAAGTATTTCCGCAGCTTCCAATCCCTTGATCGACCGCACATAGTCGACCTGAACATCCTGAGGCAAAGAAGTTGAGATACCGTTCGGATAAACCGTGTGGTCATTAACCCCTTCTGGCTCAAGAAATATCTGATGAGATTCCTTATCCGAGAACCGAACAATCTTATCTTCGATTGATGGGCAATAGCGTGGCCCGACGCCCTCGATATGACCGCCATACATCGCAGAGCGCTTTAGGTTTTTCTCGATAATTTCGTGGGTCCGCAGGTTCGTATGCGTGATACCACAAGCGATTTGCGGCGCAGTGACGGACTTGGACAGAAATGAGAACAGGGTTGGGTCATCGTCGCCATCCTGCCGCTCCAAGATTGACCAATCTATAGTGCGGCCGTCCAGACGCGGTGGCGTTCCTGTCTTCAGGCGCGCCATCTCCAGACCGTAGTTATCCAACCGTTCAGCCAGTTTGACAGACGGCCGATCGCCCATCCGACCGCCGGGACGGGACACATCGCCAATATGAATGACGCCCCGCAAGAACGTACCAGACGTCAGGATAACAGTGCGACCCGGTATCTCGGATCCGTCTGCCAGGCGAACGCCTGCAACCCGATCGCCAGACATCACAAAATCGACCACTTCACCGCAGATGACGGATAGGTTTTCCCGATCCCTGGTTTCTTGCAGCATCGCCTGGCGATACAGGGCACGATCCGACTGGGCGCGCGGGCCCTGAACCGCTGGACCTTTTCTACGATTCAGCAACCGAAACTGGATACCTGCCCGGTCCGCTACCCGACCCATGACACCATCCATGGCATCAATTTCGCGGACAAGGTGCCCTTTGCCCAACCCCCCGATTGCTGGGTTGCAGGACATTACGCCAATGTCCTTTTCCGACAGTGTTACCAATGCCGTTTCTGCGCCCAACCGGGCGGCGGCATGCGCAGCTTCAGAACCGGCGTGGCCGGCCCCAATGACAATCACGTCGAACTGTGAATGTTTCACGTGAAACACTCCTTACTTACCGAGGCAGAAACTTGAGAAAATCTCATCCAAAAGATTTTCCACATCGATCCTGCCAACAAGGGATTCCAGGGCACGAATTGCCGAACGCAGTTCTTCGGCAGAAATATCATACAGGTCCGGGCCCGATTCCAGAACTGTCATTGCTGAATCAAGCGCCCCCAAAGCATCGATCATTGCCACACGGTGGCGTTCGCGGGTCGCGATACCAGAACTAGTGGTTCGTTCAGACAGAACACACGATATATGGTCAATAAGGTGATCAATTCCCTGCCCTGTCTTACCAGAAACTGCGCCCTCGACAGTGTCGCGCAAGTCCGATTTCGGCAGGACATGGATGTCGTCGCCCACCATCGGAACACCAAGCGCGGCGGGATCTTCGGTAAGAAACACGCGTAAATCCGCATCCACTGCGCGTTTGCGGGCAAGGGCCACACCCAACCCTTCGACATGATCATTGGTTTCGCGCAATCCCGCGGTATCAAGCAAGGTGACCGGAAGACCAGCCAAGTCCATCCGAACCTCGATCACGTCACGCGTCGTGCCGGCATATTCCGAAGTTATCGCCGCCTCTCGCCCAGCCAATGCGTTCAACAATGTGGACTTTCCGGCATTTGGCAACCCGACAATGGCGACCTCGAACCCGGACCTGATCCGTTCCGCGATTTTTACGCCGCGACTTTCCCGTTTCAGATCGTCCATGACGCCGGAAATCAACTGCCGTACTTCGGGCGATACATCCGTTGGCACTTCTTCATCGGCAAAATCAATCACGGCTTCCAGCAGGGATGCCGCCCGGATCAGATCTTTGCGCCAGCGTTCCACCAGCTTGCCAAGGTCACCGGAAAGAACCGCATGCGCCTGTTTGCGTTGGGCTTCGGTTTCGGCATCAATCAGGTCTGCAAGGCCCTCGACCTGGGCCAGATCCAGCTTTCCGTTTTCAAGCGCACGGCGGGTGAACTCTCCCGGCTCTGCCAGCCGCAGCCCATCCATTTCAGCAAGGCAGCGCAGAACCGCGCCTGTAGTGGCGGTACTGCCATGTATCTGCAATTCAGCAACATCTTCCCCGGTGAAACTGGCTGGGCTCTGGAAAGTCAGAACCACCCCATCGTCCAACCGCGATCCATCGGCATCCCAAAGGGTGCGCACGCGTATGCCGCGGGTCGGCAGTTCGCTTTTCGACAGCGTCTCTGCCGCGCCGCGTGCTTGCGGTCCGGACAGTCGAACAACGGCAACGCCAGCTTTGCCTTGCGCGCTGGCCAGGGCGAATATCGTATCCATTCGAAGGCCTCGCGGGGGAAAAGACCTGTGTCAGGTGTTCATTGAATCGAAGAATTCCGAGTTTGTCTTGGTCTGTTTCAACTTCGACAACAGGAACTCGATTGCGTCGGTGGTGCCCATCGGGTTGAGGATGCGGCGCAGTACAAACGTCTTTGCCAAATCGCCCTTGTCGACCAACAGGTCCTCTTTCCGGGTGCCGGATTTGAGGATGTCGATGGCGGGGAACACGCGCTTGTCGGCAATCTTGCGGTCCAGAACGATTTCCGAGTTACCGGTGCCTTTGAATTCTTCAAAGATCACTTCGTCCATCCGGCTGCCGGTGTCGATCAGCGCGGTCGCGATGATGGTTAGCGACCCGCCCTCTTCGATATTCCGCGCCGCACCAAAGAACCGCTTGGGCCGTTGCAGAGCATTCGCATCCACACCACCGGTCAGAACTTTACCCGAGGACGGGACCACAGTGTTAAACGCCCTACCAAGTCTTGTGATCGAGTCGAGAAGAATAACAACATCTCGTTTGTGCTCGACCAAACGCTTGGCTTTTTCGATGACCATTTCGGACACGGCGACGTGCCGCGTCGCCGGTTCGTCAAAGGTCGAAGACACAACCTCACCCTTTACCGAGCGCTGCATGTCGGTCACTTCTTCCGGGCGTTCGTCGATCAGCAGAACGATCAGGTAACACTCGGGGTGGTTCTGTTCGATCGAATGCGCGATGTTCTGCAGGATCACCGTCTTACCGGTTCGCGGCGGTGCCACGATCAGCGACCGCTGGCCTTTACCGATGGGTGAGACCAGGTCGATCACACGGGCCGACTTGTCCTTGATGGTGGGGTCTTCGATCTCCATCTTCAGACGCTCGTCCGGATACAGCGGCGTCAGGTTGTCGAACAGGATCTTGTGCTTGGCTTTCTCGGGCTCTTCAAAGTTGATCTTGGTCACTTTGATCAGCGCGAAATACCGTTCATTCTCGTCCGGCGCTTTGATTTCCCCTTCGACCGTGTCACCGGTGCGCAGCGAATGCTGGCGGATCATGTCCGGCGAGACATAGATGTCATCAGGACCCGGCAGATAGTTCGCCTCGGGCGAGCGCAGAAAGCCGAAACCATCCTGCAGCACTTCCAGCACGCCGTCACCGCCGACGGTCCAGCCCTCATCTGCGCGTTCGCGCAGGATCTGGAACATCATCTCGCCCTTGCGCATGGTCGAGGCGTTTTCGATCTCAAGCTCTTCGGCCATCGCCAGAAGGTCTTTGGGGCTTTTGGCTTTCAGATCGGCCAGATTCAGATATTCGGTTGTCATGATGATACAGACCTTGGCCGGGACAAGCGCGGCGCAGCTTTGATTTTCAAACAGGAAAGTGCGACGTCCGGACGGACGCGTTGCGACCTACATAGGCAGCAACCGGCGCAGAGTCAAACCTGTCTCAGAATTTCAAAACAACGGCCAGGACGATGATGACCATCAATACGGTCGGAACCTCATTCATCAGGCGGTACTGGCGCCCTGTCAGCCTGTTCTGGCCCTGTGCGAAGTCCTTGCGCCGCGCCATCAGCCAATGATGGAACCAGGTCATCGCAATCACAGCGGCCCCCTTGACCCAAGGCCAGCTCCAATCCCAGCCGACAACACCGGGTGTAAAGACCATGATCAGCCCACACAGCCATGTCACGATCATCGCAGGCCGCATGATCACCCGCAAAAGCTTGTCTTCCATTTCAAGGAAGATCCTGTCTGCACCATCCACGGCCTGTGCTTGTTCGGTGTGATACACAAAAAGCCGGGGTAGGTAGAACAGACCCGCCATCCAAGAGATTACCGCCATGATATGAACGGATTTCACCCAAGGGTACAAAACGTAAAGAAGGTCGGTCATCTCGGTTCTCGGCTTGTTTCAGGACATCCCTAATAAAAATATAAGAAAAGAAAAAGGATGATGGTTTTGTAGGGACGTCCGGATCGGTGGATTACTGAGTTACCCTGCAGTTTTCCCCAGGTGGAAAGAAAGACCCGAGTTTTCGCTGAAAATGTTGATTCCGAAAATAACTAAATGAAAACAGTATGTTATGTCTAATTGCGGACTGTTCGCATGGGGATAAGTCCACGGATAACATCTGACAACAGTGTTTTCAGACCTTTCCAAGTTATCCTTGTCCCACGTTGAATGAATTTGCACGACTCATATGAGAACTCGGGCCTTTGCATGGGGGTTGCGTGTCAAGCTGAAAGCCATACAAACCGCTCAAGAACGCTCAATGAATTGTACACGGGGTTTTCCACATGTCTGTCCCCCTTATCCTGGCATCCGGTTCGGCGATCCGTGCGAAAATGCTGGAAAACGCCGGCGTGCCGTTTGCCGTTCAAGCGGCCCGCGTTGACGAGGACGCGGCAAAGCGCGCCCTTATGGCCGAGCAGGCCGCGCCGCGCGATATTGCCGATGCGCTTGCCGAACTCAAGGCGCGCAAGGTCAGCGACAAACATACCGATGCGATGGTGTTGGGCTGTGATCAGGTCCTGGACTTTGACGGCGCGCTTTTGTCCAAGCCAACCACCCGGGACGAAGCCTTGCAGCAGCTTCGGGCGATGCGCGGCAAAAGACACATGCTGTTGTCGGCAGCCGTAATCTATCAGGGTGGCCAACCGATCTGGCGGCATGTCGGACAGGTTCGGTTGCGGATGCGGGCCAGTTCGGATTCGTATCTGCGGGCCTATGTCGACAGGAATTGGGACTCTATCCGCCATGCGGTGGGCGGCTATAAGCTGGAGGAAGAGGGTGTGCGCCTGTTTGCCACCATTGACGGAGACTATTTTAACGTCTTGGGTATGCCCCTGTTGGAGCTGCTTAATTTTCTGGCGTTGCGTGGGGTAATCGAACAATGACGGACAATCGCATTCCTCTGGCTGGGGTCATCGGGCATCCGGTTGCACATTCCCGGTCGCCGAAATTGCACGGGTACTGGTTGAAGACGTTGGAATTGCCGGGCTTTTACGTACCGATGGACGTAACACCAGCAGATTTTAAAACGGTTGTGCGGGCCTTGCCGAAGGCGGGGTTTGTGGGGGCCAATGTTACGGTTCCACACAAGGAAACGGCCATGCATCTTGCCGATCACGTATCGGATCGCGCGTCGGTCATCGGTGCCGCGAATACGCTGGTGTTTCGCGATGACGGGTCCATTCATGCCGACAATACGGACGGGTACGGGTTCATCGAGAACCTGCGCAGCGGCGCGCCGGACTGGAACCCTCAGGATGGGCCCGCTGTGGTGTTCGGGGCCGGTGGTGCGGCCCGCGCCGTTCTGTCGGCGCTGTCCGATGCTGGCGTTCCGGAAATTATCCTGACCAACCGCACCCGGTCTCGGGCGGATCACCTGAAAGAAGAATTCGGCCAGCGGATCAGAGTCGTTGACTGGGTTCAGGCCGGTAACGTCATTGAAAGCGCGGAACTGGTGGTCAACACCACATCGCTGGGAATGCAGGGCCAGCCCGAGTTGCGTGTGCCTCTGGATGGTCTGCAGCCCGGAGCGGTTGTAACGGACCTGGTATACGCCCCGCTCAAGACCCGGTTGCTGCGACAGGCCGAAGATGCCGGATGCACCACGGTCGATGGGCTGGGCATGTTGCTGCACCAGGCGGTTCCCGGCTTTGAGCGCTGGTTCGGCATACGCCCCGTAGTTGACGCCGCCACGCGGGCGGCCGCGTTGGCATGAGCTTCTGTCTGGGGCTGACCGGTTCAATCGGGATGGGCAAAAGCACGACGGCGCAGATGTTCGCCGACGCTGGATGTGCCCTGTGGGACGCCGATGCGGCGGTTCACCGGCTTTATGCGCCCGGTGGTGCCGCGGTGCGCCCTGTCGCGCAGGTTTTCCCCACAGCGGTCGTAGACGGCGCCATCAGCCGCGATGCCCTCAAACAGATCATAACAGCAGATGAAACGGCCCTGAAAACGATCGAAGGCATCGTCCACCCCCTGGTCGCGGCGGACCGCGCTGCGTTTCGTGCTTCGGCACAGGCCGATATTCTGGTGTTCGATATTCCGCTTTTGTTTGAAACCGGGGGTGATGCGTCGATGGATGCGGTGGCTTGCGTGTCGGTTTCCGACGACGAACAGGAACGCCGGGTCATGGCGCGCGGCACGATGACCCTGGCACAGTTCCGGCAGATAAAGGCCAAGCAGATGCCAAACCGCGAAAAATGCGCCCGGTCGGATTTCGTGATCGTCACGGACACTCTGGACCACGCCCGCGGGCAAGTGCAGGATGTGATCAGGCAGATCAGGGCGAAAACAGACAATGCGTGAAATTGTACTTGATACCGAAACCACGGGTTTCGATCCTGAAACCGGTGACCGGATCGTCGAGATCGGTGCTGTCGAGCTGTGGAACCATGTCGCCACCGGCGAGACATACCACGTTTATATCAACCCTGAACGGTCCATGCCCGAGGAAGCTTTTGGTGTTCACGGTATCGGGCCGGATCTGCTGGAACCGCCGCGACCGGTGGAAAAGGGGCAAATCACCCTGAAGGACAAGCCGGTCTTTGCAAAGGTCGGCGCCGAATTCCGCGAATTTGTCGGGGATGCGAAACTGGTGATCCACAACGCGTCCTTCGACATGAAATTCCTAAATGCCGAGCTGGGCTGGATGGGCCAGCCAGCAATTCCGATGGATCAGGCCATCGACACGCTGGCCATTGCGCGCAAACGGTTTCCGGGGTCTCCGGCCTCGCTTGACGCGCTGTGCCGGCGGTTCAACATCGACAATTCAAACCGGGTTCTGCACGGCGCGTTGCTCGATTCCGAGATCCTGGCAGAGGTCTATCTGGAGCTTATCGGTGGTCGGCAGCCGGACTTTGCCCTATCGACCGTTTCCGGTGGCTCGGCCGGCGGCGCAGGGGACAACTGGCGCCCCGCCCCGCGCGAAACGGCGCTGTCACCGCGGATCACCGCGGAAGAACGCGCCGCGCATGACGCTTTTGTCGAAAAGCTGGGGGAAAACGCCCTGTGGCGACGCGCCTGACCGGATCAGGCGCGTGCTACGAGATCAATCAGGCGTCTGATTTCTGCGCCTGCTCGCTTTGGCGGCGCATCAGTTCGTTGCGGTACAACGCGACAAAGTCGATTGTGTCCAGGTTGACCGGCGGATAGCCCCCATCGCGGGTGACGTCGCTGACGATGCGGCGCAGGAACGGGAACAGCATGCGCGGACATTCGATCATCAGGAACGGGTGCATCTGGTCTTCGGGAACGCCTTCGACATGGAACAGGCCGCAATAGTCGATCTCGAACAGGAACAGGATGTCTTCCAGCCCCTTGGCCTTGGACTTGAGGTTCAGCTTGATCGATACTTCGAACTGGTGGTCGGCCTGGCGCTTTTTGGCGTCCAGGTTCACCTGAACGGAAATCTCGGGCTGAACATCGCCCGAGACGCCTTTTTGCGCCATCACGTTTTCAAAGGACATGTCGCGAATGAACTGTCCCAAGACACGCATCTGGATCTGCGGGGCTGCCTTGGCCGCTGTGTTTTCGGCGGCGCTTTCTTCGGTCATGGATCTACTCCGGGAATGAATTTCGCCACTGCTTATCAAGTTGGGCCGGGCACCTCAATGCTGGTGCGGACCTTCGACCCATTTCGATGGCTTCGCGGGGTCCTTGCGCGGCCGAACCTCGGTGAATTCCCCGTCGATCACGTCGTCGCCGCCAAAAGGGTCTCCGGCCGAACGGAATTGAGCGCCGCCGCCCATCTGGAAATGGGCAACGGTCACCCGCGACCGGATATAGCGAAACACCGCCACGCGAATAGCGGGGACCAACAGCGCAAAGCCCATGGCATCGGTGAAAAACCCCGGCGTCAGCAGCAAAGCGCCCGACAGCAAGATCATGGCGCCATGGGCCAGCGGCTCGGTCGGGTCGTCCAGTTTTGCAAAGGACTGCTGCAATTGGCCCAGCGCCATGCGACCTTGTGTCCGCACCAGAGCCGTCCCCAGAACGGCGGTCAGAACCACGATCCCAAGCGTTGGCCACAGGCCGATCAACCCGCCAACCTGGATGAACAGGGCGATTTCGATGATCGGCACCAACAAAAATGCCAAGAACAGGTACATTTGCGCTATCCTTTCCGCAGAGCCGGGCTGTGGACTTGCCACCAACTGTCACCTACATAGTGGCAGGAGGCCGCATACACAAAGTCTCGGTTCTGAAATGAGGACGAAATGAATTCACCCCTGATCCAGCTGCTGGTGCTGGCCGGTATCGCGATTTTCCTGATCCTTCGCTTGAAAAGCGTGTTGGGGACGCGAGAAGGTTTTGAAAAACCACCGCTTCAGCAACAGCCCGAGGCCAACAAGTCGCGGCGCGATTTCGAAGTTATCGAAGGCGGCCCCGACCCGGACATCACCGACCATGTCGCCGAAGACAGCGACCAGGCGCAGACGCTTGCCGCGATGAAACGGGTCGAGCCCAGTTTCTCGGTCAGCGAATTCGTGCAGGGTGCCCGCGGCGCATACGAGATGATCGTGATGGGTTTCGAAAAAGGCAACCTGGACGAGATCCAGCCGTTCCTGTCCGAAGAGGTGTTTGAAACCTTCGTGTCCGTTGTCGCCGCGCGCGAAGACCAGGGCCTGACCATCGAGGCCGAGTTTATCGGTGTGCGCGAAACAACGCTGGCGGATGCCCGTTTCGACAAGGACACCAACCAGGCCGAAATCACTATGCGCTTTGTCGGAGAGCTGACATCGGTTGTCCGCGATCGCGGCGGTGACATCATCGAAGGCAACCCGAACACGGTCAAACGCCAAAAGGACAGCTGGACCTTTGCCCGTGTCATGGGCACGGATGATCCGAACTGGCTGCTTGTCGCCACGGACGCATGATTGCCGCGCTTCGGTCGCTTGTCCTGGGGGGCCTCATGACCATTTCCGGCGCAGCCGGGGCCGAGGTGACGCGGACGATCCTGTCGTTCGACGATCTTGACGGTTGGGCGGATGACGATCATCCGGCTGCCTTGTCGGTGTTCCTGAACACATGCAGCGATCTGGGCGACCCGGACTGGCGTGCGTTGTGTTCTGCCGCGCGGGCCAGCGCACCCGACGCGGCGCGTTCCTTTTTTGAACTGTTCTTTCGTCCTGTTCTGATCGAAGACGGCGCAGCGGGCCTGTTTACCGGGTATTTCGAACCTGAACTGGACGGGTCCCGCACCCGGACGGACACCTATCGTTATCCGCTTTACCGGCTGCCGCCCGAGGCACGGAATGCAGGCCAATGGCTTAGCCGCCGCGATATCCTGAGCAATGGCGTTCTTGACGGCAGGGGTTTGGAAATCGCCTGGGTCGACGACCCGGTCGAGCTGTTTTTCCTGCAAATCCAGGGCTCTGGCCGGATAAAGTTGCCGGATGGCAAGGCGTTGCGGGTTGGGTATGGCGGTGCCAACGGTCACCCTTATCGGTCGATCGGGGTCGAAATGGTGCGCCGGGGCTTCCTGGGCTCGCACGAGGTCAGCGCCCAGATGATCCGCCACTGGGTGCGCAAGAACCCCGAAGCGGGCGCTGAATTGTTGCTGCACAACCCCTCTTACGTCTTTTTTCGCGAGGTGACGCGCGTGGCACCGGAATTCGGGCCCCTGGGTGCGATGAACCGGTCCGTTACCGCCATGCGCAGCATTGCCGCCGATCCGGCCTTTACCCCGCTGGGTGCGCCAGTCTGGGTGGAAAAGGATGGCCGCGACCCGTTGCGCCGTCTGATGATCGCGCAGGACACCGGGTCGGCAATCAAAGGGGCGCAGCGCGCCGACATATTCTTTGGAACCGGTGACAAGGCGGGCCAGCAAGCGGGACAGCTGAAAGACCCGGGCCGGATGGTCGTATTGTTGCCGATCCAGCGCGCCTTTGCCCTGTTGCCGGACGAGTTCTGATGACGCGGCGCAAATTGACAGCCGAAGAAATCGAACTGTGGCGCAAGGTGGCAAGACGAGCCGAAAAGTTGCACCCCGAGTTGCCGCAGAACATTCACCCCACCACGCTTCCCCGGCCCAAACCGTCCAAGTCACCCAAACCCAGGGTCGAACCGTTCGAGCTTGGCCAGAAGGCACCCGCAAAGCCATCGGGGCACAATCTGAAACCTTCGATCACGGAACAGATGCGGGCCACTCCGGTGCAGATGGACCTCAAGGCGTTTGGCCGGATGAAACGCGGAAAGCTAAAGCCCGAAGCACGGCTGGACCTGCATGGAATGCGCGTGGATACCGCGCATCCCGCACTGATCCGGTTTGTTCTGTCCTCGCAGGCGTCGGGGAAAAGGCTGGTCCTTGTGATTACCGGAAAGGGCAAGGATCGTGACGGGCCAGGCCCGATCCCGACGCCGCGCGGCGTGTTGCGGAACCAGGTGCCGAACTGGTTATCGCTGCCGCCCCTGGCGCAGGCCGTATTGCAGGTGACACCGGCCCATATCAGTCATGGCGGCGATGGGGCCTATTACATCTATCTGCGTCGGGGCCGTTAAAGCCGCCGCACTGCCTGTCGGATGCCGATACCCGCCGTGATGCAGACCAGGCCGAAATACCCCGCGATCCACAGGAACTGATGGGTCAGCGATACGCCCGCATCAATCAACACCCCGGTCAGGCCCGGACCGATAGCCGAGCCAAGAACCATGACAGCGGCGGCCATCGCCTTGATCGCCCCGATATGGCGGGTTCCATAGAATTCTGCCCAAAACGCGCTGGGCAGCGTGCTGTTGGCACCGACGGTCAGCGCCAGAAAGAACAGGCCCGCCAGCGCCCCGCCGATCGAACTGGTTGCCGACAGCACGGCAAACCCCACGGCCATGGGCAATTGATAGACGGGCATCAGGCGGGCCGTGCCCCATCTATCCAGCGCCCAGCCTGCTGCAAACATCGCAAGGATGGATACGCCGGTATAGACGGGGAACATGGCCACCAGTTCGATATGCAGCCATCCTTTGACCTGCGCCAGGTGGACCTGGTGAAAGAAAAAGGCCGTGATGAATGCCGATGGCCCCAACAAAGCGGGCACCAAAAACCAGAACAGCGGGTCCAAAAGGGTTTCGCGCCGTGTCCAGTGCCGCCCGGACATCCCGGTTGCCGCATAGGATTGCGCCAGGCTCTGCGGGGTGCGCTCGGCCCGGAGAAGGCGCAAGAGTGCGGGAACACCAAGGAGTGTAACCAGGGCGGCCACGATCCAAAGCCAATGCCAGTCGAACACCCCCATCGCGGCAACAAACACCAGCGGAAGAACCGCCTCGCCCAGGGCAAAACCCAACGAGGCAATCGACAGCGCCCTGCCCCGTGTAGTTGTAAACCACCTGGCCATGGCCACCAGCGCGATGTGGCTGCTCATTCCCTGGCCAAACAGCCGCAGCAGGAAAACCACCACCGGCAACAGCAAAAGCCAGTTGTTCATCGCCATGGAAATGCAGGCCAAAGCCAATCCGAACAGCACCACTGGGCCCAGAACCCGCACGCGGAACCGGTCGGTCAGGCCGCCGGCCCATATCATCACGATGGCTGAAACCGTGGTTCCCAGTGAATAAAGCATGCCCCAGGCACCGTGGCTCAGGCCAAAGGCGGACCGAATCTCGCCTGAAAAGATCGAGATAAAGAAGGTTTGCCCGAAACTTGACAGAAAGGTCAGCAGGATACCCGCACCCAGCCAGCGTGCGTTTTGCGTCAGGTACTGGCCCAGTCGGGTTTGGGTCACGGCGAACTGACCTGAACCTGACCGTCCTGGGTCAGGACGACTTCGGTCGCGCCAACGCCGATTTGGTCCTCGGCGGGAACCAATGACGTGATTGCGGGCCTGTCCTTTCCAAAAGTCGAACTGACCCTGCGGACCGAGTTCAGCAGGGACAGCAACGCCGGAGAAGTCGCCGCGACAAAATGCGAGGATCCGGCGTCGCCGCTAAAGGCTGTGGTGTCGATAATATTGATGGGATAGCTTGCAAGCTTGTCGATTGACCCGATATTGCCCAGCCGTTCGCTGTTGGCGGTCCCCCTGAGCCGGGTCGAGACATTCAGAACCTTGTCTTTCTTTGACACCATGATCACAAAGGGATCGGGCGGCGATTTGATAGCGTCCATCTGAGACCGAAAAAGGTCGACATCCAGATCGGGCGAAATCAGGATGACGCCTTCGAGGTTTCGCCGTGACCAGCCGGGTTCGCGCAGCTCGGCCTGCCGCATCATTTCCATCGACAGGGCGCCGCCCATCGAATGGGCCACAAGGACCACGCGTTTGACGCCACTGGATTTCAGCACCCTGATGGTTTCTTCCAGCCCGTCGCGAGCAAACAGCATACTGTCCAGATCATAGGCATAGCCATAGCCGGTGGCCCGGCTGGGCCAGGAATAGATCAGGGTGGTTCCGGGGATGCCGATATCATGTGACAATTGCGCCGCCCGAAACGCGGTTTCGGTCTGGGTGGCGTTGTAGCCATGCACAAAGACGGTCACTTCGTCGGCGCCCCGCACCCTGTCTTTCAGACTTTGGGGGCCGGGAAATTCGGTAACGCCGGCCAGGACGAACTGCGTGTCGGGATTTGGGTTTGCATAGGAAAAATCCAGGCTTCCCGGCGTATGCCGCGGGGGGATGGATACGGTCATTTCCAGAAACCTCAGATCCTGCGCGCGACGGAACCCATAGGTTCCGTCCGCCTCGCGGGCGCGGGTGGTCGCAGCAAGCAAGACCTGAGGTTTCCCAACCTCCAGCGCCGATGGCATCACGACGGAAACCGTCCTGTCCACACAGGCACTTAGCGACATGGCGGCCAGCATCAGGATTAAATAGCGTATCACGGATATTTCCCAAGAAATCGTGCCGCTACGCTATCTATTTTCTGCCGCGCGTCCAGTGCGGCAGACCCGCGGGTCGGCGGATCAGCAGCGGGAAATGGCTGAAAGTGTTACAATACGTAACGGCTGAGATCAGAGGATTTGGTCAACTCACCCAGGTTCTCGGCGACAAAGCCCTCGTCGACAACAATATCCGTTCCGGCCCTGTCCGGAGCGGCAAAGGACAGCTCTTCGAACACGCGTTCCATCACGGTGTAAAGCCGCCGCGCACCGATGTTCTCGACGCTTTGGTTCACATCCGCCGCGATACGGGCCAGGGCGGCAATGCCGTCATTGGTAAAGCTGACGGTGACATCTTCGGTGCCCATCAGCGCGGTGTATTGCCGGGTCAATGCGTTGTCGGTTTCGGTCAGAATACGTACGAAGTCTTCTTCGGTCAGCGCGCGCAGCTCGACCCGGATCGGCAATCTGCCCTGAAGTTCCGGCAACAGGTCCGACGGCTTGGCGATATGAAACGCGCCCGAGGCAATGAACAGGATATGGTCGGTTTTCACCGGCCCGTGCTTGGTTGATACGGTTGTGCCTTCGATCAGCGGCAGCAGGTCACGCTGCACCCCTTCGCGGCTGACATCGCCGCCGCGCGCGTCCGCACGGGCACAGACCTTGTCGATCTCGTCCAGGAAAACGATGCCGTTCTGTTCGACCGATTCCAGCGCCACGCGGTTGACGGTTTCATCATCCAACAGCTTGTCGGCCTCTTCTCCGATCAGCGCATCATAGCTGTCGGCGACGGTCATCTTGCGCTTGACCGTGCGCCCACCGAACGCCTTTCCGAAGATATCGCCCAGATTCATCATGCCCATCTGGCTGCCGGGTTGACCGGGGATGTCGAACATCGGCATGGGGCTTGATGTGTCCGACAGCTCAAGCTCGATCTCGGTGTCGTCAAGCTCGCCCGCTTTCAGCTTTTTGCGGAACATCTCGCGCGTGGCGTCGCGGGCATCGGCGCCTGCGATGGCTTCGATCACGCGATCCTCTGCGGCCTGATGGGCGCGGGCTTTGACATCTTCGCGCATGTATTCGCGGGTTTGGATGATGGCGGCATCTGCCAGGTCGCGCACAATCTGTTCCACGTCACGCCCGACATAGCCGACCTCGGTGAACTTGGTGGCCTCGACCTTGATAAAGGGCGCGCGGGCCAGTTTGGCCAGGCGGCGGCTGATTTCGGTTTTGCCCACACCGGTGGGGCCGATCATCAGGATGTTCTTGGGATAAACCTCGTCCCGGATGTCATCCGGCAACTGCTTGCGCCGCCAACGGTTGCGCAGGGCCACGGCCACGGCGCGCTTGGCGTCTTTCTGTCCGATGATGAATCGATCCAGTTCCGAGACAATCTCGCGCGGGGTCAGGTCGGTCACGGGGTGGTCCTTTCGGTCGGCTGGCATTTCATCGGGATTAGTTAGGCACGGAGCGTACAAAAACAACCAACCCACGGCGTCTGGCTGCCGTGGTTAGCAATGCGCCGGAATCTTTGCAAACCTAATCGCACCTGTGTGGCTTAGGTGAATTGGCCCCGCTCTGCTAAGGTGGCCGCACCGTCACACGCAACCGGAGCGACAGATGAGCAAGATTGCCAAGATCACCCTGCTGTTCGTCGTGTTTGTAGACCTGATTGGACAGGGGTTGGTCTTTCCGATCATCAACTCGCTGATCATGGAAACCAAGTCGGGGTTTTTGCCGGACGCCACGCGGATGGGGCGGCGGCATTTCTATTATGGCCTGGTTATCGGGTGCTTTTTCCTGTCCTGGTTCCTGGGTGTCGTCTATGTCTCGAAGGTCTCGGATTCCATCGGGCGCAAGAATGCCTTGCTGGTGTGCCTGGCCGGGGCGCTGGCAGGATATGCGATTACGATCGCGGCCCTGTACCTCAACAGCCTCATGCTGCTGATCGTCGGGCGGTCGATCACCGGATTTACCGCAGGAAACCAGCCCATCGCGCAGGCCGCCATGATCGACGGCAGCACCGATGCCGCCGACCGCGACCGCAACATGGGGTATATCGTGACCGGTGTCAGCTTTGGCCTGGTCGGGGGGCCGATCATCGGTGCGGTTCTGTCGGATGCCGCGCTGCTGGGCAGCTATGCGACCCTGAAAATGCCGTTCTACGGCGCGTTTGTCCTGGTCCTGATCGCAATTCTGCTGGTTCTGTTCTTCTTCCACGACACCAGAACCGAGCGCGCCGCATTTGTTTTCCGTCCGCGCGATATTACCGACAGCCTGGTTGCGGTGCGCGAACATGAGACGGTTCTGAAGATCCTGCCGGTCTATGCGTTCTTCATGATCGCCAATGTGACGTTTTACGTCTTCGTCGACAATTTCCTGACCAGCGCCTTTGGCTATGGCGTGATCGGCGGCAGCATGGCCATGGTGGTCATTGGGTTTGCCCTGGCCTTTTCCAGTACCTTCCTTGTGAGGCCCGCGCAGGAACGGTTCAGCAAGCACCGGATCATCCTGACCTCGTTGGTGACCATGGTGATTTGCGGTTTGGCCTTTGCCTTCAGCCCCAGCGGCATCTTCAGCTATGTGCCAGTGTTCTTTTTCTATTTCCTGTTCGGGATCGCCTATCCGACGCTTTTGGGGCTGTTCTCGTCCGCCGTCAGCGAGGCAGATCAGGGCTGGGTCATGGGTGTCACAACCGCAGTCTTCTGCCTGGCGGGCGGTATCATGTCCCTGATTGGCGGCGGATTGATGAGCGTTGACATCCGGTTGCCGTATTACATCGTCATCCTGGCCGCGATCCTTGGTCTGATCGGAATGCAGCGGCGGTGGAAGGGTAAAGAGATTGCCGCGCTGCTGAATTAGGCCGTGATCGTTTCGACCGTCAGCTTGCCATTGGTATAGACACAGATATCGGCAGCGATGGCCATGGACTGACGGGCAACCTCTTCGGCGCTTTTGTCGCTGTCCATCATGGCCCGCGCCGCAGCCAGCGCAAAATTCCCGCCCGACCCGATGGCGGCGACGTTGTGTTCGGGTTCAAGCACGTCACCTGCGCCGGTGATCACGAACAGGTCCGCGCCATCGGTGACGATCAACATCGCCTCGAGCTTTTGCAGGTATTTGTCGGTGCGCCAGTCCTTGGCCAGCTCGACCGAGGCGCGGGCCAGCTGGCCCGGCGTTGCCTCAAGCTTGGCTTCAAGCCTTTCAAGCAAGGTAAACGCATCCGCGGTTGATCCCGCGAACCCGGCGACAATCTCGAACCCGCCGGGGGAAAGACGGCGAACCTTGCGCGCGGTTCCCTTGATCACGGTCTGACCAAGGCTGACCTGACCGTCACCGGCAATGACGACCTGCCCCCCCTTTTTGACGCCGATAATCGTCGTGCCATGCCATCCGGGAAAGTCGGTATCCGCCATGAAAGCCTCCGTTTCGTTCGGCGTCCTATATGGGCCGCGCGCGCCGGTGGTGCAAGGTTCATAAACCGCACAAAAGATATGCAATCAGCGCATTTCGGGGTTACCAGGACAGCAATTGTGAGATTTGGGGATTGGGATTAGATGGACGGCACAACCGACGATGGGTCGGCTGTTTCAGTTGAAAGGAATGCGCAAATGGCAACGACTGCAAATATTCATGCGCCGCTCGGAGCAGCTAGTATCCTGCATGTAGTGGACGCATTCATCCGTGTTTTCGATTTCGGCGTTCAATGGAACGACTCGCGCAAGACACGCAAAGCTCTGTACGAGCTTTCGGACGCACAGCTTGACGATATCGGCCTGACCCGCGCGGATATCAAAAAACTTTGAACCGCAGGACAACCGATTGAGATGGCCGTCTGATTTTCAGGCGGCTTTTTCATTTTCGGATGGGCCGACATGTTGGCCCAACAAAAAAGGCGCCCGAACGGGGCGCCTTTGTTTTTGCGTTATCTGCAAGGTCAGATGGATTCGTCGATCCAGCTTTGCAGCGCCGCTTTGGGGGCTGCGCCTGCGCGGTTGGATACGACCTGGCCGTCCTTGAAAATGAACAGCGCGGGAATACCGCGTACGCCCATCGCGGCCGCCGCGTTGGGGTTGCTGTCCACGTCTACCTTGGCAATCTTGATCTTGCCGCCATATTCCGTGGCCAGCTCTTCCAGGGCGGGCCCGATCTGCTTACACGGGCCACACCACTCGGCCCAGAAATCAACTACGACGGGGACGTCCGAGTTTTTGACCTCGGCGTCAAAGGTATCGTCAGTTACGGCAACGGTCGACATGATCTGTCTCCTGAATGGGAAATGCTTGGGCACAGAACCTAGGTGCGGCACAGGAGGAGGTCAAGATATGTGGGCGTCCCTTAAAGAGGCCGTCACAAGATCGTGTGGCAGCCACATCAGTTGCGCGGTGCGCGTCCACAGGATGCCGGTCTTTATCCGATGATCCGGATAAATCTGCGAAAGCGCGTGCTCATAGGCCGCCATCTGCCGCAACAATCCAAGTGGACAGGCTTGCGGGGTGTCGGGGACCGTGGCGTTTGACTTGAAGTCGATTGCCTGAACCTCGGTCGTGGTTACGATCAGACGGTCGATAACGCCATGCATCCTGCGCCCCAGCAGGTCCGCCGTCACCGGAACCTCGGCCAGCGTGCCGGGTGCAAACAGGCCCGCCAGATGCGGCGCTTCAAGGACCGCTGTCGCTTCGGTCAAAAGGCTGTGGCGGTCGGCGTCGGCCATGTCCGGCAACAGGCGGGTGCCAAGGTCTGACCACGCTGCCCGGTCTGCCATCGGCAAATGTTCCAGCAGCAGGTGCAGCCGGGTTCCGCGCAGTTTGGCGGCGTCTTCGTCCAGGCCCGCGTCGCCGGGCAATGCCTTGGCCCCGCCAAGTTCAGATGGGCTGAGCGTTGCGGGCGCGGGCCCAGGCGCGCTGGCCGGTTGCCAGAAAACCTCGGGCAGGGTTTCAAGGCTGACCGCGGATTGGTCCTGCTCGACAAGGGGAAGACCGTCCCAGTCGCCATGGGTCAACCTTCGTATGGCGGTCCCGTCAAGGAGTGTCGCCCCGGCTTTGGTCATGGCGGCGTCGACCATGCTGTACCAGCTGGTGCCATCCTTTCCGATATCGCCGGCGGCAGCGACGATCAGCCACTTTTCCGCCCGTGTCAGAGCCACATACAGCAGCCTGAGGCGCTCATTCTCTTCGCGGGTTCTGGCGTCCTGCCGGGCGCGGGCAATCAGCGCGGGCGACGCGGCTTGCGGCACCTTCCACACAGGCATCCCGTCGGCCATCATGATCTCGGCATCTCTGGCTGCGGTCCGCTTGCCAGTGTCAGGAAGGATGACGATGGGTGATTCCAGCCCCTTCGACCCATGGACGGTCATGACGCGGATCATGTCCCCCACGCCGCTCATCTGCCGTTTGATTTCAAGGTCGTCCGTCTGCATCCAGACCAGAAAGCCGGTCAGGCTGGGGATGTCGGTTCGTTCGTAGGCCAGCGCCTGCGACAAAAGGGCGTTGATCCCGTCCTCGGCCTCGGCCCCAAGACGACCCAGCAAACGCCTGCGCCCATCGTGGCGCGTCAGAATACGTTCGATCAGATCATAGGGCCGCAAAAAGTCGATCTGGCGCAGCAGGTCGTCCACGATCGCCATGGTTTCTGGGTATTCCTCTGCCCGGTCCCGCAATGCGGTCCACAGGAATGTTCCGGTCCGGCGATGGGCCAGGTCGAACAGTTGTTGCTCGGTCCAGCCAAACAGCGGTGATTTCAGCGCCGCCGCCAGCGCCAGACTGTCTTCGGGCGTGGCGAGAAAGTTCAACAGCGCTGCCAGATCCTTGACCGCAAGTTCCGCGCCCACCTTCAGGCGATCGGCCCCGGCGATGGGCAGGCCCAGGGATTTGCAGGCGCGGATAATCTCGGCAAACAGGTCCGACCTGCGCTGAACCAGGATCAGGAAATCCCCGGGGCGGACCTTGCGACGGACAAATGTACCCGTCGTTGGACCGTCGTCGGGAAGGGTTTCGCCGGATGCGATCATGTCCCTGATCTTTTCGGCAACCTGTTCGGCCAGAACCACCGTATGATGGCGGGCGCCGGGACGGTCGACGGGATCGGTCCAGTCGCCGGAATCGTCGTCCTGGACCTTTTCGACCACGGGCCAAATGTCCACGCGGCCGGGCAGATCGGCTTTGAACGCGCGGTGCAATGCGTCCTTGTGAAACCCGGCATCTGTTCGGTTTTCGAACAGATGATCAACCAAAGACAGGATCGCGCTTGAGGATCGGAACGAATGTTCCAGCGTGGATTCCCACAGTTTAGAGCCTGATTCCGCCAGTTTTCGCCCAAACTCTGCCTGCATGCGGTCAAAAGCCTGCGGGTCTGCACCCTGAAAGGAATAGATCGACTGTTTCTTGTCGCCGACCACGAAAATCGTGCGCTCAACCCCCGACCGGGCCCCTTCCCCGCTGGTGAACTCTTGCGCAAGCTTTTCGATCACATCCCATTGATCGGGGCTGGTATCCTGCGCCTCGTCCACAAGAATATGGTCAATCCCGCCATCCAGGCGGTACAGCACCCATTCGGCCACCGCCGGGTCATTCAATACCTGTCGCGCGCGCAGGATAAGGTCATCGAAATCCAGCCAGCCATGTCGTTGCTTGCGCCGCTCGTATTCTGGCAGAAAGATTGCGGCGAACCGATGCAACACGGCTGTCTTTCGTGCCGCCGCCAGCGCCAGCCGGTTTTCGCGCGCCGCTTCAACCCGCAGCATCAGGGCGTTCAGGGCGGGCATCCTGTCCGCCAGCACGCCCTCGCGCAGCGGCTTGGTGGGGAATTTGTCGGTTTTTGCGGTGAACGGCTCTTTGCTGGAAGCGCCGGTCAACAGGACGTTTTCCAGTATCGGAAGGCTGCTGAGTTCAGCCGCACCGACAGCGCCAAGCTTGGCGGCATCCTTGGCGTTGTTGCCACCGCTTTCGATCATCGCAGGCAGCATTGACCGGATCATCTCAAGCTCGCCGCCAAGAAAGACTTGGTCCAGCAGTTGTGCCTCGTCAAACGTCTCTGGCAGTCCAAACCGGGCCAGCAGCTCGCCCCACCCCAGCGGATACGCGAACTGGTTGCGTTTCTGCGTGATCGCTGCGGTCAAACGGTCAAACCCGGTATCGGTAATAAACCGGGCCACGTCGGCAATCAGCCCGGACTGCGGCCCGTCGGCCAGGTCTTCGACGATCTCTTCGCGCAACAGGGACGCAGCGCGGTCTTCCATTTCCGCGAATTGGGGGCTGACCCCGGCCTCAAGCGGAAACCGGCGCAGCAGCGACGCGCAGAACGAGTGGATCGTCTGGATCTTGAGGCCACCCGGCGTTTCGATGGCGCGCGCAAACAAGGTGCGCGCCTGGGCCAACCGGTCAGGATCAATGACATCCTGCACGCCCAGATCGGTCAGTTGCCGCATCAGGTCGGCATCCCCCAGCATCGCCCATTCGCCCAAACGCTTGAACAGCCGGTTCTGCATCTCGCTGGCTGCAGCCTTGGTGTAGGTCAGGCACAGGATGTGCTGCGGCTGAACCCCGTCCAGCAACAGGCGTGCGACGCGGTCAGTCAGAACCCGCGTCTTGCCGGACCCCGCATTGGCCGCCAGCCAGGTCGAGGCGTCGGGGCGTGCGGCCTGCACCTGCCGCTCGGTCGCGTCGTTGCGTGCGCTCATGTCAGGTCCTCGGGCGTGGTGGCGTTGGTCCGGTCCCATTCGCCAAACCGCGCGAGATGATCGTAATCGCCAATATCCGCATCCCGAAACAGCGCTCGTCGCGATGAAAACCCCTGTTCAGGCTCTAAATAAGCGGAAATCAACTGTTTCAGCTCTGTCAGGACCTTATCGGTTGGCTCGGTTCCTAGGGGGGCGGGCATTTCCTTATAGGTACCGCCGACCCCGATGAACACGGCCTGGGCAACAGGCGTCGGGTCCAGCCCGTCGATCCCGCCCTGCTCGGCTATTGCGGCTTCGACCAGCAATTGCTTGTCGAACTTGGCCTGCACCGCCTCGGTCGGAAGGGTGCCGGTTTTATAGTCAATGATGCGCAGCGCTCCGGTGCGGGTCCTGTCGATCCGGTCGGCGCGGCCGGAAATTGTGAAATTCAACGGGGCCAGTACATGGTTCAGCTTTGCCTCAAAAGCCACGGGCCCGCCATCGTCATGCCGGGCAACCTCGGCGCGAAGAAAGGCGTCGGCAATCGCTTCGAGGCGGGTCAGCCACAGGATGCGCGCGGTTGGCCACGCGACCTGTGCATCCAGAATGGCACCCGCCCGTTTCAGGAAATTCTCACGCGTCAGCAGGCTGGCATCCAGAACGCTGTCGCGCACGAACTCTTCGAGTATTTCGTGAACAACATTGCCACGCAACAACGCGTCCGGCGTCTGCACCAGCGGGTTCAGAGGCCTGAGCTTCAGGACATGCTTGGCGTAGATGGCATAAGGATCACGGATCAGCCGCTTGATTTCGGTCACCGAAAGGCCGCGCGGGCGCGATGAGACTGGCGGTCGGGGCGAAGGCCGGTGCGCGGGTGCCAGGTCCGGGGCGTCTTCCAGGGCGTCGGCCCATTGCAACCATGTCTTGCCCCGGTTGCGCATGCCCTGCACCGCCTCGGGCCCGCCCTGGCCGGGAAGACCCTGCAACAGGTTGGTCAGGCGGTTCAGCCACCTGGAGGGAACCGTTTCCGCATCATCGGACCGACATGAGCGGGTCAGCCAGACCTCGGGCGCGGCAATGGCCTGCTGATAGTCGTGGGCCGACAGTCCGATCCGCCGTTCCGGCAGCAACAGGCCGGCCTGATCGCGCATCTGGCGATTCAACCAGGGGTCGGGCGCGGCGACCTCGGGCCAGCTGCCTTCGTTCAACCCACCGAGGATCAAGAGCTCGGCGCCCTGAACCCGCGCCTCAAGCGTGCCCCAGATCATGATCCCCGGATGCGCCGCGTCGCGGTCGCGAACCTCTTCGCCCGCAAGAAGGGCCCCAAGCAAGTCGGCAAAGTCGCTGGCATCCATCGAGCCGCCATGCGGGGCTTCGCGTTCAAGCGACTCCAGCACCGAAAGCGCCTTTTGCCCGGCGTTCTTGTCCCACAACGTCCCCGCACCGGACCCGTCGGTTCCGGCCGAGATCGCCTCGGCCAGAAGACGCAGGCGCGGGACCCATTCGGTCAGCGGATGTTCCCCACCGATATGCTGATCGCAGAACCGGTCCTGAACCCACCTCATCCAGGCATCAGGGATCGCCTTGCGCGTGGCCGCGGCATTCAGCCCCTCGGGGTCGGGGAAAGGCAGACCATATCGCCGTATGTCCAGTTCCAGGTCGCGCGTGTGCCGCAGATGGTCTCCGCGGTCGCCGACACCGTGACACAGCGGGTGCTTCAGCAGGGTCAGCAGGGCCTCGGCATCCAGCCGCCGCGAAAACAGGCCCGCGGCATGGCGCAGGAAACGACCGGGCGGAGATAATTGCAGCGGCAGGCCGGCGCTGTCATCCGGTACGATGTTCCATCGATCCAATGCGGCGCTGACTTGCCGTGTCAGCATCCGGTCCGGAGTGATCAGGGCAGCCGTCTGGCTGGTTTCGACGGCCCGGCGCAAACGCAGGGCGATGGCCAGCGCCTCGGTGCGGGGCGATTGTGCCTCGACCAGGGTCAAGTCCTGGGTGGCGGGGCCAAGCTCTTTCAGGTCCGGGCCTTCATTCATCCAGGAATCGGTGATGGGCGCAGGTCGCAAAGACAATGAAATCAGTCTGTTGCGGGATTGAGATGGCGGCTCGTCATCTGTCCAGCGTTCAACCTGATCGGGGTCGATTCCCAGGCTGTGCATCAGCTTGCGAAACCGGAATTGCGGATGGTCTTCTGCCGACAACGCCTTGTCCAGACGAGACCAGACCTGATCGGGTTGTTCGAAATCAAACCCGGGCAAAACCAAGGCCCCCTGCGGAAGGCACGCAACGGCCTGCATCAGCATCAGCGTGGTGCCGCGTGACCCCGTCGACCCGGCCAAAATGACCGGATGTTCGGGGGGCGCGTCGCGCCAGCTTGCAATCAGCGTCTCGACGATGCGGCGCTGCCGGGCCTGGGCGTCCATCGCTTCGGGTCCGGCATTGATGAAACGGTCGGCAATGCCGATGAACGCCTGTGTTCTTGCCCAATGGCCCGACAGGTCGCTGATGTCCAGTTGCTGGATGGCATCAGGGGTCACGCCCTCGCCCTGCATTTCATCGATCAGCGCGGCCAGGCTGTCAGACAGGTCAAAAACAGAGGACCGCGCGGCAAGGTCCGGCTGGCGGTCCAACAGGCCCGAGATCAGCTGTGTCAGCTCCAGCCTTCGGCGCAATGGCGCAATGGCGGGCGGGACATGCGCAAGGTCTGTTCGTTCGCCCAGGTCCGTAAGCAGCGAAATCCGGGGCAAAAGGCAGGGCGGTCCCTGGTCGAACAGGTCGCGGATACGGCGGGACATACGGCGCGTGTTGACCACCAGTTGAACTCGCGCAAGCGCCTCGGGCGGTTGATCGGCACACCGAGCCCGCAGGCCGTCGACCAGAACGCGCGGGAAATCCACACCAGGCGGGGCGGCGAACACGCGCGGGGCGGATGTGGCCTCAAACATTCGCCAGCAGCCCTTCGGCCAGTGCGATCCCTTCGGGCCGTCCGACATCGCACCACCGCCCGGGATATTGCAGCGCGAAAAGCCGCCCGCTGGCCTGCATCCGGTCCCAAAGCAGGTTCAGGGAAAAGGCTGTGTCGGGGATGTCATGCAGGCCATCGGTTTTCAGGATCTGAACACCGCCATAGACCAGCCCCGGGCCGCGTGTGACCCGACCGGATTGGTCCAGCGTGAAATCGCCCTGACCAGCATGCCCAACGGTTTGCGCAATGGGAACGCACATCAGCAACCCATCCATTTCGGTCGGGTCCCAATGGTCTCGCAGGGCAATCAGCGGGTTGGGTCCGGCCCAGATCGCGTCGGTGTTCATTGTGAAAACCGTGTTTGCACCCAGCAGCGGCAAGGCCGCCCGCAAGCCGCCCCCGGTTTCCAGAATTTCCGGCACCTCTCGCGAGATCAGGACATCGCGCGGCGCCAGATATGTTTCAAGCTGATCCGAGAGATAGTGCACATTGGCCACCACGCGCACGGGTTCCAGATCCCGGGTCAAATCCAGCGCATGGTCGATCAGGGGCTTACCGGCCACCTCAATCAGGGGCTTGGGCCGGGTTTTGGTCAACGCGCCCATGCGCGTTCCGAAACCGGCGGCAAACAGCATGACGGCATCCGGTTTGCGGGTCATTGCGGTTTCAGCCGGGACAGGTTTTCAGGCGTGGGTTCCGGCAATGCGGCACGCAACAGATCGGCCACCGGCAACAGCGCAGGGTGTTCGAGGTCTCGCATCAGATGCGCCCAGGTCTGCGGGATCATGTCCGCGTAATGCGGTTTGCCGTATTCAGTGGCCAGCCGGGCGAACACGCCCAGGATGCGCAGGTTGCGCTGGGCGCCAAGCACGCTGTAAGCGGTACGAAAATCATGCGCGTCGGACCCGGTTGCCGAGATGTAGCGGTCGATCATGCGCATTTCGATACCGGCAGGAACATCGCGCCGCACATCCTGAAGGAGCGACACCAGGTCATAGGCCGGATGCCCCAGCATGGCGCATTGAAAATCCAGCAACCCGACCCGCGCAATACCTTCGCGACCGGGCAACCATATCAGGTTTTCAGCGTGGTAATCACGCTGGACCACCACCCTTTTGCCCGGCGTTTCCCTGTGCAAGATCTCGGAAAAGCGGTGGTCAAAACGATCCAGCGCATCCTTGTCGCAGGTGCCCAGAATGCCTTGTGCATATTTGGTAAAGGCCAGCGCGGCCAGTTCGGTCATCAAGGCCGGATCATAGCTGTCCACCGACAAAACAGGCGCTGCGTGCAAGTGCACCAGAACGTCAGTCGCCGCCTCGTACAGTTCGCGTTCCTTGCCGGGGTCTTTCTTCAGCACGCGGGCGAAAAGGTCGTCTCCCAGATCCTCCAGCAAGAGAAACCCGAACTCTGCGTCCTCGGCATAGATTTCCGGCGCGCTGAGGTTCTGCGACCGCAAATAATTCGCAACCCGGACAAAGGGGCGAACGTCCTCGCCTTTTTCGGGAGGGGCGTCCATCAGGACCGCGGTGCGCCCCGTGTCGGGATCGGTCAACCGTTCATACCTGCGGTTCGAGGCGTCCCCGGCCAGCGGCGCGCGCGTGGCGTTCGCCCAGGGTGTCCGTGCAATCAGCGCTTCGGCCAGAACTGCCCTGTTGGTCATGCAATGGTCTCCAGTTTTTCAGTCCATTTCGGGTCGGTCCATGTCACGGTCACGACGCGCGTATCCTCGGCCTGGTCCGGTTCTGTCCGGAAATCCAGTGTCAGCGCCGAGGGCGGCAGCGCCGAGCCCAGCCGATCGGGCCATTCGATCAGGCAGATGGCGGTGTCAAAGGCCTCTGTCAGACCCAATTCATCAACTTCTTCGGCCGCGGTCAGGCGATACAGGTCCGCATGCCAGATTTCGCCCAGCTCTGTGTCATATTGCTGAACCAGCGTGAATGTCGGCGACGGCACGTCCTCGGGGCGGGTCATCGCCGCCTGGATCAGGCTGCGTGCGAAATGGGTTTTGCCACTGCCGATAACACCGTTCAGCAACAGGATGTCCCCCGGCGACAACCGGTCCTTGATCCGGGTGGCAAGATTGGCGGTCTCATCCGGGGATGTCAGTGTCAAGGCAAGCGGCGCGGTCATGCCGGCACAATGGACCTGTGCCGGGATGGCTGCAACCCGGTTCAGGCCCGGATTTTCTGCAATACGGTGTTTCTGACAGTCGGTTGTTCCTGCGAAAAGCGAACGATGGTCGCGCCGTTTTGCATTGGGTTGACCGAACATGTCAGCGCGGTGCCGTCGCGGGTGCGAATTTCGGCGGACCAGTCGGCCCGATTGTCCCGCATCGCGACAAAATCGCGGATTTCGCCCAGGACCGGTGTTGCCAGGCAGTTCTCTTGCCAGTGACGGGTGACATCAAGAACGGTTGCGGGTTCGAACCCGACCTCGTCACTTTCGCCCCACAGCCTGTGATAGGCGTGGTTGGTGAAGGCCAGCGTCCCGTCATCGGAAAACACGGCAATTGCGTCGGCCAGGCGGTCCAGGATGGATTGCATCAGGTCCATCTCGGACCGGAACCGGCGCGTCAGGGTGATTTCCGCGGTTATGTCTTCGAACAAAAAGGCGACCGCACCGTCCGGATGCGGCCTGCCCCGCACCGAATAGACCGACCCGGACGGCAGCGACCAGGTCTCTTGGTAGTTCCCGTCCTGTGCGGCTTCGAGCAGCGCGTTCATCTGGTCGCGCCACCCGCGATAGTTCTTGGGTTCCGGCATCATGTGCTGGTCGCGCAAACGGTCGAAAAAGCTGGAAAGGCTGGGGCGGCAGCTCAGGAAATCAGGGGGCAGTGTTGTCAGGTCGATCAACGCCGGATTGAACAGGGCCAATTGCCGGTTGCGGTCAAAAATGGCCAGCCCGATGGACAATTGCGCAAAGGTCTTTGTCATGGTCTGAACGAATTTGCGCTGGGCGGTTTCGGCCTCGACAATGGCGTTGATGTCAACGGCATAGCACAGCCTGCCCTCTTCGCGGTCGACATAGGTCAGGTCATACCAAAGCCTGCTTTTGCTGCCGTCGACCGGAATGGATTGGCGCGTTTTTTTACCAGACAGGGTTCCCTCGCCGCCTGTGGGAAACAGGGGGTCGGTCAGGTCTGTATCCTGACCGCGCGCCTTGCGAACCAGGGCGACATAGGCGGCGTTGCACCAGCGTACCGTATCGGTGTTATCCAGGAGCCAGACAGGGTAAGGTGCCGTTTCCATGGCCAGGCGGATCGGGTCATCGGGGTCACGCGTTTTCGGCGTTGGCGCCCCGGAAAGGTCGCGCAGCTGTACCCGGACGATGCCGTCGATCCATTCGCACAGAACCTCACGCTCGACCGTGAAATCAATTGCCGAGACCACCAGGTTTCCCTGGTCGCGCACGATATCGGGCGTGTCGGGAAAAGCGGGAAAATCACGACGCAACAGGCGGCGCAAATCGCCCCAGTCGGACACGGCTTCAAACCCCGAAAGCGCGATGTCCGAATGGCTGATCAGGCGATCGCCGTCAAACAGGAACACCGCATCAAAAAGGGATGTCGGCGACAGCAGCCCGAACGTGTTGTTGCGATTGCGCCGCCGTGGCAAAAGCCATTGTACAGCAAAGCCCGAGGAAACAAGGCTGATTGCGGCCAGAATGATCCAGTCGGCCATGTATGCCCCTGCCCCGTTGAAAACGCGGTTCACTATGCGGTGCAATGGTTAACAGGGCCTTAACGTCTGGCCTCGGTATTCAGGCGTGGATGTGCTGGTTTGCGCCGGACGGAACCGGCGTGTCGCCGGTTTGGGCATCGACCAGATTGCGCGGCCAGGTCACCCGGACGATCGCGCCGCGTCGGTCCGGCTGGTCGGTAAGCGTCTGATATGGGTCCGCGCCATTGGCAAAGTCCAGCCCTGCCCCGCTGCGTTCCAGCAGCGTTTTGGCGATGAACAGGCCAAGCCCCATCCCTTCGTATTCCGGCCGTGCCTGCCCGTCGGTTTCGGTCCGGCGGCTGCGCATGAACGGGTCGCCGATACGGCCGATTACATGGGATGGATACCCCCGGCCGTCATCCATGATGCTGACCGTGATGCGTTGCGGGGTCCATTCCGCCTCGACCCAAACCTCGGACCGGGCAAAATCGACCGCGTTCTGAATCAGGTTGCGCAATCCGTGGATGATTTCCGGTTTGCGCAGGATCGAGGGTTGCTGAACATCGCCCTCTTCACCGGGTCCTTCGTCGAAATGAACCAGCTTGCCGCGATGGATATGAGGTTCGGCCGCCTCGTGGATGACGGTTGACAGGGGTGCTTGCCTGAGATGCAGGTCGTCCTTTCCGGCCCGTCCCATGTCACGCAGGATGTCCCGGCACCGATCGGCCTGCTCGCGGATCAGGGCCGCGTCCTCTTTCAGGTCCGGCCGGTCGTCAAGCTCTTCGATCAGTTCCGCGCTTGTCAGCTTGATCGTCGCCAGCGGCGTGCCCAGCTCATGCGCGGCGGCGGCCACAACGCCGCCCAGATCGGTCAGCTTTTGTTCGCGGGCCAGGGCCATATGGGTTGCGGCCAGAGCCTCAGACATGGATTGCACCTCTGAGCTGACGCGGTGCGAATATGCCCCGAGAAACACAATCGCGATCACGATGGCGGCCCAGTTTCCGAACAGCAGAACCTCGGGAATGTCCAGAACCAGGCCCAGATCCGTCCTAAGCGGCATGTGGAACTGCGCCAGAAGCGTGGCCAGAACCACTGCGACGCTTCCGATGATCAGGGTCGAGCGCGTGCTCATGACATTGGCCGAAATCGTTACCGGCCCGACCAGCAGCAGCGCAAAGGGATTGTTCAGCCCGCCGGTAAGATACAACAGGAACGAAAGCTGGAGCAGGTCGAACAGCACCATCAGAAAGTTCTCGTATTCGGACAGGCGTTTGTTTCGCGGGAACAGCAAGATCGCGGTGAGGTTGCCCATGACAGAAACGCCGATGGCCAGGAAACACAGCCCAAGCTCAAGCTGGACATGATAGGTATGCTGCGCAACCGTGATGGCGGTGATCTGACCGAAAATCGCAACCCAACGCAAAAGGATAAGCGTGCGCAGCCTGATCCAGCTGCTGCGTTCCTGCCCGCGCCAAAGACTGGTGTTGGAATCCTTCATCGGTCGACTATGTCCTGTTGCATCGGCTGATCATCTTGATAGGTGTCCCGGTCGAAACGATCAACAACCCCTTGACCCCGGATAACCGCCATGACCCGCCTTTACGCAATCCTTGCAACAGTTGTTCTGGCCGTCGGCCTGGGTGCCATGTGGCTGATGACACGCGGGGCGGGATCCGATGACCGGTTTGCCCAGTGCCGGTCCAGTCAGATTGCAGGCGGCACGGCAGCCATTGGCGGCCCGTTCGAACTGGTGAATGCGCAAGGCGAAACCGTCACTGACACCGACGTGATCACGGAACCGACCCTGATCTATTTCGGCTATACGTTCTGCCCGGATGTCTGCCCCCTGGACACGACCCGCAATGCCGATGCCGTCGATATTCTGGCCGAGCGCGGACAGTCCGTAACCCCGGTTTTCATTTCCATCGACCCGGAACGCGACACCCCCGAGGTGGTTGGTGATTTTGCCTTCAACCTGCATGACAAGATGATCGGGCTGACGGGTTCGCCGGAACAGGTCAAGGCCGCAAGCCGGGCGTACAAGACCTATTTCAAGGCACATGACAAAAGCGACGAATACTACCTGGTGGATCATTCGACCTTTTCCTACCTGGTCACCCCACAGGACGGTTTCGTCGAATTTTTCAATCGCGACGACACAGCCGAGGTGTTGGCCGACAAGATCGGGTGCTTTCTGGAAAAGATGTAACCGACACTGGCCGTTTGACCTTTGTCCCGGCGCTGCTATTACTCATGTCTGAGCCAAAGGCATGAAAAAGCGGAAAGACCACAAATATGGCAGACAGTCCCCAGCGCGAAATCGGCCCCGACAAATCCCTGCTTCTGGTAGATGATGACGAGCCATTTCTGAGGCGGCTGGCAAAAGCCATGGAAAAGCGCGGGTTCGAGATTGAAACGGCCGGATCGGTTGCAGCAGGACGTGCCATCGCAACGGCCCGCCCACCTGCCTATGCCGTGGTTGACCTGCGGCTTGAGGATGGCAATGGCCTGGATGTGGTCGAAGTCCTGCGCGAGAAACGCCCCGACAGCCGGGTTGTGGTACTGACCGGGTATGGCGCAATCGCCACCGCCGTGGCCGCCGTTAAGATCGGTGCGACAGATTACCTGTCCAAACCCGCTGACGCCACCGACATCACCAATGCGCTGCTGGCCAAGGGCGACGAACTACCCCCGCCCCCCGAAAACCCCATGAGCGCGGATCGCGTGCGCTGGGAACATATCCAGCGGGTTTACGAGCTGTGCGACCGGAACGTGTCGGAAACCGCGCGGAGGCTGAACATGCACCGCAGGACGTTGCAGCGGATTTTGGCGAAGCGTAGTCCGCGGTAGCAGACAATCACCCCGATAACTGGCCGATCAGACCGATCGAAGGCCAAGCTCAAAACAGCGGCGCGTATTTCCAGTTGTCGGCATCCGGCGTAACCTCGTCCAGATCGTAATCCGCGCCCTGAAGACGTTTGGCGATCTCAAGCCCATCCCTGGCCGCCTGATCGACATAGCGGCGACCCAGGACTTCGTCTTGTTCAATACCGTGCCCACGCATGAGGTTCAGACCGTGATTGAACCGCCCGACCGGGTCGCCCGCTTCGGCCGCTTTTCGGTCCCAATCGGCGGACGCGTCGGGATTGTATTCGCCACCCAGTCCGTTGTTCTCTAACTGACTCATCCAGGTCATCGCCTTGGCATAGCCCGCCTCGGCGCATTGTTTGGTCAGCTTTCTTGCAAGTGCGTGGTTGTCATTTTTCGTGACATTGATGCCCAACGAACACGTCACTGAGTCGATGACACCCATCTCGATCTTTCGCGTCAGCATTTCGCGACCGGTGTCCTGAGGGTTCAGGATTCCCAAATCATCTTCAACAGTTAATGGCGGCTCGGCAGCGACCGTATTCGCCCAAAGAGCCGCACATGTCATAAGCGCCAGGTGTCGCATGCCATGCCCTCCTTTCGGGTAAGTGTACCACCGCGCGATGCCCGGGTCATCGTTACATAAGTCGTATGTCCTTCAAGCCCGCGCTCAGAGCCGCGCCAATAACGCGTTGTGTCGCGCTGTGTAGGCATGCCGTACCTCGACCGGGGGGCGCAGCTTGATCTGAAGCCCTTCCATCACCGCCTTGTCGGGGCGGCCAAAGTATTTGCTGGCCTCACCTTCCGAAAACCCTGCGATCTGGGTTGCCTCCATCCAGGCGCTGATCTTGTCGGCCTTCTTGATCTGGCGTTTCACCGTCTTGGGTACCTCGGCGGGCAGGCCGAACCGGATGTGGATGGCGGCGGCCAGGCGGTCATCCAGCACGCCGTAATCGGGGCCGACCGCGGATTTGACGGGCGAGATCATGTCGCCGATCACATATTCGGGTGCGTCATGCAACAGCGCTGCAAGGTGCCATTTCACCGGCGCCTTGGGGGCGATACGGCCAAAAAGCTCTTCGACCAGCAGCGAATGTTCGGCCACGGAATAGGCGAAGTCGCCCCTTGTTTGGCCGTTCCAGCGGGCCACAAATGCCAGTCCGTGGGCGATATCTTCGATCTCGATATCCACCGGCGTGGGGTCCAGCAGGTCCAGCCTGCGGCCCGACAACATCCTTTGCCACGCTCTGGGTTGTGTTGCCATTCTGCCATGCCTCGTGACGCGGGGCGCGATTGCGCCGGGTTTTTGTGGTATCATTTACGTGTTCGGATCACCGGCTGCCAACAATTTCTTGACTGTTCGTGCTTTGAAACGGCGCGCGGCGATACCGACTTAAATACCGTGGGGGGGCATGCGCCATCCTCGTGGTGCGCCCCTCTCGAAACGAAACCCGTAACGAAAGGAGCTTGTCATGTTCAAGCGATTGCTTGGTATTGCCCTGTTGTTTGGTATGGCTGCAACCGCGCCTCCGGTATTGGCGCAGACCTGTGCGCAGCGCGACGTTGTAATTTCGAGACTGCAGGACAGTTATTCGGAACAGCTGATCTTTGGCGGTCTGCAAAAGATGCGCGGCGCCCAGTCCGTGATGGAGGTCTGGTCCTCGAAAGAGACCGGGACCTATACGGTTTTATTGACCCAGGCCAACGGCATAAGCTGTATTGTAGCCGCCGGCACGGATTTCTTTGAAGCGATACCGAAGGTTGAGGCAGACGGCACGCCAAGCTGAAAAACAGATGTAAGATGCGTTTACGGCCATCCGCGTTGCCACTGATCCAAAGGGATGTTAGTGGCAGCCCGATCATGATTTACCGGAGTGGAGCACCTGATGGCCGGGGACTATATCGTCAAAGACATCGCGCTGGCTGATTTCGGCCGCAAAGAGCTGGATATTGCCGAAACCGAAATGCCCGGGCTGATGGCCCTGCGTGCCGAATATGGTGACAGCATGCCCTTGAAGGGCGCCCGCATCGTCGGGTCGCTGCACATGACCATCCAAACAGCCGTTCTGATCGAAACGCTGGTTGCGCTGGGCGCCGATGTGCGCTGGGCGTCCTGCAACATCTTCTCGACCCAGGACCATGCCGCCGCCGCGATTGCCGCCGCCGGTATTCCGGTCTTTGCCATCAAGGGCCAGACGCTGGAGGAGCACTGGGATTACCTGGACAAATCCTTCCTGTTCGAAGACGGCCCGAACATGATCCTGGACGATGGCGGCGACGCGACGCTTTACATCTTGCTGGGTGCCCGTGCCGAAGCGGGCGAGGACATCATCCCCGTTCCCGGTTCGGAAGAGGAAGAGGTGATCAAGGCGCAGATCATCAAGCGCATGGCCGCAAGCCCGGGCTGGTTCACCAAGATGCGCGACCAGATCCAGGGCGTGTCCGAGGAAACCACCACCGGTGTGAACCGTCTGTATCAACTGGTGAAAGACGGCCACCTGCCCTTCCCGGCGATCAATGTGAATGACAGCGTCACCAAGTCGAAGTTTGACAACAAATACGGCTGCAAGGAATCGCTGGTCGACGGTATCCGCCGCGCCACTGACACGATGATGGCCGGTAAGGTTGCTGTTGTCTGCGGCTATGGCGATGTGGGCAAAGGCTCGGCCGCCAGCTTGCGCGGTGCAGGTGCCCGTGTGAAAGTGACCGAAGTTGATCCGATCTGCGCCCTGCAGGCCGCGATGGACGGGTTCGAGGTCACCCTGCTGGAAGACGAGGTTGCCAGCGCGGATATCTTCATCACCACCACCGGCAACAAAGACGTGATCCGCATCGAGCATATGCGCGCGATGAAGGACATGGCCATCGTCGGCAACATTGGCCATTTCGACAACGAAATTCAGGTCGCCAGCCTCAAGAACCACAAATGGACCAACATCAAGGAACAGGTGGACATGATCGAGATGCCCTCGGGCAACCGCATCATCCTGCTGTCCGAAGGCCGTCTGCTGAACCTCGGCAATGCCACCGGGCATCCGTCCTTCGTGATGTCGGCCTCGTTCACCAACCAGGTTCTGGCCCAGATCGAGCTGTTCACCAAAGGTGACCAGTACAAGAACGACGTCTATATCCTGCCCAAGCATCTGGATGAAAAGGTTGCTCGCCTGCATCTGGACCGGATCGGCGTGAAACTGACCAAGATGGACAGCGAACAGGCGGCTTATATCGGGGTCAAACCCGAAGGCCCGTACAAACCGGAACACTACCGCTATTGATCTCTGCGGTGTCTGAAAGTGAAACGGCGGCCGGTTCGGTCGCCGTTTTTCGTTTCAGCGCAGCTTGGGCATATGGTCGCCGCGCCCTTGCGGGGTCAGGTCCAGGATGTTCCACATGGGCCAGGCGGCATCCACATGCCTTGGGTGCCAGTCGCTGGGTTCAAAGAAAAGTTCCGAGCACCAGAAATGGTGAATCCCGTCCGCGTCGCGCTGAAACACATTCAGAATGGGCAATTGGCGCCCATCTTCGGACTGGCCCAGGTAATCCGCCTGATAGTCGCTGCCCAATGCAGAAAACAACGGCAGTGCATGCCACCCCATCCGGGTTTTCAGCGCCGCCAGTTTCTGCGGCGTGTTCTGCGCCACGACGGCAAAGGCGGTTCTTTGGGCCAGATGGGTGATCTGGCCGTTCAACCCGTCCAGAAAGGCCGCGCACATCGGACAGGCGCTGTCTGCGTCCGGGCCGTACATCAGCGAATAGATCGCCAGCGTATCGTGGCTGCCGAACAGCGTGGACAGGGGTGCCGGATCATCATCAAGCGTTCGAAAGGTATAATCCGTTGGGACCTGCCCGCCACGGGGCAAAGCGCGGCGCAGGGCCGCGACATTTTCGATACGCGCCCGCAGGTCGGATTCGGCGGCCAACAGCTCATCTCGTGCGGTTCGGTATGCGGCACTTTCATTGGGCAGGGACACGGGCATGGAAACTCTCCTGGCTGTTGTGAGCGACTTTATTTAACAACAAAGTTAAATATAGATTGGCGAAAAAGCAACCCCGGCCATCGGCGGAGAATGGGTTAGGGGGAAAGTGTCGGATTTTTCCCTTTGTTCAATTCGATGGGCCAGTTACCGTATCCCCCGAGCCGGAAAGGCCAGATTTAAACCAGGAGAGGACAATGGGAAAACGCGACGATCTGATCGCCAAATATGCAGAAGACCTGAAATCCAAGTGCGGCATGGAGCCGGACATGGATCTGCTGACCAAGGTAACCATCGGCTGCGGCCCGGCCATCTATGATGCTGACGCGTCGACGGTTGCGGCAAGCCAGGACGGTGAACTGGAAACGGTCAAGAACAACTTCCTCATCAAAAAGCTGGGCCTGTCGGATGGTCCCGAACTGATGGAGGCGATCAAAAAGGCCATGGAAACCTATGGCATGTCCGAGCGTAACAAGTATCGTGCCGTGGTCTATTACATGCTGACCAAGCAGTTCGGAAAAGAGTCGGTTTATTCCTGACCCCTTGGAAACACCCTGCAACGCCCGCCGCTGACCCGGTGGGCGTTGTGCATTTTAGGCATAATTTATCTACTTGATCGTTGTTTTGCAGCCGCAAAATGGGCTAATTGTTACCTGTGGCCAGGACGGTCAGAACCAGAAAAATACCCAGGAATTTCAATGCGTGTGGTGACTCGGGAGCACGCGGGGTAGGGAAGGTTCTGCACTGTTGGAACCTTCCCTTTTTTCGTTTTAATCGGCCAGTGTTTCGCCCAGCGCGCAGATGATTGCCCATTCGGCTTCGGTGACCGGTTGTACCGAAAGGCGCGAATTGCGGACCAGAACCATTTCGGCCAGGCGCGGGTCAGCCTTGATCTGATCTAATGTCACTGGCGTGACAAAGGGCCTGACCGCCTTGATGTCCACGCATTCCCACCGGTCGTCATCGGTTGTGCTGTCGGGATGGGCTTCGGCGCAAACCTCGACAATGCCGACGACGGCCTTGTCTTTTTGCGAGTGGTAGAAAAACCCCCGGTCGCCCTGTTTCATGTCGCGCATGAAATTGCGCGCCTGGTAGTTTCGCACACCGTCCCATTCTTCTCCGGCTTCACCCTTGGCAACCTGTTGGTCCCAGCTCCAGGTGGAGGGTTCGGATTTGAACAACCAATAGGCCATTACCCGATGACCTTTTTCCACGGGATCAACTCCACCGACTGAAACAGACCGGCCTTTGCATAGGGGTCGTTTTCCGCCCAGTTATGGGCCGCGTCCAGATCGGCGACATCCAGAATAACCAGCGACCCGATCATTGCGTCACCGTCCAGCAACGGGCCAGCCTGGGACACAACGCCGGTTTCCTCGATATAGGCCAAATGCGCGGCTCGGTTATCCAGCCGAGTTTGCAGGGCGCCATCCTTGTCTCGGGCGATCAGGGCAATCAGCATGTCATTCCTCCTTGAGGGGTCGGTTTAGCAGGGTTTGAATGGCCTCGGCGACACTATAGGCCCCAAGACTCAGATCCGCGACGGATGCGCTTATAGGCATGTCCAGGCCTTCCGCCTTTGCGATTTCGGCAACGGCGCTGGCGGTGGCAACGCCTTCGACGGTGGTTTCGCTGTCAAAGGGCTGGCCCTTGCCAAGGGCAAGGCCAAAGCGGAAATTGCGTGACAGATCCGACGAACAGGTCAGTACCAGGTCGCCCAACCCCGACAGACCCATCAAGGTTTCGGTGCGGGCGCCGCGCAGCCGGGCAAAGCGCTGCATTTCGGCAAATCCTCGGGTCATCAGCGCGGCGCGGGCGCTTTCGCCAAGCCCCGCTCCGATGCAGGCCCCGCAGGCAATGGCCATCACGTTCTTGAGCGCACCGCCCAATTCGGCCCCGACCACGTCGGTGGTCCGATAAAGGCGTAGGGTCGCGGTCGTCAGGTCCGCCTGCAGGGACTGACCCCGTTCGGCATTTTCGCAGGCCAGCGTCAGCGCAGTGGGCAGCCCGCGGGCGATGTCATCGGCGAAACTGGGTCCGGTCAGCAGGGCAGGGCAGGCATCGGGCACCATTTGGGCGATGACGGATACTGGCCCCAACCCCGAGGTCACCTCGATCCCTTTGCAGCAGGCCACCAATGTCCGACCGGTCAGCGATGACCGCTGGTCAGCAAGGGCGGCGCGCAGCTTTTGCATCGGTATGGCCAACAAAACAGTCTCGGCCCGCGCCGCCTGTGCGATGTCGGTGGTGACCGCAAGATTTGCGGGCAGTTCGGCGCCGGGCAGCCGGGCCTCGTTTCTGCGGGTGTCGCGCATGGCCCTGGCCTGATCCCGGTCCCGTGACCAGAGGGTGACAGGCCCGTTTCCGGCCAGAGATATCGCCAGCGCCGTTCCAAACGCTCCGGCACCCAGCACGGAAACACTCATGCCTTTGCACCTTTCTTGCCACCGCCCAGCATCGCGGGGCTGGTTTGGTCCAGCGGCCAGCGGGGGCGAGCGGCCAGGTCCATGCCGTCCCGAGCGCCGGTGCGAAACCGTTCGATACCGGCATAGGCAATCATTGCAGCGTTGTCGGTGCACAAGGCCAGCGGCGGGGCCGTAAATCGCGTGTCGGTTTGGGCGCAAACAGTCTCTAACGCTTGCCGAATGGCCTGATTTGCCGCGACCCCGCCAGCGACAGCCAAAACCGGATCGGCCGGGTCATTGGCCAGGTATTGAGCAATCGCGCGTCGGGTCTTTTCGGCCAAGGTATCCACAATGGCCTGCTGGAAACCGGCGCACAGATCGGCCCGGTCCTGGCGGGTCAGGCCGCCCTTGTCGCGGACGATCTGGTCACGCATCCGCATCAGTGCCGTCTTGAGCCCTGAAAAGGACAGATCACAGCCCTCCCGGTCCAACAGGGGGCGGGGGAATCTAAACCGCCCGGGATCGCCGTGTTTGGCTTCGGCCTCGACCGACGGGCCGCCGGGTTGCGGCAAGCCCAGCAGGCGGGCGGTCTTGTCGAAGGCCTCGCCCGGGGCATCGTCTATGGTTCCGCCCAGCCGGACGAAATCATCCGGGCCGTTGGCGATCAGGTACTGGCAATGCCCGCCCGAGACCAGAAGCATAAGGTAGGGATAGGCCACCCGATCCGTCAGGCGCGGTGTCAGGGCGTGACCGGCCAGGTGGTTGACGCCCACCAGGGGCAGACCCGTCGCCGCACTCAGCCCCTTGGCGCACATCACGCCAGAGATCACGCCGCCTATCAGGCCCGGCCCGGCCGTCACCGCGATTGCGTCAAGCGCCCCCAGCCCGACACCGGCCTTGTCCAGGGCCTGCGCGACGCAGACATCCAGCTTTTCCGCATGCGCACGGGCGGCTATTTCCGGCACTACACCGCCAAAATCGCTGTGCAATTCGGTCTGGCCGTGCACCACGGATGACAGAATCCGGGCCTGGCCGTCTTCTGACTGGCGCACGACCGCGGCGGCCGTGTCGTCGCAGCTGCTTTCAAGTCCGAGGACGGTTAATGTTTGCACCATTGGCCTGATCCATTGCATCATGACTGACAAGCGGGGTATCACCCTGCGCGGACGCAAACAATCCCAAGGCCGAGAGTGCCGATCGTTGTATTTGTTGATGACCCGCCCTCGTGCCGCCTCGGAAAGGTTTGTTGCGCAACTTCCAAACCGCATCCGGTCCAGGGTGCGTATTGTGCATTCGCCTTTGCTGGACATCAGGACACTTGCCGTTGACGTGCAGACGCGGGACATGCGCGGCCTGGTCTTTACTTCGGCCAACGCGGTCAACGCGGCGGCAACGCTTGGTGTCGACAGATCGCTGCCCGCCTATTGCGTGGGTCAGGCCACAACCGGAACCGCCCAGGGGGCCGGGTGGGACGCGCAGATGGTTGGCGCAACCGCCGAAGAACTGGTCGCGGCCTTGCTGCGGATACGCCCAGAAAGCCCGTTGTTGCATCTGAGGGGCGAACACAGCCGTGGCGACGTTTCAGAACACCTGACCGAGATGGGCCTGACGGTGCATGAACAGCCGATTTACCAGCAGCGCCTGCTGCCGCTGACCGCCGAAGCCGCCGAAATGGCGGCCGGTTGCGCCCCGGTCGTGGCCCCGGTGTTCTCGCCGCGCACCGCGCGACAATTTGCCGATGTCTGGACCGGACCTGCGCCCCTGTGGATGGTCGCGATCAGCGAAGCGACCGCAGAACCCCTTAAAAAATTGGGGTATGAGCGTTTGAAAGTCGCCAAGCGGCCAACGCCGAAGAAGATGCGGAAGGCCGTTAAAAAGCTTGTGAAACATGTGATGCGGGTTGAGGGTAACCTAGGCCCGGATTAACCTGACCGGGTCTGTAGTTCGTTTGTTTTTTGGAATCGATAAGGGGAATGCGACGGTGGCTGCCAAAAAGGACGGGGATCAGGAACCGGTGGACAACCCGAAATCGGATCTGACGGAACAGGACGCGCACCCGGAGACCGAAGCGCCTGAAGCGCCATCCGGTGTTGACGGCATGAGCGAACCGGACGAGGGCTCCTCCGAAGCCGAAGCCGAAGCCGAAGCCGAAGCCGAAGCCGAAGCCGAAGCCGAAGCCGAAGCCGAAGCCGAAGCCGAAGCCGAAGCCGAAGCGAAAACACCAGAGCGTGTTGTTGAAAAACGCGGCGGTTTCGTTCCTGCCCTGATTGGTGGGGTCCTTGCAGCCGCACTTGGGTTCTTTGCGGGGCGCAGCGACGTGATATTGCCCGGCGGGCCCGACCCGTCCGACGCCATTGCTGCGCTGGAAACCAAGCTTTCCGACCAGACGGAACAGATCGCGGCATTGACGAAATCCGTGACCGATGGCGCAGGTCTGGCCGACAAGGTGAACGCCTTGACCAGCCAGATTGATCCTGTGGCCAGCGAGCTGGACGCGCTGAAGGCCAGCGTTGACGGCCTGGCGGGCAAAATCGACCCGCTGACCAGCCGGTTGGCCGATCTGGAAAGCGGCACGCTCACACAAGGTGCCTCGCCCGAAACAACTGCCGCCTTCGAGGCCGAGCTGAAAAAGTTGCAGGAGTCGCTGACCGCGCAACGGGCCGAAGTGGAAAAGATGGTGGCCGACGCGCAGGCGCTTGAGGCGAAGGCCGCCGCCGAAGCGCGCGCCGCCACCAATGCGGCGATCCTGTCCCGCCTGCATGGGCAACTTGATGCCGGGCAGCCCTACGCCGATCTGGTTGCCGAACTTCAGGCCGGTGGCCTGGATGTGCCCGACGCGCTGACGTCTTCGGCGGCAAACGGGGTTCCGACCGTGGCCGCCCTGCAGGAATCATTCACGCCCGCGGCACGCGTGGCGTTGGCCGCAGCGCGCGAGGCAGACAAGGGGTCCGGTCTGGTGGCGTTTTTGCAGCGTCAAACGGGGGCACGATCGGTCACACCCAAAGATGGTGACGACCCCGACGCCATCCTGTCGCGGGCCCAGGCCGCACTGGCTGACGGTGACATTGCCACCACCCTGACAGAGCTGAAATCCCTGCCCCAGGACGCCCAGCCCGCCTTGGCCGATTGGGAACAGGCCGCCCAGACACGGGTTTCCGCCGTGGCTGCCGCACATGCGCTTGGTTCAAGCGCGAACTCGAACTGAAGGTCCTGCCATGCTGTGGTCATTGTTAAAAATCCTTGTTTTTGTTGCGATTATCGGCCTTCTGGCCATGGGTGCCATGTTCCTGATGGATACCAGCGGCGGCGTGCAGGTCACGGTTGCCGGAATGGAATACACGCTTAGCCCATTGCAATCGGCCATGGCGCTGGGCGTGCTGGTGTTTGGGGCGTGGCTGTTTTTCAAATTGCTGGGCCTGCTGATCGCCACGTTGAAGTTCCTCAATGGCGATGAAACCGCCCTGTCGCGCTATTTTGACCGCAGCCGGGAACAACGCGGGTATCAGGCGCTTTCCGACGGCCTGATGGCGCTGGCCTCGGGCGAGGGGCGGACGGCCATGACCAAGGCCACAAAGGCCGAAAAGCTGCTGAACAAGCCCGAATTGACTAACCTGCTGGTTGCGCAGGCGGCAGAGATGACCGGCGACACGAAAAAGGCGGCCGATACCTACAAGAAACTGGTCACCAACAACGCCACCCGGTTTGTTGGTGTGCGCGGTATCATGAAACAGAAGCTTGCCGAAGGGGACGACGAAACCGCGCGCAAGCTGGCCGAGAAGGCGCTGTTGATCAAGCCGCGCCACCAGGAAACGCAGGATGTGCTGCTGAACCTTCAGACCAAGGCACAAGACTGGGCCGGGGCCCGGTCGACGCTGACCGCCAAGCTCAAGGCCGGGTATCTGCCACGCGACGTGTTCAAGCGCCGCGATGCGGTTCTTGCCCTGTCCGAGGCCCGCGACATCCTGAAAGAAGACGCGACGGTCGCGCAACAAGAGCACGCAATCGAAGCCAATCGCCTGTCGCCTGACCTGGTTCCGGCTGCTGCCATGGCGGCGCGGGCCTATATCGCCAAGGGCAAGGCACGTGCTGCCGCCAAAATCCTGAAAAAGGCCTGGGATGTGCAACCTCACCCGGATCTGGCGCATGCCTTTGCCGAAATTGCGCCCGAGGAAACTCCGCGGGACCGGATCAAACGGTTTGCCACCCTGACCCGGACGCACCCGGAAAACATGGAAACGCGGCTGATTCTGGCCGAACTGAACATCGTTGCCGAGGATTTCCCCGAAGCGCGCCGCGCGCTGGGCGATATTGTCGAAAAGCAGGGCGATGCGCGCGCCTATACCCTGATGGCCGCGATCGAGCGGGGCGAAGGGGCGGCGGATTCGGTCGTGCAGGGCTGGTTGGCCAAGGCGTTGAACGCGCCGCGCGGGCCACAATGGGTCTGCGACAATTGCCATGACATCCAGCCGGAATGGGCCCCGGTCTGCCAGAACTGCCACAGCTTCGACACGCTCAGTTGGCAAACCCCGCAAACGCCGGAAATCGCCAGTGCAACCGGTGTTCACATGCTGCCCCTGATCGTCGGCGCGCTTGAGGACAATTCAGCCCCCGCCGAACCGGAACAAGGGGACGAGCCCGCCGAGGCAGAGGTGATCGAGGTCGAAGCGGAATCGGTTCCCGAGGATGCGCAGAAACCCTGAGGAGCGCGGGTCGGTCATACCGTCTGCCCCGGACAGGAGGTCACGGTGAACAGGGCCCTGCAGATCGAAAGGCTTGAAAACCGGGTGCAGATGCAACCCGGTGATATGCCTGCGGTCAAGAGGCTGGTGACCTTGCTTGAAATGCAACCGGGCGAAACCGGGCGCGCGGGCCGCTTTGGAACCGTGCAGGCCGAGATCCGCAAAACCCTGCGCCCTGGATGGCAAGAGGCCCTGGCCGATCCTGCCCGAACGCATGCGCATTATTCCCGATGGGTGGGGCTTTTGACTACTGCCGGGGTCTTGCGGGTTCCGCCTGTCGGACAGATATTTTCGGGCCGGGCGATGACCATCAACGGCATTCATGCGCATTGCGGCGAACGGTTGAAATTCTTTGCCGAAACCGGCGCGATCTCGCGATTGTGCCACGATTGCTACAAGGTTCAGATCCTGCCGGAGTCTGTTGCGGCGCTGTTCCAGACCTATTTCCTGCTGCTGTCGCTGGACCTGCCGGGCGACAACGCGCGCAAATGCATGATCGAACTGCGCGACGGTATCAAATACCCATACAAGGCTTATATCTATTGCCAATCCATCCCCGAGGCGCGCGCCTGTCTCGAAGCCTTTCGACAGGCCCAGAGCAAGGCGAATGTCACGGGTGTGTCCTCAAAAATCTCGCACGGGTGTTCGGAATACGGTGCGAAATACCCCGATTTCAAATTCTCGGATGCCGACGATGTGGCCGCGTTTCAAACGCCGCCGGATTGGGCGGACGTTGAAAAGCAGTATTTTTCCAAACGGGACCTGCCGACGCCGGGGCGCACCACAAATACAAGGCCCGATATCAGCCTGCGCGATGTCTGCGCCTTTCGTACCTGGGTTGAATATGGGCAGATCATCGGCGACCCAAGCAGCACCGGTTTTGCGAGGGCAGCACCGGAATTGCCCCCGGCCTTTGTCAAACGGGTTCGGGCCCAGGCGCGCATTCGCAACCGCGAGATGGCAGAGCTTGCCCCGCAGGCCTGAGGCCAAAGGCAACGCAAATCCTTGACTTGCATACGCTTATGCGCGTCTTCTGCACATAAGATCAGTCAAATTCACGGCGCGGGCGGGCGCGCGCAAAACGCTGCGTCCCGTACCCTGACCGCGCTGGTGGGCTGGGGTCTGGCGGTTGCCGCCGCATGGATCGCTGTTTGGTCAAAGGTGACGGTGTTCATACTTCCCCGGCCGGTTCTGGGGTTATGCAGGTCCTCAGAACTGCCGTCGGCGCTGTCGAAAAGGATGCTGTCATGCCCAAAGATCGGTTTCATGCCCTGCCGCGAGTGCATCGGACATGATTGTCGAGCTTTACGCCGCAACCTGTGCGCTGGCTCTGGCCGGGCTGTTGTGGTGGCGCAAAGGGTTCCTGCTGACCTATCTTGGTCTTGGCGCGTTGTTCTGCGCCGGAGTTGTGTGGCTGGGTGTCGATGCCACCGGCATTGGCCTGATGGCGCTGTCCTATCTGGTGGCGCTGGTCGGCCCGGCCGTTCGGTTGATGTGGATCGACTTGCGTGACATCGCGCGCAAACTTGGTGGCCGTCGCCTGTTGGGACTTGCGGCGCGCAGCTTGCTGCTCTGGCTGCCGATCGGATGTCTTGCGCTTGGGTCCGTCCTGTTGATCCACTGGCGCAATGAAAAAGTGGTTACCGAAATCTACGACCTGCCCGAGGTTCCCTGGTCGGCCTGGAATGGCGCGTGCCAGAAAATCCTGTGCAAGGGCGATGGGCCTGATCTGCGCCGCGATATGCATGCCGCCGTAGATCGCATCGGCGCGGCGCTGCAATCGCAGGTCGAAAGGCGGCTGGATGCCCGTTTGTCAGGCATCGACATGCAGTCCGACAATCTGCGCAACGAACTGACAAGGACGCTGTTCCACCATGACGAGGGGATGTTGCCGGACACGTTTACAAAGTTCTCGGGTATCCAGGTTCCGGGCTGCAATTGGTTGCTTGCCGTGGTCTGGCCGCCCGAGGTCAAGGATTGCCTGCAGCGTTCGATCCTCAAACCGATCGCCGATACCTATGCCTCGGCCCGATCAGAGTTGCAGACCGAGGTAAACACAGCGCTGAACGCCGGGCAGGGCAAGATCGAAGGCGGAACCGATGCGGTCCGCACGCTGATCCTTGGCGGGTTGAACGAAAGGGTGCAGACAGCGACCAGCCGCATCAACAAGGGGATTGATGCGCTATTCCTTGCCGGCATGATCCTGTCGATCCTGTCCTGGATTTCGCTGTCGATGGTCACGCTGAAAAGCTATCTGACGATCCTGGCGCGCCATGTCTTTGATACCAAGTCTGGTGGGATGTTCCTGACTGTTGGCGCGCCGCAACAGGGTGATGCCGCGCTTGCCGGGCAAGACATTACCCGGACCGACGGGGCCAACGGGTACAAGATCCCGCTTGGCGACCAGCTGTGGTATGGCAGCTTTGGCCATATCGTGCGCCCCATCGAATTCGGGCGCCCCACCTATCCTAGGCTGGGCCAGTTGCTGTTTCAGCGCCTTTTTGCCGCCAAGATGCGCATGCAGCGGTTCGATCCCCAAAGCTTTGACACGATTGGCGGGCAGGCCGATTTTTCCTATCGGTTTGTCCGTGTTGACCTGCCCGAGGGGCGGAAACTGTATTTCAATGTCAGAAACCTGGCCGCCTTTTCGCAGAACGTGCGGTTTCGAAGCGTCTTTAGCCTCAAGCTGGCCGCGATCCTTCAATACCGGCTGTTCTTTTCGGTGGTCGAGGGGCCGGGTTCCGTGATCTTGCGTGTGGATGGCGGCACCATGCGCCTTATGCCCCCGGACGAGGCCGAAGGCGCCGACCCGATGGATTTGGCGGCCTTTGACTGGGGCGGGCAATTCGCCCTGCGGGCGCAGCATGATTTCCTGAGCGTTTACAGCGAAGGCTATACAATCGTGCCCGAGGACAGCACATTTGTCATCCGCCACGCACCGCAGCGCTTGGTTCGCCGGGGCGGGAAATTCCTGCGCAAGACGCTGTTCTTTCTTCTGCCGATCTAGGTTTGGCCAGTGATGGCCAGACACCATGCATCACAAAAGACCCCAGCGCGACGACCAAAGGTGACGGCGGCCCGCATGTTCGGATGATCCAGCCGTACATCGCGCCCAATACTGTCGCCGCGATAGCATTCTGGTTGGGCACACCGGCCAGAGCCTCGCCAATTGTGACAGTTTTTTGACCAAAAGCTGAGTCTGCGATGAAAGTTTAGGCAGCCTTGCTCAATTCTCTGGCGGGGTTCGGCAAGCAAATTGCCAAGCTTGCCGCGATGCAGCGACCGTATCGATGCCCGCGACGGATTTGCCCCGGGGGTGTGTGACGGCTGCGCGAATTGGACCTCGGACAGGTTCGACACACAAAACGCAACAACGGTAGCGGGGAACAGGACGAAGAAGAGCACGCTTCTGCGCGAGCCCTCTCTTGTGATCCCGCCAGGAGGTATACATGACATATTTGAAATCCACGCTCGCCGGATCGGCGCTTTTTGCGGCTATGGCAACCGCGGCGCTTTCGGCGGAAGACACCATCAAGGTGGGTGTATTGCATTCGCTGTCGGGTACGATGGCGATCTCGGAAACCACGTTGAAAGACACGATGCTGATGCTGATTGACCAGCAAAACGCCAAGGGCGGCCTGCTGGGCAAGCAGCTTGAGGCCGTAGTCGTCGATCCCGCGTCGGACTGGCCATTGTTTGCAGAAAAAGCGCGTGAGCTGCTGACCGTGCATGACGTTGACGTGATCTTTGGCAACTGGACCTCTGTCAGCCGTAAATCGGTTCTGCCGGTCATCGAAGAACTGAACGGCCTGCTGTTCTATCCGGTTCAGTACGAGGGTGAGGAAAGCTCGAAAAACGTCTTTTACACCGGTGCCGCGCCGAACCAGCAGGCGATCCCTGCGACCGACTATTTCCTGGACGAACTGGGGGTCGAGAAATTTGCGCTGTTGGGCACTGACTATGTCTATCCGCGTACCACCAACAACATCCTTGAAAGCTATCTGAAGGGCAAAGGCATCGCGGATGAGGATATCTTTGTCAATTACACGCCCTTCGGTCATTCGGACTGGTCCAAGATCGTGGCCGACGTGGTCGCGCTGGGCGCGGATGGTAAAAAGGTTGGCGTGATCTCGACCATCAACGGTGACGCCAACATTGGTTTCTACAAAGAACTCGCGGCGGCAGGCGTTTCGGCGGATGACATCCCGGTCGTGGCCTTCTCGGTCGGCGAAGAAGAGCTGTCGGGTCTGGATACCGCCAACCTTGTCGGGCACCTGGCGGCGTGGAACTATTTCCAGTCGGCCGACACGGACGCCAACGCCGAATTCGTCGAGACATGGAAAGCCACCATGGGCGAGGACCGCGTGACAAATGACCCGATGGAGGCGCATTACATCGGCTTCAACATGTGGGTGAACGCCGCGACCGAGGCCGGCTCGACCGAGGTCGACGCCGTGCGTGCCGCGATGTACGGTCAGGAATTCCCGAACCTGACAGGCGGCACAGCCGTGATGCTGCCGAACCACCACCTGGCCAAGCCGGTGCTGATCGGTGAGATCCAGGAAGACGGTCAGTTCGATATCATCAGTGAAACCGATGTTGTGCCGGGCGACGCCTGGACCGATTTCCTGCCGGAATCGGCGGTTCTGAAATCGGATTGGAAAGATCTGGGTTGCGGTATGTACAACACCGAGACCGAGACCTGCGTTCAGACCCTGTCGAACTACTAAACCCCCCGCAAGGCGGGTGTAACCGCCCGCCTTGCCCAAGACATTCGGGTTTCTTCACATGTTACGACTATTCCTTGCGAGCCTCGCAATCCTGTGCGCTTGCCTGACCGCCAACGCGCAAGAGACCGGCCTGCAGCCGATCCTGCAGGCTCATCAGGACATCATCGCCAAAAGCTCTCGCAAGACGATTGGACCGGCGATTGATGCAATTGCGGCCAGCGATTTGCCGCAGGCACAGGTGATGCTTGAGACATGGGCCGCCAAGGACATGTGGATGCGCAAGTCGGACGGTCTGTTTTTTGCAGGTAAAAAGGCCGAAGGGAGGTCCTATGAACTGATCGATTTCGACACCGGAGAAGTCGTTGGCACGTATCAAAAATCCGACCTGAAACAGTTGAAACCCAACAGCGGCATTCGGGCGATGATCGGCACGGCGTTGGTCACCTTTCAGTTGACCGACCCGAACCGGGACAAGCGGCTGGCTGCCTTGCAATCCATTCAACGCGATCCCGAGGCGGCCTTGTTGGCCCCCCTGCGCGCCTCGATCGACGGGGAACCCGACGCCGCCTTGAAGGCGCAGAAACAGCGGCTGGAACGGCTGTTGAGCATTGGGTTCGACGAAGACACAACTGCCCGCGTGGCTGCGATCACCGATATGTCCGGCGATCTGGGCGTGGATGTCCGTGCGGCGCTGAACCCGCTGGTTGTGACCACGCGCCAGGTCGCGGTCGAATTGCCGGGCAATGCGAACATTGCCGCGATCCTGAAGCCTGGATCAGAGGCCCTGACGCGCGACGCGGCCTATGATCTGTTGGTCGCCAACGAGCTGGCAGCGCCGCGTGTGTCGGCCGACGATATTCGTGCAGCATTGGCCGCCAATATCGAAGGCGGGCGTGTTGGTGACGTTCCGGTGGCGCAGCTGGATTCGGATGCCAAGCGCGTGCAAGCCTATTCCGTGCTGGCCGAGGCCGGTACAGTGCCCGCTTTCATTACCCCGGCGGATGTTGACGCGGCGCTTGGCGCGCATGTCTTTTTTGAAGTCTTTTCCGAACCCTCGGCAGAGGTGACCGCCGCCGCCGAGAAGGCGCTTGAACGGATCGAGTTGAAAGTCGGTCTGAACCAGACGCTTGACCTGTCGCTGGATGCGATATCGCTGGCGTCGATCTATTTCCTGGCTGCCATTGGCCTTGCGATCACATTCGGCGTCATGGGCGTGATCAACATGGCCCATGGCGAGTTCATCATGATGGGCGCCTATACCGGCTATGTGGTGCAACAGTTCATCCCCGACCATACGCTGTCGATCATCGTCGCCATACCGATGGCCTTTGCCGTCACCTTCGCCATGGGCGTCGCGATGGAGCGGCTGGTGATCCGCTGGCTCTATGCCCGCCCGCTGGAGACGCTGCTGGCGACGTTTGGCATCTCGATTGCCCTGCAGCAGTTGGCCAAGAATATCTTCGGCACGCAGGCCCGGCCGCTGACCGCGCCCGGCTGGCTGGACGGGGCGTGGGTGCTGAACGACGTGGTTTCGATCAGCTATATCCGCATCGCGATCTTCGTTCTGGCGATGATCTTTCTGGGGCTGTTCCTGTACATCATGAAGCGCACGCGCCTGGGGCTTGAGATGCGCGCGGTGACGCAGAACCCGCGCATGGCCGGGTCGATGGGGATCAATCCGGGGCGGGTGAACATGTTGACCTTTGGGCTTGGTTCCGGGATTGCCGGAATTGCCGGGGTTGCGATTGGTCTGTTCGCCAAGGTCACATCGGACCTGGGCAGCGATTACATCGTTCAAAGCTTCATGACCGTTGTGGTCGGCGGGGTCGGCAATATCTGGGGCGCGCTTGCGGGCGCGGGCATGATCGGCGGCCTGCAAAAGGGGATCGAATGGATGAACCCTTCAAACACCCTTGCGGCGCAGACCTATATGATTGTCTTCATCATCATCTTCATCCAGTTCCGGCCGAGAGGCATTATTGCCCTCAAGGGCCGCGCGGCGGGGGACTGAGCCATGGAACGCAGCTTTATCGCCAAGAACCCGTCCGTCCTGGTCTTTCTGGCCATCCTGTCGCTGTTCACCATCGCCGTCACCGTCCTGTCCGAAGGGTTCGGGATCGGCGTGATCTCGACCAGCTTCGTCAAGACGCTGGGCAAGACCCTGTGCCTGTGCCTGATCGCTGTTGCGATGGACCTTGTCTGGGGCTTTACCGGAATCCTGTCGCTGGGCCATTTCGCCTTTTTCGGGCTGGGCGGGTACATGATCGGCATGTGGCTTATGTATGAACGCACGCGCCTGATCGTGGTCGAGTCGCTGTCGCGTGCCGACATACCGCCAACACCGTCCGAGGTCGTCGATGCCATTGGCACGCAGATCTTCGGGGTTGTCGGTTCATCGGATTTCCCGCTGATCTGGGCCTTTGCCGACAGTTTGGTTCTGCAACTTGTCCTGGTGGTTCTGGTGCCGGGCCTGCTGGCCCTTGTCTTTGGCTGGCTGGCCTTTCGCAGCCGCGTGACGGGTGTGTATCTGTCGATCCTGACCCAAGCCATGACGCTGGCGCTGGCGCTGTACCTGTTCCAGAACGACAGCGGCTTGCGCGGGAACAATGGCCTGTCGGGGCTGCAGAACCTTCCAGGTGTGACCGCTTCGCAGGACGTGGTGTCGATCTGGTTCCTCTGGGCCTCGGCGCTGGCGCTGGGGCTGGGATACATCCTGGCGGCGTGGATCGTTTCGGGCAAGTTCGGCCTGGTGATCCGCGGTATCCGAGACAACGAGGCCCGGGTGCGGTTCCTGGGCTATTCCGTCGAAGTCTATAAATTGGCCGTGTTTACCCTGACCGCCTGCATCGCAGCGATTGCGGGGGCGCTTTATTATCCGCAGGCCGGTATCATCAACCCCGAGGAAATAGCCCCCATCGCCTCGATCTACCTGGCCGTTTGGGTGGCCATCGGCGGGCGCGGCCGGTTGTATGGCGCGGTCATCGGTGCGGCTGTGGTCAGCCTGCTGAGCACATGGTTCACCGGAGGCCAGGCGCCCGATATTTCGCTTGGGTTCTATACGATCAAATGGGTCGATTGGTGGCAGGTCCTGCTGGGCGTGTCCTTCGTTCTGGTCACATTGTTTGCCCCGCAGGGGATCGGGGGCCTGTTTGACCTGTGGGCCAACCGTCGTCACCCGGACCGGCATGGTACGAACCTTGGCCCCGATGACAGCTCTCTGCGTGAGAAGGAGGCCCTTGAATGAGCACATTGCTTGAGGTCAGCGGCGTATCGGTCACCTTTGACGGGTTTCGCGCAATCAACAACCTGTCGTTCCAGATCGGCAATGCCGAGCTGCGCGCGGTGATCGGGCCAAACGGGGCGGGCAAGACGACCTTCATGGATATCGTCACCGGCAAGACCCGGCCCGATGAGGGCCGCGTGATCTGGGGTGAAAAGTCCGTGTCGCTGCTGCAGATGAGCGAGGCCAGGATTGCGCAGGCCGGGATCGGCCGTAAGTTTCAAAAGCCCACCGTGTTCGAGGACCAGACCGTCCAGGAAAACCTGTTGATGGCGCTCAAGAACAAACGGGGTTGGCTGGGTGTCCTGTTCTATCGGCCTTCGGGGCCCGATTTGGACAAAGTCGAAGAGTTGGCCACTGAGATCGGGTTGAAGGACGAATTGACCCGCAAGTCGGGCGAGCTGAGCCATGGGCAGAAACAATGGCTGGAAATCGGTATGCTGCTGGCGCAGGAACCGCGCCTGCTGTTGGTCGATGAACCGGCTGCCGGCATGACGCCACAGGAACGCGAACACACGACCGATCTGCTTGTGCAGGCATCCAAGACCCGCGCCGTGGTCGTGGTCGAACATGACATGGAGTTCGTGCGCCGCCTGAATTGCAAGGTCACGGTCCTGCACGAAGGGTCGGTTCTGGCCGAGGGCAGCCTGGATCATGTCACTTCAAATCAGGACGTCATCGACGTCTATCTGGGGCGCTAGACGATGCTGAAACTGACGGATCTGACGCTGCATTACGGGCATTCGCAAATCCTCTATGGTATCTCGATGGAGGCAGCGCTGGGCGAGGTGACCTGCGTGATGGGCACGAACGGGGTTGGCAAGACCAGTCTGATCAAGGCCATTTCCGGCACGCATCCACGATCGGGGGGCGATCTGAGCCTGGGCGGCGAAAGCCTGGGTATCCTGCCCGCCCACCGAATGGCGTGGAAAGGGGTTGGCTATGTCCCGCAGGGGCGCGAGATATTCCCGTTATTGACGGTGCGCGAAAACCTTGAAACCGGCTTCGCCTGCCTGCCCGCCAGCGAACATTTCATCCCGGATGAAATTTTTGAACTTTTCCCGGTGCTTAAGCAGATGCAGAACCGGCGCGGGGGCGATTTGTCCGGCGGTCAGCAACAGCAGTTGGCCATTGCCAGGGCGCTGATTGCCAAGCCACGCCTTTTGTTGCTGGACGAGCCGACCGAAGGTATTCAGCCCAACATCATCGCACAGATTGGCGAGGTCATCCGTCACCTCAGGTCAAAGGGCGAGATGGCGATCGTTCTGGTCGAGCAGTATTTCGATTTCGCCTATGATCTGGCCGACAGGTTCGTCGTCCTCAGGCGCGGCGAGATCATGATCGAGGGGACCAAGCAGGATGTATCACGCGATGAGGTTTTGCAGGGCGTGACTGTCTGATCCCGCGCTGTCTGACCCGCGGACCTTTGCAGGACAGGTCGCCCAAACGGGCAGGGGCGCGGCCAACCGGCCCGAAACCTGAATGCGGGCACCGAATTGGTTCAGATTGCATTGTTGGGCGACGCTCGCTATCGGTCAGGCACAAGCGAGGAGGACGATGTGACAGATTACGCCTTCGACCCGCCCAAACCCGTCGCCTTGCCAATTGCTGGCACCGACGTCGTGTTTCCGGTGCGCCGTGTTTATTGCATCGGACGCAACTACGCGGCCCACGCGGTTGAAATGGGCCATGATCCGGATCGCGAGCCCCCCTTTTTCTTTCAGAAGAACCCCGACAACCTGGATGCCAGCGGGTCTTTCCCCTATCCGGCGCAGTCATCGGATGTCCATCATGAGATCGAATTGGCGGTTATGCTCGGGTCTGGCGGAACCAAAATCCCGGTTTCAGATGCCTTGAACCATGTCTATGGGTATGCGGTTTCGCTGGACATGACGCGGCGCGACCTGCAGGCGGCACAAAAGAAAATGGGCCGCCCTTGGGAGATTGGGAAGGCCTTTGAGCGATCTGCCCCGATTGGTCCGGTCCACATTGTCGACAGCGTGGGGCATCTGTCTGCGGGCCTGATTGAACTGACGGTCAACGGCGAAACCCGCCAGAAGGGCGATCTGAACCAGATGATCTGGAAAGTGCCCGAGGTGATCTCGTACTTATCCGAATATTTCGACCTCGGGCCCGGCGACGTGATCCTGTCAGGAACCCCGTCTGGTGTCGGCCCGGTTCGCAAGGGCGACGAAATGATCGCCCGGATCGCGGGTCTGGGTGACCTGCGGGTTCATGTGGCTTGACTGCGTAAAACCATAGACCGGCGAAGAAGGCCACGCATTCCGAAAACGCGCCACAGCCACAGCCGTGCCGAAAGGTTTTGTGCATCTATGTTCGGAAGAAATGGTGCCCAGGAGAGGACTCGAACCTCCACGTCCATACGGACACTAGCACCTGAAGCTAGCGCGTCTACCAATTCCGCCACCTGGGCAGGTGTCGTGGAGGGGCGTTTAAGCCGACTGGCGGGGGGCGTCAACCAGATTCGGGAAGTTTTTTGAAAGTTTTTTGATGGGTGCAAAGACACGGCCATTGGCGGCATTGCGGGCCGGATTTCAGTGCGGCGCGGCGTTATTGCGCCTTGTTCGCGCGGCGTCGGGGCGGTAGATCGGATCAGGACCTACTCAGCAGGAGCTCCATCATGTCCAAAATGGTCACGATCTATGGTGGATCAGGATTTGTCGGCAGGTATATTGCGCGTCGCATGGCCAACCAGGGTTGGAGAGTGCGCGTCGCCGTGCGCCGCCCGAACGAGGCCATGTTCGTCAAGCCTTATGGCGTGGTGGGCCAGGTGGAACCGGTGTTCTGCAATATCCGCGATGATGAATCGGTTGCGCTGGCCATGCGCGGGGCCGATGCGGTGGTCAATTGCGTTGGCATCCTGAACGAGCTGGGCAAGAACGCCTTTGACACCGTACAGGCCGAAGGTGCCGAGCGTATCGCGCGGATTGCAGCGGACCAGGGGATCGCGCGCCTGGTGCTTGTATCGGCGATCGGGGCCGATGACGGGTCCGACAGCGAATATGCGCGGACCAAGGCGCAAGGCGAACAGGGTGTCCTGGCGCATATGCCGGATGCAGTCATTCTGAGGCCATCCGTTGTGTTCGGGACCGAAGACCAGTTCTTTAACCGCTTTGCCGGCCTGACGCGCCTGTCTCCGCTGTTGCCCGTCGTGGGGGCAGATACGCGGTTCCAGCCGGTTTATGTCGATGATATCGCGCAGGCGGCCGTCAAAGGGGTTCTGGGCGAGGCTGCTCCGGGCATCTATGAGCTGGGCGGCCCCGAGGTCAAAACTTTCCGCGCCCTGATGCAGCAGATGCTTGGCGTCATTCACCGCCGCCGCATTATCGTGGGCATGCCTTTCTGGGCCGCGCGGATCATGGCCGGAGTACTGGATATCGCCAAGTTCGTCAGTTTTCAGCTGTTTCCGAACCACATCCTGACGCGCGATCAGGTCGTGAACCTGCGCCGGGACAACGTGGTGTCCGAGGGCCAAAAAGGCTTTGCCGATCTCGGGATCGAGCCTGCGACGATGGAATCGGTTCTGCCGGAGTATTTGTGGAAATTCCGCCCCGCCGGTCAGTATGACGACATCCAGAATTCAGCCCGGAACATGCGGGTCTGATCAGCCGTAGGCGATGACCAGCAGGATCACACCCAGGATCACACGGTAGATGACATAGGGTGTGAAACTGACGCTGCGCAGCAGACGCATCATAAGGCTCAGCGCAAGCAGCGCAGACAGGAAGGCGAACAGGGCGGCGATGGCTCCGTCCTTTGCCAATTGCGCATCGGCTTTCTGGATAACGTCCAGCGACAACAGCGTCCCCGATGCCAGGATTGTGGGGATCGACATGAGCATGGCAATCTTGGCCCCATCCTCGCGGGTATATCCCAGCTGACGCGCGCCCGTAATCGTTATGCCGGATCGCGACGTCCCCGGTATCAGCGCAAGCACCTGCCACAACCCCATGATCAGCGCATCGCGCGGGCCCCACCCGTCGGCCTTTTTGGTTTGCGGCCCCTTCTGGTCCATCCAATACAGCAGCAGACCGAACCCCAGCATCGTCCAGCCGATAACGGCGACTGACCGCAATGCCGCGCTCAGCCCGCTCAGGTGCAGAATCGCTCCGGCGATTACGGTGGGAATCGTGGCGATGATCAGGCCCAGGGCCAGCCGGGCCTGTGGTGTATCGGTTTTTCCGGCCAACGCGCGCGGCAGTCCGGAAAGTGCCAGTTTCACGTCCGACCAAAAGAACAAAATGACCGCGCCCAGCGTTCCGACATGCACCGCGACGTCGATTGCAAGCCCCTGGTCTGACATGCCAGTCAACCCAGGCAACAGGATCAGATGCCCCGAGGAAGAGACCGGCAGAAACTCGGTAATCCCTTGAATTACTGCAACAAGTATCAAGTGAAGAAGACTCATCTGCCCTGCTCGTGCCTTGGTGGGTTCTGCCTGTGTTCATTGGTATGATCGGGATGGTGAAAAGGAAAGAACTCAAATAGGTAACATATCGGACCTAAATTGTCGGCGCGAGATAGGAAAATTAACGCGCAAAAAGCAAAAAACTAAAAATAGGTCAGCACAATTGACTTTTCATCCCGGCGGTCATCCCTTAAAGAGACCCGACCAAGGCAGTTTCCGGAGTATGACTCATGGCCAAGCAACCGATGTTGAAATTCGTGCAGATTGATCGCGTCATGCCGGAAAAGCGTGACGCCGGCGACCGCAGCCAGGACTTTGATGAAATCTACGCCGAATTCGCAGCAGCCAAGGCCGCCGAACAGGCCAGCCGGTGCAGCCAGTGTGGCGTGCCGTATTGCCAGTCGCATTGCCCGTTGCACAACAACATCCCGGACTGGCTGCGCCTGACCGCGACCGGGCGCCTCGAAGAGGCCTATCAAACCAGCCAGGCCACAAACACCTTCCCCGAGATCTGCGGTCGCATTTGCCCGCAGGATCGTCTGTGCGAAGGCAATTGCGTCATCGAACAGTCGGGCCACGGCACCGTGACCATTGGCACCATCGAAAAATACATCACCGATACAGCGTGGGACAAAGGCTGGGTCAAGCCGGTTGAACCAACTGCGGAACGTGGTGAAAGCGTAGGCATCATCGGCGGTGGCCCTGGTGGGCTGGCTGCGGCGGACATGCTGCGCCGCGCAGGAATTCAGGTCACCGTTTATGATCGGCACGACCGCGCGGGCGGTTTGCTGATGTATGGCATCCCCGGATTCAAGCTGGAAAAGGACGTGGTCCAGCGGCGCAACGAATTGCTGGCCGATGGCGGCGTGAAATTTGTTCTGAACTGCGACGTTGACGCGGCCAAATTCGCTGAAATCCGCGCGGCACATGACGCGGTGATCATCGCAACCGGCGTGTACAAATCCCGTGACCTCGCTATGCCCGGAAGCGGTCTGGAAGGCATTGAAAAGGCCATTGATTTCCTGACCGCCTCGAATCGCAAAAGCTTTGGCGACGCGGTGGAAGATTTCGACAGCGGCCGTCTGAACGCCGAAGGCAAGCGGGTTGTCGTGATCGGTGGCGGCGATACCGCGATGGATTGTGTGCGGACCTCGATCCGTCAGGGGGCGACGTCGGTCAAATGCCTGTACCGCCGCGATCGTGCAAACATGCCGGGCTCGCAGCGCGAAACACAGAACGCCGAGGAAGAAGGCGTAGTCTTTGAATGGCTCAGCGCGCCCAAAGGCTTTGTCGGCGACGACAAGGTATCGGGCGTGATGGTGCAAAAAATGCGCCTTGGCCAGCCCGACGCGTCGGGACGTCAATCCCCCGAGGTGATCGAGGGCGCTGATTATGTTGAAGATGCCGACCTTGTCATCAAGGCGCTGGGTTTCGAACCCGAGGACCTGCCGACCCTGTTCGGACAGCCCGACCTGCCTGTGACCCGTTGGGGAACTGTCAAAGCCACGTTCCTGACGGGCGAGACCGAAATGGATGGCGTCTACGCGATCGGCGACATCGTGCGCGGTGCCTCGCTTGTGGTCTGGGCAATCCGCGACGGCCGCGATTGCGCCGACGCGATCATCGACCGTTTCAACAGCAAGGCCGCGGTTGCCGCCGAATAACCGGCAACCAGCCCAGCGACAGGAGGGGCGGAATGCCCGAATTGCAAGGCCAGTGTATGTGCGGCGCGGTGACAGTCACCGCGACACCTGCGCGCGACGCGTTGGGCGCGTGCCATTGCGACATGTGCCGCCGCTGGAGCAGTGGCCCGTTCCTGAGCATCCCGGTTGTGACGGGATATGCGGCACTGGGTCCGGTCAAGTCATATACCTCTTCGGATTGGGCCGAGCGGGCCTTTTGCGAGGATTGCGGATCTGCCCTTTGGTACCGGATCACCGCACCGGGTGAGATGCACGGGCAGACGCAAATGGCCGCTGGTCTGTTTGACAATGCCGCAGGCAGCGACCTGAAACTTGAACTATTTATCGACAAAAAGCCCCAAGGCTATGCGTTTGAAGGCGAGCGCCGTCAAATGACCGAAGCCGAAGTGATGGCCATGTACGCGCCATCAGAAGAAGGAGACAGCCAATGACGAAATATGATGCCGATTGGGTCCGGGCCGAAGAGACCAAGCGCAAATGGATGGCTGAAAACGGTCTGTATTCCGAAGCCGAGGAACATTCCTCGTGCGGGGTGGGCCTGGTTGTTTCCATTGATGGAAAGAAAAGCCGCAAGGTTGTCGATGCGGGGATTGATGCGCTCAAGGCCATTTGGCACCGGGGTGCCGTCGATGCCGATGGCAAGACCGGCGACGGCGCGGGTATCCATGTGCAGATTCCGCCCCAGTTCTTCTATGACCAGATCCGGCGCACCGGCCATGAACCGAAGATGGATGAGTTGATCGCCGTAGGTCAGGTCTTTTTGCCACGCACCGATTTCGGGGCCCAGGAACAATGCCGGACGATCGTCGAAACCGAAGTCCTGCGGATGGGATATTACATCTATGGCTGGCGGCACGTTCCCGTCGATGTCACCTGCCTGGGTGAAAAGGCCAACGCGACGCGCCCGGAAATCGAACAGATTCTGATTTCGAACTCGAAAGGTGTCGACGAGGACACGTTCGAGCGCGAGCTTTACGTGATCCGTCGTCGTATCGAAAAGGCGGCCATGGCTGCCGGGATCACGGATCTGTACCTGGCCTCGCTCAGCTGCCGGTCGATCATCTATAAGGGCATGATGCTGGCCGAACAGGTTGCGGTATTCTATCCCGACCTGATGGACGAACGCTTTGAAAGCGCATTCGCGATCTACCACCAGCGCTATTCAACCAATACCTTCCCGCAATGGTGGCTGGCTCAGCCGTTCCGCATGCTGGCGCATAACGGCGAAATCAACACCCTGAAGGGCAACGTCAACTGGATGAAAAGCCATGAGATCCGCATGGCTTCGGCGACATTTGGCGACTATGCCGAGGACATCAAGCCGATTATCGCGGGCGGCTCGTCGGATTCGGCCGCGCTGGATTCGGTCTTCGAAGTCCTGGTGCGGGCCGGCCGTTCGGCGCCGATGGCGAAAACCATGCTGGTCCCGGAAAGCTGGTCCAAGCAGGCGGTCGAGCTGCCGCAGGCCTGGCGTGACATGTATTCGTACTGCAACTCGGTGATGGAGCCGTGGGACGGTCCCGCCGCGCTGGCGATGACCGATGGCCGCTGGGTCTGCGCCGGTCTGGACCGGAACGGTCTGCGCCCGATGCGCTATGTCGTAACCGGTGACGGCCTGGTCATTGCCGGGTCCGAGGCCGGGATGGTGCCGATTGACGAGGCCAGCGTGACCGAGAAAGGCGCGCTTGGTCCGGGGCAGATGCTGGCCGTGGATATGAAAAAGGGCAAACTGTTCCGCGACAAGCAGATCAAGGACAAGCTGTCCCGCGCCCTGCCATTTGGCGAATGGGTCCGCAAGATCAACGATCTTGACGAGGTGCTGGCCGGGGTAACCGAAACCCCCCGTTTCCAGGGCGAAGAGCTGCGCAAACGCCAGATCGCCGCCGGGTATTCGGTTGAAGAGCTTGAGCAGATCCTGTCGCCGATGGCCGAAGACGGCAAAGAGGCGCTTGCGTCGATGGGCGATGACACGCCTTCGGCTGTTCTGTCCACGCAGTACCGCCCGCTCAGCCATTTCTTCCGCCAGAACTTTAGCCAGGTCACGAACCCGCCGATCGACAGCCTGCGTGAATACCGCGTGATGTCGCTGAAGACCCGGTTCGGGAACCTCAAGAACGTTCTGGATGAAGACAGCAGCCAGACCGAGATCATCGTTCTGGGCAGCCCCTTTGTCGGCAATGCGCAATGGGACAAGCTGACCGAAACCTTCGGATCGCCCCTGGTGGAAATCGACTGCAGCTTTGAACCCGGCCGTGGTGCGCTGAGCGCGGCGCTGGCCCGTGTGCGCGCCGAAGCGGAAGAGGCCGTGCGTTCCGGCGCGGGGCATTTGGTGCTGTCCGACATGAACTCGGGCGAAGGTCGTGTGGCCATGCCGATGATCCTGGCCACCAGCGCCGTGCATTCGCACCTGACCCGTCAGGGCTTGCGCACCTTCTGTTCGCTGAACGTGCGCTCGGCCGAATGTGTCGATCCGCATTACTTTGCGGTGCTGATCGGTTGCGGCGCGACCGTTGTGAACGCCTATCTGGCCGAAGATTCGCTGGCCGACCGTATTGATCGCGGCCTGCTGGATGGCACCCTGACCGAAAACGTCGCCCGCTATCGCGAGGCGATTGACCAGGGTTTGCTGAAGATCATGGCCAAGATGGGTATCTCGGTCATCTCGTCCTATCGCGGTGGCCTGAACTTTGAGGCCGTGGGCCTCAGCCGTGCCATGGTTGCCGAGTATTTCCCGGGTATGACCAGCCGTATTTCCGGCATCGGTGTCACCGGGATTCAGGCCAAGGCCGAAGAGATCCATGGCAAGGGTTGGGAAAGCGGTCTGGACGTCTTGCCCATCGGTGGTTTCTACAAAGCGCGGAAATCGGGCGAAACCCACGCGTGGGAAGCGACCTCGATGCACATGATGCAGATGGCCTGCAACCGCGCCTCTTATGAGCTGTGGAAACAGTATTCGGCCAAGATGCAGTCGAACCCGCCGATCCATCTGCGTGATCTGATGGACTTCAAACCGCTGGGCAAACCGGTGCCGATTGAGGAGGTCGAATCGATCACCTCGATCCGGAAACGCTTTGTCACGCCGGGCATGAGCTTGGGCGCGCTGTCGCCCGAGGCGCACAAGACGCTGAACGTGGCGATGAACCGGATCGGTGCGAAATCCGACTCGGGCGAAGGTGGTGAAGATCCGGCGCATTTCGTGCCGGAACCCAATGGTGACAACCCGTCGGCCAAGATCAAACAGGTGGCCTCGGGCCGGTTTGGTGTGACCGCCGAATACCTGAACCAGTGTGAAGAACTGGAGATCAAGGTCGCCCAGGGTGCGAAACCGGGTGAAGGTGGTCAGTTGCCGGGCATGAAGGTCACCGACCTGATCGCGCGTCTGCGGCACTCGACCAAAGGCGTGACGCTGATTTCGCCGCCGCCGCACCACGACATCTACTCGATCGAGGATCTGGCGCAGCTGATCTATGACCTGAAACAGATCAACCCGCGCTGCAAGGTGACGGTTAAACTGGTTGCAAGCTCGGGCGTGGGCACGATTGCCGCCGGTGTGGCCAAGGCCAAGGCGGATGTCATCCTGATCTCGGGCCATAATGGCGGAACGGGCGCTTCGCCTGCGACCTCGATCAAATATGCCGGTCTTCCGTGGGAAATGGGCCTGACCGAGGCGCACCAGGTTCTGGCGATGAACAAGCTGCGCGACCGCGTGACGCTGCGGACCGATGGCGGCCTGCGCACGGGGCGCGATATCGTCATGGCCGCGATGATGGGGGCCGAGGAATACGGCATCGGCACCGCCGCGCTGATCGCGATGGGCTGTATCATGGTGCGTCAGTGCCAGTCGAACACCTGCCCGGTCGGTGTCTGCACGCAGGATGAAGACCTGCGCGCCAAGTTCACCGGCAATGCGGACAAGGTCGTCAACCTGATCACCTTCTACGCACAGGAAGTGCGCGAGTTGCTGGCCAGCCTTGGTGCGCGGTCCGTGGATGAGATCATCGGTCGGGCCGATCTGCTGGCGCAGGTCAGCCGGGGGTCGGCGCATCTGGATGATCTGGACCTCAACCCGCTGTTGATCACCGTCGATGGCGCGCATGACATCGTCTATAACCGCGACAAGGACCGCAACGCGGTGCCGGATACGCTGGACGCCGAGATCGTGCGCGATGCCGCGCGGTTCCTGAAGGATGGCGAAAAGATGCAGCTGTCCTATGCGGTCCAGAACACGCACCGGACGGTCGGGACCCGGGTTTCCAGCCATATCGTGCAGAATTTCGGTATGCGGAACACGTTCCAGACCGATCATTTGCATGTGAAACTGCAAGGTTCTGCCGGGCAGTCGCTGGGGGCGTTTGCCGCTCCGGGATTGAAGCTGGAAGTGTCGGGCGACGCCAACGACTATGTCGGCAAGGGGCTGTCGGGCGGCATGATCGTTGTGCGCCCGCCGCAGGTCAGCCCGCTGAAGGCAGATGAAAACACCATCATCGGCAACACCGTCCTTTACGGCGCCACCGATGGCCACCTGTTTGCCGCCGGACGCGCCGGAGAGCGCTTTGCGGTGCGCAACTCGGGCGCCAGCGTCGTGGTCGAGGGCTGCGGCTCGAACGGGTGTGAATACATGACCGGCGGCATAGCCGTGATCCTGGGCGATATCGGCGCGAACTTTGGCGCCGGGATGACGGGCGGCATGGCTTATCTGTACGATCCCGAAGGCAAGGCGCAGCCGTTGATGAACCTTGAAACGCTGGTGACCTGCCCGGTCACCGTGGACCACTGGATTGACCAGTTGAAGACGCTGATCGAACGCCACGCCGCGGAAACCGGCAGCCGCAAGGCCGCCGATATCCTGCAGCATTGGGATGTCGAGCAAGGCAACTTCCTCCAGGTTTGTCCGAAAGAGATGCTGAACAAACTCAGCCATCCGCTGTCGGACGAGGCAACCGCGGTTCCGGCCGAGTAAGCCGGGTCTGGCGCGCCCGTCGATGGCGGGCGCACTGCCGGACCACTGAAATACGCCGTTCCAAAAATTCTCGGCGCGGCGTATAGCAGTGGCATGGCAAAGAAAGCAGCGCGCAAGTCACGCGGTAAGAAAAGCAAGGCATCAAAAGGCCGGAAATCACCCCAGTTTGTGGCTCGGATTCGGCGGTGGCTGATCCGGGGCGCGCTTGCGGTTTCCGCGGCGATCATTGCTCTGGTTTTGCTGTTTTCGGTGCTAAACCCGCCGGTCACCCACACGATCTGGTCAGAGTGGCGGCGCCTTGGCAAAGTTGACCGGGACTGGGTGCCGATCGAGGAGATTTCGCCCGTGATGGCGCGGTCCGTCGTGGCGGCCGAGGACGCGAATTTCTGCCTGCATTGGGGCTTTGACGTTGAGGCGATCCGCGACGCGATCGAAGATGGCGGGTCGCGCGGGGCATCGACCCTGACGCAACAGGTGGTCAAGAACGTGTTCCTCTGGCAGGGCCGCAGTTGGCTGCGCAAGGTGCTGGAAACCTCAATCACGCCGGTTGTCGAGATATTCTGGAGCAAGCAACGCATTCTTGAGGTCTATTTGAACGTCGCCGAAACAGGGCAGGGTGTTTTTGGGGTTGAGGCTGCCGCGCAGAAGTATTTCGGGGTGTCCGCCGCGAAACTGACACCGGTTCAGGCTGCGCGCATCGCCGCGATCCTGCCTGCGCCGCGCAACCGGTCGGTGACCGATCCATCGGTTCGCACGCGGCGCCGGGCCGCCGCAATTGCCGATGGGGCGGCCACCATCCGCGCAGATGGTCGCGCAGATTGTTTCGAGGATTGAAAACTCTGGCCTGCCGGGGGTATTGCTGAGGTGTATTCACTGGTTCGATTGGAAGTCCATGGCGCGTTTGTTTCACGTTCCCCTTTCCCCGTTTTGCCGCAAGGTGCGTCTGTCGCTGGCGGAAAAGAAGATCGAAGTCGAATTGATCGAGGAGAGGTACTGGGAACAGGACCCGGATTTCCTGCGCCGCAACCCCGCCGGTAAGGTCCCGGTGCTGCGGCTGGACGGGCAAGTCATGTCCGAAAGCGCCGCGATTTGCGAGTATATCGAAGAAACACGGCCTGAGCCTCCGTTGATGCCGAAAAAGCCCGAGGACCGGTTTGAAGTCCGCCGGCTTGTCGGCTGGTTCGACGACAAGTTCCACCACGAGGTGACGTCAAAGCTGCTGTATGAGCGGGTCAACAAGAAGGTGACCGGCCAGGGGTACCCAGACAGCAAAAACGTCAAGGAAGGCGCGCGGGCGGTCAAGTATCACCTGGATTACATGACGTGGCTGTTGGATCATCGCCGGTGGCTGGCGGGTGACCAGATGACGCTTGCGGATTTTGCCGCCGCCGCGCATCTGTCGGCACTGGATTATATTTCGGATGTGGACTGGAACCGCAGCCAGGTCGTCAAGGACTGGTACGCCAAGATCAAGTCGCGCCCCGCCTTCCGGTCCATCCTTGCGGATCAGGTTCCGGGCTTTCGCCCGCCGCCCCATTACGCGGACCTGGATTTTTGATACGCTGGTGCAGGGGGCCGTCTGCCCCCTCTTGGCCCTGAGGGCCAATTCACCCCCGAGGATATTTTTGGCCAGATGAAGAATGGATCGGGTTTGAAAGAGCGATTGGTCGCGCAAGCCCTGGCCGAGGGGTTTGTTATGTGCCGCGTATGCCGCCCCTGGGATGTGCCGCAGGTGCCCGAGCGGTTAGCGGCCTTTTTGCAGGCTGGTTACCATGGGCAGATGGGCTGGATGGCCGAAAGGACCCATTGGCGCGGAGATCCGTCGGCATTATGGCCCGAGGCCCGGTCGGTGATCATGCTGGCTGAAAGCTATACCCCGGAGCATGATCCAACGGCGGTTCTTGGTCAGCCGGAGAGGGGTGCGATATCTGTTTATGCGCAGAACCGGGATTATCATGACATCGTCAAGAAGCGCCTGAAACGGCTTGCCCGGTGGTTGATTGCCGAAGCTGGTGGCGAGGTGAAGGTTTTCGTGGACACCGCGCCGGTTCCGGAAAAGGCCCTGGGCCATGCCTCGGGGTTGGGGTGGCAGGGCAAGCATACCAACCTTGTTTCGCGGGAATGGGGGAATTGGGCTTTTATAGGCTCTGTTTTCACCACATTGGAGCTGCCTGTAGACCCGGCGGAGGTTGATCATTGCGGGTCGTGCAGGGCGTGCCTTGATGCCTGTCCGACAGATGCGTTTCCGGCGCCGTATCAGTTGGATGCCAGGCGGTGTATTTCTTATCTAACGATCGAGCATAAGGGCCCCGTCGATATCGAGCTGCGCACCAAGCTGGGAAACCGGATCTATGGCTGTGACGATTGTCTTGCCGCCTGTCCGTGGAACAAGTTTGCCGTCGCGGCCAGCGATATACGTTATGCGGCGCGGGATGATCTGGCCGGGCCGGATCTGGCTGACCTGGTGGCGTTGGATGACGCTGCTTTTCGGGCCAGGTTTTCGGGCTCGCCCATCAAGCGGATCGGGCGCGGTCGTTTTGTGCGCAACGTTTTGTACGCGATTGGCAATTCGGGGCGTGCCGAATTGTGTCCGGCGGCCCGAAACCTGACCGAGGACCCTGATCCCGTTGTGGCTGATGCGGCGCGGTGGGCGGTCAAACAGCTGTCTTAGGTGCCGCAAACACGCTGGACGCTGCGCAGCAAACCGCTACACCATGTTTCGGTGAACAGATGGAGGGCCCGATGACGTTGTCTTTGGGTGTAGATACAGGCGGCACCTATACTGATGCGGTCCTGATCCGGGATGAGAAGCATGTGGTCGCATGGGCCAAGGCCCTGACCACGCGCCATGACCTGGCGGTGGGGGTTGGCAATGCGGTTTCCGCTGTTCTGACCGAGGCCGCCGTTGCGCCCGCGCAGGTTTCCATGGCCGCGCTTTCGACCACTCTGGCGACCAACGCGCTGGTGGAAGGGCAGGGCGGGCGCGTCGCCCTGATCTATGTCGGGTTCCGCGAGGAAGACCTGGAAAAACATGGGTTGCAAGAGGCGATGAAAGGCGACCCGACGCTGGTGATTTCCGGTGGGCACAGCCATTCCGGCACCGAAGCCGTTGCGTTGGATGTGTCTGCGCTGGAACGGTTTCTTGAGGCCAATGACGGAATATCCGGATTTGCCGTGGCGGCCCGGTTCGCCACGCGAAACCCGGCCCATGAGCTGGAGGTGGCCCGGATCATCGCAGAGAAGACCGGCGCCCCGGTCACCTGTTCGCATCACCTGTCGGCCCGGCTGAATGGCCCGAAACGCGCGGTTACGGCGGTGCTGAACGCGCGCCTGATCGGAATGATAGATCAGTTGATCGGGCGCGCGCGCGACCGGCTGAGCCAATTGGGGATAACCGCGCCAATGCTGGTCGTGCGGGGCGATGGTGCCCTGATGGGGGCAGATCAGGCCCGTGAACGCCCGATCGAGACCATTCTCAGCGGACCTGCGGCGTCAATCGTGGGCGCGCGTTGGCTGACTGGCGTCGAAAATGCGCTGGTTGCGGATATTGGTGGAACGACCACCGATATTGCGTTGATCCGGGATGGCAGGCCGGCCATTGACCCGGCCGGAGCGCAGGTCGGCGGGTTTCGGACAATGGTGGAAGCGGTTGCCATGCGCACCCATGGGCTGGGCGGCGACAGCCAGGTGCATGTCGCCACGCAAGGGTTGCGCGGTGGCGTCACGCTTGGACCGCGGCGGGTATTGCCGGTATCGCTGATCGCGGTCGAAGCGCCAGAGGTCGTACATGCTGAACTGGACGCGCAATTGCGCACGACCACGGCGGGTGAATATGACGCGCGGTTTGCACGCCGGGTGCCGGGAACCAAGGCCCAAGGCATCGCCCCGCGCGAGGCCGCCCTGCTGGACCGGTTGGGCGACGCGGTACTGCCCTTGGGCAAGTTGCTGCGTACGCGCATGGAAAGCGGGGCCCTGACCCGGCTGGTAGATCGGGGGATTGTCCAGGTTGCCGGGGTGACGCCATCGGATGCAAGCCATGTTTCCGGTGCTTTGACCTCGTGGGATGCAGCGGCGGCGCGAAAAGCGCTTGAGTTGGTGCGGCGCAAGCGGGTCGGGTCGGGGGATCAGCTTGCGCCCTCGGCCGAAGCCCTTGCGGAATTGATCATCAACCAGCTTGCCAAACAAACCGAACTGGCTTTGTTAGAGACTGTTTTTGCAGAAGAGGCCGAGGATTTCGGACAAGCGCCCGCTGATCTTGCGCGCCATGTATTGACGCAAATGGGCTTGGCCGGACATCGGGGTTTGATGGCGATGGACATGGCGCTGAACGTGGATGTTGTTGGCCTGGGGGCGTCTGCACCGGCCTATTATCCGGCCGTGGGCGCGCGGTTGCGCTGTAACATGGTCCTGCCCGAACATGCCGGGGTGGCCAATGCCATTGGCGCGGTGGTTGGCCGGGTGACCCTGCGCCGGGCCGGTGCGGTCACATCCCCGTCTGAGGGCCGGTACCGCGTACATCTTGAGGAAGGCCCGCGCGATTTTTCGACCGCGGGCGAAGCGTTGGATGTTCTCGAAGCCGCGCTGCGGGCCGAGGCGGAACGCGGGGTCCGCCAGGCCGGTGCCGAAGATATCAGGGTCAGTGTTGACCGCGATATCCGAACGGCGCGCGTTGAATCGCAAGACGTATTTGTCGAAGCCCGGCTGACCGTGGAAGCCAGCGGGCGCCCCAGGGTGGCGGTTGGCTGACCCGGTTTCGGCCTTCGCGACGTGGGGTCTTATTCGGCAGCGTCGGTGCGCTTGGGCAAGACCCAATCGGCGCGCGGGAAGTGGCAGGTATACCCGTTCGGAATGCGTTCGAGATAGTCCTGGTGTTCCGGCTCTGCCACCCAGAAATCACCCACCGGTGCGACCTCGGTCACGACATTTCCGGGCCATAGCCCGCTTGCGTCGACATCGGCGATCGTGTCCAGCGCCACCTGTTTCTGCGCCTCGTCCACATGGTAGATCGCCGAACGATAGCTCATGCCTATGTCATTGCCCTGACGGTTGATCGTGGTCGGGTCGTGGATCTGAAAGAAGAACGCCAGCAGATCGCGATAGGTGATCACCGCCGGGTCGAACCAGATTTCGATCGCCTCGGCATGCGTGCCATGGTTGCGATAGGTGGCGTTGGCCACGTCGCCGCCGGTATACCCGACGCGGGTGCGGGAAATGCCCGGCAATTTGCGGATCAGGTCCTGCATTCCCCAGAAGCAGCCCCCAGCCAGAACAGCGCGTTCCTGTGTCATCATACGTCCTCCACGTGAATGAGGTACTCGCCATAGCCCTGTTCTTCCATCTCGTCGCGATGGACGAAACGCAGAGCCGCGGAATTGATACAATAGCGCAGTCCGCCCTGTTCGCGCGGACCGTCGGGGAATACATGCCCCAGATGGCTGTCGCCGTGTTTGGACCGAACCTCGGTTCGGATCATGCCAAGCGTCCGGTCTTCGAATTCTGTGACGTGCTCATGGATGATCGGCTTGGTGAAGCTGGGCCAGCCACAGCCGGATTCGTATTTGTGGGTCGACGCAAAGAGCGGCTCGCCGGATACGATGTCGACATAGATGCCGGGCGCGTGGTTGTTCAAGTGCTTGCCAGTGCCGGGGCGCTCGGTTCCGTTTTGCTGGGTCACGCGAAACTCTTCGGGGGAAAGGGCGGCGACGGCCTCGGGGGATTTGGTGAAGCGGGTCATGGGTCCTCCGGTCTGGTGTGGTGTTGCACAGTAAATGGGGTCCGGTGCGGGAAAGCAAAGGCTTGTTTCACCTGCCTCGCGCAGCCGTGTGGCTTTAGGCCGGTTTGACCTGGGGTTGCCGCGAAAGCTGAACCGCAAGAATGCCCAGCGTCGTGACAGCGACGCCGACGGCGTCCAGCGGCCCGAGGTGTTCGCCGAGCAGGATTGCCGCGATGGCAACACCGAAGACCGGGTTCAGGAAATGAAACGTGGCTGCACGGATCGGCCCGATCCGGTTAAGCAGCATGAACCAGATCAGGGTGGCCAGCAGGCCCGGGAACAGGGTCGTATAGCTGAAGGCCAGCACCAAGGGGACCGTCAGATTGATATGGATCGTTTCAAACAGGGGAGCGGCAACAAACAGGACTGCCGAACCGACAAACATCTGCAGACCGACGACCATCATGAAATTCCCGCCCGAGGTCGCCCCGCGTACCGCAAGCGTTGCGAAGGTCAGCGCCAGCGCCCCAATACCGCACAGCACAACGCCAAACATGTCAATTCCGGCGCTGATGCGGCTGCTCATGATCAGCGCGACCCCCGCAAAACCGGCCAGCAACCCCAATATCCCCAGCGGTCGCAACCTTTCGCCCAGAAAGGCCCAACTGGCCAAGGCCACCAAAAGGGGCATGGTCGATGCCAAAATCGCCGCCACCGAGGCTTCGATCGTTTGCATTGCATAGAAATTCAGACCCAAATAAAGGGCATTCTGGCATATCCCGAACAAGATGGTGGCGTACCATTGCGACCGGGTCAGGCGCCAGCTTTGGCCCATGACGCGGGCGATTGCCACACCCAGTATGCCCGAGATCAGAAATCGAAGAGCCAGGGAAAACAAGGGCGACGCATCGGCCACAATGATCCGCGCCGAAGTAAAGGCCGACGACCAGATCAGGGCAAAAGTCAGCCCCATGGCTATTGCGCGCACATCCATCATGAACCCCTGTCAAATCGCCGCGACTGTTTCCGAAATATCCGGGCGCCGCAAGCTGAACCATATGTGCGGGCCAACCCCGCCAAAGAAAAAGGGCCGCGTGGCCGCGACCCTTGATCTGATGTGCATGAAAGGCTGGTATCAGCCGTTCACGCTGTCCTTCAGTGCCTTGGCAATGGTCATCTTGACCACTTTGTCGGCTTCTTTCTTGAACTGCTCGCCGGTCGCGGGGTTGCGCACCATGCGCTCGGGGCGCTCGCGGCAGTAGATTTTGCCGACGCCGGGCAGGGTTACTGCGCCACCGGCCGAAACTTCGCGGGTGATCAGGCCGGTGATGGCCTCCAGCGCGGAGTTCGCGGATTTCTTGTCGGTTCCCATTTCCTCAGCGAGAGCAGCAACCAGCTGAGTCTTTGTCATAGGCTTTGCCATTTCTTGGTCTCCTTAACGTGCCCGATCTCTTGGGCCTCACGGCGTGACTGTAACGGGATATTGTAGTTAAACACAACGAATAGTAGCGCCGAAAACCCCAAAAACATGGGGATTTCGTTGTTTTTTTGCGTCAGAGGAAGGCGGTTTCGTCGAAAGAACGCAATTTCCGGCTGTGCAAACGCTCCAGCGGCATGCCGCGAAGATGCTCCATCGCCCGAATTCCTATGGCCAGGTGGCGGCTGACTTGCGTTGTGTAAAAGGCCGAGGCCATGCCTGGCAGCTTAAGTTCGCCATGCAGCGGTTTGTCCGAAACGCACAGCAAGGTGCCGTAGGGGACACGAAACCGGTAGCCGTTTGCGGCAATCGTCGCGCTTTCCATGTCCAGCGCGATGGCACGCGATTGGCTGAGCCGTTGCACCGGGCCGGACTGATCGCGCAGTTCCCAGTTCCGGTTGTCGACCGAGGCGACGGTTCCGGTCCGCATGATCCGCTTCAGCTCATAGCCTTCCAACTCGGTCACTTCGGCCACCGCCTGTTCCAGCGCGACCTGCACCTCGGCCAGCGGCGGGATTGGCACCCAGACCGGCAGATCATCGTCCAGAACCTTGTCTTCGCGCAGATAGGCATGGGCCAGGACGAAATCGCCCAGCGCCTGCGTGTTGCGCAGCCCGGCACAATGCCCGACCATCAGCCAGGCATGTGGGCGCAAGACGGCGATATGATCGGTGGCGGTTTTTGCGTTTGACGGGCCGACCCCGATATTGACCAGCGTGATCCCCGAACCATCGGCCCGTTTCAGGTGATAGGTCGGCATTTGCGGCAATTTCAACGGCTGCTCGATCGCGGCCTGCGGGTCGGTGATTTCGACATTCCCGGTCGAGACGAAACTGGTATAGCCGCTGTCCGGATCGCCAAGCTGGGCACGGGCATAGTTTTCGAACTCGGACACATAGAACTGGTAGTTGGTGAACAGAACGTGGTTCTGAAAATGGTCGGGATCGGTGGCCGTGTAATGGGCCAGCCGCGCCAGCGAATAATCCACACGCTGCGCGGTAAACAGGGCCAGCGGGCCGACCCCGTCGGTCAGCTCGTGGACACCGTTGACGATATCATCATTGGTGGTTGTCAGGTCCGGTACGTCGAACACGTCGCGCAGGGTAAAACCGGCGGCGCCCTGGTGCGGAACGACCAGGTCGGGGTTGTTGGCCACGGCAAAATGCACCGGGATCGGCGTGGTCGACGGTCCGATGGTTACCGGCTGGTCATGGTTCCGGATCAACAAGGCGATCTGCTGGGTCAGGTAAGACCGGAACAGATCGGGTCGGGTTACGGTCGTGGCATGAGCGCCGGGTTCCGCGACATGGCCAAAGCTCAACCGGCTGTCGACTTGGGCATATGACGACGTTCGGATGCGAATTTCCGGGTAATAGGCCCTGAATCGTTCTGATGGCGAGCCGTTCGCAATCGCATCGGCGAAGCTGTCGCAGAGAAATCCGGTTGCCTGTTCATACAGCTCTTCCAAGCGGGCAACCGCGGCCGCCGGATCGGTGAAATCCTCGGGGGCCGGTGTGTTGGGTGTTCTCGTTTCAGTCATGCAAGTGGTTCCAGAAGGTCAATCTTTTCAAAACTGCGCACATCCACCAGCCCCAGATCCGAGATGCGCAACTCGGGGATTACGACCAGGGCCAAAAGGGAGTGCTGCATATAGGCGTTGTTGAGCTTGCAGCCGCAGGCCTGCATCGCCTCGACCATCTTCTGGGCGTTTTCGGCGACATCAAAGGCCGGACTGTCGGACATGAGGCCCGCAATCGGCAGCCTGACCAGCGCCAGTTCCTGGCCGTCGCGGAAGATCGTGATGCCGCCGCCGACCTCGGTAAGTCGGTTTGCGGCAAGCGCCATCTGTTCGCGGTCGGTGCCCACCACGATCATGTGATGGCTGTCATGCGCCACGGTCGAGGCCATGGCCATCGGCCCCTGGTACCCAAAACCGGATACAAAGGCGTTGGTCACGCCGCCAGTGGCGCGATGCCGTTCGACCAATGCAATCTGGCAGATATCACCTTCGCCTTCGACAAGGCCGCCGATGATCGGCAATTCGGCCTTGAGCGCCTTTGTGGGCGCCTGGTTTTCCACCACGCCGATCACATTGGCCTGCACGCGGTTTGCACCGGCGGGCGGTGTGATCTCGAAATCCGCAGCGCTCAGCGGATGGCCCAGATGGACGGTGTTTCGCGCCCGGTCGGGCCAATCGTAATGCGGGCAATCAACGGTGATCGCACCGTTTTCCGCCACCACCTGGCCGCGGGCAATGACCATGTCGATCGGCAGGTCCTTCAGGTCTGGCGTCAGGATGATATCCGCCCGCCGTCCGGGTGTGATTGAGCCAATCTCGCGCTCTAGCCCGAAATGCGTAGCGGTATTGAGCGTCGCCATCTGCAAGGCGATCAGCGGGTCGCAACCGCAGGCAATGGCGTGCCGCACGACCCTGTTCATATGGCCTTCGTTGACCAGCGTGCCAGAGTGGCAATCGTCGGTGCAAAGGATAAAGTTGCGCGGGTCCAGCCCCTTTTCTGTCACCGCGGTGATCTGGCTTTCCACATCGTACCAGGCCGAACCCAGCCGCATCATAGACCGCATCCCCTGCCGAACACGGGCAATCGCGTCCGCCTCGCAGGTGCCTTCGTGATCATCGGCCGGGCCGCCGGCCACATAAGCCGCAAAATCAGGCCCTAAATCAGGCGAAGCATAATGACCGCCGACCGTTTTTCCGGCATTCTGCGTGGCCGCGATTTCCGCCAGCATCTTTGGGTCGCCATGGACCACGCCGGGAAAGTTCATCATCTCGCCCAACCCGATGATGCCAGGCCAGGTCATCGCCTCGGCAACATCCTGCGGCGAGATTTCGTATCCGGTGGTCTCCAGCCCGGGTGCCGAAGGCGCGCAGGACGGCATCTGAGTGAATATGTTCACCGGCTGCAGCAAAGCCTCGTCATGCATCATGCGCACACCGTCGAGGCCCAGCACATTTGCGATCTCGTGCGGATCGGTGAACATCGATGTGGTGCCATGCGGGATGACTGCGCGGGCGAATTCGGCCGGGGTCAGCATGCCGGATTCAATATGCATATGGGCGTCACACAGGCCGGGGATCATATAGCGCCCCTGCGCTTGGATGATTCGGGTTTCAGGGCCGGTACAATGGGACGCGTCGGGCCCGACAAAGGCGATGCGGCCTTCGGCAATAGCCACCGATTGGTCGGGCAGGGCTTCGCGAGTGTGGACGTTGATCCAGACGCCGCCGCGGATCACGGTATCGGCGGGTTCGCGTCCGGCGGCGACGGCGATCAGGCGGGGGGCCACGTTGGGCCAGCTGGGAAAAGGCTTATACTCCATGGCCCAACTTTCCCCAACGCGCTGAAAGGTTCAACCCCTGCAATTGACCTATCATGAAACCGTCACGCGGACCCGCAAAGGCTTGGTTGATTTCGCGTGGCTGAACCTGCCCAAACATTGGGCAGTGTCCGAAGCCACGCCCAATCGCCCTGTCGCCTTGGCCGGGTTGGTTTGACACCGCAGACGATCTGCGAAACGATTTTGACGGCACAGAACGAAGCGACCACAACAAGGCATCAGCAAGACACCGTGACCAACCAGAACAACAGCCTTTTCCGGCGGCTCGACGAATTGCTCAGGCAGATCTACCCGACACAGGACACCGATGCGTTGTCGCGGCGGGTTGTCGATGTTTTTTGGCCGTCGCAAACCCATATGCGCAAGCTGGGGCGCAAACCGGGAAACCGGCTTTGGTCGGAACGCGACAGCGTCCTGATCACCTATGGCAACTCGATAGAAGACGGCACGCACAAGCCGCTGGACGTTTTGCATGACTTCCTGATCCGCCACCTGGATGGCGTGGTGAACGGCGTCCATATCCTGCCGTTCTTTCCCTTTACCTCGGATGACGGGTTCGCCGTGTCCGACTATTACACGGTCAGTCCACAGTTGGGGGATTGGGCCGATATCATGCGGATCGCCAGCGATTTTCACCTGATGTCGGACCTGGTGTTGAACCATGTGTCCAGCCAGGGCGAGTGGTTCAATAATTACCTTATGGGCAAAGCGCCCCATGACGGGTTCTTTTTCGAGGCCGAACCGGATGACGACCTGTCCAAGGTGGTTCGGCCGCGTACAACGCCCCTGTTGCGCAAGGTGGACACCAGCCGTGGCGAGCGGCATGTCTGGTGCACCTTCAGCCACGATCAGGTCGATCTGGATTTCAGAAACCCCGAAGTTCTGATCGAGATGCTAAAGGTCATACGCCTGCATATCGACAAGGGTGTCCGCATATTGCGGCTGGATGCCGTGGCCTTCCTGTGGAAAGAGGCCGGCACGACATGCATTCACCTGCCGCAGACCCATGCGGTCGTCCGGTTGCTGCGCCTTTTGTGCGATTATACCTCGGAAACCGTGGTTTTGCTCACGGAAACCAATGTGCCGCGGACCGAGAATCTCAGCTATTTCGGCAACAGGAACGAGGCGCATGCGGTCTACAATTTTCCGCTGCCGCCGCTGATCCTGCATGCGTTGCAAGCGGGCACGGCGCGGTATCTCAGCCGGTGGCAATCGACCATGCCCCCGGCGCAGTTGGGTTGCGCCTATCTCAATTTCACAGCCAGCCACGATGGCATCGGCATGCGCCCCGCCGAAGGTGTTTTGCCCCCGGACGAGCGCGACCGGATGATCGAAACGGTTCGTGGCCTGGGCGGGCTGGTGTCCATGCGGGCCCTGCCGGACGGGCGCGAGGAACCCTATGAACTGAACTGCAGCTTTTTCGAGGCGCTGCGGGCGACGTTTGAAGGCGAAGACCAGTACCATCTTGCCCGCTTCATTTGTTCGCAAACCGTCGTGATGTCGATGGAAGGCATCCCGGCCTTTTACATCCACTCCCTGCTGGCCACGCCGAATGACCACGAAGCGGTCGAACGCCGTGGCATGAACCGGGCGATCAACCGTCACCGGTGGCATTATCCCGACCTGCTGGCGCAATTGGCCGATCCGGGGTCGAACCAGTCCCGCGTATTGTCGGAACTGTCCCGCCGCCTGAAGCTGCGGTCAAGACAGCCCGCATTTCACCCGAATGCAACGCAGTTCACCTTGCAGCTTGACGACCGTGTCTTCGGGCTTTGGCGTCAGAGCCTGGATCGAAGCCAGTCGATTTTTGCCCTGCACAACCTGTCCTCGCAGCCCGTCACGGTAAGCCCTTCGGCGGTCAACCTTATCGCGGATGACAGTTGGACCGATCTGCTGAGTGGCGAAATCATTGACGGTGACGGGGGCGATATCGGGCTGGCCCCCTATCAATGCCGGTGGATCACGAACGTGGTGACGGGGTGAATTCATCCAGGTCCGCCGCAACGGCGGTTCGCAGATTTGCCAGGAACTCGGTATCGGCGGCATGGACGCGGTTCCAGGTGGGAATGAAAGGCGTTTCGTTGGGTGTTTCCAGGAAAATCTGTCCCGCGCGAATGATGTTTTCCGCAAAAAGTTCGATCGACTTTTCTTCCTTGTGCCGGTCCAGCACCAGCCCGTTCATCTTGGCATCGTTGTAATACCCGTCCAGCAGGTCCAGCGCCGACCGGTAATATGTCGCCTTGAGCGTGCGAAACGTGTTGTGGGTAAACACGGTGCCGTCCGCCGCAAGCTTGCGAAAGATCGCCTTGCAGATATCAGTCGACATACGGCTCAGGCCCTTGGTCGCATCCTCTTGGGACAGAACCTGGTGCTTGTGGTCGTAATTGTCGGCAATTTCGACCTGGCAGACGGATTGCGGTGCCAGGTTGCGCCACGCTTCGGACAGGACACCGATTTCCAGCCCCCAGTCTGAGGGTATCCTCAGGTCCGGCAGCGTTGGGGTCCGGATCGCGAACTCGCCGGAAAGCGGGTAGCGAAAGCTTCGGAGAAAGTCGATATAGTCGCGGTCTCCGACCACCCGTTTCAGGGCGATCAGCAGCGGGCTGATCAGCAACCGGGTGACGCGGCCGTTCAGCTTGCCGTCGCCGACGCGGGGGTAAAAACCCTTGGCCATCTGATAGGGAAAGGTTGGATTGACCACCGGATAGATCAGCCGATCCAGCATTTCGCGGTTATAGGTCAGGATGTCGCAATCGTGGATGGCCATTACCGAACTGTCCGCGCAGGACAGCAGATAGCCCATGCAGGTCCAGACATTCTTGCCCTTTCCCGGTTCTTGCGGGGCCAGCCCAAGCGCGGCAAGCCGCTCTTGCATGTCCAGCATTCGGGGGCTGTCATTCCAGATGACCGTATGCTGCTGTGGCAATCGGCTGAAAAAGGCCCGTGCGTGGCGGAACTGATCTTCGGTTGCGCGGTCCAGGCCGATGACGATCCGGTGCAGGTAGGACACCTGAGACAGCTCGTTCAGGATATTTTCCAGCGCCGGGCCTTCAAGTTCCGAATACAGGCAAGGCAGGATAAGCGTCACCTTGCGCGTTTCCGCAAACACGGCGATTTCCCGCGTCAGATCCGCAGCGGGGCGGTTTCTGAGATTGTGCAGTGTGGTGATGTTTCCGTTTTGATGAAAGTCGGCCATGTCGGTTCCCGTTGGTCGCTTATGTGTCTTTGGTCAGGGTGAGTATGGCTTCGGCCCAGCCTGCCGGCCCCACCTGGGTTGTACGCAGTATGCGGCCTGATTGGTCCGATGTCAGGGGTTCGATCCCCGGCCCGTGCGGGTTTCGGACGATGACACCCATATCTGCCGCTACGATCATCTCGGCATCATTGGGCGCGTCGCCCAATGCGATGGTCCGGTCGGGCTTTAGCCTGCTGATGACTTCGGACATTGCGTCGGCCTTGGTCCTGCCTGATGAAATGGTCAGGAACCGGCCGCCCTGCCGCGCGCTCAGACCGGCATTTGTCAACGCGGCCAGAAACGTATCCAACCCTGCGCGGTTGCCGGTCCAGACACCGGGTTCGCTGAACTGTCGTTGGCGGGCGCGGCGTGCGGCCTGAGTGTCCAGGCCGGTCTGGTCGGCAACCTCTTGCACGGTCATGTCGCCAAATCCGACAAACCCCGCCGGAAGCGTCCTTATCGTCTTGCGAAGATCCGTATAGGTCTGGGCGCTCCCGATATCGGTTTCGCCGGGCCACAAAATCCCGGCCCCGTTTTCGACGATGGCAGGCCAGTCCGAAAACCCGATTTCGTCGCGCAGGGGGATCATCTCGGCCGAGGTCTTGCTGCTGGCAAGGACAAGGCCCGCCCCCAGCGCCCGCAGACGTTCCAGCCCGGGGCTGGCTTCGGCCCAGCTATAGTCGCCGTGGCTTAGCAAGGTGCCGTCCAGATCCGAAAAGACCAGCAGGGAAAGGTGGTGCGTCATTGCCGACATACTGCCATTCGGCGCCTGCCTTTCAATTGCGCAACTGGGCAACAGGGTCCAAATCTGCCCAATTTCGCGAATAGATTCTGACTTATGCTGAATATTTAGGCGAACTTTGGGCGGGGCGCGCAGGTTGGGGGTGCCGTGGGGCGTCAGAATTTTGTTGGTGAAACCGCCTTACGGGATGCACAGTTCCCCTGTTTCGGGCTTTACGGATTCTATAGGGAGAGAGCAAATGAGCGTCGCCAACCTTCGTCCCAACATGGACCATTGGTCAAGCCGCGTGGACCTGGCTGCGGTGTTCCGGTGGACGGAACGTCTGAACATGCATGAAGGCGTCGCCAACCATTTCAGCCTTGCCGTCAACGATGACGGAACGCAGTTCCTGATGAACCCCAACCAGATGTATTTCGGGCGCGTCAAGGCATCTGACCTGCTGTTGCTTGACGCAAACGACCCCGAGGTGATGCGCCAGCCGGGCGCACCGGATCCCACGGCCTGGGGGTTGCATGGCGCCATCCACCGCAAATGCGCCCATGCGCGCTGTGTCATTCACGTCCATTCCATTTTCGCCACCGTCCTTGCGACACTTGCAGACAGCACAATTCCGCCGATCGATCAGAACACGGCGATGTTTTTCAACCGCTATGTCATCGATTCCGAATTTGGCGGTCTGGCCTTTGAAAGCGAAGGTGAACGCTGCGCCGCGATGCTGACGGACCCGCGCATCAAAGTTATGATCATGGGCAACCATGGCGTTTTGGTGATCGGCAGCGATGTCGCGGATACGTTCAACAGACTCTATTACCTGGAACGCGCGGCGGAAACATATATCCGCGCCCTGCAGACCCAACAGCCGTTGCGGGTTCTGTCCGACGAGATTGCCGAGAAAACCGCGCAGGAAATCGAAGACTACCCCGAGCAGGCCGCCGCCTTTCTCCGAGAGATCAAGGCCGTTCTGGACGCTGAAGGATCGGATTACGCGACCTGAACCCCGCATTGTTTATCGCGGCGACGGATCTAAGCCTGCCGGCGCAGCGCGCGCGGTGTCGTGGAAAACTCTGCCCGAAAAGCGCGGGTCAGGGCGCTGGGGTCTTCGTAACCGGCACGCAGGGCAATCTCGGCGATGGTCAGGTCGGTTTCGGCCACCAGTTTTCGCGCCAGCCCCAGGCGCAGGCGGCGATAAATCCGCGCCGGTCCCGCCCCCAGATCGGCCTGCATCCGCGTTTCCAGCATTTTCTGCGATCGTCCGACCCGGCGCGCAATCTCGGGAATGGGCAGCGGGTTTTCCAGGTTTTCCTGCATCAGCGCAATTGCCCGGTTGACCGGGCTGCTGGCCGAACCCGCACCGCCGAAATGCGACCGGCCTGAGCCGCGGGTCATGAACAGCTGCGCCACCTCCAGCGCCAGCGCCTGACCCTGGTCCTGCCCGATCAGGTGCATCACCAGATCAAATGCCGCCATTGCGCCGGAGCAGGTGATGCGGTTGCCGTCGATCACGAAACGCTCTCGGCAGGCGGTGATATCGGGAAAGCGCTCGGTAAACGCCGTCAGTTCTTCCCAGTGGATCGTTGCGCGGTGCCCGTCCAGCAGCCCCGACTGCGCCAGCAGCCAACTGCCGGTATCCAGTCCGGCCAGAACGTCGAACCGCGTCGCGGCCGCACGCAATCCGGCCTGGGTGCGCCATCCGCCATGCGCCCGAAACCCATAAGAGGGCATCACCATCAACAGATCACCCTGCGCATCGGTCAGTCGGTCATGCGGCGCCACCTGCAAGCCCGAGGACGACGTCACCGGCCCGCTGTCCAGCGAAAGGAACCGCCAGTCATAACATGTGCGCCCGCTCAGCGTGTTTGCCGCGCGCAGCGGCTCGACCGTGTTGGCAAGGCAATGGTTGGAAAACCCGTCAAACAGCAGCACACCGACATGCTGCGGCGCAGAGGGGGATTTTGTCCAAACTGGCATGATCATTTTCTAAGCCTGCATGATATTGGTCGCAAGCCTCGTCAGGATACCCGTACCCTCAGACGCGGAGTTCCCAGAATGCAATATGGCCTGACCGACGAGCAGGAAATGATCGCCTCGACCGTCCGCAGTTTTGTCGAGAACGAGATTTACCCCCACGAGGACCTTGTCGAACGCACCGGAGAGGTCCCGCAGGACATTGCAGACGAGATCAAGCGCAAGACGATTGAACTGGGCTTTTATGCCTGCAACTTTCCCGAAAGTGTCGGTTGCGCCGGGTTGAACCACCTGGAGTTTGCGCTGGTCGAGCGGGAACTTGGGCGCGGTTCGATGGCGTTGAACCATTTCTTCGGGCGGCCACAGAACATCCTGATGGCCTGCGAGGGCGACCAGGTCGACCGTTATCTGATGCCTGCCGTGCGCGGCGAAAAGATGGACGCGCTTGCCATGACAGAACCGGGCGCGGGTTCGGATGTGCGGGGCATGAAATGTTCGGCCTTGCGCGATGGCGGCGACTGGGTGGTCAACGGCACCAAGCATTTCATCTCGGGCGCGGAACATGCCGATTTCATCATCGTGTTCATCGCCACTGGCGAGGATCAGACGCCGAAGGGCCCCAAAAAGCGCATCACCGCCTTTCTGGTCGATCGCGGCACGCCGGGCTTTACCATCCGGGACGGCTATAAATCGGTCAGCCACCGTGGTTACAAGAACATGGTGCTTGATTTCGACGATTGTCGCCTGCCGGATGCGCAGGTCCTGGGCGAGGTCGATGGCGGGTTCGACGTGATGAACACCTGGCTTTACGCCACGCGGATCACGGTGGCAGCGATGTCCGTTGGCCGGGCGCGCCGCGCGTTTGATTATGCGTTGGATTATGCCGCAACCCGCGAACAGTTCGGCCAGAAGATCGGCAAGTTCCAGGGCGTCAGTTTCCAGATTGCCGATATGATCACCGAGATTGACGCGGCAGACCTGTTGACGCTCGCCGCTGCCGATCGGCTGGACAAGGGTCTGCCCGCCAATCGCGAGATCGCCTCGGCCAAGCTTTACGCCTCGGAAATGCTGGCGCGGGTCACCGATGCGGCGATCCAGGTGCACGGCGGCATGGGCCTGATGGACGACTATCCGCTGGAACGTTTCTGGCGCGATGCGCGGGTCGAACGGATCTGGGACGGCACCAGCGAGATTCAGCGCCACATCATCAGCCGCGACCTGTTGCGCGCGCTGGGCGCGTGACGCCGGGGTCCAAGGCATGCACATCCTGAACCGCGCGCTCAACCCTGCCTCAATCGCCGTGATTGGTGGCGGTGCATGGTGCGCCGAGGTCATACGCCAGGCCCGCCGGTTCGGGTATCAGGGCGCGATCTGGCCCGTGCACCCAAAGGCAAACGCGGTCGCCTCAGAACCCGCTTTCCCAACCATCGAAGACCTGCCGCACGCGCCTGATATCGCGTTCATCGGCATCAACCGCCACGCAACGATCGAGGCCGTCGCCGCGCTGGCCGCGCTTGGGTGCGGCGGCGCGGTCTGCTTTGCCTCGGGCTTTACCGAGGCGCAGGCCGAAGACGATTGCGCCGCCGACCTGCAGGCGCAACTGGTCGGGGCCGCCGGTTGCATGCCGATTCTCGGCCCCAACTGTTATGGGTTTGTAAATGCGCTGGACCGGGTAGCGATCTGGCCAGACCAGCATGGGATGCACCCGGTGGACCGGGGCGTCGCGATCCTGACCCAAAGCTCCAACATGGCCATCAACATGACCATGCAGCGCCGGGCGCTGCCGCTGGCTTTTATGCTGACCTGCGGAAACCAGGCGCAGACGCATCAGGCCGATATCGCCCTGTCCCTGCTGGACGATGACCGGATAACCGCCATCGGTGTCCATATCGAGGGGTTTGGGGACCTGCGAAAATGGGAAACGCTTGCGGCCAGGGCGCGCGCACGCGGTGTTCCCGTGATCGCGCTGAAAATGGGTCGATCCGCCCAGGCGCAGGCCGCCACGGTCTCGCACACCGCGTCGCTGGCGGGCGGGGATGCCGGGGCCCAGGCCTTTCTGAACCGCCTGGGATTTGCGCGTCTGAACGATGTGCCCAGCTTTCTGGAAACCCTCAAGCTGCTGCATGTCACCGGCGGGTTGGACAGTGGCGGATTGGGGATGATCAGTTGTTCAGGCGGCGAGGCCAGCCTGGCCGCCGATATGGCCGTTGGCCGGGCGGTGCATTTCCCACCCCTGACCGAAGCGCAGCGCGCCGATTTGCGCGCGGCGCTGGGTCCGATGGTGGCGTTGGCGAACCCGCTGGATTACCACACGTATATATGGCGTGACGCGCAGGCGATGACCCGCGCCTGGTCGGCGCTCTCGGGGCCGGATGTGGCTTTGACCATGGCCATTGTCGACTATCCGCATACCGACGCGCAGGATTGGGAATGCGCGACGCAAGCCGCCCTGAATTGCGTGGCCGTAACAGGCAGGCCCTATGCGGTTGTTTCGACGATGCCGGAACTCATGCCGCAATCGGTGGCGCAGCGCCTGATGGCGGGCGGCGTGGTGCCTTTTGCCGGGCTGCACGAGGCGCTGGCCGCCGCCGAAGCCGCCATGCGTCGGCCGCCAGATCCTTGCGAACCGGTCGTCTTGCCGTCAAAGGCCGGGGTTGACCTGACCCTGACCGAAGCACAGGCCAAAACGGCTTTGGCCGCGTTTGGATTGCCGGTCCCGCGCAGCAGTGTTGCCCGGGCACAAGATGCCAGCAATGCGGCGCAGCGGCTGGTGCCGCCTTTCGCGGTCAAGGGGGTCGGGCTTGCCCATAAATCCGAACATGGCGCCGTGCGCCTGGACGTCGGGTTTGACACCCTGGATGAGGTCGCGCGCCAGGTCGGAACTGAACAGGTTCTGATCGAAGAGATGGCCACCGGGGCGCTGGCTGAGGTGCTGATCGGGGTCACGCGCGACCCGGCGCATGGCTACGTTCTGACGCTGGGTGCGGGCGGTGTGCTGGCGGAGGTGTTGCAGGATACGGTGTCTGTGCTGATACCTGCCTCTCGGGCCGCGCTCAGAACCGCGCTGGGCCAATTGGCCTGCGCGCCGCTGTTGGCTGGCTATCGTGGAAAACCCGCCGTCGACATGGACGCGGTTCTGGATGCTGTCTTGTCCGTTCAGGCCTATGTCGTTGCCAACGCGGCGACGGTCGGCGAAGTTGAAATCAATCCGCTGATCTGCCTCGCTGATGGGGTGGTCGCCGTGGATGCCCTGATCCGAAAGGCAAGTGAATGACCCCGATCAAGACCCGCCGCGACGGCGCAATTCTCGAAGTGACGCTGGACCGGCCCAAGGCGAATGCGATTGACCTGGCCACAAGCCGCATCATGGGCGACGTCTTTCGTGACTTTCGCGATGACCCGGACCTGCGCGTTGCGATCCTGACAGGTGGTGGCGACAAGTTCTTTTGCCCCGGCTGGGATCTGAAGGCCGCTGCCGATGGCGATGCGGTTGATGGCGACTACGGCGTCGGCGGGTTCGGCGGCCTGCAAGAGATGCGCGACATGAACAAGCCGGTGATCGCCGCGGTCAACGGAATTGCCTGCGGTGGCGGGCTGGAACTGGCGCTGAGCGCAGATATGATCCTGGCGGCGGAACACGCCAGCTTTGCCCTGCCCGAGATCCGCTCGGGCACCGTGGCAGACGCGGCCAGCGTAAAGCTGCCCAAGCGCATCCCGTATCATATCGCGATGGAGCTGTTGCTGACGGGCCGCTGGTTCGACGCCGCCGAGGCGCATCGCTGGGGTTTGGTGAACGAGATCGTCCCCGCAGATCAATTGATGGACCGCGCGTGGGATCTGGCGCGGTTGCTGGCGGGTGGGCCGCCGCTGGTCTATGCGGCGATCAAAGAGATCGTGCGCGAGGCCGAGGATTCGCGGTTTCAGGACATCATGAACAGGATCACCAAGCGGCAATTGCAGACGGTCGACGTGCTTTACGGGTCAGAGGACAACCTGGAAGGTGCCCGTGCCTTTGCCGAAAAGCGTGACCCGCAATGGAAGGGCCGCTGACACCGGTTTTTTCTGGACGCGGATGCAGTGTCAGGACTTTTCGAACAACGCGATAACGGCGGTGTCATCCTTGTTGGGCCCAGCAGCCAGGTCGCCATAGATCCGGGTCTCGGTCAGTGTCAGGTTTTCGATCTGCCCCTGTTCCAGCTTGCCCAGGGTGGCGGCGAACCCCTGCGCGTCAAAGTGGCTGGCATTGATCGACAGTGCGAATTGGGCGCCGGGGCGCGCCACGCGCAACAATGCGGTCAGGGCTTCGGGGCCAAGATGGCCATGGGTAAAGGTGCCTGACGACACGATGCCTGCATAAGTATCGGGCGGTACCGGTATGCCCTGGTTCAGATCAGCTTCGATCGCGTCGCGATAGATGTCCTTGCGCATCGCCTGGTCAAGCATTTCGGCGCTGATATCCGTGGCGTCGATCGGTCCGACGCCCAATCCGCCCAATACTGCGCCGCACAGGCCTGTCCCCGCGCCCACGTCCAGCACTGGCCCCTGGCCCCCGGCACCGACAAAGGCGCGGGCGGTATTGATATGCAGCTGATAATCTTCAAGCGCGGCGAACCCTTCGTCATAGTCGCCGGCCCATTCAGCATACAGGCGCTTGTGATCCTCGGGGGAGTTCAGCGCATAGGCGGCATGCAAGTCGGGTTTTGTATCGCTCATGGAATCATGAAGGCGCAACAGGGGATTCGAATCAAGTGCGTCCATGCGGCGCTTGCATCCGGACGCGGGTCAGATCATCAAAGGGTTATGACGAACACGCTTCTTTCTTTCGGTCACGGGTATTCTGCGCAGGCGCTGTCGCGGCGTCTGGCGGGGCAGGGCTGGCGGGTTGTTGGAACCACACGCAATTCCGATCAGACCCCCCATATTCGCGCCTCGGGTGCCGAGCCGCTGATCTGGCCGGGCACGCGGCCTGATTTTGACGGTGTGACGCATCTGCTGATTTCAACGGCTCCTTCGGCCGAGGGCGATCCGGTTCTTGCTGAACTGCGCGACGAAATCACTGCCCGCGCGGCCCAGTTTGCATGGGTCGGATATCTGTCGACAACGGCGGTCTACGGCGACCATCAGGGCGACTGGGTCGACGAATCCACGCCTCCGGCCCCGACCGCCAAACGCGGCCAGTGGCGGATCAAGGCCGAGCGGCAATGGGCCGATATCCCCAACCTGCCGCTGCACATATTCCGGCTGGCCGGTATCTACGGACCCGGGCGCGGCCCGTTTTCCAAGCTTAGGCGAGGCGGGTTGCGGCGGATCATCAAGCCCGGTCAGGTATTCTCGCGGATACATGTCGACGATATTGCACAGGTTCTTCAGGCCTCGATGCAGCGTTCAAACCCGGGCGCGATTTACAATGTCTGCGACGATGAACCTGTCCCTCCGCAGGATGTCATCGGCTATGCGGCCGAGTTGCAGGGCCTGCCCCTGCCACCTGCGGTTCCGTTCGACCAGGCCGATCTGACCCCGATGGCGCGCAGTTTTTACAACGAAAACAAGCGTGTCAGAAATGCCCGGATGAAGGACGAGCTGGGTGTCACGCTTTTGTATCCCAACTATCGTGTCGGGCTAGAGGCGCTGATGAAAGATCAGACGGCGGACTGACGCGCCAAAGCCTGCATCGAATGCCGCGCACCACGTCCTTTCTGGATTGGGCACGGGGATTCACGCCATGTGGTCAAGTGATAGTCAAATCTTATGGCTTCCATCAATAAACAAAACTTATATTAATGAGTGAAAGTTGCTACCCCTACCCATGTATAGAAGGTGTCCGACCGCACCGTCATGACCGGGGCCGCATTGCCGCGCTGACATGATCGCGTAACGCAGGGCGGATATTTTTTTCAAACCCGTAACCCTGCCGACCGCCGAACGGTCTGCACGAAGCAACACGCATGAGCTACGAATGGAGTGCGAAATGGACGGAAGCGACAACCCAAACACGGCAAAATGCCCGGTAATGCACGGCGCATCGGGCGTCCGGTCAAATCGGGATTGGTGGCCCAACCAATTGAACCTGTCGATTCTTCACCAGCATGGGCAGGCGTCCAGCCCGATGGGCGCGGCCTTTGACTATGCCGAAGAATTCAAGTCACTGGACCTGCAGGCGTTGAAGGATGACCTGTACGCCCTGATGACGGATTCGCAGGACTGGTGGCCCGCCGATTACGGGCATTACGGCGGATTGTTCATCCGTATGGCCTGGCACAGCGCGGGCACATATCGCACGGCGGATGGCCGCGGCGGCGCATCGACGGGCACGCAAAGGTTCGCCCCTCTTAACAGCTGGCCCGACAACGGGAACCTGGACAAGGCGCGCCGCCTGCTGTGGCCGATCAAGCAGAAATACGGAAACAAGATTTCGTGGGCCGACCTGATGATCCTGGCCGGGAACTGCGCCATCGAATCCATGGGCGGCAAAACCTTCGGCTTTGCCGGCGGCCGTGCCGATGTCTGGGCGCCCGAAGAAGATATCTATTGGGGTGCGGAAACCGAATGGCTTGCCACCAGCGATAAGGAAAACAGCCGGTATTCCGGTGACCGGGATCTGGAAAACCCGCTGGCCGCGGTGCAAATGGGCCTGATCTACGTGAACCCCGAAGGCCCGGATGGCGAACCGAATATCCTCGCGTCGGGGCGTGACATTCGTGACACCTTTGGCCGCATGGCCATGAATGACGAGGAGACCGTTGCGCTGGTCGCCGGGGGCCACACATTCGGCAAGGCCCATGGTGCCGGGGACCCGGGCATGGTTGGTCCCGAACCCGAGGCCGCCCCGATCGAAGAGATGGGTCTTGGCTGGATCAACAAGTTCGGTTCGGGCAAAGGCGATGACACCACCACCAGCGGTATCGAAGGCGCCTGGACCGCAAACCCGATCCAGTGGGACAACGGCTATTTCGACTTGTTGTTCGGCTATGACTGGAACCTGACCAAAAGCCCCTCGGGCGCATGGATCTGGGAACCGGTCGGTGTGAAAGAAGAAGACATGGCCCCGGCGGCGCATGATGCGACCAAAAAGGTCAAGACCATGATGACCACCGCCGACATGGCGATGCGCATGGACCCGATCTATGGTCCGATCTCGAAGCGGTTCCACGAAAACCCGGACGAGTTTGCAGACGCATTTGCCCGGGCATGGTTCAAGCTGACCCACCGCGATATGGGGCCGCGCGCCCGGTATCTGGGGGCCGAAGCCCCGACCGAGGAACTGATCTGGCAAGACAACGTGCCGGCCGTGGATCATGACCTGATCGACGACGCGGATGTGGCAAAGCTGAAATCTGCCATTTTGGCCAGCGGCCTGTCTGTTTCGGATCTTGTCTCGACCGCCTGGGCCGCAGCGTCCACATTCCGGGGGTCGGATATGCGCGGCGGGGCCAATGGGGCCCGAATCCGTCTGGCTCCTCAAAAGGACTGGGAGGTAAACGAACCGCTTAAGCTGTCCGGAATTCTGGACGTACTTGAAGGCGTTCAAAAATCCTTCAACGACGCACAGTCGGGCACCAAGAAGGTTTCGCTGGCCGACGTTATCGTTCTTGCCGGTGGCGTTGCAGTGGAACAGGCTGCCAGCGCTGGTGGCCAGGACATCCAGGTGCCCTTTACGCCCGGCCGCACCGATGCAGCGCAGGATCAGACCGATGTCGAGTCCTTTGCCGTGCTCGAACCAATTGCCGACGGGTTCCGGAATTACCAGAAATCCGAATACTCGGTCTCGCCCGAAGAGCTGTTGGTCGACAAGGCCCAACTGCTTGGGTTGTCCGCGCCCGAGATGACCGTACTGGTCGGCGGGTTGCGCGTCATGGGGGCCAATTTCGATGACGTCCGTCACGGGGTATTCACCGACAATGTCGGCACACTCAGCACGGACTTCTTCGTCAACCTGCTGGATATGGGAACCGAATGGAAACCTTCGGCTGACGCATCCGGTGTGTATGAAGGCCGGGACCGCGCCAGCGGCGCAGTGAAATGGACCGGAACGCGCGTTGATCTGGTCTTTGGATCAAATTCGCAACTGCGGGCCCTGGCCGAAGTCTATGGCCAGGCCGACGCCGCAGGCAAATTCGCCGAAGACTTTGTATCGGCCTGGGTCAAGGTCATGAACGCTGATCGGTTTGATTTGAAGTAACGACGCGACAATTCAAGCAAATGACGCCGCTCGAAAGGACTCGGGCGGCGTTTTTGTTGGCCCGCACCCGGGGCGTCTACCAAGCATTGGGTACGATTCCGCCAAAAGGCTGTTCTTTCCCGTACCTCAAACCTTGTTTGGGTCCGTTGGAGGTGGAAAATGTTAAGCTAACATGTTGTTTTTATTGAGTGATGAAAGAAACCGGACGGAAATGTGAAGTTTTTTCGAATTGGGGGTTGCAGGTCCCAGACCTAATCCGTAAATACCCCTTCACCGGCGCTTGAGAGGCTCTGGTGACGCGCTGGAGAGACGGCGGGACGCATCGGAGAGACGGTGGCATCTGAGGTTTAGGGATGGGCGGTTGCGCTGAGAGATTGGCGTATCGGTCTTGTTTTTGGGTCTTTGATGTTTGTTCTTTGACATTGATGGATAACTGAAGAGATATGTGGGCGGTTTGGTTCG
>JAUHXK010000012.1 GCA_030427405.1 Alphaproteobacteria bacterium | reverse complement strand
GACGCCGTTCAGTTCTTGATAGTTGCCTGCGGCAATCGCATCTTCGATGCCTTTGAGGTTGAACACGACCACATGGTCCAGCTCGTTCTCGGTCATCTCGGCCAGGTTCATACCCATTTCCGAGTTGTACGAGGTCGAGAAGGCGTATTTGCCCTGATAGTCGCAATCGGTGTTGTCGAGGTTGCCCGAAACGATCACCTGCCAGGCGACTTCCATCGTGTCGCCGTCGATAGCGGTGAAAATGTTCACATATTGCGACGGATCGTCCAGAACCTGACCGTCATTGACCAGAGGTGCCTCATGCTCACCATTGGCAAAGACGTAGCCGGTGCGCGGGTATTTCTGCGGACGCAGGCCGTGGATATCATGCGCATTGGGGATCTCGATAATCTTGTCGCATTTCATCACGTCACAGCGCACACGGGCCACGCGGGTGTTGGCCTTGTCGTTCATGAACAGATAACGGCCGTCATAGGTGCCATCCGTAAACGACATATGCGGGTGGTGAAGGTCGCCATTGTCATAGGTGACCTTGCCGTTTGCGGCCAGAAACTCTTTGGTTTCGGGCAGCAGGCCCTCGGTCAGGACTTTCAGCGATTCGTTTGTCTGGCCCCAGCCCGTGGCCGAGCAACGGTTGAACACCGGAATGCGCATCAGTTCACGCATCGAGGGCACACCAAGAATGCGCAGCTCGCCGGTCTGACCCGAGGACCAGAAGCCGTAATATTCGTCCAGCTCGCCCGGCTCCAGGTGCTGGTTGGCGGCGGCGCTGGCTTCCTTGGCGGTCATCAGGGTCGAGCCCAGACCGGTTCCGGCCAAAACGGCGCCGGTGGCGGTTGCCCCCAGCATCCCGCGGCGGGTGATGTTCAGTTTCTTGTCATGTTCCGACATTTTCGTTCCTCCTTTTAGGAAACGGTTTGCGGTTTGGCGTTCGGATGGTTCGCCGGTGGTTGTCCGAGAGGGGTCTTGAGATTGACCGACCCTGTCTTGGCCCGCCGTTTGAGCTGGCGGATAACGACGGGACATTTGCCCTCGGACTGGTAAAGCACCTGACAATGCAGGCAGGTGACACACTCGTTCGGGTTGATCTCACCGGTGGGGTGGATCGCCTGAACGGGGCATTCATTGGCGCAGGTCTGACAGGGGCTGCCGCAATCCTTGTAGCGGCGCAGCCAGTCGAACATGCGAATGCGGGCCGGGATCGCCAGCGCCCCGCCCAGCGGGCAGAGGTAGCGGCAATAGAACCGTTCGATGAACAGGCCGATCACCAGCAGACCCACCGCAAAGACCACGAAGGGCCAGTCGCGCATGAACTTCAGGATGATCGCGGTCTTGAATGGCTCGATCTCGGCATATTGCTCGGCCAGCGGGATCGAGACAAAGCTGAGCCCGAAAAGACCGAGGAAGATCATGTATTTCGCAGGCCAAAGCCGCTCGTTCAGACCCCAGGGCAACGTCCATTGCGGCACTTTCAGCGCCCGCGCGATCTTGTTGGTCAGTTCCTGCAGGGCACCAAACGGGCACAGCCAACCGCAATAGGCGCCGCGCCCCCAGAACAGCAGCGCGGCGGCCACGGCAAACCACTGAATGAACACCAGCGGATCCAGCAGGAACGCATCCCAGCTAAAACCGGTCCGCAGACTGCCCGCCAGCGCCATAAGGTTCACCACGCTCAGCTGCGCATTGGCGTACCAGCCGATGAAAAACAGCGTCATCGTAAGGTATCCGATGCGGAACCAGTAAAAGACGCGGGCGTTCATCGTCGCATGGAACTGAAAGAAAAAGGTCGCGGTCAGCACCAGCAGCATGACGCCAAGGACGCCGATCTCGACGGTGCGGTCTTTCCAGATACGTTTCCACAGCGCGGCCTTGGCTGCGGCCTCGCCGGTGGCGTCATCGACCACCACAGGGGCGGCGACCGGCAGCAGGTACTGCTCGGGCAGCTTGTAGCCCAGATCGAAGGTCAGGAACGTCTTTTCCACCGCGCCCACGGCCCGTTGCACCAGCAATTGCAAGCGGAACGGTTCGGCCGGGTCGAACTCGGCATCTGCTGGTATCTTGAAGATGTCCAGCTCGGTAAAGCTGGGCGCGTCGGGTGCCGCGACCGTGCCCAGACGCCGTTGCTGCTTGTCAAAAAACCGGACCGAGCTATCGCCCTGGATCAGCTGGATGCGGTCGAAAATCCCGCCGCGCACATAGCCTGAGCCCTTGAAGCTGTAGGTTCCGCGGCCCAGCACCAGAATCGCCTGTTCGCCCTCGTCCAGCCATTCGGTCAGGTTCTTGTATTCGGCGTCGCCCAGCAGCGACTTACCGATTGACGGCACAGAAACCAGCGCCATGTGCATGTCGATGAATGTGTCATCCGGTTCGCCGGGTTCGGGGCGTTTGATGGCGCGCTGGTCACCTGTGGCCTCGAATGCCGCGTTGACCTGCCCGACATCCAGCGTCAGCCGCCGGACCGATCCGTCGCCCGAAAGCGTCGCCCAGTCATAGACCGCATCATGTGCCATATCGATTTCGCGCCTGGGACCATCGGCCTGCAAGGGCGACAACCCGCCCAGACCCAGCGCCCGCGCCACCTTGATGCCACCGCGCACAAGGCTGTCATCAATCACCATGATCGTGACCGTCGCGCCCGAGATGATGTCGAGGTCATGCCCCTCGCCGCCGGTTTCGGCCTCGACCTTCAGGTCCAGACCCGCATAGCCTTCGGTCAGTTCAACCATGCGCGCGTTGGGGATGCCGATCAGAACGATCGGTTCCGAGTGTTTGACCAGTTGGACGCCGGTCAGCACCGCATCACCGTCGATGGCGGCGACCACATGGATCGGCTTGCCCGAATACCCGGTCGTGCCGACAAAGTCAGAGGTCAGGAAAGCCCAGGCCACCGTCTCGCCCCCCTTCAGGACGGGGGCGACTTTGACGTCATCACGTACCGGCCCAAACGCATCAGCACCGGGGGCCAGATCGGCGGGGTCAATCTCGGGCAGGAAGCTGGCAAGGCTGTCGGCATGGGCACTGATCGCCATCAGGCAGGACAGGACAAAGGCCAGCAGGAAATGGATTGCGCGACTTACGACCACGGCGCACCTCCGGTAACTTGGGTTGACGCCATGGACGCGCACAGGGCGCGTTCAGTTCTATGTTGGGTTTCGCACGGGGGCCCTCGGGTTTCGGGCCAAAGGCGGGCGAATACATATGGGTTGCATATATGGGTTTGGTTGGGGCGCACGACGGCAAGACCTTCGCGCAGCGCCACTTCGACAGGGTCTGCCAAAGGGGCTGCCGATGTCACGGCACAAAGCGCGCAATCGGCACATTTCGGACAGGGCGCGGCGGGATCGTCGGTCTCCTCCTCGGGATCGACCTGAACCCAGACCGCCCCTGCCTCCGAGCAGATCTCCATCCATACGCCCTGGCCGGGACTCGCCAGCGCCGGTCCGAGCAGCTGCAGCAACAGCAGGAAGATGCCCGCAAGCCCCGCCAGCGCACGGAATGTGCGACCGGCAGTTTCAGGGAGGTGGCAGCGGGAAAGCATGGAGACTCCGACTCGGGTTTCGTTTCCCAGACCTACCGCCACCGTCCGGACCCCAACTTGACTTACGTCATGTGGGCCGAAGAAATCCGGTTATGCGCCGCAGACGACCGGCACGTCGGGACGGCCCAAAAAACGGTCGGAGTGTCACGACAAAACGGCCCCCGGAACCGAGGGCCGTTTCAGCATTCAGAGAGCCAGCGCTGCGTTACTGCGCCGCGATTGGCATCCGGGCAATCTGGCATCGCTGCCATAGCGCCGACAATGCTCCGACAAGGTGATCGACATCTGCATCCGAATGCACTGGCGACGGCGTAATGCGCAGCCGTTCGGTCCCCTTGGGGACAGTAGGGTAATTGATCGGCTGGATGTAGATCCCGAATTCTTCCAGCAATGTGTCCGAGATGAACTTGCACTTGACCGGGTCACCAACCATGACCGGGATGATATGGCTGGGATTGGGCAGATGCGGGATACCTTCGGCATCCAGCCGGTCGCGCACCCGCGCCACACGGGCTTTTTGCTGGTCCCGTTCCGTTTGCGACTGCTTGAGGTGCCGGATAGAGGCCGCGGCACCGGCTGCAATCGAAGGGGGCAGTGCGGTGGTAAAGATGAACCCGCTGGCGAAACTGCGCACAAAGTCGCACAGCGCCGCCGACGCCGCGATATAGCCACCCACGACACCAAACGCCTTGCCCAATGTCCCTTCGATAACGGTCAGCCGGTCCATCAGGCCCTCGCGCTCGGCGATACCGGCGCCCCGTGGACCATAAAGCCCCACCGCGTGGACCTCATCGAGATAGGTCATTGCCCCAAATTCATCCGCCAGATCGCAGATTTCACGGATCGGGGCGATGTCGCCATCCATCGAATAGACCGATTCGAAGGCAATCATCTTGGGCGCGTCGGGGTCGGCGGCGGCCAATTTGGCGCGCAGGTCAGCCACGTCATTGTGTTTCCAGATCACCTTTTGCGCGCGGGAATGGCGGATGCCCTCGATCATCGAGGCATGGTTAAGCGCATCTGAGAACACGATCATGTTCGGGATCTTCGCGGCCAGGGTTCCCAATGCGGCCCAGTTGGACACATAGCCCGATGTGAACAAAAGGGCGGCTTCCTTGCCGTGCAGATCCGCCAGTTCATTTTCAAGGATCACGTGGTCATGGGTCGTGCCGGAAATGTTGCGGGTTCCCCCCGCGCCGGCGCCACACCGATCCAGCGCATCATGCATTGCGCCAACCACTTTCGGATGCTGCCCCATGCCCAGGTAATCGTTCGAACACCAGATACGCACGTCACGCTGAACCGATCCATCGGTCTGGCGGGCATTGGGGAACGCTCCGCGTCTGCGTTGCAGATCGATGAACACGCGGTAGTTCCCTTCCGCCTGCAAATCATCAAGGCTCTGGCTGAAGTATCGCTCGTAGTCCATGACATACACTCCCGGAATTACTGGCTTTGAAAGCAAACTAGGAACTGCGGCGCGGGTGTAACATGACTATGGTCAAGTAAGCCCGGACAAAAAAGTCTGATGCGCCAGCGCGCAGTTTGGCTTAGCTTGGCCGGGGACAGATGGAACGACCCGCTCGGGTTGGACAGAGAATTGGGGGCCTTTCATGTCACATGAAAGACAAAAAGCGGTCGCGCGGCAATCGCTTCTGCTGCGCTCTTTGCCAGAGCAGCACGTGGATACATTGCTAAGCCATGCCATTTGGCGCACCTATGACCGGGGCGAGACAATTTTCCTGCAAGAGGAAAAGGCGCAGGCGATTCACGTCATGCTGGATGGCTGGGTCAAACTGTTCCGCATGACACCGACCGGGGCCGAGGCCGTCGTCAGCGTTTTCACCCGCGGCGAAAGCTTTGGCGAGGCCGTCGCCCTGCGCAACATGCCCTACCCCGTGTCTGCCGAGGCTGTTTCGGCCTGTGAAATCATGCATATCCCAAGCCCGGCGCTTGTTGCCCTGATCCGAGAGGACAGCGAGATCGGGATATCCATCCTTGCGGCAACGTTCAGCCACCTGCATTCTCTGGTGGCGCAGTTGGAACAGTTGAAGGCGCAGACCGGGGCACAGCGCGTGGCCGAGTTTTTGCTGAGCCTGTGCGACAGCGACGAAGGCGCCTGTGCCGTGACCCTGCCCTATGACAAGATGCTGATCGCCGGGCGCCTTGGCATGAAACCCGAAAGCCTCAGCCGCGCCTTTTCGCGGTTGAAACCGGCCGGGGTTACCGTCAATCGCAACCATGCCGAAATTGGCGATGTCGAGATGTTGAGAGAATATGCCGAAAGCGACCCGGCAGATAATTGGAGCAGATGATGACCGACCGGAAGACAGCGGTGCTGGATGCGATCGACGCAGCCAACGCCATCGACCCGAACCTGGAAGACGGGCGCCCCGAAGCCCTTTTGTATGGCGAGCGCATGACCGCAGAGCTGGACAGGCTGTTTCCCGACGCGCCGGACGTTCTGGCGATTGCCGCCCGTGGCCAACATGTCGAACGGTGGAAACTGGCCCGGTCCGAATATCCCGAAGGTCGCGCCGGATATCTGGCTTGGCGCAAGGCGCAGGGCGTCCATCACGCCGAGGTTGTCATGCGCATGATGCAAGAGGCCGGGTACGAGGCCGACGACGTCGATGCAGCGGGGCGGATGTTGCGCAAAGAGGGTATCAAGCGCGATCCGATGGTTCAGTCGCTTGAGGACGTCATCTGCTTTGTCTTTCTGAAATGGTACTTTGCCCCGTTCGCCAAGAAATACTCGACCGAGAAAATCCAGCGGATCGTGGAAAAGACGGCGCGCAAAATGTCGCCCGAAGCGCGGGACCGGGTGTTGGCGGAATTCGACCTGCCCGAAGACCTGGCCGCCGCCTTCAGGACCTGAGGCTGATGCCAATGTCCTGCGTCAGATCAGGTAAAGACCAAACACAAGCAGCGTGAACCCTGTCAGAACCGCCGTGAACCCGCCCAGCCAGGCAGGGCAACGCCGCAGGTCAAGATAGCGCGCCAGGATCAGGCGCATCTTGACCAGCGCCAACAGCAGGATACCGGCGCCGACAAGCGCAGGGGGCAGTTGAATTAGGGTCAGCGCCGCCGTCGAAAGGCTGAGCGCGACCAGAGCCCCCCATGTGGTCAGCAACGCACGCGGACCTCCGCCAAGGGTGGAATTGGGCAAAGTAGAGTGTTCAGGCATCGGCTTACCCCAGCAGGTAGACAACGGGAAACAAGATCACCCAAACCAGGTCGACCATGTGCCAGAATTGGGCACCGGCCTCGATATTGCGGGGATTGTCCCGCCACGCGACAACAAGAAGAATGGCGACCCCAGCCAAAACATGGGCGGCGTGGAACCCGGTAAGAAGATAATAGAACATAAAGAACGGGTGGGTTTCATAGGTGATCCCCTGCCCGGCCTTGCCGGCATATTCCGCACCCTTGATGACAAGAAACACAACGCCCAAAACAGCGGCCCCAACCAGGGCAAGCCGCGCGGCGTTACGCTGCCCGGCCAAGCGCCATTGCAACGCCAGCGCCGCAAGAAGGCCGGATGTGACCAGCACCAGCGTATTGAGCGCCGCCCCCGTTCGGTAAAGGTGCGACTGCGCCTCGGCAAAACCCGACGGATCGGTAAGCCGCACGCCCATGAAGGCGATCAAACCTGCCCCGAAAACCAGCAGCTCGGACACGATCAGGACCCACATCAGAAGCTCTCCGGGCAGAGTATCCGAGGGGCTGCGTGTGAGGCTGGCGTCGCTCATGCGCCCACCAGTTGGCGATAGATCTGCGGCAATGCCATGGTCAGACGATGCGGATCAGGGACAACGGCAAAGCCGCCCTGCCCGAACATACGCGGGAACCAGCTTTTGCCAGTCTTGTCGATCGTGACCCCAAAGACGGATTGCCCGCTGCGGCGGGCCTCGGCCACGGCCTGGCGCGTGTCCTCGATGCCGTGGCGACCTTCATAGTGGTCAAGATCGTTGGGCTTGCCATCGGTGATCACCAACAACAGCCTGCGCTTGCGTGATTGTTCCGCAAGATCGGCCGAGCAATGGCGGATTGCGGCGCCCAGCCGGGTATAGTGCCCCGGCCGCAACGAAGCGATGCGCTGCTCGACTTTCGCGCCCATCGGTTCATCGAACCGTTTGCAGCGCTGAACAAAGACCCGCTGGCGTTTCAGCGAACTGAACGCATGGATCGCGAAATCATCACCGCAGGCATTCAGACCCCAGGCCAGCGCGGCCAGCGCCTCGCGTTCGATGTCAATCACGGCGCGGCCCGTTACGGCGCTTTCGGTCGAGCGGCTGACATCCAACAGGATGGAAACCGCCAGATCACGCGCCACGGGCCGGGACTGCATCCAGACCCGTTCATTGCCCTCTCCGCTGGCGCGGCGGTCGGTTTCGGCGCGCACGGCGGCTTCGATATCCAGTTGGTCACCGTCCAGATGGCCGCGCGTCATCACCCGGCCGGGGCGCAGTGCCTCGAACTGGCGCTTGACGGCTCGGATGCGGCGGGCAGTGGCCGGGTCATTGCCAAACGCGGCCGCGTCCGCGCGGATATCTGCATCCGACAGCAGGACATTGACGTGATCGGGCAGGTATTGGCCGGTGCGCACATCCCATTCGGGATAGAGAATGCGGCCCGAAAGGCGCTCTCGGTTGACGTCTTCGGGTGCCAGATCAAGGTGCAGCTTCAACCGTGTCGGCGGTGCTTTTGATATCTGGCCCAGACCGATTTCGTCCTGGTCGTCTGCGGCCTTCTTGGCGTTGTCGGGATCATCGTCATCAACGCGGCGATTGAGGTTGAGAAACTCGGCCCAGCTAAGGATCGCTTCGAACTTGTGCAGGATGAAACTGTCATTGCGTTCGGCCTGGTCGGACTTGCGACGCCGGGCCCGGTGCGTTTTCTCGCTTGATTCTTCGGGCGGGCCTTCGGTTTCGGGGTTTTCAACCTCGTGATGTTCCGACTTGGATACCGCGCGCAATTCCGGCCAAAGCGGGACCGGGCGAAATGGCTGATATCCGCGTGGTGCATTCAGGTCTTCGTCTGGCAACAAAAGCTGCTCGGCTCGTGCCGACAAGGGGGCAGGATCACCCAGCATGTTGCGCACGACCTCTTCGACCGCGGCCTCAACCGGTGGCAGGTCGGGCAGGTCGCGCTGATGCAGCACGCCTTTGCAAAGTTCGGAATACAACGGGCGCAGCCCCGGTGCATCTTCCAGCGTTGCGGCCACCATGTCCCGCGCGGCTGCGAGGGCACACAGATCGGCGCGAAGGGGGTCGGTCGCGTCGATCCGTGTGCCCGCATGGGCGGCGGCAGCAGCCAGCCAGACATAAAGGGCCCCATTGGCCTCGCGGGCCGGGAAAACGGCCAAACTGTCCGGAAGACGCAGAACCTCGCCGTCGTAAGATGCGCGCGGCATCAGTTCCACTTCGGTGCCCAGCAGGCGACGCCAGCTCAGCCGGTGGTGCGAGACCTCGGGGGAAACTGGGCGCAATTCGACGCCCGGGTTTCCCCCCAGCCCGCGGAATAGAACGGCCAACCGCCCAGCGACCTGCGACAGGTCGACCGCGGCTCCTTCGTGCACCTCTGGTGCATCCAGGCGGCTGGCAAGGGTGTGCCACAGCTTCCCGATCGTTTCTTCGGGTTCCCATGGCTCAAAGTCGATCTTGACCATCGGCCGGCCTCACCCAAAGACGGCCGTAACAAGATCGAGGAGCCCGCGTTTGATGTCCTCATCATCGGTCAGAGGTTCGATCATGGCGGCAAGAATGGCGCGGTCGGTCGACATGCCTTGCGCAATCAGCGTGGCGGCATAAACAACCAGACGTGTGGAAACGCCCTCCTCAAGGTCCTGACCCTTGAGCCCGCGCAGCTTGTTCGCCAGCCGGATCAGCGGCTTGCAGCGCTCCAGCGCCAGCCCGCTTTCCTGGGCGACAACTTCGGCCTCCATCTGAGGCGACGGAAAGTCGAACTCTAACGAGATGAACCGCTGCCGGGTCGAGGGTTTCAGGGTTTTCAGAATATTCTGGTAACCGGGGTTGTACGAGGCGACCAGCATAAAGCCGGGGGCGGCCTCAAGTTCCTCGCCCGTGCGGTCAATCGGCAGGATGCGCCGGTCGTCGGTCAGCGGGTGCAGCACGACGGTCACGTCCTTGCGGGCCTCGACCACCTCATCGAGATAGCAAATCGCGCCTTCGCGCACCGCGCGGGTCAAGGGGCCATCGACCCAGACGGTTTCACCGCCCTTCAGCAAATAGCGCCCGATAAGATCGGCAGCGGCCAGATCGTCATGGCAGGCCACGGTATAAAGCGGGCGGCCAAGGCTGGCGGCCATATGGGCCACAAAGCGGGTCTTGCCGCAGCCTGTCGGCCCCTTCAGCAGGACCGGCAGGTTGTTGGTATAGGCGGCGGCGAACACATCGCATTCGTCGCCCTGGGGCAGGTAGAAGGGGGCGTCAGCCGCCCCCGTTCCCAGGTTTATGGAACCATCCATGTCTATCACTCCGCAGGCGTTTCGGCAGCGCCGGGTTCAATGACCTCTTTCCGGGGTACCCAGATCGAGTAGATGAACAGCAGCGCGCCGATGACAACCACGAGGCCCGCACCAAAGCGCATCCAGTAGAAGACTGCGATCTGGTCCTGCACATCCATGAAATAGTCGCCGACCACCCGTTGCATGTGCGTCTGGACAGTACCGCCGAAGGTCAGCACGAAGGTCATGAAGACCATGCCGCTGGTCATCAGCCAGAACGAACCCATGTTCAACACCTGATTATACGGATCCCGGTTTTTCAGGATCGGCATGGCATAGGTGAAGATCGCTAGGTTGAGGCAGACATAGGCACCGTAAAAGGCCAGGTGACCATGCGCTGCGGTGATCTGCGTGCCGTGGGTATAGTAGTTCACCCCGTGCAGCGTATGCAGAAAGCCCCAGACACCCGCGCCAAAGAAGGCAAGCGTGGCACAGCCCAGCGACCACAGCAGCGCAGCCTTGTTGGGGTGGTCCCGGCGGCCCTTCCAGACCATGACGAAGGCAAAGGCCATCATCGCGAAGAACGGGATCACTTCGAGGCTTGAGAAGATCGAACCGATCCACTGCCAGTACGCAGGCGTACCGATCCAATAGTAGTGGTGGCCTGTGCCGAGGATGCCCGAGAACAGCGCGGCGGCGACGATGACATAAAGCCATTTCTCGACCACCTCACGGTCAACACCGGTCAGCTTGAGCATCAGGTAGGCCAGGATCGAGGCCATGATCAGCTCCCAAACGCCTTCGACCCACAGGTGGACAACATACCACCAGTATTGCTTGTCCAGGGCCAGGTTGCCCGGATTGTAAAAGGCAAACAGGAACAGCAGCGCCAAACCCCACAGGCCCAACAGCAGGATGTTGGTGATGGCGGTCTTCTTGCCCTTCAGAACGGTCATCGACACGTTGTAAAGGAAGATCAGCGCGGCCACGACGATACCCGCCTTGACCCATTTGGGTTGTTCAAGGAACTCGCGCCCCTCTTTGCCCAGCAGCCAGTTGCCCTCGAACAGGTTGAACACATAGGTCACAACCACGCCCAGCGTACCGACCACAAGGATCAGAAGCTGAAGATAGGCCAGTTTGGTCGAATGGATCTCGCGCTCTGCCTCTTCCGGGATAAGGAAGTACGCGGCGCCGAAAAAGCCGAGGATCAACCAGACGATCAACGCGTTGGTGTGCAGCATCCGTACGATGTTGAACGGCAGCAGCTCGCTCAGGAAGTTGGGCGATACATAGATCCAGCCGGCCAGCAGGCCGCCGATCACCTGGATCGCAAACAAGCCCATGGCGACTGCAAAGTAGACATAGGCGATTTTTTGGGATTGGTATTTCATTGCTCCGTTTCCCTTCTCAGCCTGCCTCGTTGGGCGGCCAGTCCTGGGCGTCGATATTGTCCGTCCAGATCAGGAAGTTCGCCAGATCGCGGATTTCTTCGTCGCTGAGGTTGAAATTGGGCATCTGCCGACGACCGGGAATGCCGGTCGGTTGCGCCTCCATCCAGCCCTTGAGGGTTTCAAAGGCTGATTCCGGGTCGTCCAGCACGCCCCAACGGGTCATCACATTGCCGACCTCGGGGGCGAAATAGGCACCTTCGCCCAGGATCGAGTGGCAGTTGATGCAGGCGTGTTTTTCCCAGACATGCTTGCCCCGAACCACACTTTCATCGAGCTTCGCCGAGTTTTCGGAGTTCACGATATACCAGTGGGAATGGGCCGACAGGGCCAGAAAGATAAGAATAAAGAACAGTGAACCGCCATAGAATATATTGCGGGCCATGCTCTTGGTCATGACTTCGCGCATTGCGCTCTCCTTTGCGCCGCTTTGCTAGTGCGGGGATCATGACCCGGCGCGCCGCGCGCTGCCTTAACGAAAGTCAAGCCTGCCACGCTTGTTGGGATTTCGGTCCGCTATCAGGAAAAATTCATTTGAAACGCCTTTGATCCGCCTTGAATCTCTGGCTACTTCGCTCGTCTGTGCTCGAAATACACCCTGACGCGCACGCAGCTGGATGCCAACCCCAAGCTGCGCCCAATCCGAATCGCTGCTGGCGCTTTGGGTTCTGGGCTGCCCGCTCGGGACCTTTTGGTGTCGCCGCAGCACCGGATGCTGGTTCGTTCGGCTATCGCCGTGCGCATGTTCGACACAGCCGAGGTCCTGGTTCCCGCTCAGAAACTAATCGGTGTACCCGGCATCGAAATCGACGAAACGGCCGACAGCGTGACCTATTATCACATTCTGTTTGACCGGCATGAGATCGTCTGGGCAGAAGACGCTCCGTCCGAAAGCCTGTTTACCGGCATTGAGGCGTTGAAAAGCATCCCGCCCCTGGCGCGGGCGGAAATAGTTGGCCTGTTTCCTGAACTGGCGAATTCCGGGCATATCCCTGCTTCCGCGCGGCATATCCCGACCAAGGGGCGTGAGATGCGCACCATGGTGGATCGTCATCTCAAGAACGAACGGCCGTTGATTGACGCCGTCTAGCCCCCGGTCAAAGCCGCTCTCAGGAACTGGACAGGCGTGGCCCGGCCAGCGCGGGCCACATGGCAAACAGGTATAACGTCAGGGCACAGATCCAGAACCCGTCGGCCAGCAGCATGACGGTCAGATAGTGATCGCCAAGCCCTGATCCGACCCAGCGCAGAATTGCGGCCAAAGCCATGGCGCCATAGGCGATTGTAACGGGAAACGGGGCCACCAGGTCGCGGCCGCTGTGACCAAGCGCGGCGCGGCTCATGATGGCAAGGGTCATCCCTCCGACGCAGCCGATGCCCAGGACGTGCAGGGCACCGATTTCGCTGCCAAAGCCCAGCAGAGACGCGCCCCACAACAGAAGGCCCAGCGCCAGCATGCCCATGCCGATGTGCAAGGCTATCAGGATCGGTTGCCGCAGTGCCCATCCGGACCGCCACCGCGACAGGCGCAGCACCTGCAAGCCGCCCAGGATCAGCGCAACACCCCCGGCCACCGGTCCCGGACCCAAGGCCAGAACGGAAATCGGCAAAACAAGCGCGGTGATCATGCTGGCCTTGTCCAGCAGGGCCACAGAAACGGGCCAGCTTGATTCGGGGGCGCCCGCGCGTTTCATCGCGTTGCGGGTAAAGGCCGGTGTAACGCGGCCGCCCAGGATCGCGATCATGGCGCACAGCGTGACCAGACCCGCACGCAGGCCGGTATCAAGCGTCGTGTCCGAAACACCCATCCATTCCAGATGTGTCATGAGATTGGCGATCCAGATACAGCTGAGAAGCAGCAGGAAAACCATATTCTGAGGCTTCGGCCTCTTGATCAGCTGAGACGCGATCTTGGCCGCCAGAATCGGAACGAACATCAGGTCAATCACCGCCACCAGCCAGGGGGCCAGGGCCGTCGAGAACCACATGGCCGCCCGCCCCGCCAACCACAGAAAGGCGGCAAGCATAATGAAACGCGCACGGGCGTCCGGGGCGCCGGTCCAGTTCGGAACGGCGGTCAGAAAAAAGCCGCCCAGCGCCGCTGTCGCATATCCAAAGATCATCTCGTGGGCGTGCCACATGGGCGGCGACATGGCATAGGTCGGGTCGGAATAGGACAATGCGCCGGACTGCATCGCCAGCCAGACCCCCCAGGCCCCGCCGGCAAACAGGCCATATAGGCCCGCCGACAGGAAAAAGACCCGAAACCCTTCACTCAGGATACGCGTGATCATTGCCGACATCAGACCTCTCCCGGACGTTTGCGGTTGTTTTGGATGTCTACGACGCGCAGCGGGCCGAGCCCTTAACAAAAATCAAGCCGGTGAAAAAACATGACCTTCAAACACAGGATTTAGCGGGCAAAATTCTTATGGAAAATGACGTATCGGACAGGTTTTGCCGCCCCTCCGTTGACTTTTGTCAAGGCGGGTGGCCGCCCGCTGCCGCAGTCTCCGTGTTGCCTCACCACGCAAATGGAGAGTGATCATGTCACTTGGAATCAGCTACAATAAAACTGGCCGCGCCTTCGGGGTCGGTTTGGCAATGCTGCTGGGCAGCGTCGCCGCACCGGCCTTTGCCGAAGAGCCAACATTGAGCGACGAAGCCTTCGAGGCGTCGAAACAGCTCTATTTCGAGCAATGCGCCGGCTGCCACGGTGTTCTGCGCAAAGGCGCCACCGGTAAGAACCTTGAACCCCACTGGAAGAAAACCGCAGCCGACGGCACCGTGACCGAAGGCGGCACGCTGGCGCTTGGCCAGGAACGCCTTGAAAAGATTATCGCCTGGGGAACCGAAGGCGGTATGAACAACTTCTCGGACATCATGACCGAGCAGGAAATCAAGGATATGGCGACCTACATCATGATGGAGGCCCCCAAGCCGCCTGAGATGTCGCTGGAACAGATGAAAGCCACGCGCAAGGTCTATGTCGAAGAAGCCGACTATCCGACCGAGCCGCTGCATGGCCGCAACTGGGAAAACTTCTTTGTCGTCATCGAACGTGACGTAGGCAAGGTCGCGGTGATCGACGGCGACACCAAAGAGGTGCTGACCCATATCCCGACCGGGTATGCGGTACACGTCCTGAAAGCCTCGGAACACCATTCTCTGGAAGAACCGGAACAGCCCGGCCGCTTTTGGTACACAATGGGCCGCGACGGCAAGATGACCAAGATCGACCTCTGGCAAACGCCGGACAAGATGTTGGTTTCCGAAGTCAAGATTGCCTATGACGCCCGCGACGTTGCGGTTTCCGGCGACGGTAAATACGTCATCGGTGGTGGTTACTGGCCGCCGCATTTCGCAATCGTCGACGCCCAGACCATGGAACCGCTCAAGGTCGTTTCGACCCGCGGCGTGAACGTGGATGGCGAATATGTGGAAGAGGCCCGCGTGGCCGCGATCTACACAACGCCCAACGAACCGACATGGATCGTTGCGATCAAAGAGCTGGGCCAGCTGTGGCAGGTTGACTATACCGACCTGGACAATCTGAGCATCGACAAGATCGACAGCGCCAAGTTCCTGCATGACGGGTTCTTTGACCCGACAGGCCGGTATTTCCAGATCGCTGCGAACGCATCGAACAAGATGGTGGTTGTCGACACCGAGACCCACAAGCTGGAAGCGATGATCGACACCGCGGCCCTGCCGCACCCCGGACCGGGCGCCAACTGGAACGATCCGAATTGCGGCCCGGTTGCCGGTACAACCCACCTGGGCGTTGGCACCGTGACCGTTTGGGGCAACGACCCCGAAGGCCACCCGGATCAGGCCTGGAAAACCTGCTACGAAGTGGAAACCGACGGCCCCGGCCTGTTTGTCCGCACCCACCCGAACTCGGATTACATCTGGGCTGACCAGACCAAACACCCCGAGCCGGAAGTGCAGCAATCGGTTCAGGTCATCTCGAAAGAGACCGGCGAGATCGTGAAGACGATCCAGATCACCGAAGAGGAAGGCAATGCCGCCGTCCACTTTGAGTTCAACGCCGACGGCACCGAGGTTTGGGTATCCAAGTGGAACCTGGCGGATTCGAAAGAGCCCAACGGCGAGATCGTGATCTTCGACGCCAAGACGCTGGAAGAAATCGGCCGCATCGAAGGGCTGTATGCCCCGACCGGCAAGTTCAACGTCTACAACCGCTCGAACCACGTCACCTGACGGGATCGCAAGCACTATCGGAAAGGGCGGGCCCCTCGCCCGCCCTTTCCTCGTTTGACCAAACAGCCAAATTCACCGGCCTGCCAACCAAGGCCAGACAAGACAGCCATAACGGAGCCCGGATATGACCTCGGAACCGGAAAAGAAAAAACCGATCTGGCGGCGGTATTTCCTGTGGGGAATGCCAGTGGCCGGTATTGCCGCGGCCTTTGTCGCCGGCATCATCTTCTGGGGCGGGTTCAACACCGCCATGGAAGCCACGAACACCAAGGATTTCTGCATTTCATGCCACGAAATGCGCGATTTTGTTTATGAGGAATATACCGGCACGATCCATGACGTGAACCGGTCCGGCGTGGGGGCGGTCTGTTCTGACTGCCACGTTCCCAAGGACTGGACACATAAGATCATCCGCAAGATCAAGGCCTCGAAAGAGCTGTACGGCAAGGTGGTTGGCACGATCAACACACCTGAAAAATTCGAAGCCAAGCGCATTCATCTGGCGATGAACGAATGGGAACGGATGAAAGCGACCGACTCGCGCGAATGCCGCAACTGTCACGATTTTGAATCGATGATGCCCGAGTTTCAGCGCCCCCGCGCCCGTCAGCAGCACCTGAACGCGATGGAGACCGGCCAGACCTGTATCGATTGCCACAAGGGAATCGCGCACTCGAATATCCGCGACCGGGCGACCGACGAGTATCTTGAGGAACTCGAAGCGCCGAACCCGGACTTCATCCGTCCGATCCCGCCCGAATACCTGGCAAGCCTGGCACGGATCGAAGCGAAAGAGGCCGCCGAAGCCGAAGCCGACAAAGCCGCCAAAAAGGCCCAGCAAGAGGCCGTGCAGGCCCAGATTGCCGCCGCGGTTGATGCCGCAGTGGCCGAAGAACGGGCCAAGGCAAACGGTGAAGAAGCCGCAGCCCCGGCTGCAGGCGGTGGCAGCGATGTCGCCAGCAATGTCGATTGGAACGCTGTGGCCGGTTCGGACCTGAAACTGTTCTACCCCGGTCAGGCCTCGTTCGAGTGGGTGCAGAACGGCAAGTACCACGGCGGCGCACGTCCTTTGACCAAGGGTGGCGATCAGTGCTCGACCTGTCACGCCAAGGAACTGGATGCGATCGGCAACAAGATCGTCGCAGGCGGAGAGCTGGAGCCCACACCGATCCCCGGCAAGCGCGGCGTGATCGACGCGACCGTGCAGGCCGCCCATGATGACGAGAACCTCTATGTCCGTCTGCAATGGCCGGATGCGGGCCACAACCCTGCACCCTTTGTCGAGGGCGGCAAGATGGACCCTGACAACCAGATCAAGGTTGCCATGATGATCACGGGCACCGGGATCGAGATGGGCGACCAGGTCGGGTGCTGGTCATCCTGTCACGCCGACAACACCTATATGCCCTTTGCACCGGAAGCGGATGCGATTGCAGGCAATGGTGACGTGGTAGGCCGCCTGGCCACCCAGGAAACGGTGACCAAGTATATCAGCGAAAGCCGCACCGAAGTCGAAGTCAAAGGCCGCCGCGGCAAGGCGCTGGGGGGCTGGGACAAGCTGAAAGCCAAGGAAGAAATCGCGCAATACCTTGAGGACGGCACCTATCTTGACCTGATGCGTGTCTATGCCGATGGCAGCGCGACCAATGGCTATCTGCTGGAACAGCGCGTGGTCAATGACGGCGAAATCGCCGCCTCGGCCAGCCTTGACGGCGGCATCTGGACCGTTGTCTTCACCCGGCCGCTGAATTCCGGCGCGCCCGGCGACGTGCCGCTGGAACCAGGTCAGACCTATACGGTCGGCTTTGCCATCCACGATGACTTTGCCGCCGCGCGGTTCCACCACGTGACGCTGAATACCAGCCTGGCGCTGGACGACGATTCGGCTTTCATCAACGTGGTGAAACAATAACCGAAGGGGGCCGGATGATCCGGCCCCTTTCCCATCTGGATAGGAGACAAGGACGATGAACCCCAGCCGCCTTCTTCCTGCGCTGCTGTTGCTGACCGCCCCGGCCTGGGCTGATGAAACCGCCGAAATCTGCGCCGAGGCCGAGGACCGTTATGTCGACTTGTTCGGTCAGCCCTCATCGGCCGTCGAGGATGCCGAGGTGGTGCTGATGTACAAGTACACCTTCTGCCCCGGCGAGCTGACCGTCAAAACCGGCACCACCGTGCGCTGGGTGAATGTGGACAAACGCACCAGCCATTCCGTTCTGCTGAAAGACGGCAGCGAACCAGAGAGCGACCGGCTTTTCCCCGAAGAATCGGTCGACCTGACCTTTCTCGCCCCCGGCCCGCAGGAATACCTGTGCGGACCTCACTGGGAGACGCAGAACATGATCGGAATGATCACCGTCGAACCCTGAGCCGAGGCAACACTACAGGCAAGATCACAGGAGCGCGGGCGCAAATCCCGCGCTCCTTAACTTATGTCAAGGAGGTCTGTTTCCAATTCCGCCAATCTGCCCGCATGACACGCCCGGCACACCCAGCAACGTCCCCAACCCATATGTGGCGCCTGCCGGAAAACCGGGCTCGGAAGACATTCAGACCAAGCGAGATTGCACATGAGCGGTAAGGTTTTTCTGATTGGTGCCGGCCCCGGCAACCCCGAGCTGATGACCCTGCGCGCCCTGCGGATGCTGCAAGACGCCGATGTGGTGGTCTACGACCGGCTGGTCTCGGACGAGATCCTGGCCATGCACGCAGACGGCGCCCGGCTGATCCCCGTGGGCAAGGCCCCCAAATGCCACACCGTCCCGCAGGACCGGATCAATGAAATACTGCTGGAAGAGGCCCGCGCCGGTCACACAGTCGCCCGCCTGAAAGGCGGCGATCCGATGATCTTTGGCCGCGGCTCGGAAGAGGCCGCTTACCTGACCGCCCACGGTATTGCCGTTGAATACGCGCCCGGTATCACCGCTGCGCAGGGTGCGTCCTGTTCCACCGGCGTGCCGCTGACCCATCGCGGGCTTGCGACCTCGGTCCAGTATGTCACCGGGCATCGGCAGGCCGACAAGGTGCTGGATCTGGACTGGAAGCGCCTGGCCGACCCTGACACGACCCTCGTGGTTTACATGGGCGTCGCCAATATCGGTCAGATCGCCATTGGTTTGATGACCGAAAACCTGCCCGGTTCGACCCCGGTTCTGGCCGTGGGCAAGGCCACCACCCCCGACGAGCGCCGCCTTGTTTCCCGGCTGGACCACCTGGCCGCAGATGTGCGTGAGGCCGACCTGAAGGCCCCCACCCTGTTCATCATCGGCAAGGTCGTCTCGCTTTATGCTGAACGGCCCGTGGATCAGATACTGGAGCAGGCCCATGGCTAGTCTGACGCACAGGCATCTGGGACTGCGCGGTCCGAGCCCTGCCGCCGGTGCGGGCTGGGCTGCGCGCACAATTCTGACCACGGCCGTGCTTGTTGCAACCTCGGCCTTCGCCGCCGACACCCTGGACCCCAACGCGCTGAAGCGTCTGGTGCACCAGGATTGCGGCTCGTGTCATGGGTTGTCTCTGAAAGGCGGGCTTGGCCCGGACCTGCGCGCGGAAACCCTGGACCATTATGATCCCGAGGTTCTGACCGGCGTCATCCTCGATGGTATCCCCGATACTGCGATGCCCCCCTGGCGGCCTCTTATTTCGGAAGAAGAGGCCGAATGGATCGCCCGCTACCTTCTGGACACGGAGGCACGATGAAACAGCTTTTCCTTGGCCTTGCGGCCGGTTTGATGATGACAACCGCGCAGGCAGAACCCACCGCCACCGGAGATCTCGGGCTTGTAATCGAACGCGCGCAGGGCTCGGTCCTGCTGGTCGATCAATCCGACCGCGCTGCACTGGCGCGGATCGAAGGTCTGGGCGATCTGTCCCACGCCTCGTTGGTCTATTCCCCGGACGAACGCTTTGCCTATGTCTTTGGCCGCGATGGCGGGCTGACCAAGGTCGATATCGTCACCCGGCAGATCGTGAACCGCGTTGTCCAGGCGGGCAACGCCATTGGCGGCGCCATCTCGGATGATGGCAGGCTGGTGGCCGTGTCGAACTATGAACCCGGTGGCGTGCGCGTCTTTGATGCCGAGACGCTGGAAATGGTCGCGGACATTCCGACCGACAGCAAAACCATCGGTCTGGTCGATGCGCCCGGCCGCCGGTTTGTCTTTACTATGTGGGACACAGGCGAGACATGGATTGCCGATTTCGCCAAGGGCAACCCCGCGATCACCAAGGTCCCCGACATGGGCAAAAACCCCTATGACGCGCTGATCACAGCCAATGGCCGGACCTATATCACCGGGCTGTTCGGCGAAGACGGCCTGACCGCGCTGGACCTGTGGGCCGAGACGCCCGAACCGATCCGCGTGCTGCCCGATTATGGGCGCGGTCAGGAAGAGATGCCGGTTTACAAGATGCCCCATCTGGAAGGCTGGGCCCTGACGGGTCGCGAATTCGTCCTGCCAGCTGTTGGTCATCACGAGGTTCTGTGGATCGACGCCGACACCCTGACCGAAACCGGGCGCACCAAAACCCATGGCCAGCCAGTCTTTGCCATGGCGCGGCCTGATGGGCGGCAGGTCTGGGTGAATTTTGCACATCCACTGAACGACACCATTCAGGTCATTGATTCAGTGACCAAGGACATCATCCACGAGTTCAAACCCGGCCCGGCGGTGCTGCATATGGAGTTCACGCCCCGCGGCCACGAGGTTTGGATCAGCGTGCGCGATGCCAACAAGGTCATGGTCTATGACACGCAGACATTCGAAAAGCTGCGCGAAATCGAGGCGGACAGCCCCTCGGGCATCTTTTTCACCGCGCGCGCGCACAGAACGGGGCTATGACAATGTGCCATATCACCGACCCGATCGACCGTGCCCTGCTGGACGACTGGCAACGCGATTTTCCTGTGACAGAGCGCCCGTTTCAGGTCCTGGCCTACGTTCTGGGACTGACCGAAGATGAGGTCATTGACCGGCTGGCCCGTATGCGCGCCGCGGGGCGGATCACGCGCGTTGGCGCAACGATCGCACCCGGCACGGTGTCCGCCAGCACCCTGGCCGCCGTCGCGGCCCCCGAGGATCAGATAGAATCTGTGGCGGCGATCATCGATTCCGAACCGGGCGTCAACCACAACTATCAGCGCGAAGATCAATGGAACCTGTGGTTCGTGGCCACCGGCCCGGACCGCGACCACGTGGACGACACGCTGAAACGAATAAGCGCGCGTACCGGTCTGCGGGTTCTGGACCTGCGCCTGGTCCGGCCTTTCAATGTTGATCTGGGTTTTCGCATGTCCGGTCATTCCCGGACGGTTCCGGGCGCGCGGTTGGTGGACAAAACCGCCATGCAGCCGGGCGACCGCGATCTTTTGCAGGCGCTCAGTTGCGGGCTGCCTCTTGTGGCCGATCCCTTTGCCGCACTGGCCCGGTCCCTGGACCGGACAGCCCAGCAGGTCATGGCGCGGATTGAGGTCCTGATCGGCGCGGGCATCATCTCGCGGTTGGGGGTCATCGTACGCCACCGTGCGCTTGGGTGGTCTGCCAATGCAATGGTCGTCTGGGACCTGCCCGCAGAGCAGGTCGGCCGCGCGGGACCGGCCCTGGCGGATCATCCCGGTGTGACGCTGTGCTATGAACGGCGTCCTGTTCCCGGGACCTGGCCCTATCGGCTGTACTCTATGATCCACGCCCGGTCCCGGAACGAGGCCCGAAATGTGCTTGCAGGTGCCATTGCCCTGCCGGACCTGGCCGGGGCACGGCACAAGGTCCTGTTTTCAACGCGCTGTTTCAAACAGACCGGCGCATTGATCAAACCCAAGGAGGTTGCGGCATGACCCCGATGGACAGCACAGACCGCGCCATTCTGAACCGGATGCAGGAAGACTTGCCTTTGACGGCGCATCCTTTCGCAGTCGTGGCCGACGAACTTGGGATATCCGAAAGCGACCTGCTGGCCCGGCTGGAACGGATGAAGACAGACCGGGTTGTCACCCGGTTCGGCCCGTTTTTCGATGCTGCCGCAATGGGGGGCGCCTTTTGCCTGTGCGCAATGGCCGTGCCCGAGGGTGATTTCGAAACCGTCCTGACCAAAGTCAATGCGCATCCTGAGGTCGCGCATAATTATGAACGCACGCACCGGCTGAACATGTGGTTTGTTCTGGCAACCGAAACGCCTGACGGGATTGCGGCCGCAGCCGAAGCGATCGAAGGGGAAACCGGATTCAAAGTCTGGCAATTTCCCAAACTGCAAGAGTTCTTCATCGGTTTCCGGGTGGCGGCATGATCAACGCAACGGACAGAAAGATCATCCAAGCGCTTCAGGGGGGATTGCCCTTGGTGCCCGCGCCCTATGCCGCCGTGGCATCCGAATTGGGCATGGATGAAGACCTGCTGATGTATCATCTGGCCGAGATGAAAGCGCGCGGCGTGATCCGCCGCATCGCCGCCGCACCCAACCATTACAAGCTGGGCATGACGTCCAACGGGATGACCGTGTGGGATGTCGCAGACAACAGGGTCGCCGAATTGGGCGCATTGGTAGGTGCGCTGCCTTTTGTCACCCATTGCTATGAACGCCCCCGCGCCCTGCCCGACTGGCGCTATAACCTGTTCGCCATGGTTCATGGCGCGGACCGGGACGAAGTCGAAGACAAGCGCGCCGAGATCACCGCCATCCTGGGTGATGCCTGCCGCGCCAAGGACATCCTCTATTCCACCCGCATCCTGAAAAAGACCGGGCTGCGCCTGAAAGCGAAAGGCTGAGATATGTTCCGCCTGACCGAGTACATGCAGCAACTGGTGAATCCGACCCCGGTTCGCAAACGCCGCCCCGGCCCGGTGAAACCGGTTGTGATCTGGAACCTGACACGCCGCTGCAACCTGAAATGCCGCCATTGCTATACCGTTTCGGCGGATGTGGCGTTCCCCGGTGAGCTCAGCCATGAGCAAGCCATGGTAACCCTTGAGGATCTGGGCCAATTTCGCGTCCCGGCCCTGATCCTCTCGGGTGGGGAGCCGCTGGACCGGTTCGATTTCTTCGACATCGCCAACCGTGCGCGCAAGCTGGTGCCGATGCTGGCGCTGTCGACCAATGGCACGCGGATACATGACGAAACCGCCGACATGATTGCCGATGTGGGATTCAACTATGTCGGCATCTCGCTGGACGGGATCGGGGCCACGAATGACTGGTTTCGTGGCGTCGAGGGCGCCTTTGCCGACGCCCTGCGCGGTGTGCGCGAATGCAAGAAACGCGGTATCAAGGTTGGCCTGCGCTTTTGTCTGACAGAAGGCACCCAGCATCACCTGCCTGACCTGCTGCAGCTGTGCGACGAAGAGGGGGTCGACAAGTTCTACCTGTCTCACCTCGTCTATGCCGGACGCGGCGACAAGAACCGGGGCGAGGATGCAGAACACCTGCGTACGCGCAAGGGGCTGGACCTGCTGCTGGACCGGGCGTGGGAGGCGGCCTCGGGCGGGCGTCCGCTGGACATCGTGACCGGCAATAACGACGCCGATGCAGGGTATTTCCTGAACTGGGTCCGGGCGCATTTCGATGCCGATAAAACAGCGCATGTGCGCGAGCATCTGGCCGCCTGGGGCGGCAATTCCAGCGGGTTGGGCGTGGCCAATATCGACAATCTGGGCCGCGTGCATCCCGACACCTATTGGTCGGATTACACGGTCGGCAATGTAAAGACCAAATCCTTTTCCGAGCTTTGGACAAGTGACGACCAGATGTTGGCCATGCTGCGCACCCGTCCGCGCCCGTTGAAAGGGCGCTGCGGGGCCTGCCAGTTGAAAGACGTCTGTGGCGGCAACACGCGCATCCGGGCGCTGCAACTGACCGGTGATCCCTGGGCCGAAGACCCGGCCTGTTACCTGTCAAACGAAGAAATCGGCGTAGAGGGCGCGGGTGAGCGTCTGCAAGTCACACCGTTCCGGGGGAAAAGCCATGATCCGGCGCATCAGTTCTTTTGAGACCATCCGCACCGAGCCCTTTTGTGCTGTGCCTTTGGCGAAGCGGGGCGCCTCCGGCGGGAGTATTTTTGAAAAGATGAAAATGGGCGTGTTGTGCTGGGTCCTGAGCGTTGGCGCGGTCCTTGCTGATGCGCCGTCGGATTACGCCGAGCACTGCGCCTCGTGCCATGGCGAGAACCGTTTGGGCGGGGTTGGCCCCGCGTTGATCCCGGAGACGCTGAAGCGGATGCGCGGGCCGCGCGTGGCTGCGGTGATTGCCGAGGGGCGCACCGCAACGCAGATGCCTGCGTTTTCGCATGAATTGGACGCATTGCAGATTGAAGAGTTGGCAGGGTGGCTGAAGTCGCCGCTGGAGACCGATCCGGAATGGGGCGAGGCCGAGATTATGGCCAGTCGCACACTGGATGAGGATTACGTTCCGGTCGATGCGCCCGTCTGGGCGAGCGATCCGATGAACATCACATTGGCGGTTGAGACCGGTGACCACCATGTCAGCGTCCTGGATGGGGATACGTTCGAAGTTCTGGACCGGTTCGAGACGCCCTTTGCCGTGCATGGCGGGCCGAAATTCAGCCCCGATGGGCGGTACGTTTTCATCATGTCGCGCGATGGCTGGGTGCAGAAATATGACATCTGGGCGCTGCAGCAGGTGGGCCGGGTGCGTGCGGGCCTGAACAGCCGTAACATCGCCATGTCAGGTGATGGCAAATGGGTGGCTGTCGCGAATTACCTGCCCAATTCGCTGACTTTGCTGTCGACCGCTGACTTGTCGGTGGCAAAGGTCATCGACGTTCGGGGCAAGACCGGCGATCCCAGCCGGGTTTCGGCCGTATACCAGGCGCCGCCGCGCGAAAGCTTTGTGCTGGCCCTGAAGGACGTTCCCGAAATTTGGGAAGTTTTCTATGGCGACAACCCTCCGCAATCCGGTCTGGGGCATGATTTCCGCATCGAAGGTCAGTTCAAGAACCCCGATCCGTTTCCGGTGCGCAAGATCACCACACCCGACTATCTGGACGATTTCTTTTTTGACCAGAGCTATGAATACGTCGTGGGGGCGTCCCGCGGCGGCGAGGGCGGTCAGGTCATCGATCTGGTCATCGGTCAGAAAGTGGCAGATCTGGACCTGCCCGGAATGCCTCATCTGGGCTCGGGGATCACATGGCGGCATGGCGACACGACGGTCATGGCCACGCCGCACCTGACGGATGGCACCGTATCGGTAATCGACATGGAAAGCTGGCAGACCGTCAAGCGGATCAAGACGGAAGGGCCGGGGTTTTTCATGCGCAGCCATGAAAACTCCCCTTACGTCTGGGCCGATGTATTCTTTGGCCCCAACAAGGACGCGATGCATGTGATCGACAAGCAAAGCCTTGAAATCGTAAAAACCCTGCGCCCGGCACCCGGCAAGACCGTGGCCCATGTGGAATTCACCAAGGATGGCAGTCACGCGCTGGTTTCGATCTGGGAGGATGACGGCGCAGTGATCGTCTATGATGCGCAGACGCTGGAAGAGGTCCGCCGCCTGCCGATGCGCAAACCTTCGGGGAAATACAATGTCTGGAACAAGATCACCTTCTCGGAAGGCACCAGCCACTGACGGTAGGTGGCCGGTCTGGAAACTGGCCGTGCTGCTGTATCCGGCCACGGCGCTGACCGTGGCGATCAACCTGTTTCTGGTGGGGCTGCTGGCCCATGGGTTGGGTCAGGCCGCCATCCCGCCGGTGACGGCAATTCTGTGGGCCGTGCCCTTGGGAGTGCCTGCGACCTGGCTTGCGGGGCGTTGGTTGCGTGGGTTGATGGATGATGCGGACGGCTAGGGCCTGATCCCTGCCGGCCCCGCGTGGCTCGGTCGGAATGGGTGCCCCCCGCAATTTCCACGCCGTTTCTGGCACAATGTAAGCCAAAGCAAACAACGCCAATAACGATCGAGCCCTTGGTGGCCGTCGCCGCAGTGACCTGCAATCGCGTGCGACTTTTCGCTCAACCTGTCGATGGATTTTTACATAACGGGTGATACGCTGGGGCGAAATGCTAATTCAGGAGAAGATTTCATGAATATCATCTGGCTTGGCCATGGCAGCTTTCGCATCGAAACCGAAGGTCAGGTGCTGCTGGTCGATCCCTGGCTGACGGGCAACCCGTCGCTTCCTGAATCTCAGCATGATGCGGCCATCGACGGTGCGACGCATATCCTGCTGACACACACGCATTTCGACCATGTTGCCGACGTCCTTCCGCTGAGCAAGCATTTGGGCATCCCGGTCGTCGGGCAATATGACCTGATGGGGTATTGGAGCGAGGCGGAAGGGATTGAAACCGTCGGCTTCAACAAGGGGGGCACGGTCAACCTGAACGGCATCAAGGTCAACATGGTTCCGGCCTCGCACAGTTCCACCTTTTCGACACCCGAAGGGTTGCGCACCGGCGGCAGTGAGGTCGGGTTCATGATCTCGGCCGAAGGCCACGTCATTTATGTATCGGGGGACACCGACATCATGGCGGATATGGAATGGATGGGCGATTACTACAAACCCGATATCGGGATCTTGTCGGCCGGCGGCCATTTCACGATGGACATGAAGGCGGCGGCCTATGCCGCGCGGCGCTATTTCGACTTTAAAACCGTAATTCCCTGCCATTACAAAACCTTCCCTGTTCTTGAACAATCTGCGAAAGATCTGATCGATGGGCTGCCGGGGGTCGATGTGGTCGAACCGATGGTCATGCAGGCCATCAAGCTCTGATGCCCTCGTCCGACTTCAGCCCCCGCGAATACGCCGCCCGCCTGGCCGCGACCCGCGGCGCCATGAGCGACAGCGGCATCGAGACCCTGCTGGTGAGCGACCCATCGAACATGGCGTGGCTGACCGGATATGACGGTTGGAGCTTTTACGTCCCGCAAATGGTCATTGTTCCCCAGCACGGTTCGCCCTTGTGGTGGGGGCGCACGCAGGACAAACCCGGTGCCCGGCAAACCACATGGCTGAGCCCGGACGACCTGTTCGACTGGCCCGAGGAACATGTACAGCACAGTATGCACCACCCGGTTGACCATCTGGCGGACCTGCTGCGTGCGCGCGGCTGGACGGCCGGGCTGGGCGTCGAGATGGACAATTACTATTACTCGGCCGCAAGCCACCGCATCCTGCAACAGGCCTTTGGCACCGAGGCGCTGTCGGACGCAACCGGTCTGGTCAACTGGCAGCGCGCAATCAAGAGCGATGTAGAAATTGCGATGATGCGCAAGGCCGGGCTGCTGACCGCGCATATGCACGAGGTTTTGCGCGATGCGTTTCGCGAAGGTTTGCCCAAGCATGAGCTGGTGGCCCAGGTTCAGGCCGCTGGCATTTCGGGATTGCCGGGGCTGGCGGGCGACTATCCCGCGATAGTTCCGATCGCCCCTTCGGGGCGCGAAGCTTCGGCTTCGCATATCACGTGGAACGACCGGCCGTTGACCACAGGCGAGGCCACGTATTTCGAGATATCAGGATGTTTCAGGCGATATCATTGCCCAGCCAGCCGCAGCCTGTTCCTGGGAACGCCGCCATCCAACATCCGGCGCGCCGAAACCGCGGTTTTGACGGCCATCGAGGACACGCTTGCCGCCGCCCGTCCCGGTGTCACCTGCGAAGAGGTCGCATCCTGTGTCTATGACAGCTTTGCCCGGGCCGGATATGTTAAAGGCAACCGCACCGGGTATCCGATCGGGTTGAGCTATCCGCCGGACTGGGGCGAACGAACCATGAGCCTGCGCCCGGGCGACCGGACCGTCCTGCAGGAAAACATGACATTTCATCTGATGCCCGGGCTATGGACCCCGGATTGGGGTCTTGCCATTACCGAAAGCTTCGTGGTCAAGCCGGACGGCGGCGAACCGCTGGCAGATATCCCGCGCGAACTGGTCGTCAAGGCGGCCTGACATGCCGGGGTCGGAAGCTATTTCGGTGTGGGCGGTTTGCGCTGTGCTGCGAAAAACGACCTGAGCAATGCGGCCGCTTCGGTCGCGGCGATGCCGTCGTAGACCTCGGGCACGTGATGCGCCTGCGGGTGGCTAAAGACGCGGGCGCCATGGGCCACGCCGCCGGATTTAGGGTCGGAAGCGCCGTAGTAAACGCGCCGAATTCGGGCAGCTGCCAGCGCGGCGGCACACATCGCGCAGGGTTCCAGCGTCACGTACAGGTCATGATCCGGCAGACGTTCTGATCCGGCTGCCGCGCAGGCCGCGCGCACCGCAAGGATCTCGGCATGGGCGGTCGGGTCGTTCAATTCGCGGGTGCGGTTTCCAGCTGCGGCCACGACCTTTCCGCCCGGTGCCACGACGACTGCCCCCACCGGAACCTCGCCCCGGCCGGCTGCTGCGCGCGCCTGTTCCAACGCCTGATCCATATGCGATTTGAACTCCATGCCCCTGACTGCCCGAGAAACCCGGCTTTCGCAAGCCGACGGGATGCGCTATGGCCGAGGGATGAGCAACACTCCCCCACCCGGCGACAGGATCGCCAAGGTCCTGGCCCGCGCCGGTATCGCCTCGCGGCGCGAGGCGGAACGCATGATCGCGGCAGGCCGCGTGTCAGTGAATGGCAAGCAAATCGACAGCCCGGCGTTGAATGTCACGCCAAAGGACAAAATCACCGTGGACGGCAAGGCGGTTTCCGAACCCGAACCCGCCCGCCTGTGGCTGTACCACAAACCCGCCGGCCTGGTGACCACGACGCGCGACGAAAAAGGCCGTGCGACGATTTTCGACGATCTGCCCGAAGACATGCCGCGGGTCATGAGTGTCGGTCGGCTTGACCTGAACTCGGAAGGGTTGCTGTTGCTGACCAATGATGGCGGCATCAAGCGCAAGCTGGAATTGCCATCGACCGGTTGGTTGCGAAAGTACCGGGTTCGGATCAATGGCCGCCCCAAAGACGAGGATTTCGCCCCGCTGCGCAAAGGTCTGGTGATCGACGGCGAGCGTTTTCAGCCGATGACCGTCGCCCTGGACCGGCAGCAGGGCGCGAATGCGTGGCTGACAATCGGCCTGCGCGAAGGCAAGAACCGCGAAATCCGGCGGGCCATGGAAGATGTCGGCTTTGCGGTGAACCGCCTGCTGCGCGTCTCGTACGGGCCATTCCAGTTGGGAGATCTGAAACCCGGCGCGGTGGAAGAAATCCGCCGCCGGGTCATGCGCGACCAGTTGGGCCTTGATGGGCCGGAAACGCCTGCCTCTGTAAGCAAACGCCCGGCCCGCCCCCAGAGGAAAAGACCGGCACCCGGCAGAAAATCTCGCAATTGACGGCGATCGGGCAACCTTCCCCCTAGCGCCACACAGGCCCATCCACTAGGTTTTTGACTGTGTGCGATGAATTGGGGGACGCCATGTCCGGAACCGGAGTGCAAAAACTGGCCTACGCGGCTCTGCTTGTGCTGATGTTTGGCGTCTGCACCGGCGTCCTCGGGGGGCTTTAGCACATGGCCAAACGATATGGCGGAGAGTTCAGTCCAGACGGACAAGAGCCAACCGGCAAACCGGCAATGCGCGGGCAGTTTGACGGCGCGCAGGTGAATCCGGCCGGTGCCCGTGCAAACCTGCTGTTCGTGCCTGCCATTCCCTTGGTTTTTCTGTCGCTCAATGACGGCGCGATTGGCATGACGCTGGGCCTTGTGGCCGCCGGAGTGCTGGTTGCGGCCGCTCTTGTGTTGCGCGAAGGCCTGCGCGCCGAAGCGGCGTTTAACGCGCGCCGTTCCGCGCGCCGCCCCGCCTTTCCCCGCAAGATGTTTGCCAGTGCCCTGACAGGGGTGGGCATCGCTCTGGCGGCCTTTCGCTCGGACTATCTCGATACCGAGGCGCTTGCCCAGACCAGCGTGATCGCACCTGCCCTTTTCGGTTTGGTTGCCGCCGCCCTGCATGCCGCGTCCTTTGGGCTGGACCCGATGAAAGACAAGGGTATGGAGGGGATCGACACCTATCAGCAAGACCGCGTGGCACGGGTCGTCGAAGACGCCGAGGCGCATCTGGCCGATATGTCCAACGCCATAGCGCGGGCCGGTGACCGCAGGATCGAAGCCCGCGTCGAACGTTTTCAGGCCACCGCGCGCGATCTGTTCCGCACGGTCGAGGAAGACCCGCGCGATCTTGCCGGGGCGCGAAAATATCTGACGGTCTATTTGCAGGGGGCGCGGGACGCGACGGTGAAGTTTTCCGATGTTTACGCCCGCACCCGCGATGCAAAAGCACTGGCGGATTACGCAGCGCTTCTGGACGATCTTGAACAGAATTTCGCGGCACGGACCCGCAAGATGTTACTGGATGACCGCAGTGATCTGACGGTCGAAATCGACGTGCTGCGCGAACGCTTGCAGCGTGAGGGCGTCCGGTTGGAATGACCGGCCAATATTGAACGAGGAAGAGTCACATGTCGGATGAAATCAAGACCAAGGCCGTAGCAGCCGAAACGCTGGTGCAAGAGGTCGCCGCCGTTACCCTGCCCGAACCCAAGGCAGACGTGGTCCCATTGGCCGATGCGGACGAACCGGTCAGCGCGGAAATTCGCAAGCGGATGGGCGAAATCGACATGGCGAACACCAATTCGATCGTGTCGTTCGGTTCCTCGGCGCAGGCCGAGCTACAGGAAATCAGCCAGGCCATGCTGGCCGATGTACGCAACAAGGATGTCGGCCCGGCAGGCGACAGCCTGAGGGACATCGTCACGACCATCCGTGGCTTTTCCGTCAGCGAACTGGACGTGCGCCGCGAACGCAGCTGGTGGGAAAAGCTGCTGGGCCGGGCCGCGCCGTTCGCCAAGTTCACCGCCCGGTACGAGGAAATCCAGGACCAGATCGACCGGATCACCGACAATCTTCTGGGGCACGAGCACACCCTTTTAAAAGACATCAAGTCGCTGGATCTTTTGTATGAAAAGACCTTGGGCTTTTACGATGAACTGGCGCTTTACATCGCGGCAGGCGAGGAAAAGCTGACCGAACTGGACAGCCACGACATCCCGGAAAAGGAAGCCGCCGTTCAGGCCGCCGCCGAAGACCAGAAAGTCATGGTCGCGCAGCAATTGCGCGATCTTCGCGCCGCCCGGGACGACCTGGAACGGCGGGTACATGACCTGAAGCTGACCCGCCAGGTTACCATGCAATCGCTGCCGTCGATCCGGTTGGTTCAGGAAAACGACAAGTCGCTGGTCACCAAGATCAACTCGACATTGGTAAACACAGTGCCGCTGTGGGAAACGCAGCTTGCCCAGGCGGTCACCATTCAGCGCAGCGCCGAGGCCGCCGCGGCTGTTCGCGACGCAAACGACCTGACCAACGAGTTGCTGACAGCCAACGCTGCAAACCTGCGCGACTCCAACAAGATGATCCGTCAGGAAATGGAACGCGGCGTGTTCGATATCGAGGCCGTCAAACAGGCCAACGCGGACCTGATTGGCACGATCAACGAAAGCCTGGCCATCGCGGATGAAGGCAAAGCCAAACGGGCCGCCGCCGAGGAAGAGCTGAAAAAGATGGAGGCCGATCTGCGCGATACCCTGGCATCGGCCAAGGCCCGGCGCGACGGGCTGGGCGACACGGCCGCAACTGCGGTTCCGGGCTAAGGGCGCAAACGGCGTGCGGTCCGGCAGCAATCTGAAATCTGTCCTGGCGGCATTGTCACTGCTGGCTGCGGCCGGTTGCGACGATGCCCTCAAGGCTTCGATTTCCCCGCAGCCCCGCCCGGCGGTGCCAGTGGCCGCCGCCAATGCCTATGTCCCTCCCTCAGCGGCCAGCCAGGACCTGGCGCGCTACTACGGGCAGGTTCAAAGCAACCTGCTGACCCGAGGGTTGCTGCGCACGGATGGGGGTGGGCCGGATACGCCGTACGACGCGGACGACCTGGCACGCAATTTCGAGACCATCGCGTTTTTCAGCGAATATCCCGGACAGGCCGTCAGCGGCCGCCGTACCAGCGGTCACCTAAGCCGTTGGCCCGGTTCCGTCCGCGTTATGGCCGAGTTCGGGCCATCGGTCCGGCCAGAACTGCGCCAGGAAGATGCCGCCCGCATCAGCGCCTATACAAACCGGCTGGCCCGACTGACCGGACACCCTGTTTCGACGGTGACAAAAAACGCCAATTTCCACGTATTCGTGGCTGGCGAGGATGACACGGCCTATGTTCAGGCCCGGCTGAAGCAACTGATCCCGAATATCGGTCAGCAACAGCTTGACTTGTTCGAGGATCTGCCCCGGTCGTTTTATTGCTTTGTCTTTGCCTCGGCACAGGCGGGCGCGCCCTATAGCTATACCCGTGCGGTTGCCCTTGTCCGGGCCGAACATCCCGACCTGGTGCGCCTCAGCTGTATCCACGAAGAAATTGCCCAGGGCCTGGGGCTGCCCAATGACAGCCTTTCGGCGCGACCGTCCATTTTCAACGATGACGACGAATTTGCGCTTTTGACCAGCCACGACGAAAAGCTACTGACCTTGCTGTACGATCCGCGCCTGAAACCGGGCATGAGCGCCGAAGACGCCCGCCCCATCGTTCGGATCATCGCACGCGAATTGATGGGGCAGTCGCTCTGACCCCGACGACAGGAGACCGAATATGGGAATTTTTGACTTTCTGACCGGAGAGTTCATCGACGTCATTCATTGGGTGGACGACACCCGCGATACAATGGTCTGGCGTTTTGAGCGTGAAGGGCACGAGATCAAGTATGGCGCCAAGCTGACAGTGCGCGAAGGTCAGGCGGCGGTCTTTGTGCATGAGGGGCAGCTGGCGGATGTATTTACGCCGGGTCTTTACATGCTTGAAACAAACAACATGCCGATCATGACGACGTTGCAGCATTGGGATCACGGGTTCCAGTCACCGTTCAAGTCCGAAATCTATTACGTCAACACAACCCGGTTCAACAACCTGAAATGGGGCACCAAGAACCCGATCATGCTGCGCGACCCCGAATTCGGACCTACGCGGATTCGCGCCTTTGGAACCTATACGGTCCGGGTCAAGGATCCGGCCAGATTTCTGGTTGAAATCGTGGGCACCGATGGCGAATTCACCATGGACGAGATCAGCTTTCAGATCCGCAACATCATCGTTCAGGAATTCAGCCGCGTGATCGCCGGTTCGGGTATACCGGTGCTGGACATGGCCGCCAACACGGCCGACCTGGGCAAGCTGATCGCGGCCGAGGTTTCGCCAGTGCTTGAGGGGTACGGGCTGGAAATGCCCGAATTCTACATCGAGAACATCTCGTTGCCCCCCGCAGTTGAGGCCGCGCTGGACAAGCGGACGTCGATGGGGCTTGCTGGCGATCTGGGCAAATTCACCCAGTATTCGGCTGCCGAAGCCATGACGGCCGCCGCCAGCAATCCTGGTCAAGGCGGCGGCATGGGTGCGGGTCTTGGCATGGGAATGGGCATGGCGATGGCCAACCAGATGGCGAACATGGCAGCGGGCCAGCCGCGCGGCCCCTGGGGCGCGCCCGCCCCCGCTGCCCAGCAACCCGCAGCACATGCGGCCCCGCCGCCCCCGCCGCCGGTCGAGCATGTGTGGCATATCGCGGTTGACGGCCAAACCAGCGGCCCGTTTTCGAAGGCCAAGATGGGCCGGATGGCCAGCGAGGGCGAAATCAACCGGGACACGTTCGTGTGGACCGCCGGTCAGGATGGCTGGAAAAAGGCAGGTGACGTGCAAGAGCTTGCACAGCTGTTCACGATCCTTCCCCCTCCGCCACCGGGCGCCTGATCTCAGGTGTCAAAGCCAAGAAAGACTTGCAAGGCGGTGCGATGACCCACGACGAACATCGTTTTCCCTGTGACCAATGCGGGGCCGATTACCGTTTCGACCCTGGTAATGGCGCATTGACCTGTGACCATTGCGGTCACGCGCGGCCGATCGGTGCCGGCCCCTGGGGCGGCGCAACGCTGCGTGAACTGGACTTTGACGCCGCCCTTGCTGATCAGCTGCCCGATGCCGAGCTGGAAGAAACGCGGGTCCTGACCTGCCCCAATTGCGCCGCCCAGGTTGAGTTTGACCCCGCGACGCATGCGGCGGAATGCCCATTCTGCGCGACACCCGTGGTGACCGATACCGGTATCAGCCGCCATATCAAGCCGCGCGGCGTTCTGCCTTTCGCGCTTGACGAACGCACGGCCCACAAGGCGATGAACACCTGGCTGGGCCGTCTGTGGTTCGCGCCGAACGGGCTGAAGGACTATGCCCGCAAGGGCCGCAAGATGCAGGGCATCTATGTCCCCTACTGGACCTTCGATGCCGATACGAAATCCAGCTACCGGGGCGAGCGTGGCGTCGTCTACTATGAAACCCGCACCGTGACGCGCGATGGCAAGCGGGTTCAGCAACAGGTGGCCAAGGTCCGCTGGACGCTAAAATCGGGTCGGGTGGCACGGTTCTTCGATGATGTGCTGGTCCTGGCCTCCCGATCGCTGCCCAAGACCTATACCGACGCATTGGAGCCGTGGGACTTACCTGCGCTGGAACCCTATCAGCCGGAATACCTGGCGGGCTTTCGGGCCGAAGCCTATACGGTCGAGTTGCAAGAGGGTCATGCCGAGGCGCGGGCGCATATGGCGCGCGTGATCGAACGCGACGTTCGTTTCGACATCGGTGGCGACAGGCAACGTATTCACGCGGTCGACACCGATGTCCGTGACGTGACCTTCAAGCATATTCTGCTGCCGGTCTGGATGGCCGCGTATAAGTACCGCGGCCAGACCTACCGCTTTGTCGTGAACGGACGGACCGGGCGCGTTCAGGGAGAGCGGCCCTGGTCAGCGATCAAGATAACCATTGCGGTTGCCCTGGGACTGCTGGTTGCGGCCGGGATCGGTTATCTGGTCGCCACCGGACAGCAATGACGCCAACGGATCCGGGCAACGCCTTGAAGCCCCACGGATTTTGGGCCATGCTGAGCAACAAGACACTCAGAGGCCAACGTGACCCTTACCGCACTGAACGCGCTTCTTGCTCAGCGCCACTCTTGCCGGGCCTTCAGACCCGACCCCGTTCCCAGATCGGAAATCTCTGAAATTCTGGACAGCGCGCGCCGCGTTCCCAGCTGGTGCAACGCGCAGCCCTGGCACGTCATTGTCACCAGTGGCGAAGAAACCGACAGGTTTCGCCGCGCCCTGATGCACGAGGCCGAAACCGGCACCCCGGCCCCGGACCTGCCGTTCCCGCGCTCTTATTCAGGTGTCTACCAGGACCGGCGGCGCGCCTGTGGCTGGGCGCTGTATGACGCGGTTGGCGTTCAAAAGGGCGACCGGGTCGCCTCTGCGCGGCAAATGACGCGGAACTTCTCGCTGTTTGACGCCCCCCATTGCGCCATCCTGTCGAGCCCGGCAGAGCTTGGCCCCTATGGCGCGATGGATTGCGGCGGGTTTGTCACCGCCTTTGCCCTGGCCGCCCAGGCGCTGAACATTGCGACCATACCGCAAGCAGCCGTTGCCTCTTATGGTCCGTTTCTGCACAGGTATTTCGAGATACCCGATGACCGCCTGGTTTTATGCGCCATCTCTTTCGGGTATCCCGACGCGGACCATCCGGCCAATGCGTTCCGAACGGACAGGGCCGGTCTGGAAGATTTCGTCGATTGGCACGGGTGAAGCCGTAGCCAAAACACCAAATGGAAGGCGTTCAAAGTGCGCGCAGTCATACAAAGAGTTTCCCGCGCCTCGGTCTCGGTTGAGGGCAAATCGGTCGGACAATGCGGTCCGGGTCTGATGATCCTGGTGTGCGCGATGGAAGGCGACGGGGCCAAGCAGGCCGCGCAACTTGCGGACAAGATCGCCAAGCTGCGGATCTTTCGCGATGATGCGGGCAAGATGAACCGCTCGATCACCGATGTGGGTGGCGCGGCCCTGGTGATCAGCCAGTTCACGCTGGCCGCCGACACTTCGCGCGGCAACCGCCCGGGCTTTGCCGCAGCAGCCGCGCCTGAAATTGGCGAAAACCTGTATAACCTGTTTGCACAGGAACTGGCCCAACGTGACATCGCGGTGGAAACCGGCATATTCGGGGCTGACATGGCAGTTGAGCTGGTCAATGACGGCCCGGTCACGATTTGGATGGAGATATGATGTCCCAGGCAGAACAAGCCGTAGAAATCTGGAAACGCGGCGTGGCCGCTGTCGGTGGGTACGATGCCACACGTCAAGCGCTTGATGCAGTTTCGAAGCCCGACGCGATCCTTGCAGTTGGCAAGGCCGCAGCGGCCATGGCGTGCGCCGCGCTGGACCACTTTGGCAAGATCAACACGCTTGTTGTGACCAAGGATGGCCACGGCGACGGCTTGCCCGATCATGTCCAAACGATCGAAGCCGCACACCCGGTCCCGGACGCGCGCAGCCTTGCAGGCGGGCAGGCGCTGCGTCAAGCGGTCGAGGGTTTGGGCCCTGATGCGCATGTCCTCTTGCTGGTCTCTGGGGGGGCCTCGTCATTGGCCGAAGACCTTGTCGACGGCAAAACCCTTTCTGATCTGGCGGCCCTCAACCAGCATCTGCTGTCCACCGGGCTGGACATTGGCGCAATGAACGCAGAACGGCGCAAGCTGTCGCGCATCAAGGGCGCCGGGCTGCTGTCCCGGTTCACGGGCGCCCGCGCGACCGTGCTGGCGATATCGGATGTTCCAGGTGATGACCTCAGGGTCATTGGGTCCGGCATCGGCGCCCTGCCCGACGCGCCCGAATTTCAAGCCGAAGCGCGGATCATCGCCTCGAATGCACATGCGCGAAGCGCCGCAGCCGAGGCCGCCCACCAGGCCGGGTATGCCGTTCTGGCCAACGAAGAAGCAATGCATGACGATTATCTGTCCGTTGCCGCCACATTGGGCGCGCAGCTTCGGGACATGGAACCCGGCGCGATGATCTTCGGTGGCGAACCGACCGTCATTCTGCCCAAAACGCCCGGACGCGGTGGCCGAAACCAGGCCCTGGGTCTGGCATTGGCAAAGGAAATCGCGGGATGTCCGGGGATCACTCTTGTCGTCGGCGGGACGGACGGCACCGATGGTCCCACTGATGCCGCCGGGGCAGTTCTGGACGGCACAACATGGTCGCCAGAGGCGGAAGACGCGCTGCTCCGCGCCGATAGCGGAACGTATCTGCACAAAAAACAGGCCCTTTTGACGACGGGGCCGACCGGCACCAACGTGATGGACCTTGTTGTCGCATTAAAGCGTTAAATTGACGTTTTTCACCTTACCCAAAGCGTCAAAGCGACCAAAGTTTGTGAAATGACGTCACCGCAAAACGCGTTATGCGAGATCCAGGAAGACCCAGATCAGGCAATACACTTGGCGGACGGGTGCCGCCTGTCCGCCCGCATCTGGCGCCCCGTCAATGCAACACAATCGCCGGTGCCAGCGATTCTGGAATACCTGCCTTATCGCAAACGGGACGGCACCGCCGATCGTGACGCGCTGACGCATCCGTGGCTGGCCAAGCGCGGATATGCCTGTATTCGCGTGGACATGCGGGGCAACGGGGACAGCCAGGGGCTGATGGAGGACGAATACACCCAACAGGAACTGGATGATGCTGTCGAGGTCATCGACTGGCTGGCGCGGCAGCCGTGGTGCACCGGAGCGGTCGGAATGATGGGAATCAGCTGGGGCGGGTTCAATGCCCTTCAGGTCGCAGCCCTGAAGCCCGATCCGCTTAAGGCGATCATAACGCTTTGTTCGACAGCGGACCGGTTCGCCGATGACATCCATTACAAGGGCGGGTGCCTTCTGAATGAAAACCTGGGCTGGGGCGCGACCATGTGGTCTTATTCGTCGCGCGCGCCCGATCCCGCGCTGTGCTCTGACTGGCGCGCTCTGTGGCTGGAACGTCTCAAAGCCCAGCCGTTCCTGCCATCGGTCTGGCTGCGCCACCAGACCAGGGACGCCTATTGGCAGCACGGGTCAGTCTGCGAAGACTTTGGCGCCATCCGGGCGGCGACACTGGCGGTTGGTGGTTGGGGTGACGGGTACAAGAACACCGTGCCGACCCTCGTCGAAAACCTGAAGGCCCCGGTCAAGGGGATCGTAGGCCCCTGGGTACATAAATACCCTCATTTCGCCGTGCCCGAGCCGCGCATCGGCTTTCTGCAAGAGGCACTGCGTTGGTGGGATCGCTGGCTCAAGGGTATCGATACCGGTGTTGAAAACGACCCGGATTACCGCGCCTATCTTATGGATGGGGTGCGTCCTGCCCGTTGGTATACAGAGCGCCCCGGCCGATGGATTGCCGAAGACACAGGGGCCACCGCGCATCTGCCGGAACTGACATTGGGCCTGAGCGACACGGGGCTGGGCCAGTCCACCGGCCTGGACCGACGCGTCCGCTCGCCGTACCATTGCGGTATGGATGGCGGTGAATACTGCGCGATCTGGCTGGGCCCGGACATGCCCGGAGATCAGCGCCCCGACGATGCCTTGTCGGCCTGTTTCGACGGCGAACCACTGACCAGGGATCTTGATATCGTTGGTGCGCCAAGGGTGCGTCTGAAACTTAGCGCAGACACAACGCAGGCGCAGATCGCCATTCGGCTGAACCACGTTCACCCCGACGGCGCATCAACCCGGATAACATATGGCGTGCTGAATCTGACCCACCGGGACGACCATGCCGACCCGACGCCGCTGACACCGGGTGCGCCGTTCGAGATCAACCTGGCGCTGGACCATATCGCCTATCGGATGCCAAGGGGCCACAAGCTGCGTGTGGCGATATCCAGTGCCTATTGGCCGCTAATCTGGCCATCGCCCCAGACGGCCGAGCTGCACCTGCTTGACGGCGAGATCACGCTTCCCCACCGCGCTTCGGGCGCGGCGGATGAATACCAGTTCCCCCCGCCGGATGCGGAACCACCGCGCCCGTGCGAAACCTTGCGCGCGCCTTCGCATTCGCGGCGCGTGGAAACGGATATGAACACAGGTGTCACTCATTTGATCCTCAAGGACGATTTTGGGTTGGTCAAAGACGGCGGCCACGGGCTGATCAGCGGCGGCTCGGCACAGGAAACGTGGTCGATCCATCCCGACGACCCGTTGTCGGCACGAGGCGCTTGCCATTGGACATCAGAGCAACAGCGCGAGGGCACAAGTCTGCGCACCGAGGCCCGCTGTGAAATGTGGTCAGATCACCGGTCGTTTTTCCTGAAGGCGACGATGCAGGCCTTTGAAAACGACGTTGAGGTGTTTTCACGCGAAATGGAGGACGAAATTCCACGCGATAACTTATAGTTCCCGCCACGTGTTCGGCGGGACATTTAACCTTGCCCGACGGGCGGAAATGCGCAACTTTGACTCATGCGTCAATAAAAATGCCCCAAAGGGCAATAATCCAACAACTGGGAGACTTCCGGATGAACGAACAGCTCACTCATATGGCCAGTCAGGTAACCGCAAGGAAAATGACCCGCCGCGAGTTCATGGGGAAAGCCACGGCATTGGGCGTATCCGCCGCAATGGCCAGCACACTTTTTGCAGATGCGGCCCGGGCGGCCGGCCCCAACAAGGGTGGTGATCTGAAACTTGGGCTGCAAGGCGGCGAGTCGACAAACTCGTTGGACCCGGCAACCTATGCCAGCTCGGTCCCGTTCCAGAACGGCAAACAATTCGGTGATACCCTTGTCGAAGTCGCACCCGACGGTTCGATCGAGCCGCGCCTGGCTGAAAGCGTCGAAGGCAGCGCTGATGCCAAGGTCTGGACGTTCAAGCTGCGTCAGGGCGTGGAATTCCACAACGGCAAGACCATGACCAGCGAAGACGTTCTGAAGACCATGCAGCGTCACTCGAACGAGGATTCGAAGTCCGGTGCTTTGGGCATCATGAAGGGTATCGAGTCGATGAAGGCCGATGGTGACAACTTCCAGGTGACCCTAACCGAAGCAAACGCCGACCTGCCCTATCTGATGGCCGATTACCACCTGATCGTTCAGCCCGATGGCGGTATGGAAAACCCCGCCGCGGGTATCGGCACCGGCCCCTACAAGGTCGAGGTTGACGAGCCCGGCGTGCGCCACCTGTTCACCAAGTTCGAGAACCACTGGAACCCCGATTTCGGCAATTTCGACAGCGTCGAAGTGATCGTGATCAACGATGCGACCGCGCGGACTGCTGCGCTGCAATCCGGGCAGGTCAACGCGATCAACCGGGTCGAGCCGAAAGTGGCCGATCTGCTGGGCCGCGCACCGAACCTGACGGTACATTCGACCGCAGGCCGTGGCCATTACGTGTTCATCATGCATTGTGACACCGCACCGTTCGACAACAACGAATTGCGCCTGGCCCTGAAATACGCGATCAACCGTCAGGAACTGGTCGACAAGGTTCTGCGCGGTTATGGCACCGTGGGCAACGACATGCCGGTCAATGCGGCCTATCCGCTGTTTGACGGGTCCATCCCGCAGCGCGATTTCAGCCTTGAGAAAGCCGCCGAGCATTACAAGAAATCCGGCCACGACGGGTCGCCCATCATTCTGCGTGTGGCCGATGGGGCCTTTCCGGGTGCGGTGGACGCGGCCGCGCTGTTCCAGCAGACCGCGGCGCAGGCCGGTATTCCGCTGGAAATCAAGCGCGAGCCCAATGACGGCTATTGGTCCGAGGTCTGGAACGTGCAGCCCTTCTGCGCGTCCTACTGGGGCGGTCGCCCTGTGCAGGACCAGATGTATTCAACCGCGTATCTGTCAACTGCCGATTGGAACGACACCCGTTTCAAAGTGCCGGAGTTCGACGAGATGCTGTTTGCCGCGCGGGCCGAACTGGACAACGACAAGCGCAAGGACATCTACAGCAAGATGGGCATGATGGTGCGCGACCAGGGCGGCCTGATCTGCCCGATGTTCAACGATTTTGTCGAGGGCGTCAGCAATCAGCTGGAAGGCTGGGAAAGCGACCCGACCCAAGAGATGATGAACGGACAGATGTCCCGCAAAATGTGGTTCGCGTAAGCCGGGCCACAGGATATGCATCCCATAATCAAACTGGTTTCCCAGCGCCTTGCGCTGGGACTCCTGCTTCTCTTCGGCGCATCGGCTCTGATTTTCGGCCTCACCGAAGCCCTCCCCGGGGATGCCGCGCAAGCGGTCCTTGGTCAATCCGCAACCCCCGAGGCGCTGGCGAACCTGCGCGAAGAAATGGGCCTGAACCGCCCTGCCCTGACCCGCTATTTCGAATGGCTGGGGGGCATATTGCAAGGTGATCTGGGTCAATCCCTGACCAACAAGCTGGACATTGCAGACAGTATCGGAAAACGGCTGGGCAATACCCTGTTTCTGGCTTGTGCCGCTGCGGTGGTGTCTGTCCCGCTTGCCATTTTTCTGGGCTTGCTGGCGGTCCGGTTTCGCAACCGCTGGCCCGACAAACTGATCTCGGCGGTCACGCTGACCACGGTCTCGATCCCGGAATTCCTGATTGGCTATGTCGTGATTTACTTTGTGTCGGTCAAGCTTGGGTGGTTTTCCTCGCTTGCCATGATCAACGAGTCGATGAGCTTTGGCGAAAAGCTGTATGCGATCACCTTGCCCGCATTCGTTCTGACCCTTGTTGTTCTGGCGCAAATGATGCGCATGACGCGCGCGGCGATCCTGAACCTGATGCAATCGGCCTACATCGAAACCGCCGAACTCAAGGGCCTGTCGAATTTTCAGGTCATCGCACGCCACGCGTTCCCCAATGCGATTTCTCCGATCGTCAACGTGGTGATGCTGAACCTGGCCTATCTGGTCGTCGGTGTCGTCGTGGTCGAAGTGGTGTTCGTCTATCCGGGCATGGGCCAATATCTGGTGGATTCCGTGACCAAGCGCGACGTGCCGGTCGTTCTGGCCTGCGGCGTCGTCTTTGCCGCCGTTTATATCGGGTTGAACATGGTTGCCGATATCGTGTCGATCCTTGCCAACCCCAGACTGAGGCACCCGAAATGATGAAGAATATACCTATTTCGGCGATGATCGGTCTGTTTTTCACTGGCCTGTATTTCTTCGTGGCCTTTGCCGCGCCCCTGATTGCCCCCTATGGCATGGCCGAAGTGGTCGGCGATGTTTGGGAACCATCGAGCCCCGAGCATCTGTTGGGAACCGACAATATCGGTCGCGACCTGCTGACCCGCATGATCTATGGCGGGCGCACGACGATCTTTATCGCGGCCGCGGCAACGATCCTGAGCTTTGTCACCGGCACGACCTTCGGCTTGCTTGCTGCCGTTCTGGGGGGCTGGGCCGATCAGGCGCTCAGCCGCACGGTGGATCTGATCATGTCGATCCCGACGCTTATCCTGGCTCTGGTCATTCTGGCAATCGTCCCGGTGACGGTTCCGATCCTGATCCTGGTGATGGGCCTGCTGGACGCCACGCGGCCCTACCGGCTGTCCCGATCCGTTGCGGTGGATATCAACGTCATGGACTATGTCGAGGCCGCCAAGCTGCGCGGTGAAGGCCGGGTCTGGATCATTTTCCGGGAAATCCTGCCCAATGCCCTGTCACCGTTGGTGGCCGAGTTCGGGTTGCGGTTCATTTTCATGGTCCTGTTCATCTCGACCCTGTCCTTCCTGGGTCTGGGCGTTCAACCGCCGCTGGCCGACTGGGGCGGCATCGTGAAGGAAAACAAGGACGGCATCGTTTATGGCATCGGCGCGGCGCTGTATCCCGCGGTTGCCATCGCGACGCTGGCAATCTCGGTCAACCTGGTGGCTGACTGGGTCCTCAACCGGACGACATCGCTGAAAGGAGGTCGGGGATGAGTGATACCCTTCTCAAGGTCCGTGACCTCAAGATCGGCGCAACGGTCTATCCGCCGGGCGAAAAGCCCCATGACATCGAGATCGTACACGGCGTCAGCTTTGACCTGGAACGCGGCAAGGTATTGGGGCTGATCGGTGAATCTGGTGCCGGCAAATCCACCATTGGTCTGGCCTCGATGGCCTATGGCCGAGGAGGCGTAAAAATCACCGGAGGCGAGGTTTGGGTGAACGGGCGCGATATCCTGCAATCCTCGCATGGAGATATTCGCAAGCTGCGCGGGGGCGAGGTCACCTATGTGTCCCAATCCGCCGCCGCGTCCTTCAACCCTGCCAAGAAGATCATGGATCAGGTTGTCGAAGCCGCCGTTGAACAGAAAAAGTTCAGCCGCAAAGAGGCCGAAGCCCGCGCGCGCGACCTGTTTGCCAAGCTTGGCCTGCCGGACCCGGACAATATTGGCGATCGTTACCCGCACCAGGTTTCGGGCGGTCAGCTACAGCGGTGCATGACCGCACTGGCGCTTTGCCCCGAGCCTGATCTGGTGGTGTTCGACGAACCCACCACGGCACTGGATGTGACCACACAGATCGACGTTCTGATGGCGATCAAAGAGGCGATCGCCGATACCGGCGTTGCCGCGCTGTACATCACGCATGATTTGGCCGTTGTCGCGCAGGTCAGCGATGACATCATGGTTTTGCGAATGGGCAATACGGTCGAATACGGCACCACCGACCAGATCATCAACAGCCCACGGGAAGACTATACCAAGGCGCTGGTCTCGGTCCGCTCGATCGAGCATGCAGAAAAGCAACCCACACCAGACCCGGTGCTGAGTGTCGACGGGATCACCGCGCGCTACAAAGGCTTGAATTTCGATGTGCTGCACAATGTAAATGTCGAGCTTCACCCCGGGCAGACCCTGGCGGTTGTGGGTGAATCGGGCTCGGGCAAGTCGACGCTGGCGCGTGTGATCACCGGCCTATTGCCACCGCGCGACGGCGAGATCACTTTTGCCGGGCGCAAGCTTTCAGCCGACCTCAAGGGGCGTACCCGCGAAGACCTGCGCGAATTGCAGATGATCTACCAGATGGCCGATGTGGCGATGAACCCGCGGCAGACCGTGGGCACCATCATCGGGCGACCGCTGGAGTTTTACTTCAACATGCGCGGGTCCGAGAAACGCAAGCGTATCGTGGAACTGTTGGATGAGATCGAACTGGGCGAAAAGTTCATCGACCGCTACCCGGCCGAGCTGTCTGGCGGCCAGAAACAGCGCGTCTGCATTGCCCGTTCCCTGGCAGCCAAACCCAAGATGATCATCTGCGACGAGGTGACCTCGGCGCTGGACCCGCTTGTGGCGGATGGCATTCTCAAGCTGCTGCTGGACCTGCAAAAGATCGAGGATGTGGCCTACCTGTTCATCACCCACGATCTGGCGACGGTAAAGGCCATCAGCGACAGTATCGCAGTAATGTATCAGGGGCGCGTCGTCCGTTATGGGTCAAAATCAGAAGTGCTAAGCCCACCCTTCGACGACTATACCGACCTTCTGCTCAGTTCGGTGCCCGAGATGCACCTAGGCTGGCTGGAAGAGGTCGTGGCCCATCGCAAAATGGAAAGCGCCGGGAATTGATCCCGGCCTTTCAAACGGCTTGATTGAGACACAGGCGCGCGCGACCAGCTGTCCTGTGCACTGTGTCGGGAACAGATCAATGCGTCGCGAACAGACGGCCTTGGCATGGCTTCGCTGCTAAGCTGAATTCCAACATTCTGGCCACTGGGACCGCATGATGGACCAAAAACTGCTTTTGATCATACTGGATGGCGTCCCGTGGCGAAATTTCAGGCGCCTGTTCGGCAATCTTGAAGGCTGGGTAGACAACGGCGAGGCGCGCGTCTGGAAACACCGCTCGGTCCTGCCGTCGATTTCGGCAAGTTGCTATGCCTCGATCCATACCGGAGTGTCCCCGCAGGACCATGGATGCACTGGAAACGGCAATGTTTTCCGGTTGGGCCACAAGGACATCTTTAGCCAGGTTCGCGCTGCGGGTGGCATAACCGGTGCGGTGGCCCACAGTTTCTGGTCGGAATTCTTCAACCGTCACCCATTCGATCAGGTCCGCGACATCGAATATGACGACCCCGAAAGCCCGACGATAAACCATGGCCGGTTTCACACCATGACTGGCTATGGCACCGCAAACCAGATGACGCCATCCGATGTCGATCTCTTTGCCACTTTGACCAGTTTGTGCCTGCGCCATGGGTTGGATTATGGCATCTTGCACACCTGCACACTCGACAGCTTGGGGCACCGGTTCCACCACGACTGCCAGGAAATGGACCACGCCTGTTTTGTTATGGACGAGATGCTGGCCCCCTTCATCCCCCGCTGGCGCCAGTTGGGGTATGAAGTCATTGTCACGGCGGATCATGGTCAGGACCAGCGCGGCCACCACGGCGGGCGCGACGCGTTGCAGCAGAACACGGCCCTGTATTATTTCGGCCAGGCCACCGGCCCCAGTTCAGATGTCGTTATTGATCAGCTTCAGCTGGCACCGACGGTGCTTGCACGCATGGGGGCACCGCTGGCGGACACCATGAAGGCGGCGCCGTTTCTGGAATGACTTAAGACCAGAGACCAAAGTCATCCGGCGCATACATCAATCATAGTTCCAAAGCCCCTGGCCCAGCGCCTCGATCGCGACCGAGATCCGCTCAAAGCTCTCCTGTGCACGCGTGACCGTCGTGCGCGCCCGCAGGTACCCGTGCACCAGGCCCGGTTCGTTGATCCAATGGGCCTGTCCACCGGCCTGGGTTATCCTGTCGCAATAGTCCCGCCCGTCATCGCGCAACGGGTCACAATCGGCTGTGACCACCACGGTGGGCGGCAGGTTTGAATAATCTGTGTCCTGCAAGGGGGCAAAGGTTGGATCGTTGACAGGCAAGTCGCCCCTGACCCGGACGGTTTGATAGAAAAGAACCTCAGCCCGCGTCAAAAGCGGCGCGTGCGCATGTTCGGTATACGACCCGGCATCCGTGTCCCCGCCTAAACCAGGGTAGATCAGAACCTGACCGATTACCTGTTCGATACGCCCGCGCGCATGATGCGCGACGGCCGCAGCCAGGTTACCCCCGGCGCTGTCCCCTGCAAGAACGACCGGATCGCCATATTCGCCGATGGCCCAGTTCGTTGCCGCCCAGGCATCGAGAAATTGTGCCGGGTGCGGGTGTTCGGGGCATAACCGATAGTCGACGGATACCACGCGATAGCCCGTCTGCGCACAAAGCTCGGCGCAGACGTCGTCATGGCTGTCTAGTCCACCGACGACGAACCCGCCCCCATGGGTATAGACGACGGTCCGCGTAGGGCTGCCTGATGAATGGACACGAACCGGGACCCCGTCGGCGCTGAGGTCCCGCACCTCGATCCCGGCGGGCCGGGGTTGCCGGAACACCTCGCACATCTCGTCATAGACGCGACGTTGATCTGCAATGGTCAGGTCAACCGCATCATCCGGGTAGCACTCGGCGGTCCGGCGAATGAACGCCCAGGTCTCTTCGTCGATCAGACGTTCATAGTCCATTCTCTCTCCGATCAGTCAGCCCACTCCCATGGCCGGGTGAAGGTCCCCAGCACTTTGCTGACATCGTCCTCGGATGAACCATTCGCGTCAAGCTGGGCGACAAGGCCGCGCTTTTTGTCGTCGACGACTGAAACAACGCGCGCGGCCAGCCCGGCCTTTTCCAGCGCACCGTTATAAATCCGCGTGATCGCCTGCTTGCGCAGTTCGGGCTTGAAAACCTTGCCAACCGCCGTTTTGGGCAGTTCCGACAGGATCGTCATATGCTTGGGCTGGGCGGCCCGTTCATGTACGTGAACCTTGCAGTATTCGATCAGGGCCTCTTCGGTGACCGACGCACCCTCGACCAGTTCGACAAAGGCGCAAGGAACTTCGCCCGCATGCGCATCCGGCTGGCCGATCGCGCCGGCAAAGGCCACCGCCTCGTGCCCCAGCAGGGCCTCTTCGATCTCGGCAGGGTCGATATTGTGACCGCCACGAATGATCAGGTCCTTGGCGCGCCCTGTAATCCAAAGATAGCCGTCGGAATCAAACCGCCCCAAATCGCCTGTGCGCAGATATTTTTCAAAGTGATACAAGTTCGTGTTCTTGTCCGCCTCGGTATAGGTGTTTCCGGGAAAGACACCGGGATTGGATACGCAGATCTCGCCGACTTCGTCTTCGGAACACTCGGTCGGCCCATCCGGGCCATCGCGCAGGATTTTCACATCCGTATAGGGGAACGGAATCCCGATCGAGCCGATCTTCTTTTCGCCATCAACAGGGTTGCACGAAACCAGGCAGGTCGCTTCGGTCAACCCGTAACCCTCGACGATGGTCACACCGGTTGCCTCTTCGAAGCGACGGAACAGTTCCACCGGCAGCGGAGCCGATCCGGAAAACGCCGTTTTGACGCTTGAGATATCGGCATTGACGGGGCGCTGCATCTTGGCCGAAATCGCGGTCGGAACCGTGATGATAAAGGTGACCTTCCAGCGTTCGATCAGTTTCCAGAAATTGTCAAAGACGCCATCGCCACGATATCCGGCCGGGGTCGGGAAAATCACATGAGCGCCCGAGGAAACGGCGGCCATGACGATGACATGCACGGCGAAAACATGGAACATGGGCAGCGGGCACATGATCACGTCGTTTTCGTCGAACAACAGCGTGTTGCCCAGCCAGCCGTTGTAGATCAGCCCGGAATACTTGTGCTGTGCCACCTTGGGCATGCCGGTTGTGCCACCAGTATGGAAATAGCACGCGACCCGGTCTTCTTTGCTGTCTTCGAAAGTCAGCGTTGTGGGGTGTTTGGCGATTTCCGTATGGAAGCTTTTGTAATCCGCATGCGCCAGATGCTCTTTGTCGCCCATCTTGGGGCGCAGGAATGGAACCAGCCATGATTTCGGCGGCGTCAGGTACCGGTTCAGATCAATTTCCAGGATGGTGTTTACACTGGGCGCGTGGCGCACGGCCTCTTCGACCTTCTGCGCCACATCGGTCTTGGGAAAGGATTTGAGCGTCACGACCACCTTGGCACGCGTTTCGCGCAGGATGGCGGCAATCTGTTCCGGTTCCAGCAGGGGGTTGATCGGGTTGACGATTCCGGCGATCGCCCCGCCCATCATGGTGACCAGCGTTTCGTTACAATTGGGCAGCACATAGGCCACCACGTCCTTTTCGCCCACGCCCATCGACCGGAACAGGTTGGCCGCCTGGTTCACCTGGCCCAGCAGTTCGGCCCAGCTCAGGGTTTCGGCCTTGTCGGTCGGGCCTGACATCAACTGAAAACTGATTGCCTTGTGGTCGGGGAAACGGTTCGCCGTTCGCGACAACAGCTGATGGAAGGTGACAGGCAGGTCACGATCTTCCCAGGCCATTTCAGATTCAATACGCGCTTTGTCTTCCTTCCCCACAAATGCCATGTGGTTCCTCCCCGATTATCTCCCATGTCGCGCACGGGCTTTTGATACATCCCAAGATGGAAGCAAAACCCGCCCCGTGCAAGCGAGGGCTTAGCGACCCTGCCGCGGAATAGGTAGAATTACGCTACGGCGGATCGCAAGGTTCCGGGACGTCACCTTATTCGGCGGCAACACCGTCGGTGAACTGAAGACGTGCCAGCCGGGCATATAATCCGTCCTGGGACACCAGGTCGTCATGGGTGCCCTGGGCCACGATCCGGCCGGCCTCCATCACCACGATGCGGTCGGCCATTTTGACGGTTGCCAGCCGGTGCGCGACGATCAGGGTCGTCCGGCCTGCGCGCATCTGGTCAACCGCCCCCTGAACGGCGCGTTCGCTTTCCGCATCCAGCGCCGAGGTCGCCTCGTCCAGCAGCAATACCGGCGCGTCGCGGAGAATGGCCCGCGCAATGGCGATGCGTTGCTTTTGGCCGCCCGACAGCATGACGCCGCGTTCCCCGACAAAGCTGTCATACCCGTCGGGCAAAGCCGAGATGAACGAATGGGCGGCAGCCGCGCGTGCGGCGTCTTCGACTTCGGAATCCGTCGCATCCAGACGGCCGAAACGGATGTTTTCACGGGCCGAGGTGGCAAAGATCACCGGGTCCTGCGGCACAAGGGCCATGTGTTGACGGAAATCCGCGCGGTCGATATCGCGCAAATCGACACCATCCAGGCTGACGCCGCCGGCATCCGGGTCATAAAAACGCTGAATCATCTGGATGACCGTGGTCTTTCCTGCGCCAGACGGCCCCACAAAGGCCACCGTTTCCCCCGGCCTGACGGTCAGCGACATATGGTCCAGCGCTTTGACATCCGGACGCGCAGGATAATTAAACGTCACATCATCGAACCGAATTTCACCACGAACCGGTTGTGGCAGTTGAACAGGCTTGTCCGGGTCTGCAACCGAATCCTGCGCATTCAGCAGCTCGACAAGGCGTTCGGTTGCCCCTGCTGCACGTTGCAGTTCGCTCCAGATTTCGGAAAGCGCGGCCACCGAACCGGCCATGATGACCGAATAGATCACGAACTGAATCAGCACGCCTTCGGTCATCACCCCGTTCCGTACGTCATTCGCGCCCATCCACAGAACCCCGACGATGCCGGTAAAGACCAGAAAGATCACAATGACCGTCAGCACGGCCCGTGTCCGGATACGGCGCAGCGATACGGTGAAAGAAGTTTCGGTCATATCGCCAAACTGCTTGCGGCTGGCCGTTTCATGGGTGAAAGCCTGAACCGTCTGAACCGCGCCCAGCGCCTCGCCTGCATTGCCGGACGAGGCCGCGATCCAGTCCTGGTTCTCGCGGCTGATGACACGCAGGCGGCGGCCAAGAACAAGAATCGGCACCACGACAATCGGGATCAGCAACAGCACCAGGCCCGTAAGCTTGGCCGAGGTTAGCAACATCAGGATCAGTCCACCGACAAACATCAGCATGTTGCGCAGGGCAATAGAGACGGATGAGCCAAGAACCGACTGGATCAGGGTCGTATCTGTCGTGATACGGCTCAGGACTTCGCCCGTCATGATGCGTTCATAGAATTCCGGGCTCATCCCGATGACCCGGTCGAAAACCGCCTTGCGAATGTCTGCGACGACGCGTTCACCCAGCCGGGTTACCAAGGCATAGCGGACGCCTGTCCCGACGGCCAGTATCGCCGCTATCCCGAGCGCTGCCAGAAAATACCGATCCAGCAGCTCTCCGTCCTCGACCCGAAAATTGTCCACGACGCGCCGCACGGCCAACGGCAGCGTCAGCGACATGCTTGCCGTCAGAACCAATGCCAGGGTCGCGCCGATCATCAGCAAGCGATACGGTTTCATGAAAGGCCAAAGCGAGGCCAGAACACCGATTTTCCTGGAACCCGCCCGTTCTTCGCTCGCGCCGGGTGCCGGTGTGGTTGCGGGTTTCGTTGATCGGGATCGTGCCATGTCTGGACCTTGCGTCTGGATCGGTCTTGAGTGCAAGCTTCTTGGCCGCAGCAGCGCGCGCGGTCAAGCACACAGGCCACAACCGCGAGCCAACAGGTCTATTTGACGCAACAAGTCGATTTGCAAATGAAAAGGATTGGCTGAACTGGAGCGGGTAGACGGAATCGAACCGACATAGCCTGCTTGGAAGGCAGGGGCTTTACCATTAAGCTATACCCGCTCAGCGTTTGGGCTGAGTAGTCCATGCGCCTGCGGTCGTCAAGAACCGAAATCATCCCTGATCGGGCTTTTCTATACGTCGCGATTGGCGCGGCCAAACCTATGCCCGCAGCGCGGCCTACGCTGTCTGCACTGCATGCTGCGCGCGTGCCTTCTGTCCGGCCTCAGATGTCGTCACCTGGCGGTGCCAGCGGACCGCCGGGCGCGGCCAGATGCCGTTCCGGCAGCCAGGGGTTAAGGTCAAGCGCCCGCTTGAGCGCAACGCGCGCTTCTTCAACCCTTTGCAACCCCAGCAGGGACAGCGCGCGCCCGCTCAGGGCGGCAATGTGATTGGGCGTCAACGCAAGCGCACGGTCCAGATCGGTCAGTGCGGATTGATAATCCTGACGCAGGAAATTGACGAATGCCCGTTGATTGTAGCCCTCGGCATAAGCCGGGCAATAGGCGATAAGCCGGTCGAAATCCTCCAGCGCACCCAGCAGGTCCCAGGCGTTCCGGCGGCTCATGCCCCGGTCAAGGACCGCCTGCGCGCTTTCGTCAGGGGCATCAGCCCAAAGCCCCCACATGCGATTGGAAATCTCTTGCGCGGCCATTTCTGTTTCAGCCTGCTGAACCTCGGCAATCAGTGCGTCCAGGTCAGCAGAATGATCCGGTGCCGGCGGGCAGTCCGCCGCACCGGCAGGGCCCCAGAGCAACACCCAGGAAAAGCTGGCAAACAATATCCGTTTCATTCGCCAATGATGTGGCGATACGGGTTGCCGTCAACCTGCATCATCAACCGGCCCCAGAAATCCGGTTTCCTTCACCGCCTCCATCGCGACGAATGTCGACGTATTCGAAACATGCGGCAGCGCCGAGATCTTTTCCGCAAGGACCGAGCGGTATTCCGACATGGAGCCGGTACGAACCTTCAGCAGGTAGTCGAAATTGGACGCGATCATATGGGCTTGTTCGATCTCGGCGATTTCCCGCACCGCCGCATTGAACTCTTCCAGCGCCTTTTCGCGCGTGTCGGTCAACCGCACTTCGACAAAGGCGATATGATCGAGGCCAAGGCGGATCGGGTCCAGTATTGCCCTGTACCCGGCAATGATGCCGTCTGCCTCAAGCCGCTTCAGCCGCGCCTGGGTCGGGGATTTCGACAGGCCGATGCGCCGTGCAAGATCGGCCACTGAAATACGCCCCTGCCCCGCCAGAATCGCCAGTATTGCGCGGTCATAGCCATCCATGCCTGGAAAGTCTTTCGATATCATATTTGCTCCAAAATTCAGTCTATTTGACCCTGAATTACATCAGTTCAGTCGATTGTCCTGCTTTGTGACATGTATACTGAACAAAAGCACCGGAGGATACATGGCAAACCACCTGCGCAGCCAGATTGACAGTCAAACCTATGCCGACCAGGCCCAAACGCTCGACCTGCTTGTCGCCGGAGCGGCGCTGTCGGTCGCGGATCGTGCCGCGATATGTTCAAGTGCCGCCCAATTGGTGCGGGACATCCGGTCCAGCACGTCTCCGGGGTTGATGGAGGTGTTTCTGGCCGAATACGGCCTGTCGACAGATGAAGGGATTGCGCTGATGTGCCTGGCCGAAGCGCTGCTGCGGGTTCCCGATGCCGATACGATCGACGCGCTGATCGAAGACAAGATCGCACCATCGGACTGGGGCAAGCATCTGGGGCATTCCTCTTCGTCACTGGTCAACGCCTCGACCTGGGCGCTGATGCTGACGGGCAAGGTTCTGGACGAAGGCAAGGCCTCGCCCGTCGGAGCGCTGCGCGGCGCAATCAAGCGACTGGGGGAGCCGATGATCCGCACCGCTGTTGCCCGCGCGATGAAAGAGATGGGTCGCCAGTTCGTTCTGGGTGAAACAATCCGCTCGGCCATGGACCGCGCCGCCGGGATGGAGGCCAAGGGCTATACCTATTCCTACGACATGTTGGGCGAGGCCGCCCGCACCGAGGCCGACGCGGCGCGGTACCATCTGTCCTATTCACGGGCGATCACGGCGATTGCAGATGCCTGCCAGCACGACGATATCCGCGCCAATCCAGGGATTTCGGTCAAGCTGTCGGCCTTGCACGCGCGCTATGAATTGCCGCAGGAACAGCGCGTGATGGAGGAATTGGTGCCCCGGCTGCGATCCCTGGCCCTGTTGGCCAAATCGGCTGGGATGGGGCTGAATGTCGACGCAGAAGAGGCCGACCGGCTTGCGCTGTCGCTTCAGGTCATCGAGGCCGTCATGGCCGAACCGGCCCTTGCCGGTTGGGACGGGTTCGGAATTGTCGTTCAGGCCTATGGCCCCAGGGCGGGGCTGGTGCTGGACACGCTGTATGACATGGCACAGCGCCATGACCGCAAGCTTATGGTGCGACTGGTCAAAGGCGCCTACTGGGATACAGAGATCAAACGCGCCCAGGTCGAAGGTGTCGACGGGTTTCCTGTCTTCACGCAAAAGGCCGCGACGGATGTGTCCTATATCGCCAACGCGCGCAAACTGCTTGGGATGACCGACCGGATTTACCCCCAATTCGCCACCCACAATGCCCATACCGTCAGCGCGATCCTGCACATGTCAGATGGACAACCTTTTGAATTCCAGCGTCTGCATGGCATGGGCGAAACCTTGCATCACATCGTCAAGGACACGCAAAACACCCGCTGCCGCATCTACGCGCCGGTGGGTGCGCATCGCGACCTGCTTGCCTATCTGGTTCGGCGCCTATTGGAAAACGGTGCGAATTCGTCCTTTGTCAACCAGATCGTCGATGAAAACGTCCCGCCCGAAGTGGTCGCCGCAGACCCGTTCGCCGCAGTCACCGCCCCTTCGCCGGACTTGCCGACGGGTCCAGCACTTTTCCTGCCCGAGCGTAAGAACTCGGCCGGATTTGACCTGCACCACACCCAGACACTGAACACCGTCTCCGCAGCGCGGGACCGGTTTGCATCGCATCACTGGCTTGCGCAGCCCCTGCTTGCAGGCCAGGCCCGGCCCCAGGACGAGCAGGCCGTGATCAACCCGGCCAAACCACAGGACAGGCCCGGCTCGGTTCAGCAAGCCAGCGCGGCAGATGTCGAGCTGGCATTGGCATCCGCCCAACCCTGGCAGGCACCGGTTGCCGAACGCGCGCGTGTCCTGAACGCAGCCGCCGACCTGTACGAAGAGCATTTCGGAGAGCTTTTCGCCTTGCTGGCCAGAGAAGCGGGTAAAACGCTGCCCGATGCAGTTGCGGAACTGCGCGAAGCGGTGGATTTCCTGCGCTATTACGCCGCCAACATCCCCGAAGCCAAACCGGCCGGGGTCTTTACCTGTATCAGCCCGTGGAACTTCCCGCTGGCGATTTTCACGGGTCAGATTTCGGCCGCTCTGGCTGTCGGAAATGCGGTACTGGCCAAACCCGCGCCGCAGACGCCGCTGGTCGCGCACCGGGCCGTTCAACTGCTGCACAGCGCCGGTGTTCCACGCGATGCGCTGCAACTGTTGCCCGGCGGGCCATCGGTCGGCGCAGCCCTGACATCGGATGCGCGCGTGTCTGGCGTGGCCTTTACCGGCTCGACCGCGACCGCCTTGAAAATTCGCGCGTCGATGGCCGAGAACCTGCGCCCGGGCACCCCCTTGATCGCCGAAACCGGGGGGCTGAACGCAATGATCGTGGACAGCACCGCATTGCCGGAACAAGTGGTGCAGTCCATCATCGAAAGCGCCTTTCAGTCCGCCGGCCAACGATGCTCGGCGCTGCGGTGCCTATACCTGCAAGAGGATATCGCCGACGACGTTTTGACGATGTTGAAGGGCGCCATGGATGCGCTTGCCCTTGGAAACCCCTGGCTGATCTCGACGGATTGCGGCCCGGTCATAGACGACACGGCCCGGCAAACCATTGCCGAGCACGTCGCGCATGCCCGCGCCCAGGGTCGCGTCCTGAAAGAATTGCTGACGCCCCCCGAAGGCATGTTCACCGCCCCCACCCTGATCGAGGTTCCCGGCATCGCGGCCCTGGAACGCGAGGTTTTCGGCCCCGTCCTGCATGTTGCCCGCTTCAAGGCGCAGGACATCGACAAGGTAATCGCCGACATCAACGCCACGGGGTATGGCCTGACCTTCGGGCTGCACACCCGTATCGACGACCGTGTGCAGCACGTCACCGAGTCGATACATGCGGGCAATATCTATGTGAACCGCAACCAGATCGGAGCCATTGTCGGATCGCAGCCCTTTGGCGGCGAAGGCCTGTCGGGAACCGGACCCAAGGCGGGCGGCCCAAATTACATGGCACGCTTCTGCGCCCCGGACAGGCAGGTGCGCGGTGCGGTTTGGGACAGGGCAATGCCAAGCTTGCCCGCGCCCACAGGTGCGCCGCGCGATCCTGTGACCCGGACGATGCCCGGCCCGACCGGAGAATCCAACCGCCTGAGCGAGTTTCCCCGTGCGCCCTTGCTGTGTCTGGGTCCCGGCCCCGAGGCGGTCCGGGCACAGGCCGACATTGTCACCGCGTTGGGCGGCACCGCGATCCAGGCGACCGGATCGTTCGACCTGCAGCAGCTTGAAACCGCCAATGGGTTTTCCGGCGTCTTGTGGTGGGGCGATGATGACACGGCCCGCCAGATCGAACGCCACCTGTCCCGCCGTGACGGCCCGATCCTGCCCCTTGTTCCGGGCAAACCGGACCGCGCCCGCGTGCTGGGCGAGCGCCACGTATGTGTCGACACGACCGCGGCGGGCGGCAATGCCGCACTTTTGGGCGGCGCTGATCAAGCCTGACTTGACGCTGGGCCGGGAAAGGCCCAGCGTCACGCCATGTTTCCTATTCGTGACCATAACCCTTCGGGGCGAACACCCTATGTTGTTTACCTGCTGATGGCGGCCAACATCCTGATCTTCCTCAGCTATGCCGGGGCGATGGATGACCAGCGACTGCTCAGCCGAATTTACGGGACCTATGCCATCATACCGGCCCGGATCGCCGAGGGGCATGGTTATGAAACGCTGGTGACCTCGATGTTCCTGCACGGCGGATGGATGCACCTGGCGGGCAATATGCTGTTTCTGTGGATTTTCGGAGACAACCTTGAAGACGAGATGGGGCATCTGCCGTTCTTGATATTTTACCTCGCCGCAGGCATAGGCGCCGGGGTGATTCATATCCTGACCGCGCCCGGTTCCGGGGTGCCGACAATCGGCGCTTCGGGGGCGATCGCAGGGGTCATGGGCGGCTATCTTTTGCTGTTCCCGAGGGCGCGTGTGGATATCCTGCTGATCCTGATCATCTATTTCCGGGTCTTCACGATTCCGGCCTATGTCATGCTGGGCATCTGGCTGGGGATGCAGTTCCTTGGCAGCATCAGCAGCAACCCGGACGAAGGCGGCGTAGCCTATTGGGCCCATACCGGCGGATTTCTTGCCGGATTGCTTTTCTCGGTGCCCCTGTGGCTCAGACGGGGCGGGCGCGCGTTCTGGGCGCGCACCCACGGGCATCCGCCACATCCAGAACACGAATATACTTTGACACGGTCGCGCATACCCAGGGTTCCCCGCCGATGACCCGCCTGCGTGCAACCTGTCATTGCGGCGCGGTCGAGATCGAGGCCGATTTCCCAGACGGCCTGCAATCCGCCGCGCGCTGCGATTGTTCCTTTTGCATTCGTCGCGGGGCTGCAGCCGTAACCGCGGTCACCGAGACCTTGCAGGTGTTGAAAGGGGCGGAAAACCTGCGCCTTTACACATGGGGAACGCATACCGCCAAACACTATTTCTGCCAGACCTGCGGGATATATGTTTATCACCAAAGACGGTCCGACCCCGGCGAATGCGGTGTGAACCTGGGTTGCATCCAAGGTGGCAACCCCCGAACGCATGGCACCATCCCATGGAATGATGGCGTCAATCACCCCTCTGACAAACCGGGCTAACCCGGAAACTGCCCGCCGCTGAGCTCGGTAATCTCACGCGCGGCACGGGTGACAAGCTGGCCCAGCTCGACCACCCGTTTGCCGTTGAACCGGGCCGTCGGCCCCGAGACCGAGATCCCGGCACACGGCTCTGCCCGGTTGTCGAAAATTGCCGCACCGACACAAGACATGCCTTCATAGCGCTCTTCGCGATCAAGCGACCAACCGCGATCTCGCGTCAGCACCAAATCTGTGTTCAACCCCGAGCTGGGCAAAAGCGTGTGATCGGTGAATTGAACAGGATCTGCCGCCTCAAGCGCCTTGTTGCGACGGGTTTCGCTCATCGCTGCCAAAATCGCCTTGCCCGTGCCCGAGGCATACATCGGCGTTCGGGCGCCAGGCGGGAAAAAGGCTCTGATCGGGTTCGGGGTTTCGACCTGACCAACAAACACGACCTGAGCCCCGTCCGGAACCGCAAGGTTGGCTGTTTCGCCACTGTCCTGCATCAGACGCCGCAGGATGGGACGTCCGATTTCCAGCACGCTGTTGCGCCGCAGGAACGCCGCACCGGTCCTGTAGGCCTCGATCCCGATCATCCATTCCTGGCGTTCGTCGTCAAAGCTTACAAAGCCGTGCTTTTGCAGCGTCGTCAGGATACGATGCGTCGTCGCGGTCGGCACGTCGATTTCACGCGCAAGATCGCTCAGCGCCACATGTTCAAGCCGGGCAATTGCGCTTAGGACACCCAAGGCGCGATCCAGTGACTGCATCGTTCCAGCCGAGCTTTCCTTGAACAGGGATTTGGGTCGGCCACGCGGTCTTTTTTGTGTCTCCATCCCGGGTGCCTTCTTGCAGATCGTGACGGGCTGTTGGGCATTTTTTTCGGGCGCGAATTCCCGCACCCGGCAAATGAGAAACCCAAATTGCTTCCTTAACAAATACTTATGCAAAAAATTTCTAAAATGGAAATATTTTTCAAGAAAATTGCAAAATACTTCCCTCCCCGTCACAGTTTTGCTGAGATTGGAGGATTGAAGATGTCTAACCAAAACCCGGTTTTCATCCCCGGACCGACGAACATTCCCGACCGGCTGCGGCTGGCCATGCAGGTCCAGACACAAGATCACCGCGCCCCGGAATTTGTCGAGGTTTTTGCCCCGGCACTGGACGGCGCAAAAAAGGTTTTCCGCACCGACAAGGCCCAGGTCATGGTTTTCCCCGCCAGCGGCACCGGCGGGTGGGAGGCGGCCGTCACCAACACCCTCAGCCCCGGCGACACGGTTCTGGTCGCACGGTACGGTGTCTTCAGCCATCGATGGATCGACCTGTGCAAGCGGCACGGGCTGGACGTTCAGGTCATCGATTGCCCCTGGGGCACCGGAGCACCTGCCGACCGGTTCCAGGAGGTGCTATCGAAAGATACCAGCCATCAAATCAAGGCCGTGCTGATCACCCATAACGAAACCGCGACCGGGGTGCGGTCGGACATCGCGGCAGTGCGCCGCGCAATGGATACGGCCCGCCATCCTGCGATGATGTTTGTGGATTGCGTAAGCTCATTGGCGTCGATGCCATTTGAATTCGACCATTGGGGTGTTGATATCGCGGTGTCGGGGTCGCAAAAGGGGTTCATGCTGGCCACCGGCATGGCAATCCTGTGCGTCAGCCCCAAGGCACAAAGGGCGATGGAAACGGCCAAACTGCCCAGAACATTCTTTGATTTCCGCGACATGATGGCGGCAAATGCATCCGGCGGCTTTCCCTATACCCCTCCGTTGCAGTTGATCTACGGAATGCGCGAAAGCCTGAACATGCTGTTCGAGGAAGGCCTGGACGCTGTCTATGCCCGCCACTTCCGCCTGGCCGAAGGCGTGCGCCGCGCGGTCAAGGCCTGGGGGCTTGGCCTGGTTGCGCAGTCGCCCGATCTCTACTCGGATACGGTCAGCGCCATCTACGTTCCGGACGGTTATGACAGTAACGCTTTGACCGATCATGCCTTCAACGCATATGGCGTGTCCTTTGGCATCGGTTTGGGTGAATTGAACGGCAAGGCCTTTCGGATTGGTCATCTGGGCAGTCTGACGGATGTCATGGTTCTGTCTGGCCTCGGCACCATTGAGATGGCGATGGCAGACCTGAACTATCCGATCAAGCTGGGCAGCGGTGTGGCCGCCGCACAGGAATATTTCCGCACCGGTCCTTCGGGACACGCCAAAGCCGCGGCTTGAGGAGGGTCTGATGTTGGATCATATCCCTACCGCTGACCTGACGATCGACGACATGTACACGGCGCATGAACGGATCAAACCTTATATCCGTCGCACGCCGGTCATGACCTCGGAGGTCCTGAACGAACAGACGGGCGCCCAGCTGTTCTTCAAATGTGAGAATTTTCAGGAAGCGGGCGCATTCAAGGTGCGCGGGGCGTGCAACGCCGTATTCGGCTTGAGCGATGACAAGGCCAAAAAGGGTGTCTGCACCCATTCCAGCGGCAACCACGCGCTGTCTTTGTCCTATGCCGCCGGGCGGCGCGGCATCCCATGCCACGTGGTCATGCCCCGCACGGCCCCGCAGGCCAAAAAGGATGCGGTGCGGCGCTTTGGCGGCACGATCACCGAATGTGAGCCGTCCACCTCATCACGAGAGGCCACCTTTGCCAAGGTGCAGGCCCGCACCGGCGGCGCGTTTGTACATCCCTACAACGACCCCCGCGTGATAGCCGGTCAGGCGACCTGCTCGGCTGAGCTGCTGGAGCAAACAGGTGGCGTGGACGCCGTGATTGCGCCCATTGGCGGCGGTGGAATGGTGTCCGGCACCTGCCTGACCGTTTCGGCCCTTGCGCCGCAGACGGCGATCTATGCGGCCGAGCCGGAACAGGCCGATGATGCTTATCGCTCGTTCAGGGCGGGTCACATCATTGCTGATGACGCCCCCAAAACAATCGCCGACGGGCTTTTGGTTCCGCTCAAGGAAAACACCTGGCACTTTGTTTCACGCAACGTGACCGACATCTTCACCGCGTCCGAGCAAGAGATCATCGACGCGATGAAACTGACCTGGAAATACCTGCGGGTGGTGATGGAGCCATCCTCGGCAGTGCCGCTGGCCACGATCCTCAAGAACCCCAAGGTCTTCAGCGGCAAGCGGATTGGCGTGATCATCACGGGCGGCAATGTAGATCTGGACAAACTGCCCTGGCTTGAAGGGTAAGGAGGACAAAGATGAACCAACCTGCACATTTCGACGAACGCGAAGTCGGCTATGACATCCCTGCCGCCATCGGCATGGATGAAAGCGAAATCCAGACACCTTGCCTGATCCTTGATCTGGATGCGCTGGAACGCAACATCAGGAAGATGGGCGATTATGCCAAGGCGCACGGGATGCGTCACCGGGTGCATGGCAAGATGCACAAATCGGTAGACGTGGCCAAGCTGCAGGAAAAGCTGGGCGGCGCGAACGGCGTCTGCTGTCAAAAAGTGTCCGAGGCCGAAGTCTTTGCCCGCGGCGGCATCAAGGATATTCTGGTTTCAAACCAGGTCCGCGATCCGGTCAAGATCGACCGGCTTGCCCGCCTGCCCAAGCTGGGCGCGCGCACCATTGTCTGCGTCGACGATATCGACAACGTGGCCGATCTGTCCGCCGCAGCATTGAAACACGGCACCGAATTGGAGGTCTTGGTCGAGATCGACTGCGGCGCTGGCCGCTGCGGCGTAGCGACGACCCCTGCCGTCATCGAGATTGCCAAGGCGGTAGAGGATGCTCGGAACCTGAAATTCACCGGAATTCAGGCCTATCAGGGCGCGATGCAGCATCTCGACAGCTACGCGGCGCGCAAGGAAAAGCTGGATACGGCCATCGCCATGGTCAAAGACGCCGTTGAGGGGTTGAAGGCCGAAGGGATCGCATGCGAGCTGGTCTCGGGCGGCGGCACAGGCTCGTATTACTTCGAGAGCAACTCGGGCGTCTATAACGAACTGCAATGCGGATCCTATGCCTTTATGGACGCCGATTATGGCCGGATTCTGGACAAAGACGGCAAGCGCATCGACCAGGGCGAATGGGAAAACGCGCTGTTCATTCTGACCAGCGTCATGAGCCACGCCAAGGCCGACACGGCCATTTGCGACGCGGGCCTCAAGGCGCAATCGATCGATAGCGGCCTGCCCTTCATCTTTGGACGGAACGACGTGGAATACCTGAAATGTTCGGATGAACACGGCGTGATCGGTGACCCCGACGGCGTGCTCAAGGTCAATGACAAGCTGCGGCTGGTGCCCGGGCATTGTGACCCCACCTGCAATATCCACGATTGGTATGTGGGCGTACGGGGCGGAAAGGTCGAAACCCTGTGGCCGGTCTCGGCACGTGGCAAGGCCTATTGATCCTTAGATGAAAACAAGGGCGGGCGTTTTGCGCCGCCCTGTTACGGCCATCACAAAGAAAGACACACGCGATGATCATTGTTCCTGAAAAGGAAATCGGCGCCCTCATGGTGCGTAAGGAAAGCTATGAGGCAGTTGAACAGGTGTTCGCCGCAATGGCGGCAGGTGATGCCTGTAACTTTCCAGTGGTGCGCGAGGCCATCGGCCATGCCGATGCGCTTTATGGGTTCAAGGGCGGGTTTGATCGCGCGGGTATGACGCTGGGCCTCAAGGCCGGGGGGTATTGGCCGAATAATCTCGAAACCCACGGGCTGATCAATCACCAGTCAACGGTGTTTCTGTTTGATCCCGATACAGGTCGGGTCAAGGCCCTTGTGGGGGGCAACCTTTTGACGGCGCTGCGCACGGCGGCAGCCTCGTCAGTGTCGATCAACCACCTTGCACGCAAAGATGCCAAGGTGATCGGCATGGTCGGTGCCGGGCATCAGGCGACGTTCCAACTTCGCGCCGCCCTGGAACAGCGCAAGTTCGACAAGGTCATCGGCTGGAACCTGCACCCCGAGATGTTGCCCAACATCGAAAAGGTCGCAACCGAGGGTGGCTTGCCTTTCGAAGCGGTTGATCTGCCCGGCCTGGTCGAGGCGGACGTGATTATCACGATCACCTCTTCCTTTGCGCCCATCCTGATGTCAGGGCACGTCGCGGACGGAACCCATATCGCGTGCATGGGCACCGATACTGTGGGCAAGCAAGAGGTCGCAGCCGACCTGGTCGCGCGGGCCAGCGTCTTTACAGACGAGGTCGCGCAGGCGGTCACATTGGGCGAAAGCCAGCACGCCATTGCTGCGGGTCTGAAAAGGCAAAGCGATATCCGGCAGATTGGCGAGGTCATCAACGGCACCCATCGCGGGCGCAGCTCAGATGATGAGGTGACCCTGTTCGATGGCACCGGCGTCGGGCTTCAGGATCTGGCTGTTGCAAGCGCAGTGGTCGATCTGGCCGTCCAGCAAGGGATCGCGATCGAGGTCGACTTCTGAACACTAAAAGCGCGCCCTGCCTGGGGCGCGCCTATTGCGAAAACGCTGACCGGGGTGGACGTATCAGCCCCGGATAACTTTTGCGAAAGTGTCGAAAATTGGCTCGTTGGCGCAGATCACTTCGCCATCGTCCAGAACGCTGCCTTCGGGGTTCAGCGGCTGAACAAAGCCGCCCGCCTCTTTCACGATGATGATACCCGCAGCCAGATCCCAGGCGTTGAGCCGACGTTCCCAAAAGCCTTCGTAGCGGCCCGCGGCCACATAAGCCATGTCCAGCGCCGCAGCGCCCCAACGGCGCACACCGGCACAGGCAGGCATCAGGCGGGCCAAGTCCTGAAGGGTAGCAGGCAGGTCCGCGCGGCCGCCAAAGGGCAGTCCGGTCGAGAAGATCGACTCGATCATACGGTGACGGCCCGAGACGCGGATACGCGTATCGTTCATCCACGCGCCCTCGCCCTTTTCGGCAAAGAACATCTCGTCCTTGGCGGCGTCATAGATCACACCGGCAACGATCTTGCCCTTGTGTTCCAGCGCGATCGAGACCGCCCAGTGCGGCAGGCCGTGCAGAAAATTGGTGGTGCCGTCCAGCGGATCGACGATCCAGCGGCGGGTCGGGTCTTCGCCATCAATCGCGCCGCCCTCTTCGGCCAGCCAGCCATAGGTCGGACGCGCGCCCAGCAGTTCCTCTTTCAGGATCGCCTCGGCGGCGATATCGGCCTTGGACACAAAGTCACCGGCACCTTTCATCGACACCTGCAGGTTTTCGACTTCGCGAAAATCCTTGACCAGTGAACGCCCCGCCTTGCGCGCGGCCTTGATCATGATGTTGAGGTTTGCACTGCCAACCATTGTCCAAAGGCTCCTGTCCGGTCAAACCGCGCGTATACTGGGGCATTGCGTCCTTGCCAAGAGGAATGATGTGCATACCGGACCCTTGTTTTGCGCCTATTGCTCCTGAAGCTTTCGCGCCTCGGTCCGGGCCAGTTTCACCAATTCCTGGACAAAGGGTTTTTCCAGGTCTTCCGTTCTGACCGCCGCGTAAAGCCTGCGCGTGATCCCGTCGCGCGTCAGCGGGCGCGTGACATAGTCGGAACTGTACTTGACCTCGCGCACGACCCAGTCGGGCAGCACGGATATCCCCCGGTTCGACGCAACCAGCAACAGGATCACCGCCGTCAGTTCGACCTGCCGGATCGTCGCGGGTTCAACCCGTGCCGGGATCAACAATTGGCTGAAAACGTCCAGCCGCGTGCGTTCGACCGGATAGGTAATGAGCGTTTGGCCGCGAAAATCCTCGGCCTCGATGAACGGTTTTTCAGCCAGCGGGTGCGAGGACGCGGCCACAAAGACAGGATTATAATCGAAAAGCTCGACAAACTCGACGCCCGGCAGGCTTTCCGGGTCTGACGAGACTACCAGGTCAACCTCTTCCTTTTGCAAGGCTGGCAAGGCATCGAAAGCCAGCCCAGGTCTTATATCGACATCCACATCGGGCCAGGACTTGCGAAACGACTCGAGCACCGGGAACAGCCATTCGAAACAGGCATGGCATTCGATCGCGATATGCATCCGGCCAGTACGCCCGTCACGCAAGGATGAAAACTCATCCTGCATCGCCTCGACCTGGGGCAAAATCTGTTCGGCCAAGCGCAGAAGGCGCAAACCGGCCGCCGACAGCTTCATCGGCTTGGACCGGCGCAGAAACAATTCGACCCCGGCCTGATCTTCAAGCCCCTTGATCTGGTGGCTCAGCGCCGATTGCGTGATGTTCAACTGATCGGCAGCCCGCGCCAAGCCGCCGCAATCGTGTATGGCCTTGATGGTGCGAAGATGTCGAAATTCGATATGCATGAAGTCTGACTCATGTTGTTCTTGAGCAATATGAGTTTGTCTCACAATGCGTGTCGTGGCACAAGGTGCCTGCCGCAACCTGTGAGATACCAATGACCAAGCCAGAAATTTCCTTTGAGTTCTTCCCACCCCAGACGCTGGAGGCTTCGTTTCGGCTGTGGGATACGGTGCAGACATTGGCGCCGCTGGATCCGCGTTTCGTCTCGGTTACCTATGGCGCGGGCGGAACAACCCGCGAATTGACACGGGATGCGGTTGCTACGCTGCACAAATCGTCCGGCCTGTCAGTTGCGGCGCACCTGACTTGTGTCGAAGCGACCCGGCAGGAAACCCTTGAGATTGCCGAAACATTTGCGGCCGCCGGGGTCAAGGACATCGTGGCCCTGCGCGGCGACCCGCCACGCGGGCATGATCGCTTTGTGCCTCATCCCGACGGCTTCGAAAACTCGGTCGAGCTGATCTCGGCGCTGGCCGATACCGGCAAGTTCGCCATTCGGGTCGGTGCCTATCCCGATATTCACCCCGAAGCCCCAAGCGCGACGGCCGATGTTGATTGGCTCAAGGCCAAGCTGGACGCCGGGGCTGACGAGGCGTTGACCCAGTTCTTTTTCGAGGCCGAAACCTTCTTTCGCTTTCGCGATGCCTGTGCAAAGGCAGGCATCGACAAGCCCATCGTCCCCGGCATCCTGCCGATCGAAAATTGGAAGGGCACCCGCAATTTCGCCCGCCGCTGCGGCGCCCGTATCCCGGCCTGGGTCGAGCAGGCGTTCGACAAGGCCGCGCGTGACAATCGCGAAGACTTGTTGGCAACTGCGCTGTGCACCGAACTGTGTTCGGACCTGATTGACGGTGGCGTGGACAAGTTGCATTTCTACACGCTCAACCGCCCGGAACTGACCCGGGATGTTTGCTTTGCCCTTGGCATCACGCCCAAAACTCAGCTGCAAAACGTCGCCTGATCGGCGGTTCATCAATAACTGAGAACGGGTCGCCTGCGCGGCCCGTTTTTTTGTTCCAGCCCTCCGCCAGACCCGTTGACCTCAGACGTAATGCTCTAATCCACACCTTTCAGGGAACAATGCCGGAAAACACCCGAATATTGTTCCCGCAAACCACCTCAATACTTTGGAAAATTTGACAAAAAGATGTCACTTCTAAAGATGGTACTTGTGTAGTGTTTTTTTTACGAGTGCCTTTTTATGGAGCCAGTTGACAAGATAAAGGCTCGGGCTGATGCGCTGTTTGCGCTTGGCTTGGACCAATCGGCGGGACCGGAAGATATTCGCGAGGCCTGGCGTCAGATTGCGTTTCATGCGCATCCGGACCACACAGGGGGCGATTATTCCGGTTTCTCACAAGCAAAATCCGCCTATGACTTCCTGCGCAAAGAAGGATTGACCGGCAAGGGCGCCGAGTTTTCGGCCATGCCTCGGCGACCGCGCCTGAAAAAACGGGTGATCGAACTGGCCGCGGAAGAGATCGCAGCCTGCCGGGCCCGGTTGAACCCCGACCTTGCCTTGTCGCATTTGCCGGACACGCCGGACGCCGATTGCGGCGACGGAACCTGCCGCGACAAGACATGCGAATCCGACCATGTTCCTGATGCCGTCGGCTGTTTCGGCAGGGACCTGACCTTTTTCGTCGCGACCCCGGTCTGCGAGGGCGCAAACCGTGTTGCCCTGCCGACATCGGTTTTGACAAGCCGTCGTCACAACGAGACCGAGATCTTGTCCTTTCAGTCCAGGAATTCGGGATCGGGCGACGTCGTTATTCCCGACACGATCCGCGAGCGGAAGTTTCCCGGCGCAAAAAGCGTCAAGATCCGGTTTGAAGCCGACCAGCAGATACGAGACGAATTCTGGATTGCCAGCTGACCGTATCGCATATTGAAAAAGCCCGGCCTCTTGGACCGGGCTTTTTGTTTTGTTTCAGATCAGTTCGTGACCGGACCTTCCGACGTGAATTTCGGAATGACGTTGGTCGATGCATCTGCAGGCTCGATACCGGGCCAGTTCCCTTCGGCCAGGTTGATATTGCCCGGGACATCTTCTTCCCAGAAGCCGACCACGACATCCGTGATATTCAGGTACAGCTTGTCGTCAACAATCCGCCAAAGGTTCGGATTTCCGGGAACCTTGCCGCCCTTTGACACCCCATAAGCGCAGTGTCCGTCATATTGCGGCGCATAAAACGCGGGGTTTTCCAGGAATTTCGCTCGGTTTTCTTCGGATGAGAACGCCCAGGTCGATCCGTTATACTCGGCCGTAATATCAGAACGCCCGCGCACACCTTCGGGCTGGGCCTGGCCAATAGGCACCTGATCCAGATCGCGATAGGCAACAACGTCGTATCCGGAAACGGCGAACCCGGTGCCGTCAACATATTGAGGTCCGGCAAAGGCCGGTACTGCCAGGGCAATCGCAGCAGCAAAAGTCAGGGCGAAGCGTTTCATATGATCAATCCTTCTGTCTCAGCAGTTTTCGAGGTGTCAACCCGAAGGGCTGATCGGACAATATGCGATTCTGGCGGTGGGCGAAGTCCCCCTCGCGGCGCTGTGACAAGTAACGAGGTTTCGTGAACGCAAGAGAGGGAAATGTTACAGCGCGGTCCGTCCAAAAGGGGTTGGACTTTCGCGGTTGCGACATTAGCTCTGGTGACGGCGGGCCCTGCCCCGGACAAACCTGGAGACAAGATATGAGCGAAAACCCCATCTACACGCCCCCCAAAGTCTGGACATGGGACAGTGAAAGCGGCGGGCGATTTGCCAGTATCAACCGCCCGATTTCCGGCGCCACGCATGACAAGGACCTGCCTGTTGGCAAGCATCCGATGCAGCTTTATTCGCTTGCGACGCCGAATGGCGTCAAGGTGACCGTCATGCTCGAAGAGCTGTTGGCCCTGGGGCATGAGGGTGCCGAATACAATGCATGGCTGATCAATATCGGTGAAGGCGATCAATTTGGATCGGGCTTTGTCGAGGCCAACCCGAACTCCAAGATTCCGGCCCTGTGGGACCGATCCGGCGACACCCCGTTGCGCGTGTTCGAAAGCGGGTCGATCCTGTTCCACCTGGCAGAAAAATTCGACGCGTTCTTGCCCGCAAACGGCCCCGAGCGCACGGAAGTGATGAACTGGCTGTTCTGGCAAATGGGCAGCGCCCCCTATCTGGGTGGCGGCTTTGGCCATTTCTATGCCTACGCGCCGGAAAAGTGGGAATACCCGATCAACCGCTTTGCCATGGAAGCGAAGCGCCAGCTGGATGTCCTGGACAAACAGCTTGCAGGCAACCGCTTTATTGCGGGCGACGACTACTCGATCGCCGATATGGCAATCTGGCCGTGGTACGGTCAACTGGTTCTGGGCCGCCTGTATGACGCGGCAGAGTTCCTGGATGTCGGCTCTTACGAACATGTGCTGCGGTGGGCCAAGGACATCGACGCGCGCCCCGCGGTACAGCGCGGGCGCATGGTGAACCGCGCCTTCGGTGAACCGCATACGCAACTTCATGAACGTCACGACGCAAGCGATTTCGAGACCCGCACCCAGGACAAGCTGGAACCCGCAGCCGAGTGATGCACCCTGTCGCGCGGCGCTTGCGGGCGTCGCGCGACACAAGCACCGAACCGACCTCTATTTCAGCTTTGGCGGTTTGTTAGGGTCCGATCCCGGTATCGGCAGGGGTTCTGCCCGGATTTCCGGTTGCGGGATGTCAAATCGCAACGCCACCCGCGCAAGCGCCGCTGCCGCGCTGTCGGATGCCTCAAAAAACCCGACATCCAGGGCACCGGCCTCGACCCCCGAAAACGTAAGCGCCTCGGATACGGCCTTGGCCAGCGCCGGTTCGGCGCCCTCAACGGCGCCAACAAACCCCAACAAGTGCCCCTGCCCGCCCCCTGGTGTTTTTGTTCCGGCGAGATAGGCGTTTTGCGCCAGGCCCACGGCGGTTGCCAGCTTGGCATCCAACGCCTTCAGCAGGCTTTCGGGCAAACCTTTGGGGGCCGTGAATTCGGACAGGGCTTGCTGCACCTCTTCGGGCCCGTGCTGCAATGTTTCGCTGAGCCATCCCAACGCCTCGGAAGGAATCAACATGGATGACGGGGCCGCATCCAGGTTCAGCCCCAAACCGATGCCCTGGCCCGACAGCATCGCCGACAGAACCCGCCCCGACAGGGCCACATAAGGAACCGGCTGGCCCGCGAACCGGGCCAGCCGTTCCTCTAGGTCGAATGCCAGTACAAAACGGCCATCAGCCACGTCAAAAAGTTCGGGCGAGATATTTTCGCCCTGCGCCTCCTCGGCCAGCATCAGGAACAGCTCAGCATCGGCCAGCCGTTCAAAGAACCGCAAACGCGCGGCGTCATCCTGGGGCGCGGCCTGCATTGCGGAATGGGCCGCATCCAATGCCGTGGTTTCAGTCATTCATCACCTCTTTCACCCGGGCGCGCAGAACCGGCAGCAGCTCTGCCTCGAACCATGGGTTCTTTTTCAGCCATGCCGTATTGCGCCAGGACGGATGAGGCAAGGCGAAGACCCGCGGCGCATGGTCCCGCCAGGACCGCACCGTTTCCGTAACGCCGGCTTTTATTCCCAGGTGATAGCTGTGGGCGTGCCCGCCAACCAGAACGGTCAGGGGGACATCGCCCAGCTCCTCCATCACCTGGTCATGCCAGGTTTGTCGGCAGATTTTTGGCGGCGGCAAGTCCGCATTGCGGGAATCATAGCCGGGAAAGCAAAACGCCATGGGAACAATCGACACGCGGTCCTGGTCGTAGAATTCATTTGCATTCAGGCCCAGCCAGTCACGAAGCCGGTCACCGGACGGGTCCGTGAACGGTTCGCCCGAGGCATGGACCCTTGCGCCGGGGGCCTGCCCTGCGATCAGCAAACGGGCGCCGCGCCGAAACCACACGACCGGGCGGGGTTCGTGCGCGGTCGCGGTCTCTGCGAAGCTTTCTTCGCAGATCCGGCATGCGCGGATCTGGTGCACAAGTGCGCTCATTCTAGATCACCGTTCCTTTCGACCCATGCGGCCCGCGCCCGATCAAAAATCGCGCAGGGGTGCCCGGGTCGCATTGATCATTTGTTTCACATTTCGACATAATGTAGCCAACATGGACGAATATCCGATGCGCTGTTTCGCGGTATCGGCTGCGCGCCACCCAACTGGGACGACCAACAGGCCCTGTATGCTTGAGTTTGACAATGTCAGTAAATCCTTCTGGACGGGATCTCGCCGAAAGGTGATCCTGGACCGGGTTTCGTTCCGGGTCGAACTGGGAAAATCCCTTGGTGTTCTTGCGCCTAACGGCACCGGGAAAACCACCCTTATCAACATGATGGCGGGCCTGGAAAAACCTGACGAAGGGGTGATCCGACGCGCGTGCCGAGTTTCCTTTCCAATGGGTTTTACCGGCGGAGTGTCGAAACGGTTGTCGGCGCTGGAAAACGCAAGATACGTCGCCAATATCTACGGGATGGACCCCGATTACGTCGAAGCATATTGCAGTTGGCTGTGCGGGTTGGGCGAATATTTCAATCAGCCGCTTGCCACCTATTCTGCGGGGATGCGCGCAAGGTTTACCTTTTCATTGATGCTGGCGCTGGATTTCGACATGTACCTGATCGACGAGGGGATGCCCTCGACGACGGATGTCGAATTCAACAAGAAGGCGGGCGCGATCCTGCAGGAACGGCTGCGGACGACAACACTGGTGATCGTGTCCCACAATCCCAAGGTGCTGGAAAAATTCGCGCGGCAGGCTGCCGTTCTTGTCGATGGGCAGCTACATATGTTTGAATCCTTGGAAGAGGCAAAGCAGCTATATGACTACCAGACCCAAGGCTAAGAAATACAATCCCGGTCGCGCGCCACGGGCCGAAGGCACACCTGAGGCGCGGTCGGACGCGATCTCGCGTATTCGCGAGGCGACCCAGACCTCTGGACCTGAACAATCGTCGGGCGATGCCGCGCCACAGCCGGGCACCGAGCTGGACGCCATCAAGCGCGAGGGCCTGACAGGGCGACAGTTGCGCATTGCGCGGCGCATGGCACAAAAACACGGGCTGGCGGCAACGTCCGACTATGATGCCGTGCGCCTGCTGCGCAAGAAGGGGATCGACCCTTTCCAACGCGCCAACCTGCTGGAGGCCGCAAGCCCGCCCACGCCCGACAAGACAAACACGGAGTCTGCAAAAGACACGATCACGGTCCACCTGCCGCAAACTGTGAAGGAAGGTCAGCAAAACCTGCCCGGCCCGGAACTGAGCCCGGCCCAGCGGCGTGAATACGAAATCGGGCAGATTCAAAAAGACATCGCCCGCCGCCGCCGCCGCAAGCTGATAACCCTGTTTGCGCGCCTGTCCGCTTTTGTTCTGCTGCCAACGCTGATCGTGGGCTTGTATTTCTACCGGTATGCGACGCCCATGTATGCCAGCGATTCCGAATTTCTCATCCTTCAGGCCGATGGCGGGCCCGGCAGCATCGGCGGGCTTCTGGCAGGCACGCAATTCGCAACCACTCAGGACTCGATCTCTGTCCAGTCTTTCCTTGAATCAAAAGAGGCGTTGCTGCTTTTGGACCGTGACGCCGGTTTTGCAGAGGTATTTCAGCAAGACTGGATTGATCCGATACAGCGGTTGGCCGCAGATTCTACGCTTGAAGATGCCTATAAAGTGTACCAACGCATGGTAACCATCGGCTATGACCCGACCGAAGGCGTCATCCGGATGGAAGTCGCGGCCCCGGACCCGGAAACATCGACCCTTTTCTCGGAAAAGCTGATCTCTTATGCCGAGGACAGGGTAAATGCGCTGTCCGAGAAAAAACGTGCGGACCAGATGCGCGATGCGCTGCAAAGCTTTGAAACCGCGCAGGACGCGCGAAAGCAAGCGCAGGAAGATCTGATCGAACTGCAGTTGCAAGGCGCCGTTCTTGACCCGCAAAGCGTCATTGCCAGCCTGCGGGCAAGGATCGATCAATTCGAATATGAATTGCAGGACAAAAAACTGGAACTCGCCGCGTTGCTGGACAACCTGCGCCCAAACCAGGCCAAGGTCGACGGCGTTCAGGGCGACATCACCCGGCTTGAGGCCGTTCTGGACGAGTTGAACGCCAAGATGGTGGATGTCTCGGCAGGCGAAAACTCGCTGGCCCGTCTGAGCGTGCGCATTCAGATGGCGCAGGCCGACCTGGCCGCGCGTGACATGATGTTGCAAACCGCCATGCAGCACATGGAAACAACGCGAACCGAAGCGAACCGCCAGGTCCGGTATCTGACGGTCTCGGTCAACCCGGTTCCCAGCCAGGAACCGAGCTATCCGCGCAAGTTCGAAAATACGATTTTGGCTTTCTTGTTGTTTGCTGGTATCTACCTGATGATCTCGCTTACCGCGTCGGTCCTTCGTGAACAGGTATCCTCGTAAAGACCCATGAAACATATAAAAATCGCCCACCTGACCGTCGGCAACGACCTTCCGCTGACCATCATTGCAGGCCCGTGCCAGCTTGAAACTGCCGATCACGCCCAGATGATCGCAGGCACCATGAAAGAAGCCTGCGATGCCGCAGGCGCGCAGTACGTGTTCAAGGCCTCATATGACAAGGCGAACCGCACCTCTCTGTCCGGCAAGCGCGGCCTTGGGATTGATGCGGGGCTGAAGGTGCTGGACGACATTCGCAAGACCATGGGCATCCCGGTTCTGACCGATGTACATACCGAGGAGCAATGCGCGATTGCGGCCGAGGCCGTGGACATCCTGCAAATCCCGGCCTTTTTGTGCCGTCAGACGGACATGCTGTTGGCAGCGGGACGGACCGGAAAGGCCGTGAACGTGAAAAAGGGGCAATTCCTGGCCCCGTGGGAAATGACCAACATCGTGGACAAGGTCGAAAGCACCGGCAACACGAATATCCTTTTGACCGAGCGCGGAACATCTTTTGGCTACAACACGCTGGTTGCCGATATGCGGTCTTTTCCGCAAATGGCCAAGACCGGCTATCCGGTCGTCATGGATGCAACCCACTCGGTCCAGCAACCCGGTGGCAAGGGCGGTTCGTCCGGCGGCCAACGAGAATTCGCGCCGGTCATGGCGCGTGCCGCCGTGTCTCTGGGTATTGGTGCCGTTTTCATTGAAACGCACCAGGACCCCGACAATGCGCCCTCTGACGGTCCGAACATGATTTACCTGGACCAGATGCCTCAGCTTGTTGACACGTTGATGCGTTTTGATGCGCTGGCCAAAGAAAACCCCATTCAGATTTAATCATCGAGATCAGCAATGCCCAAACCCCTTGCCGAGGTGACCCCGAACACCTGGAACTTTCTGCGCGACTCTATGATCAAGCCGACGGGTTTTCGCGAATACGACGCGCGCTGGAAATACCCTGACGACATCAATCTTCCGGGCATGACGGCGCTGGGGCTGGGATTGGGCACCCAGATGCACCGCCGGGGGATTGCCCCGGTCATCGCAGTTGGCAACGACTATCGTGATTATTCCCTGTCGATCAAAAACGCGCTGATCGTCGGTCTTATGCAGGCGGGCATTCAGGTCAAAGATATCGGCCCCGCGCTCAGCCCGATGGCCTATTTCGCGCAGTTCCATCTGGATGTCCCGGCGGTTGCAATGGTCACGGCAAGCCACAATCCCAACGGCTGGACCGGGGTCAAGATGGGGTTTGACCGGCCCCTGACCCATGGTCCTGACGAAATGTCCGAACTGCGCGACATCGTTCTGAACGGCGACGGCCAGGCCCGCGCTGGCGGGTCTTACGAATTCGTTGACGGCGTGAAAGAGGCCTATATCGACGATATCGTCGGCGATTTCAGGATGTCGCGCCCGCTCAAGGTCGTCTGCGCCACCGGGAACGGAACGGCCTCGGCCTTTGCGCCGGAAATTTTCGAGCGGATCGGCGTCGAGGTTGTGCATAGCCATACGCGGCTGGACTATACCTTTCCCAATTACAATCCGAACCCCGAAGCCATGGAGATGCTGCATGACATGGCCAACACCGTAAAATCCAGCGGTGCGGATCTTGCGCTGGGCTTTGACGGAGATGGCGATCGCTGCGGCGTAGTCGACGACGAAGGCGAAGAGATTTTCGCCGACAAGGTCGGCGTCATCATGGCGCGCGACCTGGCCAAGCTGCACCCCGGGGCGACTTTTGTGGCAGATGTGAAATCCACCGGTCTATTCGCCAGTGACCCGGAACTTCGGGCGCTGGACGTCAAGGCCGACTATTGGAAAACCGGCCACAGCCACATGAAACGGCGGGTCAAGGAAATCGGCGCATTGGCGGGGTTTGAAAAATCCGGTCACTACTTTCTGGCCGAACCCGTGGGGCGCGGGTATGACTGCGGAATGCGCGTCGCGGTTGAAATTTGCAAGCTGATGGACCGCAACCCGGGCAAGTCCATGTCAGACCTGCGCAAGGCCTTGCCCAGAACATGGTCAACCCCGACGATGTCGCCCTATGCTGCCGATACCGAGAAATACGATATCTTGGACCGACTGGTCGAAAAGCTGGTCGCGCGCGCCAAAGCCAACGAGCCACTGGCCGGGCGCGCAATCAAAGAGGTCGTAACCGTAAACGGTGCCCGCGTCATACTGGACAACGGCAGCTGGGGCCTGGTGCGCGCGTCTTCGAACACACCGAACCTGGTTGTGGTTTGCGAAAGCAGCCACAGCGAGGAGGAAATGCGCGCGATCTTCGCGGAAATCGATGCGGTTATTCGAACCGAACCTGGCGTCGGGGAATACGATCAGACGATCTGACGTGTAAAGAGTGGCAGGGCGGTTGCCTGGCAGCCGCCCTGCCTCAATCCCCTCCGAACAACTTCAAAAGCCCTTTCTTGGCCTCGTTTTCCAGTTTTTCCTTCAACGCATCTTCGACTTGTTCGGACTCGGTTACCGTGGTCCCCAGCTTTTCGCCCACCTTGTCCAACACTTTTTTCTTGGCGTCGTCTTCCAGTGCTTTCACCTTTTCGTCCGCGGCCGCCTCGATGACTTTGGTCAGGTCTGGCTTGATCGACGGATCACTCCAGGGGCCGTAAATACGAACCGGAACCGACACACCCGTTTCCGAATTTGACCGCACAACCGCCGGTGTGAATACATAGTCGATATCGCGCGCGCCCAGCCCGACGCGCCCCTTTCCGTCGGCCCTGAAATTGGTCAGCAGCATCAGCAAATCGTTGTTTGTCAAATTGCCCTTGTCGATCACAAAGCTGGCCGCCAGGCTGTTGAAAACGGTTGTCCCGCCAGAGCCACTGCCGCGTCCCATGAGGCGATCAAGGTCAAAGCCTGAAATCACCCCCTTGCCGACATCGATCCGTCCTTTTCCGCTTAACGACCGCATGATCTGGTTTTCATTTTGCCCGACGCCCAGAAACTCCAGCGACCCCGAGGCGGTTCCCGACAGCCGTTCGATGCCGCCCAACGTGGTCAGCGCCTGCTTTAGGTCGATCCCCTTGGCTGTAAGATTTCCGCCGACGGACAGACCATTGCGGTTGTTGGCGACAACCTGGCCGTTGACCTGACCAGAAAACAAGGTTGCCGGCTGCATCTTGAGGACCGCGCGCGACCGATCAAGCGTCAGGGTCAGATCGCTTTGACCAAAGGTCATACCGGGTACTGCAATCGATTTCGCCCGAAGCCGCAGCGACCCGTTGGCAAGGCCCAGCGCGGATGCATCAATAGGCGTTTTGGACCACCCGCTTTTGCCGCCATTGGCCGCCTTGTTGCCCTTGGCCGCCCCTTCGCCCTTTTGGGTCGGTGCGGATTTGGCCGTTTCGGAAACCCGGGTCAGGTCCAAATCGCCAGCATTCAACCGCGCCGTAACCTGCGGGGGATTGGCGATCAGGATATCTGCCTCTCCCTGGAAACGGTTGCTGTCCAGCGCGGCGGTCATGTCGCGCAAGGCGATGCGCCCGTCGCGCGTATAGGTCATCCGCCCGGAAATATCGGCAACCCGCCCCAGGCCCTGCGGCACCGAAACACCACCCTGGCCGAATGCCGCCAGCATCGTGTCGGTGCTGTCGGTCCGAACCTCGGTCGTGCCATCCATTTCACCGGCGATATTCACCCGGCCGTCAAAGCCGATGCTTCCGCCGGGGGCCTGCAGGCGCAGTTTCAGCGCCGTCGCCGCGCCAGAGGCATAGGCAGGCAGGTCCGGGATCGTCAAATCCACGGCGACTGCCCCGCCGGGAACCGGCATCTGCGCCTCCATCTGCATGGGGGCCGAAATATCGGGCCAACTGGCCTTGAGGTCGACATTGGCAAAATCCATCCGGGTTTCACCGTTTTCCACATAAACAAGCCGCGCGTTCGTCAGTTCGAGACGATCCAGCGTGATCGCGCGGTTGTCTTCTGCGGGCTTGGAACCGCCCCCGCCAGCGGTCGCAGCACGACCCGTCGCATCCGTGGATGCGGTGGCCCCGCCGGACAATTCCCAATTGCCGCGCCCTTCAGACAGCTCAAGCCTGAGAACAGGGTTCTCTGCCAGAACCCGCCGGATACGGATATCACCGTCCAGCAAGCTGGCGGCATCCACACCGACGGCAATGCTTTGCGCGCTCAGCATGGGTTCCGGTCCCGCCCACGGCGCGTTGCCAAAGGTGACCGGACCGGTTTCCAAACCAAGAACCGGCCAGAAGGACAGCCGCACATCCCCCGAAAGGTTCAGCTCGCGACCGGTTTGCGCGCGGACCTGTTCCGCCAGGATTGCGCCAAGTTTGTCGCCCGGCATCAGCAACACGGCGCCGATGACCAGCCCAATGACCGCGACCAGTATGAATAGAATACGGATCAGCCACTTCATGCCTTGCCTCCTGCCGTTCCGGCTTGTCTGCTCTGCCTTCAGTTCGCCCAGAGAGCATCGTAATTGCAAGGGGAAGCTTTCCCCACTATATGCCGCGCATGAGCACGAACCCACCTGATCTTCGCCCAGACCTGGCCCCTGCCGCCCGGATCACTGACACACCCCGTTCGAACCAGCCGACGATCGGCATGGTTTCCCTGGGCTGCCCAAAGGCGCTGGTCGATAGCGAACGTATCCTGACACGGCTGCGCGCCGAAGGGTACGGGATTTCGCCCGACTATTCAGGTGCTGATGCCGTTATCGTGAATACCTGCGGGTTCCTGGACAGCGCCAAGGCCGAATCCCTGGATGCCATCGGCGAGGCGCTTGTGGAAAACGGCCGGGTTATTGTAACCGGATGCCTGGGCGCCGAACCGGATTACATCCGCGAACATCACCCAAGGATCATGGCCGTCACCGGTCCGCATCAATACGAACAGGTTCTGGATGCGGTTCATACCGCAGTGCCACCCGACCCCGACCCCTTTGTCGATCTGTTGCCCGCCAGCAGCGTGCAATTGACGCCGCGCCACTACAGCTATCTCAAGATTTCCGAGGGCTGCAACCACAAGTGCCGGTTCTGCATCATCCCCGACATGCGCGGCAAACTGGCCAGCCGGCCTGCCCATGCCGTCCTGCGCGAAGCCGAAAAGCTGGTCGACAACGGGGTAAAAGAGCTGTTGGTCATCTCGCAGGATACGTCGGCCTACGGGCTGGACCGAAAATACGACGTGAACCCCTGGAAAGATCGCGATGTCCGCAGCCACATTACCGATCTGGCGCGCGAACTTGGCCGGATGGATGCCTGGGTTCGCCTGCATTACGTCTATCCCTACCCGCATGTGCGCGAGCTGGTCCCCCTGATGGCGGACGCGGGTTGCAACGTTCTTCCGTATCTGGACATCCCCTTTCAACATGCGCATCCCGACGTTCTGAAACGTATGGCCCGCCCCGCCGCCGCCGCCCGAACGCTGGATGAAATTGCCGCGTGGCGCCAAACCTGCCCCGACATAACCCTTCGGTCGACTTTTATCGTTGGGTATCCCGGTGAAACCGAGGCCGAGTTCCAGGTGCTTCTGGACTGGCTCGACGAAGCGCAACTGGATCGCGTGGGGTGTTTTCAATACGAAAACGTTGATGGCGCGCGATCAAATGACCTGCCGGATCACGTTCCGGCCGAAGTCAAACAGGACCGCTGGGAACGTTTCATGGAAAAGGCTCAGGCGATCTCAGAGGCGAAACTGGCCGCCAAGGTCGGGCGCCGCATTGACGTGATCGTAGACGAGGTTGACGACGATGCAGCAACCTGCCGGACCAAGTCCGATGCGCCTGAAATCGACGGCAACCTGTTTATCGACGAAGGGTTCGAGGATTTGAAACCCGGTGACATCGTAAGCGTCGATGTGGACGAGGCCGGGGAATACGACCTTTGGGGAACGCTGAGCGCCGGGCGCTGAGGCATCTTTCTGGATCAAAAAACCGCCCCACGGGCGGCCTGATCCTTTTCGAAAGGGTGCAGGCGGCCCGAAATTGGACCGCCCGCGAAGTGCTTATTGTGCGACCGGGTTACATACGGTCTGGCCTGCTTCGGTGGTGGCCAGTTCATAGCCGACCGAGCAGCTCGGGGTGCCGTATTTGTCATAGTCGGGCTGGACGTAGACCGGGGTCGGTTCTTCCTGCTGCGAGCATGCAGTCAGGACCAGGGCGAATGCGCCAACAGCAGCGAATTTCAGTTTCATGTCCATCAATCCTCTATTACTTTTCTGATATTGCCCAGTTTTTCGGGGCCTCTGACAGAATAGGCCGTACATTCCATTCTGGCAACAGACTCAATCACATCGCCGTGATTTGAGGCGAAACCACGCTGGAACACCCGATAATGCCCGATGTGTTGCCCTTGCCTTGGCATCACGCTGCGTCAGACTATGCTTAAGGCGCGACACAGCCAAAGACGGAGCAGCCAGATGTCAGAAAACGCCAAGATAGCCCAAAAAGGTCCGTATCCGGTCGACGTCACCGAAGGCAAAACCTATTTCTGGTGCGCCTGCGGACGATCACAACGACAGCCGTTTTGCGACGGATCCCACAAGGAAACTGGGTTCGAGCCGGTGAAATTTTTGGCGGATAGCAGCAAAAAGGTCTATTTTTGTGGCTGCAAACAAAGCTCGACAGCGCCGATATGCGATGGAACGCATTCGCGGCTGTAACGGCGTTACGTCAGATTATTCAGAATCGCCGCGTTGGCGCAAAACTCGGGCGCCGCAGTTGCCTGGGATTGTTGCATCGCCAGCCAAAAGGCACATTTTTCGCTGCAATCGGCCGCGCGGCACCGGGTGACCAGCTCGGCATATTCATTGGCAGAAAGCTGCCCTTCGGCCATCGCTTCGGTCAGGGAGAGCCCCATGCATCGGGCGACAGACCGCGTTAGCCAAAAGTGCTTTTCGATATCACCCAAAGACGTAGAAGGCATCAGTTCACCTGTGATTGCTTGTCCCTGATCCGTGCGAATCGCGCGCGATTCGGACAGTTCCTGGGCGCGGTTGCACTGGTCTTGTGCTGCTCCAGCCAGCGCGGGCATGCCTCTGCCCAGGCACATCCCCTGCAGGATTGAACCATGCCGGCCCATTCCCGATGGCTCAGATCACCTGAATGCCGCGCCTTGACCAGATCGGTTCCGGTCGCCTGACCCATTTGCAGGACCAATCGAAAATGGGTCATCAAATGTCCAAGCGGTGTCATGGCAAGCCCTTCGGTCAAGAGATCAGTTTATGAAGCAGCGTCCGGTTTCTGCAGTATTCCGGTGTTTGGCGTGTATCGTTCGAGTCTTGCAGCGAGGCCTGGCAATGCGCCGGGTTTGCGCACCCCGTGCAGCGCAAAACTGCGTCAGTTAGGTCGTCGATGGTAAGCTGGCCGCCGATGGCCGCTTCTTCCAGATCAACCCCAAGCGACATCGCCATGTCGTCAACCAGACCGGCGTGAAGCTTTAATGTCTCGCGTGTGGGCATAAGGTTCCCTTCCCTGTTCGCGCCATGGGAAAGGGGTACCCCAACAAGCAGGATCTGCCCTTGATTCAGGTCAAGCCTGGGTTTCCAGCGCATCCAGGTAGGCGCGCGTCGCATCCTGCACCCTGCGAAAACGGTCCCCGCCCAGCTTTTTGCCACCATACCAGCGGGTCACGACGATCAGGTGGTTTTCGACCTCAGCCCGCTGCATCATGCGCAGGATGACAAGGCCCGCGCCCGTTTCGCCGTCATCGGCCTTGAGCGCGCCCGAAGGCAGGATCGCGGCCCAGGTATTGTGTGTCGCCCGGGCATAGGCCTTATCGGCTTTCAGGTCCTTCAGCACCGCATCCACCTGCGCGCGCGTGGTCACATGCGCCCCCGAAACGGCGTATTTTGACCCCCTATCCGTCAGGATCACGCCAAGGCGCGCAATCTTGGTCATTGCGTCAAACCCAGTTTGGCTGCGGTTTCCAAAACCACCTGCACCCGCCGCGCATTTGGCGGGTGCGAGGCAAGAAACCGATCACCGGGATCCGGGATACGCTTGAAAAACTCCATCCCGACCAGTGGGTTATACCCTGCTTGATAGGTAATGACCGTGCCCAGCCGGTCGGCCTCCAATTCAAAATCCCTGACATAGGTTTGGACACCGACCTCGGCACCCAGTTGCTGGGCCTGTTCGATCTCTTCTGCGTTGGCTCCGGTGTCACGGGCCAGATCACCAAATATCCTGGCGCTTTCCCGGGCATTTTTTGCCTGACGGTCGATGTGCCCAAGAACGTGATGCGCCGCTTCGTGCCCCATGACAAAGGCCATCTCGTCGCCGTTATCCGCAGCCAGGATCATGGACTGCGTGAAAATGATGAAAGGCTGGTCGGAATCATCAAGCGTTTGAAATGCATTGGTGGGGGCGTTCCGGTCCAAATCGACCAGAATACCAAAGGTACAGTTCGGCCTGTTGGTTTGCCTGCGGCATTCGGCGCTGGCGGCCGCGACGACACGGCGGCTGACCTCTTGGAACGTGCGCGCGGTATCCTGCAGACTTGGGTTTGCGGGCGACCATTCCTCGGCGGGTACGAACCGCTGGCTATCCGAGCCCAAAGCGCAGGCAGTCAGAAGCGGTGCCAGCAGCAAGACGAAGCAACGCATTCGATGACCTTTCCACATACCCTGCCGGACCAACAGCTTAGCGCGGCAGGTCCACGCTGACCACACCCCTAAGCTCACCTGCGGGTTGCAATGCACAGACCGGCCCGGCACTGTGCCCTTATGTTTACGATTGAGCATGAATTCGACTCGACGGTTATCACTCTGGTGGACGAGGGCCCCAAGCCTTTGCAAGAGGATATCGTCATAAACAGCTTTGCCGAATGCGTAACGCTCGAGCAGCTGGACCCCAGAACCGAGCAGGTTCAGAAAATAACCCTTTCGCCGGAACAGGTGCGCGATCTGGCTGCTGCGCTTGATCTGCCGGAAGGTGTTTACCAGATTCGTGAGACACCTCAGGGGTCATAGACAAACCGCTTTTGGCGTCCGCTTTGCCCCTGTTTCAGAACAAGTGATGACGCAGACACCCCCATGGCCAGTGCAAGCAGGGCACGCACGGCCTTGTTCGCCTTGCCAGCTTCTGGCGCGGTGGTGACATAGATGCGAATCGCCTCGTCCGAGGTTTCTATCCGGTCCCGTGCCGCCCCCGGCGTTACCCGAACGTCGATCTCCGTTCCAGGCCGGGCGAGCGCGGTCAGGTCGGGCAAATCACGCAGTTTTGGTTTGGCCATGACCCCTCCGGAATTGGCGGCGATGACGAACATAATATTGCAACGCCGGGCAGCGCCAACAGTTTCCGATTTAGCCCTTGAAACACATGGCCTTCTGACCGAGATACAAGAGGCCCATGTAAAGAAAGTTAACATATGTCCCTGAAAAACCCGGCCGCCCTGGATTTTCTGCTGTCCCGCCGGTCTCGTCCCGCCAAGACGCTGGTTGCCCCGGCGCCGTCCCGAGATGAATTGTTGCCATTGTTGACCGCCGCGGCCCGCAGCCCGGATCATGGCAAGCTTGAACCCTGGCGGTTCATCGTTCTGGAAAAAGGGGCGATGCCACGCTTGTCGGCGCTGACACGGGACCGCGGGATTGCTCTTGGCAAGTCGCCAGAGGAAATTGCCAAGGCCTGCAGCCAGTTCGACATGGGCCATTTGGCGGTTGCGGTGATCGAAATACAAAAACCGTCGGACAAGGTTCCGGCAATCGAACAGACCTATTCCGCAGGGGCGGTTTGCCTGGCGCTGTTGAACGCAGCCCTGGCCGCCGGATGGGGCGCGAACTGGCTGAGCGGCTGGCAAACCCATGATCGGGCCTTCTGCCAACAAGCGTTGGGGTTGGGCGACACCGAACGCGTCGCTGGGCTGATCCATATTGCAACCGAAGGGGCACAACCACCTGAACGCCCCCGCCCTGATATTGACGCCCTGACACAGTGGGTATCCGAATGATTATCATTCAGTCCTTTTTCCAGGCGCTTGGGCAAATCGGTGACCCACGGTTCCGCTCGGTCCTGCTTCGGGGTGTCGGGTTGACGATCCTGCTTTTGATCGGGGCCTGTGCAGGCGCGATCTGGCTGATCAACAGGGCCTCGGGTCAGGAAATCTCGGTTCCGTTCTTCGGCGCGGTGCCTTGGCTCAATGACATCCTGGGCTACTCAGGCATCGTCCTGGTCCTGGTTTTGCCCGTTTTCCTGATGATCCCGGTGGCCTCGGCCATCACATCAATGTTTCTGGACGAGGTCGCCCAGGCCGTTGAGGACAAACATTACCCGACCCTGCCACAGGTTCCCGGCCTGCCGTTTTCCGAAGCGGCCCGCGACACACTGAGCTTTCTCGGCGTTCTGATCGCGGCCAATGTGCTGGCCTTGGTGCTGTACGTGGTCTTTGCCCCGCTTGCGTTGTTCATATTCTGGGGCATGAACGGGTTCCTGCTGGGACGCGAATATTTCACCCTCGCCGCGATGCGGAGACTGGGGCGCGAGGGGGCGCAAAAGCTGCGTTCAAAGCATGCAGCAACGATCTGGCTTGCAGGCACGCTGATGGCAATTCCTCTGTCCGTGCCTTTGGTAAACCTGGTGATCCCGATTATTGGCGCCGCCACTTTCACCCATATCTTTCATGGCCTGTCAGGGAACAGGCCCTGACAGTTATTGCCGTGGCTCCAATTGGTTGAGCCAATCGAAATCGCGAACGGAAATGACCCCGGACAGGATGATCCCCGCGATTATCGCCCAAAGAACGACCGAGACTGCGGTCGTGATCCACAATTTCTTTCTGAGGTGATGTTCTTCCGGTGCCCCTGCATGGGTGCCCGGAACGATTTCGCCGACATCGCCCTGGGTACGGATTCGTATCGGAAGAATCACAAGCAGGGTCAGAAACCAGATAACGGCAAACAGAACGGCTGCGGCGGTGATTGTCATTTCAGACCCTCCTGCCGGACGTTCATACCTGCTCCAACTCGACCAGGCACCCGTTGAAATCCTTGGGATGCAGGAAAAGCACCGGCTTGCCATGCGCCCCGATTTTCGGCTCGCCCGATCCAAGAACGCGGGCACCGTTCGATTTCAGGTGATCGCGCGCGGCGATGATGTCTTCGACCTCATAGCAAACATGGTGAATGCCGCCAGCCGGGTTCTTTTCCAGGAAACCGTTGATCGGGCTGTCATCCCCCAGCGGGTAAAGCAGTTCGATCTTGGTGTTCGGCAGTTCGATGAAGACGACGGTCACGCCATGATCGGGCTCGTCCTGCGGCGCGCCGACCTTGGCGCCCAGCGCGGTCCGGTACTGGTCCGAGGCCGCCTTGAGATCGGGAACGGCAATGGCGACATGGTTCAAACGGCCAATCATGGCAACCTCCTCAGCTCTGCGTTGCAGCGGTTATGGTGGTTGCGCTGGCAAAGGGCAAGTGCGCGAATTCGCCTGTTAACCCCGTGTTAGCCAGAAGTTCCTAGCGTGAAGCATCTGCTGAAAAGGAGTTTCGCAATGGACGATTCGGACCCATTCACCGCCCCGACCCCACCGCCCAACGCGATGCGGCCGCTGCTGGGGCAAACCATCCTCGTGGTCGAAGACAGCCGGTATGTCTGCGATGCCATGCGCCTGATGTGCTTGCACAGCGGCGCGCGCATCCGCCGGGCCGACTGCCTGAAATCGGCACGCCGTCATCTGCAGATCTATCGCCCGACCGTCATCATCGTGGATATGGGGCTGCCCGATGGATCCGGTGCAGACCTGATTGACGAACTCAGCCAGGCAACCCCACGGATCAGCGCCATTGTGGGCATGTCCGGCGACGAAGACACCAAAGCCGCCGCAATGCGCGCGGGTGCGGACGGATTCCTTTCCAAGCCTTTGACGTCGCTTGCATTTTTCCAGAAATCCATTTTGGAACTGCTGCCCGAGGATCGTCGCCCCAGCGGTTTGCACGCCATCCGGGACGAGGTCATTCGCCCGGATCCATTGGCCTATCAGGATGACATGGCGCATATCGCCGATGTTCTGTCAGGTCCGACCGACCAGACAACGCTGGACTATGCAGCACGGTTTCTCAGCGGCGTGGCGGTTTGTGCCCAGGATACGGTGCTTGCAGATGCCGCACGGAAACTGGCCGCGACACGTTTCGACGGCACGCCGGTAACCGCGCAGGCGGCGCGGGTCGCCGGACTAGTACAGAACCGTCTGGAACAGCGAGAGGCGATCTGAGATGACGACAGCCTATTTCGTAACCGCCGGCCTTTTGTTTGCCTGGTGCTACCGCCGAACCCGGCGGACCGCCAGGGCAATCCGGGACAACCGTCTGGGATTTGACGGCTTGGCGGAATGACCCTCGGTCACAAGAGCCTCTGCTGAAAACGGGCCCCGCCCGCACAAGGCGGGCGAACCCAAATGCCGGGTTTTCAGTCCTGCGGGATGACGCGCAGCCCAAGTTCCATCAACTGGTCCGATGTCGGTTCAGAAGGCGCCTGCATCATCAGGTCTTCGGCACGCTGGTTCATCGGGAACATCATGACCTCGCGAATATTCGCCTCGTCGGCCAGCAACATCACGATCCGGTCGATCCCAGCAGCACATCCGCCATGTGGCGGCGCCCCATAGTGGAATGCGTTGAACAGGGCGCCAAATCGGGATTTGACCTCCTCCGCGCCGTACCCGGCCAGTTCGAACGCCTTTAGCATGATCTCGGGCTTGTGGTTCCGGATCGCACCCGAGACCAGTTCGTACCCGTTGCACGCCAGATCATACTGATAGCCGCGCACGTCCAGCGGATTGCCGTTCAGCGCTTCCATACCGCCTTGGGGCATCGAAAACGGATTATGCTCAAAATCAATCGCGCCGGTTTCCTCGTCCTGCTCATAGATCGGGAAATCCACGATCCAGGCAAAGGCGAAACGGTCTTTTTCGGTCAGGCCAAGCTCTTCCCCGATCACATCACGTGCCTTGCCCGCGACCTTTTCAAAGGCTTTCGGCTTGCCACCCAGGAAGAACGCGGCATCACCAACGCCCAGACCCAGCTGTTGACGGATCGCCTCGGTCCGCTCGGGGCCGATGTTCTTGGCCAGCGGACCTGCGGCCTCCATCCCTTCGCCCTGATCGCGCCAGAAGATATAGCCCATGCCGGGCAGGCCTTCTTTCTGGGCGAAAGCGTTCATGCGGTCACAGAATTTGCGGCTGCCACCTTTGGGCGCCGGGATGGCGCGGATCTCTGTGCCCTCCTGCTCCAACAACTTGGCGAAGATCGCAAATCCAGACCCGCGGAAATGGTCCGAGACCACCTGCATCTTGATCGGGTTGCGCAAGTCGGGCTTGTCGGTACCGTACCACAGCGCCGCGTCCTTGTAGGATATTTGCGGCCAGTCCTGATCGACCTTGCGACCGCCGCCGAATTCTTCGAACACGCCGGTCAGAACGGGCTGGATCGTGTCGAACACGTCCTGCTGCTCGACAAACGACATCTCGAGATCAAGCTGATAGAAATCGGTGGGCGAACGGTCGGCGCGCGGGTCTTCATCGCGGAAACACGGCGCAATCTGGAAATACTTGTCAAAGCCCGACACCATGATCAGCTGTTTGAATTGCTGCGGTGCCTGCGGCAATGCGTAAAACTTGCCCGGATGCAGACGCGACGGCACCAGAAAGTCGCGCGCGCCTTCGGGGCTGGACGCGGTGATGATCGGCGTCTGATATTCGCGAAACCCCTGGTCCCACATCCGGCGGCGCATCGAGGCCACGACGTCCGAGCGCAGGGTCATGTTTCGCTGCATCACCTCGCGGCGCAGGTCCAGAAAACGGTAACGCAGGCGTGTTTCCTCGGGGTATTCCTGGTCGCCGAACACCATCAGGGGCAATTCATCCGCCGCACCCAGGACTTCCAGGTCGCGCACATAAACTTCGATTTCGCCGGTCGGCAGCTTGGGGTTGACCAGCTCGGGGTCACGGGCCTTGACCGTGCCGTCGATGCGAATGCACCATTCCGACCGCACGTTTTCAAGTGCCGCAAAGGCGGCGCTGTCGCCGTCGCACAGAACCTGCGTGACACCGAAATGGTCGCGCAAATCAATGAACAGAACGCCGCCGTGATCCCGGACCCGATGCACCCATCCCGACAGGCGGACGGTATCGCCGACATTAGCGGCAGTCAGATCGGCGCAGGTGTGGCTGCGGTAAGCGTGCATGGATCATATCCCTTCGGGCGCTGAATTGGTCGCGCCGATACACCGCGATAGGCGAGGGAAGTCAAGGGTTGCACGGTCGCTGATGCTGCTTGGCAGCCAAAAGGCAGGAAAATTCGTATTTTGGGGTCTGTTTTCGGACCGCTGATCCTGAACGGGCAACCCCAACCGGGCAGACCTGGCCTATTCGAAAGGTGGTGTTCGGCTGGTACGACAGGCGCAATGTGGTCGCGCTTTTCATGGCCCGCGCGACGGCGAAGGTCAGCCTTCAGGGTGCTAGAAAGGGCGTTGGACATTGCCGGAATAGAAATACACGCCCAACCCGGCGGCAAAGATGATGTTGCCGGCAATCGCATGCAACAGGACAGCAAGAAAAAACGAACCTCTGGCGCGGTAGCCCCAGGAAAACAACAGCCCGCCCGCAAATGTCATCGCGGCTACGATCCAGCTCCAGTACATGAGGTGGGCAAAGGCAAAAAGCGTCGCGTTCATGAGCGGCAGTGCCAGCCCGTCCGGCAAAATCGCGTGGTAGCGGCGGTAGAAAAGCGGGCGGAACAATAACTCTTGCGGCAGGGCGGAAACAAGAGGGTATGCAACCCAGATCACCGCCAGAAACTCGGGCCGGTTCAACAACAGGAAAAACGCGGCATCCGGGCGGGTCAGCAGCACAAGGCCCGTGCATAACGCCACCATCGCCCCGGCAAAAACTGCAAGCTCACCCCATGACCAGTTGTTCCAGCCGTACCGAAGCTCGGCCCAGGAAAACCCGGGCGTGCGGTGCAGCAGGACAATTCCGATACCGGTAAAGGTAAAAAGCGCGGGGAACATCCAGCTTGCTGGAAAAAGCACTGCGATCAGCAAGGGCGCCAAAACGAAGAAGGCGCCGAACTCGCACCACAGCCGCAATCTGGGGGCGGTGGGTTCCGCCAGGTTCCCGGTCCTGCTCACGGTGTTGCCAGCTCTGCCCGGATCATCCCCCTAAGGGAGTTTCCGACCCAAAGCCTTGGCGCCTGATGCAGGTCTTCCAAGGTCAGGACCGCCTCGGAGACCTGCCCGGTGGCTAACATTTCCTCGCGCAGAATGCCCGGCAGCAAGCCGGAAGATTCCGCAGGTGTAAGCCGCTGGCCGCCTTTGGTTTCCAGGAACAGGTTGGTGATCGTCCCTTCGCACAGCTCACCTCGGTCGTTTAGAAACAGCAGTTCATCCACCCCCGCGGGCATCGACCTGCGCGCGGTTTCATAGGCCTGACGCTGCGTGGTCTTGTGCCGCAACCATATGTCAGTGGCGTTCAGCACCGTTTCCGAGACGGCAAGCCGCCAGAACGGCGGGTTGTCAGCCAAGGGGCCAGTTGTCACCTCGGTATTCCCGGCAACATCTAGGGTCACCCGGATGCGCAAGGCCGCGTTTCCGGCCTTTTCCGCGATCTGTCCCAGGTCGGCAGACAGGCCCGCGCGATCAAATGAAAGGCCCAAAACCTCGGCCGAGCGCGCCATGCGCGCCAGGTGCCGGTCCTGCCGGATGACCCCCTGCCCCGGCCGGAACCCAAGGGTTTCGATCAATCGGAAGCCGGGGTCTGCGGGCGGCTGAATCGCGCCTTCCATAGCGCCTCCTCGTATTCTGACGCGGCGGTGCTGTCCCAGACCACACCGCCGCCCACATTCAGGGTCGCATCCGCGCCATCGACCATAAGGGTGCGAATGGCGACGTTGAATTCGCTGGACCCATCCGGAGCGGCCCACCCGATCGTGCCACAGTAAATATCGCGCGGCCAGGGTTCCAGCGCCGAGAGGATTTCCATGGCGCGAATCTTTGGCGCCCCAGTAATGGACCCGCAAGGAAACAAGGCCGTCAGAATGTCGGACAAACCGACCCCGACATGCAGCCTGGCGCGGACCAAGGACACCATCTGATGCACCGTCGAATAGGTTTCGACCTTGAACAATTCGGGCACCTGAACCGATCCCGGCAGGGCCACACGGCTGATATCATTGCGCAACAGGTCCACAATCATCAGGTTTTCGGCACGGTTTTTTGCGTCTTTGGTCAAAAACGCCCTGCGCCGTGCGTCTTCGGCCAGGTCTTCGCTGCGCGGCTGTGTTCCTTTCATCGGGCGTGTTTCGATGGTGCCGTCCGCATCAGTTCGGAAAAACAGTTCCGGGGACCGGCTGACAAGGTCTGGAAAACCATCTTGCTGAACCAATACGCCGTGGCCTACGGCCTGGTTTGCGGCAAGCGCCGCGTATACCCCTTCGGACCCGCCCTCGACGGTCAGATCGATGGGGAAGGTCAGGTTGGCCTGATATATGTCGCCTGCGCCAATCGCATCATGCACAGACTGAAACGCGGTGGCGTATCGCCCGGCATCCCATCTGGGGCGAAATCCCAGCACCCGCCCCGGTGCCTTGGCCAAGCTGCGCTGAACCGGGCGGTCGTAAATGCCGAAACACAACAGAGGCAGGCGGCGGTCATCAGGCAGCAGCCGCATCAGGCGGGGTTCAAGCAGAAACCCCAGCTCGTAACTGGCATACCCTGCCAGCCAGCCGCCCGCCGCGCGTGCCTCGTCCAGCGCGGCCAACGCTTGCGGCACCTGTTCCGCGCTCTGCGCCTGGATCACCTCGACCGGTGTCTCAAAAGACGTCCCCGGTCCCGCCGGACCCTGATCGAAACAAATACGCACTATCGCCCCCATCTGCCGTGCTGCGCGGTATAGAGATATCGACGCCGGACGAAAGAGCAGAAAGCGGCAATTGCAGCTTAGTTTCCGATCCCTCTTGAACCTTTTCGCGCGGTCCCTATAACGCAGGACAATTTGGGCGCTTGGGCGGCGTCCGCGACTCGTTGATATTGAAGGGGCCAGGCCATGCCGAAGAGAACCGACATTCAGTCGATCATGATCATCGGGGCTGGGCCCATTGTTATCGGGCAAGCCTGCGAGTTCGACTATTCAGGCGCGCAGGCCTGTAAAGCGCTGCGCGAGGAAGGTTACCGGGTCATCCTGGTGAACTCGAACCCGGCTACGATCATGACTGATCCGGGCTTGGCAGATGCCACCTATATCGAGCCGATAACACCCGAAGTTGTTGCACGTATTATAGAAAAAGAACGCCCGGACGCGCTGCTGCCCACCATGGGCGGGCAGACTGGCCTGAACACGTCGCTGGCGCTGGAAGAGATGGGCGTGCTGGACAAGTTCGGTGTCGAGATGATCGGCGCCAAGCGTGACGCCATCGAAATGGCCGAAGACCGGAAACTGTTCCGTGAGGCGATGGACCGGCTGGGTCTGGAAAACCCCAAAGCGACCATTGTGACCGCGCCGCGCAAGGAAGACGGCAAGGCAGACCTGGACGCTGGCGTTCAGATCGCTTTGGACGAATTGGAAACAATCGGGCTTCCTGCGATTATTCGTCCAGCATTTACGCTCGGCGGCACCGGCGGCGGTGTTGCCTATAACCGCGAGGATTACATTCACTTCTGCCGGTCGGGCATGGACGCCTCGCCGGTCAATCAGATCCTCGTCGATGAAAGCCTGCTGGGCTGGAAAGAATACGAGATGGAGGTGGTGCGCGACACCGCCGACAACGCCATCATCGTCTGTTCCATCGAAAACGTCGATCCAATGGGCGTGCACACCGGTGACTCGATCACCGTGGCCCCTGCCTTGACGCTGACCGACAAGGAATACCAGATCATGCGCAACGGCTCGATCGCCGTTCTGCGCGAGATCGGGGTCGAGACCGGCGGTTCGAACGTACAATGGGCGATCAACCCCGATGATGGCCGCATGGTCGTGATCGAGATGAACCCGCGCGTATCGCGCTCATCCGCGCTTGCGTCCAAAGCGACCGGTTTCCCGATTGCCAAGATCGCCGCAAAGCTGGCCGTCGGCTACACGTTGGACGAGCTGGACAACGACATCACCAAGGTCACGCCTGCAAGCTTTGAGCCGACCATCGACTATGTCGTCACCAAGATCCCGAAATTCGCGTTCGAGAAATTCCCCGGCTCGGAACCCTACCTGACCACCGCGATGAAATCAGTGGGGGAGGCGATGTCGATCGGCCGCACCATCCACGAATCGTTGCAGAAGGCGCTGGCGTCGATGGAATCGGGCCTGACCGGCTTTGACGAGGTCGAAATCCCCGGCCTGAACGTGGGTCACTGGGACGAGGCCGACGACAAGGCCGCCGTGATCAAGGCAATCAGCCAGCAGACACCTGACCGGCTGCGCACCATTGCGCAAGCCATGCGCCACGGTCTGACCGATGACGAGATTTTCGCTGTCACAAAGTTCGACCCGTGGTTCCTGGCCCGCATCCGCGAGATCATTGATGCCGAGCGCGCGGTGCGCAAAGACGGCTTGCCGATGACCGAAGACGGCATTCGCAAGCTGAAAATGCTGGGCTTTACCGACGCGCGCCTTGGCAACCTGACCGGCCGGGACGAGGCCAACGTGCGCCGCGCGCGCCGCAATCTGGGTGTCTCGGCCGTGTTCAAGCGCATCGACACCTGTGCCGCCGAGTTTGAGGCTCAGACGCCCTATATGTACTCGACCTACGAGGCCCCGATGATGGGTGAGGTCGAATGCGAGGCGCGTCCGAGCGACCGCAAAAAGGTCGTCATCCTTGGCGGTGGCCCGAACCGTATCGGCCAGGGCATCGAGTTTGACTATTGCTGCTGTCACGCCTGTTTCGCGCTGACCGACGCGGGTTATGAGACCATCATGGTCAACTGCAACCCCGAGACGGTTTCGACCGACTATGACACGTCGGACCGTCTGTATTTCGAGCCGCTGACCTTCGAGCACGTCATGGAAATCCTGACGAAGGAACAGGAAAACGGCACCTTGCATGGCGTGATCGTTCAGTTCGGCGGACAGACGCCGCTGAAGCTGGCCAACGCGCTGGAGGCCGAGGGTATCCCGATCCTGGGCACGACGCCGGACGCCATCGACCTGGCCGAAGACCGCGAACGTTTCCAGGCGCTGGTCAACGACCTGGGGCTGAAGCAGCCCAAGAACGGCATTGCATCGACCGACGCGCAGGCGCTGGAGATCGCAGGTGAAATTGGCTTCCCGCTGGTGATCCGGCCCTCATATGTTCTGGGCGGCCGCGCGATGGAAATCGTGCGCGATATGGACCAGCTGAAACGCTATATCAACGAAGCCGTGGTTGTCTCGGGTGACAGCCCCGTACTGCTGGACAGCTATCTGTCCGGCGCGGTCGAGCTGGACGTCGATGCGCTGTGCGATGGTACCGACGTGCATGTTGCCGGGATCATGCAGCACATCGAAGAGGCGGGCGTGCATTCGGGCGATTCGGCCTGTTCGCTGCCGCCCTATTCGCTGTCGAAGGACATCATTGCCCAGATCAAGGATCAGGCTTTCAAGCTGGCCAAGGCATTGAATGTCGTTGGCCTGATGAACGTTCAGTTCGCGATCAAAGATAACGAGATCTACCTGATCGAGGTTAACCCCCGCGCATCGCGCACCGTTCCGTTCGTGGCCAAAGCCACCGACAGCGCCATCGCTTCGATTGCCGCGCGCATCATGGCCGGCGAAAAGCTGTCGGCATTCCCGCTGCGGCCCGCCTATGAAGAAGGTCAGGACACCAAGATCGCCGACCAGATGACGCTTGCGGACCCGGATATGCCGTGGTTCTCGGTCAAAGAGGCCGTGATGCCCTTCGCCCGTTTCCCGGGCGTCGATACCATCCTGGGCCCCGAGATGCGTTCGACCGGCGAGGTGATGGGATGGGACCGCGATTTCCCCCGGGCTTTCCTCAAGGCGCAAATGGGCGCGGGTATGGTCCTGCCATCCTCCGGGCGCGCCTTTGTGTCGATCAAGGACGCCGACAAGGGCGCTGCAATGCTCGAAGCTGCGCAGGTGCTGGTCGCGCAGGGGTTTGTCCTGGTTGCAACCCGCGGAACGCAATCCTGGCTTGAGGCTCAGGGCGTTCCCTGTGATCTGGTCAACAAGGTCTACGAAGGCCGTCCCGACGTGGCCGACATGCTCAAGGATGGCCAGGTGCAACTGGTCATGAACACGACCGAGGGCGCACAGGCGGTCGAGGACAGCAAGGTCATTCGTTCGATCGCGCTGTATGACAAGATCCCCTATTTCACGACTGCCGCAGGCAGCCATGCGGCCGCATTGGCGATCAAGGCCCAGGCTGAAGGTGACGTCGAGGTGAAATCGCTGCAGGGCTGACCGTAAATCGGTGGTTCAAACACAAAAAACCCCGGCAGTGCCGGGGTTTTTTCGTGTTGCCTTTGCGCCGGAGCCACGCGGGCCGACGTGCCCTAGGCCGAACCGGCCAACCTGCGCCGTTCTTCTCGTGAGAAGAATATCAGGTAGAACACCGGCGCCGCGACCATCGTCAGGACGGTTGCAAAAGCCAGCCCGCCCATGATCGTCACGGCCATCGAAACAAAGAAAGCATCCGTCAACAGGGGCGCCATGCCCAGAATCGTCGTGATTGCTGCCAACATGACAGGGCGCAACCGCGAGACGGACGCTTCGATTATGGCATCCCGCAGCGGCTTGCCCGAAGCGCGGACCAGGTCGATTTCCTCGACCAAGACAATGCCGTTCTTGATCAGCATCCCCGAAAGGCTGAGCAGCCCCAGCAGCGCGGTAAAGGTAAAGGGCAAGCCGGTGCCCAGCAAACCGATCACAACGCCGTTTACCGACATGGGAACCAGCAGCCAGATGATGATCGGTTGTCGGACTGCATTGAACAGAAGCACCGATATCAGGACCATGATCAGCAGGCTCAGCGGCAGTTGCCGCCCCAGGCTGGCTTGTGCGTCGCCTGAGTCTTCGAACTCTCCGCCCCATGCCAACCGGTAACCCAGCGGAAGCTCCATCGCTTCGATTGCGCCGCGCACTTCGGAATGGACCTGCGCTGCTGTCATATCGGCGGGAATATCGGCGCCGACGGTGATCGTCAGCACCCGATCACGACGATGGACCAGCGTGTTCTGGGCGCGGTATTCGAACCCATCGACCATTTGTTCGATCGGAACGAATTTCTGTGATTGGTCCGAATAAACGACCTGATCCACAATCGAATAATCCCCGTCCGCGGGTCGGCGCAGGATGATCGGGATAAGGCGATCGCGTTCGCGCAAGACACCGCCTGTAACCCCGTCCGTGGAAAACTGCAGCGTCGCCGCGATATCCTCGCGCGAGACGCCGGCCGTTTGCGCCCGTTCCGTGGCATAAATCGGCTGCACGGCAAGTTCCTGTTCACGCCAGTCATGATGGACGCTTAGTACATTTGGCGACGCGGCTGACATGATCTGGACCGCCTGGTCCGCCAGGTGCCGAAGAACGGCCGGATCACTGCCCGAGAAACGCGCCTCGATCGGGGTTCCGCCACCAGGGCCAAAGACCAGCCGCTTGGTCCGGAACTCGCCCTCGGGAAATTGTTCTGACCCGAAGGCCTCCAGATCAGCCTGAAGCGCCGGGATATCTTCCAGAGAATTTGTCCGAATGATCATGTGCCCATAGCTGGGGTTCGGCTTTTCAGCCGAATAGGTCAACATGAAACGGGTCGCGCCCTGCCCGACAAAGGTGGTCACCGACACGACATCATCGCGCTCGGCCAGCCAGTTTTCGAACACGGCCATATCCATCGCGGTGCGTGCAATCGGCGTGCCTTGCGGCAACTTGTAGTGCACGAAAAACAACGGCGTGTTCGAGTTTGGGAAGAACTGCTGTTTCATCAGCCCGAACCCCGCAAAACAGGCCACCGTGACGATCACCAGACCCGCGACAACCAACCAGCGGAACCGTAGCGCCCAGCGCAGCATCGTACCATAGATGCGAAACAGGATACCGCCATAGGCATCCGCCTCGCCTTCCTTGCCCTGCCGGAAGAAATAATGCCCCAGCAGCGGCGTGACCGTAATCGCCAAAACCCAGCTGAGCAGCAGCGAAATGCCAATGACCGCGAACAGCGAAAACAGGAACTCGCCTGTTGCGTCCGGGCTTAGGCCGATCCCCGCAAAGGCCATGATCCCGATGACCGTCGCCCCCAACAGCGGGATTTGCGTCTTCGAGGCCGTGTCCTCGGCCGCCTCACGCGAGGGCGTGCCCTGCAACATCGCAATCTGCATCCCCTCGGCCACCACGATCGCGTTATCGACCAGCATGCCCATGGCAATGATCAGCGCGCCCAGCGAAATGCGCTCCATCTCGATTGAAAACAACGACATGAACAGCAAAGTGCCCACAACCGTCAGCAACAGGGTCGACCCAACCACGACCGCGGCGCGCCACCCCATGAAAAGCGCCAGAACGGCCACCACGATTGCAACCGACATCGCCAGGTTGACCAGGAAATCGTTCGACGCCTGTTCCACCACGACATGTTGCTGATAGATCGGCAGGACGTCCACACCGTAGGGGATCGCCGTATCCAGCTCGGCCAGCCTGGCGTCGACGCGTTTGCCGACTTCGACGATGTTTTCTGTCTTCAGCCCGGCAATGCCAAGGGTGAAGGCTTCGGTCCCGTTGTACCGGATCATGATGTCCGGGTCGGTCTGGCGCCCCCTGTAAACATCGGACATGTCGAACAGATTGATCACCTGCCCCTGCGCGCCGACCGTCAGCCCGGCAATCGCCGAAACACTGTCTGACCCTTCCGCAGTCAGGATCGTGGTCAGGTTGTTTTCGGATCGCAGCACACCGGAATTGTTGACCGAGTCGGCATTGGCAATCGCCTCGTTGATCAATTGGTACGAAACATTCTGGTTAACGGAAATTGCCAGGTCGGGTTCGACAAAAATGGCCTCCTCCGGCAATCCCTGGACATCGACATCCGCCACACCGTCTACGGCCAGCAGCTCTCGGCGCAGAAAGGTCGAAAGCTCGTGCTTTTCAGCATCGGTAAACCCGTCGGCGGTTACCGCATAGAACAAGCCAAATACATCGCCAAAACCGTCGTTCACATAAGGCGCCGACACGCCCGAGGGCAAGCCGCGCGCCGCATCGCGCACCTTGGCACGCAGACGGGTCCAGATGTCGGGCAGTTCGTTACCGTCATAAGTGGACTTGATCTCGACTTCGATCAGGGACTGACCGGGCTGGTTGACCGAGGTGATGACGTCGACCTCACCCATCTGCTGGATCGCGGATTCAAGCGGCTCTGAAACCTCCAGCGCAACCTGCTCGGCGGTGGCGCCCGGATATTCGGTATAGATGACCGCGTTCTTGATGGTAAAGGCGGGGTCTTCCAGACGCCCAAGCGATGAAAACCCCCAGATCCCTCCGAACAGGGCAATCAGAATTATGAGCCATGTATAGATGGGCCGGTCGATAGAGGCGCGCGCGATGTTCATGCCCGGCCCCTCAGTTCGCGAACCCGACGAAGCGGCGCACCGCCTGGCCGTCAGACAACGCGCCGCCGCCGGCAACCACGATTTCGTCACCATCGGACAGCCCGGTCAGGACCCGGACATCTCCGGTCTGTGTCGGTTCGATCGTGACAGGCACGCGCCGAACCGTGCCTTCATCGGCACCCACGGGCGCAAATACCAAGATCCCCAAAGCGCCATCTGCATCCGCGACAATCGCCGTCGCCGGAACTACGATACCGGGATGATTGTCCTGAACCCGAGCCGTCACCGTCACGGATGACCCGGGAAGGATCTGCAAACCTTCTGGTGGTTCCAACCCGAACTGCATTCGAAAGGTCTGCCCCACGCTGGACGTTTCAGCATCAAATTCTCGGATTTCCAGCGGGAAAACCTGGTCACTGGCGGGAAACTTCGCCGTGATCGTGATGTCGTCGTCGCGCGCTGTGCGCTGAAACAAAATCTCTGGCACGTCCACTTCGATCCGCAATTCGGACATGTCATGTATCCGAACAATAGGCGTTCCGGCGGAAACCGTTGTGAACGCCTCGACCGAGCGGCTGGAAATCAGCGCGTCAAACGGGGCCGTCAGCGTTGCATGCTCAAGCTCGTATTCCGCATCGCGCAAGGCAATCGCGGCCAGTTGCGCTTCGGTTTCGGCATCGTCGACCGCAACCTGGCTGGCTGCTGTTCCGCGAAGCCGCGACAGACGTTGCAGGGTTCTGTCAGCCTGGTCCTTCTGCAGCCGCGCACGGTCAAGCTGCAATTCGAACGGTTCCTGGTCGAGATGGGCAATCAACCCGCCTTTTTCGATGATCAGTCCCTCGGTCACCGGCATATCAACGATCTGCCCGGCGACCTGAAACGCCAGGTCCACCGTCTGGCGCGCCGCGACGCGGCCAAAGAACTGCCGCGAAAACCCAGGTGTACTTTCCTTCACCATCATCAGCTTGACAGGCTTGGCACCGTCCTGTGCCCAAACCGGAGCCGCCAGAACTGTCAGGGCCAGGCCCAGTGAGGTCAGCAATCTCATTTCGTCAATCCCTCTGGAATTCCGGATTTCAATACGTTGTTTCTGATCTTTCGGGCCAACCGGGCGAATTGAGATGTCTCTTGTGCATCCAGCCCCGAGGCCCGATGAAACAGCTCGCCCGCTTCGGCGACCAGCATGTCGCGCGCGGCGTGCCCCTGTTCGGTCAGCACCAACAACAAGGCCCGCCGATCCTGCGGGTCCCGTTCGCGTGTCAAATACCCTGCCGTCGCAAGCGCATCGGCCGTTGCGGTGATGGTCGACGGAACCGTCAGCATGTCGGCGGCCAGTACGCCCATGCGCTTTGGCTGGTCAAGCTTGACCAAAAGGTGGCATTCCTGCTGGCTCAGGCCGGTTTCGATACTCGCAAAGCTTTCCTCAAGCTTCCAATACAGCGCATAGACCCCCATCATCGCCTGAATCTCGGGGCTAAGCCGATCAAGGCCCGTTTCGGTGTCATCATGCATGTCGAATCTCCGCCTGCGACGCGGGCAAAATACTTCGATTTTTGAACTATTCAATATCTGAACCGCGAATTAACCCATTCCCTTAGGTCAACGTGGCTTGAACAAAACCGCATGTGACTGCATTTTGAGCGAATTCGAAACGTCAGGACCCACCATGTACACGCCCGCCATCACCGGTACCGGAGTTTTCACACCCGAAAACATCATCACCAATGCCGAACTCGTCGAAGCCTTCAACGCTTATGCCGACCGGCAGAACGCCAAGAACGCCGATGCAATCGCCGCGGGTCGGATGGAGCCGATGCAACATTCCTCGGAGGAATTCATCCTCAAGGCGTCCGGGATCGAAAACCGGTACGTGATGGACAAGACCGGGGTGCTGAACCCCGACATCATGCACCCGACCCTGCGCCAGCGCAGTGACGACGAGCCGGGCATCATGACCGAAATGGCAGTCGAAGCCTGCACCAAAGCCCTGACCCAGGCCGGCCGCACAGCCGAAGACGTCGATCTTGTGATCTGTGCTGCATCCAACCACGAACGCGCTTACCCGGCGGTAGCCATCGAAATTCAACAGGCGCTGGGGATTGCCGGGTTTGGCTTTGACATGAATGTCGCCTGCTCGTCCGCCACCTTCGGCATCCAGGCCGCGGCAGACATGGTACGTTCGGGGTCTGTCCGCTCGGCGCTGGTCGTCAACCCCGAGATATGCTCGGGTCACCTGGAATGGCGCGACCGGGATTGTCACTTTATCTTCGGCGACGTCGCGACGGCGACACTGATTGAACGGATCGAAAACGCACAAGGCCCACATTTCGAAGTTGTCTCAACCCGGTGCGCGACAGAGTTTTCGAACAACATTCGCAATAACAATGGATTTCTCCGCCGGTCGCGTCCCGACGGGATGCTGGACCGGCGCGACATGCAGTTCATGCAAAACGGCCGTAAAGTCTTCAAGGAAGTGCTGCCGATGGTCAGCAAGCACATCAGCGACCACATGGACTCGGAAGGCGTGACCAGCGGCGACCTGAAACGGTTGTGGCTGCACCAGGCAAACAAGACCATGAACGACTTTATCGGGAAAAAAGTGCTGGGCCGCGAACCAGAACCGGGCGAACAGCCCAATATCCTGCAGGACTATGCAAACACATCCTCGGCGGGCTCGATCATCGCGTTTTCCAAGCACTCGGACGATTTTCAGGACGGCGAAATTGGCCTTATCTGCTCCTTCGGCGCCGGATATTCGGTTGGGTCGGTTATCGTGAAACGACACTCGGCCTGACGTTAATCCAAACCGTATCCTGGTGAGACCTGCGAATGCCGCAGCCAAATCGCAGGGGCCTTAAACCCGCGACGGACAATACATCCCTTTGGCGCAGGTGACACGGCTGCGCGCCAAGCAAATGAACCGCGTCTTGCGTACGCGGCAGGCGACAGCGGCTAGCTGACGCTTTCTTCTTCCAGGTGCAGCTTCATTTCGATCAGCACTTGCTGAAGCATGCTGGTCTCTTTCAAAAGACGTTTGGCTTCGTTCACGGTGATGATGCCGTCTTCGATCGCCGCCTGGTATTCCGTCATGAGCATCGCGAACCGCTGGCTCAGCGCGATGACGTCCGCATTGACGCCGCCGGTGCGCGGACTGTCCGTGTTTCGACCATCATAAGACAAGGTGATATTCTTGAGATCGGCCAAAGCCGACGTCACATGCGGATAAGTGGCGACCGCCTCAAGCCGCGCGACCGCATCCACAGGAATGAACCGGTCGGCATGTTCGTCATTGTCGGAATAGTACCGGCCAAGAGTGGCTTTGGATTTCCCGGTAATCTCGCACGCTGATTCGATTCCTACGTCTTTGACCAATGCCTCGGTGTGTTTCTTCAGATAGGCCCCGATATCTGCCATTCTTTTCCCTTTGCTACCTGCACGCCCTGCCCGGTTTGGTGTTGCCGGGGAAAGGGTAAGGAAATTTCCCATACTCGAGTTTTAATTGAAATGTCATATGTTGGCTATCCCTCAGATATGCGGGGGATTTTGTGAGTGAGTGGCGGCAGTTCTTGCCGGTAACGAGTATCGGTAGAGCAATATTTTCAGCTTTACATGTTCTAGGCCACATGTTGGCCTACGGCGCCGCTGTAGTTGGAGCGGAGGTATCCATCCCCAAGAGCATCTGCTCAGCCTCCGTATCCGCGACAGCGGCGTCGCCGAATAATTTCGCACATTGTTGGCTTGTCCCGATGTCCCGCGGGATTTAGACCCGCGTCATGGCCAAGCTGTACTTTAACTATTCGACGATGAATGCCGGTAAATCGACGGTTTTGCTGCAGGCATCGCACAATTACCGCGAACGCGGCATGGACACGTACCTGATGACGGCCGCCGTCGATGGCCGCGCCGGGACCGGGCGGATTGCATCGCGGATCGGGATTTCGGAACAGGCCGACGTATTCCGCCCGCAGGACGATGTCTGTGCAATGATCGCCGCGCGCCTGGACAAAGGGCCGATCGCCTGCGTTTTCATCGACGAGGCGCAGTTTCTGTCCGAAGAACAGGTTTGGCAGCTTGCCCGCGCGGTAGACGACCTGAATGTCCCCGTCCTGGCCTATGGGTTGCGGGTCGATTTTCAGGGCAAGTTGTTTCCGGGGTCGGCGGCCCTGCTGGCGCTTGCCGACGAAATGCGCGAAGTGCGCACGATCTGCAAATGCGGGCGCAAGGCGACCATGGTGATTCGGCAAGACGAAAACGGACAGGCAATCACCGAAGGCGCGCAGGTTCAGATCGGCGGCAATGAGACCTATGTTTCGCTTTGCCGCAAACATTGGCGCGAGGCGGTCGGGTCCTGACGACCGCGCCCCTGAACCGCGTCAGTGCATCCTGCCGCCAACCGGCACCTGGGTGTCGGGGCCAATCAGGACGATTTCACCATTTTCGTCAGGCAGGCCCAGAACCAGCACCTCGGACATGAACCGGCCAATCTGGCGCGGCGGGAAGTTCACGACGGCCATCACCTGTTTGCCGATCAGCGCTTCGGGGTCGTAATGGGCCGTAACCTGCGCCGAGGTCTTGCGTTCGCCAATCTCGTCGCCGAAATCGATCCACATCTTGATCGCCGGCTTGCGGGCTTCTGGATAGGGTTCGGCGCGGATCACCTTGCCGACGCGAATGTCGACCCGCAGAAAATCGTCAAACGAAATCTCACTCATCAGCCAGCTCCCTGGATCGTTCTGTCGCGGCTTTCACCGCGCGGTGCAGCAGCGCGGGAAACCCCTGTTGTTCATGCATCAGAACCTCAAGCGCGGCTTGGGTCGTGCCATTGGGCGATGTCACGTTGACCCGCAGCTGAGAAGGATCCTCATCCGCGGCCATGGCCAGTGCGCCGGCCCCGGCCACAGTAGATTTCGCCAGTTTCATTGCCAGGTCATGCGGCAACCCATGCGCCTGCCCTGCGGCGGCCATAGTTTCAATCAGGTGAAAAACATAAGCGGGCCCCGAGCCGCTGAGACCGGTGACCGCGTCCATTTGCGCCTCGTCATCAAGACGAACCGTTTCGCCAATGGCGGACAGCAGGTCTTCGGCAAGGGCCAGATCTGCGGCTGCGACTTTCGAGTTGCCGATGACCGCAGTAATGCCCTGCCGGATCGCTGCGGGTGTATTCGGCATTGCCCGCACGACCGGGGTGTCCGCGCCCAGAACCTGCTCAAACGTCGCCAGCGACGTGCCCGCAGCGACCGAGATGAACAGGCTGCCGCCACCGCCCAGCGCCTGAATTGCAGGCAGGGCATCGCCCATCATCTGCGGCTTGACGGCGACAAGCACCACCGCAGGCGCTTGGGGAAGCGGGGTGTTGATGTTGACGCCCTGCGCCTTAAGCCAGTCTGACGGATAGGGGTCGATCACCCAGACAGATGCGGCGGGCAGGCCATGATCCAGCCATCCCGCCAACATCGCGGACCCCATCTTGCCGCATCCCAGAAGCACCAGCCCCTGCTCGGCAACGCGTGACATGTCCATGGTGGCCCCTTCCGCTTTGATCGGTTCGGGGCAAAGCTTTACGCGCGGCCGTAAGCCTCTGCAATGGCGACTTGCATTGCGTCTTCCGGGCTGCGATTGCCCCAGGTCACCAACTGGATCGCCGGGTAATACCGCTCGGCGCTCAGGACGGCGGCGCTGATCATCGTGTCGATCTGCTCGGGGCTGGCCATCTGGCCGCCAGCCAGAACCAGACCATAGCGATAAACCATCAGCTTTTGGTTTGCCCAATACGTAAAGGCACCGGCCCAGCACTGATCGTTCATCTTGTTCAGCAGTTCATAAAGATCCGATACGCGGTCCTGCGGCGGTTCCATTTCAAACGAGCAGACCATCCGAAGCGTTTCGTCATAGTTCGACCAGGCCAGGGTGATCGAATAGGTGCGCCACTGCCCCTCGACAGCCATTGCAATTTGATCATCACCGATCCGGTCGAAATCCCAATCATGATGTTCGGCCAGGTGCTCGACAATGTCGATCGGATGTAGGTCTTCTTGGAGATACTGTTCGGAAAGGGCCATTTGCCACCTCACTAATCTCTAGCAATTTGGGGCTGGCAGCGCCCCAGCGCTAGTTGCCTGCTCTACAAGCCGGGCTTCCCCCGAGAGCTCGTACTAGATATGGTGCGATGTGGTCGAATATCTGGCAACCCCCATTTTTGGGGATAACTGCAATAAGTTGTGGACAGCCCGCAACGAAGACCAAAATATTGGCAACAGATACAGCTTTGGCTTGATTAATCTTCGGGATACGCCAAAATACACCGCACCGCACAACCCGATTGGATTGCGCGGCGGATCGCGTTTTCCCTGAAACTATTTTTGGTCTGGGCCTACGCCAATGCGTTACCCGTCCAGCTTGGCCTCGAGCGCGGCAATACGCTGTTCCAACGCAGCATTTTCTTCGCGTGCCTTCTGCGCCATGGCCCGTACAGCGTCGAATTCTTCGCGGGTTACAAAGTCACGGTCGGCCAACCACCGGTCGATCATCGACTTCATGGCGGTTTCTGCCTCTTCCCGGGCGCCCTGCGCGACGCCCATGGCGTTAGTCATCAATTGGGAAACGTCGTCCAGGATCTTGTTGCGGGTTTGCATGTTTTCACTCCGGTGTCGCGGTTCTATCCTATATGGGCAATGAAAGCGCCGGGCTCAAGGTTGACTTGCCCCGCACACCCCGGGCAATGAGACGCACATGCAGGCTGTTTTGAACTTCCCCGATTTGTCGCCCGAGCTGTTCTCGATCTCATTGTTCGGGATCGAACTTGCGCTTCGGTGGTATGCGCTGGCCTATATCGCGGGCATTGTCATCGCATGGCGGCTTGCCGTCATGGGCCTGCGCAGGCCTGCCCTGTGGCCGGACAAGGCGCCACCGATGCGCCCCGAGCAGGTCGAGGATCTGGTGACCTGGATCATCCTCGGCGTCATCCTGGGGGGGCGGCTTGGGTTCGTGCTTTTCTATCAGCCGTCTCATTACCTGCAGCACCCGCTGGATATACTGAAGGTCTGGCAGGGCGGCATGGCCTTTCACGGGGGGTTGCTGGGCGTGGTGATTGCCGCCGCCTTTTATGCGCGGCGCCATTCCATTCCGGCCCTGTCCCTTGCGGACCTGATCGCCCATACCGTGCCGCCGGGATTGTTCCTTGGCCGGATGGCGAATTTCGTCAATGCGGAATTGTGGGGCCGGCAAAGTGATCTGCCCTGGGCCGTTATCTTTCCCGGACCCGCAGCGCAGAATTGTCCCGGTGTCGTGGCGGATATATGCGCGCGGCACCCGTCGCAATTGTACGAAGCGGCGCTAGAGGGGCTTTTGCTGGGTGCCGTTCTTTTGTGGCTGGTCTATCGGCGCGGGGCATTTCGTTTGCCCGGCCTGACCCTTGGCGTCTTTTTGGCAGGCTACGGCATGTCGCGATTCATCGTCGAGTTCTTCCGCCAGCCCGATCTACAATTCGTATCGCCAGGCAACCCCTTGGGCCTGGCTTGGCATGTCGGCGGATATGGCCTGACCATGGGGCAGTTCCTGTCTTTGCCAATGATCGCGCTGGGGCTGTATTTCGCGCTGCGCGCGCGCCCGGTCACATGAGCCTGCTTGACCAGTTGATCGCGCGCATCCGGCAGGATGGGCCTATGCGCATCTCGGACTATATGAGCGAATGCCTGCTTCATCCGCATTTGGGCTATTACACGACGCGCGATCCGTTGGGCGCGCGCGGCGATTTCACGACCGCCCCGGAAATCAGCCAGATGTTCGGAGAACTGATCGGCCTGAGCCTGGCGCAATCCTGGATGGATCAGGGGAAACCCGAGCCTTTCGCGCTGGTCGAACTTGGGCCGGGACGTGGCACCCTGATGGCGGACCTGCTGCGGGCCTCGCGCGCGGTCCCCGGGTTTCACGATGCGGCACAACTTGTGCTGGTCGAAGCTTCGCCCGCCTTGCGCGACGTACAAACCCAAACACTGCAGGACTATGCGCCGCGATGGGTCGGCTCTGTCAGTGACCTGCCAGAGATGCCGACCTTTCTTGTGGCCAACGAGTTTTTTGATGCCCTGCCAATCCGCCAGTTTCTGCGGGATGGCGCAGGATGGCGCGAACGGCTGATCGGCGTAGAAGGGGATTCGCTGGCCTTCGGTTTGGGGCCTATCTCCGAGCATGTCGCGCTGCGGGCGCGGGTGCAGAATACCAAGGACGGCGACCTGGTAGAACTGTGCGCCGCGGCCATTCCGATAATCACCACAATCGCCGGGCGAATTGCCACCCATGGCGGGGCGGCCCTGGTTGTGGATTACGGCGACTGGCATTCGCTGGGCGATACCTTTCAGGCCCTGCAGGCGCATGAACGCGCAAATCCATTGCAGAATCCGGGCCAGGCAGACCTGACCGCGCATGTGGATTTCGAACCCCTAGCCCATGCCGCACGGGCTGAAGGCTGCGCGCATACGCGCCTGACGCCTCAGGGCGTGTTTCTGGAACGGCTTGGGATAACGGCACGCGCCCGCAGCCTGGCGGGTTCGCTGGGCGAACAGGAGCAAGAGTCGCTGATTGCCGCACATCGCCGGTTGACGCATCCCAAGGAAATGGGAAACCTGTTCAAAGTGCTGGGGCTGTACCCGGCATATGCAGCGCCGCCACCGGGACTGGAACCATGACACTGGAAATACTGACTTCAGACATGCTGTCCCCTGTTCGGCACGGGTTCTTTTGCCGGCGCGGGGGCGCGTCATCAGGCATTTTTTCCGGGCTGAACTGCGGACACGGCTCAACCGACTTGTCCGAGGCCGTGGCCCTGAACCGACGGCGGGTTGCCCAGGCCATGGATGTAACGCCCGAAGCGCTGATCGGGGTAAACCAGATCCATTCCCCAACCGTTCTGACGGTCGACGGGCCGATCAATGGCGACAAACCCAAGGCAGACGCGGTTGTAACCGCGACCCCGAACCTGGCGCTGACGATTCTGACCGCGGATTGCCAGCCGGTGCTGTTTGCCGATCCTGACGCGAATGTGATCGGCGCCGCACATGCTGGTTGGCGCGGGGCGCTGGACGGCGTTCTCGAAGCGACGCTGGACGCGATGGAGGCCCTTGGCGCACAGCGGGACAATACTGTTGCGGTCATCGGTCCGACGATCTCGCAGCAGGCATACGAAGTCGGGCCGGAATTCATGGACCAGTTCCTTGCGGATTCTTCCGATAACACACGTTTCTTTGCAAATGGTCAGGACGACCGCCTGCAATTCGACCTTCCGTCCTTTGGGCTGCACCGCCTGCGCCAAGCAGGTGTGAAACATGCGGAATGGATCAGGCACTGCACCTATTCCGATCCTGCCAGGTTCTATTCGTACCGGCGCGCAACCCACGCCAACGAAGCGGATTACGGCCGTCTGATTTCGGCGATCCGGCTTTAAAACCCGGCGGAATTAAGGCGGGAACGCCCCGCTTGCGCCACAATTGTTGTGTTTACCGGTATCAGAATCGTATCGAATTTGTGCCAGTACTCAGATGGTTATCTGACATTCAGACGTTTGAATTCTGGCACCGTTAACCAAGAGGTGCTGCCAAACTTCATTTTTGTCCTCAATTCATCCCGGATAGGTCACATCCCCGCCGCAAATCGGCGTCAAATTCAGGCTTATCAGGATACGGGGCTTCAGACCCCAGCAGAGCAGGATCAGAAAATGAAAACGAAATCGCGCTTTTTGAAAGCCGTTGTCACGGCTGTCCGGGACCAGGAACTGGAAATGCCCTGGAAGCGGGTTTCAAGTCACTCGGTCAGAGTTGCCCGCCGCCTGGCAGGCCAGCGCTGAACCGAACCACCCCAAAGGGACCAAGCTGCCGGTCCCGACGGGCATAGGACGTACCGGGCGTTGCTCCGGTCTGGTGCGTACTACGTCGCTGATAAAATCAGCGCGTTGTTTTCGGAGCGTGTTTGCGCAGGCAATTTTGGTCTGTGCCGTACGAGTTTGTCTGGGGGGTCAATGTGTTGACCAATGGAATGCGAAATTCAATCGCTGCACCGCGCCAGTATCGCGGGGTGCCCATGGGTGATCCATGTTTTCAAGACAAAGAACAAGAAACCGTCTGGCGAAATGGCACGGGGGTTGCCTCGCCTGTTCGGAATTTAAAGGGGACTGAACAAAAATGACCATTCCAAACTCTCTGGCCCGAGCAGCCAGAAATGCGGTGGAAACTTCGCCACTGTTGCGCGACGCGCCCAGGACGGGGACACAACAAAAGGCGCAGCTGCGCCGGTACGAGGTCTGCTCGCTGCTGAAAAACGGGGATATTTCGCAGGTACGGCACATCGCCCCTGCCCTGCCCGTTTTCGAAGGCGCATTCTGCGCCTTTACCCGCGGATCGCTTGTCGAGACTGCAAACGGTCCCATGGCGATCGAGGACCTGTTGCCCGGTGACGCCGTTCTGACGCAGGACGGAACACCCGAACCGGTCTTGTGGAAAGGATCCGTCACGCTGATTCCGGGGCGCGTGGATTCGCGTGGGCGCACCCGCCCACTGACCCGCATCATGGCGGACACGTTTGGGATGCAAAAACCCATGTCCGGTGTCATCGTCGGCCCGGCAGCCCGTCTTTTGGGCACCCCGGCCCATATGCGCCACCTCAGCGGTGGGGGGGACATGCTGACACCCGTTTCCGAGTTCCAGGACGGCATGAGCGTGATCGAAACCCTGCCGCCTACGCCGGTCGAGCTGTTTCACATCTGCCTGGCCCGGCATTCCGTGATTCGGGTTGATGGTCTGCAGTTTGAATCTTATCATCCGGGCGTTAACGCTGTTCGAATGATCAGCCATTCGCTACGATCAATCTATCTGAACCTGTTTGCGCATATCGAATCGCTGCACGATTTTGGTCCGCTGCTAATGCCGCGCGCCGGTGACGGAGAGATAGACGCGATCACTGCGTGAACTTTGTATCGAGTACTGCATTTTGGGGGGCATCATGCAGATTTTGTTGAGTTGGGTCATTTCACTGACCATCGCCGCGTTTTTACCAACCTGTAGCGCATCGCACAGACGCGCAGGCTTTACGCCGTCCGGTTCATCCGTTCTTCCAATACATCGAACGGCACGCCGGGCTCGTCTTTTGCGCCGCGGATGACAAGCGATGTCTTGACGCTGGCCACGTTCGGCGTGGTCAGCAAGTCGCCTGTCAAAAACTGCTGAAAACTGCTCAGGTCCGGGGCGACGCATTTCAGAATGAAATCGACCTCGCCGTTGAGCATGTGACATTCGCGAACCAGCGGCCAGTCGCGGCAGCGTTCTTCAAACGCACTTAATTCTGATTCCGCCTGGCTTTCCAGCCCGACCATCGCGAATACCTGAACCTCGAACCCAAGCTCACGCGCGTTGACCTCTGCGTGATAGCCGCGGATAAACCCCGATTCTTCCAGGGTGCGAACCCGGCGCAAACAGGGCGGGGCCGAGATCCCCACGCGTTTTGCAAGTTCGACATTGGTCATTCGGCCGTCAGCCTGCAGTTCAGCAAGAATCTTTCTGTCGATTTCATCCAGCCGTGTCGTGACCATTTAACGCTCCTGAGTTTTCGGTTCTTATATCAGCACCCCGCCAATGCGCAATATTATTTCGCAATCGCGCAATAATCTTTATCCGCGATACATATTTTGGCCTGACCGGGCCTGACCGGCTTTGGCAATCAGGTGATTTCTGGGGCTTTAAGCCCGGCGGACCCGTCGCTATATCGGTGCCCGGCGCACAATTCGTCGCCAAGGCAGATCGACTGGGGGTTCCATGGCCGAAACACGACACACCAAGGTTCTGATCATCGGCTCGGGGCCTGCGGGCTATACCGCGGGCGTATATGCCAGCCGCGCGATGCTGGAGCCGATCCTGGTTCAGGGCATCGAGCCCGGCGGCCAGCTGACCACAACCACCGAGGTCGAAAACTACCCCGGCTTCACCGAGGTTCAGGGACCCGACCTGATGGTCAAGATGCAGGAACATGCCACCGCCATGGGATGTGAAGTCATCGGCGATATCATCAGCAACCTTGATCTCGACAAGCGTCCGTTCACCGCGACCGGCGACAGCGGCACGGTCTACACGGCCGATGCGGTCATTCTGGCAACCGGTGCGCGCGCAAAATGGCTGGGTCTGCCGTCCGAAGACAAATTCAAGGGCTTTGGCGTTTCGGCCTGCGCCACATGCGACGGTTTTTTCTACCGCGGCCAGGAAATCGTGGTCATCGGCGGCGGCAACACTGCCGTGGAAGAAGCGTTGTTCCTGACCAATTTCGCCAGCAAGGTTACCTTGATTCACCGCCGCGACGAGCTGCGCGCCGAGAAAATCCTGCAAGACCGCCTGTTCAAGAACGACAAGATCACCCCGTTGTGGTTCCACGAGCTGGACGAGGTGATCGGGACCGATACGCCGCTGGGCGTCGAGGCGGTTCGCGCAAAGAACGTCAAGACAGGCGAGATCACCGAAATCCCGTGCAAGGGCGTTTTTGTCGCGATCGGCCACGCACCGGCAAACGAGTTGGTCAAGGATACGCTTGAAACCCATATGGGCGGGTATGTCGTGACCAAGCCGGGGTCGACCGAGACATCGGTTCCCGGCGTATTTGCGGCAGGGGACCTGACCGATCACGTTTATCGTCAGGCCGTGACCTCGGCCGGTATGGGCTGCATGGCCGCGTTGGACGCCGAACGGTTTCTTGCCGAGCAGGAGTGATCCTGCCGCGGGTTGGGCGCACCGCGCCCTACCCGCCCCTTGATCGCCCAACCTGCGCGCGGGGCGACTTGACCAGCGACGGCGGTCAAAGCAGACTTGTCCGGGACGCGGCGAAAAACAGGTGACATCAGTGGCAAGCGCTCTGTGGCAGGGCAGTTGGTCAACCCGGCTCAGGATCGCCAGCGGTCTTGTTCTGTTCACCTTCGCGTTCTTTCACTTTGTTAATATCGGCCTCGGCCTGTTTCACACGGACTACCTGCACGGCATGCAGGATGGCCGCCACGCCGTCACACGACATCTGTTGGGCAGCACGCTTTTGTATCTGGCGCTGTTGACCCATGCGGGGCTGGCGCTGGTTTCGGTCGCCCGACGCCGCACGCTGCGCATGCCATTCAGCGTCGCGCTTCAGGTGACTCTTGGGCTGCTGATCCCGCTGAAACTGATCTCGCATATCGTTCAAACGCGCTTTGCCCATGAAATTTTCAACGTCAATGACGAGATGGGTTACATCATTATCCTGATGTGGCCGGATTCGACGATCTGGATGCAAAGCCTTCTGCTGTTGCTGGTCTGGATTCACGGTTGCATCGGGCTGCATATGTGGCTTCGTTTGACGCGCTGGTGGCGGCGTTGTGTTCCCTATCTGATCGGTATCGCCGTCTTTGTGCCCAGTTTTGCCCTCACTGGCTTGCTGACCGAAGGACGCCGCATATGGTCAGACTTCGCCGACGAAGACCTGCGCGCGCAATATATCGAACATTACAACTGGCCGTCCTCGGATGCGTTCCAAACCATGTTCAGCGTCACCAACAACGCAATGGTAGCGTTTTGGGCGGCGCTGGCGGCGACGGCCCTGTACTATGTCGGGGCCAAGATCTGGCGCCGTCGCCACTCGGTGCGCGTGCGCTATGTGGACGGGCCAGAGGTGACATCTGAAAAGGGCATGACCCTGCTTGAGATGTCTCAGGCCAATGGTGTGCCCCATACAGCCCTATGCGGCGGCAAAGGGCGCTGTACTACCTGCCGGGTAATTGTCGAGGATGGTGCCGACCGCCTGCCGCAGCCAAGCGCGGTAGAGGCCCGCAGTCTTTCGGCCGTGGGCGCGCCCAACGGCACCCGATTGGCCTGTCAGATCCGTCCCAGCGACCCATTGACCGTGTTTCGCGTGTTCCGCCCCGAAGGCGGCCGCAACCGGGCCCATGCAAGCCAGGGTCAGGAACGCCAGTTGGCGGTTCTGTTTCTGGATATGCGTGGTTTTACCGCGCGCACGACCGGGCAATTACCCTATGACATCGTCTTTCTGCTGAACAGGTTTTTTGATGCGATCGTACCGTCGATTACGGCCGACGGGGGTGTCGTGGACAAATACATGGGCGATGGGTTGCTGGCCGTTTTCGAAATGCCCGACGCCGCCAGTTCCGCCAGGGCCGGGTTGAAGGCCGCGGCCGAGGTCAGCCGCGCCCTGCAGCGTTTCAACCAACAGCTGAAGGCTGAAAACAGCCCCGAAATCCGTATCGGCATGGGGTTGCACCTGGGAGACCTTGTGCTGGGCGAGATCGGCGCAGCAGGTCATGCCGCCCGCACGATCATCGGAGATGCCGTCAATGTGGCCAGCAGGTTGGAGGCCGAGACAAAGGCACTGAAAGCGGAACTACTGGTTTCCCAGGCCGTATTGCAGGCGGCGGGCGTGGATTGTGCGCAATTGGACCTGCGTCCGTTCAACCTGCGCGGGGTTGCAGCCGCGGTTTCGGCCTTGGCCCTGCCCCATGCGGTGGATCTTGACGGGTTGTTGGGCATACAGGAACAGACCATCCCGGCCTGACCCGATTGTTGTAGTTGCGCAGGAATTCGGTCGCCAAACGCGCCCAATACCGGAAAATCCTTCCAATCCGGGCAAAAACCACGCATATCCTCCTTTGTTTCATGAATGTATATGGACTTCACCCAAATGCCGGGGCACATGCCCGGGAAAACCCCTGAATCACTGGCTCAACCCCACTGCGACAAGAGTATTACGATGACGATGTTAAGCAATCTGGCCCCGATCCCCGAACTGTACGTGTCTTATGAATCAGCGCAGAAGCTGAAGGTCGAAGCGGCCGACCTGACAAGTTGGGATCTGTCTCCACGCCAGATCTGCGACCTGGAACTGCTGATGAATGGCGGTTTCAACCCTCTCAAAGGGTTCCTGAGTGAAGCCGATTACAACACGGTGGTCGAAGATATGCGCCTGGCCGATGGCACGCTGTGGCCGATGCCGATCACGCTGGACGTCAATGAAGACTTTGCCGAAACCATCGAACTGGGCCAGGACATCGCCCTGCGCGACCAGGAAGGCGTAATCCTGGCGACCATGACCGTGACCGATCGCTGGACCCCAAACAAATCCCGCGAGGCCGAAAAGGTCTTTGGCGCCGATGATGATGCGCACCCGGCTGTGAACTACCTGCACAACGTGGCCGGAAAGGTATATCTGGGCGGACCCGTCACCGGGATTCAGCCGCCCGTCCACTATGATTTCAAGGCACGGCGCGATACGCCAAACGAATTGCGCGCCTATTTCCGCAAGCTGGGCTGGCGCCGTATCGTTGCGTTCCAGACCCGCAACCCGTTGCACCGCGCCCACCAAGAGCTGACGTTCCGCGCAGCGAAAGAAGCACAGGCCAACCTGCTGATCCACCCGGTTGTCGGCATGACCAAACCCGGCGATGTGGACCACTTTACCCGCGTCCGCTGCTATGAGGCGGTGCTGGACAAATACCCGGCCTCGACCACATCGATGTCGCTGCTGAATCTGGCGATGCGCATGGCCGGCCCGCGCGAAGCCGTCTGGCATGGCCTGATCCGGGCCAACCATGGCTGCACCCATTTCATCGTTGGTCGCGACCACGCGGGCCCCGGCAAGAACTCGGCCGGCGAAGATTTCTATGGCCCCTATGACGCACAGGATCTGTTCCGCAAATACCAGGACGAAATTGGCGTCGAAATGGTCGACTTCAAGCACATGGTCTATGTGCAGGAACGCGCCCAATACGAACCCAATGACGAGATACAGGATCGCGACTCGGTTACGATCCTCAACATCTCGGGGACCGAACTGCGCCGCCGTCTGGCCGAGGGGCTGGAAATTCCTGAATGGTTCAGCTTCCCCGAAGTTGTCGCTGAATTGCGCAAAACCAAGCCGCCGCGCAGCCAGCAGGGTTTCACAGTCTTCTTCACCGGCTTCTCGGGTTCGGGAAAATCAACCATCGCCAACGCATTGATGGTCAAGCTGATGGAGATGGGCGGTCGTCCGGTCACCCTTCTGGATGGTGACATCGTACGTAAGAACCTGTCGTCGGAACTGGGCTTTTCGAAAGAGCACCGCGACCTGAACATCCGCCGCATCGGCTATGTAGCGTCCGAGATCACCAAGAACGGCGGTATCGCCATCTGTGCGCCCATCGCGCCGTACTCGACCACGCGCCGCGCTGTTCGCGAAGATATCGAAGCGTTTGGTGCATTTTGCGAAGTGCATGTCGCGACCAGTATCGAGGAATGCGAGCGGCGCGACCGCAAGGGCCTGTACAAGTTGGCGCGTGAAGGCAAGATCAAGGAATTCACCGGTATCTCGGACCCTTACGACGTGCCCGAGAACCCGGAACTGCGTGTTGAGACCGAAAATGTCGATGTCGACAATTGTGCGCACCAAGTCCTGCTCAAGCTGGAAAGCATGGGCCTGATCGCTGGGTCCTAAGCACCAGTAAACACCAATACAAAAGGCCCCTGGCGATGCCGGGGGCCTTTTTGTTTGCACTGGGGCGCAGACAAGATATGGCGCGTGATTCCGTCTTGCCCTGACCTAAAGCTGATCAAGCAGGGTCTGGGCTGCGCGTTGTTCGAAGGCACCGAAATCTGCGGCCAGCGGCTGAATTTCCTGCAGGCGCGACAAACGGGATTCAAAATCCGATTCCGAAACGGATTGAACAGCAGCGATGATATCCGCCTCGGACTCGCACAGGATCATCCCCGACGTTTCCATGAAATCGCCGATATTGGGGCACCCCCAATAGATCGGAACCGTCGAACACAGGATCGCGTCGATCAGTTTCTCCGAGAAATAGTTCTTTTCACGCACGTTTTCGATCACCACCGAATAGCGGTACGGCGCCAACCCGTCAGATTTCTGATCAAAGGGTAAATACCCCCGCCCCATGATGTCGACCTCGGCTCCATCCCGGCGCACCCGGTCGATGACACGGTGCCTCAGCTGGTGACCCGCAAGGTCCTGTTTGGCCGATGCAATCAGCGAGCAGGACCGTGTCTTTTCGACCGCCAGCTCACGCCATTGTGGAACAAGCGTTGCGCCATAGGGAAGAAACACGGCGTTTGGAAGGCGCTCAAGCAGCACCTCATGGAACGTCAGCACGCGAAAAAAGCGACGCCAGCTGAGGCGCAGAAGTCGATCGTGCTTGCCATGAATTGCCGAAGGTTCCCCCATCATCAAAGAGATACGCGCGCCTGTACCCCGGCGCAGGCGCATATGCACCGTCGAGTTGGGATACATGATCAGGTGATCGTTCGGGGTCAGGTCGCCAACCGTCTTGCCCGTCAGGCGGTCGGGACACCCTAGCGGCCAGTTCAGATCCGCCAGCGGCACCGCGGACAGCTTTGGCCCCAGACGCGTCCCGTAAGGCAGTATCCCGATTGCCGGGGTGGTCATTGCAGGCGCTCGGGCAGGTCGACTTGCCCGCGCATCAGGATGTGCCCCTGCCCGGCAACCCTGATCCCGGTCATTGCATCGACCGGTCCAACGCGGGTGACCTTGGCCTGGCCCGGGCGCCCCATGTCATGCCCCTGTTCGGCGATGAACATATCCTTTTGCATCAATCCGTTCTTCCAAAGATACGCGGCCATCGCGCCGGTCGCCGAGCCGGTAAACGGGTCCTCGGGCGGGCTGGGTGGTGCCAGCAGCAGGCGCGAAAACGTGTCGCCCTTGCCGGTGGCGCCCTTCAGCGTCACCAGGAACGGCTCTGCCATGTCGGTTCCGGAAAATCCGGCTGTTTCGGCAATTTTGCGCAACGGCCCCGGATCCAGTTTCGCGGCCCGCAAAGCGTCATGGTCCCGCAACAGGGTTATGCAGAATGGCAGGCCAGTGGAAACCATTTGCGGCGGGGCAACGATTGCCTCACGCGGCAGACCGATGGCATCAGCGACAAGCTGGGCGGGAACCATGGCCCCAAACTCAGGTGCAACCTGCGTCATCTCGATCTGATCACCGTTCAGGCGAATGGCAACAAGTCCCGCCCCGGTTTCCAGTGTCAGCGAGTCGCCCTGCACCACCCCCCGTGAACGCAGGGCGGCAACGGTCGCAATCGTCGGATGACCTGCAAAGGGGATTTCGCGGCTTGCCAGAAAATAGCGGACTTTGACATCTGCAACGCTGGACGGTCCGGTAAAGGTGCACTCTACCAGCGATGTCTCCTTGACATAGCTGGTACAGACGTCCTCGGGCAGGTCAGCGCCCCCGTGTACGACGGCGCAGCCATTGCCGCCAAACGCGCGGTCGCTGAAGGCATCCACCCAATCGAAATCATACCAGCTCATGTGCGCATTTCCTTATCTGCCCCGGCACCCGGCGGGCGAATGCTGCCGTGGTGCCGGTTTCGCCTGTGCTATGGTGAATGTCACGGCTATTCGGGTAGACGGAGTGAACTCAGTGAACGGCCACCGGCGACAGGTCGTGCTGGCGCGCCAGTACAAAAGCCATTTTGCGATCGGCGACAAGCGCCAACTGCTGGCCGTCGGAATCGTGGACGGCATAAAGGTGATCCAGATCACCGGCCTGATCGCGCACATCCCGCGGCAAGTCCGCCACGTCGATCGCCTTTACATAGACGATCCGGTCGCCTTCGGCGTTGATTTCATATGGTGTATTCATGACTTACCCCTTCCTTATGTTGATTGTCTGCACCACGGTTTCGGGAACGGCGCGAGTCAGGTCGACATGCAGCAACCCGTTTTCCATGATGGCCTCTCCGACTTCGACGCCATCGGCGAGAACGAACATGCGCTGGAACTGTCGCGCGGCAATACCGCGATGCAGGTACACGCGCCCTTCGCTATCGTCGCTCTGACGGCCCCGAATGACCAACTGACGATCCTCGATCGTTATGGACAGGTCCTGTTCGGCGAACCCGGCAACCGCCAGGGTGATGCGATAGGAAAAATCCGAAGTCTGTTCGATGTTATAAGGCGGATATCCTTCGTTGCCGCCCTTGGCAGAGCGTTCAAGAAGGCGTTCCAATTGCTCGAATCCCAAAAGATGCGGGTATGAGCCAAGAGTAAGTTTCGACACGTTTTCTCGTCCTTCTTTGTCAAAGCGACGTTTCGAGCGGCCCCATAGCGGCAACCGCGCAATATAGAATATGGGAAGAAAACGGGATGTCCACAAGGTCTAGGCGGCTTAACCTTAACGCACTATCTTGTGTAGCAAGCACCACCAGACAGACTGAGTCGCCAATGAACGCGCCAACCGACATTTCAATGAAAACCGATGAAGTTTTGCGTGTCGAGCTTGAAGTCTTCCGCCGTCAGCACCGGGACCTGGACGAAGCAATCGAAGCCTTGCAGGCCAAGGGGACATCGGACCAGTTGACGATCAAGCGGCTGAAAAAGCAGAAACTGCGGCTCAAAGATACGATCAGGCTGATCGAGGACAGGCTGACCCCTGATATTATTGCCTGAATCGCATGCTTCTGCCGCATTGCCACCTAGGCTGATTTGGCTATAGTGCGCGCTCTTTTGGAAGTGGCGGAGACATTGCGGATGGATGAGATCAAGGTCGGGATCATCATGGGCAGCCAGTCGGACTGGCCGACCATGAAAGCCGCAGCGGATATTCTGGATGAACTGGGCATCGGGTATGAGGCACGCATTGTTTCGGCCCACCGGACCCCTGACCGCCTTTGGGAATATGGAAAAACCGCCGTCGACCGCGGGTTGCAGGTCATCATCGCCGGTGCTGGCGGGGCGGCGCACTTGCCCGGGATGATGGCGTCGAAAACACGCGTGCCCGTTATTGGCGTTCCGGTTCAGACCCGTGCCCTGTCCGGGGTCGATTCGCTGTATTCCATCGTCCAAATGCCCAAGGGCTTCCCGGTTGCGACCATGGCCATCGGGTCGGCGGGCGGGGCCAATGCGGGGCTTATGGCCGCCGGAATCCTGGCGTTGCAGGACAGCGATCTGGCCGGACGGCTGGATGCATGGCGCGCTGCCCTGTCGGATTCGATCCCGCAGGAGCCACGCGATGAATAGCCCGCTGCAACCCGGTGGCGTTGTCGGTATTCTCGGTGGCGGGCAATTGGGCCGAATGCTGTCCGTGGCCGCAGCAAGGCTGGGCCTTGCCACGCATATTTTCGAACCCGGCGCAAACCCACCTGCCGGACAGGTGGCCGACCGCGTGACGACGGCCTCTTACAAGGATGCGGACGCGCTGCGCCGTTTCGCAGATTCCGTGGATGTCATTTCCTACGAGTTCGAAAACATCCCAACCCAAGCCCTGGATCTGCTAGAGGCACATTGCCCCATCCATCCCGGGCGCGAGGCCCTGCGGATCAGCCAGGACAGGTTGACGGAAAAGACCTTTCTGCAAGACCTCGGCCTGAATACTGCCCCGTTTGCCGATGTTGCCGATATGGCAGGGCTGCGGCGTGCGATTGATGACATTGGCGTACCTGCCATCCTGAAGACCCGGCGTTTCGGGTATGACGGCAAGGGTCAGGCGCGATTGCACAGCCCCGATGACGCCGAGGCTGCTTTGGCAGACATGGCAGGCGCACCTGCCATCCTTGAAGGTTTTGTCGATTTCAGCCACGAAGTTTCCATTATTGCCGCGCGGGGTCTGGATGGGCAGGTTGCCTGTTTTGATCCTGGGGAAAATGTTCACCGCGAAGGCATCCTGCGCACGACCACGGTTCCGGCCCGGTTGTCGGCATCGCAGCGCACCGACGCGATTCTGCTTGCCGCCAACATATTGAACGCGCTGGACTATGTCGGCGTCATGGGGGTCGAACTGTTTGTGACACCCGGCGGTCTGATCGTGAACGAGATCGCGCCGCGAGTCCATAATTCGGGGCATTGGACACAAAACGGCTGTGCCGTTGACCAGTTCGAGCAGCATATTCGTGCGGTTGCCGGCTGGCCTTTGGGCGACGGGCAGCGGCATTCGGACGTCGTGATGGAGAACCTGATCGGGGATGATATGGAACGCGTTCCGGACCTGGCCCGCGAACGCGACGTGGCGCTGCACCTGTATGGCAAGGCCGAGGTCAAACCCGGCCGAAAAATGGGGCACTTTAACCGCGTCACCCGCTGAGACAATCGCGCTGATGCGCAATGCCTCCGGCGGGAGTATTTTCGAAAAGATGAAATCTGCGCCGGTAGTTAGCTGATGAAGCGGGCGGCTATGTCACCTGACATATAGCTGACCCGCCCAGCCGCCAATGTGGCGGCGACCCGGTGCGTTTCGGCATCCAGGATGACCAGGTCGGCCCGTTTGCCCGCATCAAGGCTTCCGCGATCATCGAGGTTAAGCACCCGCGCGGGCCCCGATGAGACCAGCGCCCAGGCCGCGGCAAAGTCCAACAGGCCGCTTTTGGCCAGCAACAGTGCGGCGCGGCGCGGGCTTGGATAGTGATAGTCCGAGGCAAGTGCATCGCACAGCCCCATCGCGATCAAATCCAACGCGCTGGCATTTCCCTTATGCGATCCGCCACGCACCACGTTGGGAGACCCGAGGATGATGTGATCGCCAGCGGCGCGCGCGGCTTCGGCGGCTTCTGGTGTCTCGGGAAATTCGGCAATCGCCGCGCCCCTTGCGCGCCATTCCGCGCGCTCTTCGGCCGTTGTGTCGTCATGACTGCCCAGCGTAATGCCACGGGCGGTCAATTCCCTGCACAACACGTCCAGCGCCGCAGGCACTTCGCCGCGCCGCTCATGCATGGCTTGCAACATCGACAAATGGCTTTCCGGACTGCGCCCGGCCTTCAGGGCCTGCCCGGTCAACCTCGGTGGCTTTCGACCTTGCGCCAGTCGCGCATGTGGCAGGTGATCGTTGAAAACCACATAGGGCACCTGCCATGCGGCTATACGATCCGCCAGTCCCGAATAGGCGTCCAGCATGTGAGTTTCGAAGCGCAGTTGCGGAACAAGGTCGGTCACGACCAGATCGCGCACCGATGCAATCGCCTGGAAAACCTGTGCTGCAAATTCCGGGCCGCGCACGCCGCCTTCCCAACTGTGGAACTGGGCAAGGACCGCTGTGGTGATCCCGTTTGCCGCCAGTTCGGCCTCGACCGAAACGATCCCCTCTGCCATCTGCTTCATTGCGCCCCGGCGGGGCGCGATATGCCTTTCGAAGCCATCTCCGTGCAAGTCCACGATGCCGGGCAGGACCAGGTAGCCAGACAGGTCTATGACCCGGCCCCCTTGTCGACCCGGCTGAACCCGCCCGTCCGCGATGGTCAATTCCGACCGCGACAGCCCGCCCGCGGGCAAAAGAACATCTGCGCCGGTGAGTGTTACGTCGAGAACTGTCATCTTGTGGGCTCCGACTCCGGTTCCGAGCAGTCCTGCCCGATACAAATCTCGTCAATGATGTCCATCACTCCGTCAAGCCAGGTGATCTGCGGATCGAACTGGCCAAATTCGATAAAGTGCAAGGCCTGGGCCATGACGCGCGGATTGTTCATCATGAATGTATGCGTCACGGGCAGAACGAGGTGATCGGCCATACCGTCCACCTTTGTTGTTTCGACCGAAACCTTGCCGTCATCCGGCCCATCAATCAGCGAAGAGAATAGCGGGTTCAGCGAGTTTCTCCCCGCGATGACCCCCAGTTCGAACGCGACCGGCGGCAACTTGCGCGGCACCCCTTCGGGACCGGTGCCCAGCGCCAGACCGGCCGGGCCATTCAACAGGCCGAACACCTCCCAATCGCCCAGTTCATCGACAAGCTGGCTGCCCTGGTTCGGGGGGCCAAGCATGACAACGCGTCCCAGGTTTCCCGGATGGTTGTCCTGCAGCCAATAGCGCAGCAGGATACCGCCCATGGAATGAGCCACCACGTTGACCTTTTCCTTTCCGCAAGCCTCAAACGCATCCGGCAGCGCTTCGCTGGCAAGTTCGGGAATGGGCAGGTCGGTCGAATGATACCCGGGGACGACCACGGTATAGTCATGAATGCGAAACAGCTGCTCCATGACTGAAAACGACGCTTCGGTACGGGCCAGGCCATGAAGCAGGACAACGCATTTCGCACTGGCGGCGGCAGGCAAGAAACACAAAATTAGCGCGATCAGAACTCTCATTCCCGCCAGATAATCCCTAAACCGAACAGGGGAAACCCCTAGCGCCGCGCCCCGCGCAATACCGCCATCGCGATGCCGCCCAGGACAAGGCATGCCCCAAGGGCAAGGCGCATGCTGACCGCTTCGCCCAACAGCGCGACGCCTGCCAAGATGGCGATGACCGGCACGCTCAGTTGCACTACGGCCGCGGCCGACGGTGCCAGTTGAGGCAGAACGCGGTACCACAGCGCATAGCCGAGGCCAGATGTCACGCTGCCGGACAGGGCCGCAAGCGCGTAGCCGGCGCCAGTCATCTGCCACGTGCCGCCTGCCGCCAAAAGGGCAAGGGCCGTCACTGGCAATGCCACGACGAAATTTGCCGCCGTCCCGGCCAGCGCATCCGGTTCAGACCGCCCTGCGATTGAATAAAAAGCCCAACCTATCCCGGCCGCGATCATCAGCACCGCTCCCACCGGATCAACGCGCAGCGCGCCGGCGGGCCACAGCACGCAGACCAGCCCGCCCATCGCGATGGCTGCGCCCGTCAGGTGACGTGCCGAAGGCACGGTTCCGGTGACGGAATTTGCCGCAAACATGGTAATTTGCACGACGCCGAACAGGATCAACGCGCCCAACCCTGCGTCCAGTGTCAGGTAAGCCACGGAAAACCCGATCATGTACAGCGACAGCGCCCCTGCCCCCACAACCCTGCGCCTGTTTCGCAACGGAAGGTATCCGCCCCGTGCAAGGACCAAGCCGGCCAGGATCAAAGCCCCCGACAAAACCCGAACCACCGCAAACCCTGCCGGATCACTGGCCCCGCTGTCGACCGCCAAACGATTCAGGATTGAATTTGCCGCAAAGGCGCACATGGTAAGGGCGGTAAGCAGAAATAATCTCATATCAACCGCATAGCTCTTTCCGTGTGCCAATCCCACTCACTTTGCTGCAAAACGAGACCCCATTTCATCTTTTCAAAAATACTCCCGCCGGAGGCATGCACGCGCAGCGGGCATCTCAATCGAAAACGGGGCCGCCCAAAGGCGACCCCATCATGTTTTTGGCTCCCTCTTCGGCGGCTTGACCTATTTTGGCCACGCCGCCTTGGGGCCGTCGAAACGCCAGAGCGCGCTCGACGTGCTTACATCATGCCGCCCATGCCGCCCATGTCGGGCATGCCACCGGCAGGTGCTGCACCTTCTTTCGAAGGTTTGTCGGCAACCATTGCTTCGGTGGTGACCAGCAGGCCAGCAACCGATGCAGCATCTTCCAGAGCGGTACGGACAACTTTGGCCGGGTCGATGACGCCGAACGAGAACATGTCGCCATATTCTTCGGTTTGCGCGTTGAAGCCGAACGATACATCGCCGGATTCACGGACCTTGCCCGCAACAACCGCACCGTCAACACCTGCGTTCTCGGCGATCTGGCGCAGCGGCGCTTCGATTGCCTTGCGAACGATGTTGATGCCTGCGTCCTGATCAGCGTTTGCACCCTTCAAGGATTCCAGTGCTTTACCGGCCTGAACCAGCGCAACACCACCGCCAACGACAACGCCTTCCTGAACAGCAGCGCGGGTCGCGTTCAGAGCATCGTCCACACGGTCCTTACGCTCTTTCACTTCGACTTCGGTCATGCCGCCGACGCGGATTACGGCAACACCGCCAGCCAGTTTGGCAACGCGCTCTTGCAGCTTCTCACGGTCGTAGTCCGACGAGGTTTCTTCGATCTGGGTGCGGATCTGAGCAACACGTGCTTCGATCTCGGCTTTCTCGCCTGCACCGTCAACGATGGTGGTTTCGTCTTTGGTGATCTCGATCTTCTTGGCGGTGCCCAGCATGTCCATGGTGACGGACTCGAGCTTCATGCCCAGATCTTCGCTGATAACCTGACCGCCGGTGAGGATTGCGATGTCCTGCAGCATGGCTTTGCGACGATCGCCAAAGCCCGGTGCTTTGACAGCAGCAATTTTCAGGCCGCCGCGCAGTTTGTTAACAACCAGAGTCGCCAGCGCTTCGCCCTCAACATCCTCAGCAATGATCAGCAGCGGCTTTTGCGACTGGATCACTTGTTCCAGCAGCGGAACCATCGGCTGCAGCGAGGACAGTTTCTTTTCGTGCAGCAGGATCATGCAGTCGTCGAGTTCTGCGATCATCTTGTCTGCGTTGGTGACGAAGTAAGGCGACAGGTAGCCACGGTCGAACTGCATACCTTCGACAACATCGGTCTCGGTTTCCAGACCTTTGTTTTCTTCGACGGTGATAACGCCTTCGTTGCCAACCTTCTGCATCGCGTCCGCGATCTGCTGGCCGATTTCGGCTTCGCCGTTGGCCGAGATGGTGCCAACCTGGGCGACTTCGGCCGAGTCTTTGACTTCACGCGACGCGTTCTTGATGCCTTCGACAACCTTGGCAGTTGCCAGGTCGATGCCGCGCTTCAGGTCCATCGGGTTCAGACCAGCTGCAACCTGCTTCAGACCTTCGCGAACGATGGCTTGTGCCAGAACGGTTGCGGTGGTGGTGCCGTCACCGGCTTCGTCATTGGTGCGGCTGGCGACTTCTTTCACCATCTGCGCGCCCATGTTTTCGAACTTGTCTTCCAGTTCGATTTCCTTGGCAACCGAAACACCGTCTTTGGTGATGCGCGGTGCGCCAAAGGATTTGTCCAGAACCACGTTGCGGCCTTTGGGGCCCAGGGTCACTTTCACAGCATCGGCCAGGATGTTCACACCGGCCAGCATGCGGTTACGGGCATCGGTGTCAAACTTGACGTCCTTTGCAGACATGTCGTCTCTCCTTGAGAAATAAGTTGTGAATGAAGATCAGAGTGAAGCGCTGCGCGCTTACTCGATGATCCCCATGATGTCGCTTTCTTTCATCATCAGCAGCTCTTCGCCGTCGACCTGAACCTCGGTGCCCGACCATTTGCCGAACAGGATCTTGTCGCCAGCTTTGACCGCCATTGCGATCAGCTCGCCGCTGTCCTTGCGCGCGCCTTCGCCGGTTGCGACGACTTCGCCTTCGCTGGGCTTTTCTTTTGCGCTATCGGGAATGATCAGGCCGCCTGCGGTTTTCTCTTCGCTTTCAACGCGACGGACCAACACACGGTCATGAAGCGGTTTCAATGCCATC
>JAUHXK010000011.1 GCA_030427405.1 Alphaproteobacteria bacterium | reverse complement strand
CAAGCTGATCGAAACGCTGGCTGACAAGCTGGGCGCCGCCGTTGGCGCATCGCGTGCCGCGGTCGATTCGGGCTATGCCCCGAACGACTGGCAGGTGGGCCAGACGGGCAAGGTTGTTGCCCCGGACCTTTATGTCGCCATCGGCATCTCGGGCGCGATCCAGCACCTGGCTGGCATGAAGGACTCGAAGGTCATTGTTGCGATCAACAAGGACGAAGAGGCGCCGATCTTCCAGGTTGCCGATTTCGGACTGGTCGCCGACCTGTTCCAGGCAGTGCCGGAACTGACCGACAAGCTGGGCTGACCCCCGCCTGTACGGCGCAAATGAAAAGCGAAACTGGCCTGCCCCACCCGGCGGGCCTTTTTCCTTGCAGCCCTCATGACAACCCCAAAACCGCCCCATAAAGCGCATCCGCAACCTGCCGATGCGTCGCGGGGCCAAGCACATGTTCTGCTATCGGCTGTTGCAGCGTACCAAACAAGACATCCTCGAGGTGATCAGAGTCCGCCGAAGGCCGGACCGTCAGTGACAGGCTGCCTGCGCATACCTGACCCAGCCTTTTGAACATGGCTTCGGTCACAGGAACCGGGTCGCGCGCGATATCTGTGCCCGAATGGTCGGCCGCTGGGTCCGAGGTTTGTAACAACAAGAGGATAACCGGCGCATCGACACCCGTGGCAAAGCCTTTCATTGCCTCCAGCCAAGCCTCGCGCAACTCCTGCGCTACAAGCTCGAAACGGGCATCTGAATAAGATTGCAGAAGCGTTACGAGATGCCGGACGAAATGCACCTCGGTAAAGTCTACCTCTGGGTAAAGAGCCACAAGGTTCGGCGTAGGCCCGAGAAATCGGTCATTGCGCCGGGGGTGGACCCGGTAATAGCGGTTCGATTGCCCCAGAACGCAGGGCGGCTGCAAAACGCAGAGTTCCGCCTTGTTCACGATCTCGCGCAGGCTTTCGTCCTGCGACAGCGCCTCGGCCCCTGTGAACAGGCTGCCCAGGTTGATGCAGCGGCGCCCCAGCCGCCGCTCAAGTAGGGACGCATATGGGTCCGGGACGAACCGTCCGAATGTTTCATCCGCCCCGACGCAGGCAATGAACGGTTTGTCCGTTGAACGCGCCGGCCCGCGAAACCACAAACCGGACGCGCCATATTGGCACGCGGCATCGGCGGCCCCGTCAGGACCGGTCTGATGATAGCTCATATCACTCACCCAAATTTCACCCGGTGCCCATGGTGGCCCCGAGGATTTGAGAAATCCTTAATGCGCGCATTTGAAGCGAATTCTTGCGGCTTGCGCCCCTTGCCGCCCGCCCCGCTGTGCCGATAAGGTCGCGATAACCCGTCATGCAAAAGGCACCTGAAAATGGACGTAAAATCGGTCGGAGTGATTGGCGCCGGACAAATGGGCAATGGCATTGCCCATGTTCTGGCATTGGCAGACTATGACGTTCTGCTCAACGACATCGACCAGGCGGCGCTGGACAACGCCGTCGAGACGATCAGAGGCAATCTGGCGCGGCAGGCGTCACGCGGCAAGATCTCGGACGATGCGGTGCGCGCGGCGCTGGGTCGGATCAAGACCACGTTGAGCCTGCCGGAGTTGGGTCAGACGGACCTGGTGATCGAGGCGGCCACGGAACGCGAGACGGTCAAACAGGCCATTTTTGAAGACCTGCAACCGCATCTTCAGCCGCATACGATCCTGACATCGAACACGTCCTCGATTTCCATTACCCGACTGGCCAGCCGAACAGACAGGCCGGAGCGGTTCATGGGGTTTCACTTTATGAACCCGGTGCCGGTGATGCAATTGGTGGAGCTTATCCGCGGGATCGCAACCAACGAGGAAACCTTTGCCGCGTGCAAAGCGGTGGTTGACCGGCTTGGCAAAACCTCTGCCAGCGCGGAAGATTTCCCCGCTTTCATCGTGAACCGCATTCTGATGCCGATGATCAACGAGGCGGTTTATACGCTTTATGAGGGTGTTGGAAATGTGAAATCCATCGACGAGTCGATGAAGCTGGGTGCAAACCACCCGATGGGGCCGCTGGAGCTTGCGGATTTCATCGGCCTGGATACCTGTCTGGCCATTATGAATGTCTTGCATGACGGTCTGGCCGACACCAAGTATCGTCCTTGCCCACTGCTTACGAAATATGTCGAGGCCGGATGGCTGGGTCGCAAGACAGAGCGCGGGTTTTATGACTATCGCGGTGAGGCGCCGGTTCCGACGCGCTAGGCTGGGAAAGGGGGCCAGCCCCCTCGCCCGGACATAAGTCCGGGCTCACCCCCGGGATATTTTTGGCCAGATGAAGGGACGGATCAGGGTTTCGTCGACCGGCCCAGCGAAAGCGTGTGATTTCTGAGCCATGTCATGAAGCCGCGCGGATCTTTTTCGAGCAATTCCATGTCGCTGTCCGTGATCGGCTGACCAATGACGGGCGATTGCGGGCGGTTACAGGACCGAACGATTTCGTGCAGCAGCAAACCCTGCCGCAAGATCGGCGACAGGCGGTTGGCGATCTGGTACCACCGCGAATTGCTGCCGGGAAAGAAGATCGGCACGACCCTGGCCCCCGAGCGACGGATCATCTTGGCGGTGAACACGTTCCATTCGCGTTCCTGGGCAGGTCCGAACCAGTCATCCGAAGACATCACGACGCCGGATGGAAACAGGGCCACGACGCCGCCGTTTTTCAGGTGGTCCATCGCCTTGCCGCGCATTTCGAGCATTTTGGACTGTGCTTCTGGGTCATGCGGAAACGGCACGGGGATCATGAAGGAGGTCGCGGCCTCGTCCAGACCGGTCAGGACCGAGCGCGTGAGGATACGGTAGTCGTTGCGAACTTTGCCGATCAGTTCGGCCAGGATCATGCCGTCGACCATACCGTGAGGGTGGTTGGCAACAACGACAACGGGACCTTCGCTTGGGATATTTTCGATCTGGCCCTGGGGGGTCGTCAGGTCGATCCCCATCACCTCGAGCGCGCCGCCCCAGAATTTCTGACCCCGGTAGTATTCGTTCTTTTTTTCGAATTTGTTGACCATCCGCAGGATCGTCAGCTTACCCGTGCACCACTCGATGGCGCGGATGGCCGTGGACGTCCAGGCATCATCGAACGAGTTGGCATATGTCAGGGTTCTACGGTCGTAGACTTCGCCCCGATCCGGCGCCCCATCCACCGCCGGGTTCGTTTTGGTCTCGTGCGTGGTTTCCGCCAATTCCTGGTCTTCCCGTTCTTCTTGTCGCAGCGGGCTGTCAGAACCCTTCCCCAAACTTGTCGTTCACCAGGGTTTCCAATGCCTCCGCCAACGCCTCAGCATCAGGTCCGGACGTCTCGACGTCAATAGTCGTTCCGCGCGACGCTGCCAACATCAAAAGCCCCATGATACTGTCGCCCGAGGCCGAAAGACCGCCCTTTGACACCTCTGCCGTTGCGTCAAACCCTTCGACGACTTCGACAAGCTTGGCCGAGGCGCGGGCGTGCAGGCCTTTTTCATTCACGATTTTCAAACTTTTATTGGCCATTTCAATCAATCCGATTTCAATCCAGCGTCACATTTTGCGCATTGATATATTTTCGTCCGGCTTCCATCGCATGGCGAACTGCATCCGCCACGGGCAAGTGGCGGCTTTTGGCCAATTTGATCAGCATTGGCAGGTTGGCTCCGTAAAGGATTCGGCGGTCCTGCGGGGCGCAGGCGCGCAGGCTGAGATTCGAAGGGCTGCCACCAAACAGGTCCGTGACGACAACCACGCCATCACCGACATCGACCTTGTCCGCCGCGCGGCAGATTTCGGCCTCTTTCTTGTCGCGGTCGTGATCGGCATCAATGGCAATCGCGATCAGTCCGGGCTGTTGCCCGACAACATGTTGGGTGGCTGCCAGGTATTCCTGGGCCAAACCTCCATGTGCAACGATTACTATCCCGATCAATCCGGCCTCACATTCAATGATCGTCGTTCCATCTCGCGATGCCTAATTGCCACCTGCTGCCCCCCTTCTGCAAGGGCCTTTGCGATAGCTTCGGCCAAGGCGACCGAACGGTGTTGCCCGCCGGTGCAGCCGAATGCCACCGAAAGATGGGCCTTGCCCTCGGCCCGAAACGCCGGAAGCAGCACCCGTATCAGGTCCAGGACGCGGTCAAAGAACGCCTCATAGTTCTGATCTGACCGAACATAGGCTGCAACATCTTGGTTACGCCCATCGGCCGACCGTAATTCGGCGCGCCAATAGGGGTTGGCAAGAAACCGGCAGTCAAACACCATGTCCAGCCCGCTTGGCAGGCCAGGCTTGTAGGAAAAGGATTCGATCGACACGGCCAGGTGGCGCCCTTCCTGCGGCGCGAACCACCGTTCGACCTCTTCTCGCAATTGGTGAACGTTCAGCGGGCTGGTGTCGATCAGCGTATCGGCAATCTCGCGGATCGGATGCAACAGCTCCTTTTCCTGCCGGATACCGATTTCAGGGCTCGATTCGGTCGCCACCGGGTGCCGTCTTCGGGTTTCCGAGAACCTGCGCAGCAGGACGTCGTCGCTGCAATCCAGATAGAGCGTTGCCAGGTCGACCTTTTCAATGCGGTTCAACCTTGCCACGAGGTCGATGAAACCACCGGTCGAAAACTCGCGGTTACGCGTGTCGATCCCCAGCGCCATAGGCCGGGCGGGTTCCGGGCCGTCCAGCAAACGAGGCAGCAACCCCATCGGCAGATTGTCGATCGCCTCAAAACCCAGGTCTTCGAGCACATGGATCGCGGTGGACCGCCCTGCGCCCGACGGTCCGGTCACAAGTACGATGCGGCGTTGGTCTGTCATGCGCATGGCCATTGCGGATCGACACGTCCCATTTTCAAAAATTGCATTAAGGCTGATGCCAAATTGGGGACCCCTTTCGCCTTAAGCAAGGGAACAGTTTGCCCCACCAGTTCAATACTGTGCAAATCCGGCAGGCGTTTCGGCTCTGATTGCCCCAGATCGACGACCACAAGGACAGGTGTTGGGCCTGCTGCCCTGGCCTTTAGAAGGCCTATTCCCCGCGCCTCGATCAGCCCGCGGATCGGGTCGACAGCGTCTGCCGAAACGGCATCCGAACCGGCGCGCAGGTGGACCCGGTCATCTGCGACCAGGTCTGCCCCCAGCGCCATCATCTGCAAAGCCAGCGCGGATTTTCCCGAACCGGACGGGCCCGTTATCAGCGCGCTGCTTCCTGCGACCGAAATGCAGGACGCGTGAACAATTGTGGTCGGTTCGGGTTCGCTGTCGGGCTGGGCGACGGGCTTCATGACTTAGACGGGCAAACCGACGACGAAACGGGCGCCCAGCGGGTCCGATGTCACATCCGCTTCGGTCGGGCGGATATTCTCGGCCCAGATCACACCGCCATGGGCTTCGACGATCTGCTTGGAGATCGCAAGCCCAAGGCCCGAGTTATTGCCAAAATGCTCTTCGGGGCGTTGCGAGTAGAACCGTTTGAACACTTTGGTAAGGGCCTGATCCGGGATACCCGGGCCGGTATCTTCGACAACGGCTAGGACACGGTTGTCACGGCGGCGGACCCAAACGCGAATGGCGTCCCCTTCTTCGCAGAAGGAAATCGCGTTGGTGATCAGGTTGACGAATACCTGCGCAAGCCGCGCTTCAAGGCCGTTAACCACGATCGGATCGGGTGGAAGGTCGGTGATGTAATCAATCCCGTTCTTCTTGGCATCTTCACCCAGAAACTGCCCGATATTGCCAAGCAGCTTGAGCAGGTCAAAGGGCTGTTCTTCTTCTTTGACCAGTTCCGCATCCAGGCGCGATGCGTTGGAAATGTCGCTGACAAGACGGTCAAGCCGGCGAACGTCGTGTTCTATGACGCCCAGCAGCTTTTCACGCTGGTCATCGCGTTTGACCATCCGCAACGTACCGACCGCGGATTGCAGGCTTGCCAGCGGGTTCTTGATTTCATGCGCCACGTCGGCCGCGAACTGCTCATTGGCGTCGATCCGGTTGTACAGAGCGGTCACCATGCCCCGCAAAGCCTGGCTGAGGCGGCCGATTTCGTCCGGGCGTGCGCTCAGGTCGGGGATACGGATGCGACCCGGATTGACACCTGCCCCCCTGTCTTTGCCCATTTCCGCCGCTGCGGCCAAATCCGCCAGTGGGTTGGCAATTGTTGACGCCAAGACCAGGCTCAGGCCGATGGACACCAAAAGGGCAACAACAAACATCTGCAAGATACGTTCTTGTTCCTTCCGCGCCAGCGCGTCAATTTCGCCTGCGGGTCCGGCCATGGCAACGGCGCCGACCGGGGCGCCGTCAAGTATGATCGGCGCGGCAGCCACGATCACAGTGTTCCCGGCGGAATCTGCCACCGCCTGCACCTGCATATGGCCACCCAGCGCGTTGGGGATGATGTTCTGAACCCTTTGTGCAAGGGTTGGCGCCTCGGTCTGCGACGTGCTGCTGAAGATTGAAGAGATTCCGGTCCAAACCGCATTCAGCGCGTCGCTGATAAGAGTCCCACCGCTGGGCGCATCCGTTTCCGCCCGAACCAGAACCGGCATGTTCGCCGCCAGGGACGCCCCCCGCGTCCAGCCGATCAGTGTTCCGGACGCGTCATAGACAAAGACCTCTCCGCCTTCTGGCAAGCTAAGCCCTGACAACGTGTCCTTGACATCAAGGTCCGCGGCATCCCGCGGTTGCGTGGCCGCCGCCTGACGCAATTGGGCTTCGAATACGTTGCTGACAAGTTGCGCGTCTCCGATCAGGTTGCGCGCCGTCTGCTGCACCCGCTCTTTTCGCGTGTCATCCAGATACAGCAGGCCCGCAACAAGGATAACAAGCGCGATCAGGTTGAACGTGATGATCTTTCGCGCCAGTGGCGAGCCGCGCAGCGAAAAGAGGTTTCGCCGCGACCTTCGCTCGCGCAGTTCGGCGGACTCAGAGTCCAGAGGGATAACCCAGTCATCCCCCAGAACGACGTCACCGTCGCGTAGATCGCTGGCTTGGTCGGTGTCGCGCACGGGACCCCTTTTCACTTTTCGAAACGGCCGCGCCTATTCTTCGTTGTACCTGTATCCGATGCCATACAGGGTTTCGATCGCCGAGAATTCGGGATCTGCGGCCCGCATCTTCTTGCGCAGACGCTTGATATGGCTGTCGATGGTCCGGTCATCAACATAGACCTGATCATCATAGGCCACATCCATCAGCTGATCACGGCTTTTGACAAAACCGGGACGCTGGGCCAAGGCCTGCAGCAACAGAAACTCGGTCACGGTCAGCGAAACATCGGCGCCCTTCCAGCTGACGGCATGGCGCAACGGATCCATCCGAAGCTCTCCGCGTTCCATGACCTTGGTGTCGCCCGAACTTGCGGTGCCGGCATCTTCTGACGTGGCTTCCTGCCTGCGCAGCAGCGCCCGGATACGTTCGACCAGCAACCGTTGCGAAAACGGCTTTTTGACATAGTCGTCCGCCCCCATACGCAGACCCAGAACTTCGTCGATTTCGTCGTCTTTCGAGGTCAGAAAGATCACGGGCATCTGCGTTTTCTGGCGCAACCGCTGCAGCAGGTCCATGCCGTCCATACGCGGCATCTTGATATCCAGAACGGCCATATCCGGCAGCTTCTTGTTGAACGCATCCAGCGCAGCCTGGCCGTCATTGTAGGTTTCGACCTCGAAACCCTCGGCCTCAAGCGTCATGGACACGGACGTCAGAATGTTCCTGTCGTCATCTACCAGTGCAATCTTTGACATCGGGCTAACCCCTATTCCTGCTCATTCTTGCAATAATTAGCTTATTTGTAAGGCATTGTTGGCGGTTTTAGTGCGCCGAATCAATCCGTATCTGCGAATCAAGCCTTTGTTGCGGCATCTATGCGGCAAAAATGCCTTGCTGCGATCAAAATCTCTGTTGCGTTTCCGACAGGAAATACTTGGTTGCGCTAAACCTTGTCTTGGTTGCGCTAACTGCGCCAAACCGTCCTGTTCATGCCCCAAACGACCATGATAAGACGCCCCTGTCCCGCCGGAATTCCGGCATGAATGCCCCAAGAGCGCAGCCGGTGAAATTGCCGGCGCGCCGCCACAGGAGAAGACACAGATGACATTTGGACGGGTTAACCCGCAATTCCGCCTCGAGGACCAGGGCATCGAGGGTCTGGGCAATGTCTATTACAACTTCATGGAACCCGCGCTGATCGAAGAAGCGCTGAAGCGCGGTGAAGGCACCCTTGGCAATGGCGGCGCCTTTCTGGTTTCCACCGGCAAGTTCACGGGCCGGTCGCCCAAGGACAAGCATGTCGTCAAGACCGACAGCGTTGCCGACAGCATCTGGTGGGAAAACAACGCCGCCATGAGCCCCCAAGGGTTTGACGCGCTTTACGAAGATATGCTGGCCCATATGAAGGGCCGCGACTTTTTCGTTCAGGACCTCGTGGGTGGGGCCGATCCCGCCTATTCGATCGACGTGCGCATGATCACGGAACTGGCCTGGCACAACCTGTTCATCCGTCACATGCTGCGCCGCCCCGACCGCGAAGACCTGGACGATTTCACAGCAGATTTTACCGTCATCAACTGCCCCAGCTTCAAGGCGGATCCGGCCAAGCATGATTGCCGCAGTGAGACCGTGATTGCGATGAACTTCGATCGCAAACTGATCCTGATCGGGGGCACTGAATACGCCGGTGAGAACAAGAAATCCGTTTTCACCCTGCTGAACTACATGCTGCCCGAAAAGGGCGTGATGCCGATGCACTGTTCGGCCAACCATGCCGTTGGCAACCCGGTGGACACCGCCGTGTTCTTTGGCCTGTCCGGCACCGGGAAAACCACCCTGTCGGCCGATCCGTCGCGCGTTCTGATCGGAGACGACGAACATGGCTGGTCGGACCGTGGCACGTTCAATTTCGAAGGCGGTTGTTATGCCAAGACCATCAGCCTGAACGCCGAGGCCGAGCCCGAGATCTACGCGACCACCAGCAAATTCGGCACGGTGATCGAGAACATGGTATTCGACCCCGAAACAAAAGAGCTGGATTTCGAGGACGACAGCCTGACCGCCAACATGCGCTGCGCCTACCCGCTGGAATACATCTCGAACGCTTCCAAAAGCGCGCTGGGGGGACACCCCAAGAACATCATCATGCTGACATGTGACGCCTTCGGGGTTCTGCCTCCGATCGCGCGTCTGACACCGGCACAGGCGATGTATCACTTCCTGTCTGGCTTTACCTCCAAGGTCGCCGGAACCGAGCGCGGCGTGACCGAGCCGCAGCCGACATTCTCGACCTGTTTCGGTGCCCCTTTCATGCCGCGCCGCCCCGAAGAATACGGGAACCTTTTGCGTGACAAGATCGCCCAACACGGCGCGACCTGCTGGCTGGTCAACACCGGCTGGACCGGTGGGGCCTATGGCGTTGGCAGCCGGATGCCCATCAAGGCAACCCGCGCCCTGCTGACCGCCGCCCTTGACGGGTCGCTGGCCGATGCCGAATACCGCAAGGATGCCAATTTTGGGTTCGATGTCCCGGTGACGGTTCCCGGTGTCGCCGAGGTTCTGCTGGACCCGCGCCGCACCTGGGATGATCAGGCCGCCTTTGACAAGCAGGCCGAAAAACTGGTGCAGATGTTCGCCGAAAACTTTGAACAATACGTTCCGTTTATCGACGAAGACATCAAAGCAGTCGCCATCGGGTAACCTGCACGATACCTGCAAGGGGGCATCACGCCCCCTTGACGCGATTTAAGAAAATCCAACACAACCCCAGAATGCAATCGGAACGCTGTTCGGACAATTAATTTGCCCGAACGGGTTGGGTGCGTTAAAAATTCAGGCCATTGCAGTCGAAACACCAGGTGCATTGACACCTGATTGCGATGAATGAACCTTGGGCCGCCAACCGGTTTTCACTCGACCGGTTATCCGGCAGCCCATTTTGTATTGGTACTGTTACTAAGGGGATGGGTGTCAACACGGCGAGACCGACCACCAACCGGATCGGGCCTTTGCATCTGGACGTCTGATGGCGGCCGTTGACACGGATATATGCAGGTATGGACATGACGGAAATTTCCAAGCTCGCAGAATTGCGCAAACTCACTCACAGCATGGAGCGCACGCTCGGGCTGGAAGAATTGTCGCCGGTTGAACGCGATATCTACTACGCCGCAGAAGACCTTTCGCAGGATGAAAGCGAAGTCCGCACTTTTGGTCTGATCGAGCATACCCTGGTGCGCAACGTGTCGCGCCCGACGTTTTTCAGGGCTCTGAAGTCGTTGGTGCACAAGGGTTATCTTTCGCAAAGCGGCAGCGCCAATCGCGGTCGATATGTCGTCCATGGCCCCAGGTGAACAACGCCTGAGGCAGCGTGGTGACGACTGAACATCATGCGCGCATGGGTCTCTGAAACCGTATATGCTTCGGCAGCTTACGTCCTTGCGTCGCTTCTGACGTTTCAGATCGTCATGCCGTTGCAAAACATGTACTTCCCGGAATATGCCAGCCGCGCCAGCCTGTTGTTTCTGCCGCATGGCGTACGGGTTCTGTCGGCCTGGCTGCTGGGATGGCGCGCCATCTTCGCATTGCTTCCGGGTGTGTTCATCGTCTTCGCAATCCTTGCGGGGTCGGATGTGCTTCTTCCAAGCCGCATTGCCGCAATGCTGTTTGCGGTGACAACCGCGCCCGCCGTCTTTTACCTTTGCAAAATCCTGGGATGGGACCTGTTCCCTGCCCCAGGAAAACGGGCCTGTTGGACCTGTGTCATGGGTGTCGGGCTTGTGTCATCGCTATTGGTATCGGGGCTGACCAACCTTGCATTTGGCAGCGCGACAGCAGAATACATCGCTTATTTGATCGGCGACTTGTCGGGGCTGTTCTTTCTGATGCTGGGGCTGCATTTCGGGTTCATGTTCTTCGAAAAACGCCGCGCCTGAGGCATCACCCGATCAGGCCCCGGCGCAGCAGATTCAATCCCGCGACCAACAAAACCAGCAAGGTTGCCTTACGAAAGGCGACCTGGTCGATACGGCTTTGAATTTTCATTCCGATCCACATCCCAACCAGCGCCGGGACAATCAGAACCGCCGAGAACGGCACGGTCTGTGCGTTCAGAATACCCGAACCGAAATGCGCCACCACAAGCGCGACGGCCCCCAACCCATAGATCACGCCCTGAATGCGCAATTGTTCGATCTTGGGCGTGCCCAAAGCCGTCAGGTAAGCCACTGTAGGAGGCCCCCAAACGCCGGATATTCCGCCAACCGTTCCGGCAACCGCGCCGATGGCCGCCTCGATACGCGGCGATTGGCGGGCAAGGGTCAGCCCCAACCCCAGCAACTGAACGCAGGCAAAGAATGTAACCGGAATTCCGATCATCAGCAGAAAGACCTGCGGCGGCACGAACCGGATCAACTGGGCACTTGCCAGTAGAAACACCAGGCCAACGCCCATGAAGACCCGAAAGCGCCGGATCGAGTCCAGCGCCGCCGGAACGCCTTCGCGCAGGGCCTGAACGCCGTTTGTCACCAATGTTGGAAGGATCAGCCCTGCAAGGGCCAGATCCGGCGGCAACATGACGCTTAGCCCCGAAACTAGGACCATCGGCATTGCGAACCCAACCATACCCTTGATCCATCCCGCCATCAGCGCGATTGCCAGGGCTGCTGCTAAGTCCTGCGGTGACAAGAGTGGGAACAGGGTCATACAGCCTTCATATCACCCAGAATTTTCTCTGCACTGCAAAAATGATCGGGCAATTATTGAACTTTTTATGGGTCATTTTCGTATTTTTATTGCGCTGCACGTGCAAAGTGATATGACGGGACGACCCAGAAAAGGACGTGATTCATGGCCCATGACGGACAGGATGTGACCAACATGAACCAACCGGCGATTTTGCCCGACCTGCTGACATTGACAGGCGCGGCCCTGCCCGCCGTTGACCTGGTTTTCGAACGTGCCAAAGAGTCGGTGCGCGCGATGGTAACCCGCGACGGAAAGGTTTCCGGCGCACTGGTTGAGGCCAACCAGACCGCGGCGCATGGCTTGTCGTGGCTGGCAACCTATGCCCAGTCCTTGCAGCAGATGCAGCGCTGGGCCCAGGCATTGCAGGCCGATGGAAAATTCGGCGAGATGGAACAGCTTCTGCTGCAGATCGCCTTTGGCGAGTATCTTCACCAGATTGCAGGTGGTATTCCCATGAACCAGGGCGAAGTCGTCCGGCTGCAGGATCTGGGTTTGGGCTGGGATGCCCTGTCGGGGTTCCAATGCGCCGAGGTCCAGACACTGATGGCGCAGGCCAACAGCCAGGCGGCCCGCACACGGCTGGTCGCGCTGATGCAGGACCAGTCCGGGGCGACCATGTTCGGCGCGTCCGGCCTTGATGAAGAGCTTGAGATGATCCGCGACCAGTTCCGACGCTATGCGCAGGAAAAGGTCGAGCCCAACGCGCATGATTGGCACCTGAAGGACGAGTTGATTCCAATCGAAATCATCGACGAACTGGCCGAAATGGGTGTGTTTGGCCTGACGATCCCCGAAGAATTCGGCGGCTTTGGCCTGTCCAAGGCTTCGATGTGCGTCGTCTCCGAAGAGTTGTCGCGCGGCTATATCGGTGTCGGATCGCTGGGAACACGGTCAGAAATCGCTGCTGAACTGATCATTGCCGGCGGCACCGACGAGCAAAAAGCCAACTGGCTGCCAAAGCTGGCCAGCGCCGAGATCCTGCCCACGGCCGTTTTCACCGAGCCAAACACCGGTTCGGACCTTGGCAGCCTGCGAACACGCGCAGTCAAGGATGACAATGGCGACTATCAGATAACCGGCAACAAGACGTGGATAACGCATGCCGCGCGCACCCATGTCATGACCCTTTTGGCACGGACCGACCCTCAGACCACCGACCACCGGGGTCTGTCGATGTTCCTTGCCGAGAAAACGCCAGGCACCGATGACGATCCGTTCCCTACGCCCGGCATGACCGGTGGCGAGATCGAAGTCCTGGGCTATCGCGGCATGAAAGAATACGAGCTTGGCTTTGATGGGTTCCACGTCAAGGGCGAGAACCTTCTTGGCGGCGAAGAGGGCAAAGGTTTCAAGCAATTGATGGAAACCTTCGAATCCGCCCGGATTCAGACCGCGGCCCGCGCGATTGGCGTTGCGCAAAGCGCCTTGGACATCGCGATGCAATACGCGCAGGACCGCAAGCAATTCGGAAAATCGCTGATCAACTTCCCGCGCGTCTCCGGCAAGCTGGCGATGATGGCCGTCGAGATCATGATCGCGCGGCAGCTGACCTATTTCTCGGCCTGGGAAAAGGACAATGGCCACCGGTGCGACCTTGAGGCGGGCATGGCCAAGCTGCTTGGCGCGCGTGTCGCATGGGCCGCAGCAGACAACGGGCTGCAGATACACGGCGGCAATGGCTTTGCGCTGGAATACAAGATCAGCCGCGTCCTGTGCGATGCGCGGATCCTCAACATCTTTGAGGGGGCGGCGGAAATTCAGGCTCAGGTCATCGCAAGACGGTTGCTGGCCTGACCGGCAACAGACAAAAATTTCCCCAACTCAGCCCGGCAATAGCCGGGCTTTTTCTTTGCGGTCAAGGCGCCGAGGTTTAATTCACGCGCCCACCGCAGACAGGGATCAGGTCTTCGACCACCGGCAGCATCCGCTCGGCTACGCGCTTTGATCCTTCTGGGGTCAGGTGCGTGTAATCGACATACAGAACCTTGTCCTTATGCTCGGGCGCGGCGATCTCACCAATATCGGTGAACGGTATGCCCGCTTGGGCAAACAGGGCCGGGAACTCGGCCCGGGACCGTTTCATGACTTCCTCATGTCCGGGCTTGTAGTTGTCGCGGGTGATCGCGGCAATTTCCTGATCGAGGTCGCTCATGACGGCCAGGTCTTCAAACACGACCTCAGGCTGGAGGAAAACGTGAAAGCAGAAATTGTGATAATCGCCAAAGGTTTCCATCAGCTTGTAGTTCCGCAGGAACCCGACCCGGGCCGTTTCCGCCAGCTCAGCCGAAAAATCCCGGTCCAGTGCGGTGACATCGCCGGACACGTTGTAGGGCGGTGCCTCATAGCGGTTGTACATGCTCTGCGTCGCCTTCGCGAGCAGCTTGAACGTATAGGAATGGTCGGCGAAATAGCGCAGGAACGCATAGGTCGAAAAGAACGGCTTTCGTTGGTTCAACGCATCAACCATTCGGAACGACGAATACCCGTAGCTCTGGATTGGGTTATCGATTCCGATGTTGTAGAAGTCGTTGTGACCATCAAGGAACACGATCATGTCCGGCTCGTAGGCATAAAGCGTTTCGTAGAAATACAGGACATGCTGGAACGTATGATAGGCACTGACGCCGGCGTTGATGACCTCAATGGTCGTGCCCGGCATTCGCGGCCCCATCTGCTCGCGCAGGCTTTGCTCCAGGAAATGCGACACTGTTTCCTGGTTGGTCAGGGTCGGGTGCGGAGGATACACGCCGCGTTGCGACCCGATCGCATAGGCCGTGGACCCGCCCATCATTATGATTCGATAGACATCGTCAGGTTTCGGGACCTCGACCAGCGTGTCGCGGCGCAAACCCTGATCGGAGTGGATGCGTTCGCCGCCTGTATCAAAATCCCGCGTATATTCGGGGTTCAGTTCATGCCCGCGAATAGAGGAATAGAGGTGCCGTTCCGAGCCGTTGCCCAGCGCGTTGTCAAAGACCTTTACCACCAGGTAATAGGACAGCGCCTCGATCAGCAGGAAAAGAAAAACCACATAGGCCAGAACAACAAAGACCTTCACGAACGGTCGTGTACCGGACTCGCCTTTTGCGTCACCACTTTTGGCCAAATTCATCTCCACTCGTAAATATACTAACGAAATCCGGGCTGAAAACTCAGCCTCCGTGACGTTTCACTATGTCGAAACGCAACTGAAAATCAACTGCGGCGAAGGATATCGCCTGTCCCTGCGAGCACACCGCTTGACCCGGCGACAGTCCGCCGGGTAGAGCGGTTTCGTTTCCACAAATCGACCAGGCCCCTTTGCATGATGCGCACCGTTCTGATCTTGCCCCTGATCGCCCTGTTTCAGTGTGATCGCGACGAATCAGTGGCCGGGTATGGCGCCGCTGACACGTCCTGGCGGTTACAGGAAATCGACGGTCAGGCCTTTGGTGCCAGCGCCATCCTGCAATTCCCGGAAACGGGCCTTATCGCGGGACATGCCCCCTGTAACAGTTACCAGGGCGTGTTGAATGCACCTTACCCGTGGTTCGAAATCACGGACCTGACAGCCACCCGCGCCGCCTGTGCCGGGCTTGAGGCCGAAGGAACCTATTTCGCCGCATTATTGGCGATGACCGAATCCGAACTGTCCGGGGACGTGCTGATTCTGCGCGGCGGCGACGGGCACGAGATGGTTTTCAAAGCCGTCGACTGAACTGTTCGACGAACCGTGCCCGTGCTTCGGGCAATGGCCGATGGCCCAGCGACACGGCCAGCTTGTTTTCCAGGAAATAGCCGGTCGTCATCAACCCGGCCCGCACTTCCGCGTCAGGGGCCCGTCCCTGCCCGCGCAGGCATGGCGGAAGGTCCAACAGCTTGTCTGCCCATTCTCCGGCCCCTTCTGCGCTGACCGCCCGCCCCGATTTGGGAGAGACATAGATCAATGTCTCGGTGGTGCCCGTTACGGCACAGGCCGACAGGTCCAAACCAAAGCCCAACTCGTCCAGCAGCGCCAGTTCCCAGCGCAGGTAAGCCAGCGGCCATATTTCGTCGTGGCCCAGCAGATCCATCAGCTGTTCGGTCTGTTTGTAGATACCCGGATGCGGCTCGCGTTCGGGCAGACAGAACGACAAAAGCGAGACCACCGCGTTCAGACCGGCCAAGGCCAGGCGACCCGAAAACGCCGCCGCGGCGCGGGACCGCAGCGGCTCGACCTGGAACGTGCCGATATGTTCTTCAAGCCGGGCGCGCCACAGAACGTCCAGCTGCGCGCCCGGTTGCAAGATCGGGGCGATCTTACGGCTTGTACCGCCGCGCACGACGCCTGCGTGGCGACCATGCGCTTGTGTGAACACCTCGATTATCGCCGCGGTTTCACCGTGGCGGCGGTTGCTCAGTAATATGCCGTGGTCGCGCCAATCCATGCAGGGTCCGCCGGTTGCTACCGCCATTTGCCTCGAACCGTGACGGTAGAGCGCGGGCAAGCGAGAAGCAAACGTAATCCCCCCGCGCCTGACTGACGCACCGGAAATATGGACAGGCCGTTCGCAGGGCGGTAGCCGGATTACCGGAACAGCAGAGAATGTCATGACCCACGCGACCTATCCCAGCCTTCCCCTTTCGTACCGGCGTGCCGATATGGCAGTTCACACCTTCGGGTTGCTGCTTATCCTGGGCGCAGGCGGAGTGTTGGTGGCCAAGGCTATGGGGCACCTGAGCCCGGGATTGACGATTGCCGTCGTCATCTATGTGATGTCTGCGCTGGCATCCAACCTGGCGTCCTGGGCCTATCACTTTCTGCCGTTGCATGACCGGCGCGTCGTCTTGCGGCGCATCGACCATGCCGCGATCTACCCCAGCATATCGGGCACATTCACCCCGTTTCTGGTGCTGGCCGGCACTTCCTGGACACTCGGCCTGCTTTGGCTGTGCTGGGTGCTGACCGCGCTGGCGGTTTGGAACAAGATCACGAATGAGACCGTCAAGTCGCGATGGTCAACCGCATCCTATCTGGGACTGGGGGCGCTGGGGCTGCTTGCCTTGCCGGACTTGTCCGACGTACCCGTCGGCGCGTTGTGGTGCATATTGGGCGGGTCTGCCTGTTACGTTGTGGGAACGGCATTCTATGCCCGCAAGGCACTGCCCTATCGCTATGCCATCTGGCATATTTGGGTAAACCTGGGTGGGGCCACGATGTTTGTCGGCATCTGGCTGGCCTTGTCACCGCTATGGTGATCTGCGGTTAATCCAGCCCCTCTTCGCCCAGCAGATGCCGCCCCTGCCGGTCCTCGACCTCGATCACCCAAAGGTCTGGGTCAAAGCTGCGTTGGCGTTGGATGGCTGCGTCCACATCGCCCTCGGGCCCACTGGACAGCTCAACCCATTTGCGTTCCCCGCTCATCAGGTCAAAGCTGCGCTGAAACGCGCTGGCGCTGCCGTCCAGCGTGTTGAGCTTGACCAGAACCGCGCCCGCTGTGTCATCCCCATGGGCCACCACAAAGGCCGGGATTTCCTGGAACCGCAAACGTGCCAGATAGGCGTGGACCCAGAAGTCTGCGGTCAGACGGGTCATGCGTTGCCGTCTTTGAAATCCAGACCCATCTCCGAGTACCGCTCGGATTCTTCCAGCCAGTTGGGCCGGACTTTGACCTGAAGGAACAGGTGGATCTTGCGGTCCAGGAACTCTTCCAACTCGGCCCGCGCGGCCTGGCTGACGGCTTTGATGGTTTCACCGCGTTTGCCCAGCACGATGCCTTTGTGCCCGTCACGCATGACATAGATGACCTGGTCGATCTTGGCGGAACCGTCCTTGCGTTCCTCCCAGTTCTCGGTCTCGACCGTCAGTTGGTAGGGCAGTTCCTGATGCAGGCGCAGGGTCAGTTTCTCGCGTGTCATCTCGGCGGCGATCATGCGCAGGGGCAGATCGGCGATCTGGTCTTCAGGGTAAAGCCAAGGGCCTTCGGGCAGTTCCGAGGCGAGCCATTTGCGCAGGTCGTCGACGCCGTGGCCTTTCTCGGCCGAAATCATGAAGGTCTCGGCAAAGGGATAACGCGCGTTCAGGTCGCTGGTGAGCGCCAGCAGTTTTTCAGACGGTACCTTGTCGATCTTGTTGATCGCCAGCGCGATGGTGCGGCCCTGCCCGATCTCTTCCAGACCTTCGACGATGCGTTCGACCCCCTCGGTGATGCCGCGATGGGCCTCGATCATCAGTACGACCACATCCGCATCCGCAGCACCGCCCCAGGCGGCGGCAACCATGGCGCGGTCAAGACGGCGGCGGGGCTTGAACAGGCCGGGCGTGTCGACAAACACCAGTTGCGCGTCACCTTCCATCGCGACGCCGCGAATACGGGCGCGCGTGGTCTGCACCTTGTGCGTCACGATCGAGACCTTGGCCCCGACCATGCGGTTCAATAGTGTGGATTTGCCTGCGTTGGGCTCTCCGATCAGGGCGATAAATCCGGCGCGTGTGGTCATGTTCAATGCGATCCTGGTTGCAAGTGCGCACCCCTATAGCAGAATGCGGGGCCGGGCCAGAGGGATTTGTCGCGTTGCAGACGCGCATCGGGCATGGCAGGACACCTCTAAGCCAAGCACAAGCCATCCGGGATTTCAGCCAAACGATGAGGCAGACATGAAACGTCGTGAGTTTCTTTTGGGCAGCGGGGCCGCAGCCGGGGCCTTTGGGCTGGGGGCGCTTGGGGTGGCCGCCAACATGTCCGAACTGGTCGTTCAACCGGCCAGCTACGCCTTGCGCGACACGGTCACAAGCGGAATGGTCAGCTTGTCGCCGGACGCGCCGCCACCCGTCTTGTATGGAAAGCAGGGTGAGGTCATGCACCTGCCGGTTCGCAATGCCCTGGCCGACTATACGGCGATGCACTGGCACGGGTTGCGCATTCCCAATGATATGGACGGTGTGCCCTATCTGACGCAGATGCCGATGGCCCAGGGCGAGGTCTTTCCCTATACGTTCACGCCCCCCGATGCAGGCACTTATTGGTACCACCCGCATTGCATGACAATGGAACAGATGGCCCATGGTCTGACCGGCGTGATGGTGATTGCCGAGGCCGAAGACCCCGGCTTTGACAGCGAGCAGGTTATCAATCTGCGTGATTTCCGGTTGGATGAGAACGATCAGTTCCTGCCCGCCTTTACCAGGCGTGGAGCGGCACGATCGGGGACATTTGGCAATGTGCACACGGCCAATTGGCAGAACCAGCCGGTCTATGACCATGCCGCAGGCGGATTGGTTCGGTTGCGGGTCGTCAACACTGACACGACGCGCATCTACAAACTGCATTTGCAACATGGCGCGGCGCGGGTCATCGCGTGGGACGGGCATCCGGTCGCAGTCGATATCCCTGTGCCCAGCGCCGCTGACCCGATGCTGGTGGGGCCGGGCCAACGGGTCGATTTTGCCGTCGCCATGCCGCAAAACGAAGGCAAGGTTGTTGAGTTGATGGCGAAATTCCCCGGTCAGCCGCATCAGGCAATTGCGCGCCTGCGCGCGGTTGGTGCGTCAGCAGGGCGGGAATTGCGCGAATTGCAGCCCTTGCCGCCGAACCCGGTGGCACGACCTGACCTTGCCAATGCAGAATTGCATGAGTTCGTATTTGGCTGGACTCCGGAAGGTGGTGCGCCGGATAACGGCTTTTGCGGGTCACTGGGTGAAAATTTCTGGTCGATCAACCGCAAGCCCTGGCCCGGCGACGCGGCACAGGGGGTCGGCCCCCTGGCAACGTTGGAACAAGGCAAAAGCTATGTGCTGCGCCTGAGGAATGAATCACCCAACCTGCACCCCATCCACCTGCACGGGCTGGTCTTTGTGCCGCTGAAATCGAACCTGCGCAGTCTGCCGCCGCTGCTGACGGACACGATGCTTTTGCTCAAGGATGAAGTGGTCGAGATTGCGCTGGTTGCGGACAATCCCGGCGATTGGGCGTTTCATTGCCATGTGATCGAGCACCAGAAGACCGGTCTGACCGGGTACATTCGGGTGGTTTGAGGGATCGAATTGGCTGCGCCAATCCGACCGGGAGGGGGCCAGCCCCCTCAACCCCCGGGATATTTTTGGCCAGATGAAGGGGCGGATCCCGCCTTGGTCGAGCTATTGCGCCAGCGAAGCCAGCAGCGTCTTGGCAGCCGCCTGTTCGGCCAGACGTTTGGACCCTGCGGTGGCCTGTGCTTCGGTCCCGTCCTGTAGGCGCGCGGCAATGGTGAAGACAGGGGCGTGGTCGGGGCCGGTGCGTTTGATCTCGATATAGCTGGGGGGTTTCTGGCCGCGGGCCTGCGCCCATTCCTGGAGCGCGGTTTTGGCGTCACGGGCGTCAGCCTCGACCGTATGGACCCGATCACCCCACAGTCGCAGAATCACATCGCGGGCGGCCTCGAACCCTGCATCGCGGTAGATTGCGGCAATCACCGCCTCCATCGCGTCGCCCAGAAGCGCCTGTTTGCGGCGCCCGCCCGAGAGCATCTCGGACCGACCCAGTTTCAGCACTGCGCCCAGATCGACCTGGCGGGCGACATCGGCGCAGGCCTCTTTGCGCACCAGTGCATTGAACCGTGGGGCAAGCTGGCCCTCGGTCGCTTTTTTGTCAGCCTCAAGCAAGGCGGTGGCCATCACAAGGCCCAGCACCCGGTCGCCCAGGAATTCGAGCCGCTGATTGTCGGGGCGCGTCGGAGAAGACACCGAACCGTGGGTCAGCGCGCGCAGCAGTAGCTCGGGGTTCTGAAACTCATACCCCAACCGCTGCTGGAACGCCTTTATGTCGGCAGACAGCTTCAATTCACCGCCTTGAAGAACCGATCTCCGCGCCAGGTCCAGAAGAACAGCATCGAGCGACCGGCGGATGAGAACATGATCCGGTCGGCGCGACCGATCAGGTTGTCATAGGGCACATATCCGACCCCCCCTGCCGATTGCGGCAAACGGCTGTCGGCTGAGTTGTCGCGGTTGTCCCCCATGAAAAAGTAGTGCCCTTCGGGAACAACGTAGACGCCGGTATTGTCGGAGCCCTGATTGCCAATATTCAGCACGTCATAGGACACGCCATTGGGCAGGGTTTCGATCAGCCGCGTTTTCTCGCAGGTTCCGCCCATTCCGACGGGCCCGTTTTCGCAGCGCGGGCGCAGGCGTTGCGGGCCTTGCGGTTCAGCGATTTCGGTGAAGACGCCGTCGGGTACCTGCGGCACCGGGGTGCCATTCAGGATCACCTGTCCCTGGCGCACCTGGACACTGTCACCGGGCAGACCGATCAGGCGTTTGATATAGTCGCGCCCTGTCACCGGGTGGCGGAAAACAATCACGTCCCCACGCTCGGGCTCGCCACCCAAAAAACGCGTGTTGTCATCGCCCTGCATCCAGCCGCAAACATCTTCGGCGTCGATATTGAGCCCGACGCTTGGGATAATCAGGCTGGGGCAGGAGGCGTAGGAATAGCCATAGGCCATTTTGTTGACGAAGAGGAAATCACCGATCAGCAGCGTTTGTTTCATCGAACCGGACGGAATCCAGAACGGTTGAAAGAACAACGTGCGGAAAACGCCCGCGATCAGCAGGGCGTAGACGATGGTTTTGATCGTCTCCCAAACGGCGTTTCCTGTTTTGGCGTCCTCGGCCATGCTGCTCTCTCCGGTCCTTGCTTGCCTGGGTGCTACATGCGGGGCTGATGGGGGCAAGTCAAGGCTGTGCGGGCGCTTCGTGAGACGGGCGCGCCTCGATCACAACAAAGGCCTGCGCCCAGGGGTGGTCGTCCGTCAGGGTGACATGGATGATCGCCTCGTGATCGTCTGGGGTCATTTCCCTGAGGCGCTCGGCAGCCCATCCCGTCACGTGCATGACCGGCTGGCCTGTCGCCAGGTTGGTCACCGCCATGTCCTTCCAGGCGATGCCCATGCGCAGACCGGTGCCAAGCGCCTTGGAACACGCCTCTTTCGCGGCCCAGCGCTTGGCATAGGTGCCAGCGGTATCGGCGCGGCGTTCTGCCTTGCGCTGTTCGGCCTCGGTGAAAACGCGGTTGCGGAACCGGTCGCCGAACCGATCAAGCGTGCCCTGGATGCGGTCAATATTGGCGAGGTCAGTGCCGATGCCGAGGATCATGTCAGACCTCCAACACCACGGTGCCAAGCTTTTGCCCCGCCTCGACCATTTCATGGGCCGAAACCGCGTCCGATAGCCCCCCAGCTGGGACCACCGCATGGGACAGCGCGCCCTGTTCCAGCCATGTGCCCAATTGCGCCTCGCCCCGGCGGCGGGCGGCAGCGTCAAGCTGATAGACGATCAGCATGTGCAGGCGGATGTTCTTGAACATAAAACCATAGAAATCCAGTTCGGGTTTCATTTGCGAGGCCGAGGCATAGCTGGCAATGGTGCCGCCGGGGCGGATCAGCGCCAGCGCGGCGGGTTGATTGGCGGCGAAGTCGACCTCGACAATGCGGTCGACGCCCGCGCCATCGGTCAGGTTCATCACGGCCTGCGTCACATCCTGCGTGCGATAGTTGATCCATTCGGACGCGCCGGAATGGGCAGCTTTTTCATCAGAGCTGACGGTGGTGATCACCCGTGCGCCGCCCAGCGCGGCCATCTGGCAGGCATAACGCCCAACCGTGCCAGCGCCGCCGGTGACAAGCACGGTCTGGTCGGCGATGGGACCGTCACGATAGAGCGCATACCACGCGGTCATCGCCGGGATGCCGAAACAGGCACCTTCGGCAAAGCTGGTTGTGTCAGGCAAGCGAACCGCCTGATCAGAGGGCAGCGCGATGTATTCCGCCCCAGTGCCAAAGGCGCGTTGCCACTGGCCATTCCAGATCCAGACGCGTTCGCCAATGCGCGCGGTGTCAACGCCTTCGCCAACGGCTTCGATCACACCGGCCCCATCCGAATGGGGTATGACCAGCGGATATTGCATCACCGCACCCGGACGCGCGCCGCCGCGCAGCTTGACGTCCGAAGGGTTGATACCGCTGGCGTGTATGCGGACCAGAACCTCGCCCGGGGCGGGATCGGGTGTAGGCAGGTCAATTACCTTTAGAACGTCTGAGGCGGCCCCAAAGCCGCGATAGGTGACGGCTTTCATGACAGTCTCACGGTGAATATCTTGTAGCTGGCAACGCCAAAGAACCCGGCAAAGGCGAAATCGAACCAGCGGCGGGCGCGACGGTAGGCATTGACCATGCGGGCGGAAGAAAACAGGAAGGCATAGCCGATGAAGACCATCAGCGAGCCCGCGTAAAGCATCGCGAAATAGCCCAGCAGCATGGCAAGGCTGGCATCGCTGGGCGCAACGATGGCATAGATTGATCCCCAGCTGAGGATCGCCTTGGGGTTGGTCAGGTGAATGGCCGCGCCCTTGGCAAAGATTGTGCCCAGCGCGCCGGTGACCGGTTTGCCCATCGCGACCTCGTCCGAGGACAGGGCACGGCGCAGGGCCTTGAAGGCCAACCAGCCCAGATAGGCGACGCCGATGTAACGGATCACCTCGAACACCCAGACATTGGCCAACATGATCGCCGACAGCCCCAGCGCAGCGGCGATGCCCCATGCGGCGGAGCCTGCACAGATGCCCAGCGCAAAGGCCAGACCGGCGGTGCGGCCTTCGTTCATCGCGGTTCCGGCGATGCCCATCGTGGCCGGGCCCGGAGAGCCGCCAGCCATCAGCCAGGCAAACCAGATCGCGACAAAGCCAGACGTGATCATCCCCGCGCCTCATCCATCAGGCGGCGCATTTCGGTGATCGCCGGGGTGAGGCCGCGAAAGATGGCCTCTCCAATCAGGAAATGGCCGATATTCAGCTCTCGAACTTCGGGAAAGGCCGCCACAGGTTGCACGGTGTCGTAGGTCAGGCCGTGGCCCGCGTGGACCTCAAGACCCAGCGAATGGGCATAGGCTGACATTTCGCGCAAGCCTTCCAGCTCACGCGCGGCGTCGTCGGGTTTCCCTTCGGCGTGGAAATCGCAATAAGCGCCAGTGTGCAGCTCGATCACTTCGGCGCCGATGCGATGGGCCGCCTCGATCTGTTTCTGATCAGCCGCGATGAAGATCGAAACCCGGCACCCCGCGTCGCGCAGGGGGGCGATGAAATGAGCCAGCTTGTTTTCCTCGCGCGCGACCTCAAGCCCGCCTTCGGTGGTACGTTCCTCGCGCTTTTCAGGGACGATGCAAACGGCGTGCGGCTTGTGGCGCAGGGCGATTTTCTGCATCTCGTCGGTTGCGGCCATCTCAAAGTTCAGGGGGACCGACAGAACCTCCATCAGCCCGTCGATATCGGCGTCCGAGATATGGCGGCGGTCTTCGCGCAGGTGCGCCGTGATGCCGTCGGCCCCGGCTTGCTGGGCAAGTTCGGCAGCCCGTAGCGGGTCGGGATAGGCCCCGCCCCGCGCGTTGCGCACGGTTGCAACATGGTCGATATTCACCCCCAGGCGCAGGCGGTTGTCAGACATCGCGCGATTCCTTTTCAAGACTTTCAACAGACCCTATTGGGTTTGCCGCAGAAGCGGCAGGTTTGGATTCCGCCAGGCGTTTGATTTCCTCAAACTTCGCTTTGATCTTGGCGCGCCGGCGCTGCTGATAGGTGCGCGTGACCGGCAAGCTCAGGTAATAGCAAACGACACCGGCAACGATGCCAGGGATGATGCCCCCGATCATATAGGGATAGAACACTTCGTGGTAGAAGATGCTCAGCCCGTGCCAGTCGGCCACCCGGTCGGAAAACATGGACAGAAAGTTGTCTTTCAGGTCCCCCAAGGCCCGCGCAAATTTGCGCATCAGGCCATGCGTTTCCCCTTTTTCAAATTCGGTCCCCAGCAGAAAATGCCCGGTTTGCAGACAGATCACACCGATCGGCACATATGTCAGCGGGTTGCCAAAGAACGTTCCGCTGAGCGCAGCCAGGATATTGCCATTGAGCAGCCGCGCCAACAGCGCCGCCACGACGAAATGCATTCCGTAAAACGGGGTGAACGCGGCAAAGACCCCTGCCCCGATGCCCCTGGCAATGCGTTCCGGCGAATCCGGCAACCGGCGCACGCGATGTTTGACGTAGTGAAAAGCGCGGGTCCAGCCGCCGCGCGGATAGACAAATTCTGACGCGATCTGGACAGGCGAGCGGCGATCTCGGCGCTTGAAAACCACTCCTGATCACCCCTTCTCAGCTGGCCGCGTGCGCGGCTTTCGCCCTGTCCCGATACCGTTCGACCGCAGCAACGTCGCTTTCTGCCTCGAGCATCAGCATCAGCGAATGCAGTTGCTCAAGATCGCGCAATTCGACATTGATCAGCAGGCGGTAGAAATCCGGTTTGCGGTCAACAAATTCCAGATTGGAGATATTGGCCTTTTTCTCACCGATCAATGTGCAAATACGCCCCAGGACACCCGCATCGTTGCCAATGGTCAGGTCCAGCGTCGCCCCGTAAACGGCCGGGTGCGTGCCGGAATGCCAGTGCAGATCGACCCAGCGTTCGGGTTCGTCCTCGAACGCGCCCAGGCGGTCGCAGTCAATGGCATGCACGACCACCCCTTTGCCGCGATAGGTAATTCCGACGATGCGTTCGCCCGGCAAGGGCTGGCAACAGGGCGCGCGATCAAAGCTTTGCCCGGGTTCCAGGCCGATCACCGCCCGCCGCAGCGGGATGGCATCGCCGTCATCACTGGTCAGTTCGGGATAAACCGCGCCCACAACCTCGTGTGCGGTCAATTCCGCACTGCCAAGGCGCGCCAGCAGTTCATCGCGATCCTTCAGGCGCAGATGCTTGGCGGCCGTCTCAAGCGCCTTGTCGGTTGCCTTGCGGCCGACATGTTCAAACCCGGCGCGTGCAAGTTCGCGCCCCAGCTTGATAAATCTTTCCCGGTCCACTTCGCGCAAGGCCCGCCGGATCGCGGTACGCGCCTTGCCGGTCACTGCAATCTCAAGCCAGGTGACCTGTGGCGTCTGACCATCTGCGGTGATGATGTCCACCGACTGACCGTTCTTGAGCCGCGTCCAAAGCGGCACGCGGATGCCATCCACCTTGGCCCCGACACAGGCGTGCCCGATCCGGGTGTGGATCGCATAGGCGAAATCAATCGGCGTCGCCCCGCGCGGCAGTTTGACCACATCACCCTTGGGGGTGAAGCAGAAAACCTGGTCCGAATACATCTCGAGCTTCACAGCCTCGAGGAAATCCTCGTGGTCCTCTTCGATGTCGAACTGCTCGGTCAGGTTCGCGATCCATTTGGCGGGGTCTACGGCAAACGGGTTTTCCGAACGCACGCCGTCGCGATAGGACCAGTGCGCAGCGACGCCGGTTTCGGCGACATCATGCATCTGCCGGGTGCGGATCTGCACCTCGACCCGTTTGCCGTCGCGCCCCGATACCGTGGTGTGAATGGACCGATAGCCGTTTGACTTTGGCTGGCTGATATAGTCCTTGAACCGCCCCGGCACTGCGCGCCAGCGCTGGTGAATGGCGCCAAGGGTGCGATAGCAGTCCTCCTCGGACCGGGTGATGATGCGGAACCCATAGATGTCGGACAGGCGCGAAAACCCCTGATCTTTTTCCTGCATCTTGCGCCAGATCGAATAGGGTTTCTTGGCGCGGCCGAACACCTCGGCCTCGATCCCGGCCTTTTCCAACTCGTGCCGCATGTCGCCAGTAATCCGGTGGATAACGTCACCGGTTTCGCGCTGCAGCGTGATAAACCGCCGGATGATCGACTGGCGGCCTTCGGGGTTGAGGACACGGAACGCAAGGTCTTCAAGCTCCTCGCGCATCCATTGCATCCCCATCCGCCCCGCAAGCGGCGCGTAGATATCCATGGTCTCGCGCGCCTTTTGCACCTGCTTTTCGGGGCGCATCGCCTTGATCGTGCGCATATTGTGCAAACGGTCGGCCAGCTTGACCAGAATGACCCGCAGGTCCTTGGACATGGCCATGAACAGCTTGCGGAAGTTTTCGGCCTGTTTGGTTTCGCGGCTGGAAAGCTGCAGGTTGGTCAGCTTGGTCACGCCATCGACCAGCTTGGCGACCTCATCCCCGAACAATTCGGCCACCTTGCCGTAATTGGCCTTGGTGTCCTCGATCGTGTCGTGCAGCAGGGCCGTGATGATGGTTGCATCATCCAGACGCTGTTCGGTCAGGATGGCGGCAACGGCAACGGGGTGCGAGAAATAGGGCTCGCCGGAATGGCGGAATTGGCCTTCGTGCATCTGCTGCCCGAATTCATAGGCACGGGTGATGCGGTCGGCATTTGTCTTGGGATTGTAATTGCGGACCAGCGCAATCAGGTCTTCTGCTGAAATCATCCGGTCCGCACCTTCGTCCTTGGGGGTTACCCCTGGCCCTGAGCCTCCATCAGCGCGCGCAGGAGCTTTTCTTCGGACATATCGTCATCGGCGGGCTTGTCGGATTCCGCACCCATCAGCAGCGCCATCTGATCCTCTTCCGGCTCATCAACCTCGATCTGGGTCTGGTTGGCCTCGATCAGGCGCTCGCGCAGTTCATCGGCGCTTTGGGTTTCGTCGGCGATCTCGCGCAGCGACACGACCGGGTTCTTGTCGTTGTCACGGTCCACGGTGATCGGGCCACCGGCGGAAATCTCGCGCGCCCGGTGGGCTGCAAGCATCACCAGTTCGAACCGGTTCGGGACCTTGTCTACACAATCTTCGACCGTAACGCGGGCCATTGGGCGCTCTCCGTAAATGAATCCGTGGCAGGAAGGGGTTTATCTAAGCGCGAATCCCCGCCTTGACAAGCAGGAAATGGCCGCAGGCCCGATCACAGCGGCGTAACGGCTGCAACGTCCGAGGCCGGCAAACGGGCGATCATTTCCCGAACGGTCAAACCGGTCAGCGGATGCCGCCAATCCGGCGCCACGTCGGCCATTGGCACAAGAACAAAGGCGCGGTCCTGCAACCGCGGATGAGGCAAAATCAGTTCGGACGGAGCAATCTGACCCTGCTTTTCGGCGGAAAGATGCCTCCATTCCTCGTGTACGGCCACATTCGGCAGAACATGCTCGCCCCAACAGATCAAATCCAGATCAAGCGTTCGCATCCCCCAACGCTGTTTCCGTTCACGGCCAAAAGCGTGTTCAACACGGTGCAGGATCGCCAGCAAATCATCCGGCTGACCGTGCGTTTCAACCAATGCCGCTGCATTTACGTAATCGGGCCCGGCCCCGGCAGGAAAGCAGGGAGTTTCAAAAAACCGGCTGACCGCGCGAATCAGAACGCCGTATTCACTTAATGTGTCCAGCGCATTGCGGAGTGTCACCTCGGGACTATTCCCTCTCAATCTGAGATTTGCACCCAGCGCCAATACTGCCTGTGATACGGTTTTGTTCACATATACCCCCATATTCCCGACATCGCATACTTGCGATACATCCCAAAAATCCTAATTATAGGGACGTCAGCGCGCCGAACATTTTTCACTCACTCACTTAACTAGCGGCGTTCTGGATTATACCGAAAGGGGCTATTTATGTTTTATAAAGACGAACGGCTAGCGCTGTTCATCGATGGCTCGAATCTTTACGCAGCGGCAAAAGCGCTCGGGTTCGACATCGACTACAAGCTTCTGCGTCAGGAGTTCATGCGCCGAGGCAAGCTGCTCCGGGCCTTTTACTATACAGCGCTGCTTGAAAACGACGAGTACTCTCCGATCCGCCCCCTGGTTGACTGGCTGCATTACAACGGCTTCACCATGGTGACCAAGCCGGCAAAGGAATACACCGACAGCATGGGGCGTCGGAAGGTCAAAGGAAACATGGATATCGAGCTCACCGTCGATGCCATGGAACTGGCACCGCGCGTTGATCATATCGTGCTGTTTTCGGGCGATGGGGATTTTCGCCCGCTGATTGCCAGCCTGCAACGACAAGGCGTGCGCGTGTCGGTCGTATCGACCATCCGCAGCCAGCCGCCGATGATCTCGGACGAACTGCGCCGTCAGGCCGACAACTTCATCGAATTGGAAGACCTGCGCGACGTCATCGGACGCCCGCCGCGTGAAATGCCGTCAGAGCCGCGCAGCGTTGCGGCAGCCGGTGGAAACTAAACCTATTGGCCGGTAATTCGGCGCAAGGTAAAGCGCGGTCAGGACCACTGATCCTGACCGCACATCTTCTGAAAAGTCTTAAGTGCTGAAACACTGTCTGGCTAACATCGATTCGTGTCATAAGAGTGACGCCCGTGTGGTAACTGGACCCCGGGATTGAAAAGCCTTACCTGTCCCTTCAAGGAGACAGCGAAATGACCAAACAGCCCCTGATACTCTACCTTGCGGCGCCGCGTGGGTTCTGTGCCGGCGTGGATCGGGCGATCAAGATCGTGGAAATGGCGCTGCAGAAATGGGGCGCGCCGGTCTATGTGCGCCACGAGATCGTGCATAACAAGTTCGTCGTCGACGGGTTGCGCGCCAAAGGTGCGGTTTTCGTCGAGGAACTGGACGAATGTCCCGATGACCGACCGGTGATTTTTTCCGCCCATGGCGTGCCCAAATCCGTTCCGGCCAAAGCCGCCGCGCGCGAGATGATTTTCGTCGACGCGACCTGCCCGCTGGTCTCCAAGGTGCATATCGAGGCACAACGCCACGCCGAGGCCGGGTTGCAGATGATCATGATCGGCCACAAGGGCCACCCGGAAACGGTCGGAACCATGGGGCAATTGCCGGATGGCGAGGTTTTGCTGGTCGAAACGGTTGCGGATGTAGACCGCGTTTCGGTTCGCGACCCGGAAAAGCTGGCCTTTGTCACGCAAACGACCCTGTCAGTGGATGACACAAAAGACATCGTCGCGGCCCTTCAGGCGAGGTTCCCGGCCATCGTGGGGCCGCACAAGGAAGATATCTGTTACGCCACCACAAATCGCCAAGAGGCGGTCAAATCCGTGGCCCCCAGATCGGATGCCTTGCTTGTCGTTGGCGCGCCGAACTCTTCGAACTCTCGCCGCCTGGTCGAAGTCGCCTCGAAGGCCGGGTGCAGCTATGCGCAACTGGTTCAGCGCGCTACCGATATCGACTGGCGCGCGCTCGACGGGATATCAAGTATTGCAATCACCGCCGGGGCATCTGCCCCCGAAGTTCTGGTGAACGAAGTTATCGACGCCTTCAAGGCCCGGTTCGATGTCACCGTGGAAAACGTCGAAACTGCGGTGGAAAACGTGGAATTCAAGGTTCCGCGCGTGCTGCGAGAGCCTGCCTGATGCCGGACCAGAAAACCATTGACGCCTATACATCGCGGGTCACGCAATACTTGGAAATTCCGCTGCCACCAGAACAGGTCGCCGTTCGTCAGGACTTTGCCGATGCGGTCGGGGCCGGTGGCTATGTCCTTGACCTGGGGTCCGGCCCCGGATCGGACAGCGCGTTTTTGATGCGGCAAGGGCTGAAGGTACGCGCGCTGGATGCCACGCCTGCTTTTGTGGCGCACGCGCGGGAAAACGGCGTGGACGCTCATCTGGGCACCTTCGATGACGTGACCGAAATCTCTGCATATGACGGTGTCTATGCCAGCTTTTCGCTGCTGCATGCACCACGCGCCGATTTCCCGCGTCATCTGGGCGCAATCTACACCGCGCTAAAGCCCGGCGGCCTTTTGTTTCTTGGTATGAAGCTGGGCACAGGCGAACATCGCGACGCTTTGGATCGGTACTATACCTACCACACCCAACCCGAGATCGAGGCCGCCCTGACCGCGGCCGGGTTTACCATCGACCGCATCGAACGGGGCGTGGGCAAGGGGTTGGCCGGCTCTTACGACGGGTTCATCCTGGTGTTCGCCCATGCCTGATCTGTTCGCCTATACCGATGGGGCCTGTTCCGGCAATCCCGGCCCGGGCGGCTGGGGCGTCGTGCTTCGCGCGATGGACGGAGAAACCGTTTTGAAAGAGCGCGAACTGAAAGGCGGAGAAGCCGAGACAACCAATAACCGGATGGAATTGCTGGCGGCGATCAGCGCATTGGAGACACTGGACCGGCCATCGCGGCTGACGATCGTCACCGACAGCGCCTATGTCAAAAACGGTGTGACCGGCTGGATTTTCGGGTGGAAGCGGAATGGCTGGAAAACCGCGAACAGGAAGCCGGTCAAAAATGTCGATCTGTGGCAACGGCTGGACGAGGCGCAAGACAGGCATGACGTCACCTGGGAATGGGTCAAGGGTCATGCGGGCCACCCCGAGAACGAGCGTGCCGACGCGTTGGCTCGTGCCGGTATGGCCCCTTTCAAACCGAAAAAGGCCCAGGCGTGACGGCGCTTGCGGTGCTGGACTACGGCTCGGTCCTGGTATTTGCGCTGACGGGCGCGCTGGTGGCCAGCCGGGCGCAGTTGGACCTGGTGGGGTTTGCCTTCATGGCCTGCCTGACCGCAGTGGGCGGTGGCACGGTACGCGACCTGCTGCTGGACCGTCATCCGGTTTTCTGGGTCGGCCAACCCGATTACATTCTGATTGCCGTGGCGGCGGCCATCGTGGTTTTCTTTACCGCGCACCTGATGGAAAGCCGGTATAATTGGTTGCTTTGGCTGGACAGCTTCGCGTTGTCCATCGCGGTCGCCGCGGGCACCGGCGCGGCCCTGTCACTGGATCAATCCGGCGTGATCGTGGTGCTGATGGGCGTGACCACGGGCTGTCTGGGTGGATTGATGCGCGACGTTGTGTGCAACGAAGTCCCGCTGGTCCTGAAACAAGGCGAACTTTATGTATCCTGCGCCTTTATCGGGGCAATGGCCGCTGTCATGGCAACGCGGATCGGGATCGACACCATTCCTGCGCTGGGACTGTGCGCAGTCGGGTGCTGGGCCTTGCGGGCCGGGTCTTTGGTATTTGGCTGGCGTCTTCCGGTCTATAAAAGCCGCCCGCCGCGACAATAGCCGTGGGCCCGCGCAGCGGCTTCTGACCAGTCCCCAAACGGGCCAATTGTTCTGCGCCCCGATTTCAGCGCCGAATGTATGTCTGCCAGATCCAGATGACCACCAAGGCCCCCAGCACCGCGCCGACAAATCCCGAAAGCCAGCCCATCACCGCGACAAGCGTGCGCAGGATCAGCCCGCCCACCAGCGCGCCAATGATACCAATCAGCATCGTGGTGGGAATGTCCGCCTCGATCCGCATCAGACGGGTAGCGAGGAAACCGGCGGCAGCACCGATCACGATCAGGGCGATGATGGACATGTCACTTCCTCCAATGGGTCGGCACAATGATCAGCGCGCCGATCGAGGACAGTACAGCATCCAATCCCGGCGGGCCAAAGCTGATGCCGAACATGATGCGCAGGAAATAGAACAGGAAGGCCCCGCCGACGCAGATGATTATGGATGGCAAAAAGCCGTTATGGGTAAAGCCGGTCTTTTCCGACAAATAGCCCACGATCCCGGCAATCACGACGGTGCCCATCAGGATCATGAACATCTGGCTACTCCGATGACAGGCGGGTGCCGACCGTGATGGGCCAGCCCCGCAGGAAGGTTTCCCTATCCTGCGCGCCTTTTCCTGCGCGTTGCAAGCGCAGCAGTTCGACCGCGCCCGCGCCGCAGGCCACGCGCAGGTCGTCGTCCAGCACCTCGCCCGGTGCGCCCTGCCCTTGGGCCAGGCGCGAAGCCAGCAGCTTGACCCGGTCACCACCGACCTGGGTCCAAGCGCCGGGGAACGGCGACAAGCCGCGAATGTGGCGGTCGACCTCGGTTGCGGGCGCTGACCAGTCGACACGCGCCTCGGATTTGTCGATCTTGGCGGCATAGGTCACGCCGCTCTCGGGTTGGGGGGCTGGGGTCAGATCGGCCAGGTTTGCCAGCGCCTCGACGATCAGGGACGCGCCCATCGCCGACAGGCGGTCATGGAGCTGTGCGGTGGTTTCCTCGGCACCTATGTCGGTCGCTGCGCGCAACAGGACCGGGCCGGTGTCCAGCCCGGCCTCCATCTGCATGATGCAGATGCCGGTCTGTGCATCGCCTGCCATGATCGCGCGATGGATCGGCGCCGCGCCGCGCCAGCGTGGCAACAGGCTGGCATGGATGTTCAGGCAGCCATGGGTCGGCGCGTCCAGAATGGGTTGCGGCAGGATCAGACCATAGGCCACGACCACGGCAATATCGGCGTTCAGCGCGGCAAAGCGGGCCTGTTCCTCGGCAGATTTCAAACCCGTGGGGTGGCGCACCTCAAGGCCCAGCGCCTGTGCCCTTGCGTGGACAGGGGTGGGACGGTCTTTCTTGCCGCGACCGGCGGGGCGCGGCGGCTGGCAATAGACGGCGGCAATCTCATGCCCCGCAGCAACCAGCGCATCGAGCACCGGCACCGAGAATTCAGGCGTTCCCATGAAAACGACGCGCATGCCTATCCTTGCTTTCTGGCCTTGCGCAGTAGCATGTCGCGCTTGACCTTGCTCAGGCGGTCGAAATACATCCGCCCATTCAAATGGTCGATCTGGTGCTGAACGCTGGTCGCCTCGATCCCGACAAAATCACGGCGGTCGATCTGGCCCAGTTCATTGAGGAACCTTACCGTCACCGCGCGCGGGCGTTTCACCTTGGCGGAAACGCCGGGCAGGTTCGGGCTGGCCTCTTCATGTTCGCGCAATTCGACCGAACTGTGCAGGATTTCCGGGTTTGCCAGACGCACCGCGCGGCCACGCTCGGTCGAGCCGTCCACGACCGCCAGCCGCAGCATCACACCGATCTGGGGCGCTGCCAGGCCGACACCGGGCATCGCCTCCATCGTGTCGATCATGTCCGCCCAGATCTTGCGAACCTCATCCGTGATCTCAGCCACGTCCGCAGCCCTGGTGCGCAAACGCTTGTCGGGCCACGGCAGGCAGGTCCGCACCGTCATGCGCGGGCCTGTTCGCGTTTGAGCTTTTGCATCTTGCGGGTGATCATCTGGCGTTTCAACGGCTTGAGATAGTCGATGAAAAGCTTGCCGTTCAAATGATCGATCTCGTGCTGGACGCAGGTGGCCCACAGCCCATCGAAAGTTTCCTGCTGCAAATTGCCGTCCCGGTCCAGCCAAGTGACATCCACGACCTTGGGGCGCGTCACCTCGGCATATTGTTCAGGGATCGACAGGCAGCCTTCCTCATAGACGTTGGTCTCGTCCGACGACGCGATGACCTCGGGGTTGAACATCACCAGCGGACGCGGTGTCTCACCTTCTTCCTTGACGCAATCCAATACGACCAGCCGGTCGAGCACACCGATTTGCGGCGCCGCCAGGCCGATACCGGGCGCGTCATACATCGTTTCCAACATGTCATCGGCAAGCTTGCGCAGATCGTCGGAAATGTCGGCCACTGGCGCGCAGACCTTTTTCAGGCGTGGATCGGGATGAATGAGAATATTGCGTTTCATGGGGTTGATTTAGGCCATCGTGCCCGCCACCGCAACGGCCCCCTTGCACATGGCGGATTTGAGGTTAGCTTTCGCCTCGACAGACGGAGACACCATGACATTCAACGACCTTATCGACCGCCGGGGCACCCACAGTTCAAAATGGGACAAGATGGAACAGCTTTACGGCGTCTCGCCCGAAGACGGGTTGGCGATGTGGACCGCTGATTCAGACTTTGCCACCGCCCCTTGCGTGATCGAGGCCGTTCGAAAGGCAGCCGATCATGGTGCCTTTGGCTATTCCTGGGTGTACCCCGAATACCTGAACGCGGTCCAATGGTGGATGAACACCCGCCACAACTGGGAAATCGACTCGGATTGGGTGTTGACCTCGCAGGGCCTGGGCAATGCGATCGCGCTGTGTCTGGATGTCTGGACCGCGCCGGGGGATGGCGTGGTAATTTTCTCGCCCGTGTATCACGAGTTTGCGCACAAGGTGAACAAATCGGGCCGGCGCGTTGTGGAATGCCCGCTGGCGCGCGAAGGCGACAGCTATGGCATCGATCTGGAGGATGCGCAGTCGCGGCTGGACGGGTCAGAAAAGATGTTGCTGTGGTGCTCGCCACAGAACCCGTCGGGGCGGGTCTGGACGCCCGAAGAACTGCGCGCCGTTGCAGCCTTTGCCGAACGCAACGGGCTGATCCTGGTCTCGGATGAGGTTCATCACGACCTGGTCTATCCCGGCAATACCTTCGTGCCGATGGATGTGGCCGCGCCGGATGCGCGCCCCTGGACCGTGACGCTGACGGCGGCATCCAAAACGTTCAACATCGCCGGGCAACGCACCGGTAACATGATCATCGCGGACGCCAAGCTGCGCGCGGACATGCGGCACCGACTGGCGACACTCGACTATGCTCCCGCTGCCCTGGGCGTGGCGATGATCACTGCGGCCTACTCGCCTGAAGGGGCCAAGTGGGTCGACAGCCAGCTCGCGCATCTGGACGCCAACCGTAAGCTGTTCGACGCTACGATCACCGAGATACCCGGCCTTTGGTCGATGCCGTTGCAGGCAACCTATCTGGCCTGGGTCGATTTTTCCGGCACGGGCATGACTCACGATGAATTCGTACGTCGCCTGCGTCAGGATGCGCGGATCGCCACGTCGTCCGGCCCCGGATTTGGCACCGGTGGCGAAACGTTCGAGCGGTTCAACCTGGCCACGCAGCGTGCCCGTGTCGAAGAAGCCTGTGCGCGATTGAAGCAAGCCTTCGGCGATTTGCAGTAACCTATGCGCCGCGGCGCCCTCATAGTGCTGATGCTCCTTCTGGCAGGGGCGGCCTGGCTGGGCTGGCACTGGTACGCGCCCCGGCCGCCGGCCCCGCCTATGGCACCCGAGGCGACGCGGGTCGATCACATCCTGATCGAAAAAACTGCCCGGCGTCTGACCGCCACGCTGAAGGGCGCGGTGGTGATGCAAGCCGATATCGCGCTGGGCTTCGCACCAGAAGGCGACAAGCTTCGCGAAGGCGACGGCAAAACACCCGAAGGGGTCTTTGTCGTCAATCGCCGAAACCCGCAAAGCGCCTTTCACCTGTCACTGGGTATCGACTATCCACGGCCCGAAGACGTCGCACGGGCACAGCGGCAGGGCGTTGATCCCGGGGGCGATATCTTCATCCACGGTCAACCCAACAAAATTGTCGGCCTGACCCTGCCCGGCGACTGGACTGCGGGCTGCATCGCCATCTCGAACGCCGAAATGACACAGCTTTGGCGCCTTACCGAAAACGGGACAACCGTAGAGATACGTCCCTAATCCTCGTGCCCCAGCAGGGCAATCGGCGCGTCGGGCGCGCGGTAGAAATCCAAGGGTGCCTTATCTGCGGCCACTGTATTGCGCTTGAATTCATAGCGCATTTCGCCGGCCTCTTCCTCATCGGCAATGATCAGGCACTGGTACAGGTGGTTTGCCCCGTCATAGATATCGACCAGTCCGCGCAAACGCGGCGTGGCCGAGGCCTCGACCGAAAACCCATCCTTCCACAATGTCAAAATCTTATAGGTATTGTTGCCAATCTCAACGCGCAGTCGGCTGGACTTTTTCAGTGCCGCGATCCTTGCGGCATCCAGTTCGGCGCGGATTTCCTTTGAAACATAGGTACTCACACTGCGACTCCCCCCAGAAACGTCTACTATTCTGGTCACCTTTTCGTAAAAATCCAGTGAACCCGTTCACCGACGCCCATCCGGTGCGCGTCTGTTGCATGTTGACCCCGCGCCGCTGTGCGTTGGTGCAGATCGTGTGCGCGTGCTGAAGAATAGGCAGTCTGCCTGCAGCGGACTATCTTGGGTTCATTGGCAAACCGAGAGGATCAGACATGGGCTTGCTTGTCGACGGCATCTGGCAGGACAGGTGGTATGATACCAAATCCACGGGCGGCGCGTTCAAACGGACGACTGCGCAATTTCGCAACTGGATTACCGCTGACGGCAGCGCCGGTCCGTCCGGGCGGGGTGGGTTTCAAGCCGATTCCGGGCGCTATCATCTTTATGTCAGCCTTGCCTGCCCCTGGGCGCATCGCACGTTGATTTTTCGGGCCTTGAAAGACCTGACTGATCACATCTCGGTCTCGGTTGTACACCCTGACATGCTGGACAAGGGATGGACCTTTGCGACGGATGATCACGGCGCAACCGGGGACAAACTGTTCGGGTCGGAATTTGCCCATCAGATCTATACCCGTGCCGATCCAGATTACTCGGGCCGGGTTACCGTTCCGATCCTGTGGGACAAGGTGGAAAAGACCATCGTGTCAAATGAAAGCTCCGAAATTATCCGCATGTTCAATTCGGCCTTTGACGGCATCACCGGCAACACCGATGACTATTGGCCCGAGCCGATGCGAGATGCGATCGAAGAGGTCAACGCGCGCGTCTATTCCAACGTCAACAATGGGGTCTACAAATCCGGGTTCGCAACCTCGCAAGAAGCCTATGACGCGGCTGTCATCCCGCTGTTCGACACGCTCGATTGGCTCGAAAACCGGCTGTCGTCGAGCCGCTACCTGTTGGGGGACCGCCTGACCGAGGCCGACTGGCGGCTGTTCACCACGCTGATCCGGTTCGACCCGGTCTATCACCTGCATTTCAAATGCAACAGGCGGCGGATCGTGGATTACCCCAACCTCTGGGCCTATACGCGCGAGTTGTATCAGTGGCCGGGCGTGGCCGAGACGGTGAACATGCACCACATCGTGCGCCATTACCACTACAGCCACGAAACCATCAATCCGAACCGGATCATCCCGGTGAACCCGGTGCTGGACTACTCAGAACCCCATCGGCGGGATCAGCGCCCGGCGGCGTAGTGTTCCACCATCGCCGCCAGATCCTCGGGCGGGGTGGCGCTTTGCACATAGGCGCAGGCATTGGGACTGTGGGCAAAGATCGACCCGTCCGAGAAAAACGTGGTGTTGGTGACAAAGATCACCCGCGCCTGCGGGCGTCTGTAGCTTGCGAAATCGGCAACCGCCAACGCACTGCCTGTTTCCAGAACCAGGTCCAGAACAATGATATCAAATGCCGTACCATAAAGCGCGAGGATCGCGGCTTCTTGGGTTTCGACCAGTGTGACTTCGGCGTTCTGCCTTTGCAGATGCCGTTGCCAGACCCGACCAAGATCGGGGTTACTCTCAACAATCAGAACATTCATTTGCAACAACCTCGGCACTTGATAGAGTGAGTGGTGCCGACCCCTATGATCCGTGATCCCGTGATTTTCTTAACAAAGTGTTAACGTCAGTGCCCACGGGCTCCATTCACGCGGATTTGCTTGTGAAACTGGCGAGAATCCGCTTGAACCATGCCAAATGCGGCAAAACAGGCGATATGGCAGGATGACTCGGGGAAAAAGCGACCTGAACCCTCGGAAACGGCGTGACCACGGTGGCGGGCTGGATTCAGCGATGGCGCAATTTGGTGGTACGCGCGCCGATTGGATCGACCTGTCAACCGGGATCAACCCGCACCCCTACCCCGTGTCGGACCTTTGGCCCACAGACTGGACCTCGCTTCCTGATCATGGGGCGTTCGAACAACTGGCAGACGCGGCGCGTAGCTTTTGGAACGTGCCGGACCGTGCGGAAATCCTGCCCACACCTGGGGCATCGGTCGTCATTGCCCGCATACCGGCGCTGGCAAAAACCGGTCGTGTGCAGATCACGATGCCGACCTATAACGAACATGCCGCCGCTTTCGCCGCGCAGGGCTGGACGGTACAAGACACCGGCCCCGCCGAGGCGCGTGTAATCGTGCATCCCAACAACCCCGATGGGCGCATTTGGCAGGAGGCGGACGCCAATGCCCCCCTGACCGTAATTGACCAAAGCTTTTGCGACATCGCCCCAGGCCAATCACTGATACATCTGGCCGAACGCCCGGGCGTGGTGGTGTTGAAGAGCTTTGGCAAATTTTGGGGGCTGGCCGGCCTGCGGCTGGGGTTTGCCATCGGTCAGGCCGACCTGATCGCACGGTTGAATGACCTGACTGGGCCATGGGCCGTGTCCGGCCCCGCCCTTCGGATCGGAGAGCGGGCCCTGCGCGACACCGAATGGGCCAGCAAAACCCGTGCGCGGCTGGCCGAGGATGCCGCGCGGCTGGATCAGCTTGTATTGGCCAGGGGCGCCCGTCTGGTCGGGGGCACCAGCCTGTTCCGTCTGTACGACGTCGACGACGCCCCGGCCTGGCAGACCCGGTTGGCGCGCGCGCATATCTGGAGCCGCATCTTCCCCTATTCCAAGACCTTTCTACGCCTTGGCCTGCCGCCCGCGGATGGATGGGCGCGGCTTGAGGCGGCGTTATGAGCACCGCCTTTCTTCTGGTTTGTGCGCTATGTCTGGACGCCGCCCTGGGCGAGCCAGACTGGCTGTGGTCTCGCGTTCGGCACCCGGCGGTAATGATCGGCACGGTGATCGGCTGGCTGGACAGGTATCTGAATCATGGGGCGTATCGTCGGCTCAAGGGGGCGGTGGTGGTCCTGCTTCTGGTACTTGGGGCCTGTGCGCTGGGACGGGGGCTGGCGCTGCTGGGGCCTTTGGTGGAAATCGTGGTCTGTGCGATCCTGCTGGCGCAGAAATCTCTGGTGGATCACGTGCGCGCCGTGGGCGACGGGCTGTTGCGGTCTTTGCCCGACGGGCGCGCGCAGGTCGCCATGATCGTGTCGCGCGACACGCGGGACATGACCGAGGCCCAGGTGGCCCGATCCGCCATCGAAAGCGCCGCAGAGAACCTGAGCGACGGGGTGATCGCCCCCGCCTTTTGGTTTCTGGTCGCGGGCCTTCCGGGGTTACTGGTCTACAAGGCGATCAACACCGCCGACAGCATGATCGGTTACCGAAACGAGAAATACCGCGCCTTCGGCTGGGCGGCGGCGCGGTTGGATGACGTGTTGAACCTGATCCCGGCCCGGCTGAGCTTTGTCCTGATCGTCGCCTTGTCTGGTCAGTGGGCGCGCTGGGGCGAGATGGTGCGCGATGCCCGCCACCATGTCTCGCCCAACGCGGGCTGGCCCGAGGCTGCGATGGCGCGCGCGCTGAACGTGGCGCTGGCCGGACCGCGCAGCTATGACGGGCAGATGCGGGATCTGGCCTGGGTCAACGGCGATGCCCCGCGCGAGATCGGCGCGTCAGAGGTTTTTCACGCATGTGACATGCTCTGGCGGGTTTGGGGGCTTGCACTTGGCCTCGTGTCGGTGTGGGTTGGGGTCGAGTTTATTTTCTGACGGACCTATCGCATGCGTTTACTCTCTGGCCTTGTTGCCGCCACCCTGATGACCGCACCCGCTTTTGCCCAATGCGGTGGCGGGTTCAATTCATTCGTGAAGGGGCTGAAGGCCGAGGCGGTCCAGCAAGGGTTCGACAAATCCACGGTGAACGCGTTTTTCAAGGGCGTGCAACAGGACGGGGCCGTGCTGAAGGCCGACCGGGCGCAGGGCGTGTTTCAGAAACCGTTCATCGATTTCTCACGCCACCTGATCTCGCAGAACAGGATTGACCGAGGTCGGGCCATGGCCGGCAAATACGATGCGGTGTTCGACCGGATCGAGGCGGAATACGGCGTTTCGCGCGGGGTCCTACTGGCTTTTTGGGCATTTGAGACCGACTATGGCGCGGTTCAGGGTAATTTCAACACGCGCAACGCCCTGGTGACACTGGCCCATGATTGCCGCCGCCCCGAGCTGTTCCGGCCACAGATCTTCGCCGCGATAGAACTGTACCGGCAGGGCAATTTCGACCCCCAGCGCACGACCGGCGCCTGGGCGGGCGAGATAGGCATGGTGCAGATGCTGCCGCGCGATATTCTGGCCAACGGGGTGGACGCCGATGGCGATGGCACCGTGTCTCTGAAAACCTCGGCCCCGGATGCGCTGATGTCAGGGGGCAAGATGCTGTCGCATCTGGGCTGGCAACCGGGCCAGCCATGGCTGCAAGAGGTTACCGTGCCCGCGCAAATGGACTGGTCGCTGTCCGGGCCGGGCAAGCCTCGTGCAGTGTCTGACTGGCAGGCGATGGGTGTTCAGGCCCGTAGCGGGTCGCTGGCCAACCTGCCCGCCTCATTGATCCTGCCGCAGGGGCACAAAGGGCCGGCTTTTCTGGCCTATCCGAATTTCGACGTCTATTTCGAATGGAATCAAAGCTTTGTCTATGTCCTGACCGCCGCCTATTTCGCCACACGGCTGGAGGGCGCACAAATCTATGACGCGGGCAACCCGACGCCGGGGCTGTCGGGCGCGCAGATGAAACAGTTGCAGACAAAGCTGCAGGCGCGCGGGCATGACGTGGGCAAGATCGACGGTATTCTGGGGGCAGGTACGCGGGCGGCTGTGCAGGCCGAACAGGCGCGACTGGGCCTGCCTGCGGATGCGTGGCCGACGGTCGAATTGCTGAACCTGTTGTGAGGAGGTTCAAGGCCTGGTGGCCGTGCGGTGCCCCTTTCGATTTCCCTGGCACGTCAAAAGATCAAAGACGCATTCTATGACGGCGCGGTCTGGAACAGGCAGATCGAGCCCCTAGTCATGCACCTTATCGCCCATTTCGAGGTCGAAGTGACGGAATCCACCGGCCATTTCGAAAGTTTCAGCGACCCAAGTAATATTTGAGACAATCAAACTCGATCTGGCCTTCGCCCGTTAAACCGGCTTGTGCCAAGTGATGGCGAAGCCTTCATCCGGGGTCGGAGCTACGAAATGGCTGCAGATTTGCCGGAACTGCGCGTCGGTCACGGCAAACGGGTGATCCCCCCGCGCATTTCGTTTGCGCAGCCGTTCAAGGCACAGCTCATCCGGTGCGTCCAGCACGTGCAACTGATGGGACGCATCAGTGCCTGCAAGGATACCCCGCATCCAGGCGCGGGCTTCGACTGTGTTGGCTGGAAAGTCCAGAACAACCGAAACACCTGCGTTCAACACCGACGCGACATGCGGCCCCATGATTTCGCGCAGCTTTGCCGAACAGCGTACATAATCCGACGCAGACGTCATTTCGCCGGGGTAGAGCGCGCTCAACCACGCGTCCTCGGCAACAAGAACGGTATGGCATTGGCTTGCAAGCCGGGATGCCAGCGTGGATTTTCCGGCAGCAATTTTTCCGCACAACATGTGCAGTGTTGAAGATGTAGGAGACATTGGGAACAACCTTGTTCAGCCTATACAGCGCATTTGAACTAAAAATACCGATACCCGGCCCGCAGCGTCAGGCCGGGACGGTAATTCGGATTTGATGTCCTGCAAAATATATCTGAACCAAAGGAACCATGCCGTCTGATTCCACGGAAACCCGCCCAAGGTCAACCGTGGCGCGGTTGGCGTTTACTCGGGCCGCACGGGATAACGCACGCCCTTCGCGTCAATAAGGATCAGCCGCTTGCCGTTGTGCACATACAGGTCGCAGCGATGAAGCCCGTTGCGATACTGGACACAGACACTGCCATCTTCGGCAATGCTATAGGTTCCGAACGCCGTGCCGCCGCCATTGGCCGCGGAATAGGTAAAGGAATATGCCCCTCCGGCAGAGTATTTTGATTTTCCGTCATCATAGAAAGTCAGCGTCTGCCCCGCCAAAGCACCCAGTTCTTCGGGCGACAGGGGCACGTCGCCGGGTTTGGTGGACCATTCGGCGGCTGCGACAGGTGTTGCGGCGAGAAATGCGAGGATCAGAAAGCGGGTCATGCCGCCACCCTACCGCGGTGCGGCGCAAAAGGCGCGTCACGTTGCGGTGAGGCGTCAGGCGACCATCTGTTCTGCCTTCTTCAGATCGACCGAGACCAGTTGGCTGACGCCCTGTTCCTGCATGGTCACACCGAACAGACGATCCATCCGCGCCATTGTTACCGCGTGGTGCGTGATGATCAGGAACCGCGTGTCGGTCTGGCGGCACATCTCGTCCAGCAGGTCGCAGAACCGGGTGACGTTGGCATCGTCCAGCGGCGCGTCAACCTCGTCCAGCACGCAGATCGGGGCCGGATTGGCGAGGAAGACGCCAAAGATCAGCGCGGTTGCCGTCAGGGTCTGTTCGCCGCCCGACAACAGGCTGAGGGTCGAGAGTTTCTTGCCCGGCGGCTGGCACATGATCTCAAGCCCCGCATCCAGCGGATCGTCGCTTTCGACCATGACCAGATTTGCCTCACCACCGCCGAACAGATGCTTGAACAGCATCGCAAAGTTCGAATTCACCTGCTCAAAGGCAGTCAGCAGCCGTTCGCGCCCTTCGCGGTTGAGGCTGGCAATGCCGCTGCGCAAGGCTTTGATCGCCTCTTCCAGATCGGCCTTTTCGCTGTTCAGCGTGTCAAATTCTTCCTGAACCTCTTTGCTGTCCTCTTCGGCGCGCAGGTTCACCGCACCCATCGCATCGCGCTGGCGCTTGTGGCGGTTGACCTCGGCCTCCAACGCGTCGGCGGCGGGCATGTCATCGGGGTTCATGTCCAACTGGTTCAGCAACTGGTTCGGGGTCAACTGCTGGTCTTCGGCGATCCGTTCGGCCGCCGCGACCACGCTTTCCTTGGCCGCGTCACAGCGCGCCTCGGCCGCCGCGCGCCCCTCGCGGGCCTCGGACGCCAAACGTTCCGCCTCACGTTCGGCAAGCACCACTTCGCGCTGCTGGGTTTCGGCTTCGGCCAGCTTGTCGGCGGCCGCGGCCCGGCGGGCTTCGGCGGCTTCGATCAGTTCGTTCAGTTCCTCGCGCGCCTCGGCGATTTCGGCCGGGGCAGCCATGGCTTCGGACAGCTCCTCTTCCGAGCTTTCCTTGCGCTCTGCCAGTTCCGAGATGCGCTTCTCAGCCGTTTCCAACCGGTGCCTCCAACCGCTGAGGTCTTTCGTCACCTCTTGGCTGCGTCGGGTCCGGGCCTCGCCTTCACGGCGCAGTTCGTCATGGGTCGAACGGTGGGTCAGCATGGTGATCCGCGCAGCTTCGACCGTTTGCTTGATGTCCTCGACCTGGGCGCGGGCGTTGTCGAGGTCGCCCAGCCCGGTCAGCGCGCCCTCGGCTTCGCGCAGTTGCGCGCGGGCGGCCATGGCGTCTTCCTTGTGGCGATCCACGGCCAGCGCCAATGTTTCCAACTTGCCCTGCGCCAGATTGCGATCCGCCTCGGCGCGTGACAAAGCGCGGGCGGTTTCGGCCATACGCTGATCTGCGGCACGGCGGGCCTCACGCGCGCGGCGGTCGGCTTCGGTCACGTCGGCCAGTTGTCGCGACAGGGCTTCGTGCGCAGCGCGGGCGCCGTCGGCTTGCGCCTCAACCTGCGCCAATTGCTGTTTCAACGCCTCAAGCTTGTTCAACTGCTCCAGCCGCAATGCGGCGGCACTTGGCGCGTCTTCGGCCCAGGCACGGTACCCGTCCCAGCGCCACAGATCGCCCGAGCGTGACACCAGCCGCTGGCCCGGTTTCAACGACGCCTGCAGCCGCCCGCCCTGATCCGCATCAACCAGACCGATCTGCGCGATGCGGCGGCTGAGGCGGTCCGGGCCCGACACATGCAGCGCCAGCGGTTCGGCCCCTTCGGGCAGCGGCTGATCGGCGTCATATCCCGCCACCTGCACCCAGCCGGACGGGCCATCACCTTCGACCAGGGGCGCGCGCAGATCATCGGCCAGCGCAGCACCCAGCGCTTTTTCAAACCCCGGCGCAACGCGCAGCAGGTCCAGCACCTGACCACCTTCGGCAGTGTCGCGCTCGACCAGCTTGGCCAGAGCGGTGGTTTCCGCGCGGATCGCCCCCAGCTCTCCCTCGGCCTCGGAGCGTTGTGCGCGCGCCTCGGCCTCGCGCGCCTGCGTCTCGTTGCGCAGCTCGTCAGCAGCGGCCAGCGCCTCTTCGGCGGCCTCGGCGGCTTCGCGGGCTTCCTCCTCGCCGTCCTGCGCAGTCTCAAACGCCTCAGAAGCGCGGCTTAGGGCCGTTTTGGCCTCATCCACGGCGGCGCGGGCCTTTTCCTCTTCGCCTTCAGATCGGGCCAGCGTCTTGCGACTGTCTTCGACCAGACGCTGCGCCGATTGGTGACGAGCGACCAAACGGGCCATGTCTTCGGTTTCCTGCGACAAGTGGTCTTCGCGGTCCTGCAGCACCGATGCGGCCTCGCGGGCAATCTCGGCGGCCTCGGCGACCTTGTCGTCGTGGCCCTCGGCAGCTTTCGCCAACTCGCGCGCTTCCCATTCCAGCCGCTCGATCATTTCGCCGGCATCGCGGTTCAGACCGGATTCGCGCTCGATATCATTGCCCAACTGCTGGATGCGGTTGGTCAGGGTCTCGATCGTCTGGCGTGCGCGGGTTTCCTGATCGGACAGCTGATCACGCTGCACCTGCTGACGTTGCAGGACGGCGGCGGCAATGGCCTCTTCTTCGCGCAGAGGCGGCAGGGTTTCTTCGATCTCGGTTCGTTTTGCGGCAGCGGCACGCGCCTCGGCCTCGGCGCGCGAAGCTTCAGTAATCCGGTCGCGCAGCTTTTCTTCTGCCGCCTGACGGGCCATGTCGGCCTCTTTCCAGCGGCGATATAGCAGCATGCCTTCGGCTTGGCGCAGCTGTTCACCGATCTCGCGGTAACGCGCCGCCTGACGGGCCTGACGCGCTAATTGCGCCAGCTGACCGCCCAGCTGTTCCAGCACGTCATCGACCCGGGTCAGGTTGGCCTCGGTGCCTTTCAGCTTCAACTCGGCCTCATGCCGACGCTGATACAGGCCCGAGATCCCGGCCGCCTCTTCCAGAATGCGGCGGCGGGCACGGGGTTTGGCGTTGATCAACTCGGCAATGCGGTTCTGCCCGACCAGCGCGGGCGAATGCGCCCCGGTCGAAGCATCAGCGAACAGCATCTGCACATCGCGCGCGCGCACATCCTTGCCATTGGTTTTATAGGCGCTGCCTACGTCGCGGGTGATGCGGCGCACGATCTCAAGTTGGTCGCTGTCGTTGAAACCCGAAGGCGCCAGACGTTCCGAGTTGTCCATGGTCAGGACCACTTCGGCAAAGTTGCGCGCGGGTCTTGTGGCAGCGCCCGCAAAGATCACATCTTCCATCGCGCCGCCGCGCATGGATTTGGGGCGGTTTTCACCCATCACCCAGCGCAGAGCCTCAAGAAGGTTGGATTTGCCACAGCCATTGGGACCAACCACACCGGTCAACCCGTCCGCGATGACCAGATCGGTCGGGTCCACGAAGCTTTTGAAGCCGGTCAGTTTGAGTTTGCTGAAACGCAATGGCTGCTCTTGTTGTGATTCCTATGGGTAAGAAGTCTGCGCAACGGACGCCGGTCGAGTCAACGGAGTTGCGCAGGATATGGGATTTCAGGCGCACTTATCCACAACATCTTGCCAAAATTCGCAAGGTTTCGCGCATTTCAGTACGGGGTGCATTCGAATACCTGATAGCCATGGTCGCTGCCGGAATGGTCATAGACCCCAAAGTCAATGCATTCGTAGTTCGGTGTCGAAACCGCGGTCATCAGCAGGCGTTTACCCGCAGCGCGATCACAACCCAAGACGCCGATCGTCACCGCCGCATCACCCAGCACATCCAGGATGGGACAGCCAGAAACCTGGGCCATGGCCAAGGCAGCCCGGTCGCGAACAGGCCCTAAACGCGGGGCGTATTGCGCATTCACGCGCACGGCCTCGGCCAGGTCACCGCGCAGGCGCACGTCGAAAACGCTGCCGTTGATGGCCACGCGCGTCGCCGGGATGTCGCGAAAATGCGAAGTCCCCGCGGAACAGGCCGCCAAAACCAAAAAGGCAAGACACCGTATCATTCCGCAGCTTTGCGGCAAAAAGGTTAACGGAACCTTTCCCAAAATCCGGGCGTCAGGACGACAGGACCTGTCCGAGGCGGCGAATGCCCTCGTCGATCATGGTTTCGTCCGAATTCGAGAAACTCAACCGGATCGTATTGGCACGGCTTCCGTCCGGAAAGAACGCCTGCCCCGGCACGAACGCGACCTTGACCGTTTCGAGCGCCCGCGCCAAAAGGTCGGCCCCGTTCTTTTCAGGGGGCAAGGTGACCCAGACGAACATACCGCCTTCGGGCCTGGTCCATTGCACATCTTTGGGCATGTATCGCGCCAGCGCATCCAGCATCGCATCGCGGCGTTTGCCATAGACGCGGCGCAACATCTGGACGTGGTCGTCGAAGCAGGCTTGCGCAACCTGGTGAACAGCCATCTGGTTCAACGTTGCCGTATGCAGGTCGGCGGCCTGTTTCATCAACACCAGCTGGGCAATCACCGGCTTGGCCGCCACAACCCAGCCGACCCTCAGCCCCGGCGAGAGGGTTTTCGAGAAGCTTCCGCAATATACTGTCCGGCACGCCTCGATCGTGCCCTTGCGGGCCAGTTCCAGCGCCAGGATCGGCTGAATTGCCTCTCCGTCGAAACGCAGATCCTGATAGGCTCCGTCTTCGATCACGGCGCAATCAAGATCTTCCGCAAGATCCAGAAGGCTTTCGCGCCCACGGCGATCGACGGTTTCCCCGGTCGGATTGGCAAAATCTGCCGAAAGATAGGCGAATTTGACCGCACCTTCGCGGGCTTCGGCCCGGTATTCCGCGGCACTTCGGTTGCCATTGATCGACAACCGGTCAAAGCGCGGCTCATAGGCGTTGAAAGCCGCCAGCGCGCCCAAATAGGTGGGCCAGCCCACCAATGCGGTATCCCCCGGCGACAGGAAAAGCTTGCCGAGGTAGTCCAGCGCCTGTTGCGACCCCGACGTGATCAGCACATTGTCAGTTTCGCAATCCACCCCAATCTGCCGCATGCGGTCCACGATCCATGCGCGCAGCGGGCCATAGCCTTCGCTGGCAGAATATTGCAACGCCTGCGCCTGCTGCTCTGGGCCCAGCGCCACCTGAAAGGCCTGCGCAAAAGCCTCGGCCGGGAACAGTGCCGGGTCGGGGATGCCCCCGCCAAAAGAAATGATGTCGGGCTGGTCGAGCAACTTCAGCAATTCACGGATTTCGGATGCCTTCATCCGGGACGCCCGCGTCGCAAACAATTTGTCCATTTCTCCGGCCTCCTCTAACCGGAGCGTCACGCTATGCAATCCGCCATTAAAGTCAATAATTCTGACCTAATGTTTCAGGCAATGTGATGTGGCATTCTTGAACCTGCGCGGATTACGTGGTCATATGATTTGACCAATTCAAGACAATGCCACCATGCCCTTTCAGAAAGTCCAGACCGAAAAGCTGTCTCTGGCCGTTGTCCGGCAGATCGAACTGCTGATCCTGCGCGGTATTCTTCGCCCGGGCGAACGGCTGCCGCCTGAACGCGACCTGGCCGAACGCATGGGCGTTTCACGCCCGTCCCTGCGGGATGCGATCTCTGAACTTCAGGAGCAGGGTTTGCTGACGGCGCGCGCGGGATCCGGGATTTTCGTCGCCGAGGTCCTGGGATCGGCTTTTTCCCCGGCCCTGATCCGCCTGTTCGGCAGCCACGACGAGGCGGTGTTCGACTATCTGTCGTTCCGCCGCGACATGGAGGGGCTGGCGGCCGAGCGCGCGGCCCGGTTGGGGTCGGATAGTGACCTGAAAGTGGTACAGGCAATCCTGGACAAGATGGAAGCCGCGCACGCCCACAACGCGGCGGAAGAAGAGGCGCATCTGGACGCTCAGTTCCATATGGCAATCATAGAGGCCAGCCATAACGTGGTGATGTTGCACATGATGCGATCCATGTTCGATTTGCTGCGCGAGGGCGTATTCTACAACCGCCAGATGATGTTTCAGCAACGCACGACCCGCGATGCCATTCTTGACCAGCACCGCGCCATCAACGCAGCCCTTCAGGATCGGGACCCAAAGGCCGCACGCCAGGCCGTCGAAGATCACCTCAGCTTTGTCGAACGCTGCATGGCCGACCAACAACGCGCCAGCAGAAATGAAGAGGTGGCGCAGCAGAGGCTTGCGCATGAGACTGGGCAAACCTGATGTTTATCGGTCACTTGCCCGGGGCTTACCTATTCTTTCGCACCGCAACACCAAAACTCAGCCCCGCAGTATTTGCCGCGGCGATGATCGGAGCGGTGGCACCGGATATCGACATGCTGTGGTTCTACTTCGTTGACGATCGCGGTCATCATCATCACGAATACCTGACCCATCGGCCAATCTTGTGGTTGGGCTTTCTGATCCTGGGCTTGATCCTTCGGCATTGGTCCGACCGGGTCGGCGGTGTCATTGCCGGGTTCGGTGCCGGAGGCCTTGTTCACATGGCGCTGGATTCGATCGTGGGCCGCGTGTCCTGGGCCTGGCCATTCAGCGATGCCGCCTATCCTCTGGTGACGGTCCACGCGACGCATTCACACTGGATCCTGTCCTTTCTGAACCACTGGACCTTTTTGGTTGAGATCGCGATTACTCTGCTTGCTGCGATTGTCTTTTTGCACAGGCAAAGAAAAACCCGAGAACCGGGGGCTCTCGGGTCTTGAATTCATGTCATGTGACAAGCGTCAGTGCAGCTTTTCACCAACATCAGCAATCGCAGAGTCGATCAGCTTGTTCGCCTGCGCCGCGGTCATCTGCTTGGCCAGCACCGTGCTGGCTGCCGATACGGCAACTGACACTGCCTGGTCGCGCACTTCTTTGACTGCGGAGGCTTCGGCAGAGGTGATCTGATCCTGTGCCGCCGCCAGACGACGTGCGATGGATTTCTCCAGATCGACCTTGGCCTGTTCTGCAGCCAGTGCCGCGTCTTCCTTGGCGGCTGCAACGATGGCATCCGCCTGACCCTGTACTTCGCGCTGCTTGCGCTCGTACGACGCCAGAAGGCTGCGGGCTTCTTCATGCAGGGCACGGGCTTCGTCCAGTTCGGACTTGATGCCAGCGGCACGGTTGTCCAGTGCCCCGCCGATCATGCCGGGAACCTTGAAGTAGAACAGGACCGCGATAAAGACGATGAAGCCCAACAGGACGACAAAGTCGGTATTGCCAAGCGAGAAGAACGGGCCGCTTGCAGCCAGCGCGGGGCTGGCGGCGCCAAGCGTCAGGATAAGGGCAAGAGTGTTCCGCATGTCACTTATCCTTTCGTCTGCGCGTCAACTGCACCGTCGATGGCTTTGGCATCTGCCTCGCCACCCAGTGCGGTTACCAGTTCAGCCGCCGTATCCTTGGCAACCACTTGAATGCTTTCCAGCGCACCGGCACGGATGTCGGCAATTGCCTTTTCCGATTCAGCCGCCTTTGCAGCGATTTCCGCGTCCGCCTTGGCAATCGCGTCATCCAGACCAGACTGGATTTCGGCGCGGGCTTCCGCTGCGATACGCTGTGCCTCCGACCGGGCATCGGCCAGCGCCTTGTTATAGGCCTCTTCAGCCTCGACCGCCTTGGCCTTCAGATCTTCGGCCGCAGCCAGGTCATTTGTAATGGTCCCCTGACGTTCAGCCAGGATTGCCGCGATGCGGGGCAGAGCCACGCGGGACAGGACCAGAAAGATGACGACCAGCGTAATGACCAGCCAGAAAATCTGGTTGGGGAACCAATCGAAGCAAAGCTGAGGCATCCCGATCGCCGACCCATGAGAGTCAACGCAGGTGCCAGCCACCTCTTCGTATACGGGTTCTGTCGCCATGATGTCCTCCGTCGGAACGTTGTCTTTACAACAGGTGGGCCGCTATGGCTTGGGCCCACCTGCGCGTAAGGATCAGGTTCCGCAGATTAGACGGCGAACATCAGCAGCAGCGAGACCAGGAATGCAAAGATGCCCAGCGCTTCTGCGAATGCGATACCGATGAACAGGGTTGCGGTCTGCGAAGCAGCCGCCGAAGGGTTGCGCAGGGCGCCGGCCAGGAAGTTGCCTGCAACGTTGCCCACCCCGATTGCGGCTGCGCCGGAACCGATTGCTGCCAGGCCTGCGCCGATGTGTGCGAGATCGCCTTCCATGATGTTTCTCCTTACGAATTGGAAGTTTCGATGTTGGGTGTTCGGACCTTAGTGCGACGGATGCAGCGCATCTTTCAGATAAACACAGGTCAGAATGGTGAATACGTAGGCCTGGATAAAGGCCACCAGGACCTCAAGACCATACATTGCGGTGATCGCCAGAACCGACACGGGCGAGATCGCGGCAATCGCGGCAAAGCCTGCGAACACCTTGATAACCGCGTGGCCTGCCATGACGTTACCGGCAAGACGAATGGAGTGGCTGACCGGGCGCACGAAGTACGAGATCAGCTCGATGATCGCCAGGATCGGACGCAGCGCCAAAGGCGCGCTGGACACCCAGAACAGACCCAGGAACCCGGCGCCGTTCTTGACAAACCCCAGGATGGTCACGGTCAGGAACACGGCCAGCGCAAGCGGGATGGTCACGGCGAAATGCGATGTGGTGGTGAACGACGTCGGGATCAGGCCCAGGAAGTTCGCCGTCACGATGAACATGAACAGGGTCATGACATAGGGGAAGAACTTGACGCCTTCCTTACCGCAGATGTCTTCCAGCATCTTGTAGATGAAGCCATAGGCCAGCTCTGCGATCGACTGCATGCGGGTCGGAACGATGGCGCGCTTCGAGGTGCTGAGAACCAGCAGGCCGATGATGGCCACGATGGCCAGGAACAGCCACAGCGTCACGTTGGTCGGCGTGTACCAGGCAATCGCACCGTCGCCAAACAGCGGCTTGACGATGAACTGGTCCATCGGGTGAAACACCAGGCTGCTGCCTTCTGCTGCGTGGTCTGCGCCTTCGGCGCCGTGTGCTGCGGTGGTCTCGCTTGCCACGTTCAGTCCCTCTCGTCCTTCTCGGCCTGCATATGGGCCGCTTGTTTCTCTTGAACCTCTTTCGCGCTGCGGAGCATAACCTTCACGCCCGCGACAAGGCCCAGCAATGTGAACAGCACCAGAAAGATCGGGATCGTCCCGAGCAGGCTGTCCAGCCCGTATCCGATGCCAAATCCGATCCCCAGACCGGATACCATTTCGATGACCATCCTCCAGGCAAGCTCGCCCCCGGATATGTCAGCGTCTGCGCGGGTCTCGGGCTTTTTTTTGGCCTTTTTCGCCGCGTCGATCTTGGCCTCAAGCTGCGCCATACGCTGCTTTTGGTCATCATCGGTCACGGGCGTTTCCCTCGCACAGTCTTGGGTAGCGTGCTAAGGCGCGACGCGCACAGAGTCAACGGCCTAGACAGCCCACATTGCCGCAACTTATCATATTGTTTTTGAACGCTATTTCCGAAATGCCCGACCTGCCCCTGCATCCTGGAAACCGCCCGGATACCGCATTTGGGCTGAATCCGCATATTCAACCAAATGGTTGACCAACCTGCGGCGCTGTGGTTCAGCGGGGCCATGTCTAACGATCTCGACACCGTTTTTGCCGCCATCGCGGACCCGACACGGCGCAGCATCCTTGCGATGTTGCTTGAGGATGACATGGCCGTCACCGACGTCGCCGAACCGTTCGACATGTCGCTGGCGGCGATATCCAAGCACCTTGTCATTCTGACCAAGGCCGGCCTGATTTCCCAGGAAAAGCGCGGCCGGGTCAAATGGTGCAAGCTGGAACCCGATGCGATGCGTGCAGCGTCGGTCTGGATGCAGGGTTTTGGACAGTTCGAGCCGGTGAACCTGGATGCATTCGAACGGTTTCTGGAAACCGAACTGGCACCGCCAGACGAGCGGTGAAGTGCGCGCCAGCTGCCGTGGACCGGCCCGGACGGGACACGGCGAATGGTGGCGCTTATCCTTCCTGGCTGTATTCCACATCGGTCACGACACCGCTGGCATCCGCCCGGCACAGCCACGGGGCGTCTGCGCCTGTCACCGCCACCAGGGTTGTCGTGCCAGTCGGCTCTGACCTGGTGGACAAGGCCTGCACGTCTTGCGGTCGGGTGCCCGTCCGTGCCGCGACAAGCGCCTCGCAGCTGGCCTGAAGGTCAGAGTTGTCTTGCCCGCCGCCCGATCCGGCCGGGGCGCAGGCCATGGGAAGAAGTACCGCCAGCATCGCGTAACGTGCCCTGATCATCGCATGTCTTCCTTTCCGGCCCTTGTTGGCCCTTTTCCCTGCATGGGCGGAACGAACCGCCAAACGCGTCCAACTTCAGTCCGAGGTTTGAAGCCGATCCTGTGACCTCAGCGGGTCGCCTCTGAGCAGCAAAACCAGCGCAATGGCCGTCAACGCCACGCCCACAAGGATCAGCGCCCCCGGTGCGGGCTGTCCCAGCGCGATTTGCCAGATGATCACCCAGGTCGGGGTCAGGTACGTATAGGCCATCACCTTGGCAGAGGGCAGCAATAACGTTGCGTATTGCAATAGCACAAAGGTCGTCGCACTGGCGCAAATAGCCACGTAGAACAGGCCGATCCAGACAATTGACGGCAGGTTGACCCAGTCGGTCGCGCGAATGTCCGACCACCCGAAGGCCACCAGCAGAATGCACCCTGCGACCAAGGTGCCAAAGGTAAACACAATCGGCGACTCGCCGCGGTTCAGCTTTCGAACCATGGGGGTATACAGCGCATGTGCCGCGCATCCCCAGAAATAGATGATCTCGCCCTGCCCGATCTCAAAAGCGCGAAACGCCAGCCAGTCGGCCCGGAAAACTACCCACAAGGCGCCGGTTGCACCAACCGCAAGCGCCAGCGCCATATGCGGCGTGGTCACCTGGCGCAGCAAAACCCAACCGGCCAGTGCCGACAGGATCGGCGTCAGCGTGAACACGGCAGCCGCGCTGACCGGGGCCGCCGTCTTGAGGCCGTAAAACATCAAAACGAAATAGGTCGAGAACAGGCCCCCCAGCACAAGATAGCGCCATGGCGCGCTGGCTGCGCTTTTGGGAATGCCGGTCGTGACAAGCGCGGCAATTCCGATCACGATTGCGGCAATGGCAAAGCGCGCCGCGTTCAGCGCCGCGGGCGCGATCTCGTTCGCGATCATCGACCCCAGCGAAAAGCTGCCCGCAACCAGCGCCGAAAAGACCAACATCGCCAAATGGCCGCGTGCCTGCGGGCTCATGTCAGCCAGCCCTTGGCCTGCTCTTTCAGATGCGCCAGAAACGCCTGCACCTTGGTCGTCCGGTGCAGATCGACATGGGTAACCAGCCACAGCTTTCCCCACCATTCCTGCAGGGGGTCCATCACCTCTACCAGGTCTGGGTTTCTTGCGGCTTCCCAGCGGGCCATGAACCCGACGCCCGCCCCGGCCAGAACCGCCTCGGCGACCGAGAAATTGTCCGAGCAACGGAAAGTGATCGCCTGGGCTGGTGCATTCGCCCGCAGCCAGCGGGAAAACGGCGCCCGGCTGTTTTCGTCGTCAACGCAAACGAATCTGTGGTTGCCAAAATCCTCAACCCCGGAGGGAACACCGTGCCGTGAAATATAGTCTTTGTGTGCATAGAGCCCGACCTGCTGGGTCACAAAGGGCTGAACCACGTTGTCAGGCTGATCCGGGGCCGCGCCGGCGCGGATGGCCACGTGCGCCTCGCCATACTCCAGCCGGAACAGCCTGTCGCCCGTCAGATAACGCACGATCAGTTCGGGATGCGCCTTCTGGAATTCGGTCAGCGTCGGCACCACCAGCGGCGCAAGCGATGCCAGCGATGTCACCACAAGCTCGCCCGAAACGTCATCGCCCCGGCCCTTCATCCGACCAACCAGCTGGTTGAACTGATCCTCGGTCGCCTGCGCCACGCGCAGCAGGTCCTGCCCGGCCTCGGTCGGCGTGTATCCACGGGCGTGGCGCTGGAACAGCTTGACCGCCAGCCGCGCCTCGATTGCATCGATATGACGGATCACCGTTGCGTGGTGGACACCCAGCACCTCGGCTGCGCCGCTGACGGTACCCATGCGGGCCACCTGATAAGCCGTTCGGACCTCATCCCAATTATCCATGGCGACATCCCGATTGTGCAATTTCCAACAATGGATGTTTGTATAATCGACTTTTGTTCGCCAGTGCAATGCTCAACTTAAGAACAGACGCGAGTTTCCGCCAACAAAAAAGGACCTTCTGACATGACCACAACCATTCTTCACATTGATGCCTCGGCCCGCCGGAATGGTTCGGCCACGCGTGACCTGTCGCAGCGCATCGTCAACCACCTGGGGGCCGGGCGCATTATTCGCCGCGATCTGGCAACCCCCCTGCCCTTGCTGACCGAGGACTGGATCGCGGCAAACTTTACCCCTGCCGACCAGCGTGACGCAACGCAGCGGGATCGGCTGGCCTTGTCCGATGAACTGGTCGACGAACTGGTTCGGGCCGATACAATCGTCATTGGGCTGCCAATCTATAACTTTTCGGTTCCGGCGGCATTCAAGGCGTGGATTGACCTCGTGGCCCGCGCGGGTCTGACGTTTTCCTATACGGAAAACGGACCACAAGGCCTGCTGACGGGCAAGCGGGCGATCCTGGCCATCGCCTCGGGTGGCACTCGGGTCGGCTCCGAGATCGACTTTGCCACCAATTACGCCAAGCACGTCCTCGGGTTCATCGGCATCGACAATGTCGACGTTGTCGCCGCTGATCAGATGGCCCTGGACGCCGAAGCGGCATTGTCAAACGCACAGAAAGCCGTCGCTGAACTTGCGGCTTGATCATCTGACGGGTTCCTGTTGAAACGCCTTCTGCGGGGCCGGTCGGCCCCAAGTTGGGCGTTTCACAGGAAAACGACAAGAAACCGGGGCGGGGCTGAACAACCCTCTGTTTGTCTACCCGCCCGTAACGCTGTCTCAGTCACAGGTGCGCAGGTCAGGACAACCAGGTCACCGGGCACCCGATCCGGTCGAAGAAGGTCATCAGATCGGCGCGCGGCATCGCGATGGTCCGGTCATTGACCAGCGGGTGCATGTTGATCACATCTGCCTGCTGTCCGGCGGCATCCATGAAAAACCGCACGTCGTTCCGAACCCCGTTGATCATCGCCAAGGGGCTGACGGCCCCGGGACGGATACCCAGGTTTTGGAGCAACCGATCCGCGGAACCAAATGACAAGCTGCCGACGCCCAGCTCTGCCCCCAGCGCCTTGAGGTCGATCTCGCGGCTTTGTTCCAATGACAGCAGATAGTTCCTCTTTTTCCGGTCGCGCAGATATAGGTTCTTGAGCCGCAGGGTGTTTTCGCCCGGCACGATGAACTGGTCTTCGACCGCTTTCGCGTCCTCGACCGTGCGCAGCGGGATATGGCTGTGCAACCGGTAAGCCAGCCCCCAGCCATCCAACTGCGCCAGCAGCGCGTCAGAGCTAAGCGGTAACGTGTCCTGAAAGGCGGATGAAGCGTCCATGAAAACCTCCTGTCTGACGCGCTCTTTGCGCAACCGACAGATAAATTCAAGCCACGACAGCGCCTGACTTCGATGCTAGCGTGCCGCCATGAAAATCACGCGCGACACCCCGGACCAATTGATCCTGTCCAACACACCTTGGCTGATTGGTGCCATGCTGGTTGTCTTTATCCTCTGCTTTGTCGGCGCAGGCCTCTTCATGGCCAGCGAAGGCGGCGAAGGCGTTTTGTTTGGCATTTTCTTTGCCCTTTTCGGTGGTGGCATGGGCTTGGCGGCTTTTTGCGTCTTTGTCCGCCGTGTGCAGGTCATACTGGACCGCCCCAACGACCGTATTCTTATCCGCCGCCAATCCGTCTTTGGCTACGATACGGTCGAGCATGTGCTTTCAAACCTGTCCCATGCCGTGGTCGAAACAACGACATCCAACAGCGACAGAGGCTCGTCAGAATTACATCGGCCCGTTCTGGTGCTGGACAAGGGCATGAGCGTCGGTCGGCACCCGATCGTGACGGCCTATGTCAGTGGTCACGGCTCACACCGGCTGGTCGATGCCGTCAATGACTGGCTAGCCGCGCACAAGGTTGACTCGGGCAGTCAATCGGCCTAAAGCCCGGTCCCAATATCCGGAAGCGTCTGACCTTCCGGTCCCTTGAGTCGTTCAGGGATCGCCCCCCACCAGCGAGTTTCGCCCGTGGGGGCAATTGTGTATTTAACCGGTGTTTCCTATCTGAGAAACGCCACTAGATAACCGGCATAGGAGGCCGAAGGCATGTTTGAAAATCTATCCGAACGCCTTTCCGGTGTCTTCGACCGGCTGACGAAACAAGGTGCCCTGTCCGAAGAGGACGTCAAAACCGCCCTGCGCGAGGTTCGCGTTGCATTGCTTGAGGCCGACGTCTCGCTGCCGGTGGCGCGCGCATTCGTCAAGAAGGTGCAGGAACAGGCGACCGGTCAGGCGGTGACCAAGTCGATCACCCCAGGCCAGCAAGTCGTCAAGATCGTGCATGACGCGCTGGTCGATACCCTGCGCGGCGAAGAAGACCCCGGCAAGCTGAAGATCGACAATCCGCCCGCCCCGATCCTGATGGTCGGCCTGCAGGGCTCGGGTAAGACCACGACCACCGGCAAACTGGCCAAACGCCTGAAAGAGAAAGAGGGCAAAAAGGTCCTGATGGCCTCGCTAGACGTCTATCGCCCGGCGGCGATGGATCAGTTGGCTGTTCTGGGCACGCAAGTCGGCGTCGATACGCTGCCGATCGTTCCGGGCCAATCGCCCGTCGACATCGCCAAACGCGCCAAGCAGCAGGCGACACTGGGTGGCTACGACGTCTACATGCTCGACACCGCGGGTCGTCTGCACATTGACGAAGTTCTGATGAACGAGGTCGAGCAGGTCCGCAATGTGGTTGACCCGCGCGAGACCCTGCTGGTTGTCGACGGCCTGACCGGTCAGGTCGCCGTTGAGGTCGCCGAAGAGTTCGACGCCAAGGTTGGCATCTCGGGCGTGGTTCTGACCCGTATGGACGGTGACGGGCGCGGCGGTGCGGCGCTGTCGATGCGCGCGGTCACCGGCAAGCCGATCCGCTTTGTCGGTCTGGGCGAAAAGATGGATGCGCTCGAAACCTTCGAGCCGGACCGGATCGCCGGTCGTATTCTGGGCATGGGCGACATCGTTGCCCTGGTCGAAAAGGCCCAGGAAACGATGGAGATGGAACAGACCGAGCGCATGATGAAGCGCATGGTCAAAGGTCAGTTCAACATGAACGACCTGAAAATGCAGCTGGAACAGATGATCCAGATGGGCGGCATGCAGGGCATGATGGGCATGATGCCCGGCATGGGCAAAATGGCCAAGCAGATGGATCAGGCCGGTCTGGACGACAAGATCCTGCGCCAGCAAATCGCCATGATCCAGTCGATGACCAAGCGCGAACGCGCCAACCCCCAGCTGTTGCAGGCCAGCCGCAAGAAACGGATTGCAGCGGGTTCCGGGATGGAGGTCAGTGACCTCAACAAGCTGATCAAGATGCACCGGCAGATGTCGGACATGATGAAGAAGATGGGCAAGATGGGCAAAGGCAAGATGCTGAAACAGGCCATGAAGGGCATGTTCGGCAAAGGCGGCCCCAGCCCCGAGGACATGGCCGCAGGCATGGACCCCAAGGCACTGGAACAGGCGGCCAAGGCCATGGGCGGCAAAATGCCCGGTATGCCCGGCATGGGCGGCGGCATGGCTCTGCCTCCGGGCCTCAGCGGGTTTGGCAAGAAGAAATAAATGAACGCCATCGCGCAACATATCCCCCGGCTTGAGACCGAGCGCCTGATCCTGCGCGCCCCGTCCGAGGCCGATCTGGACGCAGACACCGCGTTCTTCGCCAGCGAAGCTGCGAAGTTCGTTGGTGGTCCGTTGCGCCGCGATGAAGTGTGGCGGGTCGTCGCCTCGCTGCTGGGGCACTGGGCACTGCGCGGTTACGGCTATTGGAGCGTCGACGAAAAAGATACCGGCACCTATGTGGGGCGGATCGGGCTTTGGTGCCCCGAAGGCTGGCCCGAACCCGAAATCGGCTGGACGCTGCTGACGCATGCGACTGGCAAGGGCTATGCAACCGAGGCGGCGCTGGCCGCGCGGTCCTACGCCTACGACGTTCTGGGTTGGGAAACCGCGGTCTCGCTGATTGATCTCGACAATCACCCGAGCAAGGCCGTGGCCCAGCGGCTGGGTGCGCAGTTCGAATATCACTATGACCACCCCAAATTCGGCAAGTCCGAAATCTGGCGGCATCCCGCGCCTGCCGATCTGGTGAATGGCGGTATGGAGGCTTACGCGTGACCTCCTTCACCATCCCCACCGTCGAAACCGAACGTCTGGTGCTGCGCGCGCCGCAGCTGGACGACCTGCCGGCAATGACCGCATTCTACGCCACCCAGCGCAGCCATATGGTGGGCGGCCCCAAGGACGAACTGGGTAGCTGGAGCACGTTGACCAATCGTCTGGGGCATTGGGCCGTACGAGGCTATGGCCTGTGGCACCTGACCGAAAAGGCCAGCGGTTCATTCGTCGGCTGGGCCGGTATTATCGACGTCCCCGGCTGGGCCGAGCCCGAGCTGGGTTGGACATTGATGGCAGAGGCCGAAGGCAAAGGCCTGGGCTTTGAAGCCGCCGCCGCGGCGCGCGACTATGCGGCGCGTCATCAGGGGTTGAACGGCGTTATCAGCTATATCGCCCATGCCAATGACCGCTCGCGTGCTTTGGCCGAGCGTCTGGGCGCCACATTCGAACGCGAGGCAGAGCTTTTGGGCAAGCACGCGCAAATCTGGCGCCACCCTCAGATTGACTTGACCACCGAAAGGACCGGCCAATGACCAACCCCGTGACGCGTGCGGCCACACTGTTGAAAGAGCATCGCGAAAGCATCGACCGGCTGGACGCGATCCTTGTCTATACGCTGGGCGAGCGGTTCAAGCACACGCAGGCCGTTGGCAAGCTCAAGGCCGAACACGACCTTCCCCCGTCCGATCCCTCGCGCGAAGCTGCGCAGATCGCACGGCTCGAAGACCTGGCGAAAGAGGCCGATCTGGACCCCGATTTCGCCAAGGCTTTCCTGAATTTCATCATTCAGGAAGTCATCCGACACCACCGGAAACATCAAGAGTGACATTCCGGTTCAACGACTACCAAGAATAGCCGGAAATGATCCCGGCAAACGCCATCTAAAGGAGATACCACCATGGCAATGAAAATTCGTCTCGCCCGCGGCGGCTCGAAAAAACGTCCCTTCTATCGCATCGTGGCTGCTGACAGCCGCATGCCCCGCGACGGCCGTTTCATCGAGAAACTGGGCACCTATAACCCGCTGCTGCCGAAAGACAGCGAAGAGCGCGTGAAAATGAACATGGAGCGCATCCAGTACTGGCTGGACCAGGGCGCTCAGCCCACCGACCGTATCGCGCGTATGCTCGAAGCTGCTGGCACCCGTGAAAAAGCCGAGCGCAACAACCCCAACAAGGGTGCCCCGGGCAAGAAAGCCCAAGAGCGCGCGGAAGAGAAAGCTGCAAAGGCTGCTGAAGCTGCCGAAGCAGCTGCTGCACCGGCTGAAGAAGCAGCTGCAGAAGAATAAGCAGGCGGGCGCGTGCAGGATCAGGCTTTCACTGACGATTTTCGCACGCAGTTCGACCTGTTGATGCGGCTCCGGCGCGACGTGCGCCGGTTCCGCACCGACGCGATAGACGAGGCAGTGCTGACGCGCTGCCTCGACGTGTTTCGGCTGGCCCCTTCGGTGGGGCTCAGCGAACCTTGGCGCGTGATCCGCGTCGAAAGTGAGGCCGCGCGCGACGCGGCATTGCAGAATTTCCAAGCCGCAAACGAACAGGCGCTGACGGGGTATTCCGGTGAAAAGGCGCAGCTGTACAGCGGGCTGAAACTGTCGGGCATGAAAGAAGCCCCGGTTCAGTTGGCCGTGTTCTGCGACGATGCCACCGACAAGGGGCAAGGTCTGGGCGCAGACACCATGCCCGAGATGCGGCGTTATTCCGTGGTCTCGGCCATCACCCTGTTCTGGCTGGCCTTAAGGACAGAAGGTTTGGGGCTGGGCTGGGTCTCGATCCTTGACCCTGACCAGATGGCGCGCGATCTGGATGTGCCAAAAGACTGGCGGTTGATCGGTTATTTCTGCGTAGGTTGGCCCGAGGCCCCGTCAGATACACCGGAATTGGAGCAGGTCGGCTGGGAATGCCGCAATGCTTCTCTGCCCATCGAGGTGCGCTAGGCATGTTTGGATTGTTACGGCTTCCCATCCTGCTGGCGATCGCCTTTATTGTGGGCGTGTTTTTCGAACGCTCGAACCAGCGCGAGGCATGCGAGGGGGTCGGGCAATGGCGGGGCGGGCTATGTGTGACGGATGGTCGAAATGAATGATCTGATCTGTGTCGGCAGCATTGCGGGCTCGTACGGGGTGCGCGGTGAGGTGCGGCTGAAAAGTTTTTGTGCCGTGCCTGAGGATATTGAGGGCTACTCCCCCTTGACCGACGAGACCGGGAAAGAGCGTTACCCCGTGGTCCTAACCCGCGCGATCAAGAACGGCTTTGCCGCCCGTCTGGGCGGGGTTGAGACCAAGGAACAGGCGGATGCGTTAAACGGCCTGCGCCTTTTTGCGCGGCGTGATCAGTTGCCCTCGCTGCCGGATGACGAGTTCTATCATACTGACCTGATCGGGCTTGAGGTCTATGACACCGGTGGCACGCTGCTGGGCCGGGTGAAATCGGTTCAGAACCACGGCGCGGCGGACCTGCTGGAACTACACGGGCCAGGCCTGAAATCCACGGTTTTGCTGCCGTTCACGCTGGAGGCCGTGCCGACCGTTGATCTGGAACAGGGCCGGATCATTGCCGATCCGCCAGACGGATTGCTGTAATGCGGCGGGTGCTGCTGCATCTTGGGCTCCACAAAACAGGAACCACGGCGGCCCAGTCCTTTCTGTTCGAAAACCGAGAACTGATTTGGCCGCATTTCGCGCTGGTTCTTCCGTACAAGACCCGGAAATCCGGTCTGGCCGATGCCGCCACGCGGCATTCGGTCTATGGTACGTCCGGGACGCTTGGGGATTTCGGCACCCAAATTGGGCAGTTCCTGTCCACTTTGGATTTCGGCGACAAGCGCGGCCTGATCCTGAGCGAAGAAAATTTCGCGGGTCTGCGCCCAAGCCGGAACATAGAAGTGGGCTATGGTGCCGCACCGGACCTTGCGGCCTGCCTGGTTGACAGGGTGCTGGATACCTTTGCCGGACAGGATGTCGACCTGACGGTATACCTGTCGCTGCGCCAGCGCGGCGGGTGGTTGCGCAGCCTGTGGGCACATGACCTGCAACGCACCCGCCTGGTTCTGGATTACGACGCTTATCGCGCCAAGCTTGACCCGTTGCCGTCACCCCAATCCACCGCCCGTGCCATTCAGGACCGGATACCGGCGGTCAGGGTGCAAACCGAATGGCTGGAGGATATGCAGGACCTGTCTTTCGGGCCCGGCGACCCGTTTGCGGCGTTCCTGAACCTGCCCCGGCCCAAGGCCGCGCAATTGGTCGGGCCGACACAGACCAACACCCAACTGCCCGCCGAGGCGCTGCAAGAGCTGCTGTTGCTGAACCGGTCAAGGCTGGACGAAGCGGCGCTTGTCAGACAAAAGGCAGCAATCGTTCAAAACGCCCATGGCGATCAGGTCGGTACATCATGACTCAGACACCCGGTAAATCCCACGGTCGCAAGGCCATTCGCCCCACATTGAAACCCCGCGAGTTGCTGACCCCCACACCTGATCTGCACGGCGTGTGGAAAGCCAAGGTCATCACCCTGTTCCCTTCGGCCTTTCCCGGCGTTCTGGGTGAAAGCCTGACGGGCAAGGCCCTGCAGGAAGGATTGTGGCAGCTTGAAACCGTCGATCTTCGGCAATTCGGCATTGGCAAACATCGCAATGTCGATGACACCCCCGCAGGCGGTGGCGCCGGTATGGTCCTGCGTGCGGATGTGCTGGGCGACGCGATCGAACACACGATGGCCGGGATACAGGGCAACTGGCCCCTGATCTATCTCAGCCCGCGGGGGCGGCCAATGGACCAGCAGATGATGCAGAACCTGGCCCGCTGCGACGGCATGACCCTGTTGTGCGGACGGTTCGAAGGCGTGGATGAACGCGTTCTGGACCATTACGGCATACAGGAAGTCAGCCTGGGCGACTTTGTCATGACCGGCGGCGAGATAGCGGCACAGGCGTTGATCGACGCCACCGTGCGGCTGATCCCCGGCGTGTTGGGAAACCAGGCATCGACCGAAGACGAAAGCTTTTCTTCAGGCCTGCTGGAACACCCGCAGTATACCCGCCCGGCCGAGTGGAAGGGACGGACAATTCCGGATGTCCTCATGTCCGGCCATCATGGACGCATCGCCGAATGGCGCCATGCCACCGCCCAAGAGCTGACGCGCAGACGCCGGCCGGACCTATGGCAAAAACACCAAGGCTCTGACGAAACCGAGTGATATCGGCGGGGCGGCGATCCGACTAGTGCAGACCGGCCTGCCAGGCCGCCCATTGCTCGGGTGGTCCGTTGAAGACATTGATATCAACCTTGCCCTCGACACCGGGAACAAGACCCGTTCCCGTATATTGCCAGAACCGCCAAATGGCCTTGGGATAGACCTGCCGCGGGTGCCCTGCGACAGAGCGCAGCCAGAATTCGGTTTTGGGCAACCTTCCTATATGGGTATCGCGGTAGAAATCGACCGTCGTGTATACGATGGGACGGCGGCCATAGTGCTTTTCCAGGATATTCAGGAACTTCTGTGCTTCCTCACGAACGGTTTTCCCGTCGGGGCGCAACGTGCATGTCTTTGAATGCGGCGTCCATTCCATATCCAGAACATGGGGCAGCCCCGCACCCTGCGGAACATTTTCGATGAACCAACGGGCCTGTTCGGCCGCCGGGCGGCAGAAATAGTAATAGTGATAAGCACCCCACGGCACCGCCGCCGCCTGGGCTCCACGCCGATGGTCGTCGAACATCGGGTCCTTGAAATCGCCGCCCTCGGTGGCCTTGATGAACACGAAACTGACGCCCGACGCCTTGGCCGTCGGCCAGTCGATATCGCCCTGCCACCGCGACACGTCCAACCCGTGAACCGGATACAGACCCGGATGGCGCCGTTCCCATTCATGCGGGTCCGCATCGCCGAATTGCGGGTAGATCACCGCCGGCGACGCAAAAGTCCCGGCCGCCGGACTCTGCGGTGGCGCAATGACCTGCGGCGGCGGCGCCCGCCGCCCGCAAGCCGCAAGTGTTGCCGCCAGGGCTGCCAACAAAAGCACTGTGCGTATCATGATATCCCGTTTCAAATTTCTGCTCGGCCAATTGCGTTCAGAATGCCGTTTCCCGGCACCAAGGCAATGCGTGTTTTCCCTGACGGCGGATTCCCACTGGATTCCGGCCTACCTGGGCGCTTTTCCTGCGTTTTGGGCTTGATCACAGACGTTGAATTCCCTAAACGACCGCAATCCGGTGTCGTGAAACGCGACTCCGGTGTTTTTGGTTGTTGATGTCGTCATGCCTGGCTTTCTTCGGCGGGACGCGGCGCAACAGACCAGACCAAAGGAACATTCGATCTGATCTCTGGCGGGCTGTACGCAGGACCCGGTGAAGACCAAGAGCTCTCAGGCCGTGCCCAAACTTCGTGGACCAACCACGAGCAGATAGGAGAAACTGCGATGGACCTGATCGCACAGCTTGAGGCGGAACAGATTGCCGCCCTGGGGAAAGACATCCCCGATTTCAAAGCCGGTGACACCGTTCGTGTCGGCTTTAAAGTGACCGAAGGGTCGCGTACCCGTGTGCAGAACTACGAAGGTGTCTGCATCGCGCGTAAAGGTGGCAACGGCATCGCCGGTTCGTTCACCGTCCGCAAAATTTCATTCGGCGAAGGCGTGGAGCGTGTATTCCCGCTGCATTCGACCAACATCGACAGCATCACCGTTGTTCGCCGTGGCCGCGTTCGTCGCGCCAAACTGTACTACCTGCGCACCCGTCGTGGTAAATCCGCACGTATCGCAGAGGTCACCAACTACAAGCCCAAAGCTGGCGCCGAAGCGTAAGGAACGGAAAGATGAAAAAAGACATCCATCCCGATTATCACGTCATCGACGTCAAAATGACCGATGGCACCGTTGTTCAGATGAAATCCACCTGGGGCAGCGAAGGCGATCAGCTGGCTCTGGAAATCGACCCCTCCGTGCACCCCGCATGGACCGGTGGCTCGTCGCGCCTGATGGACGCCGGCGGCCGAGTGTCGAAGTTCAAGAAGAAATACGAAGGTCTGGGCTTCTGATCCCGACCAAAATTACACGAGAAAGGCCGCCGGTTCGGGCGGCCTTTTTTGTTTTATGAAGCCGGGCTGAACCGGCTGGCCCGCGCGGCCTTAGTTATCGCCAATCGGATTGATTTCATCCACGAAGCGCAACAGGTCGGCTATGGTAAAGTCACCCTGGGTTTGCGACGGAAGCGTCGGCCGCCAGCTTGTTCCGTTCTGCCACAGGTAAGACTGCCGATCCCCGTGAACCAGCCCGACCAGGACCTCGGACACGATGATCGACCCGACGGGGCCAAGACGTTGCCCGCCGCCCTTCACCTCGGCCTCTTTCAGGATGTAATACCAAAGCGGGGTTTGTTCATGCATGCCATGTTGCTGGGCCACGGCCCCGTCCGGGCCGGTCGCGATCTCGGACGCAGTCATCTTGTCGCCCGGTGACAGATGCATAGCGTCAGCAATCATCTGGCCAGAAGGCAGACCAAGCTGAACACCGCGCTTGAGGTTCCGGGCGGCAAGGTTACCGCCACCGCCGGGCAGCTGATGCAACTCGGCCGCAAGAAGCCCGTCGATCTTACGCGATGATTGCGTCAGACCGCTGCTGTCGATGTCATAGAACCTGCGCCAATCGATTATCCAGTTGCTTGGCAACCGCTCGATGGGCAACGGCCCAACCGGCGGCTGCGGGGCCAGATCGCCGACGATGCTGCCGGACAGACCGGTGAACCCGAACAGAAGCGAGAAGTCAGCCGCGTCAAAAATCCTGTTGTAGTCATAGGATTGACGCACCATCGAATGGCCCAGACGATAGACCGCGCCAGAGAATTCGACTGGCATATAGGGGAATTTCTTGAATCGGTAGAATTTCCGCCCGTCATGCAGGATCTTGTCGACGGTGCCAGGCATGGTCAGCCGTCCAAGGAAGTCATGCAACACCAGCCACTGATAATGCCATGTCGTCGTCTGGCGCGCTGCGTGGAACAGTGTGTCATCGCTTTGCCCCTGGGCAGACAGGTGGTCTACCACCTTGTTGTGGAACTTGAGAAACGCCAGATGTGTCTGTGCAACGATCAGGTTTTCGTCGTTCCTGTGGTCACCAATCAGGGCGCGGCCCTCGGGGCTTCTGGGTAGGTCATTGCGGAAATCGCCCGTGACCCCGCCAAACCCGACGGTGACATTGCTGCCGATCAGCAGCTTGGCCGTTGTCCCGAACGTATTGGGATCGCGGGCGTAAAGATGCGGGCTGCCATCGGGACCGCGCCCATAGATGCTGTCCAGATCAAGACTGGGAGAGCGGAAATTCTCGACCGCCGTAGGGTCACGCATCTTTTCGCCCAGCGATGTAAGATCCAGCGTGATGTCGTGATCCACGAATTGGCCAAGGTATGTAAACCCGGCTGGGATATCCCCATTGTCATGGGTCTGTCCGCTTGCGTCCATCATGGCATCGGCAAGCTCTTCCAGCTTTGCGTCATCAACATGCAATGGCGGCAATCCGGGAAACATTCGCCCAAAATTGCCGGGGTCATCATGCCCGCTGAGCGAATCCAGAAAGGCGCGTGTCGGATGGCGACCGGCGGTGCCGTGAAAAGGGGACAAATTAATTGAATTGGACATAGCTACACCTCTTGAGCTGGCTCAGTCTTGGAAAAATCGCTGTAATTACTTCGCAAAAATATGCCCGACGGATATGGGCGTTTAGTCAATAAAATGCAGACATAACATATCATAAACTGATGCTTTTTAGAATAACTCTTTCCCGGGCATTCCGGTTTCAGGCGAGAACCTGCGCGACAACGGTGACGCCCGGAGGTTGTGAAAATGCTCTGTCGGTCTGCTTTGCAGGCGCAACGGTCAGCAACGTCCCGCGCGCGTCAGGGTCGGATAATACCGCGCCTCGGCAAGCGCTGAGGCTTGCCCGCACCGGCCCCGCATCCCGGTTTCTCGACGTTGGGCACAGATATTGCGGAAATGCTACGCGGGGGGTTCTTCCCTTCACAACCAACACAACATATAGTGGCCTGCAACAACGTGTATGCAAACACGGCAAGGTTTGGGAACGCAGGCATGGCACATATCATTGTGGTCGGAAACGAAAAAGGCGGCGCGGGCAAATCGACGGTTTCGATGCATGTCGCAACCGCTCTGGCGCGCCTGGGTCACAAGGTCAGCACGCTGGACCTGGACCTGCGCCAACGCAGCCTGGGGCGGTATTTCGAGAACCGGGGGCATTTTCTGAACGGATCGGACCTGTCGCTGCCAAGCCCCAGACACCATGATCTGCCGGAAATTGACGCCAGCACCCTGAAGCCGGGCGAAAACATCTATGATCACCGCCTGTCGGCCGCGGTCGCCGAGCTTGAGAGCGACAGCGACTTTATCCTGATTGACTGCCCTGGGTCGCATACCCGCCTCAGTCAGGTAGCGCATTCTCTGGCCGACACGCTGATAACCCCGCTCAACGACAGCTTCATCGACTTTGACCTGCTGGCGCGTGTCGATGCCAAGGGCGAAAAGATCCTGGGGCCGTCGGTCTATTCCGAGATGGTCTGGAACGCGCGACAATTGCGGGCGCAGGCGGGGCTGAAACCGATCGACTGGGTCGTCGTGCGCAACCGCGTCGGCACCCAGCGCATGGTCAACAAGGAAAAGATGCAGCGCGCTATCGAGATGCTGTCACAGCGCATCGGCTTTCGCGTGGCCTCGGGCTTTTCCGAGCGGGTCATATTCCGCGAGTTGTTCCCACGCGGCCTGACCTTGCTGGACCTCAAGGATATCGGGGTAAAACAGCTCAATATTTCAAACATCGCCGCGCGGCAGGAACTGCGCGACATGATGAAGGAACTGAACCTGCCGGGGGTCGAAATCGACTTTTGATCAGCGCGCGATAACCAGCCTGACCTGCGCTTACCAAATCAAACCCGGATGCCCCTTTCAGGTCCGATCATCGCGTAAATCAGCGCTGCGGCTAATACCTTGGGATCGGCAATCCTAGTTTACCATGCAATTCAGCAAGGGTTTCGCGGGTCAGCACCGCGCCCATGGAGGCATCATAGAACGCGTCCTCGGCTTGCTTGGCGGCCAGTTCGGCCTCCTCGCGCGCGGCCTTCAGATCACCGATCATATGTTCGCGCTCGCCTTCATAAGCCAGCGCCGCATCCAATTCCTGCGCAAGCTCGGCAAGATGTGCGTCATAGTCGGGGTCCGCCGGATCAAGCGCGGAAATGTCCTGTTCTACCTCCAGGCTGCTGCGCCCGTCATAGCTTTCGGTGAACTCGCGTATCTCTTTTCCCTGCTTCGACAATTCCCCACGCAAATCATAGTAGGTCTCGGCGGCATCCTGATACGCGGCGATCTTTCCAACATTGCTGTTCGGTGAGGCATTGGCAAAGGCGGGCGCAGCGGCATTCGCGGCATTCAGATTGCGCAACTTGGTCGATCCATCCGGATCGGTAATCGCCGCGACCAAAGGATCCCTGTACCTTTTCCTCGCGCGGTCTTCGGATTTGTCCCGATACCCGCCAGACATCGGCGCACGGGCAACCGGACGCAGCGATGTTTTGATCTCGTGCGATTTCGGTTTGGCGACAGGCCTTGGCCTTTGGGCCACCACCTTTTGTCTTTTATTGCCATTTACCAGACCGTCAAAATCCCGCCTGATCTTTTGCCCGATGGCTGCCAGGTTGGTATTGGCCCGCGCTGAACTCCGCGATGTTTTGGCTTTGGAATTACCCTTGTAGACGAAAGGCTTCCCAGCGGCATGGGCGCTGGCTTTCTTGGCTTTTCCATAGCCGCTGTTTGCCTTTCCATTTCCTTTTCCGTGCCCATTGCCATTTCCACCACCGTTGCCTTTGTCGTTTTTGGCGACGGCCATGTCAGGCGCCAATGAAAAAGAGGTCAAAACAACCGGCCCTGCCGCCAACGACAAAATGGTCAACAAGTTCGCGGTTTGTCTGGCAAAGAACTTCATTTCGATGACTTCCCTCATTACCTGAACCGGATGCTACCACATGATCCCATTTTCTGGAAATTCTGTGCGTGCCGCTGGCAGAGTATTGGGGCAGGCAGCTTCTTGCCTGCCCTATTCGCAATCCCCGCACGGGCGCATAGATTGGGCGTATCTCCTAAGAAGGCTAACAAGATGAAAAAGACAGTTGGAATGGTGATTGCGCTGGCGGCAGTTCAGGCCGCGCCCGCGGCCGCGGCACATGGCCAGTTTGCGGGTTTCAGCGCCAATCCAATCGGATACGGCAGCACAAATGCACCGGTGCTGGCAAAATCCAAAGCCGGGCATTGCCCGCCGGGTTTGGCCAAAAAAGCCGTTCCTTGTGTTCCGCCGGGGCAGGCGAAACGGTACCGGGTCGGCGACTATATCAATGGCGGATATGATCGCATCAAAAATCCGGGCCGGTGGGGATTGCCGCGCAATGGATACTACGTCCAGGCAGGGGATTATGTTTACGAAGTGGACAAAGACACCCACGAAGTGCTCAACCTGATTGGCGCAATCGCAGATGTGTTGAACTAGCCGCTTTCGGCGGTTGTCACGGTAAATGTTTCGGCGGCGGCAAGACCGCCTGCCCGCGCGGGCGGTTACGCACCGGCGTTGTAGACGGTAAACAGCTCTTTCGGTTCAGCCACACCGCGAAGCATATAGCGCCCGACCGAGATCAATTCGTCCGCGCAAGGCCGCGCCGCGCGGGCCACGTCGTCCGAGATCAGAATACGTTGCCCAAGCGAGCGATGCATCCCTGCAATCCGCGCCGTCTGGTTCACCGCCGGGCCGATGACCGTGAAATCCAACCGGCTTTCGGCACCGATATTTCCATACAGGATTTCACCCGCATGCAAGGCCAGCGTATAGTTCGATACCGGCAGATCGGCGGCCACGCGCTGCGCGTTCAGCTCTGCCATGTTCTTTTGCAACAGGGTCACTGCCCCCAGCGCCGCACGCGCATCCGCGTCGATGTCGCCGACATCGAACATGGCCATCAGCCCATCCCCCATGAATTTCAGGATGCTGCCGCCACATGAATGAACCACATCGACGGCAACCGCCAAATAGTCGTTCAGCATTTCGATGATATCAGTACCGGGCAGGTCTTCGGACAGGCTGGTAAAATTCTCAAGGTCGAAATTCCAGATCACCGCGTCGATCTGCTGCAACGATCCGCGCCGGATTTCACCGGACAGAACCCGTTGCCCGGCATCGCGCCCCAGATAGACGCGCATCAGATCCTGTGCGACGCGGGTGCTGGAGGCGGATTTCAACGCCAGGCCCAAATGCGGAAGTGCTGCATTTATCATGCCAAGGTCGCGGTCACCGAACCCTTCTGGCGCGTTGCTGGTCCAGGACATCAACACCCCTTCGACAGATTTCTTGGCATCCCTGGGGCTGTTATGGGTCGGATTATCAAATGTGACTGCGGTCGCAAAATAGTCCGTTGCCCCGATCTCGCGCAACTCGTTCAACAGCGGAAACCGGCTTGGTTCGTTTTGTTCGACCAACCGTTCGCGCAATTCACAGATATCTTCGTTCAGAATTGCAAACAGAGGGCTTCGCTGCCACACCTCGCTTGGTTCATCGGAATATTCAAAGGTCTGATAATCGCCCCCCTTCCCCTGGTACCAGCTGTAACCGGTTCCGCCGTAAACCGGATGCAACGCGGATTGCGCCGCGTGAAACCGCATCAAGGGCACCCCGAGATCAACAAGCATGTTGCAATAGCCATCCAACAGCTCTTCTTTGCCGGCACCTTCCAACCCGCGCGCCACCAGCCAGTCAATCAAATCTCTTGTTTTTGCGGCATCCGCGTCGAGGGGTGTCATGATCATTCCCGGGTTTGTTTGATTTCCATCTGGGGCCAAGGTGCCGAAATTACCAGTGCTTAATCCATACCCGCCAGGCGCCGCAGCATCATCCGCAGCAACGCGGTTTCACCCGACGTGAATTTCCGGGCCAGACGGGCGTCATAGTCGCGGGCAATTCCGCGCAATTCGTTATACACGGTTTGGCCCGCCGGGGTCAGGGCCAACCTCTCGACCCGGCGGTCCTTTTCATCGCGGCTTCGCTTTAGGTATCGGCGAAGTTCCAGCTTGTGCACGGCGCGGCTTATCTTGGTTTTATGTAACTTTGCCCGCCGACCGATGTCACGGGCCGTCATCTCGCCATAGCTGCCCAAGTGGAACAGAACCCGCCATTCGGTACGCAGCATGCCATAGCGATCCTTATAGACGCGCTGAAACTCAAGCGAGCTTCCCTCGGCCGCCTGGTTCAGCAGGAAGGGAAGGAAGTTCTGCAAGTCGAACGCGTCATTTTCGGAATTTTCAGGCAAGGTCATTCTTGTTAGTTACAAAATCAACTATTATGCGACAAGCAGAAACGGAGGAACACGCCATGAATCGTCCGACTGATCCGATCGCAATGACCCAAGCCAGCACGCCCGTGGGCACCCATGCGGGATATATGCCCGGCTTTGGCAATGATTTTGAAACCGAAGCCCTGCCCGATGCGTTGCCGCAAGGAATGAACAGCCCGCAGAAATGTAACTATGGCCTTTATGGCGAACAGCTCAGCGGCACAGCCTTCACCGCAAACCCGCCCGAACGCACGTGGTGTTACCGCATCCGCCCGTCGGTCAAGCATTCACATCGCTACGAAAAAATTGCCCTGCCTTATTGGAAATCGGCGCCATGTGTCGATCCTGATGTAATCAGCCTGGGCCAGTACCGATGGGACGCCGTGCCTCATTCCGACGCGCCGCTGACATGGTTGACCGGCATGCGGACAATGACCACCGCAGGCGATGTGAACACCCAGGTGGGAATGGCAAGCCACATCTACCTGGTCACCGAATCGATGGTCGACGACTATTTCTTCTCGGCCGATTCCGAACTGCTGGTGGTGCCACAGGAAGGCCGCCTGCGTTTTGCCACCGAACTGGGCGTCATCGACCTGGAACCCAAGGAAATCGCCATTATTCCACGGGGGCTTCTGTACCGCGTCGAGGTCCTCGAAGGACCGGCGCGTGGTTTTGTCTGCGAAAATTACGGCCAGAAATTCGAACTGCCGGGCCGCGGTCCGATCGGGGCCAACTGCATGGCCAATCCCCGCGACTTCAAGGCCCCCGTTGCCGCGTTCGAAGACCGCGAGACCCCGTCAACGGTAACCATCAAATGGTGCGGCCAGTTCCACACCACTAAAATCGGCCACAGCCCGCTGGACGTGGTGGCCTGGCATGGGAACTACGCGCCCTACAAATACGATCTGCGCACCTATTGCCCGGTCGGTGCGATCCTGTTCGACCACCCGGATCCATCAATTTTTACCGTCCTGACGGCCCCTTCGGGACAGCCCGGCACGGCCAATATCGACTTTGTCCTATTCCGCGAGCGTTGGATGGTGGCCGAGGACACGTTCCGTCCGCCCTGGTACCACAAGAACATCATGTCCGAGCTGATGGGCAATATCTACGGCCAGTATGACGCCAAACCTCAGGGCTTTGTTCCCGGCGGCATGAGCCTGCACAACATGATGATACCCCACGGGCCGGACAAGGAAGCGTTTGAAAAAGCGTCGAACGCCAATCTCGGGCCGGATAAGCTGGACAACACCATGTCCTTCATGTTCGAAACCCGCTTCCCGCAGCATCTGACCGCCTTTGCCGCGACCGAAGCCCCCTTGCAGGACGACTATATTGACTGCTGGACTTCGCTTGAGAAAAAGTTCGATGGAACACCGGGAAAGAAATAACCTGCAATGAGCTTTGATATCTGGATCACCTATGTCGCCACCGTCCTGCTGCTGATGAGCACACCGGGGCCGAGCCAGCTTCTGATGCTGTCGAACTCGGCCACCAACGGGCTGCGCCGGGGCGTGTTCACGGCTGCTGGTGATCTGACGGCGAACCTGTTGCAGATGTTGGCAGCGGGTCTCGGGCTTGCCGCGATTATTGCGGCCTCGGGCACCGCGCTGGCTGTGATCAAATGGTTGGGTGTCGCATATCTGGTCTTTCTCGGCATCAAAGCGATTGTCAAAGCCAAACCTCAAACAGCGCAAACCGCGCAGCTGGCCAGCCGCAAAACCTTGTGGATGCAGGGCTTCATCACCTCAGCCGCCAATCCCAAAGCAGTGGTGTTCTTTGCTGCACTGTTTCCGCTGTTCATCGATGGCGCGCTGCCCTTCTGGCCGCAATTCGCGATCCTCTCGGCCACCTATCTGATCATGGACGGGTTGTTTCTGACCGCCTACGGAGCAAGCGCTAGTTGGTTAGCTACGCGGCTCAAAGGGTCTGCGCGGATCTGGCTGGATCGCGCGGGTGGCGGGTTCATGATTCTGGCTGCCGTTCTGTTGGGGCTGAAGTCCCTGCGAGACGCTCAATAAACCAAGACAAGGATCAAAAGATGCCTTTGCTGAAATCCTGGGTCGCTTCGGCCAATGATGCGACCCATCCATTTCCGTTGAACAACCTACCCTACGGGGTCTTTGCCCATGGCGATGAGGAGCCCAGATGTGGCGTTGCAATTGGGGACATGATCCTCGATGTCACCGCGGCCGAGGCCGAAGGGCTCATCACCCTGATCGAAGAGCCGCTTTTCGATCTGCCCTTCTGGAACCCCCTGATGGAACAAGGCCCCGCTGTCTGGGCCGCCCTGCGCGCCCGCCTGACGGCGCTTCTGTCCGAAGGCGCGATGGAGCAAGAGGTGGTGGAGCCCCTGCTGGTGCCGCAAAGCGCGGTTGTCATGCACATGCCCTTTGCCGTCAGCGAGTACACCGATTTCTACGCAGGCCGGCATCACGCCTTCAACGTGGGCTCGATGTTCCGGGACCCGGAAAATGCCTTGCCACCGAACTGGCTGCATATTCCAATCGGCTATAACGGCCGGGCGTCCTCGGTGGTCGTCTCGGGCACTGATATTCGCCGCCCCTGGGGTCAGCTGAAATCCCCCGACCATGACCTGCCCACCTTCCTGCCCAGCCGCCGGTTCGATATCGAACTCGAAATGGGCGCAATTGTCGGAACGCCGTCAAACGGGCCGCTTTCCGTGCAAGAGGCCGATGACCACATCTTTGGCTATGTCCTGCTGAACGACTGGTCCGCCCGTGACATCCAGGCCTGGGAATACCAGCCGCTCGGCCCGTTTCAGGCCAAGGCAACGGCCACATCAATCAGCCCATGGATCGTGACCAAACCGGCGCTCGAGCCGTTCCGCTGTGACACACCCGAGCGCGAATTCGAGTTGCTGGATCACCTGAAGGATTGCGGCCCGATGCTCTATGACATCGACCTTGCGATCACGATGGCGCCAGCCGGACAAAAGGCAACCACCGTCGCGCGCACCAACTACAAGGAAATGTACTATTCCGCCGCGCAACAACTTGCGCATCACTCAACATCGGGATGCCCCATGAATACCGGCGACCTGCTGGGGTCGGGCACCATCTCCGGCCCGACCAAGCCCGAACGGGGTTCGCTGCTTGAGCTCAGCTGGGGCGGCAAGGAACCGCTGACCCTGGACACGGGCGAGACCCGCAGCTTTATCGAAGACGGCGACACGCTGACCCTGACGGGCGCGGCACGCGGCAACGGGTACACGATCGGGTTCGGCGACTGCACCGGCACCGTCCTGCCCGCCCTCAAGGACCCGTACAAAAGATAGGCCCGCAGGCTTCATCTTTTCCCAAATACTCCCGCCGGAGGCATCCCGCGACCCTAACCGGCGCAAACGGAAAAAGGATTGTACCACATGGCCAAGGCATTCGCGTCCCAGGGCGACACCGCCGAGAAAAAAATCTCCTTCACTCAGGTCGGCGAAGGGCTATATGCCTTCACCGCCGAGGGGGACCCCAATTCAGGCGTCATTATCGGCGACGACAGTGTGATGATCGTCGAAGCACAGGCCACCCCGCGCCTGGCCAACAAGGTTATCGAATGCGTCCGCTCGGTCACCGACAAGCCGATCACTCATGTGGCCCTGACCCATTATCACGCCGTCCGCGTTCTGGGCGCCAGCGCCTATGGCGCGCAGCAGATCCTGATGTCGGACACGGCGCGCGCCATGGTCGTCGAACGCGGACAAGAAGACTGGGACAGCGAATTCCAACGCTTTCCACGCTTGTTCGAAGGGCACGAAAGCATCCCCGGCCTGACCTGGCCCACCACGACCTTCAACGGCAGCATGTCCGTCTATCTGGGCAATCGCCGTATCGACCTGATGCATCTGGGGCGGGCCCATACCGCCGGTGACATCGTGATCCATGTTCCGGACCAGAATGTAATGTTCACCGGGGACATCGTCGAATACCACTCGGCCTGCTATTGCGGCGACGGTCATTTCGGTGACTGGGGGGGAACGCTGGATGCAATCAAACGGTTCGACGTGGATGCCATCGCTCCTGGGCGCGGCGACGCCCTGGTCGGCAAGGACATGGTCAACGCCGCCATCGAAAACACCCGCGATTTCGTCGCCAGCACCTATCATCCCGCCGCCAGGGTCGCGGCGCGCGGTGGATCCCTGAAACAGGCCTGGGACGCCGTGCGCGCCGAATGCGACCCCAAATTCGCCGACTACGCGATCTATGAACATTGCCTGCCCTTCAACGTCGCGCGCGCCTATGACGAGGCCCGCGGCATCGATACCCCCCGCATCTGGACCGCCCAGCGGGACCTTGAAATGTGGGACGCGCTGCAAGGATAAGGAAATAGCGGCGCGTTTGATCCAGATCGTTTTGCCCCGCCCTGATCAATGAAACCATGGGGCAAGCTCTTCGGCGGCGGCAGGCCGCCGGGTCGGATGGATGCGCTTTTCGCGCATCGGACTGTTGGGGAGGAAACCCATGAACAAGATCTTTGAAACGCCTCTTTACGGCTATGACCGCAGCCCGGATCAGGACGCGCCTTCCCCGGTCCGCCACAAAGTAATCGTCATTGGCGCGGGTCCCATCGGTCTGGCCGCCGCAATCGACCTTGCCCAAAAAGGGGTGGACGTCGTCGTGCTGGACGACAACGACAAGGTCAGCTTTGGCAGCCGGGCCATCTGTTTTGCCCAGCGCACGCTTGATATTGCCGACCGACTTGGTGGCGGGCGTCCAATGGTGGACAAGGGCGTTCAATGGAATGTCGGCAAGGTCTTTTTCGACAATCGCGAGGTCTACAGCTTCGATCTGCAACCTGACGCGGGCTACGCCAACCCCGCGTTCATCAACCTGCAGCAATATTATCTGGAACAGTTTCTCGTGGACCGCGCCCGCGCCCTGCAAGCCCAGGGCGCGCCCCTGGAAATACGCGGGCGCAACAAGGTCGAGGCGATTGGCACCCATGACGATCATGTAAAGCTCGAGGTGGAAACCCCCGAAGGGTCCTATACGGTCGAGGCGGACTGGCTGATTGCCTGCGACGGCGCAAATTCACCCACGCGCCGCATGCTGGGGCTGGATTTCGTGGGTCGTGTGTTCGAGGATAATTTCCTGATCGCCGATGTCATCATGGACGCGGATTTCCCGTCCGAGCGCTGGTTCTGGTTCGACCCGCCCTTCAATCGCGGTCAATCCGCGCTGCTGCACAAGCAACCCGACAATGTCTGGCGCATTGACCTGCAACTGGGCTGGGACATCGACAAAGAACGCGAACAGCGCCCCGAAAACGTGATCCCCCGTCTCAAGGCGATGCTGGGCGAAGATATACAGTTCGACCTCGAATGGGTCAGCATCTATACGTTCCAGTGCCGGCGCATGGAAAACTTCCGCCACGGACGGGTTCTGTTTGCCGGCGACAGCGCCCATCAGGTCAGCCCGTTTGGGGCCCGCGGGGCCAATTCGGGCATACAGGATACAGACAACCTGTGCTGGAAACTCAAACTTGTCATTGACGGTCAGGCGCCCGACAGCCTGCTGGACAGCTACAACAGCGAACGTATCCAGGGCGCGGATGAAAACATCCTGAACTCGACCCGGTCCACTGAATTCATTACGCCAAAATCCCCAATGTCCCGTATCCTGCGCGACGCGGTTCTGGACCTGAGCGAACATTACGATTTCGCCCGCCCGCTGGTGAATTCCGGTCGCCTGAGCGTGCCATGCACCTATGACGGGTCGCCACTCAACTCGGCCGACGCGCTTAACGGGCCTGCGGGAACGCGGCCAGGTTCGGCCTGCCCAGATGCACCGTTGGGCGATGGGTTCCTATTGCCCGGGCTTGCAGACAAGTTCACCTTGCTGACCATAGATGCCGACGGTCCCGACCGGATCGAGGAAGACGGGATCGAGGTCACGCGCCTGGCGCTTTCGGTCAAGGATGACCCGACGCAGGAACTGAAGCGACGCTATCTTGGCGACGCGACCAGTGCGGTCTACCTGATCCGCCCCGATCAGCATGTCGCCGCCCGCCGCGACAGCTATGAAGACAATGCATTCCGGCAGGCGATCCGCCGGGCCACAGGCAAGGAGTAAGCGCAATGGCTGACCTGATCCTTTCCCCGAACCTAGAAAACGCGGATGATTTCTATGCTGACCTTCTGGCCGCCCATGACGGGTTGGAAAAGGCTGGCAGCGACGCGTTGAACGCCCGCCTTGTCCTGGTGCTGGCCAACCATATCGGTGACAACGCGGTTTTGGCCCAGGCGATCAAGGCCGCTGCGCTGACCGGCGAATGATGCCACACCCCCAAGCCAGCCCCGCGCGCGACGTGGTTCTTTACGATTACTGGCGGTCTTCTGCCAGCTATCGAGTCCGCATCGCACTGAACCTGGCCGGTATCGCTTATGACCGGGTCCCCGTTGATCTGGTCGCGGGCGCGCAAAGGTCCGATGCACACCTTGCCCGCAATCCACAAGGCTTTGTTCCGGTGCTTGACATTGACGGGGTTCGACTGACGCAGTCGCTGGCCATCCTTGATTACCTGGACAGGACACGAAACCTGAACCTCCTGCCGCCTGACCCGGTCGAGCGCGCCAAAGCACAGGCACTGGCCCATGCCATCGCCGTGGACCTCCACCCGGTTTGCAATCTGTCGGTCGCAAAACACGCCACCGCTTTGGCGGGCGAGGCCGCGGACATGCCCGGCGATTGGATGCGGCACTTTATCCGGCCGGGATTGCTTGCGTTCGAGACCATGCTGGGCGCGTTCCAGCAGGCCCCTTTTTGCACGGGCACCGCGCCCGGCCTTGCCGATCTTTGCCTGATCCCACAGGTCTACAATGCCCGTAGATGGCAGGTCGGGCTGTCCGACATGCCGCGCATAATGTCGGTCGAGGCTGCCAGCGCAGAGCACCCGGCCTTTGCGGCCGCGCACCCGGATGCTGTGGCGCCCGAACTTTAAGGTGCCTCGCGGCCCTGGCGATCAGGTCAGCGCACGCGCCTGATCCCGCAGCACGAATTTCTGTATTTTGCCGGTCGATGTCTTGGGCAAGGCCCCGAAAATGACAGTCTTGGGCGCCTTGAAATGGGCCATGTTTTCGCGGCAGAACGCAATCAGTTCCTCGGCCGTCACCTCGCCGCCCGGTTTCAGCTCGATAAAAGCACAAGGCGTTTCGCCCCATTTGTCATCGGGGCGGGCCACCACGGCGGCCTCCATCACGGCGGGGTGTTTGTACAGGACATCCTCAACCTCGACAGACGAGATATTTTCGCCCCCCGAAATGATAATGTCCTTCGACCGGTCCTTCAGCGCGATATAGCCATCGGGATGCATCACGCCCAGATCACCCGATGCGAACCAACCGCCCCGGAACGCGCTGTCCGTCGCATCGGCGTTCTTCAGATACCCTTTCATGACCACGTTGCCCTGCATGAAAATCTCACCCATGGTCTCGCCATCGGCAGGCACGGGTTCCAGTGTTTCGGGGTCGGCCACCATCAATCCGGACAGGGCTGAATAGCGCACACCCTGCCGCACCTTGAGAGCGGCGCGTTCTTCGGGCCCCTTGTCATTCCATTCCTCTTTCCATGCACACACAACCGAAGGCCCGTAGGTTTCGGTCAGCCCGTAGACATGCGTGACTTCTACGCCCATCGCCTCCATCTTCTCGATTACGGCGGCAGGGGGCGGGGCGCCCGCCGTCATAACCTTGATCTCGTGGTCAAAATCCTTCAGCGCATCCGGCGCGTTGGCCAGCATGTTCAACACGATGGGCGCACCACAGAAATGGGTTACACGCTCTTGCCTGAAGGCCGCATAGATCGGTTCGGCCCGCACCGCACGCAAGCAGACCGAAACCCCGGCATTGGCCGCCATGGCCCAGGGGAAACACCAGCCGTTGCAGTGAAACATCGGCAGCGTCCAAAGATAGACCGAATGTTTCGGCATGCTCCAATCCAGAATATCCGACTGCGCGTTCAGCGCCGCGCCCCGGTGGTGATAAACCACACCCTTGGGGTTGCCCGTCGTACCGGATGTGTAGTTGAGCGAGATCGCATCCCACTCATCCTCGGGCAGCGACCAGTTGAAATCCGGGTCGCCCTCGGCCAGCAGCGCGTCATAGGTCAGCGCCCCCAGCCGTTCGCCACCGTCAAAGCTTGGGTCGACAATATCGACGACCAACAGATCAGATCGGTCAACTTCGGCCAGGGCCTCTTTGACCACGCCCGAGAATTCGGGATCGACCAGCAGGACCCTGGCCTCTGCATGATCAAGGATAAAGGCGATGATATGGGCATCCAGCCGCGTATTGATCGTGTTCAGGACCGCGCCCGCCATCGGAACACCGAAATGGGACTCGTACATTTCGGGGATGTTCGCGGCAATGATCGAAACGGTGTCTCCGGCCCCGATGCCTCGCGCCGCCAAAGCGCTGGCCAGGCGGCGACAGCGGGCATAGGTTTCAGCCCAGTGATACCTGCGGTCGCCATAGACCACCGAAGGATAGTCAGGGTAGACCTGCGCGGTCCGTTCGATAAAGCTGAGCGGGGTCAGGGGGGTGAAATTCGCACGCCCCTTGTCCAAATGGCGCTTGTAGATGTTGTCGTCTGCCATACGCCGATCCTCCCAATTCGTCGGTTGGCACAGATGACCACAAAGCCGCACCCGTGAAAATCCGTAAAAATACGCGGCGCCCAAGCTCTGGCACTACGGTAAAATTTCATCTGGCCCTATCTTAGCCGGCCAGTTCGCGGTGATCTGAGGCAATGAAAAGCTTCCGCAAGGCGGCGATTTCCCCGCTATACTGCGCGCCATATCTCAGTGAAAGGACATGTCATGGACGGCACGTTCAACGAAAACGATCTTACCCGCGTGGTCGAGGCCGACCGCGCCCATATCTGGCACCACCTGATCCAGCACAAACCCTTTGAAGCTAATGATCCGCGCATCATTGTCGAGGGCAAGGGCATGCGCGTCTGGGACCAGAACGGCAAAGAGCATCTGGACGCGGTGTCTGGCGGGGTCTGGACAGTCAACGTTGGTTATGGCCGCGAATCGATCTGCAAGGCGGTTTACGACCAACTGATGAAGCTGTGCTATTTCGCCCAGTCCGCGGGTTCGATCCCCGGTTCGATCTTTGCCGAAAAGCTGATCGAAAAGATGCCAGGCATGAGCCGCGTGTATTACACCAACTCAGGGAGCGAGGCGAACGAGAAGGCGTTCAAGATGGTCCGCCAGATCGCCCACAAGAAATACGGCGGCAAGAAAACCAAGATCCTGTATCGCGACCGCGACTATCACGGCTCGACCCTGGCCGCGATGTCTGCGGGCGGTCAGGATGAACGCAACGCGCAATACGGCCCCTTCGCCCCCGATTTCGTGCGCGTGCCTCATTGCATGGAATACCGCAAGCACGAACTGGACGGCGCGCCCGAGGAGAACTTTGGCGAATGGGCCGCCGACCAGATCGAAGAGGTCATCCTGCGCGAAGGCCCCGACACCGTCGGCGCGCTGTGCCTTGAGCCGGTCACCGCCGGTGGCGGCGTGATCGAGGCGCCCGAGGGCTACTGGCAGCGTGTGCAGGAGATCTGCGACAAGTACGACATCCTGCTGCATATCGATGAGGTCGTCTGCGGCGTGGGCCGTACCGGTACCTGGTTCGGCTATCAGCAATATGGCGTGAAGCCCGATTTCGTGACCATGGCCAAGGGCGTTGCGTCGGGCTATGCGGCGATTGCCTGCATGGTCACCACCGAAGAAGTGTTCGACATGTTCAAGGACAATGCCGACGATCCGCTGAACTATTTCCGCGATATCTCGACCTTTGGCGGCTGCACCGCCGGCCCGGCGGCGGCGATTGAAAACATGCGGATCATCGAGGATGAGAACCTGCTGGCCAACTGCACCGAAATGGGCGCCCGCATGACAGGCAACCTGCAGGCGCTGATGGAAAAGCACAAAGTCATCGGCAATGTACGCGGCAAGGGGCTGTTTCTTGGGGCTGAACTGGTCACTGATCGGTCCACCAAGGAACCTGTCAACGAAAAGCTGGCCCAGGCCGTCGTCGCCGATTGCATGGCGCAGGGCGTCATCATCGGCGTCACCAACCGATCGGTCCCCGGCAAGAACAACACGCTGTGCTTCTCTCCCGCGCTGATCGCGACGGCGGACGATATCGACCAGATCACCGACGCGGTCGATGGCGCGCTGGGGCGTGTGTTCGGCTAGAGAATGATAAAAGGGAAACCGGGCGATCCAGCGCCGGTTTCCCGACCGCAGGGTCGCACGCCTTGTCGCGAACCTGACGGTCAGACACACCTCTTGCTCTTGCGTCTCAACCGACGCAGACTTTCACGCAGAGGAGTGCACTATGACACCCAAAACCTCAGACACGGAACCGTCGGGCGATTTGGCGTCGCCGCATCGCGCTGCGCCCAAGGTCAACACAGTAAGTGCTCAGGATATCAAGGACTCCTTGAAGGCGGGTGTCGCAGACTTTCTGGCACGTCCTGTCATGAGCGGGTTTTTCGGCCTGTTCTATGCCGTTTTTGGCCTTGTCTTTGTGTGGTGCCTGATCTGGCTCGGCAAGATCTGGATGATCATCCCGGCCATTGTGGGCTTTCCACTGGTCGCGCCCTTTGCGGCTGCCGGGCTCTATGAAATGTCCCGACGATTGCAGAACGAGGAACAGTTCGGCTGGTCCGATATCCTGACGGTGATGGCCAATCAACGCAAACGCGAGATGGGCTGGATGGCCTTTGTCACCCTGTTCATTTTCTGGGTATGGGTCTACCAGGTGCGCCTTTGGTTGGCGATCATCCTGCAGAATGCGTCCTTCTCGGACTTTGACGGGTTTCTGAACACCGTCTTCTTCACGCCCGAAGGTTGGACGTTTCTGGCCATTGGCACCTGTATCGGCGCGGGCCTTTCAGCCGTGCTGTTTTCGGTCACCGTTGTCGCCATGCCGCTGCTTCTGGACCGAGAGACCAACTTCGTTTCGGCCATGCTGACCTCGATCCGGGTTGTTACCGAGAACCCGGTGGTAATGTTGGGCTGGGCGGCAATCATCTCGGTAACCATGCTGCTCTCGCTGATCCCAGCCTTTCTGGGCCTGATCTTCACCCTGCCGATCCTTGGCCACACTACGTGGCATCTGTATCAGCGCGCCGTTTCACCGGCCGAGGATTGAACAGGCCTCCTGTGAGGCCAGGGCACATCCGAAAGCAAAAAGGCCGCCCCCTTTTGGGAACGGCCCTTTGTTCACTGTCTCTCTATTCAGAGGATCAGGCAGTCAGAGCGGCCTGAGCTTTGGCGACGATCGCGCCGAACGCTTCCGGTTCGTGCACGGCCAGGTCAGCCAGAACTTTGCGGTCCACTTCGATACCGGCCAGGTTCAGGCCGTTGATGAAGCGGGAATATGTCAGAGCTTCGTCATGCGAACGGACAGCAGCGTTGATACGCTGGATCCACAGCGCGCGGAAGTTGCGCTTGCGGTTCTTGCGGTCGCGGGTTGCATACTGGTTGGCCTTGTCGACGGCCTGACGGGCAACCTTGAAGGTGCTCTTGCGGCGGCCATAGTAACCTTTGGCGGCCTTGATAACCTTCTTGTGACGGGCGTGAGTTACGGTTCCACCTTTAACGCGGGACATCTCTTAATCTCCTCTTAGCGGTCGTAGGGCATGTAGCCCTTGACGATCTTTGCGTCGGGGGCGGACAGGGTGGTGTTGCCACGGGCGTCGCGGATGAACTTCTTGGTCCGCTTGATCATGCCGTGCCGTTTGCCGGCCTGGCCAGCAAGGACCTTACCGGTCGCAGTCACCTTAAAGCGCTTCTTGGCGCTCGACTTGGTCTTCATCTTAGGCATTTCCGTCTCCTTTTTCGGGTTCGGTTTCAGACGCGACTCGGCATGCCATCTCGGCCGGTCACGCGATCAGATGCGCCGTTTACGCAAGTTCAGTCATACTGGCAAGGGGGTTTGGAGCAGAATCTGCGCTTTTCGCAGTGGCCCGGGCACCGGGGCGACAGGCGCCGCCCCGGTGGATTGGTTTAGTGGCCGAATTTGCGGATTTCACCGCTCTTCAGGCGCTCGGAGTAGGAGGCCAGCTCCTGGCGCACCACTTTCATCAGGAAATACAGTGCAAAGACGTTTACAACCGCCATCGCAAAGATCGCCGCATCCGAGAAGTCGATGACCGGGCCAAGGTTGGCCGCCGCGCCGATGACAACGAAGATGCAGAAGATGACCTTGAACACCAGTTCCTTGGTGTGGCCTTCACCGAACAGGTAGGTCCAGGCCTTGAGGCCATAATAGGACCAGCTGATCATGGTCGAGAAGGCGAACAGGATCACGGCAATCGCAAGGATATAGGGGAACCAACTGAACGCGCTTCCGAAGGCGGCCGAGGTCAGGCTGACGCCCGAATTGCCATCAACGGTTGCAATCGCGGTGCCCGCTTCGTTCAGCATGTAGTTGCCGGTTTCCGGGTCGATGATCAGCTGTTGCGTGATGATGATGACCAGTGCGGTCATGGTACAGATCACAACGGTATCGATGAACGGTTCCAGCAGCGAAACGAAGCCTTCGGTGATCGGCTCTTTGGTCCGAACGGCCGAGTGCGCAATAGCTGCTGAACCGACGCCTGCCTCGTTCGAGAACGCGGCGCGTTTGAAGCCCTGGATCAGCGCCCCAACCATACCGCCGGCCACGCCCAGGCCGGTAAAGGCACCGGCGAAGATCTGGCCAAAGGCCCAACCGATCATATCGGCGTTCATCACGATGATGACCAGCGCGGTCAGAACGTACATGACACCCATGAAGGGCACGACCTTTTCGGTCACCCGCGCGATGGATTTCAGGCCGCCGACAATCACCATGAACACAACAACCGCAAAGACCACACCGGTGATCCAGCCAGGATAATCGCCGACGATTCCGGCAATCTGCTGATGCGCCTGGTTGGCCTGGAACATGTTTCCGCCACCCAGGGCACCCAGAATACAAAAGATCGAGAACAGAACCGCCAGGATCTTTCCACCCGGCAGACCCAGCTCGTTAAAGCCCTTGGACATATAGTACATCGGGCCGCCCGAGACGGTGCCATCTTCGTATTCGTTCCGATATTTCACGCCCAGCGTACATTCGGTGAATTTCGACGCCATGCCCAGAAGACCCGCAAGGATCATCCAGAATGTCGCGCCGGGGCCACCAATGCCTACCGCAACCGCAACCCCGGCAATATTGCCAAGACCCACGGTGCCCGAAAGGGCCGTCGCAAGCGCCTGAAAGTGACTGACCTCACCCGCGTCGTTGGGGTCGGAATAGTCGCCCTTGACCAGGCTGATCGCGTGGCTGAAGAACCGCATCTGCACAAAGGCGAAATACAGCGTGAAAACCGACGCTGCGATAACCAGCCACATCACGATCCACGGGAAAGACGTTCCCGGCAGAGGTGCGAAGATGAAGCTGACGAAGGGCCCGGTCAGATCGGCGAATGCCTGGTTGATTTTCTGGTCTAGGCCAACGGCCTCCTGAGCCATGGCAGGGCTGGCAAGCAATGCTGCCGCTGCACCGGAAACACCGGTTTTTACAAGCGTTTTCATCATGTCCTCACTTACTTCACTACGGTGACCGGCACATCGGCGTGCATCACGAGGTTCTGCGTCGAACTGCCGAACAGGCGTTTCTTGATCCCGTCGGCCGAAGCCCGGCCAACCACGATCTGCGAACCGCCGTTTTCCACGGTGATCGCATTCAGCGTTTCGGCGACATCGCCGTGCCGGACAATGCCCGTCACATTGAAACCCGCCGCCTTCAACGCGTCGACCGCAGGGGTCACGACGCGCTCGTTGGCAAGCACGATTTCTTCTTCCCGGCGCTTATGACGCTGCGCGTTTTCTTCAGGGGTCTGGAAAGTGTAAGGGGACCATTCAATGACATAGGCAACCAGCAGCTCGCAGGTTCCGATCCGCTCTGCCAAATCCTTGGCAAAACCGATCGCGCGTTCTCCGGTCTCTGTCCCGTCCAGTCCAATGACAATCTTCGTTGTCATGTCGTTCCTCCATTTGTTGGTTCGTTTGGCCGGAACCCGTGTCCCCGGCGAGGCAGCCGGAACTTGGAACATGTATCAAAGACTGCCCTGGGGTCAGTATCAGTAAAAATCACTAGGGATTGGGGATTTTTTTGGTCTATATTCAGCAAAATATGTCGTCCACTATAAAAAAGACAGGTATTTTGCCTGATGATTAGAGATTTGGACAAGATCGACCAACGCATCCTGCAAGAGCTGGAAGCCAATGGACGTCTGCCCATAGTTGAACTGGCCGCACGTGTGAATCTGACCAACACGCCCTGTTCCGAGCGCGTGAAACGGCTGGAAAAAGGCGGCTATATCACGGGCTACAGCGCGATAATAGACAAGGACATGCTGGGATTGGGGCACCTGACGGTCGTGCAGGTGTCACTGGCGGCGACGGCAGAACAGTCACTGGACAAGTTCAACGACGCGGTGCGTGACGTGGTCGAAATCGAAAACTGCCTGATGGTGGCAGGGTCGTTTGACTATTTGCTGACCGTGCGCACCCGCGACATCGCACATTTTCGAATGGTGCTGGGCGAGAAAATCAACAAACTGCCCGGCGTACACCAGACCAGTTCGTTCACCGTCATGGAAACGGTAAAGGAACCGGCTGGCGTCACAAGGCCCCGGCCCTGAGGCCGGTGCCGCTTATTCGGGATCGGTGCTGTAGATCATCCGCTCGTCACAGGGTGCAACGCGCAGGATGTTGGTTGTGCCCGGCACATTGAAGGGAACCCCCGCCGTTACGACGATCTGGTCGGTCTCGGCAGCAAACCCGGCTGAACGCGCCGCGCGCGCCGCGTTGACCACCGCGCTTTTGAACCGCTCCAATTCCGGGGTCATCACGCAATGGCACCCCCAGGTCAGGCAAAGACGGCGAGCCGTCCCTTTCAACGAGGTCATGGCGATGATCGGAACGCCGGGTCGTTCACGTGCGGTCAACAGCGCGGTCGTCCCGCTTTGGGTAAAACAGCAGATGGCCTTGATTTCGGTCTTTTCCGCAATCTCGCGCGCCGCCGCGACGATACCATCGGCAACCGTTGTCCCCTTGGCCGTACGCGAGGCGGCGATGATCTGGGGATATGTCTGATCGGCCTCGACCTCGATGGCGACTTTGTTCATGGTCTGAACAGCCTCGATCGGGTATGCGCCCGCAGCGGATTCCGCGCTTAGCATGATCGCGTCGGTTCCCTCGTAGATGGCCGTGGCCACGTCGGAAACCTCGGCCCGCGTGGGCATCGGGCTTTCGATCATGCTTTCCAGCATCTGGGTTGCAACGATAACCGGCTTGGCCGCCGTCCGGCACTTGCGAACCAGCCGTTTCTGAATCGGCGGAACCGCCGAGACCGGAAGTTCCACACCCAGGTCCCCGCGGGCCACCATGATCCCGTCCGAGGCATCAAGGATGGCATCGAAATCCTCGACCGCCGCCGGCTTTTCGATCTTGGACAGGATCGCCGCACGACCGTCGGCGAGCGAGCGCGCCTCGAATACGTCCTTGGCACGCTGAACAAAACTCAGCGCCAGCCAGTCAACGCCCAGTTGGCATACGAATTCGAGGTCCGACCGGTCTTTTTCGGACAGAGCCGCCAACGGCAGAACCACATCCGGAACGTTGACGCCCTTGCGGTTTGAAATCGTACCGCCGGTTTCTACCTTGCATTCGGCAAAATCCGGGCCGCAGGACTCGACGATCAGCCGGATTTTCCCGTCATTGACCAGCAGCCGCGATCCGGGCTCGAGCGCCTGGAAAATCTCGGGATGCGGCAGGCAGACACGCTGTGCCGTTCCCGGCGTCTCGTCCAGGTCCAAACGAAACGCTTCGCCTTCGCTCAGGTCCTCGGCGTCATTGGCAAACACCCCGACGCGCAGTTTGGGTCCCTGCAAATCCGCAAGGATAGCAATCGGACTGTCCAGATCCTTTTCCACCTGGCGGATGATCCGGTGGCGTTCACGAATTTCGTCATGGCTGCCGTGGCTCATGTTCAGGCGGAAGACATCAGCGCCTTCCTCGTGCAGGGCACGGATCATATCATAGTCATTGGACGCCGGTCCCAGCGTCGCCACGATTTTCACTTTTCTGAGGCGTCGCATGAAAGAGCTCTCCTTGATCTGTCGATGTTACCGCAAACAATTTCTGAAACCGCTTATTGCGCAATTCCCTTTCCGAGGCAACTGTCCTACACCTGCGGCAAACTAGACGACAGGCTCATGACATATACTCCGTTCTTCGTTCACGGCGCGGATCGCCCGTCCCGGTGGCTGATCACGTGCGACCACGCAACCAACATGGTACCGCCTGATATCAACGGCGGCGACCTTGGATTGCCACGCGAGGATATGGAGCGGCACATCGCCTATGACGTGGGCGCCTACGAGGTCTCAAAGCATTTGGGCGAGATACTGAACGCACCTGTCATCGCGGCGAACTTTTCGCGTCTGGTAATAGACCCAAATCGCGGCGAGGACGACCCGACCCTGCTGATGAAGCTTTATGATGGGTCCATCATCCCCGGAAACAGAAACGCCGATGCGGCGGAAACCCTCCGGCGCCTGGAGATGTGTTACCGCCCCTATCACCGGGAACTTGCCCGGATGGCGGCCCTGCCCCATGCGGTTATCGTCTCGATGCATTCGTTCACGCGGCAATTGCGCGGGCGCGATCCACGCCCCTGGGAAATTGGCATCCTGCATACGCCCGACGACAGGTTTGCCCGCCCGTTGATCGACCGGCTGAACACTGAAAGCGACCTGTGCGTCGGCGTCAACGAACCCTATAGCGGCGTCCTTCCCGGCGATGCCATCGACAAGCATTGTACGGCTTTCGGACGGCCAAATGCCCTGATTGAACTGCGCAATGACCTGATCGCCGATCACGCTGGACAACGGGAATGGGCAGAGCGGCTTGCGCCTTGCCTGCAGGATGCGCTGGAAAAAAGCCGCCTGTGACACCGGGTCGCCGGGCCTCGTTTTCGGCCGTCGCGGCATTGTGGGCGCACACTCTGACCCCCATATTTCAAGGGAGAGGAGACAACAATGACCCAGGAATTCCTGACAACCGTTTTTGGCTGGATGACGATCTTGAATTTCGCCTTGCTGGCGTTCACGACGCTGATGGTCGTGACCCTTCAGGACTGGATTTCAGGCGTGCACGGACGGATGTTCCAAATGGATCAGGCGGATGTGAAACGGGCCTATTTCAGGTATCTGGCCAATTACAAGATCCTGACGATCGTGTTCTGTCTGATGCCCTGGGCGGCACTGAAACTGGCGTGAATACCCGCGTTGGCCCCGGCACCGGGCCCACAGAGCCGCTGCTGTTTGTTGTAACACGGTCGTCGGGTTGCTAGGTCAGTTAACAGGCAATTATCAGGACCCCGACAATGGACAAGCAAACCGAGATTGAACTTCAGGCCGCCGCATTCCGACGCCTGCAAAAGCACCTGATGGAAGACCGCACCGACGTGCAGAACATCGACATGATGAATCTTGCCGGTTTCTGCCGCAACTGCCTGTCGCGCTGGTATCAGGAAGCGGCCAATGAAAAAGGCATCGAGATGGGCAAGGACGAAGCCCGCCAGATCTTTTATGGCATGACCATGGACGAGTGGAAGGCGCAGTACCAAACCGAGGCCAGCCCCGAAAAACAGGCCGCCTTTAAGGTCGCATTCGAAGAGAACGTGACAAAGAAAGGCTGATCCGGCGCCTGCATATCTGCACAGATCGTGTTTGGGCAGCGGCCTAAACCCGGACCGGAAACGCAGCTATCGTGGGAAAACACCATTCCCAACCTGACCGAGGCAGTCATGGCGCAGACCCTTCCGACCTATTTCATTTCCCATGGCGGGGGGCCGTGGCCCTGGCTGCCCGAAATGCGCCGCAAATTTTCGGCGCTGGAAACGTCGCTTGCGGCCATGGCAGACGAGATTGCGCAAACTCCGGCGGCTGTCCTGATGATCTCGGGTCACTGGGAAGACCAGGATACCTATTCCGTTATGGCGTCACCGCGCCCGCCGATGGTCTATGATTATCACGGGTTCCCGCCGGAAACCTACGAAATCACCTATCCCGCCCCCGGCGCCCCCGAACTGGCCGAGCAGGCGGCGGACCTTATCCGAAACGCCGGCCTTCCGGCCCGGACCGACACGCAACAGGGCTTTGACCACGGAACTTTCGCCCCCATGGCCATCATGTACCCCGAGGCGAACATCCCGACATTCCAGATTTCCCTGCGCAGCCACTATGACCCGGCCGAACATCTTGCCGTCGGCCGCGCACTGGCCCCCCTGCGGGATCAGGGCGTACTGATCGTCGGGTCAGGCCTGAGCTACCACAACCTGCGCCTGATGGGCCGCGAAGGCGAAAAACCATCCGCCGCGTTCGATGCATGGCTGAACGATGCCCTGATGTCCGACCCCGAACGGCGGACAAACGCAATGCTCGACTGGGAAAGCGCGCCGTCCGCGCGCGTGTGCCACGCCCAGGAAGACCACCTGGTTCCGCTGTTCGTGGCTTTGGGCGCGGCCGAAGCAGACCCCGCGACCAGAGTCTACCACGAAACTCAGTTCTTTGGTGCCATCACGGCGTCCAGCTTCAGGTTCGGCTGACGCCGTTTGTCAGACGGCGGCTTTCAGGCTTTCGTCCAGGTAAATCTCGCGCAGGCGCCGTGCAATGGGGCCCGGCGTGCCATCGCCCAGTATCTGCCCGTCTATCTCGACCACCGGCATCACGAATGTCGAGGCCGATGTCACAAAGGCCTCGTCCGCCTGCTGCGCCTCTTCAATGGTGAACAGGCGTTCTTCCACGGCCATCTGTGCCTCGGCGGCCATGCGCAGAACCGCCTTGCGGGTGATGCCGTGCAGAATGTCGCTGGACAGGGGTCGCGTAACAATCTTGCCGTCCTTGACGAAATAGGCGTTGTTGCTGGTGCCTTCGGTCACGTGGCCATCCTCGACCATCCAAGCGTCATCCGCTCCGGCTTTTTTGGCCATCATCTTGCCCAGCGACGGGTAAAGCAATTGCGTCGTCTTGATATCCCGGCGCCCCCAGCGCACATCGTCGATGGAAATGACCCGAATACCCTTCTTGGCCGCAGGGCTGTCAGCCAGGCCCGGCTTGTTCTGCGTGAACAGGACAATCGTCGGCTTGGTTTCATCCGAAGGGAACACAAAGTCCCGGTCGCCGTCGCTGCCGCGCGTGACCTGAAGATAGATCATGCCTTCTTCGATTTCGTTCAGCGTAACCAGCTTGCGATGGATCTCCAGCAACTCTTCCTTGCTGCAAGGCTCGGCCATGTCCAACGCGTCCAAAGACCGCTTCAACCTTACCGCATGACCGTCGAAATCAATCAGCTTGCCATTCAGCACACTGGTAACCTCGTAAACGGCATCCGCCATAAGAAAGCCCCGGTCAAAGATCGAAACCTTGGCTTCGGTTTCAGGCAGGTATTCGCCATTCACATAAACGGTGCGGGTCATATTGGTCTCCTCAGCCCCAGAGCGCCGCTTCCGGCGGGTGTACTCCGGCGTCATCAAATTTCAGCGGTGTGTCGCGGTCTTCGGCCAGAAGAAGCGGGCCGTCAAGGTCCGTTACCATCGCACCCTGCGCCAACAGGGTCGCAGGAGCCATGGCAAGGGAACTGCCAACCATGCATCCAACCATGATGCCATACCCCTCGGCCAGCGCCGCGTCGCGCAGCCTGAGCGCCTCGGTCAGGCCACCGGTCTTGTCCAGCTTGATATTCACCACGTCATATTTTCCGCGCAAACCCGCCAGGCTGGACAGGTCGTGGCAGGATTCGTCGGCACAAACCGGAACAGGACGTTCCATCTCGATCAGGGCCTCATCTTCCCCGGCCGGCAGCGGCTGCTCAACCAATGCAACCCCCAGACGCACCAGGTGCGGCGCAAGCGCGGCATAGGTTTCGGAAGACCACCCTTCGTTGGCATCCACGATAATCTTCGCGCCCGGCGCCCCGGCACGCACGGCCTCCAACCGGGCCATGTCATCGGCAGTTCCCAGCTTGATCTTCAGCAGGGGACGATGCGCATTTGCCTCGGCCTGCGCCCGCATCGCGTCCGGCGTGTCGAGCGATAACGTATAGGCCGTGATCTCCGGTCCGGGCACCGGCAATCCGGCCAGGTCCCAGACACGCCGCCCTGCCCGCTTGGCTTCCAAATCCCAAAGCGCACAATCCACAGCATTACGCGCCGCGCCTGCAGGCAGCAGGCCCAGCAACTCGCTGCGATCGAACCTGTCCGGCAAGCCTGCGATCTGGGCTTCGACCGACTCCAGCGTCTCGTCATAGCGGGCATAGGGAACACATTCGCCCCACCCCACATACTCACCGTCCGACAGCTTGACGCTCAGGACCCGCGCCTCTGACCGCGACCCGCGCGAGATCGTAAAAACCCGCGCCAGTTGAAAGACATCCCGAAAAACTTCGATCCGCACGGCCCGCTCCTTCATCTTTTCCAAAATACTCTCGCCGAAGGCGTCCCCCCGGCCCGTACCGTCAGATCACATCGCCGCCAGCGCGTCGACCAACTTGCCCGAACCAAACCGGAAAGGATCGGTTGCCGGCAGGCCCATCTCGGTCTCGAGGCTGACCAGATAGGCCGCGGCGTCTGCCTCGCTCATATGTTGCGTATTAACGGAAATCCCGACCACCTGGCATTCGGGATTGGCAACTCTGGCCAGTTGCAGGGCCAATGCCCGCAGTTCTTCAAGCGTCGGCACCTGATAGGTCGGCAGCCCGCGCATATGCGGCCGGGTCGGCTCATGACACAGAATCAGCGCATCAGGCTGACCGCCATGGATCAGGGCCATGGTGACGCCAGAGTACGAAACATGGAACAACGACCCCTGTCCTTCGATCAGGTCCCAGTGGTCGGCGTCATTATCGGGGGTCAACCATTCAACCGATCCGGCCATGAAATCCGCAATCACCGCATCCAGAGGAATACCGTCACCGGTGATCAGGATGCCTGTCTGCCCGGTTGCGCGGAACGTGGCCTTCATCCCCCGCGCGCGCATCTCGGCATCCATTGCCAGCGCAGTGTACATCTTGCCGACGGAACAATCCGTGCCAACGGCCAGACACCGTTTGCCCTTGCGCTTGACCCCGTTGGCAATTGGATAGTCTACCTCGGGCACGCGCACATCATGCAGCTTGCGCCCCGTCGCCTGCGCCACGGCAACCAGGTCCGGTTCATCGCGCAGCAGATTATGCAGCCCCGACGCCAGGTCGAACCCCTCTTCCAGAGCTGTGACCAGCACCTTTTTCCACTCCTGGCTGATGACCCCGCCGCGGTTGGCGACACCAATCACCAGCGTTTTTGCCCCTGCGGCACGGGCCTCGGCGAGCCCCAGATCGGGCAGGCCCAGATCTGCCTTGCAGCCATCCATGCGAAATTGACCCACGGCGTTTTCCGGACGCCAATCCTTGATGCCCTGTGCAACCTTTGCGGCCAGTTGGTCAGGCGCATCGCCCAAAAACAGCAGGTACGGTGTTTCGATCATCGCGGTGGACTCCTTTGATTCCGCACCACGCTAATGAACAGGGGTTACGAGCTTTTCTCGTTCTTTCCCGTCAACCCAACCATTCTTGCGAGATTCTTGCACAGACCAAAATCTTCACGCGATATTCTTCGAAGTTTTTACAATGAACAAACTTTCAGCACCGAAACAGGGCACGAAATAAGCGCAATTCTGCGGCAGCATTGCCGCAGGTGCACAATCCGACTTGCGAAACCTTGCGCAATTTAATACCTCGTTGGGCAGAAAAATCGCAACTTCCTTACCCACACGAGGCCCAGATGAGTTTCCGCATCCAACCCGCAGCGCCCGCCCGCCCCAATCGCTGCCAGCTTTTCGGGCCCGGCTCGAACACGAAACTGTTTCCTAAAATGGCCGCATCGGCCGCGGATGTGATCAACCTTGACCTTGAGGATTCGGTTGCGCCATCCGACAAGGACACCGCCCGCGCCAACGTGATCGAGGCCCTGAACACCATCGACTGGGGCAACAAGACCATGTCAGTGCGCATCAACGGGCTGGATACGCCCTATTGGTACCGCGACGTTGTCGATGTTCTGGAGCAGGCCGGCGACCGCCTGGACCAGATCATGATCCCCAAGGTCGGCTGCGCGGCGGATGTGTATGCCGTGGACGCGCTGGTCACGGCCATTGAACGCGCCAAGGGGCGCAGCAAGCCGATCAGCTTCGAGGTCATCATCGAATCCGCCGCAGGCATCGCCCATGTCGAGGAAATCGCCGCCTCATCCCCCCGAATGCAGGCGATGAGCCTGGGGGCTGCCGATTTCGCCGCCTCGATGGGGATGCAGACCACTGGCATCGGCGGCACGCAGGAAAACTACTATATGCTGCGTGAGGGCGAAAAGCACTGGTCCGACCCGTGGCATTGGGCGCAAGCGGCCATCGTGGCGGCTTGCCGCACCCATGGCGTGTTGCCGGTCGACGGGCCGTTTGGCGATTTCTCGGATGACGAGGGCTATATCGCGCAGGCCAAACGCTCGGCCACTTTGGGTATGGTCGGCAAATGGGCAATCCACCCCAAGCAGATCGCGCTGGCCAACCAGGTCTTTACACCGTCGGACGAAGCGGTAACCGAAGCCCGCGAGATTCTGGCCGCCATGGAGCAAGCCAAAGCCAATGGCGAAGGTGCAACTGTCTATAAAGGCCGCCTGGTCGACATCGCGTCGATCAAACAGGCCGAGGTGATCGTGGCACAGGCTGAACTGATCGCAGCAGGAAGCTGAGGTCAGCACAGCGCGCGTACAGGAAAGGCACCCAAACGGGTGCCTTTTTTCGTGGCCAGCGGTGACTTAGCGGCCAAACACGTTGTTCGGCGTCCAGGTAATCCGCTCGCCCTTCTTGCCCGATTTCATCATCAGGCACGACGTGCCGAGCTTTTGAAAATAGTAGATCTTCAATGGATACCATCCGGCCTTTGGAACCTCGACTTCGGTTCTCTGGTTCGCCTCGCACCCTTGAATTCCGGTGACACGGCCGATTTGCTGACCGCCGACCCACGCCTCGATCCCGTCATTCGACCATGTCTCTAATTCATAGATGCCCGGTGCGTCAAAACGCATATACCCGGTGACTTCGGCCGCAACATTGTAGGGGTCGGTGAATGTCATGACATCTTCGCCCTTGTTGGTGTCCGCATAGTCCAGCCCCCGCAACGGCTGACCCGGTTGTGCCTTGGACAGCAACTGTTTCGCCTGGCTGAGATCACGGATCTTTCTTTGCGTGCCCTGGCCCACATATTTCACGTTCAGCCCCGCCTTGGGGTTGGGTTGCGGATTTGCCGGCTGCAGCTTAAGCGGCGCGGCAAGGCAGGCCCCGGCAAGAATTGCCAGAACCGCAGCAGTCATTCCGGTCCGAATGAGTTTCATGGTCATCTCCCTGAGCTTGGCCCAATGGGGTTGTTCCCCTTTTCAAGGTCATTAAGAAGACACTAGGACGTGAGGTTTCACCCTGCAAGATGGTTAAGGATCACGTTTCAGGGTCAGGCCCGCATGTCCTTGGGCGACCCCATGACCACGTAGGACGTGATCGACGTGACATGCGGCAGGGTACCCAGCACTTCGGTATGAAACGTCTTGTAGGATGGCAGGTCGGCGCATTCGACGCGCAAAAGATATTCAATCGTGCCGGTGATATTGTGACATTCGACAACTTCGGGTGCCCGCTGCAACGCCCGCTCGAACCCCTCCTGCGCGGCCTTCGTATGCTCACCCAGACCGACCCCGATATAGGCCACGAACCCGATGCCCAGCGCCGCCGGGTTCAGCACGGCCCGGTACCCGGTGATTACGCCCAGCCTTTCCAGTTCTTGCACCCGGCGCAGACAGGCCGAGGGCGAAAGCCCCACCCGTTCGGCCAGGTCAAGATTGCTGATGCGCCCGTCGCGCGACAGCTCACGCAATATCTGAGCGTTTATTTCGTCCATCTTCGTCATTAATTGCCAAGATATCACCCACGCGCAGGAAAACGCAATTTCATTCGCCCTGCGAGGTGGAAAATTCATCGCATGACACATGACATCCTTCTCGCCCTGGTCGCTTTTGCCTTTGTATCTTCGATCACGCCGGGGCCGAACAACCTGATGCTTATGGCGTCGGGTGCCAATTTCGGGTTTCGGCGGACCATCCCGCATATGCTGGGAATTGGGCTTGGGTTCACCTTCATGGTACTGCTGGTTGGCGCGGGGCTTGTGCAGGTTTTCGACCGCTTTCCGGTCAGCTACACGGTGCTTAGGGGCGTGTCAGTCCTGTACCTGCTTTACCTGGCCTGGAAAATCGCGCACGCCGCCCCTGTCAATGGGCAGGCCGCCAAGGGCGTTCCGATGACCTTTCTGCAAGCGGCTGCGTTTCAGTGGGTCAATCCCAAGGCCTGGGCCATGGCATTGACAGCCACAACGGCCTATTCGCCGGAACAGACCCTGCAGGCCATCCTGATCGTCGCCGTGGTATTCGGGGCGGTCAACCTGCCATCGGTCAGTACGTGGACGGTTCTGGGGCAGCAGATGGCGCGGGTCCTGACCAACCCACGCCGGTTGCTGATTTTCAACTGGGCCATGGCCGGGCTGCTTGTCCTTTCGCTTTACCCGGTGCTGTGGCCGAACTGATCTAACGAAGCGGCAGGCAGATCTCGGTCAACAGGTCCTCGGGCGCGGTGTCGCGCGGATTGTTCAGGTATATCTCGTAACAGGGCTGGTCTGCCGGCTCTTCTCCGGATTCGGGCAGCCAGTTGCCGAACAGACTGCTATAGGCGGCCTGGATACCGGAATACGGCCCCTTGTAGGTCAGGACCGCGGTCTTGCCGCCGGAGATCTGAACTTCCTTCATGCCTTCGGGCGTGTCCTCGCCACGGTACTCGGCACCGGCAAAGCTGCGCAAGTCCGACTCGGGCACGGTTTCGGGATTGTCCAGGTACAGACCGATCATGGGGCCGATCCGCGGCCAAAGCTGTCGGGATTCGCACAGCGCGCCGAAAGCTTCAAAGCTGCGCCCGATTTCGGCATAAGCGCCGATATGCGGAACAGCGACGACGCGGCGCGCGGGTTCGGTTCGGGTGCTGACGGGATACATGGGGTAACCTCCGGTTTTGAGTTGCAGATTGGCAGGCAGAAACTGCCCGGCGTTGCGAAAGGAGACCGGGCTGCTGCCATAGGCCTCGGAAAAAGCGCGGCCAAAGGATTTTACATTGGGATAACCGATATCGGCGGCGATACGGGCCACTGGCCTGTCGGTCTGAACCAGCCAGCACGCGGCGCGGTGCAGCCTGATACGGCGCACCGACTGGGCGCATGTCTCGCCCGTGATGGCGCGAAACACCCGGTGCCAGTGGAACCGCGACATGGCGGCCACATCGGCCAGCGCGTCCAGCGACAAGTCGCCCGCCGGGTGATCATGGATATATGCCAACACGCGCAGAACGCGGCCCTCATAGCTGGCGGCCATCGCAATCTTTCCTTCTTTCTCGCCGGTCCAACCTGTCAAGACATACATCCACAAATCTTGCTGAGTTGCATCCCGGGCGACCTTTGGTCATATAGCAAAGAACTTCTGCGTTAAGAGGCGTCATGACCCAGTATCTGGATTTCGAAAAACCCCTGGCCGAGATCGAAGGCAAAGCCGAAGAGCTGCGCGCCCTTGGCCGCGCCAACGAAGAGATGGACGTGGCCGAAGAGGCCGCGGCCCTGGACGCCAAGGCGGCCAAGCTGCTGGACGAGCTTTATGCCGACCTGACACCCTGGCGGAAATGCCAGGTGGCCCGGCATCCGCAACGGCCCCATTGCAAAGACTATGTCGAGGCGCTGTTCACCGAGTTCACGCCCCTGGCGGGCGACCGGAACTTTGCCGACGACCTTGCAGTCATTGGTGGCCTTGCCCGGTTCGAGGATCAGCCGGTTATGGTGATCGGTCACGAAAAAGGCTCCGACACAAAATCGCGGATCGAAAGAAATTTCGGCATGGCCCGGCCCGAAGGCTATCGCAAGGCCGTGCGCCTGATGGAAATGGCGGGGCGTTTCGGTCTTCCGGTCATTACCCTGATCGACACTGCAGGCGCCTATCCCGGCAAAGGCGCGGAAGAACGCGGCCAATCCGAAGCCATCGCACGATCAACCGAGATGTGCCTGAAGATCGGCGTGCCGCTGGTCTCTGTCATTATCGGCGAGGGCGGATCGGGTGGCGCGGTTGCTTTCGCCACGGCCAATCGCGTCGCCATGCTCGAACACTCGGTCTATTCGGTGATCTCACCCGAAGGGTGCGCTTCGATCCTGTGGAAGGATTCCGAGAAAATGCGCGAAGCCGCCGAGGCGCTGCGACTGACCGCGCAGGACCTTTACAAGCTGGGCGTTTGCGACCGGATCATCACCGAACCCAAAGGGGGCGCCCATCGCGACCGCCCGGCGACGGTCGAGTCCGTTCGCGCGGCAATTGCCGCTATGCTGGCTGATCTTGGCGGGCTGGAGCCGGCGGCCCTGATCAAGGACCGCCGCCAAAAGTTCCTGGATATCGGATCAAAGGGGCTGGCGGCCTAAGCCGTCAGCCGCCGAGGCTGCGCAGCAGGGCAACCGATGGTTCACCTGTCACCGTCAACCCGTTGGCGCGCTGATACGCGCTGATTGCCGCCTTGGTATTGTTGCCGATCACGCCGTCCGCGCCCTGGGTATCGAACCCCGCTGAGGTCAGGCGACGTTGCATATCCTTGCGATCCTCAAGTGTCAGCCCGGTCGCGTCAGGCCCGAATGAGGCCTGAAACGGCGCCCCGCCTGCGATCCGATCAGACAAGTGCCCGACGCCGATCGCATAGCTGTCCGAGTTATTATAGCGCTTGATCACCTGGAAATTGCGGAACACCGCGATCTGCGGCCCAGGAACCTGTGGCTGAAGAACGGCAACCGGCGTGCCCGAATTTGCGGCGGCCGAGCCCACTTCGCCCCCCCAGGGCTGTCCGCGTACCCAACCCGATCGCGCCAGGTAGGCCGCGGTCGAGGCCAGGGAATCCGCCGGGTCATCCGACCAGATATCGCGACGGCCGTCCCCGGTAAAATCGACAGCATATGCCAGGTACGATGTCGGGATGAACTGCGTGTGCCCCATGGCACCGGCCCAGCTGCCCGTCATGTTCGCAGGCGTCGTATCCCCGTTCTGCAGGATCTTCATCGCGGCAATCAACTGGCTTTCGAAAAACGCGCCGCGCCGCCCATCATAGGCCAGCGTCGACAGCGCCGAAACAACCGGGACGTCGCCGCGCCGCGCACCATACCGGCTTTCCAGCCCCCAAATGGCCACGACAACTTCTTTGTCGACACCGTATTGCGCTTCGATACTGGACAGGGTTGCCGCATGGCGCTGCAACATCTGCTTACCGGTGCTGATACGCTCATCCGATGCTGCAATCGCCAGGTAATCTTCAAGCGAGCGCTTGAATTCGACCTGGTTGCGATCCCGCTCGATCACCTCGGGCAGATAACCAGCCCCCTGGAAGGCGCGATTGATCGTGGCTTGCGATATGCCATTTGCCGCCGCCCGGCCCTTGAACCCGGCAACCCAGGCATCCCAGCCCGCGTTCGGAACGGCGCGCATCCGTGACGCGGGCGTGTTCGTTGGTACACTTGCGCCGGAACAGGCCGACAACGACGCGGCCCCAAGCGCCAATGAGAATGTCCGTCGATTCATCATGTCTGAATACTGCTCTTGTTGTGATTTTCCTCAGGTTAACCCAGTCGGGACACCCAAGCCAGCACACTGGCCGGGCGCGCACTGGCCCGCGGAACATGAACAGGCGTTTCGGCAAAAAGCCGCTCAAGTCACAAGCAGGCGCAGCCCTTGCGTGACATCCGACCGGACGGCCAGCCGAAGACCGGGCTCATCCCCGGCCTTGAGCGCGGCGATAATCAGCTTGTGATAATGGGGTGGCTCGGTCCTGCGCAGTCGTCCGTAAAGGGCACGCATCGTCGGCCCAAGCTGCAACCAAACGGTTTCTGCGATTGCAAGCATCGCCGGCGCCTGGGCGCGCAGATACAGGGTCCGGTGGAAATCAAGGTTTGATCGGATATACCCTACCGCATCACGCTTGGTTACCATCTCGGCCACCGTCATGTTGATCGTCTGCAGACGGTCGATCAGGGCGATATGCGCCCGTGGCAAGGCCCTGCTGGCCAGCTCGACCTCTAGCAGCGCGCGCAAGGCCGCCAGCTCTTCGATGCGATCATTGGTCAGTTCTGGCGTCGACACGCGCCCCGATGTCGACAGGAACAACGCCCCTTCCGCCGCCAACCGACGCACCGCTTCGCGGGCCGGTGTCATCGAAACGCCGAACTCCTTGCCGATCCCGCGCAGGGTCAGGGCCTGACCCGGTGCAATCTCGCCATGCATGATCCTGGACCGCAATGCACGGTACACCCGGTCATGGGTGGCGGTTTGCGACTCTGTGGTGCGCGTGTTCAACATTTCACCATGTGATCACAAATTTAGGCAACGTCAACCGGCCGGGTCGTCGAACCGGTAACGATGCAGCCCTGCCCCATTGTCCCGCAACCAGCGCCGCGGCCCGTCATAAGAGCCAAACAGGGTTTCCACCTTGTGCCAGAAAGCTGGCGAATGGTTCATCTCGGCCAAGTGTGCAACCTCGTGGGCGGCGACATAGTGCAAGACCTCGGAAGGCGCCAGGATGAGGCGCCAGGAAAACATGAGCCCCCCGGCAGAACTGCACGACCCCCAGCGGGACCGCGTGTCGCGCAAGGTCAGACTGGTAAAGGGCCGCCCCAGCATGGCCGCATAATCATCACAGGCTTCGGTCAGGCGTTCGCGCGCCAGTTCCTTGAGAAACCGCGCCAGTCTGCGGGCTTCGGACCCGGCCGGAACCTCTATTTCGTCTTGGCGCAGGGCAACCTTGCGCCCCTGGGCCGGGACGACCCGCCGCGCGATACCCTCGACCGGCAGGACCACGCCAAACCCGACAACCGCCTGCGACGGCTGGTCTTCCAGGTGCTTTCTGATCCAGCTTTCCTTGGATCGGGCAAAATTCAAACCCTCGGCTTCGGGGACCCCGGCAGGCAGGGTCACCGTGACACGGCCATCCAACTGCGAGACACGCAGACTGATCCGGCGCGCTCGCGCAGACTTGCGCAACAACAGCGGCACCGGTGGCTGCCCCGGCAATGCGTATCGCCCCATGTCCCGTTCTCCTTGCGCAAAGGCTTTGACAGTGCCCACCGCTTGTGGCAGTTGACCTGAATCGTTGATACGACTCACCTGATATCAAGGGGATTTGACATGCCCAAGGAAGAATGGGGTATTAAACGCGTTTGCCCGACAACCGGTAAACGTTTTTATGACCTGAACAAGGACCCGATCATCAGCCCCTATACCGGCGAGATCGTGGAGTTTGAAACCGGCAAAAGCCGGATGATCGCTGCGGACGCTGAAGACGCCGCATCGGTCAAAGCGCGCGAAAACGCATCCGGGGATGACCTGGTTCTTGATGACGACGACGACAATGTCGACGTTGAACTGGATGACGATCTGCTGGAAGACGACGAAGACGACAACGTCTCGCTGGACGAGATCTCAGACGTCGCGTCCGAAGACGAATCCTGAATTCGGCACCGGGGCGGCGACAGGTCGCCCCGGACCGCAAGCGGCCAGATTCTTTTTCAAGGATTCCGCTTTTTGGACTTGCGCTCGGGCGCGCCGTTTCATAAACGTCCGTCCACCGCCAAGCCGGTATCGGATGGGGCCTTAGCTCAGTTGGGAGAGCGCTTGCATGGCATGCAAGAGGTCAGGGGTTCGACTCCCCTAGGCTCCACCAAATCTTTTCAGCAGCCAACCCATGCCCCGACGTTCCGGTCGTTGGTTCGGATTGCGTGGCGCGCTGAGTTTCCCTTTTTTGCCACCCGCCATCCTTTGCCACGGTCAGGCTGAACCAAACGCAACGGAACAGTGGCAATGCCAGCCGTTTTGCAGGTACCCCCGACCCTACGGGATCGCAAATACTCGACCGTATCGGTCGAAACGGAGGTGTCATGTTGCGAAAAGCTCTGAAAGTCACGACCGGGTTGCTGGTTTTTGCAGTTGTGGCCGCGTTGGGTTTTCTGTGGATTGCACCGCCGAATCTGTTGAAGGTCGGGACGAACTATTCTGCCAAGATCGTTTGTTCGAATGTCTTTATCGCGGGGCGAAGCCCTGACGAGGTTCTGGCCGAGGATGTCCAGGCACCTGGTCACCCCCTGCTCCGGCAGGTTTCGGTCGAGGTTGACGAAGAGGCCCGGACCGTGCAGGCGCGCATGTTTCGGTTCTTTGCACCCGCCACGGCACAATACCGCGATGGCCTGGGGTGCACGAACCTGCAACACGCGGCGCTGAGCGATGCAACCCTTGCGCCCCTTGCCCCGTTGTCGGACGCGGCATGGCCAACTGGCAACCGCGTGCCCCCTGCGCAGACGCCACAGGTGCAACAGATCCTGTCGGACGACACCTTGCTGGGGGAAGGGTACCGCGCTGTCGTGGTGGTGAAGGACGGGCGGATCATAGGCGAGACATATGCCGAAGGCTTTGATGCCGCGACCCCGCTTCTGGGTTGGTCCATGACCAAAACCGTAACCGCTGGGCTGATCGGGGCCTTGATTCAGGATGGACGCATGTCGGTTACGGATACGCTGACCGACAGCTTTCCGGATTGGGCCAAGGATGGCCGAAAGGACATCACCGTCGCCGACATGCTGGCAATGTCCAGCGGTCTGGACTGGAATGAAGAATACGGCAACGTCTCGGACGTGACCCGGATGCTTTACCTGCAGGACGATATGGCGGGCTTTGCCTCGGCCCGCCCGCTGGGGTCCGGGGTCGGTGACAGGTTCAGCTATTCGTCGGGCACCTCGACCATTCTGTCGCGTGTCTGGCAGGACAAGGCAGGAGAGGGGGCGCTGACCTATCCGCAAGAGGCCCTGTTCGGTCCTCTGGGCATGACGTCGGCCATTCTTGAAACCGACGCCCACGATACCTTTGTCGGGTCAAGCTACATGTATGCCACCGCGCGGGACTGGGCCCGTTTCGGGCAGTTGCTGCTGCAAAAAGGCATGTGGGACGGAAACCGGATTCTGCCAGCGGGTTTCACCGACTGGATGTTCGAACCGACCGAGACCTCGGGCGGAGCCTATGCAAGGGGCCATCTCTGGGTGGAATCGCCCGGTGATTTGCCCCCCTACGAAGACGCGGTCTGGCTGCAAGGGCATGACGGACAGTTCATCGGTATATTCCCGTCGCAGAACATGGTGGTTGTGCGAATGGGCCTGACGCCTTCGCGGCTTGGGTATTCATCGCTGCCCTTGTCCAAGGCATTGATCGAGACCGTTCGGGACTGAAAGCCCAAGGCCGGGGGGCGCTATTTCAGGGCGCGTGCCAGAAACCTCTGGGTGGCGTCCTGTGTCGGCGTCTCGAATATGGATTGCGGCGGGCCTTCTTCCACGATGCGCCCGTCCTTGAGGAAACACACCTTGTCGGCGGCCTGCCGGGCAAAACCCATCTCGTGCGTGGCCATCACCATCGTCATACCCTGCCCTTTCAGCATCAGCAGAACATCCAGCACCTCGCCGACCAGCTGCGGGTCCAAGGCCGAGGTGATCTCGTCAAACAGCATGACTTCGGGCTTCATCGCCAGGGCGCGCACAATGGCTACGCGCTGTTGCTGCCCACCTGAAAGCTGATCGGGGTATTTGTTCATCCGGTCGGCCAGACCAAACCGTTCGAACAGGGCTTTGACCTCGGGCAGAAGTTGCGCACGCGACTGACCCCTGACGCGGCGCGGGGCCAGCATGACGTTCTCCAGCGCGGTCATGTGTGGAAACAGGTTAAAGCTCTGGAACACGATGCCAATTCGGGCGCGGACGGATTGAGGGTTCAGGCCGGGCACGGAAATATCCTGACCGTCCAGGTAGATCGCCCCATCCTCGATAGGTTCCAGCAGGTTGATGCAGCGCAGAAGTGTCGACTTTCCGGCCCCCGAAGCACCGATCAGACAAACCATTTGCCCCTCTTCGACCACCAGGTCGATACCGTTGCACACCATGTGGTCGCCAAATTGCTTAACAACGCCGCGCAGGTCCAGTTTGGGCATCAGCGCCTCTCTCGCATTTGTCGTGCCATCAGATGGTCGGCATAGCGCGTGGCCGGGATGGTCACGACCAGGAAAATGATCGCGGCACCGACATAGGGCGTGAAATTGGCCAGCAGAGATTTGAACACGCCAGCCTGCCTGAAAATCTCGACCGGGCCGATAAAGCTGAGAAGCGACACATCCTTTTGCAAAGCGATAAGCATGTTCATTTGCGACGGCACAACATTGCGAATGGCCTGCGGCAGCACGACATCACGCATCACCTGCCGCTCGGACAGACCCAACGACAGAGCGGCGGCGCGTTGGCTGTGATGCACGCTGTCGATGCCCGACCGGAATATCTCGGCCACATAGGCGGAATATGTCAGTATCAGCGCCAATGAGCCCCAGATATACGGCGAATTCCAAGGCCGCGGCAGGCCAAGCCCCGGTATCCCGAAACCGATCAGGTAGACCGTCAGGATCACCGGCACCCCTCGAAAGACGTCGGTGAAGGCCGCGCCGAATATGCGCAGCGGAAACAACGCAGGAGACTTGGCATCCCGCGCCAGCGCAATAAGCAACCCCAGAACGGCAATGGCCGGGGCGGACCAGGCAAAGATCATGACGTTGATCCGAAAGGCGTCCAGCAGCTTGGGAAAGGTCTTGATCAAAACCTCACCGTTGAAAAAGCTCTGTTGCACTTTCGCCCAGCCCGGCGCCAACGGCACCAGAAAGTACAGCGCGGCAACAACTGTCACCGTGCTTGTGGCGGCAATCAATGCCGACCTGCGCTTTTGCTGTGCTTCGTAACGTTCGCGGCGGGTCATCCCCGCCGTCGAGGGACCCGGCATGCTACCGGATCAGAGGAACACCGGTGGTGTCCTGAAGCCACTTCGCCTCGATCGCGGCAAGCTTGCCGCTTTCCGACAGGCTTGCCAGCGCCGCATCGATGCAGGTTTTAAGCGGATTGCCCTCTTCCAGAAGCATCCCGAACTGGTCCGGGTTATCGTCGGGATCGGCCGGAAACTGGCCGATAACCTTGGACCCTTCGACCACGACTGCGCTCAGGTACAGCGCCGTCGGCAGATCGAACAATGCGGCGTCGATCTGGTTGGCGATGATCGCGGCGTTGACGTCTGCATTGTCGCCATAAAGCAGCGGATCGCTGTCGGGCTGGATCACGCCTGCCAGCTTTGGAACTGCTGTCGTCGAACCGACCGCGCCCCATTGCAGACCTTTCAACGCCTCAAGCGTCGCTTCGGTTCCTGTCGCGTTGGCACCAACCAGAACAGCCATCGGCGCGGTATAATACGGGGCGGAAAAATCGACGACCTGGTCCCGCTCGGGCGTGATCGAATATTGCTGGATATTGACGTCAAAGCTCTTGGCCCCCGGCTGAATCGCCTCGTCGAACGAGGACCGGACCCAGACAACATCCGACGCGTCAAAACCCATCTCTTCGGCAACGGCAAAGGCAACCGCAGCTTCGAATCCTTCACCCTTTTCGGGGGCATCGTCCAGAACCCAAGGGTAATAGGCAGGATTTCCGGTGGCGACGGTAAACTTGCCATCCGTCAGGGTTTTTCCTGCGGCGCAATCCCCCTGGGCATGGGCTGCGGAAGACAACGCGATTGACGCCACCGCGATCGAAAGCATCCTGGACATATCTGTGCACCTCTGGTTCGTCTGTATCGCCGATACGGTAGTTTCGCCCGGGATCGGTGTCCAGCAGGTACCACCGGCACAGCCTGTCTGCGACCAGGATTTATTGCGCCTGCGCGCCTTTTGCCAATTCGCGGCGCCAGATATAAAGCCCGGACGCAATGATGATCGCACCACCGGCCAGCGTCCAGGGTGTCGGCCAGGTGCCAAAAATCGCAACGCCGACAAGGGCGGCCCAGAACACCTGGCTATAGATCAGCGGGGCCAGAATCGACGCATCGGCCCATCGATGGGCGATGGTGGCCCAGATGTGGCCGAACAGGCCGAACACACCGATGCCCAGCAAAACCAGCCAGGTCAGCGCGTCCTGAGGCCATACCCAGGCCGACAGTCCGAACGGCGCAAGGGCCAGCGTACCCAGACCGCTCAGCCATATTTGCTGTGTGGCGATGGTTTCGACCCCGGCCAACATTCTGGTCATGATGAAATACATGGACGCCAACAAAAGCGTTCCCAGGCAGAGCAGCATCGCCGGATGAAACTCGCCGCCCCAAGGCTGCACCACAACGACAACGCCCAGAAATCCGACACAGACCGCAACGACCCTGCGGATGCCGACCTTTTCGCCCAAAATCGGGATCGCCAGCAACGTCACCACGATCGGCCCGGCAAAGGCGATCGTCGTCGTGACGGTGATCGGCAGGTATTTCAGGGCATAAAAGTTAAGGACCGTGCCACAAAACAAAAACACCGACCGAAAGAACTGTTTCAGCGGAGCGTTGGATCGATAGGCCGAAACCCCCTCCTGCGGGAGGTACACGAGATTGGCAAAGACAAAATGGCCCGCATACCGCACGAATACGATCTGTAGAACCGGCAGTCCGGCAATGCTCAGCCATTTGGCACTGGTGTCGATGGCGGTGAAAAAGATCACCGCCAGCAACATCATGGCGACACCGGCCCCCGTCCGTTCCTCGCGCGGGCGAACGGCCATCAGCACACGGTCCCGCAGACAGGGCCTGCGGGTTCTGCTGGCGTCCTACCAAAGGGCCGGCGACAAGGCGTCATTGCGGTTTTTTGTCCAGATGCTCGGACAGCCAGTCCACCATCTGCGGCACCATCAGCCCACCGTCACCCGTATCCCGCGCCTCGCGCAGGGTGGCGTCGGCTGATCCCGACATGCGGCTATTCAAGCCCAGGTCGCGCGTCATCTGCTGGTAATAGCCGACATCCTTTGACCCGTTGGCGACCGAGAACAACAGGTCGATATTGCCCTCGACCGCATAGTTGCGAACGAATTCGATCATGGGCGAAAAGTTCGGCCCGGCGGCCATAACGCCATACAGCGCGTCCCGTTCGATACCGGCCGCGTCAGCAATGGCAAACGCCTCGGACATCGCGCAAACGGTTGTCATGCCAAAAAAGTTGTTGATCAGCTTGATCGTGTGGCCGTTGCCCAGCTTGCCCAGGTGGAAAACATTCTCGCCCAGCGCATCAAGAACCGGTTTTACTTTGTGATAGGCATCCGCATCACCGGCACACATGATGTTGAGCAACCCGTCCTTTGCATGTGCCGGCGTCCGGCCCAGCGGCGCATCAAGATAAACGCCCCCCTTGCCCGCCAGATCGGCGCCGATTTTCTGGGTCGACGCCGGCAGCGACGTGCCAAAGTCGATAACGACCTGCCCGTCACGGACCCCCGCCAGTATCCCGTCATCGCCGTAGATACGGCTTTCGACCTGATCAGAGGTGCCAACACACAGCATGACAATGTCGCACTCTTCGGTCAGGGATCGCGCGCTTGTGGCCTCGTGCCCGCCGCGCGACACAGCCTCGTCGACACCGGTGCGGTCTCGGTTTCCAAGCACGATAACCGGGTATTCCGCCTTTTGCAGGCATTCCACCATGGCCCGGCCCATCAGGCCCAAACCGATAAATCCAATTGTGGGACGGTCCATCGCGTCACCCCTTTTCTGGTTTCAAGTCATTCAATCGGGCAAGACCCGCGCGCATCATGCGACCTGCACCTGTTCGACGCGACCGCTGCTGGCGGATGTCAAAACCGCCTGCGTGACCGCAAGCGTCGCCATGCCATCCTTGCCGGTTGCCAGCAACGGCTCGCTTTCGCCAGCGACGGCACGCGCAAAGCGCGTAAGTTGTTCATTGATCGGATCGACCACTGGTGCCTGCGGGCCCGGTGTTGCGCGCAGGGGTGCGCGCCAGTCGACCGCACCGGTTCCATCCCCCGACCACATTGTCATCGAAGGGCAGGATATTGCCCCGCGCGTGCCTATCGCCTGCATCGTGTCCTGGCCTGACGCCGCGATTGCCGGGTTCTCGCCGGTCGCGGCCTCGAACGCCCAGGGCGAAGCGCCTGCGTCGGAAATCAGGAACGTTCCCAAAGCGCCGCATGCAAACCGAAATGAAATCGCCGCGGTATCTTCGACCGGCAACCCCCTGCGGGCGTTTGAGGTCAGAGCCGAAACCTCGGTGATCTCTCCAGCAAGGAACCGCAAAAGGTCGATCTCGTGGCTCAGGTTGGTCATGACCGGCCCGGCGCCCTGCTGCCGTCGCCACGCCGTGTCGAAATAGGTATCATGCTTGCGCAACGCCCACACTCCGTTCAGGCCTACAAGATCTCCGATCCGGGGAAGCATGGCGCGCGCCTCGATAATAGTCGGGTGGCAACGTCTGTGGTGGCCGGTGAACAGCGGAACGTCGTTCTGTTCGGCCGTGTCACACAAAAGCGCGGCCTCGTTCAGCGAATGGGTCAGCGGTTTCTCGACCAGAACCGCCCACCCCATGTCGATTGCGGCTTGGGCGCAGGCAAAATGCGCTGTGGTCGGGGTCGCCACAACAGCGGCCCGGGTCGACGCGGGCACATCTTCCATCCCAGCCACCGCCGGGGCCCCAAGCGCGCGCAGTTCAGCCCGGCGGTTGGCATCAGGCTCGACCACTGCGGTCAGGTGTACCGCCTTGTTGCCCATCGCCTGGGTCGCGTGTCGCACCCCGATGCTGCCGCCCCCAATGACCGCAATAGGCACCTGTGCCCTCATTGCGCCACCATATCGGTCGGGCGGAAAATCATATCAGGTTGGCAGGGCGCGTTCATGTGGGCCTGGGGAAGCTGAACCATAGCGTTTCCGTAATGACGAAAGGGCGAGATCCCCCGCCCTTTCGGGATGCAACCATTGTCTTCCCGTCAGAGGAAGATGGAAATAATCGGCGGCCAGATCAGCAGAACGCTCAGCGCAAGCAACTGCAACACGATGAACGGCAGGAACCCCCGGAAGATCGCGGTCAGCGAGATATGGGGCGGGGCTACCGACTTGAGATAGAACGCCGCCGGCCCGAATGGCGGGCTGAGGAAGCTGACCTGCATGTTCATACAGAACACCACGCCGAACCAAATCGCGACGTGGCGCGGATTGAGCTCTCCGAATATGCCGATCTCCTGCACCGGCAGCTTCAGCACGATCGGAAGGAAGACCGGCATGATCAACAGCACGATACCGACCCAGTCCATGAACATGCCCATGATCAGGAAAATCAGCATCATCACCAGAATGATGCCCATCGTCGGCAGTTCTGCCGCAACGATCATGTTGGCCACATAGGTCGGCCCGCCTGCCAGCGTATAAGCCGCCGCAAGCGCCGCGGCGCCGATGGTGACCCAGATGATCGTTCCGGTGGATTTCAGCGTCCGCATCAGGCTGTCCCACACGATCTCAAAGGTCATCTCGCGCCGGATCAACCCGATGGTAAACACCGCCACGACGCCCATTCCGGCGGCTTCGGTGATGCCCGTTATCCCCATGTAGATCGAGCCCAATACAACGCCGATAACGATGATGGGCGCGATCAGGCCCTTGCCCATTTCCCAGCCGGTATTCACCCGTTCCTTCCCGATCAGGAAGACAAGAACACCCGCCAGGACCATCGCGCCGATCAGCCAGGGCAGATCAGAGACCATACCCAGGGCAATCGGGTCGACCCCTTCCTGCACGGTGTTCTGCCCGGTGAAGGTGAAGAACAGGTTGCGCAGGATCAGAACGCCCAGCGCCCACAAGCCAAAGCGCGACAGGAAACCCACGAACATCAGGAACTTTTCCTTGCCCTTCGGCGCGTCCGGGTCCTCTTCGGGCAAGGGCGCAAGCGACGGGTTCATGTTGGTGCGGATAACGATATAGAGAATGAAGAACGAAGCCAGCATGAAGCCGGGCAGGAAGGACGCGGTGAACAGCGCCTTGATCGAGGTTTCGGTCACCAGCCCGTAAAAGATCAGAACAATCGAGGGCGGGATCATCGTGCCAAGCGACCCGCTGGCGCAAATGGTACCGATGGCCAGGTTCTGATTGTACCCAAGGCGCAGCATCTGCGGCAAGGCAATCAGGCCCAACAGCACCACTTCGCCGCCGATGATCCCGGACATCGCCGCCATGATCACAGCCATGATCGAGGTGACAATGGCAATCCCGCCACGAGTGCGGCTGAGCCATTTGTTCAACGAGTTGTACATGTCGCGCGCAATGCCCGATCTTTCCAGCAGCGAGGCCATGAAGATGAACAACGGCACAGATATCAGCACGTAATTCGTCATCTGCCGATAAACCGCCTGCGCCAGCACCGACAGGGGCCCGCTGCCGAAGCGGCCAAAGGCCATCTCGGGGCCGAATTTCATGATGATGACTGCCACGGCAAGAAAGGCCGAGGCAAAGCCAAGCGGCATGCCGATGGCCAGAAGGGCGAACATGCCAAGAAGCAGCAGGATGGACAGGGTCGCGATATCGTCGACCTTCATCCAGGAAAACAGTTCAAGGAACTCCATCTCACTCTCCAAGGGTCTTTTTGATGTTTTCGATTTCCGTCTCGTCGATCTCATCGAGCGGAGAGTGATGTTCAGGCTTCTTGTTCCAATCAGCGATCAGGTTGGAAACGGCCTGTAATGTGACAAGGATGATAATCAGCAATATCACCGGCTTGACGATGCCGGGGATTGGCGGGTCCCACGCGGTGCCAAAGGTTTCAAGACGCAGGAACCTGCGTTGGGCGTCGGCGTAGTTTCCCCAGACCAGCGCAAAGGTAAACCCTACGATCAGCAGAACCGACAGGACGTCTGCGGTCTTTTGCATCCACCGGGGCATGATGTCATAGATGACGTAGATGCGGATATGGCTGCGCTGCTGCATTGCGTATTGACCCGCAAACAGAAAGACAAAGGCCGCTATCCACAGGCTGAGTTCATTGGCCCACAGCGTGGGCCGCGAAAAGACATAGCGCGACACCACCTCGTAGAACATGACGATCACGATAAGCGCCGTCAGGATCATCGCCATGCGCGAGGTGATCAAAGACAGGATGTCGAAGAAACCGTGTGGCTCGATCTCGATGGCACCGCGGAAATCCGACAGGTAAAGCGACGAAAACAGGATTGATGCGCCAAAGGCCGTCAGTGTCGCCCAGACAAGTGGTCGGCCGGTCGGGCGGATCATTTCATGCATGCCAATCGCGTCTTCCGAAATCATCGCGCTGATGACCAGCCACGAATATAGCAGCGCCAACGCCCCCGTTGATGCCAGCATCAAAAGCCGTACGGGTTGCCTGAGGCCCCCTAGCCAGACACTGTCCTGTTCCATGCCCGTCCTCCCGATCGTCCTTGGGTTTTTGCCGCAATTATTATTCGTTTCGGCGAGATGAGCCCCCGGCCGGGGCTCATCAGGTTTTCAAAGCGCCTTACGCGTGCAAATCAGTCGATCAGACCAAGCTGCTTCATGTACTCCTTGTGGCTTGCAAGGATCGAACCGGCCTCGGGCGAACGGGTGCCCCAGTCTTCCCAGGTCGCCTGCGCGGCCGCGCGGAAGGCGGCGCGGTCTTCGGGCGACCATTCATGCAAGGTCACACCAGCAGCTGCCAGTTCCGAAGCGGCGGCCGAGTTGTTCTTGCCGTTCGACAGGGCGATCTGGAAGGCCAGCTTTTGCCAGGCGGTGTCGATGATCCGGCGCTGTTGGTCCGTCAAGCCGTTCCAGACATCCAGGTTACAGGCCAGGTGATCCGACGGCATCGAGTGGAAACCGGGATATGTCGCGTGCTTGACGATGTCATAAAGACCCAGGCCCACGTTGTTATACAGGCCCGATGCGTCTGCACCGTCGATGATGCCGGTTTCAAGCGCGGTAAAGATCTCGGTGAAATCCATCACGATGGGCGAAGCGCCCAGCTGTTCGAAGATCTCGGTTTCCATGCCCGGAGGGGACCGGAACTTCCAGCCTTTCAGATCCTCAAGACCGGCAATCGGCGCCGAGGATGACAGCGATTCCTGGCCATAGATGGCCCAGCCGACAAGTTGCATGTTCTGCGCATTGTACAGCTCTTGCGCCGCATCATAGCCATCACCGTAATACAGCCACGAATATTGCTGCCACGGGGTCTCATAGCCGCCCATGATGTCGCCAACGAACTGGAAGGCGGGGTTTTTGCCGGTTTGGTACGCACCACCGGTGGCGTCGCAATCCACGATCCCGTTGATCGCCGCGTCAAAGGTTTCGGTCGTTGCGACAACCGAAGACGAGTAGAACATCTCGATCGTGATATCGCCGCCCGACATGGTCTGAACATCATCGGCCCAGATGGCAAGCTGTTTGCCGGTCGGGTGTTCGGTCGCATAGTGCGTCTGTACCCGCAAGGTAACCGGATCAGCCGACGCAGCTGCGGCCAGCATGGCGGTTGCACCAACCGTCACGAAAAGTGTTTTCAGGTTCATATTATTCTCCTCCCAGGGCGACCTGCTTGGGCCACCGGTTTGCTGGCGCAATTCCTCCCGAGCGCCATTCAGATGGTATACCATCGAGAAAAACGCTAGCGAGATTCAAAGTGACTGGCAACAAGTTTTGGTATACCAAAGTTGAATAAGTGCCTGTTGCGCCAAAAAACCGAAGAGTCTATCGCCAAGGACATCCCTGCTCACCCTGGAAAGCCCCCGCCCATGACCGAACAAATACTGGCCGAACAAATTGCCACCCAGATCCGGCGGGACATCTTGCGGGGCAAGCTGCCGCCGGGAACTTCGATAAAGGAACGCGACAACGCGGCGGAAATGGGTGTCAGCCGCACGCCGATGCGCGAAGCCATTCGCGTCCTGGCCAAGGAAGGTCTGGTGCAGTTGCGCCCGTCGCGCAGCCCGATCGTCGCGCAGCCAAGCTACAAGGAAGTTTCGGATCAGGCGCAGGTTCTCATCGCCCTGGAAAAACTGTCGGCGGAACTGGCCTGTCAAAACGCCTCGGACGCGGAAATTGACCATATCGCCAATATCGTCGACGTCATGGCGCGCGAATTCGACACGACTGATCCGCTGGATATGTTCGAAATCGACATGTCATTTCACACCGCTATTGCCGAAGCGTCCCGCAACGCGGCCCTGGCGCAGACCCATTGCAGTTTCCTGCAAAAGCTTTGGCGCGCACGCTATATCGCGGCCAGACAGCGGCGCAATCGCGAACGTCTTGTCGCCGAACACAGCCGGATCGTGGACGGGCTGCGGGCGCGTGACCCCAAAGCGGTGCGCGATGCAATCGAAAACCACCTGTGGCACCTGGCAGACGATATCCGCGAGGTGATCGAAGCCGAGGCTCTGGCCGCGGCACACCCCAATGACAACAAAACGGTATAGACATGAAGTTACTCAGATATGGTCCCGCTGGCGCAGAAAAGCCCGGCATTCTTGATTCCGACGGCAACGTCCGGGCCTTGTCCGGTTCGGATTTCGAAGGGCGGGGCGTGTCGCTGGAGCGCATCGAACAATTGCGCGCAATCGACATCGACAGCCTGCCGGTCGTCGAAAACCCGGGCCGGATCGGTGCCTGTCTTGCCTCGGTTCCGAACTTCTTTTGCGTTGGCCTGAATTACGCCAAACATGCCGCCGAAACAGGGGCGACCCCGCCTGCGGAACCAATCCTGTTTTCCAAGGCCACATCGTCGCTGAGCGGTCCGTTCGACGCCGTCGAGATCCCGCGCAACTCGGCCAAGACCGATTGGGAGGTCGAACTGGGCGTGGTAATAGGCAAAGAGACACTTTACGTCTCAGAAGCCGAGGCCCTTGGCTGTGTCGCCGGGTATTGCACGATCAACGATGTTTCCGAACGCGCCTTTCAGGCCGAGATGGGCGGCCAGTGGATCAAGGGAAAATCGGCCCCCACATTCGGCCCCACAGGCCCCTGGCTTGTGACGGCGGACGAGGTGCCCGACCCGCAGAACCTGCGCCTGTGGCTTTCGATCAACGGCGAGGTGGTTCAGGATTCGAATACTGACGACATGATCTTTTCGGTTGCCCAAATCGTTTCCTACATGAGCCGCTTCATGAAGCTGATGCCAGGCGATGTGATCGCCACCGGCACGCCTTCGGGTGTTGGCCTGGGCACGACGCCGCAGCGATTTCTGAACCCCGGCGACGAGATCGAGCTTGAGGTCGTGGGGTTGGGGTCGCAGAAACAAACTGCGGTGGCTGCCAGCTGAACAAAAGGTCGTATCGATGGCCCGCCCGCTGAACCTCAATGCTTACCTGCATTTCGAAACCGTGGCGCGGCGGGGCACCGTGACACGCGCGGCCGAAGAGCTTTCGGTGTCACCCTCTGCGGTCAGCCAGCAAATCAAATTGCTGGAGCAGACGCTGGGCGTGCGTCTTTTCCGGCGCGAGGGGCGCAGGCTGAGCCTGACGCTTGAAGGCGAACAGCTGTTTCAGGCGTCCTCGGCCTCGTTGGGGATGCTGCGGGATGCGCAGGGCAATCTTGGGCAAACACGCGAATCCCGGCGGCTCAACCTGCGGGTCTCGCCCAGTTTCGGCGTCCGATGGCTTGGCCCGCGTTTACATGATTTCATAGCGCGGCACCCGGATTGGGACCTCAGGATCGATGCTGCCCCTGACCCCACCGATTTTGACCGCGAAGTCATGGACCTTGATATTCGCTACGGCAGCGGTCAGGGGGTCGACCATTGGGGCGGTTTCCATGCGCAGGCTGTGTTGCATGATCATGTCCTGCCGCTGTGCAGCCCCGAATACTTGTCGCGACTGCCGGGCCAGGAAACGGGGGCCGAACTGCTTGATTCCGCGCGGTTGATCGACAGCGCACGGGCCTTGTGCCAATGGGACAGATGGTTGCTTGAAAACGGCATAACAACGCGCAGCAACCGCAAGTCGATCCTGATGGACAGGTCTTCGATGGCGCTGCAACTGGCGTTGGACGGCGTTGGGATTGTTCTGGAAACGCTGGCACTTGCCCTGCCCGAGGTCACAGCGGGGCGGCTGGTCCCTGTTACGCCGGACCTGCCGGTTTTGCGGTTTCCGGCCTATTGGGCGCTGTGCCCGACCCGGCACCTGAAACGCCGGGCGGTGCGCCTGTTTCTGGACTGGCAGCATGAACAAGCCGTAGACCATGACCAATCCCTTTCCCGGCTTTTGACCCAGCATGGCCTGACTATCAGGGATATTGCCCCCGAACCCGCCTGACCCCCTCGCGTCTTTATCCGGGTGTTTCCAGATGCACCCGCTGCAGCGCGTCCCAGTCAAAGGACACTCCGACACCCGGTGTATCGGGTGCAACGGCAAGGTGGTCGCGCACGACCAGGGGGCGTTTGGTATAGCGGTCAATCGGAAAGGAATGCACTTCGAGCCACCCGCCATGCGGTTGCGAGGCCACCAGGCTGACATGCAATTCCTGCATCCCGTGGCTGCATACCGGAACATTATGTTCGCGCGCCAGTGCGGCCACCTGCAACCACGCGGTGATACCACCGCAATTCGAGGCATCAGGCTGGATGAACCCCAGTTGCGAGTCCCGCAACGCCATCTCGAATTCGTGGATGGTATGCAGGTTCTCGCCCATCGCCAGGGGAATGTCGCTGTGTCGGGCAATTCGGCCATAGCCCCTGTAATCGTCGGGGATTGTCGGCTCTTCAAACCAACAGATGTCATAGGGCGCAAATGCCTGCGCGGCCCGGATCGCCTGTTCGACGCTCAGCGCGTAATTCGCATCCACCATAAAGGTGATATCGGGGCCGATAAGGTCACGCACTGCCCGCACTCTTTCGACGTCTTCCGCAAGCGTCGGTTGCCCGATCTTGATCTTGATGCCGTTGAAACCACGCGCCAGATAGCCCCGGATGGACTCAAGCAATTTGGGCAGCGGAAAGTTCAGGTCGATCCCGCCAGCATAGGCCTTGCAGGTCGCGCCCGCCCCGCCCGCCACCTGCCAAAGCGGCTGCCCAAGCGCCCGGCACCGCAGGTCCCACAGCGCGATATCGACAGCCGAAATGGCAAAGGACGCGACGCCGCCGCGCGCCACGTAATGCACATGCCACCCCATTGCTTCATACAGCGCCTCGACGTCCCGCGCGTCCTTGCCGATCAGGAATGGCACGAGATCATGTTCGATCATCGCCGCAATCGCGTGCCCGCCCTTGCCGCCTGTGTAAGTATAGCCGGTCCCCTCAGACCCGTCCTCCAGCGTCACCGTTGCGGTCACCAGCTGGAAAAAGGTGTGATCGCCATGTTTGGCATCACTAAGCACCTCGTCCAGCGGAATGTTGAACAGGCGGACACCGATATCCTTGATCTTGGGCATGTGAGGGTCCTTTGGAGATGGTTCCTGTCGCCCCTGTCAGGTGATCGGGGCGCACCGACATCCGGCAACCGGGGCTGTCTTGCCGGTCAGATCTAAAAGAGACGCGTTAATCATAAGATGCGCATACCACGAATTCAGTGAATCAACGACCCGCCATTCACGTCAACCTCGGACCCGGTGACATAGGCCGACAAGTCCGACGCCAGAAACAGGGCGCAACCCGCCACATCCGAGGCCCGGCCGGCCCGGCCCATCGGAATGCCCTCGACGATCCCCGCTTTCATCTCGGGCGTCAGTTTTCCTGCGGTTATGTCCGTCGCGATGAAACCGGGGCAAATAGCGTTTGACCGTATGCCATCAGGTGCAAGCTCGCGCGCCATTGCCTTGGTCAACCCAAGAATGCCCGCCTTTGCCGCCGAATAATGCGGCCCGCCAAAAATCCCGCCGCCGCGCTGCGCCGAAACCGAGGACATGTTGACCAGTTTGCCGCTTTTGCGGCCGCGCATATGGGGGATCACGGCCTGGCTCATGTTCAACGTCCCCAGCAGATTAACATCCAGCACCGCGTCATAGTTTTCATGCGTGATGTCCATGATCCTGAGCGGCTGCGTGATGCCCGCGTTATTGACCAGGATATCGACCTGTCCAAACGCCCCGAGCACCGCAGCGACCGCGTTGTCGCAATCGGGTTTGCGCGTCACGTCACAAGCCAGTCCAATATGCGCGGGGCCGATCTCGGCAGCGGTCTCTTCGGCCTGGCGTGCATCCAGATCCAGGATCGCCACGCGGCACCCGTGCTGGGCGAACAGTTCTGCCGTTGCGCGGCCCAGCCCGCGCGGGCTGGCCGCCCCGGTAATAACGGCTGTTTGCCCCTCAAGAAGTCCCATTTGTCGTATCCTCGTCCTTTGGCTGTGCGTTTACGGGCCGGGCGGTTTTGGCCTCATAGACGCGGACCACTTCGCTGTCGTCACGGGCCCCCAGCCCCATATCGCCCGCCTGGCGCAGAACGGCGAATGCGGCCTCTGCCATTGGCAGCGGTGCCCCTGCGTCCTGTCCTGCTTCCAATACCAGCCCGACATCCTTGATGAAAATGTCGATGGTCGATGTAACCTCGGGGTCGGCCTGCATCATGCGCGGGGCGCGGTCGCTGAACATCCAGCTGTTGCCCGCCGCGCCACTGACGATTTCATACAAGGTCTGTGCGTCACACCCCGCCTTGACCCCAAGCGCCATCAACTCGGCAGCGGCAACCAGGTGAACGCCAGCCGCCAGTTGATGAACGACCTTGTGGGTGGCGCCCAGACCGGGTTCGGAGCCAAGCCGGTAGACAGTATCCGACACCGCCGCCAGCAGGGGGTCGGCGCGCAGGAACGCGTCCTCTGGGCCGGACGCCATCACCGTGAGCGTCCCGGCATCCGCACCGACCTGCCCGCCCGAAACCGGCGCGTCGATCATTTGATGACCCATATCCTGCAAGCGGGTCGCGATGTTTCGGGCGCTTGCGGGGGCAACGGTTGAACACAACAGAACCACCGCATCAGAGGCCAGCGCAGCAGCCGCTGCGCCCGAACCGAACAAAGCCTCGTGGGCCTGTTCGGCCGTCGCAACCATGACCAGCAACAGATCGCACCCGGCCGCCGCCTCGGCCGCTGTTTCTGCCGCGGCACCCCCGGCCTGCCCAAAGCGGGCGCGGGCCGATTGCGACAGGTCGAACCCCTTCAATGCAATCCCGGCTGCAAGAATGTTGCGCGCCATGCCCTGCCCCATCGCACCCAGTCCGATTATCGCCGCGCGCGACATGCTCAATCCTCCAACCAGGTCTTGACGCGGGAAACGATGCTGTCGACGGACAACCCGTACTGATCATGCAATGTCGGCAACGCGCCCGCGTCCAAAAACTCGTCCGGCAACCCGATCTGCCGAAACGGCACAAAAGCGCCGGATCGCATCAGCGCTGCCGCCACGGCCTCACCCAGCCCGCCGGTGACCGAGTGGTTTTCGGCGGTGACGACGAGACGACCACCTTTCTGCGCTTCGGCCAGAACGGTTTGGGTATCCAGCGGCTTGATGGTCGGCACATGCAGGACCCCGCACGAGACATTATCTCGCGCCAGCGCAGCAGCCGCATCCAGCGTTCTCATGGTCATGAACCCCGTCGAGATGAAAAGGACATCCGACCCGTCAATGATGGTCTTGGCTTTGCCCAGTTCGAACCTGTACCCGTATTCCCCCAGCACATCAGGCACCTTGCCCCGCAGCAGGCGCATATAGACCGGACCCGGGGTATCCGCGATGGCTTGCGTGGCCTGTGCAATCTCGGTGGCGTCACACGGGTCGATGACGGTGAGGTTCGGCATCCCGCGCATGATCGCAAGATCCTCGGTCGCCTGGTGGCTGGGCCCGTAGCCCGTCGTCAGGCCGGGCAAGGCGCAGCATATCTTGACCGGCAGGCTTTCCTCGGCAATCGCCATGCAGATGAAGTCATAGGCCCTGCGCGAGGCAAATACCGCGTAAGTGGTAGCAAAGGGCACGAACCCTTCGCGGGCAAGCCCGGCCGCTGCGGACATCAGCAAGGCTTCAGCCATACCCATCTGGTAGAACCGGTCTGGATGTGCATTCGCAAAAACATGCAGGTCGGTGTATTTCGACAAATCCGCGGACAGGCCAACGATATCCTCGCGCCTTTTGGCAAGATCGGTCAGCGCGTGCCCGAATGGTGCGTCGATCGTGCTGCGCCCTTCGGCATCCAGCGAGGCGATCATGGCGCTGGTCGCCAGTTTGTGGTCCGGTGCCTTGCGCGGCGTGTACTTGCCCTTGCGGCGCGACATCGACGGGATCATAGCGGCACCTCTGCATCCAGATGGTTCAGGGCCTTGGCCCATTCATCGGCTTCGACTCTTATGAAATGCGTCTTGTCGCGGGTTTCCAGAAACGGCACCCCCTTGCACATCATCGTATTGCATATGATCACCCTGGGGACCGGCCCGGGATGTGCGCGCGCGGCATCAAACGCCCGAACCAGCGCCTGCAGATCGTTGCCGTCCACCTCTTGCGCGAACCAGCCAAAGGCCTCCCATTTGGCTGCTTCGGTGCCCGGTTCGGTGGCCAGCGCCGCCCGCGTTGGGCCGTCGGCCTGCTGGTTGTTGAAGTCCACGATGGCGATCAGGTTGTCCAGTTCCCACTGGACCGCTGACATCACCGCCTCCCAGGTCGACCCTTCGCCCAGTTCCCCGTCCGATAGCATGTTATAGACAAAGGCCGGGTTCGCCTTGCGCTTCAGGCCCAGCCCGGCCCCAACGGCGATGCCCAGACCATGGCCAAGCGAGCCGCCGGTGATTTCCATTCCGGGGGTATAGGCCGCCATGCCCGACATCGGCATGCGACTGTCATCCATCCCATAGGTTTCAATCTCGTCTTCGGGCAACACGCCCGCCTCGATCAGCGCCGCATAAAGGGCAATCGCATAATGCCCGATCGAAAGGTAAAACCGGTCGCGCCCGTCCCATTCCGGGTCTTGCGGGCGAAACCGCAAAGCGTGAAAAAAGCTGACGGCCAGGACATCTGCAACGCCCAGCGCCTGCCCGATGTATCCCTGGCCCTGAACCTCGCCCATGCGCAGCGCATTGCGGCGGATCGCCCAAGCCCGCCGCTGCAGGCTGACATTCGCGCCGGTATTTTCGATCCCGTCTGACAAACCGCTCCCCCTCCCTGGCATGACGCAGAGCCCAACCGGGCTCTGCCTGATGCTAGACCACCATCGGGGGGCGCGCGCGACAAGTCAAAATACTTAAAAAGTTCTTTAGCCCTGCTTAAAGTCCAAGACGACAACAACCCTGATCAGGCAGCGTGCGGGCCGGTCTGATCTGCCAGCCTAGCCCCGGCCTATATAGGGCATATTCGTGGCCATCACGGTCATGAACTGAACATTTGCCTCAAGCGGCAAAGTGGCCATATGCAGCACTGAATCCGCCACATGCTGCACGTCCATGACCGGCTCGACCTTGATTGAACCATCTGCCTGCGGCATGCCCGTCGTCATCGATTGCGCCATATCGGTCAGCGCGTTGCCAATGTCGATCTGGCCACAGGCGATGTTGAACGGACGGCCATCCAGGCTGATCGTCCGTGTCAGCCCGGTAATCGCGTGTTTCGAGGTCGTATAGGCCGCCGAACCCCAGCGCGGCACATAGGCCGAGACCGACCCGTTGTTGATGATCCGCCCGCCCTGTGGGTCCTGGCCCCGCATCCGGGCAAAGGCCGCGCGGGCACAAATGAACGACCCTGTCACGTTGATGTCAATCAGTTCGCGCCATGCCGCGACGTCGAGTTCGTCGATTGGGGCGCCCTTCAGCGTGACGCCTGCATTGTTGAACAGCGCGTCCAGCCGTCCCCAAGCATCCATGGCGCGATCAAACACAGCCTCGACTGCGGCGCTATCGGTGACGTCGCACGGCAAAGACAGCGCCTCGGGCCTGCCATTGGCGACCTCTTCCAGCGCCGCGGCGTTGCGCCCGATCAACCCGACACGCCACCCCGCCGACAGGAACGCCAGGGCCGTTGCCTTGCCAACTCCGCGCCCGGCGCCGGTGATTATTATGCTCTTGGTCATCGCTTTCCTCCCTGCGCGCCAAACGGGCAAAACCCACCGCGCAAAAAATCAGTGGTTGTCACGTGGCAATGCGTTACGCGTTTTCTGATAGGCCGTCGCCAATTCCAGGCATCCGCCATCGGCCAGTTGCCCGACATGCTGGCGGTAGATTTCCTGCCAGGGGGTTTGGCTGACAATCTCGGGCGGGGTCCACGCGTCGATGCGGGCCTGCCATTCGTCGGCCTCGACCATTGCGTTCATGGTCGAATTGTTGAGGTCCAGCCGAACCATATCGCCATTTCGCAGATGCGCCAGTCCGCCGCCCACCACGGATTCGGGGCTCGCATTCAGAATGGAGGGGCTTTCGGAGGTGCCCGATTGCCGCCCGTCCCCGACCGTCGGCAAATGATTGATACCCTGACGGATAATCGCGTCTGGCGGCTGCATGTTCACCACTTCGGCAGAGCCGGGATACCCGACACAGCCCACGCCGCGAATGAAAAGGATGGTGCGTTCGTCGATATTCAGATCGGCGTCGTTGATCCGGTCATGGTAATCTTCGGGGCCTTCGAACACGACGGCCTTGGCCTCGAAAACACCTTCGTTGCCGGGTTCTGACAGGAAGCGGGCCCTGAAATCGTCAGAAATCACGCTGGTTTTCATCAGCGCGCTGTCAAACAGGTTGCCGGACAGCACTTTGAACCCGGCATTGGCCCGCAGCGGCGTATCGTAGGTCGTTATGACATTCAGGTCCTGGCTTTCCCAGCCCTCCAGGTTCGCGCCCATTGTGTCGCCGGTTGCGGTCATCGCCCCATCGTGCAGACGGCCCGCCTTTCTGAGTTCACCCATCACGGCTGGCACGCCCCCCGCGCGAAAGAAGCTTTCGCCCAGGTATTCGCCAGCGGGTTGCATGTTGACCATCAGCGGAACGTCAAAACCGATCTCTTCCCAATCGCGAACGTTCAGTTCGACGCCGATATGACGCGCAACAGCCTGCAGATGCGGCGGAGCGTTGGTGGACCCGCCGATTGCGGCGTTCACGACAATTGCGTTCTCGAACGCCTCGCGCGTCATGATGTCAGACGGTTTGAGATCGTCATACACCATCTGCACGATCCGCTTTCCGGTCTCATAGGCCATCGCCATGCGTTCGCGAAACGGGGCGGGAATGGCAGAGTTGCCCGTCAGGCTCATCCCAAGCGCTTCGGCCATGGCATTCATCGTGCTTGCGGTGCCCATCGTGTTGCAGTGACCCAGCGACGGCGCCGAGGAACACACCCGGCTCATGAATTCGTCATAGTCGATCTCGCCCGCGGCCAAAAGACGACGGCTTTCCCAGACGATCATGCCCGACCCGGCCCGCTGGCCTTTCCACCATCCGTCAAGCATCGGGCCGCCATTCAGGGCAATCGCGGGCAGATCCACGGTGGCAGCGCCCATCAGCATTGCCGGTGTGGTCTTGTCGCAACCGGTCGTCAGAACCACCCCGTCAATCGGATAGCCATGAAGAACTTCGACCAGTCCGAGATAGGCCAGGTTCCGGTCCAGCGCGGCTGTTGGCCGTTTGCCGGTCTCCTGGATCGGGTGCACCGGAAACTCCATCGGTATTCCGCCTGCCTCACGAATTCCCGCCTTGATCCGGTCCATCAGGAAAACATGTATCTTGTTGCAAGGCGCCAGGTCGCTGCCCGTCTGCGCGATCCCGATGATCGGCTTACCCCCCTGCAATTCATCACGCGTGAATTCCTGGTTCTGGTAACGCTCGACATAAAGGGCCGTCATTCCCGGATTGTTGGGATTGTCGAACCATTCCTGCGAACGGAACCTCTTGTGCGCGCGCGTGTCGGACATTTTTTCCTCCCCCTCAATTGGCAGCCGGGACTCAGCCCGGTTTCTTGGCTATGGCGACACCATTCCCATTTGGTATACCAAATGCAAGTGCAATCCGCATGCGGCCCGACACTCGTTTCGGTCGAGCGACAGATCAGGTGCCGACCCGGGTTGCAGGCCCGCAAAGTTTCGTCACCCTAAATCGGCCTCGGAAATCACAGGACTGTTTGCACGGTCAGGAACTGGTTTCTTTGTCCATGTCCAGCCCGTTCAGCCGCCCGACGTGATCCGACAGCATCGGAACGTAATCCTGCCCCGCGCCGATAGCCTCGGCATGGGCATAGTAGTGCCGCGCAGCCGAGGCCATGACATTCATGACACCGGCATCCGTCGCCATGGCGTTCACGTATCTGAGGTCTTTCGCCGCGTTCGCGATTGCAAATTTATGCGCATCGCGGTTTCGGTCGACGACATAGTTCATGAACGTGTCAAAGAACCCACACCCCATGCGGCTGGGCGCGATTACCTCGCGCAATTGGGCCGGAGAAATCCCGATCTTGGCGGCCAGAACGGTGGCCTCGGAATACAGGGCGCCATAGCTCATCGAGATGAAGTTCATCAGCAGCTTCATTTTATGGCCGTTTCCGACCGGCCCCATATGCGTGACCGTCCCGGCCCAGCAATCCAACACCGGGCGCACCTTTTCCAGAACCTCTGGCTCAGCACCGACCATGGCGTCCAGCGCGCCCTCTTCCGCTTCTTTCGGCGTGCGCCCAAGCGGCGCGTCGACCATCGCGCCACCCCGTTCTGCAAGAGCCCGGGCCAGAGCAAGGGTCGAGGTCGGGTCGGCGGTGGTTGTGTCTACCACGATCAACCCGTTGCGGGCACCGGCAAGGATGCCGTCCGCACCGTTGAACACGGCTTCGACCTGGGGGCTGTTTGACAGGCAGATGTGAATGACATCGCATTTTTCTGCCATTTCCCGAGGGGATGCAGCTTCGTTTGCGCCCTTCGCCAACAGGCTATCGATCGGGGCGCGGTTAACATTGCCTTTCACCCACAGTTCATAACCGCCCAAGAGGATATTCTTGGCCATGCCATGCCCCATCAGGCCAACGCCGATAAATCCGACAACGGGCTTATTGTTCATGATTTTCTCTCCGCTTCAAAGACTTGCAGTGATACCGCCATCCACGAACAATGTATGGCCGTTGACAAAACTGGCGGCATCGGACGCCAGGAAAACGCATGCGCCGACCAGTTCATCAATCTGGCCCCAACGTCCTTGGGGTGTCCGCTTTTCCAGCCAGGCCGAAAACTCGGGGTCACTGACCAATGCGGCGTTGAGGGGTGTATCAAAATACCCCGGCGCGATCGCGTTGCAATTCAGCCCCTTGCCAGCCCAATCCGTTGCCATGCCCTTGGTCAGATTGGCAATCGCGCCCTTCGACGCGGTATAGGGGGCGATGCCGGGCCGTGCCAGCGCGCTTTGGACGCTTGCAATATTGATGATCTTTCCCTTGCCCCGCCCGATCATGTGCTTCGCGGCGGCCTGGCCAACATAAAACGCCGAATTGACATTGGTCCGCATCAGGCGATCAAAGATCTCGGGGGGGTATTCTTCCAGTGGCTCACGGTGCTGCATTCCGGCGTTGTTGACAAGGATATCAACGGCCGCGCCCCGGCCTTCCAGATTGTCGATTGCCGCACGCGCCGCTTCGGGGTCGGTCACGTCAAAGGCCAGTGTTTCAACCTGCGCCCCCTCGGCGCGCAGCTGCTCGGCTGCGGCGTCCAGCCGCTCGGCGTTGCGCGCATTCAATACAATGCTGGCCCGCGCCCGCGCCAACCCACGCGCCAGGGCAAACCCAATTCCCATCGACGAACCGGTCACCAATGCCCGGCGGCCACTCAGATCAAAGAGCTCCATCTCTCCTCCCACTTGCAAGGTCCGCGGGAGTTGACATTCCCGACCAAACGCGACTTGATAAAAATGGTATACCATTTCGGGGTGGATGCAAGGGAAACCCCGGACGCCGGTGGGAGGAACCAGCTTGAAGGCGCTATTTGCACATGCGGCGCGGGACTTGCGCATTGGCGAGCACGATCCCCGATCGCCCGGCCCCGGCGAGGTGTCCGTAACGCTGGCGCGCGGCGGCATCTGCGGATCGGACCTGCATTATTGCCTGCATGGCGGGTTCGGGTCAGTCCGCTTGCGCGAGCCCATGATACTGGGCCACGAGGTCGCGGGCCATGTTTCCGCCATAGGGCCGGGTGTCACCGGGCTCAACCCTGGCGAGCTGGTTGCGATTTCCCCGTCTCGGCCCTGCGGTGCCTGCGCCGAATGTCTGCGCGGCCTGCCCAATCACTGCTTGGACATGCGATTTTATGGATCGGCCATGCCGTTTCCGCATATCCAGGGGGCCTTTCGCGAGGAGCTGGTGGTCAGTGCCAACCAATGTGTTTCGGCGCAGTGGCTTGACCCGGCACAGGCCGCGATGGCCGAACCGCTTGCGGTTGCCCTGCATGCCGTACGGCAGGCCGGCCAATTGCTGGGACGCCGCGTGTTGGTCACGGGATGCGGCCCGATTGGCATCCTGACGATCCTGGCCGCGCGCCGGGCCGGGGCGGGCGAAATCGTGGCCACCGACATTGCGCCAAACGTTTTGAAATTCGCCCATATCGCCGGGGCAGATGTCACATTGGATACCGCGTCCAACCCCGATGCATTGGCGCCCTATACCGATGACAAAGGGTGCCTGGACGTCCTGTTCGAATGTTCCGGGGCCGAGGCCGCCCTGCGCGCCGCGATCCCCGCCCTGCGCCCCAAGGCCCGAATCGTCCAGCTGGGTCTGTCCGGCGACATGTCCGTGCCGATGATGCAGATCACGGCAAAGGAAATCTCGCTGGCAGGTTCGTTCCGTTTTCACGAGGAATTTGCGGTTGCGGTGTCCCTGATGCGAAAAGGGCTGATCGTTGTCGACCAGCTTGTCACCCACAGCTTTCCGCTGGCCCACTTTGCACGCGCCTTTGAGGTCGCATCGGACCGCAGCCGCGCCATGAAGGTGCAATTGGAGTTTGGACAATGCTCACCTACGCCGCTGCCGTTTGCTTTCTGATCATCACCCCCGGCCCCGGCGTGATGACAACCGCGGGGTTCGGCGCTGCGTATGGGTTTCGTCCGTCGCTGCGTTATGTCCTGGGTCTGTTCATCGGAACGAACCTTGTGATGCTGGCCGTGATCACGGGGCTTGCAGCAGTGATCCTGTCAGTTCCGTGGCTGCGCAACGTGCTGATGGCCGGGTCCGTCGCCTATCTGCTTTACCTTGCCATGCGTATCGCCTTTGCCGGGGCAAAGGTGGCCTTCATGGAAGCCAAAACACCGCCGGGCGTCACGGGCGGCATTCTGTTGCAGGCCATCAACCCCAAGGCCTATGCCGTCAATACATCACTGATCACCGGGTTCAGCTTTGCCCCAAACAATTTTGCCTTCGAAATGATCACGAAAGCAGCGATCATGAACGCGATCTGGATTCCGATACATCTGGGGTGGCTCTGGGCGGGCGTGTCCCTGCACAGGCTGAACCTGCCCGACCGGACGCAGCACAGGATCAACATCCTGATGGCCCTGTCCATGCTTGGTGTCGTCGCACTTGCCCTGTGGTCTGCCGCGCGGGGCACGCCATGAATGTCGCGGACCCCGATCAGCCTTCCCCCGTTTGCACGCGCAGCACCCGTTGAACCCATCTACCAGGACATGAAATGACCCAAACACCCTATTCCGGCATCTGGCCAGTCGCCCCAACCCCGTTCAACCCGGACGGCACGGTTGATTTCCCGGGAATGCAGCGCGTTCTGGATTGCATGATCGATCAGGGCGTTGACGGAATCTGCATCCTGGCCAATTTCTCGGAACAGTTCCTGATCTCGGACGAGGAACGCGCCGGGCTGACGCGCCTGTGCATCGAACACGTTGCGGGCCGTGTCCCTGTGATCGTCACCATCAGCCATTTCGCCACGCCCATCGTCGTGGACCGGGCCAGGTTCGCCCGTGACCTTGGCGCTGACATCGTGATGATGATGCCGCCCTACCACGGTGCCTTGCTGAAAGGTACGGCCGAACAGACCTTTGAACAGTTCCGGGCCGTGGGCGATGTTGGCATTCCGATCATGGTGCAGGATGCGCCGTTGTCCGGCGTCGACTTGCCGGTGCCCCTGCTTGTACGCATGGCCCGAGAAATCGAGATGCTCAAGCTGTTCAAGATCGAATGCCCCCAGGCCGCTGGAAAGCTGCGCGAGCTTATCGCCCAGGGCGGCGCGGATATCGAGGGCCCATTTGACGGCGAAGAAGCGATCACGTTGCTGGCGGACCTGGATGCGGGCGCAACCGGCACGATGACATCGGCGATGATCCCGGACCTGATCGGACCGGTTGTCCGGGATTTTCTGGCCGGTCGCCGTCAGGCCGCAATCAACGGGTACGCGCGCGTCCTGCCCGCGATCAACCACGAAAACCGCCAATGCGGTTTCCGCTCTGCCAAGGCCGCGATGGTCGAAGGAGGCGTTATCGCGTCGGATTTCTGCCGCCATCCGATCCCACCGCTGCACCCCGACACGCGGGCCATGCTGCTTGAGCTGTTGCGGCCACTTGACCCGTTGGTGCTGCGCTGGGGGCGGGTATGAGTATCGAACGCGCTATTTCCCGGCTTGCGCAGCTGCTGGGCCCCAAGCTATCGCTGTCGCAGGCCGATCGCGACCTGCACGGGCAGAACGAGACATATTTTCCGGTGACTCCGCCCGACGCGGTTGCCTACCCGGATTGCACCGAGGATGTGTCGGCGATCCTGCGCATCTGCAACGAAGAGCTGTGCCCGGTCACAGCCTATGGCGCCGCCAGTTCTCTCGAAGGGCAGCACCTGGCCGTCAGCGGCGGTGTCAGTCTGGACATGCGCGACATGAACCGCGTTCTTTCCGTCAATTCCGAAGACCTTAACGCCGTTGTGCAGCCGGGCATTACGCGCAAGCGTCTGAACGAGGATTTGCGCGCCACGGGGCTGTTTTTCCCGGTCGATCCCGGCGCCGATGCCAGCATTGGCGGAATGGCCGCCACCCGTGCTTCGGGCACCACCGCGGTCCGCTATGGCACAATGCGCGAGAATGTTCTGGCGCTTGAGGCGGTCATGGCCGACGGCACGGTCATGCGCACCGGCAGCCAGGCGCGCAAATCCGCAACCGGATATGATTTGACACATCTGCTGATCGGGTCCGAAGGGACGCTGGGCATCATTACCGAACTGACCTTGCGCCTGCATGGCACCCCCGAGGCGATCACGGCTGCCACCTGCCGGTTTCCCACCGTCGAAGACGCGGTGAATTGCGTGATCCTGACCATACAATCGGGCCTGCCCATGGCCCGGATAGAGTTGCTGGACGAGACGATGGTCCGGGGGTTCAACATCTATTCCAAATCAGACCTGCCTCCGGTCCCGCACTTGTTCCTGGAATTCCACGGAACCCCCGACGGCGTGGCGGAACAGGCGGCCTCATTTGCCGATATCGCCGACGGGTTCGGTGCCCAAGGCTGGCAGACCGCCCAGCGGCAGGAAGACCGCAATGCGCTTTGGCTCATGCGTCATTCGGCGCATTATGCCTCGGCCGCGCTTGGACAAAGCGGGCATATTTGGCCGACCGATGTCTGCGTCCCGATCTCGCGCCTGGCCGAGGCGGTCCTTCAGGCCCAAAACGAGGCCAGGCGGCTTGGCCTGACCTCGACAATCGTCGGCCATGTCGGCGACGGAAACTTCCACGCAGGCGTCAGCGTCAACCCCGATGACCCTGACGAGATGCGCCGCGCCGAGGCCTTTACCACGGCCCTGGCAGAAACCGCCCTGCGTCTAGGCGGAACCGTGTCCGGCGAACATGGCGTTGGTCTGGGCAAGCAGAAATTCATGGCAGCTGAACATGGGGCGGCGCTGAGCTATATGCGCACCCTCAAGGCCAGTTTTGACCCGAACAACATACTCAACCCCGGCAAGGTTCTTCCCCAGAACCCCTCGCCTGAACTGAAAGTGGCACAATGAAACGGTTTCTTCCCATCGGTGAATGCATGGTCGAGCTCGCGCAGGCAGGAGATAACCTGTACCGCCGAGGCTTTGCCGGCGACACGTTCAACACGGCGTGGTATGCCCGCCGCCTGCTGCCGCAGGACTGGACTGTCGGGTATCTCAGCGCCATCGGCACCGATTCAGTATCGCAGGAAATGGCCAGCTTTATCAGCGCCGAGGGGATCGACCCCCGATACCTGAGACCGGTCCCGGATCGGACCGTTGGCCTTTACATGATCTCGGTAGAAGACGGCGAACGCAGTTTCTCGTACTGGCGCGACGCATCCGCAGCCCGGAAGCTGGCCGATGATGCGCAATGGCTGCGGACCGCGATCCTGGATCAACCCCAAGACAGTGTGCTTTATTTCTCGGGCATAACACTGGCGATCCTGCCACCGGAACACCGCACCCTTTTGTGCGACCTACTAAAAGAAGCACGGTCGCTGGGCGCAACCGTCGCTTTTGACACCAACCTGCGCCCGCGCCTTTGGGAAAGCCAGGCGCAAATGCAGGCGGGTATGCGCCTTGGAGCCGCATCGGCCGATATCGTTCTGCCTTCCTTCGATGAAGAGGTCACATTGTTCGGTGACAGCACACCCGAAGACACCGTCGACCGGTACCGGGGCTGCGGCGCAAAGGTGGTGGCCGTCAAGAACTCGGGCGGGGACCTGATGCTTTGGGACGCCCAAGATGGGGCACGGACCGTCCCCGCGGAAAGGGTCGCGCAACCGGTCGACACAACGGCGGCCGGAGACAGCTTTGGCGCAGGGTTCGTGTCAGGCCTTGCCGTGGGTAAACGCCCGGACGAAGCGGCCGCCGGGGCGATGTCGCTGGCCGCGCGGGTCATTCAGGAACACGGCGCCCTGGCACGGGGCATTTTCGAAGCCACCACTTCCAAGGGAGCGAAGGAATGAACATACTGATTATCGGAGGCGGCGGCGTCATCGGTCAGAAACTTGGCCGGTCACTGGCGGCGCGCGGCACCTTGCGCGGGCAGCAGATCAGTCGGATCACCCTGGCCGATATCGTCAACCCCGCCCCGATCCCGGACGCCGGGGTTCCGGTGGATTGTGTCACCTGCAACATCACTGACCCCGCCTCGGTCGCGGCTTGCCTGACCGAAGAAACCGACGTGGTCTTTTTGCTGGCCGCGATCGTTTCAGCCCACGCCGAAGAGGATTTCGACGCCGGCATGACGATCAACATGATGGGCACGCTGAACGTTTTTCAGCATGCCAGGCAGCTGGGAACCAAGCCAGTCATCGTGTTCTCGTCTTCAATCGCCGTCTACGGAGGCGAGGTCCCCGACCCGATCACCGATCACAGCTTTCTCAACCCGCAAACATCGTATGGGGCGCAAAAGGCCATTGGCGAACTGTTGCTGAATGACCTTTCCCGCAAAGGGTATGTTGACGGGCGCGGGTTCCGCCTGCCGACCATCTCGGTCAGGCCCGGCAAGCCGAACAGGGCCGCGTCAAGCTTCATGTCGTCGATCCTGCGCGAACCGCTCAATGGGCAAGAGGCCATTTGCCCTGTCGACGAGGACTTTCCGCATTACTACCTGTCGCCGCGCAAATGTGTGGAAAACCTGATCAAGGGGGCTGAAATCGCCGCCCAGGACCTGGGTCAGAACCGCTGTATGATGATGCCGGGGCGTATGTGGACCATCCGGCAGTTGATCGACGCGATGACCGCAGTTGCCGGACCCGCCCCGGCGCAGCTTATCCGCTGGGAGGCGCAGCCCGAGATTCAACGCATCGTCAAGGGCTGGCGTTTTGACCTGCGCCCCGAAAAGGCGCTGAAACTGGGGCTGACCGCTGATGACAGCTTTGAAGACAACATCCGGTACTACCTGGAAGATGACAAACCGGCGGGCTGAAACCCCAGCACGCCGGTCAGGTCGCCTGCCCTAGTTGACCGGAGTTTTCAGCGCGGCACCCTGCCGGAACGCGGCAATGTTGTCGCGTTGCAGGGCCGCCATCGCAGCGCGGGTTTCATGGGTTCCCGACCCCTGATGAGGTTGGATCACCACATTATCAAGCGCGTAAAAGCGGGGATCTATGTCGGGCTCGTTCAGGAATACGTCCAGCCCCGCACCGGCGATACCGCCGGTTTCCAGCGCATCCAGCAGCGCGCCTTCGTCAATGGTCGTCCCGCGCGAGATATTGACCACGATCCCCTGCGGGCCAAGCGCCTCGATCACCGCGCCCGAGATGAACTTCTCGGTCTCTTTTCCGCCGACAAGCGCCACGACAAGATAGTCCACGGCCCTCGCCAACGAAACCGGGTCAGAATGATAGCTCCAGCCCGGCGTTTCTTTCTCGGACCGCGCGAAATAGTGGATGTCCATCTTGAAACCGGCCAGCCGGTCCGCGATCTCGCGCCCGATCCGCCCCAGCCCGACGATACCGACCTTGCCGCCCGAAACCTTGCGGTTCAGAGGGTATTCGCCTTGCGCTTTCCACTTGCCGGTCCGCGCCCATGCGCTTGCATGCTCCATCTCGCGCCCGGTCGCCAGCAGCATCGCCACGGCAAGATCCGCCACGTCGTCGTTCAGGACGTCCGGCGTGTTCGTCACACGGATATTGCGCGCCGTCGCGGCCTCGATGTCGATTGCATCGTAGCCCACGCCGTAATTCGCGATCAGGCCCAGACCGGGCAACATGTCCATTTCAGCCGCTCCAAAGGGGGAATGCCCCTTGAAGGCAACTGCGCTAATGCCGTCGCGTATGGCGATGTCCAGACCGGCAATATCGGACGGGGATGAAACCGCAACCGGGTCAAACGCGTCTTGCAGGGCTGCGCTGTCCGTTTCGCTGAAGGTGCCGATCATCAAGGTGGCGCTCATGTTGGTTACTCCGCTCGCTGGCAAATGGCATTTCCGGACCGCGCCCCAGACCTTTGGTCATAGTCAAGGCCAGCCGCCGAAACAAAACACGCGCAAACGACTTTGCATTTCCGCGCGGATTCACTATTGCTGTTTTGGTATACCAAAAACCCCGCCGTTACAAACTGCCAAATCAGGGAAATCACGATCATGTCCGGATTGATTTTTGCCGACAGCCTTTCACGCCTGGGAACCGAGTCGGCATTTACCATTCTGGCCCGCGCTCAGGCGCTGGCTGCGGAAGGTCGCGACATCATCAACCTGGGCATCGGGCAGCCCGATTTCAAAACCCCCGAACACATCGTCGAAGCCGGGATCAGAGCACTGCGCGATGGGCATCACGGATACACGCCTGCCAACGGCACCCCTGCCCTGCGCGAGGCCGTGGCCGCGGATTTGCACCGGCGCCACGGGGTCGAGGTCAACCCAGACAACGTGGTGGTTGTGCCCGGCGGCAAGCCGACGATGTTCTTTGCCGTTCTGCTGTTCGGACAGCCGGGCGTCGAGATCATGTACCCCAATCCCGGCTTTCCGATCTATGAATCCGTTATCCGCTATTCGGGGGCGACGCCCGTCCCGATTTCGCTGAAAGAAGAAAACGATTTTGCCTTTTCTGCCGATGAAGTGCTGGCGCAAATCACGCCTGCCACGCGCCTGATCATAATCAACTCGCCCGCGAACCCGACCGGCGGCGTCACGCCCCGCGCCGAAATCGACAAGCTGGTGGCCGAGTTGCAGGATCACCCGCATGTGGCGTTGATGTCAGACGAGATCTATTCGAACATGCTCTACGGCGGCCGCGAGCATGTCTCGTTGTTGCAATACCCTGAAATCCGGGACCGTTTGATCATGCTTGATGGCTGGTCCAAAACCTATGCAATGACAGGTTGGCGGCTGGGCTATGCCGTGTGGCCCGATGATGCGGTGGAACATGTGACCCGGCTGTGCATCAACGACCATTCCTGCGTCAACGCCGCCGCGCAATTTGCAGGGATTGCAGCGCTCGAAGGTCCGCAGGACGCGGTCCGCGACATGGTCCAGGAATTCGATGCACGCCGCCAGGTGATCGTGCGCGAACTGAACACCCTGCCTGGCGTCACCTGCACCGACGCGGCGGGCGCATTTTATGCGTTTCCAAATATTGCTGGCACCGGGATGAGCTCAGCCGAGGCCCAGAACCTGTTCCTTGACCAGGCCGGGGTCGCCACCGTCGCGGGCACGTCCTTTGGCGCCTTCGGCGAAGGTTACGTACGCTTTTCCTATGCCAATTCGACCGAGAACATCCTGGAAGCGATCTCTCGCATCCGCAAGGTTCTGTAACCCCGCGGGCAAGCACGGGCCGGGATTGTCACGCAGTGCTCAGGCGGGGCCTGCCGGCAGCGCCATGATGTGTGTCGAGACTGCGAAAAAGAACAAAACTGTCCCTGCCAGGACGAAAACATGCCAGATGGTGTTGTGAAAAGGCAGCCATTCAAGAAGGTAAAAGGCGACGCCTGCCGTGTATACGACCCCGCCCGCGATCATCAGGATCAGGACCGGCTGGGACAGCTCGGCCAGCATGGACTGACCCGCCCAAACCACTGCCCACCCCATCATCAGGTAAAGCACCAGCCCCAGCCACCGGAACCGGTCGGGGTCGATTGTCTTTAGCGCCACGCCAAGTGTTGCCGATGACCAAAGCCCCACCAGCAACCCCGGCGCCTGCGTGCCCGAAACCAGCAGGAAAGGCGTATAGGTCCCAGCGATCTTTACATAGATCCCGGAATGGTCCAGCCGCCGCAGATGCGCCGTCCAGCGGTCACTGTCCACCATGTTGTACAGGGCTGAAAACGTCAGCATCAGAACCAGCGTCACGCCATAGACCGACGCGCCCAGCACGGCACCGGACCCAGGGTGATAGACCGCCGTAGACACGATCAATGCGGGAACCGCAAACAGCGCCAATGTGATGCCCAGGATATGCACAGCCCCGTCGCTGACCCGTTCGGCCCGGCTGTAGGCCGGGCGGATATGCGCAAATGACCACATCCTTGAAATCTAGGCGCACGCCGGGCACGCGGCAAGCCTGACAGGCCGATCGCTGCATCCGGCGCTGGCGCGTCACGTCATTCAGGCCGGTCGCCCGGCTTGGGATCCTTGTACCGGTTAAGGTCCAGAACACCGGCCTGAATCGGGTCTTGCTGCAAGAACGCTTCGCGAACGCGGTCGCTTGTCGCCCAGAAATCCGCACTGGTGCGTCGCACACCGAATTCGGCCACCAACGCAACAAAGTCATCCTGCGACCCGACATCCGTTACCGCCTGCACAAAGGCGTGTACGCGTGCGTTCGGGACCACAAAGAAAAAGTTCGGGTAACTGCCGATCAGGCCCGGAACAATCGTCAGGATATCCGCCTCGGGGTCGCGGCGCGCCGTTTCGTCGAACAGAAAGGCGACATTGCTGTGCGCCTTGTCATGAACAAGAGTGAAAATTTCAGGGGCGCCGCCGTCCGTCTCGACCAACAGAAGCGAGAGATCGGGCAGAAACCTGACCCAATCGCCGCTGTTGCCGGCGATGTCCCGCAAAGCGGTCGCCGCAGACCCGACGCGGTCCTGCGCACAGGCTGCGGCGGCACATCGGTTGATCGGATCATCGGTTGCCCACAGCCCCTTGCCGCGTTGCAAAAGCGCCAGCAGGAATTCCTGTTTGGGGTTGGTCGTTTCAAAGGCGATCCCCGCAGGGAACGTGTCGTCGACCCTCCGGCGATGCCAATAGGTGTGCACCTCGGCCAGAACGCCCCGGTACCAGCCTTGATGCATCTGCCCACGAATATCCCGCGGCATGAAGGTCAGAAAAATATCCTCACTCTCCATGCGCAACTCGTCCATGTACAGGCGTGTCGACAATTGATGCTCGACACGCCCGAAAACGTCATATCCCGCAACGAGATCATAATAGATACGCTCGAACACCGGAAAGTCGATGACCCATGCGGTTTCGGGAAGACCGCCGTGAAACCCGGTCATGGCCGAAGCGTTGTCGAAATGCCGGAATACCGTGATCAGCGCATTTGCGTTGGTTCCGTCACCATCCCAGATGGCATCATAGCCCAAACCGGTCCGGTGTGCGGGACTGTTGCGGTACATCTCATCGCGGAACGCCAGGTACCGCGCCTGGTTCTTGTGCGAAAACGTCTGAAGATCCCCGCGCAACCCGGATTCGCTGACCGATACCGGAAGTTCCAGATAAGCGGCCCCCTGCGTAAGAAAAGCCGGGTCCGTAACTGAAAGATCGGCGTCCGGGTCCAGAAAACTGACCCAAAACCGATCCTCGATCACATCGACGGCTGTTTCCCCGTGACAGACCGGCCCCCGGATAAAGCTTCGAACAAAGAACAACGCGTCATCCAACAAGAACTGATAGCGGCTTCTGGCGGGTATCGCCGCAAAGGTGCTGAACGGGTTGCCCCCCTCGGACGTTCCATATGGCGGAAGTTCGGAAACCGACCAGTCAGAGCCGAAAAACACCGTGTTGAACCGTGCCATCCGGTCGGGGCCCAGTGCATAAACCAGGTGTTCCTTGTGAACGATCGTTTCGTCGACCCGTTGCAGACGATAATAGAACGGGTCGCTGCCGGGGTCATCAAAGGGCCGCCGGGTGGCGATGATCTCGATCGGCTGACGCGGCGGGGTCCTGGAACGGACCAGCCGGAAAAAGCGACGCGGATCGTCGCCGTCAAAATGAAGGCGGGCCAGGAACAGGTGTTCATAAAGATACCGGCTGACCAGCTGGTGCTGCGGCGTGGTTCTGTTCAGGTAGGTCTCCCAGGTATCGACCTGCGCCGCCACGGTGTCAGGCAGCGATGGGGCGGCGGGCACATCGGCACCGGCATTTTTCGCCCAGGACATCAAAACCCCGTATTCACCATCAGATAGCGGTGCGGTTGCATAGGGCATACCCGCCCTAGGGTTGCTTTTGCTGACCTCGCCGAACTCGGCCGGTGTCGGGCATGCCAACGCATGGCCTGTTTCAAGCGCCAGGTCCCGTGGGACAGGCCGACCCTCTGGCAAGACAGCCTCGCGCCCCATGTTCAGATAGCTTTCAAGTAAACCGGGGGCGGCAGCAGGCTGCGCCCGATCGCGCAGGACGGAAAAGAAACCCAAGGCGCGCCATTCCGCCTCGGTCTTGGCGTCAATGCCCAACCGGGTCGGCGGTGCATCGTGCAACCATTGGGTATGGTAAACCACCTGTTTGCTTGCCCCACGCAGCACACCGGCGGGCGACGTCAACTTTAATTGGCAAGGCGCGTCATAACAGCTGTGGCACACCACACAGCGACGATCCAGGATGTCTTGCGCATCCGCCCAGCCGCTTACCGCAGCGGGTGCCTCTGGCATCTGCGCATATGACGTCGCCGCGTCCGAACGAGCCTTGGGTGCCGCCAGACCGATTGCCAGAAAAATGACGACCGCGCTCAAAAAACCCCGGCAGAACACTGAAATTTGTGCATTCCCAACGCTTTTCTGCATCTGCCCCCCATTCGGATACCGAAATCAGACAGCATAAACCTGACAATCAACCGACCCTGTGTCGAGCCAAAGATTGCCCCCGGCGCCGCACAGCATGGCCGCTTGTTTCCGCGCCGGACAGGCCGATTTCCACCCGCGCCGGCCTGACAGAACAGGAAAAAGCGCGTTTGCTGCAGTATCGTCGTGTTTTGAAAGGTTGGAAAAGCGTGACGAACGGTGCCAAGAAAATTCGCAGCGTTTTCAGTACCAAATGGCGGACCGAGGAGGATTCGAACCCCCGACCCCTTGATTCGTAGTCAAGTACTCTATCCAGCTGAGCTATCGGTCCGCGTTGGTGAGGCGCTATGTAGACCCCGGATCAGGCACGCGCAAGTCGATTCTTAAAAAAACTTTCAAAAAGTCCCGTCGCCCCGCGGCAGCCTTATTTCGAAGGCGGTTCCGTCAGTTCCGGTTGACTTGAGAACCAGATTGCCACCGTGGCCGCGCACCAGTTCCTGCGAAATCGCCAGCCCCAAGCCGGACCCGCCCTTGCGAACTCCGCCCTGGAAGGGGGTAAACAGGTTCTCTTTTGCCTTGGGGGGCAAGCCCGGGCCGGTATCGCGAACCTCGATGATCCAGTCGGTGTCTGTCTCGTGCCCCGAAATCGCAATCTGTCCCGACTTCCCCGAGGCAACCAGGGCTTGGCGCGCGTTGCGAACAAGGTTCAGAACCACCCGGAACATTTGCTCGGGATCGGCTCGGACGACCATATCTTCCGGAACGTCATTGGTGATTTCTATCGCGTTTTCTCCGACGGCAAGCTGTTCGCTTCCGACGACATCAGCCGCGATATCGCGCAGGCGAACCAGGTTCAGCGTCGGCGCGGGCTCCTCGGCGCGCCCAAAGGCCAGCGTGCCCTCGCACAGCGACACGGCCCGCGTGATGGACCCGACCAGCTTGGGGGCCATGCGCCGCACCAGCGGGTCATCGCTGGCTTCGATTCGGTCCGTGAACAATTGTGCCGAGGTCAGGATATTTCGCAGATCGTGGCTTACCTTGGCGACCGCAGAACCAAGCTGCGCCAGTCTTTCACGCTGTTTCAGGGCCTGCGTCAGGTCGGTCTGCAACATCTGCAAGGCTTCTTCCGCCTCGCGCAGTTCGGTCACCCGAGAGCTGGGCGTGATGATCCCGCGGGCATCTTCGGGGGCGCTGGCATAGCGTTGCATATAGCCGACAACGCCCTTGATCGGGCGCACCAGAACGACACGTACAGCCAGGAACAGAAAGAACGCCGTTATGATGGAGATCACGAAAGACAGCCCAAGGATGCGCAGACCGTAATCCGTCATCGCCATGCGCAGCGGCCCGCTGTCCATGGTGACCTCGATCAGCAGCCCGGCGCCTTTGACCGGTTCGCCGATCACGCGGATCACCTCGTTCTCGGCAGTAATAAAACGCCGCATTGCATCACGGATCAAAACCCAAGGCCCCGCGTCCCGCAGGTCAAAGGTTTCCGCAACGGCGCTGGGAATGGGCGATGACAGCATCAATTGCCGGACTTCATCGCGACGCAGGACAACGTTGAAAACACCGGCATTCGACAGCAGCTCGGCCTCAAGGTCTTCGGCCAGCATGTCATCGGCCAGCAGCGCCAGCGAAGCAATCTGCGCGCGTTCCAGTCGATTCAACAGGAAATCTTCGCGGAAACGCGCAATTGAAGGCACGAAAATCAAGATCTCGGCCAACATCACGAAGACCGTCGTCAGGATCAGAAAACGACCGGACAGCGAGTTCAAGTGGCGCTCCTCTTCAGGTCAGGGCAGCCATCTCTGGACAAACCTGACCACCCGTTTAACCGTTTGATTCTCAAACAGCCTGGGCGAGAAATAGGCCCCCGCCACGCGTTTGTTAAGCTCTCCGAACGTGGGATAGGGCGAAACCATCGCCGCGATCTGGCTCATCTTCAGGTTATTGGCCAAGGCAAGCGACCACAAGTTGATCAATTCTCCCGCCTGGTGCCCGACGATCGTGACGCCGACGGGGCGGCCTTTGACGACCATCACCTTGATGAAACCCCTGGTTTTCCGTGCCGTTACCGCCCGGTCATTATGGGCATAGTCAAACCGCGCGATTTCCATGGCCTGTCCGTGCCGCTTGCGCGCCTGTGCCTCGGTCAGGCCGACTTGGGCCAATTCCGGATCGGTATACGTGGCCCAAGGGATATGGGCAGTCTTAACCTTGGAACGCAGCCCGAAAAGGGCCGAGCGGATGATGATCCCGGCGTGGTATCCGGCAACATGTGTGAATTGCATACCCCCGGCCACGTCCCCAATCGCATAGACGCGTCGATTGGACGTGCGCAGCGATGCGTCGACCTTGATGCCCGTCCGCGTAACCTCGATCCCGGCCGCGGAAAGGTTCAGCCTCTCGGTATTGGCCCGGCGCCCGACGGCCAGCAGCAGATGAGACCCCGTGTGAATCTCTCCGTTCTCGGTCACCACCTCAACCGCGCCCGCATGCCCGCGGATTTGGGCCACCATGGCCTGCTCGTGTATCTCGACCCCCTCGTCCCGCAAATTGTCCAGCACGACAGCGGCCGCCTCGGGGTCATCCTTGCCCAGCGCCTGCAGGCCTTCGATCACTGTCACCTTGCAGCCCAGCCGACTATGGGCCTGCGCCATCTCCATCCCGATAGGGCCACCGCCGATGATCAGCAGGTGTTCGGGCTTGTCGCGCAGGTCAAATATGGTTTCGTTGGAAAAATAGGGAACCTGATCCAACCCCGGCAAAGAGGGAACAAGGGGCGAAGAGCCGGTTGCCAAAACGACCCGGCGCGCGGTGATCAGATAGGCGCCGGCCTGCACCTGCGTAGCAGAGACAAAGCGGCCAAACTCGCGGATCACCTTCACCCCGAAGCCTTCAAAGCGGTCCTGGCTGTCCATGGGTTCGATCTGCGAGATCACGTCCCGCACATGATCCTTGGCGGCTGCATAATCGACCCGGGGAACAACGTCCGCCACGCCGAAGGCCGAGGCATGCGCCTGCGCATAGGCGGCATTGGCGCTGGCGATCAGGGCCTTTGACGGAATGCAGCCGAAGTTCAAGCAATCGCCCCCCATCCTGTGCCCTTCCAACAGGACCACGTCCGCGCCCATCTGTGCGGCCCCCGCCGCGACCGACAGCCCGCCCGACCCGGCACCTATGACCAGGATATCCGTTTTCAGTTCCTTCATGGATCAGGCGTCCTTTTTGCCGCGCAGGGCTTTGATCAGAATTGGCAAGGCCGCCAAGAGGCACAGCCCGATGATCGGGCCAATCACGAATGGCTCCCACAGCAGCGACAGATCAGGGGTTTCACCACGGTCGAACACGCCACCCAGGCCGACCCCGATCCAGGTATAGACAATACCACCGGGAATGATGCCCAGCGCGGTTGTAAAAAGAAAGTTGCGGAACCTCACCCCCACCAGTGCGGGCAACAGGTTGGCCACAAAAAAGGGCACAACCGGCACCAGGCGCAGCAGGAACAGGACCGGGATTTCATTGTCCCGCAACCCGTCCTTGAGCTTCTTCAGGGTTCCGTCTGACGCTTCCAGCCGCGCTGTCAGCGTTTCGCCCAGCCCCCACCGCGCCGCCAGAAAGATGGCCGATGCCCCGACGGTTGCGGCGAATACGTTGAACAGGGTTCCGGCCAGCAGTCCGAACAAAAACCCCCCGGTCATCGAGGCCACTGCCGCGCCGGGCAGCGAAAAGGCCACGATCACGATATACAGGCTTACAAATACTCCGGCCAACGCCCAGTAATTGGCGTCTCGCCAGGCCAACAGGGCCTCGCGATTGTCGCGCAACGTCTCGAACGAAAGGAGATCGCCAAGGGTGAAAAAACCCGCAACTGCGATCGTAAGTATCACCAGCAACGGAATATGCCGCGCAATCCGGTTGCGCGGTTCCTGGGTCGTATCGCTCATCAGCATGTCCGATTTCGTTCGCTTCATTGCGCACCTAACATGCGACACCGGACCCTGTCGCAACAGTACCCTCACGCTGCGTTGATATGCGCGGCCCGTAACGTGAAGATTTTGCCTGCCAATCCGGGCAATTTGAAACCTTTTGCCACGTTGGGTTACAGAATTGTTGCAAATGGCGGCGAAACCCCCACCTTGGGGTTTGACTTACCCCCCCCGACCCAGTAGAGGACGGGCTTCGAACAATAGGGCCAGGCGAATCTGCGCCGCACCCGACCGCTATAGATTGGAGACGGAGCGATGAAACGCACCTATCAGCCTTCGAACCTGGTTCGCAAACGCCGCCACGGTTTCCGCGCGCGCATGGCCACCAAGGCCGGCCGCAAAATCCTGAACGCACGCCGCGCCCGCGGCCGCAAGTCGTTGAGCGCGTAAACCGCTCGACCTTTCAGGTTATGAACATGACGCCGCCGGAGGCCCCTCGTGGATGGTAAGAACCAGCCCGGGGAATCGCCCCCGGCGGCGTCCGTTTGCGCGCCCGAAACCCTGCCCGTATCCTTCAACGTGCTGCGAAAGCGCGCTGATTTCCTAAAGGCTGCGCGCGCACGCAGGCAAGGCACGGCCTCGATGATGGTCCAGGGCAGAAAGCGCGCGCCGGACGAGGCATCCGGTATTCGCGTCGGGTTCACCTGTTCCAAAAAGGTCGGTAATGCCGTGGCTCGCAACCGCGCCAAACGCCGCCTGCGCGAAGCCGCACGGGCCGTGCTGTCGGTCAAGGGTCAGGACGGGTGGGACTATGTGCTGATCGGCCGGGCCGAAGTCACGGCCGCGCGCCCCTATGAGGCGCTGCTGGACGATCTGTCCTATGCGCTGCGCAAAATACACAATGCGCGAAAATGACCTTGCTTTCACATATCATCGCCCTGCCCGTGCGCGCTTATCGGTTGCTGTTCAGCCCCTGGGTCGGGTTCAATTGCCGGTATCAGCCGACATGTTCCGCCTATGCGCTGGAAGCGTTGGAAAAGCACGGACCGGTCAAGGGAAGCTGGCTCGCCGCGCGGCGGATTGGCCGCTGCCACCCGTGGGGTGGCGATGGCTATGACCCGGTGCCGGACCGGCAGGACGGCAATGACCACTCGACGTGATCTGCCCAAGCCTGACGTTTTGCATCAACATCCCGCACGCGGTGACACCGGCCATTGAACATTTGCTCGCGTGTTTGCACACTGCGGCGCGGGTCGCTGGCGGGCGCCTTGCTGACCCCGCCTTGGCTGATCCGCCCCCTTGCCCGACCGAACCAAACACGCTAGGGCCAGCCCATGTTCGATGACTCCGACGATATCCATCCGCTTTTTTCCGGTGCGCCCTCGACCACCGAATTCAAGAAGCTGCGCAAACGCATTGTGCGCCAGACTCGCGAAGCGATCGAACATTACGGCATGGTGCAGCCATCAGACCACGACAAGGCGGGCAAACCTGCACGCTGGTTGGTCTGCCTGTCGGGTGGCAAGGACAGCTACACGCTGCTGGCCGTTCTGTATGAGCTGAAATGGCGCGGCCTGTTGCCCGTCGATCTGCTGGCCTGCAACCTGGACCAGGGTCAACCCGGATTTCCGGCCACCGTACTGCCCGAATTCCTGGAACGCATGGAAGTTCCGCATCGGATCGAATATCAGGACACCTATTCGGTCGTGATGGACAAGGTTCCCCAAGGGCGCACCTATTGCGCGCTGTGTTCGCGGCTGCGGCGCGGGAACCTGTACCGGATCGCGCGCGAGGAAGGATGCTCGGCCGTGGTTCTGGGCCATCACCGGGATGATATCCTGGAAACGTTTTTCATGAACCTGTTCCATGGTGGTCGGCTGGCGACAATGCCACCGAAACTGGTTAACGAAGAAGGCGACCTGTTCGTGTTCCGCCCGCTGGCCCATGTCGCCGAGGCTGATTGCGAGAAATTCGCGAAGGCCATGCGCTATCCGATCATTCCCTGCGATCTGTGCGGCAGCCAGGACGGGTTGCAGCGCCAACAGGTCAAGCAGATTCTGGATCAGTGGGAACGCAATTCACCCGGTCGGCGACAGGTGATGTTCCGGGCGCTGACAAATGCGCGCCCCTCGCATCTGTTGGACAAGAACCTGTTTGATTTTAGTAGTCTTGTTCTGAACGACCCCGAAAAAAGCGAAGATTCCGATGGGATTCCGCGCCTGCGTTAACGACTGACTCAGACTGCCCCCCTACGGTTTAGGTGCGCACACCGCGCCCGAAACAGAAAACCGTAGCCGATGCCAGACAAATTTCCGATTGCACGTATCCAAGGCGCCGTCCGTGCCATGTTCTCGGGGCCCCAGGTCCTTGCCTTTGTGCCTGCCATCTGCCTGGCTGCTTTCTGGCTGGGCGGCGAAAAGGCCCTGATGGTCGCGGCATTTGGTGTACCGCTTGCATCCGCTCTGGCCAGGCGTCCGGGGAATTGGGCCGACGGGGATCAGGCAACAACCACGCATCCAAAGGGTGTGGTTGCCAATGACGTATTCCTCGCTGAATTGGATCGACTGTATGCGACCGCCGATAGCAGCGGCAAAAACACCGCCTGTTTTATCGTGGCGCTGGATGACATGGCCGAGGTTCTGGACCAGCATGGGCAGTTGGCGGCCGATATTCTGGCAGACCAGTTCCGCAATCGCATCCTCTGCGTGATCCGCAGAGAGGATATTGTCACCCAGGTCGGCACAGGCAGGTTCCACATTGGGCTCGCCCCCTCTTTGCAGTTGGACCTGGAGACCTGTATCCAGATGGCCGGGCGCATTCAGGCAACAATTGAAGAACCTATCTTGCTGAACGGGGTCGGGATCTACGCGTCCTGCTCGATCGGTTTTTGCCAGAATACGGCGCTGGCAAACGCAAGCGCCACGGACTGGCTGGACGCGGCAACCGACGCATTGCTGGACGCGCAAAATGCCGGGCAATCGACCATCAGGGCCTATTCGGGTGAAATCCGGCGTAGGTCCCTGGTGCGCGCCAATCTGCGGCAAGAGTTTCAGGACGCCCTTCACCGCGGGCAGATCCGCCCCTGGTTTCAACCTCAGCTTTCAACCGATACCGGTCAGATTACGGGCTTTGAGGCCCTGGCCAGATGGGACCACCCCGACAAGGGCATTCTTGGGCCGCAGGTCTTTTTATCATTTGCCGAACAGGCGAACCTGCTGGGGCAGTTGGGTCAGGCGATACGGCATCACGCTTTCAAGGCCTTGCAGGCCTGGGATCACGCCGGGGCAAACATCCCGCGGGTGGGCGTGAACTTCTCGTCAGACGAATTGCGCGATCCCGGGCTGATCGACCGGCTGAAGTGGGAACTTGACAGTTTCGACCTGAACCCCGACCGGCTTGCGGTCGAGATTTTGGAAACCGTTTTTTCCAGGCGGCCCGATGATATCATCACCCGGAACGTCACCGCCCTGTCGCGGCTGGGCTGTTGCATCGACCTGGATGATTTCGGCACCGGCCATGCCTCGATCGCAGCGATCAAACGGTTCGACGTCTCGCGGATCAAGATCGACCGGACCTTTGTCACCAGATCGGACCGCGACGCCAGCCAGCAACAGCTTGTCAGCGCCATTTTGACCATGGCGGAACGTCTGAATGTCGAATCCCTGGCCGAAGGTGTCGAAACCCCGGGCGAGCATGCCTTGATGGCCCAACTGGGCAGCACCCATGTCCAGGGATTTGGAATTGGCCGGCCAATGCCGTTCGAGGAAACTCTGGATTGGATTGCGACGCACAGAAGCAAATTGCACGACGCCCCCGAAATCGGACGCGGAGCAGGTTGAATTTGGCAAAATTGTCCGACGCACAGCCATTTCACGGTGAATTCGGGGGCGATTCCGCTTGACCTTTGGGCCTGCACTCTGTTGAACCCACCGGTGTCTTTCACTGCTCAAGGTGGCTGTCCCAGATGGACGATCAAAACAAGAATCTCATTCTCGCAACCGCGCTCAGCTTTCTGGTGATCCTTGTTTGGTTTGTGCTTTTCCCGCCGCCCGAGCAGACCGAAACACTGGAACAGGCCGCAATCACCGAAGCCGAGAATGATGGCGTCCAGACCCCCAGCGCGGCCGGGAGCGTTGCCGAGACAACAACCGAAGCCGAAGAGGCCTTGCCCGATGCACAGGCCCCACGGGTCGAGATTGACACGCCCCGCCTGTCCGGCAGCCTGTCCCTGTCCGGCGGACGGATTGATGAGCTGTTTTTGAAAGACTACAAAGTCTCGATCGAAGAAGGCGCGCCGATTGTCGAGCTTCTGGCGCCGGTCGGATCAGATTCGGCCTATTACGCTCTATACGGCTGGGCCCCCGGCGCCGGCGTCGCTGCCGAAGATGTCCCTGGCCCCAACACCATGTGGCGCGTGGAACAGGGTGAAACGCTGGGCGTGGATACCCCGGTCACGCTGGCATGGGACAATGGCAGCGGGCTGACATTCCGCCGCACGATTGCGGTGGACCGGGATTACATGTTCACGGTGACCCAATCGGTTGAAAACGCCACCCAGTCCGAAGTGGGCATGGCACCTTATGGCATCCTCGCCCGCCACGGCATCGGTGAAGACGGCGACCTGCCCGGACTGAAGAACTTTTTTATTCTGCATGAGGGCGTCATCGGAATGGCCGACGGCACCCTGTCCGAGGTCGATTATGGCGACGTACGTGATCTGGATATCGACCCCGAAGAACGCGCGCAGGCCGAAGTCTACCAGGTCAAGCAGGATGGCTGGATCGGATTCACCGACCATTACTGGATGACGACGCTGATCCCGGAACCCGGATCGGCCTTCAAGGCAGCCGCCAAATACGACGCGCGGCGCAAGATTTACCAGACCGAAACAGTCCTGCCGACCCTGACGGTCGCGCCGGGCGAAAACGCCGAAGTCACGACGCGCCTGTTTGCCGGCGCCAAGGAATGGGAAACCATTCGTGAATACCAGGCCGAAGGCGTGCAGAAATTCATCGACAGCATCGACTGGGGCTGGTTCTTTTTCCTGACCAAACCGATCTTCTGGCTGCTGCACAACATCAACGCACTGATCGGCAACATGGGCTGGTCGATTATCGGTTTGACCCTGATCATCAAGGCGATCCTGTTCCCGCTGGCTTTCAAGTCTTATGTCTCGATGGCGAAGATGAAGGAATTGCAGCCGCAGATGGAGGCCCTGAAAGAGGCCGCTGGCGACGACCGGCAAAAGATGCAGCAGGGCATGATGGAGCTGTACAAGAAGGAAAAGGTGAACCCCGCCGCGGGCTGTTTGCCGATCCTGATGCAGATCCCGATCTTCTTCTCGCTGTACAAGGTTATCTTTGTCACCATCGAGCTGCGCCAGGCGCCATGGTTCGGACCGTTCCGTGACCTCAGCGCGCCTGATCCGACCTCGATCATGAACTTTTTCGGGTGGCTTCCCTGGGCAGGCCCCGAACCCGGATCGCTGATGGCCACCATCTTCATCGGCATCCTGCCGCTGCTGCTGGGTGTTTCCATGTGGCTTCAGCAGAAACTGAACCCGGCACCCACCGATGCGACACAGGCAATGATCTTTGCCTGGATGCCTTGGGTGTTCATGTTCATGCTGGGCAGCTTTGCCAGCGGGCTGGTCGTGTACTGGATTGCGAACAACACCATTACGTTCACACAGCAATACCTGATCATGCGCAGTCAGGGGTACACGCCAGATGTGTTTGGCAATATCAAATCCGGGTTCAAGAAAACCCCGAAAACGGATGACAAATGATCGGGTCGATCACCGACATCTGGAGGCACCCGATCAAGAGCCATGGGCGCGAGCGGCTTGATGATGTGACCTTGACCCCCGGGCAGACCATGCCCGGGGATCGTGTTTGGGCCGTCGCGCATGAGGCGTCAAAGGCAGACGGCACGCGCTGGGTTCCCTGCGCGAATTTCAGCCGCGGCGCCAAGGCTCCGCAACTTATGGCAATTTCCGCCCGGATGGAGGGTGGACAGGTCACCCTGCGCCATCCGCAGCGCCCTGATCTCAGCTTTGACCCCGATACGCAGCAGGACGAGTTTCTGAAATGGGTCAGCCCGCTGATGCCAGCGGACCGCGCCGCTTCGGCCCGCATCATTCGGGTACCCGGACGCGGCATGACCGACAGCCCGTTCCCGTCCATCAGCCTGTGCAACCGCGCCTCGCACCGCGCGGTCGAGCAAAAGCTGGGGCGCGATCTGTCCACCTGCCGCTGGCGCGGAAACCTCTGGGTCGACGGGTTTCCCCTGTGGGAAGAATTCGATTGGGTCGGGCGTGACCTGCGGATTGGCCAAACGGTGCTGCGCGTCAAGGAACGCATCACCCGCTGTCTTGCCACAACCGCGAACCCCGAAACCGGAGAACGCGACGCAGATACGCTGGGTGCCCTGGCCCATTGGAACCACCAGGATTTCGGTGTTTATGCCGAGGTGCTTCGGGGTGGGACCATCAACGTCGGAGACGAGGTTCAGTTGGTATGACCAGCCTTCCCTTCCCCCTGGCCGCAGAGCCTGACGCAGTCTCGTCCGAGGCCGGGCGCAAACTGTTCGCCGGACCATCGGAATTTGTCAAAGGCGTCGTGGCGATGGATGGCCTGCCTGCGCCTGACCGGATCGAAGTCTGCTTTGCCGGGCGATCAAACGTCGGCAAATCCAGCCTGATCAACGCATTGACGGGGACCAAGGGCTTAGCCCGTGCGTCGAACACGCCGGGTCGGACGCAGGAGATCAACTATTTCACGCAAGGCCCCGACCTGTATCTGGTCGACCTGCCCGGCTATGGCTATGCCAACGCCCCGCTGGCGGTTGTTGAAAAATGGCAAAAGCTTCTGAAACGGTACCTGAGCGGCCGTCAGACATTGCGCCGGGCCTTTGTGTTGATCGATGCGCGGCACGGGGTAAAATCCGTCGATGCCGAGATCATGAAGCTTTTGGATACAAGCGCGGTCACCTTCCAATGCGTTCTGACCAAGGCGGACAAGGTCAAGGCAAAAGACCGCGAAAAGGTGCTGGAACAGGTGCGCGCCGCGCTGTCCAAACACCCTGCCGCCTTTCCCGAGATCGTTCTGACATCGTCTGAAAAGGGCGACGGCATTCCAACCCTGCGGTCCATCATCGCAGGGCTTGAATGACCTGGGGCACCAAAATACTGGGCCTTCTGGCAGTTCTGGCCGTGTTGATGTCCGGAACCATCCCGCAAGGGTGGATGCCTGCAAGCAGTAGCGGCGGAAAAATCCTTTTGGTGCTGTGTACCGGCGACGGGACCGTCGAACAGTGGATTGATCCACGTTCCGGCGAGCCGGTGCACAACGACGCGGATGAGCGGCCAGCCTGCCCCTTCGCCGGGCTTGGACCGTATGTGCTGCTTGCCGTGGTCGGCCACGCCCTGCCCACGACCGCCCCAATGCGACCGCGCTGGTCTCAGCGTGATTTTACTCATCGTAGCGCCGGGTTTCACGCCCGGTATGACGCAAGGGCGCCCCCTTTTACCTCCTGATTCACGTCCGCACGAAACACGCCTGCGCATCAATCGCGCGGGCCAATACTGAATCCGGAGTTTACAATGAATACGATAGACCAACCCGCAGGGTCCGCCCCTGCGCGCGGCATGGCTGCGCAGAAATTCTATTTTGCCGCATGGCGGTGGCACTTTTACGCCGGGATTTTCGTGATCCCTTTTCTGATCATCCTGGCTGTTACCGGCATGATGATGATGCTAATCACTCAGGTCGACGGTCGGGATGGCGAGAAGATCGCCGTGACGGTCGAGGGCACGGCCCTGCCGGTGTCGCAGCAGGCCGAGATCGCACTGACCCAGGTTCCCGGCACCGTTGTCGAATGGATTGGCCCAAAGGCCGATGACCTGGCCACCGTGTTCCGCATCAAAACCGAGGCGGGGCAACGCATGGTTGCGGTTGATCCCTATGCCGGCAACGTCCTGACAAGCTGGAGCCGCCGCGATGGCTGGTACGATCTGGCCGACAATATCCACTCGACCCTGTTGATAGGAACCACCGGCGACCGGCTTCTGGAAATTGCCGCCGGGCTTGGGTTGTTGCTGGTGTTCACCGGCCTTTACATGTGGTGGCCGCGCGGAAATACCGTTGCAGCGCTGATCCCTGATCTGCGGGCCCGGGGACGGGCCTTGTGGAAGTCGCTGCACGCAGTAACCGGTTTCTGGATGTCGCTGCTGATGATTGTCTTCCTGATTTCCGGCCTGTCCTGGACCGGCGTCTGGGGCGGCATGTTCGTTCAGGCCTGGAGCAGCTTTCCGGCGGAAAAATGGGACAACGTACCCCTGTCCGACGAAACCCATGCCAGCATGAACCACGGCCATCAGAACGACGTGCCCTGGGCGCTGGAACAGACCCCGATGCCCGCGTCCGGGTCTCTGGCCGGGCATCAGGGCGTCCCCACGGGCACAGCCGTCGATATCGACGCGATCGTAGCCCTTGGTACGGCGCTGGATATGTCCGGGCGGTTTCGGGTGGCCTATCCCAGTGGCAAAACCGGGGTATGGACATTGAACCGCGACAGCATGAGCGGGGATTCAACTGACCCAGTCAACGACCGTACCGTTCACGTCGACCAGTTTTCGGGCCGGATATTGGCGGATGTCCGTTACCAGGACTATTCGGCAATGGGCAAGGCGATGGCGCTTGGCGTGCCGCTGCATATGGGGCTGATGGGCGTTTGGAACTTTGCCCTGAACCTTGTGTTCTGCCTGTCGGTCATCTTTGTGTGCATCTCTGGCGTGATCATGTGGGTGAAACGGCGCCCGGCGGGGGCCAGCAGGCTGGCCGCTCCGCCCATGCCTGCGGAAATGCCCTTGTGGAAGGGTGCAACATTGATCGGGCTGTTCACTGCGATGGCCTTTCCGCTGGTCGGCCTGACCCTTTTGGCCGTTCTGGCGCTTGACCTCGTTCTGCTCAGCAACGTGCCCGCCATGAAGCGGTTGATGAACTGACCAATCCGGGCCGCACCGCGCAATCGGTGCGGCCCATTGGTGATCCGGTCTTGGCAGCGATGGCCAAAGGTCCTAACACGGTACGCCAGAGGGACGTCAGACATGAAGAAACGAGACATGAACAGGGATTGGATTGCTACAGCCGCAACATTGAACAGCGCCCTGCCTTACCTGCAGCGTTATGATGGCGCAATCGTCGTCATCAAACTGGGCGGTCACGCGATGGGCAGCGACGAAGCGATGGAGAGCTTTGCCCGCGACGTGGTCCTAATGCGCCAGGTTGGGGTGAACCCCGTGATCGTCCATGGCGGCGGACCAATGATCAACGCGATGCTGGACAAGCTGGAAATCAAGTCCGATTTCGTCAATGGCAAGCGCGTCACGGACCAGGCCACGGTCGAGGTGGTCGAAATGGTTCTGTCCGGTTTGGTGAACAAACGCATTGTCCAGGCCATCAACGGACAGGGCGGTACCGCGGTGGGTTTGTCCGGCAAAGACGCCAACCTGATGGTCTGCGACCAGACCGATTCCTCTTTGGGGTTTGTCGGAACGCCCGCCGAGATGAACCCCAAGATTTTGCACGACCTTTTTGCCCATGATGTCATTCCGGTGATTGCGCCGCTGGGGGCCGGTCGGGATGGCGAAACCTTCAACGTGAACGGTGACACGGCTGCCGGGGCGATTGCCTCGGCACTCAAGGCGGATCGCCTGTTGCTGCTGACCGACGTGTCGGGTGTCAAGAATGCCGCCGGCGACGTGGTAACCGAACTGAAGGCTGGCCAGATCCGCGAGATGACCCGCGAGGGTACCATCGCAGGCGGCATGATCCCCAAAACCGAAACCGCGCTGGATGCTCTGCACAGCGGTGTTCGCGCCGCGGTCATTCTGGATGGCCGTGCGCCGAATGCGGTTCTGTTGGAACTGTTTACCGAACATGGTGCCGGGTCCCTGATCAGACCGGACTGAGCCGATGACGCGCAGAGGCAACATGGCACAACCTTCGCGGACCTCTGCTGAAACATCCGCGCCAGTTTATGACCGCGTCGAAACCGAGGCCCGGAATGCCGGGCTGATGATCATGGGTGCCCTGCATCCGCGCAGCACGAATGTCAAACTTCTGACTGCGGGCACCCTTGTCCTGTTGGGCGCAGGCCGGGATTTCTGGCCGGTTCTGAAGTCCTCGCCCGAATGGGGCGGTGACGATCCGGTGGACCGATGGTCATCCCGCGTGATCGGGCACATGGCCCTTTATCTGGGCGCAAAGGCGTATTTCCCCTTTGGCGGCCCGCCCTATGTGCCCTTCATTGATTGGGCACTTAAGTCCGACCGCACATTCAGCAGCCCGGTCGGCGCGTTGGTGCACGATACGGTGGGCATGATGATCTCATTCCGTGGCGCGCTGCACTTTCCGCAGGAATTCGATATTCCAAAGGGTACAGGGCAATCGCCTTGTACAACTTGCGCGGCGCCGTGTGCCCGGACCTGCCCCGTCGGCGCGCTGAACAGCCAGGGCTTTTATGACGTCGGTTCCTGTCACGACCACCTGGCAACGCGCGCGGGTCAGGATTGCATGACCCGAGGCTGCCTGGCGCGCGTGTCCTGCCCGCTCAGCAGCGGTGCGGGGCGCACACCCGAACAATCGGCCCACCACATGAAAGCGTTCCATCCGTCATGACGAGAACCCTGATCCTGACCCGCCACGCGAAATCCAGTTGGAACAGCCTTGCGCTTGGCGACCACGCACGGCCCCTGAACAAACGGGGGCGCAGCTCTGCCCCGGCAATTGCGGCCTGGCTGCGGGAAAACGGCTGGTTGCCGGACGAAGTTCTAAGCTCGGACGCGACCCGAACCCGCGAGACCTGGGACAGGATGGGGTTGCAGGCTGCCAAGGTCCGCTTTGACCGCGGGCTTTACCTTGCTGATCCTGCCAGGATGTTGACCGAACTGACCGGAGCAACAGGGCAAACCGTCCTGATGCTGGGGCATAACCCCGGCATCGCAGCCTTTGCCAACCGTATCGTGCGGCAACCACCAGACCACGCCCGGTTCAGCGATTATCCGACCTGCGCAACGACCGTGATCCGCGTTGAAATCGAGGATTGGCCAGAGATCACCTGGCACAGCGGTGACGTGCAGGGCTTTGTCATCCCGCGCGAATTACCGGAATAAAAAAGGCGGGGACCGGCCCCGCCTTTTTCCAACTCTGGTTTGAGTTCAGTGCCCCAGAATCTGGCTGAGGAACAACTTGGTGCGTTCGCTTTGTGGGTTGTTAAAGAACTCTTCAGGTTCGTTTTGTTCAACGACCTGACCGGCATCCATAAAGATCACGCGGTTGGCGACCTGACGGGCAAAGCCCATCTCGTGCGTCACACACAGCATGGTCATGCCTTCCTCGGCCAGCTCGATCATGGTGTCGAGCACCTCTTTGATCATCTCGGGGTCCAGCGCCGATGTCGGTTCATCGAACAACATGATCCGCGGCATCATGCACAGCGAGCGGGCAATCGCCACGCGCTGCTGCTGACCGCCCGAAAGCTGACCGGGATATTTCAGCGCCTGATCTGGGATTTTGACCTTTTCCAGGAAATGCATCGCGCGCTCTTCGGCCTCTTTCTTGGGCGTTTTACGCACCCAGATCGGGGCCAGCGTGCAGTTCTCCAGAATGGTCAGATGCGGAAACAGGTTGAAGTGCTGGAACACCATGCCAACCTCGGACCGGATCTTGTCGATGTTCTTGAGGTCGTTGGACAGCTCGGTTCCATCCACGATGATCGAGCCTTGCTGATGTTCCTCAAGCGCATTCAGGCAGCGGATCAATGTGGATTTACCCGATCCCGACGGCCCGGCAATCACGATCCGCTCGCCCTGATTGACGGTCAGGTTGATATCACGCAGAACGTGAAAGGACCCATACCACTTGTTCATGTTGGTGATTTCGATGGCGACCTCGTCGCTCACCTGCATCTTGGAGCGGTCGATTTCGCGGTCAATTGCAAGTTCAGACATGTGTTGAACTCCTTAACGGTGGCCAGTCTGAAGCTTGCGCTCCAGGTACATGGAATAACGGGACATGGAGAAGCAGACGACGAAGAACAGAACGCCGATAAAGGCAAACAGTTCCCAGTAGACGCCGTTCCAGGCGGTATCGGCGCGGATGCCATTGGTCAGGCCGATCACGTCGAACAGACCGATGATCGAGACCAGCGTGGTATCCTTGAAGATGCCGATGAACGTGCTGACGATGCCCGGGATCGAGATTTTCAGCGCCTGCGGCATGATGATCAGCCGCTGCGCCTGCCAGTAATTCAGGCCCAGACTGTCGGCCCCTTCGTACTGGCCCCTTGGCAGGGCTGCCAGACCGCCCCGGATCACCTCGGCCATATAGGCGGCCGAGAACAGGGTCATCATGATCATCACCCGCAGGATGATGTCAAAATTGGTCCCCGGCGGCAGAAACAGGTTCAGCAGCAGCGAGGCCACGAACAGCAAAGTGATCAGCGGCACGCCCCGGATGAACTCGATAAAGCCCACGCACAGGTATTTGACGATCAGCAGGTCGGACTGACGGCCCAGCGCCAGTACGATACCGATCGGCAGCGAGACACCAATGGCAACAACACCCAGCAGGATCGCCAGCATAAAGCCCCCAAAATCGCGGCTTTGAACCGGTTCGATACCAAGCGGGATTGCTGAATTGATCGCGCCAGCCACCGGGCCGGCGGCAAACAACCACCAGAGAAGCGGCAAAACAATCGCCAGAATCAGCGCCGTCAATGAACCCACTGCGGAAATCACTAGCTTGTACGCGATGTACCCGATGACAAACCCAGCGGCGACCATCAGCGGGCCCCAAATGGATCCGCCCCACATCAACCAAGGCAGCAGAAAGGGATAGGCCGCCGTAACATACAGCAACTTCCGCGGTGCCTTGGGGAACAAGACCGGCGCAATTGCCACAAGCAACAGGACAAAGGTCAGGTTCGGCCTAAAATAGGCGGGCCAGCTGCCGGTTTCAGGCGGGTTCGACCATGTGGCATCCGGATGCGCCGGATAAGGCGGATAGAAACCGTACAGCAATTGCAGCCACCGGTCCTTGATCACACCCCAGCAGGCATGGCCGTGGGTGTCGCCCCATGTCGCCATCATGATCTCGCGACATTCTGACAGGGAATTGGCGTTCCAAACGGATTCGAACGTCCAGGACAGGATGTTCGACAGCACATAGTAGATGAAGAACAGTGAGATCAGGGTCAGGATCGAGTTCAACCAGCTTGAGAACAGATTGTGCCTGATCCAGCCCAAAACGCCCACTTCTGACGCGGGTGGTGCCTTTTCCGGCAACATTTCCTTGCGGACAAATGAAACATCACTCATATTACCGCTCCACCAGTTTAACACGGTTGTTGTACCAGTTCATCACCGCTGAAATGCTCAGCGAGATGGCCAGGTAGACCAGCATCAGCAGCAGAACACATTCCAGCTCGCGGCCGGTCTGGTTCATGGTGATGCCGCCAAGGGTCCCCGTGATGTCCATATATCCGACCGCAATCGCCAGCGAAGAGTTCTTGGTCAGGTTCAGATAGTTCGAGATCATCGGCGGGATGATAACCCGCAACGCCTGTGGCAAGATCACCAACCGCATGGTGCGGCCCGGACGCAGGCCCAGGGCGGATGCGGCCTCGGTCTGGCCTTTCGAAATGGCCATGATGCCCGCGCGCACGATCTCGGCGATGAACGCCGCCGTGTACAGCGACAAGGCCAGCCAAAGCGCGATCAGCGAGTTGCGCATATGCGTGCCGCCGGTGAAGTTGAATCCCTTCAGCTCGGGGTAGCCAAGATGGAACCCCAGGGCGCCCAGCAGGACGATCATCGGCACAAAGAGAATGGCCAGATTGATGTGCCAGATGGTCGGCCGATCGCCGGTCGATTCCTGCGCAGCCGTCGCCCAGGCAGAGACCTTGCGCATGGCGAAAATGCTGCCGCCCAGCACCACCAGCACGGCGATCAGGTCCAAAGAAACATCAAACCGCAAGCTGGACGTCCCGAAAAAGTGAATGTCGCCCAGACTGCGCGAAAACAGGAACTCGGGGACGTATACCCCGCGATTGGTCACCGCGACCGAGTTGAAGAAATCCATCGTCGCCGTCGGGTTGTCACCCCGGAAGGCGCGCGGTGCGGGCAAGCTTTCAATCAGGATGGCCATGGCCAGAACGATCCACAGCAGGACGGGCACGTTCCGGAACATTTCGACGTAAACGGTCATGATCCGCGCAACCAACCAGTTGTTGGACAGGCGAAGGACCCCGACAAAAACGCCAATAATCGTGGCCGTGATACAGCCCAGAACCGCCACGACCAGCGTGTTCAGCAGGCCGATGAAGGCTGCGCGCAGATGGCTATCGCGCGAGTCGTACTCCAAAAGCCGCTGGTTGATATCATAGCTTGCCGGTTCGCCAAAAAAGCCGAACTCGACCGGTTTGCCCAGCGCTTCGAGGTTTTGAATGGTGTTCGTGATGATCCAGGCTGCCAGAAGCATGAAACCGATCAATGCGATGACCTGGATGGTCGCTGATCGATACCGCGTATCGTAAAGGAGCATAGACAGCCGGAACTGCTCCTTTGGCGGGTCAGTGAGAGTCGTCATGACCTAGGTATATCCCCGTAAATCCCGATGTTTTCTCGGCAGAGTTGATCTCTGCTCAATCCATTCGGGTGTGATTTTCTTGAAGGAAAAAGGGCGCGGGTTCCCCCGCGCCCTTTTCCGTGGATTTTAGCGGAAGGGCGGCGAATACAGCAGGCCGCCATCGGTCCACTGTGCGTTCAGGCCGCGTGCCAGACCGATCGGGGTTTCTTCGCCGATGTTCTTGGCAAAGACTTCACCATAGTTGCCACCGGCTTTGATCGCGCGCTGTGCCCAGGTTGCGTCCAGACCCAGCATCTCACCCAAAGTGCCTTCGCTGCCCAGCAGGCGGTTCACTTCGGGGTTGTCCGTGCCGGCCGACATTTCGTCGATATTGGCAGAAGTGACACCCATTTCCTCGGCTGCGATCAGCGCGTTCAGGGTCCAGCGAACAACATCACCCCACTCGTGGTCGCCGTGACGGACCAGCGGGCCCAGCGGCTCTTTCGAGATGATTTCCGGCAGGATCACATGATCACCTGCGTTCTCGAACGTGGCGCGGGTTGCGGCCAGGCCCGAGGCGTCGGTGGTGTAGACGTCACATGCGCCAGCCAGGTACTGCTGCTGCGCTTCGGCGTTCGTTTCGATCGGAACCGGCTCGTAGCTCATGTTGTTGATGCGGAAGAAATCCGCCAGGTTGAGCTCGGTCGTGGTGCCGGTCTGGATACAAACGGTCGCGCCGTCCAGTTCCTTGGCCGAGCTTACGCCCAGGGCCTTGGGAACCATGAAGCCCTGACCGTCATAGTAGTTGATGCCGACAAATTCGAACTTCAGGTCCACGTCGCGGCTGAAAGTCCAGGTGGTGTTACGGGCCAGCATGTCGATCTCACCCGAGGCAAGCGCGGTAAAGCGGGTCTTGCCGGTGGTGGGAATAAACTCAACAGCGCTTGGATCGTCCAATACGGCAGCAGCCACGGCGCGGCAGACAGCGACGTCAAAGCCCTGCCATTCACCATTGGCGTCGGGGCTGGCAAAACCAGGCACGCCGGTGGCAACGCCACAATTCAGCTTGCCGCGTGCTTTGACATCGTCAACGGTCCCCGCCGCAGCGGCACCGGCTGCCAGACCGGCAATCGTTGCAACGCCCAAGATTACGGATTTTTTCATTTTTACCTCTTCCTGATTTCCCGTCCTCTTCGAGAACGGTTGTACCCGGCAACTTCGTGCCGGAAAGGTTACCCAAAGGTATCTCCCCTTTAGTGCGGACAAGTTTGGTCGCAATCATAAACAAACGTCAAGGGTCGGATCAGCGAATTCGATGGGTTGCAGGCCGTGAAAAGGCAAAGTCGGCCATTTCCTGAGCGCAAGTCTCAAACGGACATGTCATAGAACCGCTTGGCATGTAAAAAGGCGCTTCGTTTGACTTCTGCGGCTTGCATCGCTTCTTCGTCATCGCCCCATTGTTCGGCTTGCCAGATCTCGTCCAGACGCGAGATTTGCCAGATTTCGTCGGCGTCCCGCCAGCCCTGAGCCGCCGCGAATCCCAGGATCAACGATCCTGACAGGCTGACCAGATCGTGAAACGCCGCCAGTTGGAACGCGCCCAATTCATGAACACGATACCTGAGCGTTGCGATGGCCTCGGCAGGTTGTGGTTTGTGCAACACGCCCGCCACCGGCGCCAGCCGTGCGCCAAGCGCATCTGCGGCTTGCGCCAGCAACGGGTCCCAGGCTTGCGCCTGTCGGGACACAAGGGCCTGGGGATGGGTGGCGCGATAACACAGCAAGTCCGAATCACCGTAATCCGCCAGCATATCCGCGACTTCGGCGTGCTGGATCGCCACCTTGTCGATCGCCGCATTGGCCGAGCGGGTAAATGGCATGGTGGCCGGATCGACCACCTTGTCTTGCGCATCCCATTCCTCGGCAACGGCCTGCGCCATTTTGATGGTCGGCAGGATCAACGCTGCCTTGGCCGGGGTTTTGACACGCCGCGCGTCCAGCTCGACGGTGAATCCACCATCGGTTTCGACCACCGCACTCGTTTTCCAAAAGCGTTTCGGTTTCCAGTCACTCATATCTCTTTGCCCCAAATATCCGCCAGCGCGCCCGGCAGCTGGTCGAAAGTGTCGATCACGCGGGCCGCCTGCCGCAATGCGGGGCGGTCATGATACCCCCAGGACACGCCGATCCCGGCCACGCGGGCCGCCTGCGCCATTTCCATATCAAAACTGGTGTCGCCGATCATGGCGCAATGCTGTGCCTCGACACCGGTTTCCCCAAGCGCGGCGGAAATCATCGACGGATGCGGTTTCGACGGATGATGGTCAGCCACCTGGCGGGTCACGAAATAGGTGTCCAGGCCGTGCAGTTCGAACAACGCATCCAGCCCGCGCTGCGACTTGCCCGTAGCCACGCCCAGCAAGATTTCGGGCACGGCATGCAGGTTCTTGATAACATCGATCGCGCCCGGAAAAAGCGGAGAACCCGCCGCACCCTGTTCCAGCCTCTGGGCGTGATAGGCCTGTTTGTAATTCTCGACCAGCTTGTGTTGCATGGCCGCAGGCTGATCCGGGGCCAGCCGGGCAATCGCGACCGAAAGCGACAGGCCAACGATGGACAAAATCGCGGAACGTTCAGGAACAGGCACCCCGCAGGCGCTGAAGCTGGCGGTCATGGCGTCAACGATGCTTGCCTGGCTGTCCACCAGCGTTCCGTCGACGTCAAACACGACCAGCCGCAGCGGCTCTGTCATTGCAAGGCCTCGAACGGGTCATCGGCGGCAAGGTCTTCGGTCCAGCCGAAGGTGTCCCAGCTGTGTTTCATGTGATCCGGCAAAGGCGCAACGACGGTGACCGTCTTATGCGTGACCGGGTGCTCAAAGGACAGCCGCCGTGCATGCAGGTGCAATTTCTTGCTGATCACACCGCCCAGCTGCGCGCCCCACCCGTCGCCCAGGTTTTCCTGGCCGGATCCGCCATATTTGCCGTCACCGATGATCGGGTGGCCGATCGCCGCCATATGCGCCCGTAACTGATGCGTGCGGCCGGTAATCGGCTCCATCGCCACCCAGGATGCCCGGCCCGCCACCCGGTACAGCGTCGCATACAGGGTATGGGCCCGCTTGGCCCCTGGGGTGCCGTCGACCTCGCTCAGGTGCATGGCGACCATTTTTTCGCCTTCACCCTGCTTGCCATGGCCCGGGGCCTTGACCAGCCCGGTTTTGATTTCGCCCAGATAGGGCGTCGGGACACCTGCAACCAGCGCCCAGTATATCTTGCGCGTATTCCGGTGACGGAAGGCCGCCGTCAGCCCCTTGGCCGCGTCCCGTGTGCGCGCCATCAGCAGCACGCCCGAGGTATCCTTGTCCAGACGATGCACAAGGCGCGGGTTTTCGTCATATCCGAACCTCAGAGCCTGGGACAGACTGTCGACGTGCCGCGTCTGACCGCTGCCGCCCTGAACCGGCAATCCATGTGGCTTGTTCAGCGCCAGAACGTGATCGTCGCGGTAGATGACACAGGACTGGATCATCTTTGTATCCGCCTCCGACACCTGGCGCTGCACCTCGGCAGGTTTGTGATCGGCGTTGGGCAACGGAGGAATACGCACTGTCTGGCCCGCTTCGATCCGGGTCGAGGCCTTGACCCGCGCGCCATCGACCCGCAGCTCACCCTTGCGGCACATCTTTTCGATCCGGCCCTGGCTGACATGCGGGAACAAGCGCCGCAACCACCGGTCCAGCCGCTGATCGCCATCGCCCTCTGCCACAGAGATCATCTGTACGCCGCTCATGTCGAATTCCCCCGGCCAACGCGGTTTTCCCGCTTGGGCTGCCTGTGTGATGGTGTCCAAGAAAACATGCGCGTCTGTCGCGCGCCGCACCCGAAGAGTCAAGCCAGCAGGGATAGCTGGCCCGGCCTCGTCGGCACTTTGGGGCATGAACGCCCGGTCACGTCAACCGTTGCGCTGCGCCCTGAGCTTGGCAAAATAATCCAGGCGCTTTTTCAACTCGCGCTCGAACCCGCGTTCGACCGGTTGGTACAACACCGGGCGTTTCATGTCGTCCGGGAAATAGTTCTGCCCCGAGAACCCGTCTTCGGCGTCGTGATCATAAGCATAGCCCGCGCCATAGCCCTGATCTTTCATCAGCGATGTCGGCGCGTTCAGAATGTGTTTCGGCGGCGGTTCGCTGCCCGACTGCTTGGCCAGCCTCATCGCGGCCTTGTAACCGACGTAAACGCCATTGGATTTCGGGGCCAGCGCCAGATAGACAAGCGCCTGTGCCAGGGCCAATTCGCCTTCGGGCGATCCAAGCCGTTCATAGGTTTCCCACGCCTGCAGGCAGACCGATTGCGCCTGCGGGTCGGCCAGGCCAATATCTTCGACCGCCATGCGCGTGATCCGCCGCGCCAAATAGCGCGGGTCCTCGCCGCCCGTCAGCATCCGCGCAAACCAATACAGCGCCGCATCCGGGTCCGACCCGCGAACGGATTTATGCAGGGCCGAAATCAGATTGTAATGTTCGTCGCCCGACTTGTCGTATTTCGCCGCGCGTCGCATCAGGCGCGTGGCAAGCGCGTCGGGGTCCAGGGGGCCATCAACCGACCACGCGGCAACCTGTTCGATCAGGTTCAACAGCGCCCGCCCGTCGCCGTCCGCCATCTCGTGCAGGGCATCCCGCGCGGACGGCGTCAGGGGCAAGGCCCGGTCCAGTTCCTTTTCGGCGCGCTGGGTCAGGTGTTCAAGATCGGCAAGGCCAAGCCTTTCCAGCACCAGAACCTGCGCCCGGCTCAGAACGGCCGCGTTCAGTTCAAACGAGGGGTTTTCCGTCGTCGCCCCCACCAGAAGGATCGTGCCGTCTTCCATATGCGGCAGAAACCCGTCCTGCTGCGCTTTGTTGAACCTGTGTATTTCGTCAACGAATAACAGCGTGCCCTTGCCGGACTGGCGCCGCAGCTTGGCGGCCTCGAACACTTTTTTCAGGTCAGGCACACCGGTGAAAATGGCGCTGATCTGCACGAAATGCAGGTCGGTTTCCCGCGCCAGCAAACGCGCGATGGTCGTTTTGCCGACACCGGGCGGCCCCCAGAAGATCAGGCTGGACAAGCTGCCCGAGGCCAGCATTACGCCCAGCGGGGCATCCGGCCCCAGAACCTGTTCCTGCCCGATAACCTCAGACAGTGTCTGGGGGCGCAGCCGGTCGGCCAGGGGTCGATGCGGATGCGCCTGGGGTTCATCGCCGGAACCGGTGTCAAAAAGGTCAGCCATGGGTTTACAGCCGGAACCGCAATGACGCCGGTTTTCCGCCGCGCAGAATATCCAGTTGCACACGCCGTCCCGGGTCGGTCAGCGCGCGCACCGCATCACGTGGCCTTTCGACACCCTGCCCGTTTATGGACTCCAAGACGTCACCCGCGCGCAACCCCGAGCGGCCGCCATAAGGGCCGGGGTCCACAACGACAACGCCGGTCTGCGACAACAACAGTCCCAGCCGCGCGATGAGGGCCGGATTGACGCGCGCCACCGTCAGGCCGGGAAAGGCGGTTTCGTCATCCAACGTCGTTTCTTCGGCGGCGGGTGTTTCCGGTGCGCGGACCAGGTCGATCGTGACCTCGGGCTGTTCTTCCACGCGCAGCAATGTCAGAACCGATGTCCCGCCGACGCCGGCAATGGCCATGCGAAACTTCATTTCCGCAGGCGAATTCACCTCTTTGCCGTCCACATGGGTAATGATGTCGCCGACCTTTACCCCCGCTTCTGTCAGCGGGCTGAGTTTGTGCAGGTCGGACACAACGACGCCCAACGGCAGCACCAGCCCCAGGGATTCCGCTATATCCGCGCTCATGTGTTGGCCGGCCATACCGGCCCAGGGGCTGACGAAACTGTCATTTCCTGTTTGTGCCTGCCGCAGGAAAGCAGCCACCAGATTGGCGGGTATGGCAAATCCAATGCCGTTCGAACCGCCCGACCGGGTCAGGATCGAGGTATTGATGCCAATAAGATCGCCATTAACATCGATCAGTGCACCGCCTGAATTGCCCGGGTTGATCGGGGCGTCCGTTTGAATGAAATAACCGCGGGCGTTTCCTGTGGCGGTTCCGGTTCGGGCGAGACCGGAAATTATGCCCGAAGAAACGGTTTGCCCCACCCCGAATGGGTTTCCGATGGCCAAGGCCAGTTCACCAACCGCGACAAGGTCGGAATCACGCATTTTCAGAAATGGCAGGTCATCGGCCGCGTCCAGGCGCAGGATCGCGATATCGCTCTCTTCATCACCCAGAACGACCTTGGCCGAATACTCTCGGCGGTCGGTGGTGACCACACGAATCTCGGTGGCCGAGCCGACCACATGATAATTCGACACTACATAGCCGTCCGATGTCAGGATAACCCCCGACCCCAGTGAATTTTGCACCCGCGGTTGTGGCGCGCCAAACCCACCCCCGAAGAAATCCCGAAAGAACGGGTCCGAGAAGAAAGGGTTTGCCCGCCCCTGACGGACGATCTTGGCATAGATGTTCACCACCGCGGGGGCGGACTTTTCTACAACCGGCGCAAATCCAAGCGATATTTCGGCAGGCGACTGCGGCACCTTTGTTTCCGCCGCCGCGGAATTGGCGACAAGCACGAATGACAAGCAAAGAACAACTGTGCGGATCATGACACCCTCATGCATTGGAGTTTTGATATGTCCGCATGAGGTGCAATTTGCAAGCCGTGCTACTCGTTCGCAGCCCGGCCATAGCCCGGGCGCCCTGTCTTGCTTTGCGCCACGTCGAAATTCCAGACGATGGCCAGATTGGTGATGATCGCCCCGAGGAACGAATAGAACAGCTGGGCCGGGCTTAATACAAAAGCGGCGGCCAGAAACACCGCGGCATCAACCGAAAGCTGGAACCACCCCGCCTTGAAACCCGTTTTATGCTCTAGAATGATGCCCAGAATAGTCATTCCACCAGCCGACGCATTGTGCCGGAAAATCGCGATCAGCCCCATGCCACTGGTCGCTCCGCCCAGAATGGCCGCAATCGGTGCATCCAGACGGTCGAAGAGCACGATCTTGCCCAAAAGCTGCGACACGAGGGAAATGCCCACGACGGCAATGATCGTCCGGATCGCGAAAACCGGGCCGCGCTTGACCCAGGCCAGAATCAGAAAGGGAATCCCGATCAGAAAGAACAGTGCCCCAAAGCTTAGCGGCAGAACATAGGACAGCAGCAACGCAATACCAGCGGTCTGCCCGGTCACCAACCCGGCCGCTTTCAGAAATACGACGCTGAGGCTGGTCATCACTATGCCAAAAGCCAATCCCTGGACGTCAAAAATGGACATGCGAAGGTTCACTTGGGTCTCCGTTATTCAGGTCTTGCAGAAACAAAAAACCCCCGCCGTTTCGGGCGGGGGTTCGGGTTCAGCACATTTGGGCTGATTACTCTTCGTCTGCCGCGTCTTCTTCGGCAGCGACGCGGGCCTTGTCGGCTGCGCCTTTGGCGTCGATGTCACGGTCAACGAATTCGATGATCGCCATCGGAGCCATGTCGCCATAGCGGAAGCCTGCTTTCAGGATGCGGACATAACCGCCCTGACGCTCGGCGTAGCGGGGGCCCAGAACTTCGAACAGCTTTGCGACGTCTTTGTCTTCTTTCAGCTGTGCTGCGGCCTGACGACGGGCGTGCAGGTCGCCGCGCTTGCCCAGAGTGACCAGCTTTTCGATGATCGGGCGCAGTTCTTTTGCCTTGGGCAGAGTTGTTTTGATTTGCTCATGCTCGATGAGCGAGCCAGCCATGTTCGCAAACAGAGCCTTGCGGTGCTCATGAGTACGGTTCAGGCGGCGATAACCACGTGCGTGACGCATTTTTCAATTCCTATCTTGCGTTTTGCTTTGTCTGGCCGGCGATGCGTGTCACCGGCTCTCCTTGGGGCGGAAGTGCCCATACTGTCCCCGGATAGTCCCAATTCGGGCCGGGCATTAGGGAAGACGCGCTTAGAACGCGTCTTCGAATTTCTTCGCCAGATCTTCGATGTTGTCGGGCGGCCAATCCTCGACATCCATGCCGAGGTGCAGACCCATGCCGGACAGCACTTCCTTGATCTCGTTCAGCGACTTGCGGCCGAAATTCGGGGTGCGCAGCATCTCGGCTTCGGTCTTCTGGATCAGGTCGCCGATATAAACGATGTTGTCGTTCTTCAGGCAGTTTGCCGAACGCACCGACAGTTCCAGCTCGTCGACTTTCTTCAGCAGCAGCGGGTTGAACTCCAGACCGTCGTCTTCGTCCTGGCGGCCAGCCGATTCCGGCTCGTCGAAGTTAACAAAGATCGACAGCTGATCCTGCAGGATGCGTGCGGCAAAGGCCAGCGCGTCTTCCGGCGTGATCGAACCATCGGTTTCGATCTTCAGGGTCAGCTTGTCATAGTCCAGAACCTGGCCTTCACGGGTCGGCTGAACGTCATAGGCGACCTTTTTGACCGGCGAATAGATCGCGTCGATCGGGATCAGGCCGATGGGTGCGTCTTCGGGCTTGTTCTTTTCAGCCGAGACGTAGCCCTTGCCGGTGTTGACGGTCAGTTCCATGAACAGGTCAGCGCCATCGTCCAGGTGGCAGATGACGTGATCGCGGTTCAGAACCTCGATGCCAGCGCTGTCGCTGATGTCGCCAGCGGTGACAACGGCGGGGCCTTTGGCATTGATCGACAGGCGCTTGGGGCCTTCGACTTCCATGCGCAGGGCAACCTGCTTGAGGTTCAGGATGATGTCGGTGACGTCTTCACGCACACCCGCGACCGAGCTGAACTCGTGCAGGACGTTGTCGATCTGGACGCTGGTGATGGCCGCGCCTTGCAGCGAGCTCATCAAAACGCGGCGCAGCGCGTTGCCCAGTGTCAGACCAAAACCACGTTCCAGCGGCTCGGCGACCAGGGTGGCCTGACGCGCAGGATCGTTGCCCGGCTTGCCTTCAAGCTGGGTCGGTTTGATCAATTCTGCCCAATTCTTGTGGATCATGTAATCCCTCCATTCCTGTCCGCGCCCCATGACCAACAAGGTGCAGACGCCCGAGGTTCAAAATGACGTGCTGGGGCCGTGCAGAAACACAGCCCCAGCTCAATTCAAATTCGCTTAGACGCGGCGACGCTTCGGCGGGCGGCAGCCGTTGTGGGCGATCGGCGTCACGTCGCGGATCGACGTGATGTTGAAACCCGCAGCAGCCAGCGCACGCAGCGCCGATTCACGGCCCGAACCGGGGCCCTGAACTTCGACTTCCAGCGTCTTGACGCCGTGTTCCTGCGCCTTTTTGCCTGCATCTTCTGCAGCCATCTGAGCGGCGTAGGGTGTCGATTTCCGCGAACCCTTGAAGCCCATGGTACCGGCCGACGACCACGAGATGGCGTTGCCCTGTACGTCCGAGATCAGGATCTTGGTGTTGTTGAAGGTCGAGTTCACATGGGCGACGCCCGATGCGATGTTCTTGCGCTCTTTGCGCTTAACGCGAGTCTTGTCACGTGCCATCAGTCAGACCCTCCCTTATTTCTTCTTACCGGCAATGGCCTTTGCGGGGCCTTTGCGGGTACGAGCGTTGGTGTGGGTGCGCTGACCGCGAACCGGCAGGTTGCGGCGGTGACGCAGACCGCGATAGCAGCCCAGGTCCATCAGGCGCTTGACGTTCATCTGAACTTCACGACGCAGGTCACCTTCGACGGTGAAGTTTTCGTCGATGAATTCGCGGATTTTCAGAACTTCGGCGTCGGACAGTTCGTTGACGCGACGGGTCGCTTCAATGCCCACGGCTTCGCAGATCGCTTTGGCCGAGGTGTTGCCGATTCCGGTGATATATGTGAGGGCGATTGGTACCCGCTTTGCAGTCGGGATGTTTACGCCGGCAATACGTGCCACGTGTCACTTTCCTTTTCGTTGCGGTTCCGTAACTCCAGAACCTTTTTTCACAACGCCTAACCGTGGCAGTGTGGCCAGAGGGTTCAGCATTATTCGAGGTGGTCGGGGCAGTTGGGACGAATCCCGCATGCGGTCTTGATTCCCCTTGGGGATGGGGGTCGATATGGGCTTTTGCCGCTGGCGTCAAGCCCGTATCGGTGTCACCCCAGTACGGCCTCGATCGAGGCGGTAACCTCTTCGATGCTGGCCAGGCCGTTGACCGGGCGCAGATCACCCTTGGCATAGTAATATCCGATCAGCGGCGCGGTCTTCTTGTAATATTCCATCAACCGGATACGAACGCTTTCTTCGTTGTCATCCGCCCGGACGGGTTTGCCCGCGGCGCGCGCTTCTTCGGCGCGGCCCACGATGCGTTTGACAAGCGTTTCGTCGTCAACGCGCATTTCGATCACGGTGTGCAGCGACTGGCCCAGCTTACCCAGCAATGCCGCAAGTGCATCTGCCTGCGCCAGCGTACGCGGGAAGCCATCAAAGATGAAACCTGCGCCTTTTTCGGTCATCAGTTTCTCTTCGATCAGGCCGATCACGATCTCGTCGGTGACCAATTTACCCGCGTCCATGATGGCCGCGACCTTCTGGCCCATTTCCGTTCCGCTGGTCTTGGCCTCGCGCAGCATGTCGCCGGTGCTGAGCTGCACCATCCCACGGGTTTCAACCAAATGCTGCGCCTGCGTGCCCTTGCCCGCCCCCGGGGGGCCCAGAAGAATGATGTTCATCGACGGGACGTCCCTTTTTTGCCGCGTTTCTTACCTTTGCCGCGCAGTTGCGACTTTTCGATAAGACCTTCGTATTGATGCGCCAGCAGGTGGCTTTGAACCTGTTGGATCGTGTCCATTGTCACCGACACGATAATCAGAACCGAGGTGCCGCCGAAATAGAACGGGATGGCAAACTGGTTGCGCAGGATCTCGGGCAGAAGACAGACCGCCGCCAGATAGGCCGAGCCCAGCACCAACACGCGGTTGACCACATACTCCAGATACTCGGCGGTTTTCTTGCCGGGGCGGATGCCGGGCACAAAACCGTTTTGCTTTTTCAGGTTATCCGCCACATCATCCGGCTTGAACGACACGTTGAACGTATAGAAATAGGCAAAGAACACGATCATCGAGGCGAAGAACAGCAGGTAAAGCGGCTGACCGGGGCCGAAATTGGCCAGCAGCCACGACATGATCGGGCCGTTGGTGGCCCCCGACGAGAAAGTCGAGATCGTCACCGGCAGCAGCAGCAGCGAGCTGGCAAAGATCGCGGGGATCACGCCGGCAGGGTTGACCTTGACCGGCAGGTGGCTGGACCCGCCTTCATAGACTTTCATGCCGACATTGCGGCGCGGGTACTGGATGTGGATCTTGCGCAGCGCTCGTTCCATGAACACCACAAAGGTGATCACGGCGATGACCATCACGATCACGCCGATAATCACAGCCGGGCTGATCGCACCCGAGCGGCCAGAGGCGAAGAACTGTGCCAGCGCGGCCGGAACCTCGGCGATGATACCGACAAAGATGATCAGCGAAATACCGTTACCGATGCCGCGCGCGGTGATCTGTTCACCCAGCCACATCAGGAACATGGTACCGCCGACCAGCGTAATCATGGTCGACATGCGGAAATACAGCCCCGGATCGGTTGCCAGGTCGCCCGATTCCAGCGAAACGGCCAGGCCATAGGCCTGAACGGTCGCCAGCGCCACGGTGCCGAAACGGGTGTACTGGTTGATCTTCTTGCGGCCCTGCTCGCCCTCTTTCTTGAGCTGTTCGAGCGCGGGAACCATCGAGGTCAGCAGCTGTACGATGATCGAGGCCGAGATATAGGGCATGATGCCGAGGGCAAAGATACCCATCCGCCCCAACGCCCCGCCGGTGAACATCGAAACCATGCCGCCGATGCCCTGCCCCGCCTGCTCCATGAACTCGCGCAGGGCTTGCCCGTCGATCCCCGGCACCGGAATAAAGGTGCCCAGGCGATAGACGATCAGCAAACCCAGCGTAAACAGGATGCGGTTGCGCAGATCGGTGGCCTTGCCAAGGGCAGCCCAGCTTGTGTTGGCTGCCATTTGTTCTGCTGCTGATACCATAAATCGGTCTCTCTTATGAAAACACCGCCCGGAACCGTTTTCCGGCTCGGGCGGCGTCTTGGAAAACTCTGGGGTCTATGTAAGCGGGTCTTGGCCCGCTCACAAGCGCTTACTCTGCCGCAGCAGCTTTTGTGACCGTCAGTGAACCGCCCGCTTTTTCAACTGCCTCGACGGCAGCTTTCGAAGCACCTGTTACTTCCAGGTTCACTTTGGTGCTGATCTCGCCTTTGGCCAGAACGCGGATACCGTCCAGCTTGCGGCGAACCAGACCGGATGCAACCAGCGCGTCTTCGGTGATCGCGGCTTTGGCGTCCAACTTGCCGGCCTCGACGAATTTCTGGATCAGACCCAGGTTGATAACGGCGAATTCTTTACGGTTCGGCTTGTTAAAGCCACGCTTGGGCAAGCGTTGGTACAGCGGCATCTGGCCGCCTTCGTAGCCGTTGATGGCCACACCCGAACGGGATTTCTGGCCTTTGATACCACGGCCACCCATTTTACCTTTGCCGGAACCGGGACCACGGCCAACGCGGGTGCGTTTCGGGCTGGCGCCGGGATTGTCGCGCAATTCGTTCAGTTTCATGTCGCTTCTCCTTTGCCGGAAATGACCCCGAAGCGTGGTGGGCCAAACGCGGCGTTTCTTGATTTTGATTCTCGTGGCGCAATGCCACCGGAGCGCGATACAGCTTTGTGGCCTTGGTTGCAAGGTTTGTTGTCGCCCCCCCGCCCCATCATCCGCCCAAAAGAAAAAGAGGCGCCGTTCTGGCGCCTCTCTTCCGTGTGAGTGGTGGGGTATTACGCGCAATATGCGTGTTTGCGGGCGATGTCGGCGATATCGCAGCGACGCACGCCAATATCATTGAGTTCACGGTCGCTCAGATGTTGCAGCTCTGAATAGGTCCGGTGGAATTCGGTCGCCTGTGCGCGGGCCGTCTGGACAGCTTCGACAAACGCCCAGAACCGGTTGCTCAGGTTCAGGCCGCCATGGGTCAGGATTGCAGTGTTTGCCATATCAGTATTCCTTTCAAAAGTCGGGGCGCATTCCCCGATATCGCTTGTTTGTTTCTGTCTTTGGACAAGGCTCAGATAGGCCTGCTGGATAGCGCTAACAACTCTGAAAAAGGTCTACCCGCTATGCGTTTTTTGAATAGCCGGGGACATCCTGTTACGGCGTTTCAGTCCCTAAGCGATATTTGTGGAAGATTGACCCATTGTAATCGCTGTCACCTTCAAAGGTTGCGCCCAGCCGTTTCAAGGCGCCCAGGTTCTTGCGCGATGGAGGAAGCAGAAAGGTCACGAAGGGGATGCGGCTGTCCTTTTTTGCGAATGCGATGGCCAGTTTTGAGATACGAACGCCCAAGCCGAATGCCTCTGGCCTGAGTACCAGGCCAAAATCCCACTCTTTGCCTTCTTTTTGGAACCCGCCCCACCCAACATAGACGTTGTCTGCCAAAAAGGCCCAGTGACCAAGCCCGTCCCGACGCCAGCATTCTTCCTTGGCCGCGACAAACTTTCGCGCAGTGGACATGTCAAAGGGGGATGTCAAAAGCGGCATATGCGCAGCAAGGCGCGGATCGGACATATGCGCGACGATCTCGCCGGGGTCGATTTCAGTTAACCGTGTAAATCTAATCTCGGGTTTCAAAGCCAGTTTGCACCTTGGGCAGGTTGATGGGCCATCGGTGACCAACTGGCCCACAATTGCAAGGCTGAGGGGGCTGTGCCCATATCAAATCATTTTGAACGTCTGCCCGCGCCAAGTGCCATACCGGCGCTCCCGTCCCGTGCAAAAGAAACCGCCAACAACCCCGCCGGGTTATTGCGCAAGTTGCCAGCAAAGCCGAAGGTGCGACCATGGCAACGGAATTAGAGTTCTCGATCGCTACGCTGACCGGTCCGGCAAGACGGCACATACGGGTGTTTCAAATCCACCAGTTTCTCGATCGTTTTGCGATGGGTTTGACGGTCGCCGTCGTCGCATTGGCTTTGACCGACCGAGGGATGGACCTTTTCCAGATATCGCTGCTGTTCGGGGTCTACTCAATCACGACCCTGGCGATGGAACTTCCGTTTGGGGGATTGGCCGACACAATTGGACGCAAGCCGGTCTTTCTGGCGGCGGTGATGGCCAGCGTGATCTCACTTGTGCTTTTTCTTTCGACGCGCGACTTCTATGTCCTCGCGTTTTCATTCGCCTTTATCGGATTTGGGCGCGCATTGCGGTCGGGCACGCTTGACGCCTGGTTCGTCGAAACCTTCAAAGCCGAGATGCCCGATGTGGATGTTCAACCTGCGCTTGCAAAGGCGCAATGGGCCAACGCCATGGGATTGGCTGCGGGGGCTGTTCTTGGGGGCTTTCTGCCCGATCTTTTTGGCCCGGCGGCAGAGAGGCTGGGCTTCAGTGCCTATGATGTTTCCTATGTGGCAAGCTTGGCGGTGATGTTCGGGGTGTTCGTATACACTCAGGTTTTCATAGTGGAAAAACCGCGCCCGCTGAACCCGCGCGCCCTGAAACAGGGTTTTGCAGCCGTTCCATTGGTGATCAAAGACGCGGGTCTACTTGCCCTGAAACACCCGGCGTTATCGGTGCTTTTGGCGGCGCTGGCCTTTTTTCTTATGGCCACCAACCCCGTTGAGGTGATCTGGCCGACCCATGCAAAACCCATGCTCGAGGACGGCTTTGCAAACACGGTGATTGGCATTCTGACGGCCGCCTATTTCTTTTCGATCGCGTTTGGTGCGTGGCTGTCCCCTGCTATCAGCCGGATTTTCAAGCGGCGGCACGCCATCACGCTTGCTGCGGCTTTTGCCTGTTTGGCAGGCGTTCAGATCGCATTGGCCTGGCAAGGCGGTATCGCAGGCTTTGTCACGGTTTTCATCCTCTATTCGGTTGTCCTTGGCGTCTCTGAGACGCCAGCCAGCAGTATTTTGCATCGATGCGTAGACGACCGTCAGCGATCAACAATGCTGTCATTGCGGTCGTTGATACAGCAACTTGGCGCAGCTTTGGGTCTGATTTTGGCGGGGGCTATCGCCGATGTCTATTCTACCCCGACGGCCTGGACGACCGGCGCCGTGTTTCTGATTATTGCAGTGATTCTGGTCGGACTTCTGGCCAGACGGATGGCCGCACCGGTGGAATAGCCGCCAGTCAGATGGCTTGAGGCATCAGTCAAACCGAGGTTCACGCGAAGAAATACGGTTTTGCGCACGAAAAAGGCCCCCGAAACTTCGGAGGCCTTTCAGTTCTTTCAAGACGCCGCGCTTAGCCGCGTTCTTCGATGATCTCAACCAGATGCGGGATCTTGTTGACCATGCCGCGGACCGAGGGGGTGTCCTCAAGCTCGCGGGTTTTGTTCATCTTGTTCAGGCCCAGACCGATCAGGGTTGCGCGCTGTTCGGCGGGGCGACGGATCGGAGAGCCGATCTGTTTTACGACGATGGTTTTTGCCATTGCTCGCTACTCCTTACGCTTCGGCTTCAGCCGGTGCTTCGTCCCGCTTGGGCAGGATGTCGGCAACTTTTTTACCACGACGTGCGGCAACCGAACGCGGGCTCTGCTCTTTCTGCAGGCCGTTGATGGTGGCGCGGATCATGTTGTACGGGTTCTGCGAGCCCAGCGACTTGGACACAACGTCCTTAACGCCCAGCATTTCGAACACAGCACGCATCGGACCACCGGCGATGATACCGGTACCTTCAGGTGCGGTGCGCATGACCACTTTACCAGCGCCGTGACGGCCCTCGATGTCGTGGTGCAGAGTACGACCTTCGCGCAGTTGCACGCGGATCATCTGACGCTTGGCTTGCTCAGTCGCCTTACGGATGGCTTCAGGTACTTCTTTCGCTTTGCCCTTGCCAAAGCCGACACGGCCTTTCTGATCGCCGACAACCACCAGAGCGGCGAAGCCAAAGCGCTTACCACCTTTTACGGTTTTCGACACGCGGTTGATTGCGACCAGGCGATCTGCAAATTCCGGTGCTTCTTCACGGTCGCGGCCACGGCCACGACGGTTTTCACGTTCTGCCATTTGGCATCCCTTTTCTCATGTGGCGCATACGGCGCCGTTTTCTTCAATCCAAGTGAGCCCCGACTGTCGCCAGTGCCCCCGGATCATCGGGGCGGATCGAAACCCGCCCGCAAGTCTTAGATCTTCAGACCACCTTCACGCGCGGCGTCGGCAACTGCCTTCACCTTGCCGTGGAACAGGAAGCCACCACGATCGAAATAGGCCTCTTCGACGCCTGCCTTCTTGGCACGCTCGGCGATGGCCGCGCCCACTTTGGTGGCCGCTTCGACGTTGTTCTTGCCAACAACACCCAGATCTTTTTCCAGGGTCGAGGCCGATGCCAGGGTCACGCCACGAACGTCGTCGATCAGCTGGACGCTGATGTTCTTGTTCGAACGGTGAACCGACAGGCGTACACGGCCGGCGTTGACTTTGCGAAGTTTGTTCCGAACGCGCAGGCGGCGCTTCAGAAACAGGGTTCTTTTGCTGTTTGCCATTGTTTGCGTCCTTACTTCTTCTTGCCTTCCTTGCGGAAGATGAACTCGCCCTTATAGCGGATGCCCTTGCCTTTGTACGGCTCGGGACGGCGCCATTCGCGGATTTTGGCCGCGACTTCGCCCACCTGCTGCTGGTCGATACCTTCCACAACGATCTCGGTCTGCTTCGGTGCGGTGATGGTGACACCTTCCGGAGCAGTGAAATCAACATCGTGGCTGTAGCCCAGGTTCAGCTTCAGGGTGTTGCCCTGCATCTGCGCCCGGTAACCAACACCCTGGATCTCCAGCTCTTTTTTGAAGCCTTCAGTCACACCGGTTACCAGGTTGGCAACCATGGTGCGGCTCATGCCCCACTGCTGGCGAGCACGCTTGGACGAACCACGCGGATCAATTTTGACCACGTTGTCTTCGACCGACAGCGTTACGTCGTCAGTTGCGGTGAAGCTGCGGGTGCCTTTCGGACCTTTGACTTCGATGGTCTGACCCGACACAGAGGCGGAAACGCCGCTGGGCAGCTCGACCGGTTTTTTACCAATACGAGACATTGCAGACCTCCTTAGAAGACGGTGCAGAGCACTTCGCCACCAACATTGTTGGAGCGAGCGTTTGCGTCCGACATCACACCTTTCGGAGTGCTGACAATCGACACGCCCAGACCCTGACGGACCTGCGGGATGTCATTGACGCCCATGTAAACGCGGCGACCGGGCTTGGAAACCCGCTTCAGTTCGCGAATGACAGGGGTGCCTTCGTAGTATTTCAGGCTGATTTCGATGGCGGGGTGACCGTTTTCACCGGTCGTCGCCTCGTAGCCACGGATGTAACCTTCGTCCGCCAGCACGTCCAGAACCCAACCGCGCAGCTTGGATGCGGGGGTGGAAACGGTGGACTTGCCGCGCATTTGCGCGTTGCGGATGCGGGTGAGCATATCGCCGATAGGATCATTCATATCTATGTCTCCCTTACCAGCTCGATTTCACCATGCCGGGGATCTGACCAGCAGAACCCAGCTCGCGCAGCGCGATACGGCTGACCTTCAGCTTACGGTAGTAAGCGTGGGGACGACCGGTCAGCTGACAACGGTTGTGCAGACGGGTAGCCGAGCTGTTGCGCGGCAGTTTCGCCAGTTTCAGACGCGCTTTGAAACGCTCTTCCATCGGCTTGCTCTCGTCATTCGCGATTTCTTTCAGCTCGGCACGCTTCGCGGCATATTTGGCCACCAGGCGTTCGCGCTTCTTCTCGCGTTCGATCATTGCTTTTTTAGCCATGTCTCAATCCTCCCGGCGCTTACGCGTTGAACGGCATGTTGAAAGCTTTCAACAGTGCCTTTGCTTCAGCGTCGGTTTTCGCTGTGGTGGCAATTACGATATCCAGGCCCCAGACCTCGTCGACCTTGTCGAAGTCGATTTCCGGGAACACGATGTGCTCTTTCATGCCCATGGCAAAGTTGCCCTGACCATCGAAAGACGGCTTTACACCGCGGAAGTCACGAACGCGCGGCAGCGCGATGGTGATCAGGCGATCCAGGAATTCGTACATCCGGTCACCGCGCAGGGTCACTTTCGCGCCCAGCGGCATGTCTTCACGGACGCGGAAACCCGCGATCGACTTCTTCGCCTTGGTTGCAACGGCCTTTTGACCAGCAATCGCAGTCAGATCTTCGACGGCAGCTTTCGCTTTCTTCGAGTCTTTGACGGCCTCAGCACCACAACCGATGTTCAGAACGATTTTGTCCAGCTTGGGCAGCTGCATGTCGTTCTTGTAGCCGAACTCTTCTTTCAGAGCGGCACGGATGGTTTCGGCGTACTGAGTTTTCAGACGCGGGGTGTAGGTTGCGGTATCAAGCATCGATCACGTCCCCTGTGGTCTTGGCGAAACGCACCTTCTTGTCGCCTTCCATGCGGAAGCCAACGCGGGTTGCTTTGCCGTTCTTGTCCAGCAGTGCCAGGTTCGACAGCTCGATCGGGTTTGCCTGAGGCAGGCGACCACCTTGCGAGGTTTGCGACTGACGGGTGTGGCGGATGGCGATGTTGATGCCATCGACAACAGCTTTACCGGCCTTGGGGTCAACCGAGGTAATGGTTCCCTCTTTTCCCTTGTCCTTGCCGGCCAGCACGACGACCTTGTCGCCTTTGCGGAGTTTAGCAGCCATGATTACAGCACCTCCGGAGCCAGCGAGATGATTTTCATGAAGTTCTTGCCGCGCAGTTCGCGAACAACGGGGCCAAAGATACGGGTACCTACGGGCTCGTTGTTGTTGTTCAGGATGACGGCGGCGTTGCGATCGAAACGGATCGCGGTGCCGTCTTCGCGACGGACTTCCTTGGCGGTGCGTACGACGACGGCCTTACGGACGTCACCTTTCTTTACGCGGCCGCGCGGGATGGCTTCCTTCACCGAGACGACAATGATGTCGCCAACGGAGGCGTATTTACGCTTGGAACCACCCAGGACCTTGATGCACTGAACTCGGCGTGCGCCGGAGTTGTCAGCGACATCCAGATTGGTCTGCATCTGGATCATGTGGTTTCTCCCGACCTGTGGGGGCTGGTCTCGTTAGTTCCCCCAGGGTTTCGACAAATGGAAAAATCCCGGAAGCTTACGCCTCCAGAACTTCCCAACGTTTCGTCTTCGATTTCGGCGCGCATTCGATGATGCGTACGGTGTCGCCGACCTTGAAGGCGTTCTTTTCGTCATGAGCCCGGTATTTCTTGGACTTACGAACGGTTTTGTGCAGCAGCGGGTGCTTGAAACGGCGTTCAACCGAAACAGTCACTGTTTGCTCGTTGGCGTCGCTGGTTACGATTCCGGACAGGATACGCTTGGGCATCTGATTACTCCTCGGATGCCGCAGCAGCGGCCTTTTGGTTCAGAATGGTTTTGACGCGGGCAGCGTTGCGGCGGGCCGCTTTGATACCAGCAGTGTTTTCCAGCTGACCGGTTGCCTGTTGAAAGCGCAGGTTAAAGCTTTCTTTCTTCAGGTTGGCCAGTTCCTCGCGGAGCTGGTCCGGGGTCTTGTCACGCAGTTCTTGGGCGTTCATCGCCTTTTTCCTTTTCTCAAAACACCAGAAGGCCCCGTGTACGGGTCACCTTTGACCTGGTGGATGAATGATAGACATACGAATCGCCCGACAACGCCGGGAGATCGCAGGATGCCGCCGTATAAGGGTTTGGGGTGTGGGTGGCAAGGGAAAGTTTGCCGAGCTGATCCAGTACCCGAGTTCAGCGATCATCCCAGAAACAAAATGTCGCGTAGTCGTTTACCCAACAGGCTTCTTCACGCAACAAGTCGCGCTGGATATTATGAGCATGAGAGGCATAAGGCTCGCCATTCCAAACAACTTCACCAATTCCATCCCCGGCGGAATAGAAACTGCCCCAGAACTTTCCGTTGTATGTTTGAAAATCAAACGATCCAAAACCATCTGTAGGGTCAAACTCGCACGGGCCGTCGACCTTGGTCTCCCCATCCTCAATTATCAGGCATGAAACTTCTCGGGCTTGGCCGAGTTCCGCAAATGCCGGCGAAGTAACGGCCAGCATGCTAATAGCGGCCAGGATGTTCTTTTTCATTTTCTTCTTGTCTTTTGTTGGTAGCGCTGCGCCGATCTCTGCCTATTTCGAAAAACAGTCATGCCGGCTCGCCGGATTTCAAATCAACTTGGAGGAGAATAGCAATAGGTGATCAGAGCCTATGGGGCAGGAATGGGCTCGGCCCGTTCGCCCCTCAATCGCTCCACCGGAGCAATTGCCGATATGCGGGCCGGGGCTCACTCCCACTTGTAGTTAAAACTCACCGAAATCCGCTCGTCCTCGGACATGTTCATCGGAACCTCGTGGCGGAGCCAACTTTCCCACAGCAGAACATCGCCCACTTGCGGCTTCACATAGATGAACGGCTGCAAATCCCGCCGTCCACCTTTGATCCGAGTAGGTGCCGCCATCATGCGGCCTGAGCGGGGGTCTTCCAGTTTCAGTGCACTCGCCCCATCGGGCATAGCCACATAGGTCGTGCCCGAAATCACGCTGTGGGGGTGCAGGTGGCTGGAATGCATGCCACCCTCAGGCAGGATGTTGATCCAGAGGTCTTCCAGCTTCAGCGCACCCTCCCCCAGATCGAACTCCAGATCCTTGGCAAAGGCGGCCACATGCTGATCCAATGCCGCGACCAGATCGGCGAAGATCGGGAACCGCCACGGCAGATCGGTCAGCGAGGCATAGCTGGTATAGCCGGGATAGCCATTTTCCTCGCACCATTCCTGCCCGGCCTCATCATCTTCGGCGATGACAAGACAGGAGTTTTCCAGCTCTTCCGCGTCGATCTTTGGATCGAACTCGGAGAGGGCTGCGCGATAGAGGCGGGTAACGAAGAGTGATTCAATCTGTGGCATTTACTTACTTGGTTTGTTTAGGTCCAATGTCGCGCTGCAAAAGAACGTATCGACTGGTCTAGTTGATCCTTACTTCGCCGAAATCTCTATCGAGCCATCTGGCTCGACCGCAGCATACTGCTCAACGAACTTGAATACATCGATTGGAGAGGACGTAACCTGATTTGCACCAGCTGTCAGCAATTTATCCCTGTTTTCGAGCCCTCGTTGACCCGCAAAAATAAGCAAAGGGGCATTGTGGCCAGACGCCCGCAATGCTCGCGCGAATTCTAATCCTGCAAATGGATTGTCTTGCCCATTCTCAACACGACCTAGATCGCTGATTATCATCTGGAACTCATCATTTCCAAGCGCCCCAATAGCAGCATCAGTGGAAAGCTCTTTTCTCACCCGAATACCTTCGTTTTCCAGTTTCTCAATAATGAAAGCGTTATTTGACGGATAGTCGTCGACCCAAAGCACCGAGGTGTTAGCGGAGGAAAAGCTCTTAGCATTCGCCTTACCACCGTTTGAGAAGTTTTGCTCAAGGATGGCAACCCGCTCTTGCAGATCGGACATTCCTTTGCCGGTTTGCTCAGCAACATCCTGAACGCTCAACTCCATTCCAGCGACTTTGATCGTCAGTGCTTCTCGTCTCAAAAGCTGCGCTAAAAGTTTCCTAAACAGTAGTGCGATTATGGTCAGCGCGATCGGCCACGCAAAATTCGACAGCGCCAGCCAAAAATTTGCGTCTTTAAATAACTCTATCAAAGCCAATAAACCTTGTAGCAACGGGTTAAACTTGGACACAAAGCAGGGGTATCACACGCAACCTCGAAACGAAAACCCCGCCGGTTTCCCGACGGGGTCAATCTTGTCACGAACGGGGCCGCGGCCCCAATCGCTTACCAGTCTTCGCGAACCACGACGCGGGTCTTGATCGGCAGCTTCATCGCGGCCAGGCGCAGGGCCTCGCGGGCGATGTCGTCATTGACGCCGTCGATCTCGAACATCACGCGGCCAGGCTTGACCTTGCATGCCCAGCGGTCGACCGAACCTTTACCTTTGCCCATCCGAACTTCGATCGGCTTAGCCGTGACCGGAGTGTCGGGGAAGATGCGGATCCAGACACGACCCTGACGCTTCATGTGACGCGTCATGGCACGACGTGCAGCTTCGATCTGGCGTGCGGTTACACGCTCAGGCTCAAGAGCTTTCAGGCCATAGGTGCCAAAGTTCAGATCAGAGCCGCCCTTGGCGAGACCCTTGATCCGGCCTTTGTGCATCTTGCGGAATTTAGTACGCTTTGGTTGAAGCATATCTTTCCCTCCTTAGCGACGACCGCCACCAGCACCACGAGGTGCAGGGCCGTCCTGGAGTTCCTGTGCTTTACGGTCACGTGCCTGCGGATCGTGCTCCATGATCTCACCTTTGAAGATCCAGACCTTGATCCCGATGATCCCGTAGGGGGTCATCGCTTCGGCATGTGCGTAATCGATGTCGGCACGCAGGGTGTGCAGAGGCACGCGGCCTTCGCGGTACCACTCGGTCCGTGCGATTTCGGCGCCGCCCAGACGACCAGCGACGTTCACCCGGATACCCAGGGCGCCCATGCGCATGGCATTCTGAACCGAGCGCTTCATTGCGCGACGGAACGAAACACGACGTTCCAGCTGCTGAGCGATGGACTCGGCAACCAGCTGCGCGTCAAGCTCGGGCTTGCGCACTTCGACGATGTTCAGGTGCAGTTCGCTGTCGGTCATGCTGGCAAGCTTTTTGCGCAGAACTTCGATGTCTGCACCTTTCTTGCCGATGATGACACCCGGACGTGCAGTGTGGATCGTGACGCGGCACTTTTTGTGCGGACGTTCGATGATCACACGGGCCACGCCGGCCTGCTTGCACTCTTTGTTGATGAACTCACGGATCTTGATGTCTTCCAGCAGAAGATCACCGTAATCCTTGGTGTCGGCGTACCAGCGGCTGTCCCAGGTGCGGTTGACCTGCAGGCGCATGCCGATCGGATTTACTTTATGACCCATTAGGCTTGCTCCTCAACTTGACGCACCTTGATGGTGATCTCCGAGAACGGCTTCATGATCTTGCCGAAACGGCCACGGGCACGCGGACGACCGCGCTTCATGACCAGGTTCTTGCCAACCCATGCTTCGGCGACGATCAACTCGTCAACGTCCAGGTTGTGGTTGTTTTCGGCATTCGCGATTGCGGACTGCAGGCACTTTTTGACGTCCTGCGCGACACGCTTGTTCGAGAAAGTCAGGTCGGTCAGAGCCTTCTCAACTTTCTTGCCGCGGATCATAGCTGCTACCAGGTTCAGTTTCTGCGGGCTGGTGCGAAGCATGCGGGTTTTCGCCATTGCTTCGTTTTCAGCCACGCGGCGGGGGTTCTTTTCCTTGCCCATGACTTACTTCCGCTTCGCTTTTTTGTCTGCGGCGTGGCCATAATAGGTACGGGTCGGCGAGTATTCACCGAACTTCTGACCGATCATGTCTTCCGAGACGTTGACGGGAATGTGCTTCTGGCCGTTGTACACACCAAAGGTCAAACCCACGAACTGGGGCAGAATGGTGGAACGACGCGACCAGATTTTGATGACTTCGTTGCGGCCCGACTCGCGCGCTGCTTCGGCTTTTTTCAGCACGTAAGCATCGACGAAAGGACCCTTCCAAACAGAGCGAGACATGGATTAACGTCCCTTCTTCTTGGCGTGCCGCGAGCGGATGATCAGCTTCTGGGACGCTTTGTTCTTGTTGCGGGTACGCTTACCCTTGGTGTCCTTACCCCACGGAGTAACCGGCGTACGGCCACCCGAGGTACGACCTTCACCACCACCGTGCGGGTGATCGATCGGGTTCATTGCGACACCACGAACCGACGGACGCACGCCCTTGTGGCGCATACGACCGGCTTTACCGAGGTTTTGGTTGCTGTTGTCGGGGTTGGACACGGCACCGATGGTGGCCATGCATTCCTGACGGACCATGCGCAGCTCGCCCGAGCTCAGACGGATCTGAGCGTAGCCGCCATCGCGACCAACGAACTGAGCGTAAGTACCGGCCGCACGTGCGATCTGACCGCCTTTGCCAGGCTTCATCTCGATGTTGTGGACGATGGTACCGATGGGCATGCCCGAGAACGGCATTGCGTTGCCCGGCTTGATGTCAGCTTTTGCCGACGCGATGACTTTGTCACCAACAGCCAGACGCTGCGGAGCCAGGATATATGCCTGCTCGCCGTCTTCGTATTTTACCAGTGCGATGAATGCGGTCCGGTTCGGGTCATATTCGATCCGCTCGACGGTTGCCGCGACATCAAATTTGTTCCGTTTGAAGTCAACGATCCGGTAGAGACGCTTTGCGCCACCGCCGCGGCGGCGTGAAGTGATCCGTCCGGTGTTGTTCCGGCCGCCCGATTTGGTCAAACCCTCAGTGAGAGACTTGACCGGACGTCCTTTCCAAAGCTCCGAACGGTCGATCAGCACCAGCCCGCGCTGGCCCGGCGTCGTCGGCTTGTACGACTTGAGTGCCATGCTTTCTGTCTTCCGTTTAGCAAGTGCGAGGCGTTGCCCCGCTATGTGATAGGCCCCCGTAGGTGCCAAGGGTATAGGGCCCCGAAGGTCCCCGGTTACAAATATCAGAGGCCCCGGAACGAATCCGAGGCCGCAAGATTGGGAGCGTGTAACAGGGTTGGGGATGGGTGTCTATAGGGAGAAAGTGAATCGCAACGGCAACATTACGAAGAATTCACAAAATAGTTGTTCAACTATTCTCACTTGCCACCTTAGTCTATTGTTGGTAGATGCCCGCCATCTTATCTACAGAACGTCATTGGCGTTGCAGCGCCTTACGACGGATAACTCCGGCAATGGGATACTACGTATTCCCAGCGCCCGTACCGAAACCGGGTATACGCGCGAACGCGTACCGGTTTCGGCCAACTACATGTCGTCATAGAATTTCTCCTTAGTCACGACTGCAGATTTAAGTCTGCGCTCGTGAAAACCCCTCTTAGGTCTTCACCTTAGAAGCCGGAGGGGAATAGAGATGACGACGGGCATCCAAGAACCAAGCAACATACTTAGGGGTGTGACGTCAAGCGACAATCTGCCCCTACGTTTGCCATGGTAAGCTATTGTTAACAGCTAAATTCAATATTACGTAGCCAACAGATGAGTCACATCATTTTTTTCTTTGAATATGCGCCATGCCATGTAATCGTGGCGACATAGGGAGATAACAAATGAATATTCCGAACCAAGTGCTCAAGCGGCTAGAAGCCGCTGTCACTGAAGCGTTCCCTGAAGATTTAGTGACAGAGATTAAGATTGAAGACGTAACCATTGACGCAGAAGCCCGTGAAATCAGGATCACTCTGATCGTGAGCACCACTGTAGACCCAACTGCTTTCGCAGAAGGTTACTTTGGTTTAACTGGCAAAGTTCGCCACTCACTCGCCGAAAAAGGCGACAAGTGGAGCAAGTTTTTTCCGATCATTACCCCCTCTATTGGACACGAGGTACATGCCTGACGAACAGTTGGCCGAAGACTTAGTCGCTACGGCCAAGAAGCTACTTAACGCAGAAAACGAAGACGTTACCCAAACTGATCTAAGGCGAGCAATTAGCACCGCATACTTCGCAGTCTTTCACGCACTTGCAAGAGTTTCTGCTCACAGTTTAGTTGGCGAAGACAGAGAAGAACGTCCAAACCGCGCTTGGGTAGAGGTATATCGTGGACTTTCACACGGTTCATGCAAGAACGCTTGCGCAAAAGCCAGTTCTATTAATTTCCCTGATGAGATTAAGGGATTTTCTAACATTTTTGTTCAGCTTCAAGACGCACGAAAACGCGTCGACTATGACCCAATGTGTCGACCTACTGCCGCCGAAGCTCTTCAATGGGTGACGATTGCAGAAGTCAGCATCAGAAAACTCTGCGAAGCCGAAACGAAAAGCAAAATCGCATTTGCGACATGGGTATTGATCACTAGCCCCGGAGCCGACCTGGCGCGAAATGCCGTCAAATTCAGCGTTGGACCACAACTGGGCGCACCATCCTAACCCAGAAACCCCGCTTTCGCGGGGGCCTTCATCTCTCTTCAAAGACGAGTTCGATCAGATACTGGTGGACGCGTCGATTGTGTTGCACTCTTCCAAGTTCACATATGCTTTCCTGATGATTTCCCGCTTGCGCTCCAAAGCGCGGGACAAGGCCGAAGGCCGCCGCGCCAGCGACTGCCCGTCCCGGCGGGCAGTCGCTGGCGCGGCTTGTACTCTGGTCCAACAAAAAAACCCCCGCTTTCGCGGGGGCCTTTATCTCTCCACTAACGTGATCCGATCAAAGACCGGTGGACACGTCGATGGTGTTCCCCTCTTCCAGGGTCACATATGCTTTTTTGACGTCTTTCCGACGGCCCAGCTGGCCGCGGAACCGCTTGACCTTGCCTTTGGTCACGGTGGTGTTCACCGCTTTGACCTTCACACCAAACAGCGCCTCAACGGCCTCTTTGATCTGCGGCTTGTTGCTGTCGATCGCCACTTCAAAGACAACCGCGCCGTTTTCGGACGCCATGGTCGACTTCTCAGTAATGATCGGCTTGCGGATCACGTCGTAGTGTTCTGCCTTCGCGCTCATTTCAGACGAGCCTCCAGTGCTTCGACAGCCGCTTTGGTGAGCACCAGGGTGTCACGCTTGAGGATGTCATAGACGTTTGCGCCCATCGACGGCAGGATATCCAGACCTTCGATGTTCTTGGACGCTTTCAGGAACCCTTCGTTCACGGTCGCGCCGTCGATGACCAGAGCGCGTTTCCAGCCCAGGTTTGCAACCTGTTTGGCCAGAGCGGCGGTCTTGCCTTCGGCTTCGGCGTTTTCGATCACAACCAGTTCACCTGCCTTGGCTTTGGCCGACAGAGCGTGGCGCAGGCCAAGCTTGCGGAACTTTTTCGGCAGGTCGTGGCCGTGCGAACGCACAACGGGGCCTTTGTAGATACCACCACCACGGAAGATCGGCGCGTTACGGTCACCATGGCGTGCGCCACCGGTGCCCTTCTGGCGATAGATCTTCTTGGTCGAGTAGCTGGTTTCCGAGCGGGTCTTGACCTTGTGGGTGCCGGCCTGCGCGTTGTTGCGCTGCCAACGGACCACACGGTGCAGGATGTCCGCACGCGGCTCGAGACCGAACAGATCGGCGTTCAGCTCGATGTCGCCGGCTTTGCCGCCGTCCAGTTTGATTACATCAAGTTTCATGCTTCACCACCTTCCGCGGGAGCTTCTTCCGCAGGTGCTTCGGTTGCAGCCGATTTCACAGCAGCCGGGAAAGGCAGGCCTTCCGGTGCTTTCTTCTTCACGGCGTCCTTGACGGTGACCCAGCCCGATTTCGGTCCGGGAACGGCGCCTTTGATGAAGACCAGACCACGGTCGGCGTCGGTTTTGACAACCTCCAGGTTCTGGGTGGTTACACGGGCAGCACCCATGTGACCGGCCATCTTCTTGCCTTTGAACACCTTGCCCGGGTCCTGACACTGACCTGTCGAACCGTGCGAACGGTGGCTGATCGAAACACCGTGCGAAGCGCGCAGACCACCGAAGTTGTGGCGCTTCATCGCACCAGCAAAGCCTTTACCGATCGAGGTACCCGAAACGTCAACCTTCTGACCTTCCAGGAAGTGCTCTGCCGAAATCTCGGCACCCACTTCGATCAGGCCATCTTCGGAGACGCGGAACTCGGCCAGCTTACGCTTGGGCTCGACCTTGGCAGCGGCATAGTGACCGCGCATGGCTTTCGAGGTGCGTTTTGCCTTGGCAGCACCGGCGCCCAGCTGAACAGCGGTGTAGCCGTCTTTGTCAGCGGTACGCTGTGCAACAACTTGCAGGTTGTCCAGGTGAAGAACGGTCACAGGGATCTGCTTGCCGTCTTCCATGAACAGGCGGGTCATGCCGACTTTTTTTGCGATAATACCAGAGCGCATATTCTATACCCTCCGATCTTACGACTGCAGCTTGATCTCGACGTCCACACCAGCAGCGAGGTCGAGCTTCATCAGCGCGTCAACGGTCTGGGGGGTCGGATCAACGATGTCGAGCAGACGCTTGTGCGTACGGATCTCGAACTGGTCGCGGGATTTCTTGTCAACGTGAGGGCCACGGAGAACCGTGAACTTCTCAATCTTGTTCGGCAGCGGGATCGGGCCGCGCACGTTCGCGCCGGTCCGCTTGGCAGTGTTGACGATCTCTTGCGTGCTGGCATCCAGAACGCGATAGTCAAATGCCTTCAGCCGAATACGGATATTTTGGCTTTGCATAGATACAGCCTTTTATCAGGCGTTGAGGTTGAGAGGAGGACAGACGCGCATCGCCAACCCTCTTCGAACCCAAAAGGCGGGAATCACCCCGCCTTGATGTTCTTAGTGAGAACTCGCGCGTATTAGTGGGGTTGGTGGGGTTTGGCAAGGGGTAATCACGCTTTTGCGCTACGACACAGATGCAGACGTACGAGTCTGAACCGCCGTTGGTACCTAGCGCTGGCTCAATGCACTGTTTTTAGAATCTTCGGCCCCATCATTTCTCTTTTAGGTTGAGGCTCAACTCAGGGCTGTTAGCAAGGGTTCGCACAGAATATCTGCCATGTCTCAAGAGGTTTAAGAATGCAAGGAACAGTAAGGGTGTCAGTCACAGCCATAATGTGCGGTGCGGCCGTCTTTTTTACTGCGTCGGCAGCATTAGCGCTGGACTCGGATCGGCGCTTCCAGATTGCAGGTGACGTAGCCAAATTTGTTGAAACTGTTGGCTGCGTCGAACAATCGATTAATCCAGATGATCTGCTCATTGCAGACTTAGGAACTGATGAATATGACGTTTCAACCTACATAACCTTCCCTGCCGCAAACATAGGCTGCGTAGGAGGAACCGGGGCCGGTGCTTTCACGCCAGTCATCTATCGGGTTCCTGAACTCCGTCCTTGGGCATCATATGTTGATCTATGGTCGACAGCAAAAATCGACTTTGTCGACATTCCCAGCAGTTCGCTGGAGACCGTTGAAGTCTTGGATTCTAATCGCATCCGCATTGTCGGGTATGAACATGGCGAAAACGATGCGAATTGTTGCCCCTCCAAACGCGTAGACCGAGTTTATCGACGCTATTGGGAACGAGGGCAAGGTTTGTGGGTGCCTGAGTTCGACTGACCGCGAACCGGGCACGGTCCGCGTCACCAACGACACTGACGGGCGCTGTGACCGGGGGCAAACAAAAAAGGCCGCCCCATGTGGGACGGCCTTCTTTAGTTCAACCAAGTGGGCTCTTATTGCTCCTGCGGAGCAACTGCCGCCCACCAGTCGGCAAAGCCGACTTACTCGATGATTTTCGACACGACGCCGGCGCCGACGGTGCGGCCGCCTTCGCGGATGGCGAAGCGCAGGCCGTTTTCCATCGCGATCGGTGCGATCAGCTCAACGCCGAACGACACGTTGTCGCCGGGCATGACCATCTCGGTGCCTTCGGCCAGGGTCACGGTGCCGGTCACGTCAGTTGTAC
>JAUHXK010000010.1 GCA_030427405.1 Alphaproteobacteria bacterium | reverse complement strand
GCTATGTCATGATGACCGGTGACACGCCTCAGCAAGAAACAACAAGCGATACCACCGCAGCCCCTGTTGAACAGATCGCCGAAACGGTCGGGGCTGCATCTGAAACGCAGGACCCAACCGGCGCCCAGATCCAGGATAATCAGGCCGCAGAGCAACCGCCTGTCGAGCAGGCACAACAACAAGAGCCGGACGTGATCCCGGCCGAACCCGCAACAGGCGATACCGCCACCGCTTCCGATGCCGGCGTACAACAGGCCGAAATTGCAGCCACCCCGGAACCGGCGGCCGCCACAGCGGCTAATATTGCCGAAACCCAGATCGCCTTTGGGCATTGGGATGTCGACATCCCGTTTTCCACCGCCCGGCGGCGGGTTCCCACCGGCACGGTCATCGCGGTAACGGGCGTTGATCCCGCGTTGGATACCAAGGTCATCGGCGAATGGGTCGCGCGCGGCGCGGTTATCTATACGCTGAACGGCAGCCCGATCCCGGATGATGCAACCTTGGCCACGCAGGTGCTAGCCAATCTGAAGGTCGACCCCGACGGCTATACTCGCGTGGCCGCGCGGTACCGTCCGCTGGGACAGACCCGGCCCGAAAACGGGTTGCTGGCTCTGCCGGTTGTTCGGATGTTCGGGCTGACCAACGGCTATTCGCTGACCACGCGCAACACCGGCGACGCCGGTTGGCAAACCGTGGTTACGGGTCTGCCGGATACCGGTGCCGATGGCCTGCAGATTGGTGATGTCCTGCTGCGTGAGGCACAGACAGAGATGAATATCGACGGGATCGAGAGCCTTGACGCCGTACTGGCCGCGCTTGTGTCCCAAGACAAGCCCCAGGCCCAGCTGACCGTGCTGCGCAACGGGGCCGAAACGGCTGCGGTCATGCAGCTTGCACAGGAGTGATCTGACCGGTTCGTGTGAATTCCGCCTGCGTGTGTTTGCTGAGGCTGGCGCCCAAGACCGCCAGCCTGACGGGGACCGGCCCGTCGCGGAAGATTAAGAGTTGCCTGGTTTCCCCTTTCATCAGTGCCACTGCGCGCCCGCGCAGAGGTTCCCAGCAGCCCCACGGGACAATGCACCCCGTGCACAGAATTAAAAAGGTGTCGTCACCATGTTCAAATACAAAAGCCCACTGAGCCGGCTTCTCGAAGGTGCCGGCAAAGCCAAAGAAGCCGAAACACAGGACGCTGCGGAACCCGAAGTGGCCAAGGCCGAACCGATTGCCGATTTCAATGCCCTGCGCGAGGCACTCGCCGGGGGCAACATGGCAACGGACGCCTACGAGGAAACCGAAGAGCTTATTCCCGAAGAAAAGATGCCCGAGTTCCCACAAAGCGACGCGGCCGAGGCGGCCTCGGACGAGGACGCGGACCAGGACGCCGCGCCGCAAGACACACGGGACGATGCGTCTGATATTCAGGCACCCGCGGACGAGACGCCCCAGGCCGACACCGAAACCGCGGGTGACGATCAGGTCGTAACCCTGCGCCTGGCCCCGTCTGATGCGGCCAAGCCCGACACGGATGATGGCGAAGACGGCATGTTGGCCGCCGTTGCCCAGGCCGCGGCCCCCGAAGACACGCCTGCTGCGCCCGAAGACGTGGCCGAAGACAGCCCCGAACCCGCGCCCCAGGTCGCGCAGGTCGAGGCTGCGCAGGATCAACAACCGGCACCGCAGGAGGTTGCCCCCGCGCCCGCACCGGCCAGTGACCGCAAATCGCGGGTCAAAACAACCTTCCTGGGTTTTGAACGCGCCGATACGCATGTCCAGGACATGATCGAAACCGCTGAACCGATCGCCAAGGGCGAAACTGCGCCGGAAACCTTCCCCGTCGGTTGGCTGGTAGTCACCAGCGGACCCGGACGCGGTGCCAGCATCACCTTGACCGAAGGCCTGATGCAAATCGGCCGCAACGATGATCAGGCCATCCAGCTGGATTTCGGCGATACCGGAATTTCGCGCAGCAACCACGCCGTGATCGCCTATGACCCCGAGGACCGAAAATGCTATCTGGGCCATGGGGGCAAGGCGAACCTGGTTCGGCTGAACGGCAAGCCCGTCCTCAGCACCGTTGCCCTGTCCGGCGGCGACCTCATTCGCATCAGCGAAACGACGATCCGGTTCACCGCCTTCTGCGACGATGGCTTTGACTGGCGGGATTCCTGACGGATGCTGGCGACTCCGTCATATGATATTGCGCTGGTCCTCGACCCGGGCCAGCGCGACACGCAAGAGGACGCGATCGCGGCCCGCGTCTTTGACGCAACGAATGCAGGCTATGTCGTTGTCGCGGACGGAATGGGCGGCCACGATGCCGGCGAGGTCGCCTCGGACCTGGTCCTCTCGGCCTGGCGGGACGCGCTGGACGCACAGCTTGAGGCAACCGGCCCCGCCGAATCCACGCTGGCCGACTGTTTGCCGCTGGCCGCGATGCAGGCCAATGCAGCTGTGGCCAGCCACGGCGCGGCCCAGGGTGACGGGTTCAGGATGGGGTCCACCTTGCTGGGCGTTCTGATGCTTGGGCGGCGCGTCTACTGGATTTCGATCGGCGACAGCCCCCTCTACCTGTATCGCGATGGTGTGCTGCGCCAGATCAACGAAGACCATTCGCTTGCCCCTGAAATCGACGCCAAGGTTGCCGCAGGCACCCTGACCGAGGCCGAGGCCAGGCAACATCCCGACCGCAACCAGTTGACGTCGGTCATTATGGGTGCGGCTATCCCCAAGGTCGACTGCCCGGAACAGCCTCTGGAACTGCTGGGTGATGACCTTTTGCTGCTGGGCAGCGACGGGTTGCAATATCTCAGCGACCCCGAAATCGGGGCGATCCTGCACGACCATCCGCAATCGCTGGCCCGCGACATCGCCGACGCCCTGCTGCAGGCGCTCAAGGCCAAGGCGGACCCGGATCAGGACAACGTTTCCATCGCCGTCGTCAAACCGGCAAGACAATGAACCAAGTCAAAAAAGCAGAGCCCATGAGAAAACACCTGATCATATCCAGCCTTGCACTTGCCGCGGCGACCGGGGCGGCATCAGCGCAAGAGGCGTGTTCGACCTATGAAATCCAGCGCGGCGACAGCCTGCGCGAGCTGGCGATTCACGCCTACGGGACCGAGGATTACCGGTTCATTTACGATGCAAACAGGGACGTCATCGGATCAAACCCCAACATCATTCGAGTGGGTGACCTGCTGACCTTCCCTTGTCTTGAAGATGCGGGCCTGGTACAGCCCATCGGCGATTCCGAGGCCGAGCGCATGGCAGCAGAAATGGCGGCTGAATTGGTCAAGGCCGCCGAAGAACGCGCCGCCACCGCCATTGCCGAGGCCGAGGCGCGCGTCGCCGCAGCCGAAGCAGAGGCCAAGAAAGCCAGCGAAACCGCGGTGATCGATGCCCGCACCGCCGCAAAAGCCGAAATCGAAGCCGCACGCGCCGAAGGTGCCGCGCTGATCCGCGACGCCGGAAAAGATGAGCGCGCAGCGATGCCTGACCGTCAGCTGCTGCTGATCACGGGCGGCAACTATGCCCCCTTCACAGACGAGGCACTGCCCCATCGCGGGCTGTACACCAACCTTGTGGAAACCGCGCTGCTGCGCGCGGCCCCCGAACAGGCCTATAAGATCCAGTTCGTCAACGACTGGTCGTCGCATCTGGACCTTCTCATGCCGACACTGGCCTTTGATGGAACCTTTCCGTGGTCCCGGCCCAATTGCGAACAGCCCGAAGCCCTGTCAGAAAGCGATCGTTCCCGCTGTGACACCTATGACTTCTCTGATCCGTTCTACGAGGTCGTGGATACGTTCTTTGCCCTGGAAGGGTCGGGTTACGAAACAACGATGACCTATGCCGACTTCGCGGGCACAACGATTTGCCGCCCCGAAGGCTGGTCGACCTCGCATATGGACTCGGTTGGTCTTTACGAACCAGCCATCACGGTTTTGCGTCTGGTTTCACCGGATGATTGCTTTCATGCGGTCAAGACCGGCGAGGCCGATATCGTGGCCATCGAGGCGCATCTGGCTATCGAGGCCATCCGGCGCCTTGGCTATGAACACCAGATCATCGAAAACCCCAATCTGGCCGCGATCAAGTCACTTAACGTCATGACCCACAAAGACAATCCCGATGGCAAAGCGATCCTTGAGACGCTTAACCAGGGTCTGGCAATCATGCAGCAATCAGGCGAATGGCGCGACATCGTGTCATCGGCTCTGCGCTATCAAATGGAAAATGGATAAGGCTCCGAACAGCCTGACAAAACAAAGTCTGGAGGAAGTGGACATGTTTGAATTTAATCTGAAGAAAGCCGTGTTGTCGGCGGCAGCCGTAACCGCGCTGAGCGCCGGTGGCGCCGCCGCGCAAGAAGCGTGTAGCAACTATACCGTCGCAGATGGCGACACGATGGCGACGATTGCCATCGCGGCCTATGGCACATCGAACTATCAGCCGATCTTCAACGCCAACCGCAATGTCATCACCAACCCCAACGCGCTTGAGCCGGGCATCGTTCTGGCCCTGCCCTGCGAGGATGGCAGCCTGCCCAACGGTCAAAGCGCCCAGGATCTGATCGCAGCCGAAGAACAACGCGCCGCCAGCGTCAAGCGGTCAAACGTGTATGAACCGCCGATCAAGCTGGTAACCGGCAACGGCTGGGCGCCCTTCACCGACGAAACACTGTCGGGCGGCGGATTCATGACGCGTCTGGCCACCACCAGCCTGCAACGCGGCGGAAACCAACGCGATTTCTCGGTCAGCTTCGTGGACGACTGGGGCTCGCACCTTCAGACGCTGCTGCCGCTTGGGGCTTTCGATATCTCGATCGCCTGGACTGTCCCGGATTGTACCAACCGCACCTATGAATGGTCGCAGGAAACCGAAGAGCGTTGCAGCCAGTTCGTGGCATCGGTTCCGGTCTACGACGTTGTTGGTGGTTTCTACACCCTGCCCGACAGCGATTATGCCAGCGCAACCGATTTCGGCGACCTGGTCGGTGCAACCGTCTGCCGGATGGACGGCTGGAGTATGGTTGTCCTCGAAGAGGTCGGCATCAACCGTGATAACTCGACCGTTGTGCAACCGAAATCGGCGCGCGAATGCCTGGATGCCGTTCTGCCGGGCACTGCCGATGTCGCCGCATTCGAAGTTGAACTGTTCGCCGCGACCATGAACGAAATGGGCCTGACCTCGTCCGACATCGTCGAAAACCCGTTCGTGTCGACCCTGTCGTCCATGAGCTTCCTTGCGCACCGGACCAACCCCTATGCACGTCAGTACATCGCAATGATGAACAAAGGCCTGAACGAAATGCGCGAATCCGGTGAATGGTACGCGATCATCACCGACACCCTGCGTGAGCAGAACGAAAAACTGAATGCAGCGTCGAACTGATCCCTCGGTTCCACGACAGACTGAGGCCGGTCCCTAGGACCGGCCTTTTTTCATGGTTGCAAGATCCAGGCGTCAAGACGCCCATCCAGCCCTTCGGGCGGAATAAGGGCGGCAACCTTTTCCAGCAACCGGTCTCCGCCAAACCGCAACCATTGATTCTGACGCACGGCCCAGTAACCGGATTTGACCGGGCCCAAGGCCCCCAGGTCGGTCCGCGAGACCTGAAAATCAGCCGTATCCGAAAATTCGTAAGGATGCAGATAGACATGCGGCGCAATGCCGACCATGCCCGATTGGCGGATCAAATCACGCGCCACGGACCCCGGTGCGAATTTCAGGTAGCTGCCGCCCAACCGCACCTTTGGCCCCCGCCCCCGGAACCGAGCCGCATAAAGCGGAACAAGTTTCAGATCGGTCAGGGCCATCTTGCGCGCAAACCGCGCACAGGCCTCCGCCGAGCTGAAAAAGCTGGAGCTGTCATAGCTGAAATGCCGCTCGATCAGATTGTATTGCTCTGGCTGCTCGCGGTAGAGGTGGAACCGCGGCGCACGAAACCCCCGGACAGGGGCATTTGCGGCCTGTTCCAGCGCATTCTTGGCACGCGCCAGCATCGTGTCGACCTCGTGCGGCGGCTGGGTCGTCATGCTGTCGTGAAAATGGTAGTGGCACGCGATTTCGTGCCCCTGCCCAGCAATATGGGCGATCAGGTCCGGGGCCTGATCCGCAATGACGCCGGTACAGAAAAACGTGGCCTTGCTGCCCTGTGGCCCGCCCTGCGCACGCAGGAACGCGTCGATGGTTTCAAAGCTGCGCCATAACGCATCAACCCGCAGCGGGCCGGTGTCCCAGACACCCAAAACCCGCCTGAGGTCATGCGCGAAATCTTCGAAGTCGATGCTAAGAAACACCGGGGCTACGCCACTGCTTGCGTCTTGCCCTGACTCTCCTCGCTCAGCGCCTCTCTGAGGACGACATAATTACCGATCACCAGTGCATCGACGCCGGATGCCGCAAACGTGGCGCAAGCATCTTTTGGCGAATAGACAATCGGTTCCTGGATATTGAAGGACGTGTTCAACAGAACCGGAACACCGGTTTTTTCTCCGAACCGCGTCAGCAGCGCGTGATAGATCGGATTCGCCGTTTGCGACACCGTATGCACCCGCGCGGTCTGGTCGGTATGGGTGATCGCCGGAATATCCGCCGCACGGTCGTCGCGGACCCGCGCAACGATGTTCATATACGGGCTGGTCTGCTCGATCTCGAAGAAATCGGGTGCGGCTTCCTCGGCAACGCTGGGGGCGAAGGGCCGGAAATGCTCGCGTTTCTTGATCTTGGCATTCAGGTCATCGCGAATGCTGTCCTTGCGCGGATCGGCAAGGAAAGACCGCGTTCCAAGCGCGCGCGGGCCGAACTCGGCCCGGCCCTGGAACCAGGCAATGATGCGCCCCTCGGCCAACAAGTCAGACACACGGTCAATAAAGGCCTCCGGCTCCAGCGCCGTCTGCGGCTTTTCGCAGGTCGCGTTCAGGGCCGATGTGATTTCTTCATCGCTCCACTCTGCGCCCTGATAGGGGCTGCGAACCGATGCCAGGTCAATCTGCCCGGTCGGGATACAGGCCAGGGCCGCACCCACAGCGCATCCCGCATCATGCGGCGCGGGCGGGATGATCACCTCGTCAAATGTCCCGTCCGAGATCAAGGTGCCGTTCGCGGTCACGTTCAACGCGCATCCGCCCGAGATCACCAGCTTGCGCAGGTCCGGGTTGGCCTTGCGCACCGGCGCAAGAATGTGATGCAGCGCATCCTCGAACGCGGCCTGAACCGAGGCGGCCAGATCGATGTGACGCTCGTTCGGCGCGGTTCCGGGTTCGCGGGCCGCACCAAACAATTCTTCCATGCGGGGGTGAAACTCACCACGCAGGGCGGAATGATAGTCGCATAGCGCCGTGTTCAGCCGATACCCGCCATTATCTTCCAGGATCAGAACCTCGCGCAGGATAGCGTCGCGGTAGATCGGCTTGCCGTAGGGGGCGAGCCCCATCATCTTGTATTCGCCTTCCAGCATCTTGAAGCCAAGAAAACCGGTAAACGCAGAATAGAAATGGCCCAGCGAATTGGGCCAGCGGTGGTCGGCGATGGCGTCGCGCTTGCCGTTGCGGACGGTGGTGATGATGGTCGAGCTTTCCTCGCCCCCGCCATCATAAGACAGCGAAACGAAGCTGTCCCAGTCCCGCATCGCTTCGGCATATAACTGATGGGTCAGGTGGTGATTGATATAGCGCAGCTTGAATTCGGCTGCGCCATGTTCCGACGTCAGGATCTTGCGGATGCGGAAAAGGTCCATCCAGCCGCTGTCGGTCGATGCCTCGGCCGAGCTGTCCAGCGCGAACAAAGCGCCCACGCGCGAGGTCACGCTTTTGGCGGCCGACGGACGTTTGAGGATCTTGCGCACCGTTCCGACACCGCGTCCGACCATGCGCCAGGGTTGCCAGTAAACGGCGACTTCATCGACATCCGAAAAGGTCAGCCCGCCGATCCGCAGCACCTCGTTGATCGCGTTATGCGGGAATGCGCCGTCATTTTTGACACGCGTCAACCGCTCTTCTTCGACTGCGGCAATCAACTTGCCGTCACGGAACAGCGCCGCCGCGCTGTTGCTCATCGTTGCCAAACCCAAAACCACTGACATACTTGAAACACCCTTGGCCAAAATAACTGCCTATAACGCGCACAGACTAACGGTCAGAGGCTTGTCGGTGCAAGCCGATTGACCCCTGCGCCTTGCCAAAAATTTGCAACACCCTGATCTCAACGCCGGATATTGGCTGAATTCGTGCCCCTTGCCAGTGGTTTGGCGCGGTGCGCGGCCTTGCCGCCAATCCCGCCGCACCAGCCTGCGCCGTGAACAATACCGCCGATTTGGCCCTTCCGTTGACTGATTGACCCCAGGCCGCGCGGACTTGCCTGTGCGGGCAAAGATAATCTACCCGGCCCGATTGCCTTCTGATAGGCTGCAAGGGATCAACGCGACTTTTGGTTCGGTATTCGTTTTTAGGTTTGCATGATTGTCCAAAACGCCCGTTTTCCGGCGGCCAAATTAAACTGGCAATTGAGAGATCACGGTCGATTCGCACCCACCGGGTCCGTACCGGCGGGCAATCTCTGCGGGCTGAAACAGGTTCGGGGGCCGGACCCTTCGGTTGCGGGGTTGGTAAGTGGTAAACAGGTCTGTGTATTGAGGTTCAGAACATGAAAATCCTGTCGTTCAAATCAGGGCATGACGGCACGGTCGCCGGTATCGACAGCACGTCGAATTCGCTGTTGTTTTCCTATGAGGCGGAAAAGAACAGTTTTCCGCGATACACCCCGGTCACGCCGGACACGTTCATAGACGCAAGCCTGTGGTTCAAGGACTTGCCCGACATCCTCGCCCTGAGCGGATGGTCCGCCAGCGGCGTGGACCATGTGACTACGTCGGGCGCTGGATATTTCGGAACCGGTGCCGGGTCGGAAAACATCGGCAAGCGAACCTTTTTCGGCAAGACAGTCGATTACTATTCCTCGACCCATGAACGGGCGCATATCTGGTGCAGCTATGCCCTGTCGCCCTTTCAGCAGGGCGAGCCCTGCTATGTTCTGCTGTGGGAAGGTGCGCTGGGTGATTTCTACGAGATCGACCGCGACCTGAACATCCACCACAGGGGCCAGGTCATGACCGCCCCGGGGGCGCGGTTTGCATTTCTCTATGCGCTGGCCGACCCGGAATTTCCGATTTCGGGCGGCAAGTTGCGCCCCGAGGATCCCGGCCGGCTGATGGCGGCCTGCGCGTTTGGCGAAAACGGCCCCGCAGACGACGACGAACAGGCGCTGATCGACCAGATCCTGTCAACGAACATGTCCACGGACCCGCTGCGCAAAAGCTCTTACGTCAACTCGCCGTTCTTCAATATTGGAACCGACAGCCAAAAGCTGAAAAACCTGGCCACCAAGCTGTCAGACGCGATTTTCCAGAAATTCCGCCAATTCGCCGAGCAAAACCTGCACGAAAACTACCCGCTTCTTATTGCGGGCGGATGCGGCCTGAACGGGCATTGGAACACGGGCTGGAAGGAAAGCGGCCTGTTCCGCGAGGTGTTCATTCCGCCGACAACGGGTGATTCGGGCTGTGCCATTGGCACCGCCGTGGATGCGATGCGCCATTTCACCGGACGGGCCAAGCTGGACTGGTCGGTTTATTCCGGCCAGGCGTTCATTGACGACAAGGTCGATACCGACGGGCTGCGCGTGTCCGAATTGAACCTGTCCGAGGTTGCGCAAGCCCTTATGGATGGTCAGATCATCGGGTGGACCCGTGGCAACTGCGAAATCGGGCCGCGCGCCCTGGGTAACCGCTCGATCCTGGCCGCGCCTTTCACGGCGGAAACCCGCGCGCGGCTGAACCGGATCAAAGGCCGTGCCAGCAACAGCCCGGTCGCCCCGTCCTGCCTGCAGGAAGACGCCGAAATTCATTTCGACCTGTCCGGCCCTGCGCCCTATATGCTGGATTTCCACGCGGTCAAAGACCCCAGCCTGGCGGCGGTGACCCATGTGGATGGATCGGCACGCGTGCAGACGGTGACACGGGATCAGAACCCGTATTTCTATGACCTGCTGAAAGAGTTCAAGGAAATCTCGGGCGTTGGTGTCCTGTGCAATACGTCGCTGAACTTCAAGAATTCGGGCTTTATCAACAAGACCAGCGATCTGGCCCATTACGCCAAGCTTGTCGGCCTGGATGGTTTTGTTGCGGGCAACACGTTCTACAGGATCGACGCCAAGTGACAAATACGACCGGGGCCTGCCAAACAGGTCCCGGTGGTTGCCCTGCCTGCGTTAAGACAGCAACTGATCGTAGATCCGGCACACGCTTTCAACATGGATAGACAGGCCGAAATTCGTGCTGGCATATTCATGCGACGCAGCGGAAATTCGGTCGCGGGTTTCGGCGTCGTCATATAGGGTTCGGATCGGCGCAACAAAGGCCTCGGGGTCGAACGGGTCCACAAGAAAGCCGTTTTCGCCCTCGGTGATGGCCTCGACATTGCCCCCATGGCGCGTGGCGATCACCGGAGTTCCAAGATACATCGCCTCAATCAACGTTCGACCGAATGGCTCGTCCAGAGCGGTCACAAGGTTGGCATCCATCGCGGCCATATAGCCGTCGATTGGCTGGCGAAAGCCCATCAGATGTATCCTGTCGCTGATGCCTTCATCGGCCGCGATGTCGATGCACGCCTGCTTTAGCGGCTCGTCCCTTTCGGCCACGCTGCCGAACAGCAACCCGTGCACGGGGACATCCGGCATTGCCTTTTGCGCGGCCGCAATAACCCGGACAAAATGATCGGGGCGCTTTCTGGTGACGAAATTCCCGAAATATCCAAGCAGCATGGCATTGTCCGGCAAGCCCAGTTCCTGCAGCACCTGTTGACGGCTTGCTGCGCGGTCGGGCGGGTTCGGATTAAAGTCAAAGGGGCTGCGGACCACGGTAAACCTGTCATCCACCGATCGCACAGGCTTGTTCGGTTTGGAAAAATGCGAAACGCTGATGATGTGATTGGACAGCAGCGGCGCCAGCTTGTTGATCCCGAATGCGCTGGGATCCTGCCGGTGATGCCAGATGTGTTTGCGGCCAGCCAGACGCGTCGGCAGGGCCCAGTTCGCGTGCATCCGGCCCTCGTTGGTGTGCACGATGTCGGCCCCTATCCGCGACAGGACCGAGGCAAAACCGCGAACGCTGGACAAAAGATAGCCGCCCGGCCCGCAATCACGCGGATAGCTGAGCCCCCCGGGAGACATTAGGCGAGGTTGTTCAAGCACTTCGTATCCAAGCCCCAGCGAGCGGGCATAATCCGCCGCGGGGCCTGCCTCGTAATGGACCAGGATATATGGCTCATATTTTGAACGATCCAGCGCGGCGGCCAGTTTCATTGCCGATACATGACTGCCGCCAATCACGTTGTCGCCTTCAAAGGGAAATAGAATTCGTTTCGGCATTATCCGTCTCGGTTAAGGTCGGTTGAAATCACGTCTGTCGGGTGTTGCTGTTTTCCGGCTTGTCATGCGCCCCGGTTCTTGGCCAGGTATGACCGGATCGCCAGAATGCAGCCAATGGTCCAGACCAGATTGAACAACACGTGCGCCAGCGCGATCCCTTCTATTCCCAGCCCGTAAAGCAGCGGCAGGAAAGACGCGGCAAAAATCGCCGTGGACAGGATCGTTGTTCTGACAAGCGCGCTGTCCAACCCCATGCTCAGCAAGGCGGGGTTCAGTACCAGGGCGCCAAGATACAGGATCGCGGCATACATCAGAATTGTCATGACCGGGGCCGCTGCGCGGAACTCAGGACCGAACAGCATTACCGACAGTTCCGGCATCTTCCAGGCCAGCGGAATGGAAATCAGTAACGACACCCCCAGCATCGCAAAAGAGACGATGCGCACAAGACGCCAGAACTTGCCATACTCCTGCGCGGCCCAAAGACGGGTCATCTCGGGGTACAGAACCTGGCGGATCGGGCCGCCGATCCGGACAACACTGGTCATGATGCGCTTGCCGACCTGGTAAAATCCGACCGATGTCACGTCCAACAAGGCGCCAGCAACCAGGATGTCCAGCCGCTGCGTCGACTGCCTGAGGACCACGTTGAAGTTCGAATTCCACAAGAACCGCAGAAACCCGGGATTGTCGGACAGGGCGCGCGACAGCTTGAGCCCCAGGAAAGACATCAAACCACGCCGCCGCAGCTCTTGCAGCGCAAGGAAATAGGCAACCAGCCCGGTCAGCACCTGGTGCATCAGCATCAGGCCAAGAAACGCCCATATCCCCAGATCCAGCATGTAAGCGATGACGATACCGACGAAACGCAGGCCCGCGATAACCATGTCGGAAATCGCCAGCACATCGAAGCGGTCAAATATCCGCAAAACCGCGATCCCTGTGGGGCGCAGCGACAGGAACAGGCCCATTGCAACCAGGGTGATATAGGCCGCGCCCAGGCCATCGGGCAGCCCGATAAAGGGCGCCAGTCGCGGCGCCAGCAGGATGGCCACGGCACCGGCCACTATTCCCCCGAGAATGTCGATAATAACCGACAGCTTGACCAGGTGGCGGAACCGCACAAAGTCTTCCTGGGTCAGCGCATCGCTGCCGTATTTGATCACCGCCTGCCAGGGTTCAAGCCGAAACAGCCGGTCCATGATCTGCACATAGGCATCCACCAGCGCCAGCACGCCCACGGCCGCCGGGCCAAGTGCCCGTGCCGTGACAACCAGGCTGGCCAGGCCGAAAAAAGCCACAAGGATCTGCGACAAGAACATCCATGACATGTTCTTGGCTAGCCGCCGCATCAGGGACCTGGAACTTCGCCCCGTCATCTTGTCACGCGCTGCCCGGCAGATCGGCCAAATCCGGTCTCCGTGATCCTGGGGCAAACAACCCCCCTAAAACTCGCAATCGCACAAATACCTTTCCTGTTCTGAAATCGCGCCATTCGACGACTCTAATCGCTTCTATTCCTATCATTTTGTATTCTTGGATTGTATCGTTGCACGAAAGCGTAGATTGAATACGAAATCCAGTATTGAATTCGAAAGGGTTGTCGAAGTTGCGAGTGTTTTCTTCATCATATTGCAGGGGCCGGACCGAAATGCCGACACCCTCGCGGGCCCTATCCCGGCAACCCGGGCCTGTACAGTCCAAGTTGGTTTCAGTCTGACGGCACCCAATGGACAAAGCACCCGTACTCATTCACATCGGCTATCACAAGACAGCCACATCGTCGCTGCAACAACAGTTGTTCACGGCGCCTGACTCGCCGTTTTGCAGCCCCGAAAACGAACAGAAATACGTCTTTTCCAACAAGGTCGTGCTGCCAAAGCCGATGCTTTATAACGCAAGCGATGTTCGTTCAGAATACGAAAATTTCCTTATAAAATCGCAAGATAGCGGCAAGGTACCGGTTTTCTCGCACGAGCGTTTCTCGGGCTATCCGGCCTCTGGCGGGTTTGACAGCACGCTGATTGCCAACCGCCTGTACGACACGTTCCCCGAAGCGTATGTTCTGGTCGTATTCCGCGAACAACGGTCCAGCATCCTGTCCATGTACAGCCAGTATGTGACCGATGGCGGGCATAAATCGCTGAAAAACTACCTTGCGCAGACCGAGCCAAACCTGCGCCGGATGCCGGGTTTTTCACCGGATTTCTACAAATATCACCACCTGTTCCAGTACTATCAGAACCTGTTTGGCAAAGACCGGGTTCTGGGGCTGACCTATGAGCAGTTCATCCAGGACTCGGATTCCTTCGTTTCGCGGCTCTGCAGCTTTGCCGGGGTCACCGACCATGCCCGCGAATTCGACAAGACAAACCGGAAACGGTCCGAGAGTTTTCAGATTCTTCAGCGCATTGCGAATCGCACGCTTAGCGACAATCAGCTAAGTGCCGGTGCTTTGTTGCCAATTCCGAACGCTGTCCGACGGTTCGGAAAACTCAGCCGACCCATCGGCCGCCTGTTTCCTGACAAGTTGGACCGCATGCTTGGCGCGCGGTTGAAACGCACCATTGCCGAGCGGTTCGACGGCGAATTTGCCGAATCCAACGCCCAGCTTGAACAGCTCAGCGGGCTTGATCTGGGCGGCTACGGGTATCAGGTGCCGGGCAATTAAAACCGCATTGCGGCTAACACGCCTGCATCAATCGCAGACCTTCCAAACCCGATCCCAAAAAAACAAAATGACCAGCACCCCATATGCTGGTCATTTGCCGAGTGAGTGGTCAGGCACTGGGCCTCACCGGTCGTTATTCAGTTGAGTTAAAGCTAACCGACCAAAGCGCGCCTGAGTATTAGGGGATTCCCGTATTCGCGTTGCCCCTAGGGAATTCCCGTAGGGAAATTCTTTAAAATCTGCGCTTTAGCGCCCGCTTGGTGAAAAAGTCCGCTCATAATTTCTGCCAATAAGCACAGAATGATCTTTTGTTCCTTGCCCGGTTTCGTGCCCGACCTGAATCAAACGGTTTCGTCGGCACCCAGCAACCCCATCTTGCGCAGCAGAATCGTATTCACGATTTTCACATCAAATGCGGCCTCGGCCCTTTTTCGCGACGCCTGCCCCATGCGCACCACAAGGTCCGGGTCCTCGACGAAACGTGCCATGGCGGTGCTCAGCTCAACTGGGCTGCGGACCGGCACGACAAACCCGGTCTTTCCCTCGATCACAGGGTCAGCACAGCCCGGCGCATCCGAGGTGACAACGGCCCGCCCCGTGGACATCGCCTCAAGAATGGTGCGCGGAATGCCCTCGCGATAGGCGGATGGCAGAACAAAGACCGAGCAATTCGTCAGATAGGGCCGCACATCGGCCGTCTCACCCAGATATTCGATCACGCCTTCACGCGCCCAGGCATCAAGCTCGCGCTGGCCGACGGAATCCGGGTTGGCATCAATCGGCCCCAGCAACTGACATCGCACATGCGGGTGTTTCGCTTTCAGAATGCGTGCCGCTTTGACAAAATCGAACACGCCCTTTTCCCGCAACAGACGCGAGATCATCAAAAAGACCGGTGGTGCGCTGCGCGGCACCGAAAAGGCATAGGAATCCAGGTTCACGCCAGAGCCGGGAACGATGCTCAGCTTGGTGTCAGGGTCCATCAACCGACGGGCGCGAAACTCCTGCTCGTCCGCTTTGTTGTAGACCAGAACCTCATCAACGCCCCGCAGCGCGATCCGGTACAGCATGGACGACACATTGCGTACGACCCGGCGTTTGAAGGTCAGGTCGTGCGAACTGTACACATATCCAAGACCCGTATTCATCGCATAGATGCGCGGTACGCGTTTCATTCGGGCAGCCAGACACCCATAGATGATCGGCTTCATCGTATAGGCGAACATGATATCGGGTTTGAACTCGTCAAAGACCCGCAGAAGCGCCCGCAAGGTTCGCACGTCTTCGATCGGGTTCATCCCTGCGCGCGACAGCGGGTATTGCACAAACCGCACCCCGATTTCGGCAAGCGCGGCTTCGGTCCGTTCATGTCGTTCCGGCCCGCAGGCGATCACTTCGGCCCGCGCGGACAGTTCCCTGAGCAGGTCGAACCGGAAGTTCAACAAAGATGCAGTAAGATTTGCGACAACTGCAATCCGGGGGCGAGCGCCCGGCCTGGATGGTTTGGGATCATTCATCATTTGCAATCGCACAAACTCCTTTTGGCGCGCCCGTCACGCGGGCATTCGCCAACACTCAATACACCTTGCGGCCGGCACCTATCAGGTCCGGCTCATCCTGCCAGGGGTCCGACTGCTCGGGGGTGTCATCCGCTTCGGCCTGCGGCTTTGAGATGACCCGGCCTGTCAGGCACACCGACAGTCCCAGCATCCACGGCACGAACCAGAACCGGCCATAGAAATGAGGGCTGGTATTCAAGATCAGCGGCATCATCACCAGAACGGTCAGCGACAAGGCCGTATTCTTGGCGTTGCCAAAGAACATCCGATACCGCCAGATCACAAAGTAACAGGCGCAGAAAATTCCCGCCAATCCGATCAGCGACATCATTCCACCCTCGGTAAGCGTCAGAAGGTACACATTATGGACCGCCGCCCCCAACGAGCTTTGGTGTTCATATTGGTCCATACCCAGCCCGACCCAGACCGTCCTGTTGCCAACACCCAAAGCTTCGTAAATCAGGAAAACCCGCTCATCCAGCGTGCCGGATTCGCTCAGGTCGCCGTCTTGGACGGCGGAAAACACACGTTTCAGGAACACTTCCGGCAGGAAGTGTTCTCCAAACAATATCGCGGCCACGAAAAAGGCCGTGGCCCCGATGAACATCCCCGCCGTTGCCCGGACCGATCCGGTCAAAATGACAAACAACCCAACGCCAAGGATAAGAAGGTAAAATGCCGAGTTCGACCCGGTCAGGAGCAATCCGTAAAGCAGCGGCGGTACCAGCAGGAACAACACAATCAGGCCAATCCTGCGCGTCGCGCGCAACCACAGCAGAAACACGATGGAATAGGCCGCAAGCGCCCCGGCCTCGTTCTCGCGTTCGAAAACGCCCCTTAGGCGGCCCGTTGCGCTGGCAAAGTCGTTCAGACCCTTGGAAACATTCACGTAATAGGACCCGTGGATCATCGCCAGCGTGATCGCGATGGCAAAGATCAACAGCAGTTTCTGCGTTTCTTCCATGGTGCGGCGCAACAGGATGCACGGCAGAATGACAAAGGAAAAACAGTATTGCAGGACACCGACCGAGCCATCGACCGCGTTTCCGTTCACCACCGAGCTGATCGTAAAGCCCAGCAGAAATACCAGAGTCGAGGCAAACCACAAACCGGTTGCAGCCCCCAAGGGACGCAGCGGCACGCGGTTGCGCACCAACATCACGCCAAAGGCCAGGATCATGAAGAAATCACCCAATGTGAAATAGATGAACCCCGGCCGAAAATAATTCATCGGTGACAGGAAAACGGCAATGGCGACGACCACAAACTCCAGACGGGCCCCCGCATCCTTGTGCGGGGCCTCGTGCGATCCGGTCAGGGTCTGCTGGCTCATGTCGTTCACCTATGCCGCCCCTAAACCAGGTTCACGATCTTTTCCGGTTCGATCCCGAGCTGTCGCAGCTTTTCGATCGATCTCGCGATCTCTCCGGTATCCGACGCCTGATCACGTACCACGAACACAACATTTCGGCTGAGCGGCAGCAACCGCCCAAGCGCCGCGTTTTCGCCAACAGGCGGCACGTTATACAGGATCAGGTCATGCAGCTTGTCCAGCGCGGCGATCACCTGCCGGTCGCCGTGCTGATCAAGCAATGCCACAGGGATCTGAAAATCGGTCGATGGCCGGATATATTCGACGCCATTGGCAAGCTCTGTGGCCTCTTGGGCCATCAGGGTCGCGTTGCGCAGAAGGATTGGCAATCCATATTGCGAGGTCTCAGCCGGGATCACGGCCCCAGTTGTCTGGTGCGACTGGGGGTCGAGGTCGACAATCAGGGTTTTCAAGCCCTCTTCAGCCGCCGAAACCGCCAGGCACAGGGCCGTGAATGCCGACCGGTCGTTTTCATCCGACGACGTGACCAGGAAACTGGTCGGTGCCGAGGCTGCAAACCGGGACATGAGCACCGCGAACACATGGCGCACCGCCTCAGCGCGCGTATCCGGCGGCAGCTTGGCGGCAAACAGGTTTAGGAATTGCGGCATATCGGACCGTGCCGCGCGGGGGAAACGGGGCACCTGCAAAGCGCCATGCAAACCCAGCGCCGGGTGGACAGACCGACGGATAAACAGTCTGCTGTCCAGCATTTCCCGCACGAGAACGGCAATGAAGCCGATGACCAGGGCGCTGACGAAACTGCCAACCAGGATGGTATTCCTGTTGGGCAATGTGGGGACAACCGGTGTCTGCGCTTCGCTGATCTGGCGCGCAAGCGGCGACAACAGGCCTTCGTGAACGACTAGGTCGCTTGAACGTTGGTACAAAAGCTCGCGGCGGGCGTGCAGGTCTTCCAACTGCCGTTCCAGCGTCTTTCTTTCCTGTACCGACTTCAACCGTTGTTCCAATCGAAGTTTTACGGCCGCCAGGTCGGATTCAAGCCGCTCGACCTCGTCCTGAGCGGTATCAAGTTTGCTCAGGAACTCCAGCCGCGCCATTCCGTTTTGAATTTCCGCCGACAGCACATCCCCCAGACGATCATCGTCAAGATCATGTTCCAGGATAAGGGTCGACAGCTCGACTTCGGTTTCCGAAATCTGGTGGTCGGCCTGGGCGATGCGGGCGCTGATCAGGTCAACCTTTTCCAGAACCGAGAGCCGTTGAAGCTCGACAGTCTCTTGGATATAGGCTTGCGCGATTTCATTGGCGATCAGCGCCGCGCGCGCGGCGTCGGTATCATATGCCAGGATGCCGATACCCAAGGTTCCCCGGAAAGGGGTGATGACAAAGCTTTGCAACAGCTTTGTCGTGGCCTCGGCCACTTGTAGGTCACGCGGAGCCGTCGCATCACCCGCCGCCGGGTTGAAGGTCGGATCATCAACCAGCCCCAAGTTTTCAACCACCTTGCGGGCAAAGTTCCGGGATCGGATGATCTCGACCTCGGTCATGATTTCGGCGGGCGTTACTTCGAGGTTGGCAATCGGGCGCAGATCAGAGCGGATCGTGACCTTGCGGTCCTGCAGGACAATCACCGCCTCGGCAGTATAGACACGTTCCTTGAAGATCAGGACCAGCGCCGCGATCGCCATGATCGCAACCAGAACCGACGCAAAAAGCCGCAGGTTCCGGCGCAGAATTGCACGGACACCGACCAGGCCCAGACGTTCTACCTGATCCTCGATAAGCTGACCGCCGACGTCGCCGTCTGCATCCTGTGCCTCAACTTGCATGGTCAGGCCATCCTATCCGTTCCTGGCATCCTCAATGACTTCGTCCCACTCTGCAAGTATGTTGTCGGGCGCCAGCCATGTCTGGTTCTCACTGTAGGATTGCCGCATCTTTTGCAACAGCTCCGGGTCGGTCGAAAGACGCGCAACATTGCGGGCCAAGGCGTCTGTGTCTTCGGGTGCAACCAGCAGACCGTTCTGCTCGTGCCGGATCAGTTCACGCGGGCCGTAAGGGCAGTCAAAGGAAACGGTGGGCAATCCGGACACGGTCGCCTCGGCCACGACATTGGGGAAGCCTTCGAACCGCGAAGGAAAGACAAGGATATCCGCCCCGGACATCCACGCACCGGGGGCCGCGCTGGACCCCGGCAGGGAAACCGCCTCGCCAAGGCCAAGCCTGTCCCGCTGATCCTCAAGCGCGCGGCGTTCGGGACCCTCGCCAAAGATTGTCAGCTTTGCCTTGGGATTTGCCTGCAATATCTGCGGCATGGCAGCGATCAGAAGGTCAAATCCCTTTTGCCGATCCAATCGCCCAACGGCCACCAGCCGGTCGGACCCGCGGCCCAGACGGTCGCGCACGCCGGCCAGCGGCGCACAGGGGTTGGGAACAACCCGTGCCCGACGCCGCAGCGACCGGGGCAGGTCTTCGGCCGCGCGTTCGGTTTGCATCACGATCGTCCGGGCCCGGTGCGCCAGGACATTTTGCGCATGGCGCCAGATCGGATGCGCGTTCTGAGCGCGCGGGTTGTTGCGTTCCGATATGATCACCGGCACCCGCCGTCCCAAAACGGCGGTCAGGGTCAGCACATTTATCTTGGTCAGGAACGCGACGATCACGTCAGGGCTTTGGTCTCTGATAACCTGGCGAATATGCTGCAACCGCGCCCTTTGGCCGCCGCCGGACACCCCCTGCCCTTGGGCTCTGGTCAACAGGCTGACCCCATCGGGAAAGGGAAAATACGACCCGCCTTCAGGCATCGTCAATCCGGCAACCGAAACCTGATCGCCCTTTGCGGCCCTGTGCGCGGCAAGGATCGACACGATCTTTTCCGCGCCGCCCGCACCAAAACCGCCCTGAACGATCAGTATTTTCACTGTGACTGCCCCGAACGAGATATGGTTTCGGCGGGCGGCTGCGACCCGGACGTGATATCCGCCATCGGCACACGGCCCGCGTCACCGGGCCTGTTCAGATCGTGCTCGATCAAAGGCCGGTTGAGGTCCTTGGACTGCAGGAAAATCCTGCCGACATATTCGCCCAGAATACCCAGGAACATTGCGTTCAGCGTCATCGACAGCAGCAGCAGGATGGTCGTGGTGGCAAAGCCCGCCGGCCAGTCCTGGCCAAAGAACATCTTGCCGATCAGATATCCGACCATCAAAAGAAACATGCTCAGACCTACGGTCAGGCTGATCATCGAGGCCAGCCTCAGCGGCAGCAGCGAATGGTTGATCAATCCGTCAACGGCCAGCGACAGCATCGCCCGGACAGGGAACTTGGATTCGCCCGCCGTTCTTGCCATCCGGTCATATTCGAACCCTACCTGCGAAAATCCCATGCCGCTGATCAGGCCCCGCACATATGGCGAACGGTCATCGACGCGGCGCAGCTCGTCCAGGATACGGCGATCGGTCAGGCGGAACTCACCCGCGTTCCGGGGCAGGTGATCGTTGCTGATCATGTCGATCAACGCGTAAAAACTGCGCCGTGCGGCGGCCACAACCGGACCGTCGGGCAGGCTGCGCCGAATTCCATAGACCACGTGATGCCCCTGTTTCCACAGGTCCAGCATCTGCGGGATAAGCTCGGGCGGGTCCTGCATGTCGCAATCCATCTGAACCGCACAGGCCCCCGTTGCCGACCGGTACGCAGTCAGCACCGAGGCCTGGTATCCCATGTTCTTGGAAAACCGGATCACCCGGACGCGGGTATCCGCCTTTGCAATGTCGGACAGAATCTCAAATGTCCGGTCCTCGGAGTGGTTGTCGGTAAAGATGATCTCGGGCTCGTAATCCGGCAGCCCGTCGAACACGGCAAGAACCCGGTCATACGCCGTCCGAACATTGTCTTCCTCGTTAAAAGCCGGGATAAGGATCGATACGACTGTCATGCGTCCTGTCCTGTCACAATTGCAAGCTGTTTGGATTTTCGAACCCACGCGACGGTCTGCTTCAGGCCGTCTGCTATGGATATCTGCGGCGCCCATGAATAGCGCGACGTGATCAGCGCCGGGTCATTGACCAGGTCAATAGCCGCACCGGCGGTGCCAAGCTGAACCTGATCCGGCCGCGCGCCGGTCAGATCGGCAAGCATCGCAACAACGTCCCGCACGCGGGTCGGGATGCCGGTGCTGATATTGACGACCGGAATTTCCGGGTCCGGCGCATCGCCCAGCAAAAGCAGCGCGCGCACGGCGTCATCTACATGTAGGAAATCCCGCGCATCGTCCGGACGGCCGATCTGCGCCGTTTTGCCAGACATCAGCCTGTCAATCAGATATGGGACCAACTGCGCCCCTGTCTGCCCCGGGCCATAGGTCAGCGACAAACGAGCGGTCATAGCCGCAAATGGCAATCGCGGCCGCAGCATTTCAAGGTATTTGGTCCCCGCCAGCATTGACGCGCCATAACTGTCGCGCGGGCAGGCATTGCTCGATTCCGCATATGGGACGGGGCAATCACCGTATTCCGCGATCGTGCCCAGCCGGATCAGGGCGCGGGGCGGCGACTTGCACGTGGCGGCAGCCGTCAGCACGCCCAACACCGGCGATAGGTTTTCGGTCATGCTGTCGCGGACGTCTGTCAGCGTTTCGTTGGCCGGCAGGCGCGTGGCAGCGGCTGAATGAAAGATCAGGTCCGGTTTGTGCCTGTCCAGAACCGCGCGCAACGCATCCGCATCGGTAAATTCGGCGCGTTCCAGCGCGACGTCACCCGCGATATCCGAGATTTTGGCAACCGACGAGGACGGTCGGGTCAGCGCCACGACCTGATCCCCCCGCTTCAGCGCCGCGCGGACCAGATGAGACCCAACAAACCCGGTTGCACCGGTCACAAGCACCCGCGCCATTATATACCCCTGCCCCCGGATCGCCGCCGAACCGGGGCCGCAAAGGCCGAAATCGCCTGCCTGCACACACTTTCACGCAATGCCATTTCCTTTAATCCGGACCGGTGCTGCACATGCTGCCCAGTCTAACGGCTCTGCCAAAGCCGGGGATAGCCTGCCCACGGACCTAAACCCAAATCGCGTTAAAAAAGCGACAATTCCAGTGTCCGGGGCGTGCGTCGCCCGCCCCAAACCGCGAGTCCGGTCAGGACGCCGCGCGCGACAGGCCGGCCATATGCGGGCGCAGGAATTCCGTCACCTTTTCGTGCATATAGTCGATCTGGGGCTGCGTCAGACCGTGGTGGCAAGCCAACAGAATACCGCCGCGCATCACCGCATCGGCCCGCGGGTAACCGGCAGGATCGGTCCGGCATTCGACGTCTTTCATCGCCGGCTGGCGCAGGATGTTGCCGGTAAAGACGGGGCGCGTCTGAATATCTGCCTGTTCAAGGTAGATCTGCAACTCGCGCCGGGTAAACGGTGCGCCCTCGCGCAGGGTCAGCGGGAAGGCCAACCAGGCGGTATGCGATCCCTCAAGCTGTTTCGGCAGGATGAACCATTCTTCGAACTGCTTGAAAAAGGCGCGATGCGCGTCGTAGGCGTCGCTGCGGACCTTGATATTGTTGTCCAGCTTGCCCAATTGCACCAAGCCAAAGGCCGCGCTGATTTCCGATGGCTCAAGGTTGTATCCCAGGGCTTCGAACAGGAATTTAGCGTCGTATTCAATGCCGTCCAGCTGAACGTTAAAGCGGTTCTCGATGGCCTCGGATTCGACAAACAGCGAAGAGCTGCGCCCCCATGACCGCATCAGCAGAGCCTTGCGCGCCAGGTCGTCATCGTTGACGCAGAGCATTCCGCCATTGCCTGCGCCATTGATAACATGGCTGCCATAGAAACTGGTGGTCGAAACGTCGGAATAGACCCCGGTGCTGACGCCGTCGATCGTGGCGCCCAGCGTGTCGGCGCTGTCCTCGATGACCTTCAGCCCATGCGCATCCGCCAATTCGCGAATCCGGCGCCAATCGGGCAGGTTTCCGATCAGCGAGGGGATCATCATGGCCGAGGTTTTGGGCGTGATCATCCGCTCGATCTGATCGACATCGATGTTATAGGTCCCTTCGGCCGCATCAACAAAGACCGGCACCAGCCCCTGCCGCACGAGCGGGGCAACCGTCGTGGCAAATGTCAGCGCAGGTGTGATCACCTCGCTGCCTTTGGGCAGGTTCAGGATCTCGACCGCCAGGTAATTGGCCGAAGAACCGGAATTGACCATGATCCCATGCGATTTGGAAAACAGCGCCGCGACCTTTTCCTGCATCTCGCGCACTTTGGGGCCCATTTGGGTCGAGGTTTTCAGAACCTCGACAACAGCATCAATTTCTTCTTGGCCGTGTACCGTTTGCCCGTAATTCACTCTCATAAAACCAACTCCTAAATTGCGCCTTATTGCGCTGCGACCGTGGAATGGCCGGCCTTTCCTGATGACATCAAATCTTCGTAGCGCGCGATCTGCGCCTGCGTGGTCCGCACCATGTCCTGACCATCGGCATGGGCCTTGTACCAATCCGCCGTCAGGCCAATCGCGTCTTGCAATTCAAGGCGCGGGCGCCAGCCCAGGCCGGTTTGGGCCTTGGTGCTGTCCAGGCGCAAAATCCCCGCCTCTTGCAGCGCCGACGCCGATGACGAAGGCGGCTGATCTTCGGGAAACCGGAACACGGGTGCGCCTGCCCCCCAGGCGCACCGGATCATATCTGCCAGGTCCCTTACATCGACGGTGCCCGACACATCGGGCCCGAAATTCCACGCCCCGGCAAAGGGCGCGCCCTTGGCCAGGATTCGGTCGGCAACCTGCAAATAGCCCGACAGCGGTTCCAGCACATGTTGCCAGGGCCGCACGCTGTCCGGGTTGCGAATAACGACGGGTTCGTTGTTTTGCCACGCGCGGATGATATCGGGAACCAGGCGGTCCTCGCTCCAGTCGCCGCCCCCGAACACATTCCCCGCCCGTACCGTCGCCAGTTGCGGCCCGGCGGGATCGGCAAAAAAGGAATGCGCGTAGGACTGCGCCACCAGCTCTGTCGCACCTTTGGACGCGCTATAGGGATCCTTGCCGCCCATCGGATCGTTTTCCCGATAGCCCCAGACCCATTCCCGGTTGTCATAACATTTGTCGCTGGTGATCACGACCACCGCCTTCAGCGACGGCATCCGGCGCGCGGCCTCAAGCACATGGACGGTGCCCTGAACATTGGTCGCAAAGGTCTCGACCGGTTCACGATAGGATTTCCGCACCAGTGGCTGGGCCGCCATATGGAAAATCACTTCTGCATCCACGTCGTGCAAGCGATCCGTTAATGCATCAAAGTCGCGAATATCGGCAAACCGGCTGTCCGTCGACGCACCCAGATCACAGGATTGGTAAAAGGACGCGCCCGGCTCGGGCGGCAAAGACAGGCCAGTGACCTGCGCGCCCAAACGGTTCAGCCAAAGGGACATCCAGCCACCTTTGAAACCGCTATGCCCCGTTACAAGGACGCGGCGGCCGGAAAAACGGCCGCCGAAAACGTGATCCGCAAGGCCAGTCATGCCCGCCTCAGATCGCAATCGCCGGATAGTCCGCCGACGGTTTATCGCCGAATTTCAACCATGGGGGCGTTTCGTCTTCGCACAGAGCGTTCAGCGCGTTGCGATCCCGGATCGTGTCCATCGGATGCCAGAACCCGTCGTGACGATAAGCCATCAATTCGCCGTCGCGGGCCATCTGCGACAGTGGCGATTGTTCCAACGGCTCGTTATCATCGACCATATAGTCCATCACGCCCGGCTCGAATACGAAGAAGCCACCATTGATCCAGGTTTCACGGCGGCGCACCTTTTCGGTGAACGCATCGACCCGGTCGCCTTTCAGTTCAATATTCCCGAAACGCGCGGGTGGCTGCACAGCCGTTACCGTCGCCAGTTTGCCATGCGATTTGTGAAAATCGATCAGGGCGTTGATGTCGATATTGCCGACGCCGTCCGAATAGGTGCACATGAAGGTCTCGCCAGGGTCCAGCCATTCTTTCAACCGGCGGATACGACCGCTTGTCATCGTGTGCGCCCCGGTATCCACCACCGATACGTTCCACCCGCCCGGCGCCGAAGGCACCAGCTTCAACTCTCCGGTATCCAGCGATACGGAAATGTTGTTCGCGATCAGATGGTAATTGGCAAAGAACTGTTTCAGCAGCAGCGCCTTGTACCCGGCTGCCACGACAAAATCACGATGCCCGAAATGGCTGTAGATATCCATGACGCGCGCGATGATGGGGCGGCCGGCAACCTCGACCATCGGCTTCGGAATGGAAACCGTTTCCTCGGCCAGTCGCGACCCCAGACCACCTGCAAGAAGTACCGTCTTCATTTGTGCCACTCCCTCAAAAAACCTATTACTCAAATTTGCACATATGCGCCGTAAATGTGCGCACGTTTGATCGACACGCAAGCAGGATTTGGCGAAAGGTCATCGTCAATTCGCCGCCTCCTTGCGTTTCAAGTATACCACACCCTGACCGTAACGGTTATCCAACTCTGAAATTTCTGCGGGTGCGTAGCCGTTTGTTTCCGCATAGCGCAACAATGGCTCTTCCAGCGCGGAATCATATCCAAGCAGGAAAGCCGATGGCGGGTTGGAATCAAATATGGCCGCCAGGTCTTCTGCCCCGGCCATGCGATATGCCTGCGCCAGGGGCGAATCCGTGAACGGGGCAATCCGGTATGCAAAGGGCCCAGTGGCCAGTTCCGGATAGACCGGCAGGTGAGCCTCCAGCGGATAGATCGGCATCAAGGTGGCAACCGGTCCGTCGGGGTATTCGCTTTCGGCGACCTGTTCGGCCAGCACCTGCCCGCCCTGAGCGATACGCGCAGTGGTGAACCCCGCCGGATTGGTCAGCGATATCAGCCCCGGTGCAAGCCGTGGCGCGCCGAGGATGAACAGAATGGCAAAACCGGCACACAGAACCGGCAGAGCCTGCAATCTTGGCCCGACCCCCAGGACACGAAAGATCAGCGCGGCAAGGATCGGCAACGCGATCAAGGGCTGAATATAATACTGCGGAAAGCCAGGTGTCGGGACAAAGCTGAACGCCGCGGTCAGGGCCAGCACCGCCAGCATCAGCATGATTTGCCCGATGGGCGTGCGCTCGGCCCGGTCAAAGGTGCCCGAAACCACAACCAGATAGATCAGGATCAACGCGCCAACCAGTGCCGCGCCGGCAAACCATGCGGCATAGGCCAGCTGGATTTTGCCCCCAAGCCCCAACGCCAGCCCAGGTTCGCTGGCCGCGTTGGCCTGCCAATAGGCAACATGTGGACCGGTGTGAAAAGCGACCACATGAGCCACAAAGCTGCCGGGATCGGCGGCAAAATATACAAACAGCGGGAGCGCACCGACAAGCCCGCCCACCAGCGTCGGCAGGACCACGCCCCGCAATCGCGCGGCAAACGGCAGGTGCCCCGGCAAGAGGAATGCCGCCACGGCAACCGGCGGGATAAACATGAACGCGCTGACTTTCAGCCCGGCAGCTACGCTCAGCAAAACTCCGGCCAGAGCGAATATGACGGGCCTTGGCGCGTCACGCAGGGTTTCGGACACGAACAGGCCAAGCCCCCAAACCGCAAAGGCCAGTGGTAACAGGTTGTTGCTGGCCGCCATTCCCGATTGCGCCAACAAGGTTTCATTGACGGCCAGGGAAACCACGAAGAAAACCGCCAGCGGACCGGACCGCGAAATCGCGTAGGTCACCCATCCCACGCCCGCGGACATCAGAACCCACGCACAGAACAGACCGATCCGCGCCGAGCCCAGCAATCCGCTGTCACCGGTCAACACATAGAAGATGCGGTAGTACCACGCCGAGTTTGGAACATGGTTATAGAAGAAATCGCTGTAGAGGCTCCATTGCCCCAAAAGCGCCGCCGGAGGGACGAACATCAACTCGTCCCTGCGCAGCCCATACCCCATGATACGCCCGAAAATGGCAGCAAAGACCACGATCAGGACAATCCCGGCGAGAATGCGCAAAGTTGCCGAGCCATTTCGGGTCACGGTCTTCTCCGTCGATGCGCCCATGACCGGTTCATTCCCAAGATCGTCGGCGCCCAGCGTCATCGCGCCAACCCGTCTGGTCTGGATCGCAGCACGTGGGAAATCAGGACATAGGACAACACGACCGTCGGCGCCAAAGCAAGCGCCTGCGCCACATAGGCGCTGAGCCCAAGCCGCAGCAACGCGGCCAGCAGAATGGCGTTGAACACATAGATGACCACGTAGGATACCGCGTATTGCGGCAACCGGTCATACCCGCTGACGGCGAAAACAAACCGCCCATGGACCCGATAGTTCCACATGACACCGACGACGAACTGCACCGCCAACGCAACCTGCGGATGCGCTCCGATCAGAACCAAAGCGGAAAACACCGCGTAACCGAACAGCGTATTCACGACCCCTGCCCCAAGAAACCGGATGATCCGGTCCCGATGGGCGCGGGCAAAGTTGGCAAGGCCAGACTGGCTTGAACCCGTCATTTCAAACACGCTCCGTAGAGCCCTTATTAAACACGATACTCGGTACCAGGGCTATATGCCCCGAGTTTTAACAACTTAGTCAAAAATTTTAACGACCGGCGTTGATGGTTTCCAGGGCGTTTTCCTTGGAATACCCCCCAACCAGGCTTTCGGTCGGAACGGCCTTGATCTTTGGCTTGGTCGGGCGCGCCGCCAGCTCCTTGACGTCGATCGAGCGCAGGCCATTGACGCCATACCCCGGCACAAGGTCCTTGAGCAGTTTTTTCACAGCCAGATCATTGCCTTCGTGGGCGGCTTGCTCAAGCTTGAGGATCGTCGCGCGCAAGCGGGCGGCGGATACGCCTTCGGGGATGGCCGACGATACACCCGGAATGCCGCTTTCGCGGTGGTCTTCGGTGACGTCGAACAGCTCTTCGAACAGCTTTTCACCCGGACGCTTGCCGATGAACTTGATATCGACATCTTCGTAGGGAACCAGACCCGCCAGGCGGATCATCCGTTCGGCCAGATCAACGATCTTGACCGGGCGCCCCATGTCCAGAACAAAGATCTCGCCATGGCTGTTTTCCAGGTTCAGACCCCGCGCGGCGGCGACCAGCGTAAGCTGCACGGCTTCGCGGATCGTCATGAAATACCGTTCCATCTTGGGGTCGGTGATCGTCAGCGGGCCGCCTTCGGAAATCTGACGCTGGAACAGCGGGATCAGAGACCCGGACGAGCCCAGAACGTTGCCGAAGCGCACCGAGAAGAACCGGGTTTCCTCGTCTGTTTCATTGGTCACACGGTCCTGTGCCTGAACATAGAACTCGGCAACGCGCTTGGTTGCGCCCATGACGTTGGTGCTGTTGACCGCCTTGTCGGTCGAGACCTGGACCATGGCAATCGCGCCGACATTCCGGGCGGCATCGGCCACGTTGCGGGTTCCGATCACGTTGGTCAGTACACCTTCGCAGGGGTTCAGTTCGACCATCGGCACATGTTTCAGCGCGGCGGCGTTGAACACCAGCTCGGGGCGGTGACGTTCGAAAATGGAATGCACGCGCCCGGCGTTGCGGATATCGGCCACATAGATGCGGCGGGCCACGTCCGGGAAGTTCTGGCTCAGGTCCATGTCGATCGAATAGGCGTTGTATTCGCAGTTTTCGATCATCACCAGCTCGGCCGGCTCGAACGAGGCGATCTGACGGGTCAGTTCGCTGCCGATGGATCCACCGGCGCCTGTGATCAGCACGCGGCGGCCTTTGAACATTTCGCGCAGCATCGAACGCTCGACCGCTTTTTGCGGGCGATCCAGAATGTCTTCGGGGTTGACGGTCCGGATATCGGTGCTTTCGGTGCCCAGCTCTTCAAGGCCTGTCAGGCGCGATACGGTGATGCTGTTGGCCTCGGCCCAGCGGGTCAGCTTGCGGATACCGTCGCTTTCGAAATGCGTGACCGGCTCGGTCAGCAGCAGACGCTGAGGCAGTTCATCGTAATATTTCAGACGTTCGATCACCACATCGGCGTCCAGCAACGAACCGATGATCTTTACGTCATGGAAATACAGGCCCTGCGTGTTGCGGGCATCGTCAATGATGCCGACGGGCTTGTACTTGGAATCCGAATTGCGCAGCGACCGGACGAACAGGTCACAGCTTGCACCGGTTCCAACAAGGATAACCGGGATCTTGCCATCCGCATCGCCGGATTGCGGTGCCGCCTTGCGCGTCAGCTCGGTGCTGCGCGCCAGAACCCGCAGCGTACCGAAAGCCGGGACGACAAGAAGAAACTGAATCAGGAATACCGCCAGCGGCACCTGAGCGGTGATCTGGAACGCCGAAGCCATCAGGGCCAGCGCCCCAACCGACAGGCCCGCGGCCCGCACGATCAGGGTAACATCGCGCAACGAGGTCGACCGCGTGTGCCGCTTGTAAATTCCGGACATCGGAAGCAGGGTCAGAGAGACAAGGCACGACATGAACATGAGCGGCAGCAGAACCGACCCGAACTGTTCCGGCAGCGCCCCACCATTGGCCAGAACAACCGCTACAGCCACGGCACCGGCAGCGGCCACGACGTCGCCAACCACAAGACGCCAGTTGGCGCTCAGCTCGTTGAATTTCTGCTTGATCCGAGGCCGAACTTCGCCGAACAGGCGATCCGCCTCCACCAGGTTTTCTCTGTCGAGTCCACCTTTGAGCTTAACAAACTCTTGATCGTACATACTCAGAACTCCGGCGTAAATTGCCCCAAACCACTCGACCCAAAGACCGGGCAGAACAGATTGCCCGAAGCCTTAAAGCCTCATCATAACACCTGCGTAAACCACACGCAGGAACCTACTTATTTATCTTATAAGACCCCCTGGATGGTTCCGATGTGACGCAATTCACACCCGAAACCCAGAACCCCTTTTCACTCGTACTTCTCACACGTCAAATACTGCGCGGCCAGCCAGTCTGACCAATGGCGCATCAATGGCGTCAAGCTAACACACCAACCTGCGGATCAAAATCCTTTTTTCATCTCAGAACCGTGTTTCCACCCCAGAAATGCCCAATTTTGCTTTGTTCGCAGCGCTTGCCATGATCGACCCGTGTGCCAAACCGGTCGCCACACCCACCACAGCGTGTAAACGCACTGGACCACACACCCGCTTTGTTTCCAGCCTGGAAACTCAAAACGGCGGAATCTTCACAGGATTTTAGTCGATTCGGGCGCTTTCCAGCGATTGAGCGGCGGCCCATGACCCGCAGACGCCCGGCGATCTGCGTTGCAGCTGCGCGATATCCGACGCATAGAACTCGGTCATCTTATCAGCCAGCGCCTCAGACAGCGCCGGGTATTCGACCGACTTGGCCACCGCGTTGCGCAGCGCGCGAACCGGCCAGGTGTGACGCACGGGGTCCAGAACGCTCCGCACCGGCGCCAACAGCCTGCGCAGGGGCAACGGCACCATGGGCGTGTTCTTGTCCTTCACCTTTTTCTGAACCGGCGCCTCAAGCTGTCCGTCATACCCGATATGGGTCCGGACCTTGTCCAGGTTGCCTGCCGGATCACGGCGCACATCCTCATAGGCCAACAGCAGTATCTGTTCGGCCGGAAACAGATCGTAGAACCGCTCAAGATGGTGGGCATAGCGGCCGTCCGACAGGAACCGCTGTTCTGCCGCGCGCGCCGGGTCCAGGTGGTCCTGAATCCGGTTTGACACCTCTCCCCGGCGATACAGCATGCAATAGTCGGAATAGGCCCGCTGAACCGGGTCCCGCATCTGCAGGATCAGCTTTGCATTGGGAAAGTGGTCGCGAATGCGCTGCGCAGCATCAGGTTCGGTCAGGTATGAATTCGACTTTTCGCCAATCAGCGCCTCACCATTCCAATCCTCGAACTGGTCGCGGTACCAACCCATCCCCTTGTCGAATTCGCGGGAAAAAAAGTGCAGTTCGGGGCCAGGCATGAAAATGGCCGGTGTCTGCGACAGCGATTGCTGCAACCAGGTCGTGGCGCATTTCGCAGCGCCAATGATCAGGAAATCGACATCACGGTCCGATGGAAGGGGCATGGAGAAACTCTTTACCTAAAAAACACTGGAAACAAAGAAACCGACGGGCCGTTCATACCGGGGCCCTAGTTCGAGGTCAGCACGATCGAGCGTATCACCTCGATGGTATCGCCGGGCAGCACCACATCCGTGGCCTTGACGCGACGCGCCTGCGGCTGATCCTCGCGGGTCACGGCATATTCGATGATGGTTTCGCTGGCCACGTCATCCTGGCTGAGGAAGCCGGCCGCCGCCAACTCTCCGTGCAGGCTTGTGGCCGTGTCCAACCGGGTCTTCAACGAAGCCAGCTCGCTTTCGACCATGTTCAGTTGGGTCAACGCATCCGAGCGGGCATTGTCATCCAGTTCAAGCTCGTCACGTTCGGCTCGGTTCAGCTGTTGCCGGGCCGTCAACAGAGCGATTTCCTGATCCAGACGCTTGGATTCCAGGTCGTTCAGCATGTTGGTCATGGTCGTGACCCGGTTCGAGACCGTCAGGCCCTTTTCCTTGAGCGAATTCAGGTTATCCAGCTCTTTGCTGACATTCTCGATCTGCATGTTGCGCAGTTCCAGCTGGATGGTCAGGCTGGAAATCTGTTCCTTCAGCATGCCCTGAAGATCGCGAATGCGCTGTCCCAAACCTTCGCGGGCAACAATAGTGGCTTCGAGGATCTCACCTTCCAGCCCCTGTGGCGGCTGCGCCTCCGGCTCACCCGCGTCTTCGACGTCGACATTTTCCAGTATCGCCAGATCGGCCAGCAGGCGCTGACGTTCACGTTCCAGTTCCTGGATCTGGGTCGACAGCAGGCGAATTTCCCCACCCATCCTGAGGATCTGGAAATCGTTGCCGGACGCGATCTGGATCGGCGGTCGCACCGGCCCGCCAGCCAGCGCCAGAACCTGCTGCGCAGTCATACCCGGATGATATTCATAAGCCCCCGGCGAGTTCACATCGCCCAGAACATAAACCGCCAGGTGGCCAACCACCTCAAGCGCGATCTTGGGCGGCTCGACCATACCGATCTGGCGCCGCAGTTTCAGCTCTAGCGTATTTGCCAGATCTGCGGTCGTTTGCCCCTGGGCCGCAATTTGCCCAACAAGCGGGATCATCAGCGTCCCGTCACTGGCCACCGCGTATTCGCCCGACAGCCCGTCCCATTGAAGATAGGACGACGTGGCCGGATCCCACCGCATTGCCCGCAGAGAAATCCTGTCCTGGGGCAACAGGCGGTAACTTTCGGCCAGGGCCATGGTCGCCATGACGGTCATGGCCAGCGCAGTCATGGCAACTTTGAAACGGTTTCGCACGTTTCTGTCTCCTACTTCAAATTCCAAGGCCGCAGGGCCATCATCTGGCCCCCATGCCCATTCTTAAAAATGCCCCCAGCGACCGCCCTGCGCCCTTGCGGGCGGTGACGCGTGGGTAAGGTTCAACCAATCTCGCCCCGTCCGGCAGTCCCCTTCAAGGATAGAGACTGCCATCCACCCTGACAAGCAACCGCCCGGTCAGCGGTGTGGTGACACGGCGCCGGGAAAACCTGTTCTGACCCGGCCATCCCGCGCCGTTCATCGAGCATCACGAATAGCCGGACTTGCCGTAGTAGCTGTAATACGAATAGCTGCCATACCCGTATTTGCGCTGCTTGCTCAGGTTCACGTCGTTTATCAGCGTCGCGGTGGCGTCGATATTGTGCATGTGCAGCTTGTCAATCGCGTCATTCAACTCTTCCACCCGCGTCTGCCCCCAGCGCACGACGAACAGTGTGTTGTCGATCAGCGGCCCCAACCGGCAGGCATCGTTCACCACCAGAACCGGCGGTGTATCAATCAGCACCAGATCATAGGACGGGTCGATGGAATCCCGCAATTCGCTGAGCAGCAGCTTTTCTTCCTTGGTCGAGTCAATCGCCCGCACCGACACACTCATGAGAGAAATCGCACCCTCGGGCACTCCTTCAATCGTCAGGACCTCGGGGCGGGGCATCTTGCCGCGCACATCCTGCAGCGAATGTACCGGCACCGTAGCCCGCAGCGCAAAGGTCGCGCCCTTGCGATAGGTGTCCATGTCCAGAACAAGAACCTTCAGCCCCTCTTTTGCCGCTGCAATCGCAATCGAGACAACCGCGGTCGACTTCCCCTCGGAGGGCAGTCCGGACGTCACCATCACGATGCGCCCCATGCTTTGGCGATTGAACCACAAGGTCAGGAAATTGCGCAGCGCCTCGGTATAGGGTGACCTGGGGTTTTCGTTGAAATAGGTCAGCGGATCGTGCTTTTCCTTTTTCTTCAACGGGTTCGACTGGCCAATTTTGGGCAGCCACCCATAGGTCACGGCGCCCAGAGTTCCCGACAGCTGACTTTCGCTCCAGATGCGGGTGTCCAGCGCCTCGATCAGGCCGACGACCACGACGGAAACCATGACCCCCGCGACCAGCCCCAGCCCCAGAATGACGGCGGTGCTGGGCCAGTATGGTTCGGTTGGCACCCGCGCAACGGTCACCTGCCGGGCGCCATCGGCCACGAATTGCAACTGGGTTTCCAGCTCGTTCAACCGCTCGATCGAGCTTTGATACCGGGACCGCAGCAGCTCCAGCTCGCGCTCCATCCGCATCAGCCGCAACTCGGCCTTGGACCGCTCCAGCAGACTGACCCGCGCATCGGTAAGCTGCTGACGTATTTCTTCGGCCTCAAGCGCGGCATCGGGATCTTCCGAGACAACCTCGAATATCGATTCCAAACGCTCGACCTCGGCACGCTGGCGCTCTGGCAGGGTCGCGTCATCCAGATCATTGCCCCGGATAAAGGCCGCCAGGTCCACTTCGGCGGTCGACAGCTCTTCGCCCAAATCCTGAACACTCGTCCGCAGGAACGCAATGGACCGGCTGATACCGGCCTGGCGCTCCTGGTCGCTTTCCGCGATATAGGTTCGCGCAATCGTGTTGGCGATATCTGCCGCCAATTGCGGCGAATTGGCATCCGTTTCGATCTTGATGGCCAGGCTTTCGCCCTGACGGATGACCCGGTACGCGGCAAGCAGCTTGTCCACGACCCGCTCGTTGCGCAGTTCCGGTGGCTCGCCCGACTCGGGGTTCGACGGGGGCACGAAACTGTAATTGTCATACAGGTTCAGCGCAGCCGCCACCTCGGCCGCAAACACCCGCGATTTTAGCACGTCCAGCTCTGTCTCGATGGCGACGCGCGACAGTTCAAAGGATTCAATCTGAACCTCGGTTGTGCTGACGCGGGTCCCCAGCTGCGCCAGAACCACCGTCGACTGCGCCTTGTAGCGCCGTTCGAGGTTGTTCAGCACCAGGGTTGCCCCAACAAGGAAAAGCGCCACTATCCCGACAATCAAAAGCATATGGCGTTTGAGAGCCATCCACAGCATGGGAATCCCGATCCTGTCTGACCCTTGCCGTTCTTGTTTTTTCCGCACCACCGCTTTTTGGTTCCCTGTATAAATTCATCACTTGCCCGGCCCCTGAAATCCAGGGCGCGAGACCTCCGGGGTCACATGTCTCCGGTGGTGCAGGTTCGCGGCAATACCGTCAAAACCCGTTCAACAATTCAAGTGAAATTCTGCCAACGCACTCTCACCGGTCCGACGCTAACGCCAAATAGGCGCACACAGCCCCCGATGCCCTGCTTTTTTACTCAACCACTCGATAGCACCGCTATTAAGACAAAAGTTACAACAATACCAACAAAACACCCGAATCGTTGAAAACAACCACTCAATTATCCCGACTCCGAGCCCATTGTAAAAACCGTTTCCACTTGATTCGACCTTTGTGCCGCAGAATTCTTGCAAATCGAAAACAGTTCGAACAGATTGAGGTCGATACCCTGCGACCGGGCTGGTATTCCTGGCGCGAAGCAGTGCATTTTAGTTGGCAGCCGGGCGCTGTCGTCCGCATTTGTTGAGTTTCTGTTATGCCGTCTTTGTAGGCGGCGCTGGTTGGATTGTGTTGTGAACAGGTTCCTCGAGATTCTGATCTGCCTGATGCTGGGCGTCGTTGCCGTTCCCATGTTCGCGGTCGGCTGCGCGATCGTTCTGACATCTGTCGGGCGTCCGCTGATGTTTTCACAGCGCAGGTCCGGCCGGAACGGGCAGGATTTTCAACTATTCAAACTGCGCAGCATGAAGGAAACGCGCGATGCCGACGGCGTGCTGCTGCCGGATGCTGACCGACAAACTCGCGCAACTGCGCTTTTGCGCAGGCTTCGCATAGACGAGCTGCCGCAACTGATCCTGGTGTTGCGCAACAAGATGGCCCTTGTCGGGCCGCGGCCTCTGCTGCCGGAAACAATCGCCGGGTTCGGCACCGCCGGACAATACCGCTGCTCGGTCCGTCCCGGTCTGACCGGCTGGGCCCAGGTCAGTGGCAACACCAACCTCAGCGATACCGAAAAGCTGTGTCTCGACCTTTGGTATGTCGCGCATCGGTCGCTTGCGCTGGACCTGCGGATCATGGCCGAGACGCTGGGCGTCGCCATTCGGGGCGAACGGCGCGACACGGCCCGGATCGACGCCGCCACCAGCTGGGTGCGGGACAGCGGCGCCCACAGTTTCGATTTGCAGGAGATACCCGCGTGAAGATTGTATTTGTCGGCGCCGTTGAATCCTCGCTCGGGGCCCTGATCTCGATCTGCGCAGCCGGACATGTGCCGGACCTCGTGATGACGGTTCCGCCGCATCTGGGCAAACGCCATTCCGACTATGTCGACCTGACCCCAACGGCCAAAAAATACGGCGTGCCGGTTCTGTACACCGAACAGACGAACGCGCCTGAAACCCTGCGCCAGATTGCCGATCACAAACCCGATCTGATCCTGGTGATCGGCTGGTCGCAGATCTGCGGCCCCGAGTTTCGCGCCATTCCGCGCATCGGCAGTATTGGGTTCCACCCGTCTGCCCTGCCCCGCCTGCGCGGGCGCGGCGTTATTCCGTGGTCGGTGCTGATGCAGGAATCCAGCGTCGGGTCATCGCTTTTCTGGCTGGGCGAAGGTGCCGATGACGGGCCGATCGCGGCCCAGGCCAGATATGCCGTAGACCCCGAAACGGTGACCGCACGCGAATTGTATGACCGGGCCCTGCGCGCGGTGTCGGGGCTGTTGCCACCGCTGTTGAACCAGATCACCGAAGGCGACATCCCGGCCGAGCCGCAATCGACGCAGGGCGTCAGCCTTTGCGCGCGCCGCAGGCCCGAGGACGGTCAGATCGACTGGACCCAGCCCGCCGCTGATATTCACCGCCTTATCCGCGCCTCGGGCCCGCCTTATCCGGGGGCCTATACCTTTGCCTCCGACGGGACGCGGATCGTAATGACAGGCGTCCGCCACACTCAGCCGCAAGGGTATTACATCGGTCTGCCCGGCCAGATTCAGGCCATCGACGACCAGGTGTTCACCGTGGCATGCGGCGATGGGCGCTGCATCGACATTCTTGAATGGTCAGGGGCGGAAAAACCGCCTGCCCTGCACACGAAACTAAGGAACCAGCAATGATCACTCCGGATTTGTTCAGCGCGGGCAAAGGCCGTGTTCTTGTCGTCGCCCCGCACCCCGATGACGAGGTCCTGGGGGTTGGCGGCACCATCGCCCGCCTGACCGATGCAGGGCGCGAGGTACACGTCGCCGTTGTGACGCGGGGCAAACCGCCCAGGTTCCCGCAGGAACAGGTCGATATGATCGCCGCAGAGGCGCGCAAATCCCACGACCTGCTGGGCGTAACACAGACGCATTGGCTGGAATTTCCCGCGGCCGAACTGACCGAACTGCCTCATGCCGCGCTGAATGCAGGGCTGGGCCGCCTGGTTTCCGAACTGGCCCCCGACCTGATATTTGCGCCCCATCCGGGCGACATCCACATGGACCACCAGCTGAGCTTTCTGTCCACCTTGGTCGCCAGCAGGCCCCATCAAAGCGATTACCCCGCAACGATCATGGCTTATGAAACGCTGTCGGAAACGAACTGGAATGCACCCTATCTGACGCCGGCCTTTGTCCCGAACGTCTTCATTGACATCTCGGACACGCTGGATCGCAAGCTGGACGCCTTTGCCCAGTTTGCCAGCCAGGTGAAACAGGCCCCGCATGAGCGCTCGGTCGAAAGCCTGCGCGCCCTGGCCACCCTGAGGGGTGCAACCATGCACCGCGCCGCCGCCGAGGGTTTCGTCCTGGTGCGCTCGGTACTCTAGCAGGAGGTTTATGATGCAGTCTTGGCCCGTATATGATCAGGAACAGATCGACGCGGTTGCGCAGGTTCTGGCCTCTGGCAAGGTCAACGCGTGGACCGGCCCGGATGTTCGTGCCTTCGAGGATGAATACAGCGCCTATACCGGCGCCGCCCATGCGATTGCCATCGCCAACGGGACGCTGACCCTGGACGCGGCGCTGCACGGGCTGAACCTACAACCGGGTGACGAGGTTATCGTTACCCCGCGCAGCTTTATCGCGTCGGCCAGTTCCGTCATGCTGCGGGGCGGTGTTCCGGTCTTTGCCGATATCGACCCGGACACGCAGAACATTACCCCCGAAACCATTGCACCGCTGATCACGGCAAAGACGCGCGGCATCATTCCCGTCCACCTGGCCGGGTGGCCCTGTGACATGCAGGGCATCATGGATCTTGCGCAGGCCCATAACCTTTGGGTGATCGAGGACTGCGCCCAGGCGCATGGCGCCATGATCGGGGACACGCATGTCGGCACAATCGGCACTGTGGGGTCTTTTTCGTTCTGTCAGGACAAGATCATCACCACGGGCGGCGAAGGCGGCATGCTGGTGACCAACGACCACGACCTGTGGTCCCGCATCTGGAGCTACAAGGACCACGGCAAGGGATTTGACACGGTGTTCAACACGGAACATCCGCCGGGTTTCCGCTGGCTGCATGATTCCGGGCCCGGCACCAACCTGCGGCTGAACGGAATGGCCGCGGCCATCGGGCGAATTCAGTTGCAACGCCTGAACGCCTGGCGGGAACATCGTACGGCCAATGCGCATCTGCTGCATGGCGCGCTGTCGACCTGCCCCGCCTTTCGTGTTCCGATGCCCTCTGATGACATCACGCATGCCTATTACCGGTTCTACGCCTTCGTGCGCCCCGAAGCCCTGGCCCCGGGCTGGAGCCGGGATCGCATCATTGCGGAAATCAGCGATGCGGGGTTCCCGGCCTTTTCCGGCAGCTGTTCAGAGATGTACCACGAAAAGACGTTCAAAGATCGGGGGCTGGCCCCGGCCAAGCCGTTGCCGGTTGCGCATGAACTTGGCGAAACAAGCCTGGCCTTCCTGGTCGACCCGGCCCGGTCGCAGCAAGAGGTCGCTCGCCTGGCGCAAGCGATCGTGGATGTCGGCAACCGGGCCAGCGCAACCCGGCTTGCGGGCCAGTAGACCCAGGATGGTGACGGCCTTGACCGCATATCCCCGCCGTTGCGGCACCCTCTTGAACCCGCAGGGCCAGGCGTCATGATCCTGCATGTCACCACCGATTTTTCCGGGCAGGGCGGCGCGCAGGCGATGTTGGCGCGCCTTTTGGCCAATTCCGGAGAGCGTGCCGTCGTCGTCGCATTGACCGAAGTGTCGGATCGTTGCCGCCTGATGGCCGCCAATGACAAGGTCGAATATATCTCGCTGCGGGCCACGTCGCCTGCGTCACTGCCACGGGCGATCTGGCAAATCCGCAAACTGATCCGGACGCACAAGCCCGACGTGGTGCTGTGCTGGATGTATCACGCCATGGTCGTAGGTCTGGTTGCGGGCCTTCTGGCACCGGGCCGTCCGCCAGTGGTCTGGACGGTGCGTCAGGCACTGGATGACCCGGCGTCCTTTACGCGCAGCACGCGGGCGGCTGTCTGGCTGTCCAAAATCCTGTCAGGCCTAAGCGACGCAATCATATACAACTCGACCCGCGCATTGACCCAGCATGAAAAGTTCGGCTTCTCGGATGCCCGGTCGGTCGTGATCCCGAACGGGTTCATTCTGCCGGATGCGCCGCACCCTCGGCCCGGGCCGGTACGGACCCTGGGACTGGCCGCGCGGTTTCACGCGCAAAAGGATTTCGGCACGTTCTTTCAGGCCCTCAGCCGCGCACGCAGCGTCATCCCTGACCTGCACGCGGTTCTTGCGGGCGACGGTGTCAGCGCAGACAACCCGGCACTGATTCAATTGATGGACGAGGCCGGCATCCCGACCGACAGCGTGACCCTGTGCGGCGACCTGCGCAATATGTCCCAGTTCTACAACGGAATTGACGCGCTGGTCCTGTCTTCGCGCACCGAAGGGTTTCCCAACGTGGTTGCCGAAGCGATGAGTTTTGGCAGGCCGGTGCTTGCAACCGATGTCGGCGATGCGGCCATGATCGTGGATGATTGCGGCTATGTCGTGCCCATGCGGGATCCGCAGGCCCTGGCCGATGCGATGATCAAGGCCGCCCAATGGCCCGAGGACGTGTTTCGCCAGAAAAGCCAGGCCGCGCGGGACCGCGTCGCGCGGCATTACTCGCTGTCGGCCATCGCGGACGCCTATGACCTGGTTCTGGCCCGTGCCGCCGCCGATCACCGCCAGCCCGTCACAGTGAAAGCTGAATAAGGAACCCCGAACATGTGTGGCATTGCAGGCTTTCTTGCGTTTCAACCGGTCGCAGCGGCCCAGGGCCGTCACATGCTCAAGACCATGTGCGACAGCATCCTGCATCGCGGTCCCGATGCCGAAGGGTTGTTCGTGGACCCGGACTCGGGCGTTGCGCTGGGGCATCGGCGGCTGTCCATCGTCGACCTGTCCGAGACCGGCGCACAACCGATGACATCGCCCAGCGGGCGCTATACAATTGTTTATAACGGGGAAATCTACGGATTTCTCGACCTGCGGCAAAAGCTGCAGGATATGGGGGTCACGTTCCGCGGCACGTCGGATACCGAGGTTCTGCTGGCCGCAATGGATCAGTGGGACATCCGCGAGGCCCTGGCCCATGCGCATGGCATGTTTGCCTTTGCGGTCTATGACCGCAAATTGCGCCGCGTGGTCTTTGCCCGTGACCGCCTTGGCAAAAAGCCCCTGTATGTCGGTCTCAGATCAGGAACGCTGCTGTTCGGGTCGGAACTGAAAGCCCTGCGTGCACATGCCGATTTTGGCACACCGCAGGCCTGCCGAAAGGCCCAGGCCCAATATGTCCGGTTCGGCTTTGTCCCGGCGCCCCTGTCGATCTATGCCGACGTCATCAAGCTGCCTGCCGGTGCGCTGATCGAGATACAGCTGGATGCGCCACCGCCCTCGGCCAGTGCCCTGACCGACAACATCGAGACGTTCTGGGACCTGCGCCAATGCGCGGCCGACGGTTTGGCCAACCCGTTTACGAACACGACCGAGGCGCTGGACACGATCGAAGCCGAATTGTCGCGCGCCGTACAGGACCGCATGGTGGCCGACGTGCCCGTGGGCACCTTTCTGTCCGGCGGCATCGACTCGACGCTGATCACCGCGATCATGCAGGAACTGGCCCCGTCCAAGGTCACCAGCTTTACGGTTCGCTTCGAAGACAACCAGACCAACGAGGCCGACCATGCCGCGGCCATCGCCTCGTATCTGGGCACCGATCACCACGAGGTCACCGCGACGCCGCGCATGGCCTTCGACCTGCTTGGCAGCCTGCCACAGGTCTATGACGAGCCGTTTGCCGACCCGTCGGCCATTCCCACGCTGCTGGTTTCGCAACTGGCGCGTGAACAGCTTAAGGTCGTGATGTCCGGTGATGGTGGCGACGAATCCTTTGGCGGGTATGAACGCTATGCGCGGATGCTGGCCATGCAACGGCTGGCCCGGAAACTGCCGCGCCCCGCAGCAGCAGCGCTGGCCGCCGCGCCCGGTGGGGTAAGCAAGGCCCTGCTGGCAGCTGTGCGACCGGTGTTGCCGTCATCGCTGCGCGGTCAACTAACACCCGACAGGCTGTCCAAGGTTGCCGATATCGTTCGGCATCCCGACCTGCGCAGCCGTTACAATGCGATGTTCAGCCTTTGGACACCCCCTGAAGGGCTGTGCGACGGCCCCGACGCCCAAGGGGCCTATCTGACCCGTGACCTGCCCGAGGGGCTGACGGACGTGAACACCATGATGATGCTGGATTCAGGCATCTATCTTCCCGAAGGCATTCTGGTAAAGGTCGACCGCGCGTCGATGTCGGTCGGGCTGGAAGTGCGGGCGCCATTGCTTGACGACCGGGTCGTCGCCGCCGCGTGGCGGTCCCCCGGCGCGCTGCGCTATGACGGGTCCGTTGGCAAGGTCGCGCTGCGGCAACTGGTGGACAAACGCATCCCGAAACAGCTTTATGATCGACCCAAACAGGGGTTTGGCGTGCCCATGAATGAATGGCTGCGCGGTCCGCTGCGGGATGTCGCCCAAAGTGTTTTTGACGCCAATGACAGTGTCACCGAAATTTTCGAGCCCTCAGTGCTGAAGCGGCGCTGGCGCGAACATCTGGACGGAGACCGCAACTGGGGCCCCCACCTGTGGTTCGTGCTGATGTACAGCTTTTGGCACAAGGAATGGATGACCTGACCGGTCGGCCCTATTGGGCCTGAATATCCCCGGCCAGGACACTCAGGTATTCTTCAAGGTTCGACCAGCCATCATCGTTGCGGTCCTGCCACGCATCCGTGGGATCGTCAGGGTCCAGCCCATCGCGCGCGGTTTCCCAGTCATCGGGCATCCCGTCCAGGTCGCGGTCGTTCTCGACACGCAACGCGGGCAGGTCCGGCCAGCCGCCGACCTCGTCGGGGTGGTCAATCCGGTGACCGTCGCACCGCAAGACATTTTCGATCACAAGCCGGTCCAGGCTGTCCAGTTCCTCGTCAGGTCCAAACCGGGCCCCGACCGTATTCAGCACGTGATCCAGCACACCCGACGCTGGGCGCGGGTCCACCGACAGGTCAAAGGCCGGGCTTTCGACCAGTTGCTTCACCGCATCCTCGTCAACGATCCGCCCCTTGACCGACCGGTCGCACAACATGTCCAGCCGGTTGTCCAGATACAGGTTGTCGTGCTCGTAGATTTCAAGCTTGTTGCCCGGCTCGACCGGAAAAGCCTCAATCGCGGCGGGGCGGTTGCGATCTCGGGTGCTGGGACCCGGCAGGATGACATTGCCGACATAGTTGATCCAGCTGTGACCATACAGGTTGCGGAATTCGCCAAACTGCGAGGTCGCATCGTAAATCACGTTGTTGACGACATCCACGGGCCCCTCTGGCGTCGCTGAAATGTCGGGGTTTCGGTCCCTGTTATGGGCAAACAGGTTTGCAACCAGCGTGATCCGCCCGCAATCGGAATTCGGCCCGTCCTTGGCACAGATCAGCGCCCCTTTCGAATGGCGACGTTCATTATGCGAGGATTTGTCCAGCCCGAATGCGGCAATCGTATTGGCGATGGTAATATCCACGCTGCCCATCTTTTCGGTGCCGATGCTGATATTCTCGTCAACACCAAAGGCGATGGATGCATGGTCGATATAGACGTTCGAGCTGCTTTCGATGATCAGCCCATCCACCGAGGGCGACCGGGACAGGCTGGGACCGGGCCGGAACTTCATATAGCGCAGCAAAACGTCATGAGATTCAAAGATCATCAGCGCCGAGGTGCCAACCTTGCCCACCTTGAGCTGCACGCCCAGGCCGGGCGCGGTTTGACCGGCAATATACGTGTTGGGCGAGACCCTGATCTGTTCATCGACCTCGATTGTGCCTGACACGGCAAACACACAGACCCGTCCGGTCGTATCGTGCTGAACACAGTCGCGCAGGCTGCCGGGGCCGGAATCGGCAATGCTGGTCACGTACCGGATTTCGCCGCCGCGCCACCCGGTTGCATATTTGCCATAGCCCTGCGCGCCGGGAAACGCGACATCCGTGTCGCCCTGGTTTTCCGCCCAAGCCGGGCCGGTCAGCAACGCACCCAGAAAACCGGCGAAAATCCAGTGATTGTATCTTGAAAAGGAACAATTCGAAAAACGCATGACACTCTCAAAACCCAGGGCAACCAAGGGGCCCATCCCATCGCCTGCGCAGACGGCCCCGCCCCGCATAATGCCAAGTTTTCCCCGCGACACCAAATGCTTAATTCACCTTCTGCCGATCCTTGCCGATCCCGGAGCGCCGCCTTGGCGCCAGGTCCGGCGGCCCCCTGTCCTCGGCCTGGCGGGGCTGGCGCTGAGGGGTCATGCAGTGTAGGCAATATCTGTCTTTTCAGGTGCAGCTTTGCGTTGCCTCGCAGGCCACCGACATCTAGGATTCTATCAAGCACACCATATTGAATAGGGGTGGTTCGCAGTGCTCAAAAACGTGTTCCTGGTCTTGTTCAGCTGCGTTATCGGGCTGATCTGCATCGAGGTGTTCCTGCGGGTCTTCGACCCGCTTAATCTTGAACCACATGTCAGCCGGAAAGTTGCAAATGTGCCGCTGCAAAGCCAGGGCGTCTATTTCTGCACCGGAGGACCCAACCGGCTGGATGCGAACGAACGGGTTTTCTCGCGCGAACGCCCGCAGCAATCCTATTTCGAATACCGCAACGATATCGCGTCCTATCATGCCTATAACGAGCTTGGGTTCCGAGGCCCGGCCGAGCCACAAGACGGCAAAGCGCCTGTTCCGGTCCTGGGGGATTCCTTCATTCGCGGCACCCTGTCCGACGAGACCGAGACCATTCCTGCCTTTCTCAGCCGCTGGTCAGCAGACAACCAGTTCATGAACCTGGGCACAGGCGGGCATGGCACGTTGCAACACGGCGCGACCTATCAGGAATTCCAGGGCAACTATGCGCATGACACGGTTTTGCTGTTCGTGTTCAACAGCAACGACCTGATCGACAATGTCACGTTCAGCAAATGGCAGGAAAACCCCGTGCCTCTGGGCCAGCGGGGGACCTTTGCGAACAAGGTCATGCGCAAGGTCGCGACGTTGTATGTCGGCAAGCTGATGATGCGTTTCAAATCAATGCTGATGAACCAGGACCTGTATCCATCGCAACCAACGGAAACCGAAACGGACCTGTTCCTGTCGTCGCTGAGCGACCTCAACAAAGCGGTTCAGGCAAACGGCGCGCAGTTGATCGTGTTTTCTCTGCCCAGCATCTCGGAATTCGTCGGCGAAGATTACGTGACCTTCCGATCGGACCCGGTGGGATACAGCGACGCCGTGCGGGGGCTGATTGACCAAGCCGCAAAAGCTGACGGGTTCACCTGGTTCGATCTTGCTCCGTCCATCCAGGCTGCTGCGGACCAGATGGATGTTCCGGTAACCGACCTGTTTGGCAGCCCCGACCATCACTTGCAGGAAATCGGCAATTATGTCGTTGCCTCGGCCGTCGCTGGATACCTGCAAGACCTCGGGCTGAGCACCTTCGACATCGAACAGAGCTTTGTGGACCAGATGCAGTTTGCCCCGGACAATGTATCCTGCCCAGAACCCAGCCTGACCAACTGACCGGGCGGGTCAGCGCGCGGGCGGATTGACCGCCCGGCCAAGCGTCATTTCCAACCCGGTCCGCAAGGACAGCGCCGGGCTGTAACCGAACGCGTTGCGGGCGGCGCTGTCGTCCAGGGCGAACCGCGTAAACGACACATCATTGCCCGGCTGGATGATCAAGCGCCCCGGCTGGCCGGTTCCAAGCGCGACAATCATCTGGCCTAGGTCCTGCAGCCGAACCGCGCCGCCACCGGCAATATTGTATACCCCGGTTGCGCGGTGTTCGGCCGCCTGTACGATCGCTCGGCTCAGGTCATGGGCATGAACAAAGTCGATACTGTTATCGGGGCCGGTCACTGTTACCGGCGCGCCCGCCTCGGCATCGGCCAGCATGCGGATCAGGAATTTGTCCTGCGGCAAGCCATATCCGTACAGCGACGAAGGGCGCAGGATCGTGGCCCGCAACCCCGCCGACGCAGTCAGTTCCGCCACCGCCATTTCCGCCATCCGCTTGGTTGCTGCATATTCACCGCCCAGCGGCCCCGGGCCAACCGGTGCGGTCTCGGGTATCGCGGTCGCGTGGGGGTCGCTGTATACGGACCCGCTGGATACAAAAATCAGGTGCATATCCCGGCGCGCTGCCCATTGCGCAATATTCACGGTGGCCCTGACATTGATGTCATACAGGTCCCGCGATGCAGCGCTGGGGTCGGCGCTGTGACCGCCGGGGATCAGGGCCGCACAATGCACGAACACATCTGCACCATCGGTCAGCGTGTCGAACCTGGTGTCGCTGCTCCAGTCGCGCAGGTCCCAATCGGCGCGGTCGATCCGCGCCTGCGCAATCCCGCGAGAGGACAACAGGGCGCATAAATGCCGGCCTAGCAAACCGCTGCCACCGGTCAGCGCGACTTTCATGACCCCGCGCCATACAGGCTGAACTGCGCGCCGGGCTCGGGCGCAAGTTCGCCCGTCGATTGCAATTGATCCAGCGCCGCGCGTGGCAGAACAAGCTCGCTCCAGTAACGCAGAACGGCGCGGTCCCAGGCAATTTCCGGTGAATAGCCGATCCCTTGATCATGCTTGATGTAGAACTCGACCGGGTTGAACCCAAGCTGCGAACAAAACGGTGTCGTGCCGGAAAACCGCGCGTTGATTTCGAACACTTTCGGAACGCCATCGGACCCCAGCCGCAGCTGGAAATTACACGCGCCTTCGACCCCCAGTTTCCCTGCGATGGCCGTAACATAGGCCTCGACATCCGCATTGCGTTCCGGAAATGCGCGATAGGTATCGCCGGACCGCAATGTCCGGCGCAGGGCAAGAACCGGGGACAGATGGCCGTTCACCCCGACAATCGTACAGGTGAATTCACGGGTGTCGTCACCGATCAGTTCCTGGACGATGGTCAGTTCGGGGTCTCCGGGATAGGCTGCAAGCTCTTGGGCCGAGCCGACCTTTTCGACGCCGATCGACCGGAACCCAACGGCGGGCTTGGCAATGACCGGATAGGGAAGATCGTCCAGGGTAAGCGCCTCGGTCATTGGCCAGGTTTTTGGATAGGGCAGGTCATTTTCAGCAAGAAACGCGGCTGTCCGCGCCTTGTCATCCGCGATCAGAACAGCCTCAAGCGGGTTGACGACCACGCGGGTGCCAAAATCGCGCGCGATCTCGTCGCGGTGCCGGGCGCATAGCGCCAGTTCGATATCCGTGCCGGGAATATAGTAATCGACCTTTTCAGCCTCGAATATACGGGCGAGCGAGTCCAGGTATGTCGGCGACCGGCATCCTTCGACAAGGTACACCTTGTCACAGGCATAAAGGCCCGCGGATTGCGCCGCCATGTCCGCCCCGATGATCCGCAGCGGCAAATCCGAAATCAGCCGCAGCGACTTGATGATCCCCTGGCCGACGCCGCCGCCTGCCCCTGTTACCAATACCGTGATCAATTCACTTCTCCATAAACGATACAAGCTTTTCCCTGGTGCCTGCGGACAGGTCGGCGTTTTCTATGGCCTTGCAGAACTTTGCCCGATCGAAATCGATCTTGGGAAGGTCAAATCTGATTTTCGGACCATCGCGGTAGATCATCAGGTAACTGAACCCGGTGCCGCGCGGCTGACCGATTGTTCCGGGGTTTGCAATCAGAACATTGTCCGGCTTTGGCGTAAACCATTGGTTCAGCTCTACCGGCGTGGCTGCACCCTGAGGATCGACAGATACTGCGAAGGCGCGGTGCGAATGGCCAAAGATGCCAATGCGAAAGCCCTGCGCGCGCAAGGTTTCGGCGGCATCCGCCCATTGATCGGGTTTCGATACATAGGACCAGTCGCCGTAATCATAGGGGTTGGCATGGGAAAACAGAATGTCGTCAAGGGCATGGCGCGCTTGCCACGGGTACCGGTCAGCCAGTGCGGGTGCATCCGACAGCTGGTCATGGGTCCAGCGCACCGATTCGAGTACGAATTCCGGGATCGACGCGTAAAAGTCCGGCGCGCCACGGTCCAGGTCGAAATAGAACTGATCGTGATTGCCGCTGATGAAAACGCAATTGCCCCGCGCCGCCAGCCGGTCGACCGCGTCCAGAACCGCGTGCGGCTGCACCCCATAGGTCAGAAGATCACCCAGAATAATGATCAGGTCGGGCGACGATAAATCCATCTCGGCAACCGCCGCGGCCAGTGCATCGGCATTGCCGTGAATATCGGACAGGACAGCAATGGTCTGGACGCTCTTGCCTGTACTGGGGTGTTGCGGTTCCATTCTCGGGCCCCTAGTTGACAAGGTTCCGGTCGCGCAAGACCTCGACGATTGCATCGGCTGCAACCGCCGAGCCTTCGGCGTTGAAATGCGCGTCGGGCGCATACAGGGACCGGGGGTTATCCTGCGCTTCGAAAACCTCGGTCAGGTCGATGACCTGAAGCCCGGCGGCATCGGCTGCCTTTTTGACATGGTTGCGCAACGGGTCGTGGACGAAATCCTGCGGCAACACACCGACATAGCGGCTGACAGGCGGAATGAACACCACGACCAGTTCGCCGTCCCATTGCCCCACGATCTGAGCGGCCCGTTTCAGAACGTCGTCGTAAACCGGCAGCGGGTCCGCCGCCTTGGGGTAATGCAGGCCCAGGATCTCGGCCGTTTTCTGTAATGCGAAAAAGTTGCGTACGACCCGCTGGTTGCGCAGATAGTCGCGCCAGGACAGCGTGGTTCCACCCCACCATTGCGCGAACTTGTCCCGCGCGATGTCGATTTCGGGGTCCGAACGGTCAATCGGACCAAAATCTGTATCCGGGTCCAGCGCGGTTGCCAGCCACGGCATATTCTGTTCGCGGCCCAGGTTCTTCCAGTCATTGCCCGAGAAAAACACCATGACGGTGACATCGGGCCGGAACTCTGGCCCATAGCGGCCCAGGATTGCCAGTTCATACATGGGTCCGGCACCGCGATGCCCGGTATTGATCAACCCCGGTACATGGTTGCGCAGTTTGCTGGCCAGGTCGTCGCCCTCTTCCAGGCAGAACCCTTCGGCAAAGGAATCCCCCAGCAACAGGATCTCGGTTGGCCGGTCATGCACCGCGTCGGGATTGCGAAAACCATAGCGGTCAGGCGCATAGGATACCGGCCGCCCGTTCAACGCGCACAGGAAAATGTCGCTGCCTGTCAGGGGCGACAGCATGGCCGCATCCATCGACGTCAGGCCGCGTTCATTATTCAAGCGCTTGACGGTATAGGTTGGCGGGATGTTCTGCCGAAACTGATCGGTCTCTTGCCCTTCGCCCACGATGCCGACCATTCCCAACCGGCCCGGCAGGGATTTGACCGTCAGGTAAGCCTCGAACCCAAATAGGGCCGCCAACAGTGATGAGGCGCAAATACCGACAACCAAACGATTTTCCTGGCCCATCCGCAGCGCGGCAAAAAGCAGCCCAAGTCCCAAAAGGCCGGGTACCACCACATATCGCGCCAACCGCGCCGTACCCGATGCGTATTCGGCCGAGTTCATCAGCGCATAGGCGACAATCGCGATCAGGTAGAGCGCGGGCAGCACGCACAATATCGTCGCGACACGGCCGCCTTTCCTTATATTCCCCATCGTAACATCCTTTTGGCAAACGCCATTCGACCCGCGCTGCCGCAGCGCAGGCTTCAGGGCGCTACTCTTCCACCTCGGGAAGATTTTGCAGACAATAGTTCGAGATTCTTCGTGTCATTACAATGACGGAGGCCACAAAACGGCCCGCAAATGGCGTAACGTCAGTGTAATGAGAAACAATCCGGCCCGGACAGGGCCCAGGGGTGACCGCAAACGCATACCCCGTTCGTGAAATACTCATGACCAAAAACACAAAATGATACGAACCAACATGGCCCGTGTTATCACAAGTGACGGGGAATGCAATGAAACCCAGATCGGGCCGGTTCGGGGCGCCGCCTGGGGACGCCGCAGTTTTTGGCCGCAACAAATTAGAAAGGCCCGGCCGAATGTGCGGCCGGGCCTTAGGGTTTGGTTACCCGATGATCGCGTTCAGCGTTGCGCTGGGGCGCATGACCTGCGCGGTCTTGGCCGGGTCGGTGTGATAGTAACCACCCAGATCCGCCGCAACACCTTGCGCTGCTGCCAGTTCAGACAGAATCTGCTGTTCCTTGCTGGCCAGTTCGGCAGCGACCGGGGCAAATTCGGCCGCCAGTGCGGCATCATCACCCTGTGCGGCCAGCGCTTCGGCCCAATAGCGCGCAAACCAGTAGTGACTGTCGCGGTTGTCGGGCTGACCCACCTTGCGGCTGGGAGAGCGGTTGTTGTCCAGAATGCCCTGCGTTGCCGCCTCGGCTGCCGCACCCAGAACACCTGCTTTGGCGTTGCCTTTGCTATCGGCAAGGAAGTTCAGCGATTCACCCAGCGCACAGAACTCACCCATCGAGTCCCACCGCAGGTGGTTTTCCTCGACCAGCTGTTGCACGTGCTTGGGTGCCGAACCACCCGCGCCTGTTTCAAACAGACCGCCGCCGTTCATCAGCTTGACGATCGACAGCATCTTGGCCGAGGTGCCCAACTCGAGGATCGGGAACAGGTCGGTCAGGTAATCCCGCAGCACATTGCCGGTGATGGCGATGCTGTCCTTGCCCGCGGTGATGGTCTCAAGCGACTGGCGGGTTGCCTCGCGCGGAGCCATGATCAGGAACTTGTCTGCCACGCCCGCTGCCTCAAGCACCGGAGTGACGTATTTGATCAGCTCGGCATCATGCGCACGGTTTGCGTCCAGCCAGAAGATCGCCTCGGTACCGGTCAGGCGCTGACGATCCATAGCCAGCTGAATCCAGTTTTCGATCGGGGCTTTTTTCACGGTGCAAGCACGCCAGATGTCACCCGCTTCGACGTCATGCGAATGCAGCGTTTCGCCATTGGCCAGAACGACCCGAATGGTCCCGTCCGCTGGTGCCTGGAACGTGGTCGGGTGGCTGCCATATTCTTCGGCCTTTTGGGCCATCAGGCCGACATTGGCCACGGCACCGGCTGTGGCGGGGTTCAGCGCGCCATTGGCCTTGAAGAAATTGATCGCCTCGTCATAGACGGGCGCATAGCAACGGTCGGGGATCACACAGTTCGTATCACCCTTGGCGCCGGTTTCATCCCAGCCCTTGCCGCCCGCACGGATCACCGCAGGCATCGACGCGTCGATGATAACATCTGACGGGACATGCAGGTTGGTGATGCCGCGGTCCGAGTCGACCATGTACATCGCCGGACGGTCGCCCTTGATCGCATCAATGGCGGCCACGATCTCGGCATTGTCCTTGACCCGCTCAAGCAGGTCACCCAGGCCGGAATTTGCGTTTACACCCAGCGCATCCAGCTCTGCACCGTATTTCTCGAATACCGGTGCCAGCCATGCCTTGACCGCAAAGCCGAAGATGATCGGGTCGCTGACCTTCATCATCGTCGCCTTCATGTGCAGCGAGAACATGGTGCCGTCTTTCTTGGTGTCTTCGATCGCATCCGCCAGGAAAGAAGACAGCGCCTTGACCGACATGAATGTCGCATCGGCGACGGTGCCCTCGGCCAGCGGCCAGCTGTCTTTCAGAACGGAGACGCTGCCATCCTTGGCCACGAATTCGATCTTGGCGTCACCGGCCTGCGCGGCTGTGATGGTTGCCGATTTCTCGTTGGCGTAGAAATCATTGCCCGGCATCGACGAAACCTTGGTTTTGCTGTCAGCGGACCATTCCCCCATCGAATGCGGGTTCTTCTGGGCAAAGTTCTTGACCGCCCGCGCCGCACGGCGGTCACTGTTGCCTTCGCGCAGAACCGGGTTCACGGCCGAACCCTTGATCGCGTCGAACCGCGCGCGGATCGCCTTTTCCTCATCGGTCGAAGGTTCTTCGGGATAGTTCGGGATGTCATAGCCCTGCGATTGCAGTTCTTCGACCGCCGCAACCAGCTGCGGAACCGAGGCCGAGATGTTGGGCAGTTTGATGACATTGGCGTCGGGGGTTTTCACCAGATCACCCAGCGCCGCCAGATCATCGGTAATGCGCTGCGCATCGGTCAGGTTTTCCGGGAAGGTCGCAATGATGCGCCCGGCCAGCGAAATGTCCTTGGTCCCGACGCTGACACCTGCCGCTGCGGCGAATTTGCGAATGATGGGCAGGAACGAGGCGCTGGCCAGCTCCGGCGCTTCGTCTACAATGGTATACAATATGTCGAAGTTCGATTTTTCTGCCATGTTCCCTTACCTTTTTTAAGCCTTTCAGGGGCGTGCGATCCAAGAGCATGTGCCACGGGGGTGCGGCACGTCAGAAGCAGTTCGGTTCTACCGCTTCGAAGGTGACTCTGATTTGACAAGGCCTCCCTTAAATCACGAATGGCTTGGGATCAATCATGTCGGGGCGCGCATTTTGACCCAGTTTGCACAAAAAGGCCTGTTCGGCGCGATTTCAGGCAGTTGGAAAGGAAATTTCGAACCGCGCGCCGGGCGGCGCGTCCGGGGCCAGCCTGATCGCCGCACCATGCGCCCCCAGAAGGTTGGCGGCGATCGTCAGCCCCATTCCGGTCCCCCCGGCCTCGCGGGCCGTGGTGAAAAAGGGGGCAAATATCCGGTCTCGGTTGCCCTCGGACACGCCCGGCCCGTCATCTTGCACCTGCAACCCGCCGACCGTGGCCGTCAGGATCACGCGCTTTGCACCGTGACGCCGGGCATTGTCCAGCAACTGAAGCAACACGATCTTGACCCCCGATGCCGCCAGCGGAAGGTTCTGGTCGGGGTTTTCAAATTCCAGCTCCAGTTCCGGAAAGGTTTGGCGCAATTCCGGCGCCAGGGCCGTCAACGTTGTCGACCCATGATGATCCGGCGCCCGCGCGGCGGCAACCTGCGCCAAGGCGCGCAATTGCGTTTGCATCTGATCGCTGGCCCCCAATATCTGTGCCAGCAACCTTTGATCTGTATCCGACAGATCGGGGGTTTCCTGCATCAGTTCCGCAGCGGCCCGGATCGCGGTGACCGGTGTTTTCAGTTCATGCGTCACATGATCGGAAAAGCTGCGGATCGAGGCTTCGCGTCGCTGCAAAGTGGCGGCCATATCCAGAACTGACCCTGCCAGCCGCGAAAGTTCGCGCGTTCCGTAATGGGCGGGCGGCTGGGCGGGCTCGCCTGCGCGCACCGCCCCGGAATAGGCCGCCAGCGCCGAAATCGGCCGCACCAGCAGACGCACCAGAAGCGCCCCCAAAACGCCGGTCGCCAGCCCGATTGCACCGGCCAACAGGATTGCGGCGCTGCGGAACCCCAATTCCGGCCCAAGATAGCGCAACGCGATCAGCCCCAGAAATGACAGGATCAGCGTCCCGGCCAGCGCTCCGCCCAGGACAAAACCCAGCGACGGTCGCCATTTGCGTTTCAGTCCTGCCATGGCCCCATCCGCAACCCGATGCCATGGACCGTCTGGATCGCGCTCTCCCACCCCTGTTCGCCCAGCTTGCGCCTCAGGTTGCGCAGATGGCTGTCCAAGGTGCGATCCGACACCGGGCTGCCGCTGCCATAGATCGCGTCGATCAGTTGCGGGCGCGGAACCACGGACTGCGGCGTTTGCATCAGCCGGCGCAGTATGGACAACTCGGTCGCGGTCAGCGCAAGCGGCGCGCCCTTAACAAGCACCACATGCCCCGCCGGGTCCAGCTCAAGCGGGCCGTGGCGCAGAACCATCGTCCCGCCCCCTGCCCCGCTGCGTTTCAGAATGGCCTTGATCCGCGCCACAAGTTCGCGCGGGCTGAAGGGCTTGGTGACATAGTCATCGGCCCCCAGTTCCAACCCCAGAACCCGGTCGATCTCGTCATCGCGGGCGGTCAGGAACAGGATCGGCACATCCGAACGGGCCCGCAATCGGCGACAGACCTCCAGGCCATCCAGTTCGGGCAGACCCACATCCAGAACGACCAGGTCAGGCGTTTCGCGCAGGGCATGGGTCAGGGCCATCTGCCCGTCGCGGGCAGTCACGACCTGATGGCCCGCGCGTTCCAGCGTGATCGAGACCAGCTCGCGCAGACGCGGATCGTCATCCACGACGAGTATCTTCATGCCCGACCTCCGGTTGCCATTGCGCATCAAGGTTACGGATCACCCGGTCGGAACGAAACCCCCATTCCCGCCAACTGCCGATATGCGGTGCAGACGGGCTGCACCCGGCCGCGCGCGGCGCCTGCGCGATCTCGGCGGCCGCCATTTCGCCCAGTTGGCAGACATAATATGCGTCATAGCGTGTCGGGTGCGCCAGGTTTTCGCGCGCAATCAGGGCTGCGAAATTCACGAAACAGCAGGCATACAGCACCCCGACTCCCAGCGCCGCGACCCGCAGCAGCAGCCATCGGTTCGATTTGCCCTGTATGATCTGCCAGCCGATCAGGCACAGACCGAGGGCAACCAGCCCCATCCAGATTGCCGCATGCACCCGCAGATAGGTCAGACCATAGGCCTGGACATACAGCGACAGACGCATCAGGGACGAGATCACCAAAAGCACATTCTGCCCAAGCCACAGCATCATCCAGCCGGTCAGCCCCTGGCGCTCGTCCAGATACGGCCGCGCGGCCAGCGCAAATGCCCCCGCCAACAGCGCGGTAGCAAGCAGCGGATAGGCGCCGCGATGCGCATATTCGGCATGGCTCATCCCGTCGGGCAGATCGGCCCCACCCCAAAGAAAGACTGCGTCCATCCCCGTCTGAACCGCCAGCAAAAGGTTAAACAGGATCAGCGCATTGGCCACCGACTGTGCGTTAAGCCCCAGTGGCACGTACCCGGCGGCGCGGCGCGGGCCTGCTTTTGGCGCCAGCAAGCCGGGCTCAAGCGCGACGGCCAGGATCGGCCAGATCATCATCGCGGCACCCAGCCAGAACAAAACCCGGTCCAGCCTCAGATCGAACCGCCACAGGTTGTCGACCCAATCGGACAGGACCGGGTTGGCCGCAACCATCAGCCCCGCCAGAACAAGGCCGCCGCCAACGGGAAACGCCCAGGCTTGCAGAACCCTGACCCCTGCCCGGTCTTCCATGCGGATATTGCGGGCCGCATTTATGACCTGAAACAGGGTCAATGTGGGGAACAGCCCCAGAAGGCGGCGCATCGCGGCGCCGACGCTGCCGGGCCCGTCGGACAAGGCCCAACACAACGCGGCAAGCGAACCCGCAAGCAAGAACGCCACCGACAGGGCCTGAACATACTCGATCACCGGCAAAAGGCTAAGCAACAGCAACAGCGCGGGTCCCAGGCTGCGCCTGCAACGCTCTGACAGCGCCCAAACCGCCGCGGCGACAGCCAGGGCAAACACCGCAAGTGAAATGCCCGGCGCGTGGTCCAGAAACAAAACGTCGGCCAGCGCAACCAATACCGCCAAAGCCCCGATGCCCCGTCGCCGGTTGCGGCTGTACCCGCCCTGCCTGGGGCTTGGCGGGTTCTCGGGCGTGTCCAGCCACCAGCTGTCTTGCAGGACTGACTGCGGAATGCCCCTTACGATAAACTGTCCCATGATCTGCTCCTTGTTTTCTATCGCTATATTTCTGGTCGAAACCGGTGCAGTTCATCGCGCACGGGATGTGCAGGAATTGTGCAGATCCGAATTTTCCTGCACCCGCGCCTGCCCCCCTTTCCCTTGGCTGCGCGGCTGGCTAGAACGGGCCTCCAACCGACTGCAAGGAGGCCCGCTTGGACCGTATCGCCCGCACCATCGCCACGGAAATCAACGCGCGGCCCGAACAGGCGGGCGCGGCCATTCGGTTGCTTGACGACGGCGCCACGGTGCCTTTTGTCGCGCGCTATCGAAAAGAGGCGACCGGCGGGCTGGATGACAGCCAGCTGCGGGTTTTGTCCGACCGCCTGACCTATTTGCGGGAACTGGACGCACGGCGCGACACGATCCTGAAATCGATACGCGAACAGGGCAAACTGACCGACGATCTGGCCGGTGCCATTGCCGGGGCCGAGACCAAAGCGCAGCTCGAAGATATCTATCTGCCTTACAAGCCCAAACGCCGCACCAAGGCCATGATCGCGCGCGAAAACGGTCTTGAGCCACTGGCCAACGCCATTCTGACGGACAGGTCCGCCGACCCCGAAACGCTCGCCGCCGGTTACCTGTCGGCGGATGTGGCGACGGAACGGGACGCTCTGAACGGTGCGCGCGACATCATCGCCGAAGGCTTGACGGAAAACGCCATATTGCTTGGCGAGTTGCGCAATTTCATGCAGGCCGAGGCGCTGCTGACCTCGAAACTGATTGACGGCAAGGACCGCGACGGGGCCAAGTTCAGCGACTATTTCGACCACACTGAATCGTGGGCGCGCACCCCGTCGCACCGCGCGCTGGCGATGCTGCGCGCCTCGAAAGAGGGGATCGTGACACTGGACATCACACCCGAGCCGGACACTGGTGTGGCACGGGCCGAGGCCATCGTCGCCCGGCATCTGCAAACCCGCGGATCGGGGCTTGGCGATGCCTGGCTGCGCAAGGTGGCGGGCTGGACCTGGCGGGTCAAGCTGTCGCTGACCATGATGGTCGAGCTGATGGCCGACCTGCGCAGCCGCGCGCAGGACGAGGCGATCGGGGTTTTTGCGCGCAACCTCAAGGATCTTCTTTTTGCAGCCCCTGCTGGCCCCCGCGCGACATTGGGGCTGGACCCCGGTATCCGGACGGGTGTGAAGGCCGCTGTCGTCGATGGCACCGGCAAGCTGGTCGCGACCGAAACCCTGTACCCGTTCCAGCCCAAGAACGACCTGCGCGGCGCGCAAGCCGCGATCCTGAACCTGATCTCGCGGCATGGGATTGAACTGGTCGCGATTGGCAACGGCACCGCCAGCCGCGAAACCGAAAGGCTGGTCGCCGACACGCTGGACCTGTTGCCAAAGGGCCAGAAAGCCCCGACCAGGGTCGTGGTCTCCGAGGCGGGGGCTTCGGTCTATTCGGCGTCTGAACTGGCGGCACGAGAGTTTCCGGACCTGGACGTTTCACTGCGGGGTGCGGTGTCGATTGCGCGCCGCCTGCAGGACCCGCTGGCCGAACTGGTCAAGATCGAACCCCGCAGCATCGGGGTCGGGCAATACCAACACGACGTGGACCAGCACCGCCTGACGCAGTCCCTGGAGGCCGTAATCGAGGATGTGGTGAACGCGGTTGGCGTCGACCTGAACACCGCCTCGGCCCCGCTGCTGTCGCATGTCTCGGGGCTTGGTCCGGGGTTGGCCGAGGCGATCGTTCAGCATCGCGACAGCAACGGGGCGTTCCAATCCCGGGCCGATCTGCTGGCGGTTCCGCGACTTGGACCGCGGGCCTATGAACAATGCGCGGGCTTTCTGCGCATCCCCAACGGGTCCGAGCCGCTGGATGCGTCGTCGGTTCACCCCGAGGCCTATGACGTGGCCCGCCGCATCGTGGCAGCCTGTGGCCGGGACATCCGGCAGATCATGGGGCATGACGGTGCCCTGCGCGGCATGCGGGCCGAACGGTTCGTCGATGACAGGTTCGGATTGCCGACCGTACGCGATATTTTGGCGGAACTGGAAAAGCCGGGGCGCGACCCAAGACCCAGCTTTGTGACCGCGACCTTTGCCGACGGCGTCGAAGAGATAACCGACCTCAAGCCCGGCATGATGCTGGAAGGAACGGTAACCAATGTCGCCGCGTTCGGCGCCTTTGTCGATGTGGGTGTCCACCAGGACGGGCTGGTTCACGTCAGTCAGCTTGCCGACCGGTTCGTCAAAGACCCGCACGAGGTCGTCAAGGCCGGACAGGTCGTCAAGGTCCGCGTGCTTGAGGTCGACGTCCCGCGCAAGCGGATCGGGCTGTCCATGCGCAAACGGGGCGGTGCATCCGGCGCCCGCACGCCCTAGCGGCCAGGGCCATTGACCCGGCGCCGCCCGGAATTTGCACCGCCGCACCCATGGCAGGCCCGTTCTTGCCGGTTTTCACGCGCGCCTGATTTCCCTTGCCAGGTTTTCCGGCTATTGCGGGGCCATGGATGTCGTTCTTGTCACTTCGGTGATTGCCTCATTGTTTCTTGTTATCGGCGCCGCCGAGCCGCTGGCGGCACGCTTGCGCCTGCCCTACAGCGTGATTCTGGCCGCCCTGGGCATCCTGATCGCGGCCACCGCGACCTTCTTTCTCAATACCGAGTTGACGGACGCGCTGAACCCGATGGCGAAGGCGGTGCTGGACCTGCCGATCCGGTCCAATGTGTTTCTTTATATCTTCCTGCCGATGCTGCTGTTCCAGGCGACGCTGGGCATGAACCTGCGGCGCATGCTGGACGATTGGGTACCCATCCTGGTTCTGGCGGTTGTCGCGGTGGTGGTGGCGACACTCAGCGTGGGATATGCGCTGTACTGGGTCAGCGCCCTGCCGCTGGCGGCGTGTCTTCTGCTTGGCGCGATCGTGTCAACAACCGACCCTTCGGCCGTTGTCTCTATATTCCGGTCCATCTCGGCGCCGCGCCGGTTGGTGCGGATCATCGAAGGCGAAAGCCTGCTGAACGATGCGGCGGCCATTGCCCTGTTTGGCCTGTTCATGGGGTTTGTCATGCTGGGCGTGCCCGACCCGAAACTGTCTGACGCGCTGGCCCGGTTTCCGGTGCTGATCGCAGGTGGGGCCTTTACCGGCTGGCTGACGGCCCGGATCGGCGTTTGGATCATGGCACTGTTCAGCCGCCATGAACTGGCCCAGCTTTCGGTATCGGTCGCCCTGCCCTATCTGGCGTTCATCGGCGCCGAACAAAGCATCGGTGCATCCGGAGTGATTGCCGTCGTGACGGCGGGGATGACGCTGAACCTCGTCGGGCCGGGACGGTTGCCGCCGCAGGTTTGGGTGAACCTTCGTGATCTGTGGGACGTGCTGGCACATTGGGCCGGGGCATTGATCTTTATCCTCGCCGCACTGCTGATCCCGCGCCTTCTGGGCCAGGCCCGGCTGGAAGATTTCGGGCTTGTCTGCATTGTCATCCTGGCGGCAATTGCGGCACGGGCGGTTGTTCTGTTCGGGCTTTTGCCACTGCTGAGCTTTCTCAGGTTGTCACCGGCGGTCGAACCACCCTACCGGATGGCAATCCTGTGGGGTGGCCTGCGCGGGGCGCTGACCCTTGCGCTGGCGCTGGCCGTCACCGAAAGCTTTCGCGTACCCGATGGTATTCAGCGTGTGGTCGGCATTCTGGCCACAGGGTTCACCCTGTTCACCCTGATCGTACAAGGCACCACGTTGCGCTGGGTCGTGACCCGCCTGGGTCTGGACCGTCTTTCGCCACTGGACCAGGCCCTGTCGCGGCAGGTCGTCGCCGTCGCCTTGCAAAGCGTGCGCGAAGACGTGGCCAAGAGCACCGACAATTACGAGCTGAACCGCGATATCGTCCGGTCCGAGGCCATACGCTTTGGCAACCGCCTGCAAAGCGCCGTGAAAACCGCCGAGGACAGCGCCGATATCCATGACCGCGACCGGATCACGCTGGGGCTGATCGCCCTGGCCGGGCAAGAGCGCGAAACGATCCTGGAGCGGTTACGCGAACGGTCGATTTCGTCCCGTATGGCCGAACAGGTGCTGTCGGATGCGGATCGCCTGATCGAAGCGGCAAGAACCAGTGGACGCAGCGGGTACCAGCGCGCGGCCCGCCGCTCGGTCGCTTTCGGCCCAAGATTCCGGGCCGCCGTGTTTCTGCACAACCGCGTGCGCATATCCCTGCCGTTGGCGCGGCTGACCGCGGACCGGTTCGAACACCTGCTTATCCAACGGCTGATCCTGCGCGATCTGGATGGCTTTATCGATGGCCGTATTCGCCGTATTCACGGACGCCGGGTCGCCGACTTGCTGCACGGGCTTCTGTCCCGGCGCATCGACACGGTCGAAACCGCGCTTGACGGGCTGCAACTGCAATATCCGGGCTATGCCGAGAAACTGGAACGCCGGTTCATCCGGCGTACGGCCCTGCGTCTTGAGGAACATGAATACAACACGTTGCGGCAGGACGGGTTGATCGGGGCCGAGGTCTATACCGCGCTGATGCAGGACCTGTCGCAACGGCGCGCAACCGCCGAAAAACGGCCGCCCCTGGATATCGCGCTACAACGGACCGAGCTGATACGGCAGTTCCCGCCGTTCCGGGACCTTGATGCCGGCTCGCTCAGGCGGTTGGGGCGGGTGCTGAAGACACGGCATGCCAACGCAGGCGAGGTCCTGCTGCGCAAGGACAGCACGGCGGGGCGCGTTTTCTTCATCGCCTCGGGCGCCATCGAAATGGAACATGCCGGTCAGACCTGGCGGTTGGGGCGTGGCGAAATGTTCGGTCAAATGGCGATCCTGATGAAACGCCCACGCAGATCAGAGGTGCGCGCCATCGCGCCGTCCACCTTGCTGGTTCTCGACGAGACCCGGTTTCTGCGCCTGCTCAAACGCAGCCGTACCCTGCGCGCCGCCGTCCGTACCAGCGCCGAAAAGCTGGGGGTGCAGGACGGGCAGCTGCTGCCGGGCTCCACCCCCGAGGAATTGGGGCGTGACCGACCTGCCGTTCAGTCCCCGTCGGCTGTGTCAGGCACGTATTCCGGTAACCGGGCCAAAGCCGATTTCAGCGCATCGCCCCAGCCGTCGGAAATGGTTCGGAAATAGGGATCATCAAGTTCAAACCGCGAACGCTGACCGGTTTCAAAACTGTCTTCACCATACAGGAACAGATCCAGCGGGGCGCCCACCGAGAGATTTGCCTTGATGGTCGAATCGAAACTGACCAGCAACAGCTTGACCGCGTCGGGAAAAGTCATCGCCGGATCATAGGCCCGCACCAGGATGGGACGGCCGTACTTGGTCTCGCCAATCTGGAAGAACGGCGTATCAACACCGGCTTCGATGAAATTACCCTCGGGGTAGATCAGAAACAGGCGCGACGGACCGCCCTTGATCTGGCCTCCCAGTATCAGCGTGGCGTGAAAAGCGCTGTCGGCCTGCTGACCCTCGGTGCCGTGCATCTCGATCACGTCTTTCAACGTGTCGGCAACCAACCGGGCGGCCTGGAACATCGTCGGCACTTCCAGCAATGACGGGGACCGCTCGGCATGGGCCTTGGTTCTTTCTTCCAACACGCTGACAGTGGCTTGGGTCGTGGCCAGATTTCCCGCCGTCAACAGTGTGATCGACCGCTCGCCCTCGACCGTCCAGTTGAACATCTTTTCAAATGTCGAGATGTTGTCGACACCGGCATTGGTCCGCGTGTCCGACATGAAAACCAGACCGCGGTCCAGCCGCATCCCCACCGCATAGGTCATTCCTGTCCCCCGCTACTGCTGCGCGACCTGCACCTGCACCGTCAGTCGTTCGCCCGCTGCTCCAAACCTGCTTCCTATTATCGGAGCGGCCTGCGCATAGTCCAGACCGGTTGCAACCCGAACATAGCGGTTGTCGGGGGATATCCCGTTTGACACGTCGAACCCCACCCAGCCGATCCCGTCCACATGGACTTCGGCCCAGGCATGCGTGGCGTCCTGCAATTCGGTTTCGTTCAACATGAGATAGCCCGAGACATAACGCGCGGGCAGGTCAAGCTTTCTGGCGCAGGCCAGGAAGATATGGGTGTGATCCTGACATACGCCGCATCCCGCGCTGATGGCGTCTTCGGCGGTCCAGTCTGGTTGCGAACTGCCGACGCGATATTCCACTCGGTCACGTATCAGGTCCGACAGCGCGTGCAGCCTGTCCAGCGGCGCGCCCTGTTCAACGGTGCGTATCAGCTCGGCGATCCCTGCCTGCGGGCGGGTCCGGCTTGTTTCACGCTTGAACAGCCACAACGGCGCAGACCCTTCGTGTCGTCCAAGGATGCCATGCGTATCCGAGATCTCGACCACGCCTTCCGATACCAGCTCGATATGCGACGTGTTCGGCTCGAAACTGATAAGTTCGACCGTGTTGCGGTGAAAATCCTCGAAACTCAGCTCTTTCGAGCCGCCCGAAACGACCGTGTCCCAATGCAGGACGTTCTGATTTCGAAAGGATTTCGGCGTCTTGCGCAGCTGTTGCAGACCGAAGGGCACCGGCGCGTCGAAATCATATCGGGTTTCATGCTTGATATGCAGTTTCATGGCTCACTCGTAAAACCGGTAATCGACCTCGATCTGCCGGCTCAGCCCGGCCAGGTCTCTTAGGATGTCCTGAATGTACTCATGCAGGCCAAAATCGAAAATGTACCCGATCTCCTGCCCGCAAACCTTTGCATGCAGCGCCTGCGCCGCCGCACCCGAGGGCACCTCGGCGCCGTAATCCTGTTCCAACAGGCCCAGGCTTTCGCGGATATGGCGGCAGCAATAGCTGAGACTGCGCGGCACGCGCTTGTCCAGGATAAGAAACGCGGCAATCTCCGATGGCGTTGTTTTCTGGCCGTGGGTCATGCGGTAACCGCCCCCGGCCCCAACCGAGCGCAGAATGCTTTCCCATTGCACGTTGTCCAGTGAGGACCCAACCGAAAACGCCGTGGGCAGCAGGACGTAGTACTTTACGTCCAGGATGCGCGCGGTATTGTCCGCTCGTTCGATGAACGTGCCCAACTGGGCAAAGTCGTGGATATCATTGCGCAGCATGGTACCCAGATAGGCCCCGCGCACCAGCGCGGATTGCTGGCGCACCATTTCCAACAGGCCGGGCAGGTCGCGTTCGCTGACCTTGCGCTTGAGCTGCGCATCAACCCGCATCCATGTCGCGTTGACCGCGCTCCAGACATCGTTGGTCAGTGCCGTTCGGACCAGGCGGGCATTGTCACGCGCCTGCTTGACCGCCGAGCGGACCGAAGACCGGTTGTCCAGGTCGCGCAACATCCAGTCGATGGCGGCGGACTTGGTGACTTCGCCGTTCTGGTGCAGAAAACTGTCCAGCACACCTGCGGTCTGCAGAACCGATGCCCATTCCTCGTCCGCGTCCTTTGACCGGGTCAGGGCCATGCGTTGTCCGGTTTCCAGCAGACGCGCCGTGTTTTCGGCCCGTTCCAGCATCCGGCTCATCCAGAAAAGCCCGCCCGCAGTTTTTCCAAGCATGGCTCAGTCCTCCAGAACCCAGGTGTCCTTGGTTCCGCCTCCCTGGCTGGAATTCACCACCAAAGACCCCTTTTTCAGCGCCACCCGTGTCAGCCCGCCGGGCGTAATTTTAACCCCATCGGGCGAGACCAGAACGAAGGGGCGCAAATCCACATGGCGCGGCGCCAGCCCGGAACGCGCAAAGATCGGAACCGTCGACAGCGACAGCGTGGGCTGGGCAATGTAATTGGCAGGCCGCGCCTTCAGCTTTCTGCGAAACGCCGCCAGTTCGCGCTTGCTTGCTGCAGGCCCGATCAACATGCCATAGCCGCCGGACCCGTGAACTTCCTTGACGACAAGCTCGGACAGGTTGTCCAGAACATAGGCCAGCGATTGCGGGTCGGAACAGCGCCAGGTCGGCACGTTCTTCAATATGGGTTTTTCGCCCGTATAGAATTCAACGATCTCGGGCATATAGGAATAAATCGCCTTGTCATCGGCAATTCCGGTGCCGGGCGCATTTGCAATCGTGATCCCGCCGGCGCGGTAGACATCGAGAATACCCGGCACCCCCAATGCGCTTTCGGGGTTGAAATTCAGCGGGTCAAGAAATTCGTCATCGACGCGGCGATACAGAACATCAATCGGTTTGTAGCCGCGCGTCGTGCGCATGCAGACCCGCCCATCCGTCACGCGCAGATCGTGGCCTTCGACCAGTTCAACCGCCATCTGGTCGGCAAGAAACGCATGTTCGAAATAGGCCGAGTTGTAAATGCCCGGCGTCAGCACCGCGACCGTCGGTTCGTCTGCGGCGCAGGTCGGGGCGCAGGCCGCCAGTGACCGGCGCAGGTTCCTCGGGTAGTCGGAAACACTGCGGACATTCGAGGCGCTGAAAAGTTCCGGGAACATCCGCAGCATGGTTTCGCGGTTTTCCAACATATAGCTGACACCCGACGGTGTCCGCGCGTTGTCTTCGAGTACATAGAACTCGTCCGGCCCGGTACGCACAAGGTCGATCCCGACGATATGGGTATAGATCTGCCCTGGCGGTGAAACACCGATCATCTGCGGCAGGAATGCCTCGTTTTCGGCGATCATCTCGGCCGGGACACGCCCTGCCCTTACGATTTCCTGCCGGTGATAGATGTCGTGCAGAAAGGCGTTGATCGCGCGCACCCGCTGGTCGATGCCCCGTTCAAGGCGCTTCCACTCGCGGCCCGATATCACGCGCGGCACGATATCGAACGGGATCAGCCGTTCTTCGGCCTCGGCCTTTCCATAGACATTGAAGGTGATCCCGGTCAGCCGGAAAACTTCTTCTGCCTCGCGCTGCTTTTTACGCAGTCTTGCGGCATCCTCGTTGTCCAGCCAGCTCCCGATTTCGCGGTACGGTCCCCGCAGCGACCCGTCGGCGTGATACATTTCGTCAAAGTACTGGTCCATGAACCGAGTTTGACGAACCCATTCAGGTTTGCAACCCCGATAGGGCCCGCGCCACGCCCGCGCAGCGGTCAATGTCTGATTTTAGGGCGGTTTGGTCGGCCCGCGGGGCCGGGTGCCGGGCGCAATGTGCCGCGCCCGGCGATTTTTTGTCAGAACTTGACCGAGGCCGTCACAAAGACGCTGCGACCGGGTTCGTCCAGCGCGACCACGTTCGACAGGCCATTCCCGTCCGAGGCACGCGACACGTAGGTCTCGTTGAACAGGTTGCGGACGTCGACGCGGAACTCGACATTGTCAAACTGCTTTGGCGTATATGACGCAAAGACGTTGAACACTTCGTAGGCAGGCAAGGTCGTCATGCCGCCAACACCTTCGGTGTCCTCGTTCTTCAGCGCGATCTCAGCCGTGCCGCCGACCGTCAGTTGCGGCGTCACCGCATAGCCCGCCGAAAGGCCAAAGATCTGGCCCACCGGGCGCCCATAGTAATACGCGGTCGGGCTAATCGTGTCGCCGTCCACCGTGACATCCGCATCGGTGAAGTTCAGGCGGATAAAGCCGCGCTGCGCCACATAGGCCAGCGATGCGTCGATCCCCTTGGAGGTCAGGTCAGCGGTATCGCGGCTAGAGCCAAGAATGTCGTTCACGTCATGGACCTTGGTGTAGAACAGCGCGCCGCTGGCCTCCCACGGGCCGTTGGCATACCGCAGACCCATCCGCGCGCTTTCGCCGCGCGATGTCGTGGGTGTGCCATAGGTCCACGGACCAAACAGGTTGATCAGGGACGCCTCGCTCAGCTCGTACCCGCCCCAGGTCGAGGCCGCGCCGATGTTGAAGGTCAGCGTGTCGGTCAACACCACGTCAAGCTGCGCATTGCCGCTGATGCCGGTTTCGCTGTAATCGGACCCGTCGGCCAGTTCGAATTTCTGGCTGTCGATCCGACCCCCGTAGGACAGTGAAACCCGCGAGCCGATATCCTGGCGCATCTGCGCATAAAGGCCGATATTATCCAGGGTTTCCTTGGCAAACGGGGTCGTAAGCGGCCCGTCAGGCGTGGCGGTGTCGTGGAAGAAATCAACCCCCGCGGTCAGAACGCCGGACCCGAAATTGAAATCGTTCTCGATCTTGCCGCTGAGGCTGGCATTTGTCCCGATCGCGGCCCCTGCTTCGACGCGCTGCTTGTTATAGGACAGTTGCACCATTGGCGAGAACCCCGTGGCGGGCGCTTCGTCGGTATAGGTAAACGTATAGGATGTGCGCTGCGCCAGTGCTGGCAGGTAAACACTGTCGCGCCCGACCACGCCGGCAAAGTCCGGGCGGGCGAAATACAGCCCGCCAGGCCCGGCCTGCATCGCGCGGTCGCCATTGTCTTCGGTCTGGTTGGCCGAGAACTCAAACCGCTTGCCGGTATCCGTGGTATAGGCGATCTTGCCGGTGATCGACGACAGATCGGGTTCCGTGCCCGGCACGACCTCGCCCGAGCCGCTTTCGTAATCATCGCCAGTCATCCGGCTGCCACTCAGCAGGAACTCGAACCCCTGGCTGGCACCGTACAGGGACAATGTGCGGCGGAAACTGTCGCCGTTATTGCCATAGCTGAGCAATGCATTGCCGCCAAAGGTCTGCCCGTCTTCAAGCAAGTCGCGCGCGTCCATGGTTTCATAGGCGATGTAACCAGCCAGCGCACCCGGCCCCGCATCGGCGGGCGAAATCCCCGAGCTGATATCGACTTGCCGCAGCAATGTCGGGTCCATCAGCACGTTCCCGGTATGGTGAAAGGCCGACTTGTTCTGGCGCGCGCCGTCGATGGTGACCGACAGCAGGCTTTCCTCGATGCCGTTTACCAGAACTTTTTGCGCGATGGCGGCGCCCCCTGTCGACACAACCTCGGATTCGCCATCGAAAACATCAGCCATCGAAGACGGGTTGCGGTCCTCGATTTCCTCGCGGGTGATGACCCGGTTGCCCAGTGTTTCCTGCGCGCTTGTATCCTCGACCCGGATCGGCGCCAGGTCGATCACTTCCTGCGCGGCCGATGCCGTCGCACCAAGGATCGCCGCCGACGCCAACAGCGCGGCTTTCTTTGTCAGAACCATGTGGTCTGTCCCTCTCGGTATTTTTGGTTTTCTGAGAATTGCGGGCGAAAGGGTCCGGGGACCGCACAGCTGGCTGACGCGGTTCGCGGTATAGAAGTCGACTGTTTGAGTCAAGTTAGCGAAAAGGCCCGAAACCCAGCCATGCGCCCTGCGGGCAGGTCAGGCCTCCAGCCGCTCCTGCGCCCAGGCGGCGGCATTCGGGTCCTGCTCGGCCAGACCGTTCACCAGGAAGTGCGCCCGCTCCTCGACAAAGCCGCTGACCTGGGCCACCCAGGAGGCGGCATCGCCGTCCATCTCCGTTATGTCACTGACGGCCTGCGGCAATTGAGTGATAACGGCCGCACACAAATCATTTACCCGTTTCAGAACCGCGCTTTGGCTCAGACCGCACAGCGCGGCCTCGCGCTGCCAATGGCGCCCTTTGAAATAGTCCCCGTCCCGCTTGGTTGCGATTGACATGGCCTGTTTCCTGGTAATGCCTGCCCACAGCTTGGCACACATAACGTCATAGATCGGGGCCATCCGCACCCCGGTCGGCAGCACCATGACCGAATAGTTCTTGGCATGGGCATCCGTGTTGCAGGTGATCGCGTTGAAGATCACGTAATCAAAGATCGACAGGACCCCGCGCAACGGGTCGAAACTGCGCATCACGCCGACGATATCGCGGACCCGCGGGCCGCGCTGGCCGGTGGCGTTATTCTCGTATTTTGCACTGGGCATCTGGCCCAGGGCCTGGCACATATCCTCTTGATGCAGGCGCCGCCAGATGCCGTTCTGCTGCAACCGATCATACCGTTGCACCAGAAGGAACCGGCGCGCGCCAGCGCGGCCCAGCCGGATGTCCGGGGCCGGAATGCCGACCAGCCGGGCCAGGCGCAGGCAAAGCGCCTCGTTATACACCCCGCCTGGCAATGCGGCGGCGTCAGGTTTCAGAATCCAGGTCGAAGGCGCACCATCAATCGGGATGCAGACCGCGCCTGTGTCATCCAGATGCACACCGATCTTGGTCTGCACTCCGGCCAACGACATCGAAACGCCTTCGTCCCCGACCAGAAACGGCTTTTTCGGCAGTTCTTCGATGATGCGTTCCAGGGCATCTTCGTCCGGGACGGGCCGGCTTGCCATATGCGTCAGGCCCCGCGCCGCAAAAGACATTGCCCCCGAAGTGTCGCGCCCGATACTGGCCAGCAGAGCCAGCGGGTCGGCCTGTGACGCCCCGGTGGCGCGCGCCACCATCTCAAGCTGGCGGTCTTCGGGCAACAGGTTGGCCACCCAGGGCAGAACCTCGGTTTCGCCGTGGTTCGGGGCGTCCAGCGGCATGCGGGTCGAAACCGGAAAAGCCCCCTGCAAGCCTTGCCAGCTTTGGGCATAGGTCAGCCGCGCGCCCAGGGCTGTGGCCTCGATTTCCGCGACTTCGCGGTTTTCGTAATAAATCTTCATCTCAGTCTTCCAGCGGCGGCAGTCCGGCCGCGTCATCCGCGACCCCGTCAGGCAGGTCATCGCCCGGCACCACCGAGGCGGACGCCTGAACCGTGGGAACAATTCCCAGATACCGCGCAATCCTGAGCGCCGGGCCGATCCGCAGGGTTGGCTTGCCGTTTTCCATATCGACGATATAGCGCCGCCCAACCCCGGTGGCGCTGGCCACGTCTTCCTGCCGCAACCCCTGCGCCTTTCTGCGCGCACGCACCATCTGCCCGAAACGACGTGCGTCCTCGGCGCCCGAGGTCGCCGCGTCGGTCGAATGGGTCGGCGGATTGTCACGTTGCATGACGGCACCTCTGCCTTGTTGGGCCACAATAATGTTCCTGATCGGGAACATATGACGCAAAATCCCAAAATCAAGCCAAAATGTTCCCGATCGGGCACTTTTCAAAGGACCGAGGGCCACATGGCCAAAATTGTTCCCGTTCGGGAACATTTTAGCGCGCAACCGGACAGACACCGCCCCATCCAAGCACCAGCCGGCCCCAAACCCGGCTGGACCACATACAGGGGCATATCCTGTACCGTGCGGGCGGCCTTTGGCGAAAAGGGAAAGAAAATACGGTATTTGCCGCCATTAGTTTCCGTATTTCGAAACTAATGCCGATGATTGATCAATTTACCTTTGCCCCCACGCAAGGCAGTGTAGACGCGGGAGGAGATTTTCATGCGCATAGAGTGGATCCTGGCAGCAACCGGCGTGACCCGGCACCTGCACATCACCAAATCGCGACAGTATCCAGAGGGTGCAGAATCACCCTGCCCCACGCATGCCAAACAGCGTCCGGCCACAAAGCCACTGAAACCTAAGGGATAAAAAAGCTGGACGAAAATAGTTATACTCTATAATCATTATGAGCAATCACTAATCTCACGAGTGATCCTCATAGGTCATCAAGGGAGGAGACCATGACCAACTTGCGCAGAAACCTACTGAAGTCTGCAGTGGCGGCGATTGCATTCGGCGCCATGACAACCGGAGCCCTGGCGGCCGAGGTAACGCTGCGGATGCATCAGTTCCTGCCAGCACAGGCCAACGTGCCAAAAAACATCCTGGATGTCTGGGCTGACAAGATCGAGGCGGAATCCGATGGCCGGATCGAGATCCAGCGTTTTCCGGCGATGCAACTGGGCGGCAAACCGCCCCAGCTGATCGACCAGGCCATTGACGGTGTTGCCGATATCGTCTGGACCGTTTCGGGTTACACCCCCGGCCGCTTTCCGCGGACCGAGGTGTTTGAACTGCCCTTCACCATGACCAATGCCGAAGCCGTCTCGCGCGCGTATTGGGATCTGGCCGAAGAAACCATGATGGATGATGATTTCAAGCAGTTCAAAGTCCTTGGGCTTTGGGTGCATGGTCCGGGTCTGATCCATTCCAAGACCCCCATCGAAAGCATCGACGACCTGAATGGCGTGAAACTGCGCGCACCCACGCGGGTGACCAACGGCATGTTCAGTTCCCTTGGCGCAACGCCGGTCGGCATGCCGGTGCCCGCAGTCCCCGAGGCACTGTCGAAGGGCGTGATCGACGCCACCGTCATTCCGTGGGAAGTGACCGGCGCGTTGAAAGTCACCGAACTGGTCGACAACCACACCACCTTTGGCGACGACACGCTCTATACGACCACTTTCATCTTTGCGATGAACAAGGATCGCTGGGACGCGCTGCCGGATGATCTGAAAGCGATTATCGACGCCAACTCGGGCGCCGAATTCTCGGCCTTTGCCGGCAAGCAGATGCAGGCGGATGATGCCGGACCCCACAAGCAGGCGATGGAACGCGGCAACAACATCATCACGCTCAGCCCCGAACAGGTCGAGGAATGGAAGGCCGCGTCGCAGCCGACCACCGACGCCTGGATTGCCGAGATGGATGAAAACGGACTGGACGGCACCGGCCTGCGCGCCCGTGCGCTCGAACTGATCTCGCAATATACGAGCAACTGATCCGACGTCGCCCCGGCCGGGACTGACCGGCCGGGGCGCCCCTTTTTCCGGAGAGTATCATGAACAAGATGGTAGAACGCATCGCGCGTTTCATGGCCATTCTCGGTGGTCTGGTGCTGACGGCCCTGGTCGTGCTGACCTGTGTCAGCGTCCTGGGACGCGGCCTGAACACCCTGGGGCATTCAGAGTTCCTGACCGCCATGTCCGAATCCGCCGCACAGGTCCTGATCGCGACAGGCGTCGGCCCGGTCACCGGTGACTTTGAACTGGTCGAAGCCGGGGTCGCCTTTGCCATATTCTCGTTCCTGCCGATCTGCCAGCTTTACGGGTCGCACGCCACGGTCGACGTGTTCACCAACGCCTTGCCTGAAAAGGCAAACAAGGTGATCGTCACGTTCTGGGAAATCATCCTGTCGCTGGTCATCCTGTTGATAACCTGGCGCCTGTATGTCGGCCTTCAAAGCAAGCTCGACTATGGCGAGACCACGTTTCTGCTGCAATTTCCTGTCTGGTGGGCCTATGGGCTGAGCTTTGTCGCCGCCCTGGTCGCATCGCTTGTCGCCATCTATTGCGCGATTGCACAGGTCATCGAACTTGTCACCGGGCGGCATATCCTGCCCTACCGCGGGGAGGCCGCACATTGACCATGCTTGAAATGGGCTACTTGTCCTTCCCCGTCCTGCTGATCATGATTTTCCTGCGTGCGCCAATTGGCCTGGCCATGCTGCTTTGCGGGATCGGTGGGCTGTATTTCGCCATGGGCGGCCCCAACATGTTCATGGCCAAGCTCAAGACCGAAACCTATTCAACCTTCTCAAGCTATTCGCTGACCATCATTCCGATGTTCCTGCTGATGGGGCAGTTCGCCACCCTGTCGGGCATGTCCTCGGCCCTGTTCAAGGCCGCCGAAAGCTGGCTGGGCCACCGCAAGGGCGGTGTCGCGATGGCCGCGGTCGGGGCCTGCGCGGGGTTCGGCGCCATCTGCGGATCGTCGCTGGCCACAGCCGCCACGATGAGCCGCGTCGCTCTGCCCGAGCTGCGCCGCTATGGTTATTCCGGCGGGTTTTCCACGGCGACGCTGGCCGCAGGCGGGACGCTGGGCATCCTGATCCCGCCATCGGTGATCCTGGTGATCTATGCGATCCTGACCGAACAGAACATCGCCAAACTGTTTCTGGCCGCCTTCGTCCCCGGCCTGCTGGCGGCGCTTGGCTATATCATTACCATCTCGATCTATGTGCGCATGTACCCCGATGCCGCCGGAACGCGTGAAGCGATCCCCTATGCCGAACGCATGCGCGCGCTGCTGGATGTATGGCCCGTTCTGCTGGTTTTTGGGCTGGTTGTCGGCGGGATTTACCTGGGCTGGTTCACCCCGACCGAAGGCGCGGCCGTGGGTGCCGCGGGCACCGGCGTCATCGCGCTTGTGTCGGGGAACCTGAACTGGAAGGTATTTGTCGAAAGCATCATTGCCACGGCCACCAGCACCGCGATGATCTTCTTCATCGTGCTGGGCGCGGGGCTTTACAACAGCTTCCTGGCCCTGACCCAGGTGCCGCAGGAACTGTCCGGCTGGGTCGTCAGCCTGGGTCTCAGCCCGTGGATGGTTCTGAGCCTGATCCTGGTGTTCTACCTGATCTTCGGCTGCCTGATGGACAGCCTGTCGATGATCCTGCTGACAATTCCGATCTTCTTTCCGGTCATCAGTGCGCTGGATTTCGGAATGAGCCCCGAGCATGTGGCGATCTGGTTCGGCATCCTGGTGCTGATTGTGGTCGAGGTCGGGCTGATTACGCCACCTGTCGGCATGAACCTGTTCATCATCAACGCAATGGACCGGTCCACCCCGATGGTTCAGACCTATAAGGCGGTGATGTGGTTTGTCACTTCTGACATCGTCCGCGTCATCATCCTGGTTCTGTTCCCGGCCATCACCCTGTTCCTGATCCCCTAGCAAACCGGTTGCTGCGGGACCCGCCCGGCCCGCATGAAATTAGATATGAGGCATACCAATGATTGATCATACCAAAACCGAGGTTTCGTCATGCAGATAAGTGAAAGCGTCGCGTTGGTCACCGGCGGCGGCAGCGGATTGGGTGCTGCAACCGCAAGGCACTTTGCCGCCCTGGGCGCAAAGGTCGCCGTCCTGGATTTCAACGGTGACGGCGCCAAGACCGTCGCGGACGAGATCGGCGGCCTGGCCTTACAGGCCGATGTCAGCGACGAAGCCGCTGTCGGCGACGCTTTCGACACCGCAACCGCGCATTTCGGGTCAGCCCCCCGGATTTCGATCAGCTGCGCCGGTGTCGGCATGGCCGCGCGGATCGTGGGGCGTGAAAACAAGCTGTCCTTTGACGTGTTCGAAAGAACCCTGCGCGTGAATCTTTTTGGCACCTACAACGTCATGAGTCACGCAGCCATGCGCATGGCGCAACTGGACCCGCTGAAGGACGGCGAACGCGGCGTGATCATCAACACCGCGTCAGTCGCATGGCAGGACGGGCAGTTGGGTCAGGCCGCTTACGCCGCATCCAAAGGGGCCATCGCCTCGATGTGCCTGCCGGCGGCGCGTGAATTCGCACAATCGGGCATCCGGGTCATGGCCATCGCGCCGGGCCTGTTCCACACCCCGATGATGGAAGGTCTGCCGGAAGAGGTCGCCGCCAAGATCACGGCCAACATCCCCTTTCCCGCCCGCCTTGGCGAAGCGCACGAGTTCGCCTTGCTGGCCGGGCAGATCGCAGAGAACCCGTTCCTGAACGGCACAACCATTCGTCTGGACGGCGCGGTGCGCCTGCCCCCCCGCTAAGGAGATCACAATGGCAACTGACATTCTGAACGTCGCCGTCGACGGACCCATCGCAACCCTGACCATGAACCGACCCGACAAGCGGAACGCGATGTGCGAGGAACTGCTGGTCGCGCTGGACGGTTTCTTTTCCGCCCCCCCCAAGGATGTGCGCGTGGTTATCCTGACCGGCACGGCGGGGCATTACTGCTCGGGGCTGGACCTGTCGGAACATGTCCACCGCTCGGCCGAAGAGAACCTGCACCATTCCCGCCACTGGCACAGCGTCATGGACAAGATCCAGCTGGGCGGGCTTGTCGTGGTTTCCGCCATGTACGGCGCGGTGATCGGCGGCGGGCTTGAACTTGCATCGGCAACCCATGTGCGGATTGCAGAGCCATCGACCATGTTCCAGCTTCCCGAAGGCCGCCGCGGCATCTTTGTCGGTGGCGGCGCCACCGCACGGGTCGGCCGCCTGCTGGGCGCTGACCGGATGACCGAAATGATGCTGACGGGCCGCAAATACGGTGCCGAAGACGGCGTCGCGCTGGGTCTGGCCCACTACTCCGTAGGCGAGGGTGAGGCCCTGCCGCTGGCGCAAAAACTGGCGGGCAAGATTTCCCGCAACGCGCCCTTGTCGAACTATCTGATGATCCAGGCCATCGCCCGGATCAACGAGATGTCGCAGGGTGATGGTCTGTTCACGGAATCCCTGGCCGCCGCCCTGTCGCAGACGACACCGGACGCACAAGAAGGGCTGCGAGCCTTTCTTGAAAAGCGTGCCCCGAATTTCAGGTGATCTCGTGAAACAGGAACACTCGCGCAAACAGCCATCACCGGACAAGCCAACCATCAGCGACACCACGCTGCGCAGCTTTGTCGGGTACCGCATGAAACGTGCTTTCAACGTGGTTCAGGACGACCTGACCGCAACCTTGCGGCCCTTTGACCTGCGGATGCTGACCTATACGGCCCTGGTTCTTATCGTCGACAATCCCGGCCTGCGGCAATCGCAGCTTGCGGATGCGATGGACATCGAGCGCCCCAATCTTGTTGTCATCATCGACGAGTTGGAACGCCGCGAACTGATCGTTCGCGACCGCGTGCCGACCGACCGGCGTGCCTATGCTCTCAGGGCGACGCTGGTCGGCCGGCAACTTTATGACAAGGCCGTCGCCGCCGTCACCGCCCACGAGGTCGAATTGCTGGCCGGGCTGGATAATGCAACCGTCGCAACCGTTCTGGACGCCCTCAGGGTGATCGAAAAGGCCAGGCAGAGGAGTTGAACATGCAACGCACTTCCGAATACCTTGCGCATTCCGTGTCCCGCGAAGACCGCGCAGACGGCACCATATTGCTGAAATCCAACTATGACCTGGGGCCTGTAGCCGACAAGACCGGCGACTGGCTGCATCGCTGGGCGACCGAGACCCCGGACCGGACCTTTATCGCCGAACGCAGCGGCGCGGGCTGGCGCGAGGAAAGCTATGCAGCCACGCTGCAAAAGGTCCGCGCCATCGCCAGCGCGCTGCTGGCACGCGGGATGGGACCGGAAACACCGATCATCATCATGTCCGGCAACGGCGTTGATCACGGGCTGCTCAGCCTGGCTGCGCAATATGTTGGCGTGCCAACCGCCCCCGTGGCCGAACAATACGCGTTGATCCATGGTGCCCATGGCCGCCTGCGCCATGCCATCGAACTGGTGGGTCCGAAAATGGCCTATGTTGTTGATGCGGATCAGTATGGCGAGGCGTTGGCGCTGGATGCGTTGGACGGGATCGAGATCGTGGCCAGCCGGACCGGCAGCAACACCGCCGTGACCCCCTTTGACACTCTGCTCAAAGGGGATGCCAGTGTTGACCTGGACGCCGCCTATGCCACGGTCGGCCCGGACTCGGTCGCCAAGATCCTGATGACCAGCGGATCGACCTCTGCCCCCAAGGGTGTGGTCACGACCCAGCGGATGATGTGCGTGAACCAGACGATGCTGGCCGACGCAATGCCGTTTCTGCGCACCCACCCGCCACGCGTGGTCGACTGGCTGCCGTGGAACCACGTTTTTGGCGGATCGCATAATTTCAACATGATGCTGGCCAATGGAGGCAGTTTCTACGTCGACGACGGCAAGCCGGTGAAGGGCCTGTTCGACCGCACGCTGGAAAACCTCTCGATGGTCACCGGCACGCTCAGCTTCAACGTCCCCGTGGGGTACGGCATGCTGCTGGGCGCATTGCAGCAGGACACCGCCCTGCGTCAGCGGTTCTTTCAGGACCTTGACCTGGTCTTTTATGCCGGGGCGTCCCTGCCACAGGATATCTGGTCGGGGTTCGAACAGATGGCGATGGAGGTCAAAGGCGAAATCCCCCTGATGACCTCGTCCTGGGGGCTGACCGAAACCGCGCCCGCCACCATGATGCAAAGCGAACCGATCGACCGGTCAGGCGTTGTCGGCGTGCCGATGAACGGCGTCACGCTCAAGCTGATACCGGACGAGGACATGCGCTGTGAAATGCGCATCAAGGGGCCCAACCTGATGCCCGGATATTTCAACGACCCTGAAAAAACAGCGGATGCGTTTGACGACGAAGGCTTTTTCATCACCGGCGACGCGATGCAGTTCATCGACCGGGACGATGTGAACAAGGGTATGAAATTCGACGGCCGGATTTCCGAGGACTTCAAGCTTTTGACCGGAACATGGGTGCGGGCCGCGCAGCTGCGTATGGACATGCTGACCTGCCTTGCCCCGCTTGCGACCGACCTGGTCATCACCGGCGCAGACCGCAACGAGATTGGCGTCATGGTCTTTCCCGATGTGGGCGAGCTCAAGCGTGAGGGCTTTGACCTGACCGACGACGAAGGGGCCTTTCGCTGCAAGCTGCTGCAGGGTGAGATCCATCGCCGACTGGCCGAGCGCGCCCGCGAGATTTCGGGCAGCTCTACGCGGGTCGGGCGCGCCATCGTCCTGAGCGAACCGGCCTCGATGCCCGAGGGTGAAATGACGGCAAAAGGCAACCTGAATTTCCGCAAGGTGCTGACACGCCGCCAAAAATTGCTGGAACGGCTTTATGACGACGCCGACCCGGCAACCGTAACGATCTGAGAAAGGAACGGACAGATGGTCGATATTACCAAGGTTCGCGCGATCGACATTCATACCCACGCCGAAGAACCCTGCGGATGCCATTCGGATGACGGGTATGACGATCTGCAGGCGACGATGGCCAGCTATTTCGGTGCCCCCTGGAGCCATCCGCCCACCGTGCCGCAAACCGCGCAGCATTACCGCGATCAGAACATCGCCGCGGTGATCTTCCCGGTCGATGCCGAGCGCGAAACCGGGTACCGGCGCTATAAGAACGAAGAGGTTGCCGAGCTTGCGGCAGAAAACGACGATGTGCTGATCCCGTTCGCCTCGATCGACCCGCACAAGGGCAAGATGGGCGCCCGCGAAGCGCGCCGCCTGATCCGGGATTTCGGCATCAAAGGGTTCAAGTTTCACCCCACGATGCAGGGCTTTTACCCCAATGACCGGATGGCATACGGGCTGTATGAGGCAATCGCCGAAGAAGGCGGCATCGCGCTGTTTCACACCGGCCAGACCGGCGTCGGGTCGGGCATGCGGGCTGGCAACGGGATGCGCCTGAAATACTCGAACCCGATGTATATGGATGATGTCGCGGTCGACTTTCCCGACATGAAAATCATCCTCGCGCACCCGTCCTTCCCCTGGCAGGAAGAGGCGCTGGCCGTGGCCCAGCACAAGCCCAACGTCTATATCGACCTGTCCGGCTGGTCGCCCAAGTATTTCCCGGAAATCCTGGTGAAATACTGCAACTCGATCCTCAAGAAAAAAGTGCTGTTCGGGTCGGACTGGCCGATGATCACTCCCGAACGCTGGCTGTCGGATTTCGAAAAGATCAACATCAAGGACGAGCTGCGCCCGGACATCATCAAGGGCAACGCCGCCCGCCTGCTGGGGCTGGCGGACTGATGCAGCCCCCTGCCCCGTCGCTGACCCACACCTTTACCTTGCGGGTCGAACTTGCCGCCCCGATCGAGATGGGCCAGGGCCGCGCGGGGCAGCGGCGGATCATCCCGATCATCGGCGGGGCCGCGCTGGGGCCGGACATAGCGGGCGAGGTGATGAACCTCGGGGCGGATTGGCAGACGATATTTGCCGACGGGGCCGCGCATCTGGATACACGCTATGCCGTGAAAACCCATGATGGTGCCGTCATCGAGATCGTCAATATCGGAACCCGACACGGCCCGCCCGAGGTCATGGCCAAACTGGCTGCGGGTCAGGATGTGGACCCGTCGCACTATTACATGCGCACGGCCGCGCGCCTGGAAACCGGGGATGACCGGTACGCCTGGGTCAATCACGCCCTGTTCATCTGCTCGGGCATTCGCCGCGCGTCGACTGTCGAAATCGACTATTACCGGGTCCGCTAGGACGCGGTCACCAACACAGCACAAACGCAAAGGAACAGAACCATGAAAAGCTATATCTTGGCCGCCGCGCTGTCTGCTCTGTCCGCGACCGGAGCATCGGCCGCGACGTTTTCCGATGTCGCCTATGGCGACAAGGCGCGCAACCAATTGGATATCTATGTGCCCGACCAGGTCAGCAACCCGCCCATTGTTGTTTTCATTCACGGCGGTCGCTGGTTTCGCAACGACAAGACCCAGATCGAACTGCATGACCGGGTGAACCTTTTGCTGGATGCCGGGATCGCCATCGCCTCGATCAACTACACGTTCAGCGACGAAGCCATCTGGCCGGCGCAGCTTGACGATTTGCGCAGCGCCTTCGCCTTTGTCCGCGAAAATGGCGAAACATATGGTTATGACGCGTCCGAAATTGCCGTCTGGGGTCAGTCCTCGGGGGCGCATCTGGCGCTTTGGGCCGCGTTTGATCAGGCGCAATCGCCCGATACCCGGCTGGACGCCCTGGTGTCGTGGTATGCGCCGTCTGACCTGTATGCCCTCATCCCGGACCGCAGCGCAGATGACGTGACCGACAAGGGCAACCTCGCCGAAGAGCCAACGCCTGAATCCCTGCTGATCGGGGCCCCGGTGGCTGAGAACAAGGCCCTGGCCGATGCGGCAAGCCCGGTATTCTTCCTGGAGTCCCTGGCCGGAGAAACGCCTCTGCCGCCAGCGCTTTTGGTTCATGGAACCCAAGATTTCGTGGTCTCGCCCTTGCAGACAGAACGCCTGTTTGAGGCGATGCAAGCGCGTCCGGGCGCAAGCCTGGTCGAAATGCGCCGGGTCGAAGGCGCCAGCCACGGCGGTGACGGGTTCAACACCGAGGTTGCCCCGGTCATCACGTTTCTCAAAGCCGCGTTTGCAAGCGACAAATAGCTGAAAATCGCCCCTTCCGGCACCGCGTTCACCTGTTTCGGAGACATTGAATGAAACCGTTCGAAGCCCCGCTTGGGGATATCCTGTTCTCGCTCGACCATGTGGCTCAGGCGTCCGATCTGCCGGATTGGGACGCAGACCTGGCCGGAGAAATAGGCGCACATTTCGCCGCCTTCGCGCAGGGCGAAATCGCGCCGCTGGACGAACCCGGCGACATGCAGGGATGCAGGCTGGAAAACGGTCGGGTCCTGATGCCCGATGGGTTCGACACGGCCTATGCGGCCTATTCCGAACAGGGGTGGCCATCGCTGACCGCGCCCGAGGAATTTGGCGGGCAGGGTTTGGGCGCGCTGATGCTGGCGATCACGTCCGAGGTGTTTTCGGGTGCAAACCACAGCCTGCAGATGGTGACCGGCCTGGTTCCCGGCGCCGTGCGCACCCTGCTGCGGTTCGGCACGCCGGATCAAAAAGCGCGGTATATTCCCCCGCTGGCGTCGGGCGAAACGCTGGCCACCATGTGCCTGACCGAACCCGAGGCCGGGTCGGACCTGTCGCGCGTGCGTTGCAAGGCCACGCCCGAGGGCAGCGGATGGACCATCTCGGGCGAAAAGATCTTTATTTCGGGCGGTGATCAGAACATGAGCGACCGCATCCTGCACCTGGTACTGGCGCGCACCTCGGATGACGGGGTCAAGGGCCTGTCGCTGTTCCTGTGCCCCTGCACCCGTGCCGATGGCAGCCGCAATTCAGTTGTCGTGACGCGGATCGAGGAAAAGATGGGGCTGCACGCCTCGCCCACCTGCCAGCTGGCCTTTGACGGGGCCGAGGCCGAGTTGATCGGCGCCGAAGGCCAGGGGCTGATGGCCATGTTCACCATGATGAACCACGCCCGGCTGGACGTGGCCCTGCAAGGCGTCGCCCACGCGGCGCGGTCTTATGATATCGCCTGCGCCTATGCCGCCGAGCGCGTGCAAGGGCGCGGCCCGGACGGCAGCGCCGTGACCCTGGACCAACATGCCGACGTCCGCCGCATGCTGGATCAGATCGACTGGCTGGCGGTCAGTGGGCGCAGCCTGGCACATCTGGCCTTTGTCACCATGGAATCTGAAACGGCCCCCGACCTGGTCGATTTCCTGACCCCGGTCGCCAAGGTTTATTGCACCGAGGCAGGCATCAAGGCGGCAGAACTGGGTATGCAGGTTCTGGGCGGCTATGGCTATCTGCGCGAATACCGGTTGGAACAGACCTATCGCGATGCCAGGATCACCTCGATCTATGAAGGTGCCAATGGCATCCATGCGCGCATGCTGGCGACCCGGCTTGCGCCGGGACCGGCGGGTGATGCTTTTGCGGGTTTCGTCGCGCAGGAAAGCGCACGCTGGGGGGGTGCCGAGATTTCCCGGGCGCTGGACACATGGCAATCGGCACGCGCGCAACTGGCAGATCAGGACGGCGCGGCGCAGGCGCATGGGTTCATGCAAACCACGATCGACACCGTCCTGACCTGCATCGGCGCCCGGCTGCGCGCCGCCGCCGATCATCACGACGCGCCGGACAGGATCAAGCGCATTTGCGGTTGAGGCTTCGCCCGAACGGGGCAAAAATGCGCGGCCAGATCGCCACAAACTGAACAGCCGGAAAGGCCCCTATCATGTCCGACCACAAAGTGCTGATCGCTGGCGGGGGTATTGGCGGGCTGTCGCTGGCGCTGACCCTGCATCAAATCGGCGTGGACTGCGTTGTGTTCGAAAGCGTGCGCAATCTGCGCCCTCTGGGCGTCGGGATCAACCTGCAACCCAATGCCGTGCGCGAATTGTTCGATCTGGGCTTTACCGCGGACGACCTGGATACGTTCGGGGTGCCCGCGCAGGAATGGGCGCTGGTCGGGTTGAACGGGCAAGAGATCTATGCGGAACCGCGCGGCACCCATGCCGGGTATAACTGGCCGCAATACGCGGTGCATCGCGGCGCGTTTCACATGGCGCTCTATCACAGGTTTGTGCAGCGCGCCGGACAGGATGCCGTGCGTCTTGGCACGCGGGCGACCGGGTATGAGATCAACCCCGACGGCACGGTTTCCATTCAGTTGCAGACCCAGGACGGGCCCGCGCGCGAAACCGGAACGCTTTTGATCGGGGCCGACGGCATCCATTCGGCCATTCGCGCCCAGATGCATCCGGACCAGCCCCCTATCCATTGGGGCGGAGCCGTCATGTGGCGCGGTACCACGCTGGCCAAACCGGTCCGCACGGGCTCGTCCTTTGTCGGGCTGGGCACGCATAAGCACCGGATGGTGATCTATCCGATCTCGCACCCCGACCCCGAAACCGGCCTGACGCTGGTGAACTGGATCGCCGAGGTTACCTATGACGATCCCGCCGCGCGTGAAACAACCGGGTGGTTCCGGCAGGTCGACACCAGCGACTTTGCCCATCATTTTGATGGCTGGGATTACGACTGGCTGGATGTTCCCGCCCTGATTGCCGGGGCAGACATTACCTATGAGAATCCGATGATCGACCGTGACCCGATCGGCACCTGGGTTGACGGGCCCGTGGGCCTGATCGGAGACGCGGCACACGCGATGTATCCCACGGGTTCGAACGGGGCCAGCCAGGCCATCATCGACGCCCGCATCCTGGGCGCAAAACTGCTGGAACACGGGGTGGGTGCGGCGGCGCTGAACGCCTTTGACGCAGCCTTGCGCGAACCTGTGTCCGAACTCATCCTGCGCAACCGGGGGGCCGGTCCATTTGGTCTTTTGAACATGGTCAACGACCGCTGTGGCGGCACGTTCGACGATATTGATGCCGTCATTCCAGCCGCGGAACGGGCCGAGTTCATGGCCCGGTACAAGGCCGCCGCCGGGTTCGCACGCGATGCGCTGAACGACGCACCGCCGACGATTGCACCGGGTGCCCGTCTGGGCGGCTAGGATTGCAGGCCCAGGCGCCTGAGCGCGCTGTTGACGGCAAGACTGAACACCTGCGCCTGCGGCGACAGGATTTCATCGGGCCGGTGCATCAGCCCGACGGGCCCCCGCGTGATCGTGGTATCAAACGGCAGCGCAACCATTCGGCCATCGGCGATTTCATTAGCGACAACCCCTGCCGAGATGATCCAGATCGCGTCAGACTGCCGGGTGTATACGCGCCCGAACGCACCAGATACGCTTTCCAGCCTGTGTTCGATATCTCCTACCCCGTGGGCGATCAGGTATCGGTCCACCAGGGGCCGGATTGCCGACCCCTCGGGCGGGTAGATCACCTGCCATTCGCCAATCCGTTTGAGGTCGGGCTTGCTCAGCAGCGGATGGCCCGCGCGCACGACGAATTCAACCCGTTCCTCGTATAGCTGGGTAAAGGTAATCCCCTGCATCGTGTCCGGCTGCCCCAGTCGCCCGATGACCAGGTCCAGCTCACCCAACCGCAACCGTTCGACCAGGTATCCGTGCGGCCCGTCCATGATCCGCAGGTTGGTCTGGGGGGCAAGCTCCATGAACTCGGCAAAAACGCTGGGCATCAGCCGCGCCGCGACGGATGGCAGGGCCCCCACCGACAGGCGGGTCCGGCCTTGCGTGCCAACCTGTTCCACCCCGGTCAGCCCCTGCTGAATGGCGGCCAGCGACATTTCGGCGAAATGCAGAAAAACCTCGCCCTGCTTGGTCAGGGACACGCCCGCGCGGTTGCGCAAAAGCAGGGTCGCGCCCATGATCTCTTCCAACTCCTTGAGCGTTTTCGAAATTGCAGGCTGGGTCAGAAACAGCTTTTCCGCCGCAATTTTCAGGCTGTGTTCGCGGCAGATTTCGACAAAGCACTGGATATGGCGGAACTTGATACGGCGGTCGATCATTTACTTTCCCATTCCTGAAATTAAATCGGAATTATTCTCATTTTACTTTCCTTTTTCGTGCAAGCAATATGCAATTGAGGAGTTCAGGAGGAGACATCAATGCGCACCCAAGTCGCCATCATCGGCGGTGGCCCATCGGGCCTGTTGCTCAGCCAGCTTCTCCACCGCAAGGGCATCGATTCCATTGTTCTGGAGCGCAAGACCAAGGACTATGTCCTGGGTCGCATCCGGGCCGGGATACTTGAAACCGGGTTCGTCGACCTGATGCGCGAGGCCGGTGTGGCCAATCGGATGGATGCCGAATGCATCATTCACGATGGCACCGTGATCTCGTATGGCGACACCTTGTTTGGCGTTGATTTCAAGGACCTGACCGGCAGCCACGTTGTCGTCTATGGCCAGACCGAAGTGACCCGCGACCTGTATGAGGCGCGCGAAGCGGCAGGTGGCAAAATCGTTTTTGAGACCGAAGCTGTGACAATCCACGATGCCGACAGCGACGCGCCCCATGTCACCTATATGGTGGACGGAACCGAGCACCGGATCGACTGCGATTTCGTGGCGGGATGTGACGGGTTTCACGGTGTAAGCCGCCAGACCATCCCGCTGACAGTGCGCCGCGAATACGAAAAGCTTTACCCGTTCGGGTGGCTGGGGATTCTGTCCCAGACCCCGCCCGTGCACCACGAGCTGATCTATTCCGGGTCGGATCGCGGTTTTGCGCTGTGTTCGATGCGCAATGAAAACCTCAGCCGGTATTACATCCAATGTTCGCTGTCAGACACGCCCGAGGACTGGACCGATGCCGCCTTTTGGACAGAGCTCAAGCGCCGTATCCCCGAGGAATATGCCGACCGGCTGGTCACGGGGCCCTCGATCGAAAAATCCATCGCACCGCTGCGGTCATTCGTGACCGAACCGATGCGCTGGGGGCGGCTGTTTCTGTGTGGCGACGCAGCCCATATCGTGCCGCCCACCGGTGCCAAGGGATTGAATACGGCGGCAAGCGATATCCACTACCTGTATAACGGGTTGCTGCAATATTATGCCGAAGGCGACAGCGAAGGGATCGACCGGTATTCAGAAAAGGCCCTGACCCGGATCTGGAAGGCCGAGCGGTTCAGCTGGGCAACCACCAACCTGTTGCACAGGTTTCCCGATCAAAACGCCTTTGACCTGAAAATCCAACAGGCCGATGTCGATTTCCTGCGGGAAAACCGCGAGGCGCAATCGGTCTTTGCCCAAAACTATGTCGGGTTGCCCTACTGATGCGGATGGCCGATCTGGATACCGTTCAGTTGCATTGGCACGAGGATGGACCGGCCGATGGACCCGCGGTGGTATTTGCCAACTCGCTGGGAACCGATCTGCGCCTATGGGACAAGGTTGTGCCCCTGCTGCCCAAAGGGTTGCGGCTGATCAGGTTTGACAAGCGCGGCCATGGGCTGTCGTCCTGTCCTGATGCGCCTTATACGATGGACGATCTGGTCGCGGATACCGAGGCGCTGCTGGACCAGATCGGTGTTCGTGATTGCGTTTTCGTGGGCCTGTCAATCGGCGGTATGATCGGCCAGGCGCTGGCGGCACGCCGCCCGGACCTGGTTCGGGCGCTGGTTTTGTCGAACACCGCGGCGAAAATGGGCGATGCGGCGATGTGGCAAAGCCGGGTCTCTGCAATCCGCGCCGACGGGATCGAAAGCGTGGCCGACGCGATCCTCGACCGCTGGTTCGGCCCCGATTTCCGAAATACGGACGAGGCCAGCTTGTGGCGGACCCTGCTGACCCGCACCCCGGTCGAAGGCTATGTCGGTTGCTGCCAGGCCATCGCAGGCACCGATCTGCGCCCCACGACCGCGAAATTGCAATTGCCAACCCTTGGCATTGCCGGCAGCGCCGACGGCGCCAGCCCGCCTGACCTGGTTCAAGACACCACCAGCCTGATCCCCGGCGCCCGCTTCAGGGTAATCTCGGGCGCGGGGCATCTTCCGTGTGTGGAAAAACCCGATGAATACGCTGGCCTGCTGGCCGAATTCCTGAAGGAGACATGTTGATGAGCGACCGATTTCAGACCGGCACCCAAGTGCGGCGCAGCATTCTGGGCGATGATCATGTCAACCGCGCCGACAGCAACACGACCGATCTGGATGCCCCGTTCCAGGCGCTGATCACCGAGGGCGCATGGGGCACTGTCTGGGCCTCGGACGGGATCAGCGACCGGGAACGGTCTATGCTGACGCTTGCTCTGCTTGCCGCCTTGGGGAATTTTGAAGAGATTCCGATGCATATCCGCGCCACCGCGCGCACCGGGGCCAGCAAACGGGATGTTCTGGAGGCGTTTCAGCATGTGGCCATCTATGCCGGTGTGCCGCGCGCCAACCATGCGCTGAAACTGGCCAAACAGACCTATACCGAAATGGAAAACGAATAATTCCGGGAAACGCGCAACCGATCCCAACCACATTGAAGGAGAACCGCCCAATGACCAAACCCGGCGAATTCTACCAAAGAGACCGAACCTGGCACCCGCCCGCTTTTGCCAAGGATTACAAGACCAGCGTCGCGCGCTCGCCGCAATATTCGCTGATCTCTCTGCAGAACTCTGTCAGCGAAATCACCGGCCCCGTCTTCGGCCATAATGACATCGACGCGCTGGACAATGACATGATCCACAACTACGCCCAGCCCGGAGAGGCGGCGATAGGTGAACGGATCATCGTGCATGGCCGCGTGCTGGATGAAAACGGCAAACCGGTTCCCAATACCCTTGTCGAAGCGTGGCAGGCCAATGCCGGTGGGCGCTATCGCCACAAGAAAGACACGTACCTTGCCCCGATTGACCCGAACTTTGGCGGCTGCGGGCGGACACTGACGGATGAAAACGGATACTACTTTTTTCGCACGGTCAAACCTGGTGCCTATCCCTGGCGGAACTGGGTGAATGACTGGCGCCCGGCGCATATTCACATGTCAATCTTCGGCACCGCCTTTGCACAACGCCTGATTACGCAGTGCTATTTCGAAGGCGACCCGCTGATTGACAAGTGCCCGATTGTCAAAACGATCCCCGACAAGGCGGCGCAGGGGCAATTGGTGGCGGCCCTGGACATGAATGCCTCGGTCCCGCTCGACTCGATTGCCTACAAGTTCGACATCATCCTGCGGGGCCGCCGTTCGACCCTGTTCGAAAACCGTCTGGAGGGGAACTGATCCATGGTGCAGCCACTGAATTACCTGAAAGAAACCCCATCCCAAACAGCCGGACCTTATGTCCATATCGGCCTTGCGCCGGGCGCTGCCGGGTTCGACATCTATGACCAGGAACTGGGTTGGGACATCGCCGGCCCCAACGCCAAGGGCGAACGCATTCGGGTCGAAGGGATCGTGATCGACGGCACCGGGTCGCCCATCAAGGATGTGATGCTGGAAGCCTGGCAGGCCAATTCCGAAGGCAATTACGCCCACCCCGAAGGTGGCGGCAATGTCGAGGACGGTTTTCGCGGCTGGGGCCGCGTCATCACCGATTTCGAGACAGGCGAATGGGGCTTTGACACGGTCAAACCCGGTCGCACGCAGGGGCGCAATATCGGCCTGCAGGCGCCGCATATCAACCTGTGGATCGTGGCACGCGGCATCAATATCGGCCTGAACACACGCCTCTATTTCGATGACGAGGCGCAGGCGAATGCCGAAGACCCCGTTCTGAACATCATCGAATGGGAACGCAGACGCGCCACGCTTCTGGCCAAGCGCAGCGAACGCGATGGCCAGGTTGTCTATCGCTTTGAAATCAGGTTGCAAGGACAGGACGAAACCGTCTTCTTTGACATCTGACCCAAACGCCTTGCCGTTCCGGCCCGGACCGGCAGGGCCCAATCCCGGACCCAAACCATGACCAAACCCTGCATCATCTGCTGCGCCATAACCGGTTCCGTGGCCCGCAAGGAAAACAATCCCGCGGTGCCTACGACTGTAGACGAACAAATCGAAAGCACCCAGGCCGCGTTCGAGGCAGGCGCCAGCATCGTGCACGCCCATGTGCGCAACGACGACCAGACGCCCAGCTCTGACCCGGACCGTTTTGCCCGCCTCAAGGAAGGCCTGGAAAAGCACTGCCCGGGCATGATCATCCAGTTTTCGACCGGCGGCCGGTCCGGCGCCGGGCAGGAACGCGGCGGCATGTTGCCGCTGGCCCCCGACATGGCCTCGTTGTCCGTAGGGTCGAACAATTTTCCGTCGCGCGTCTATGAAAACCCGCCTGATCTGGTCGACTGGCTGGCGGCCACCATGCGCGAGAACGGCGTCACGCCAGAGGTCGAAGCCTTTGACCTCAGCCATATCCTGCAGGCCATTCGCCTGCATCGCGACGGCAAGCTTTATGGCAAGCTTTACGTACAGTTTGTCATGGGCGTGAAAAACGCCATGCCCGTCGACCGCGAGGTTTTCGACTTTTACCGTAAGGTGATGGAGGACCGCGCGCCCGACGCCGAATGGTGCGCCGCTGGCATTGGCGCAAACCAGATCGTTATCAACGAATGGGCGATTGCGGCAGGGGGGCACACCCGCACCGGGCTTGAAGACAACGTGCGCATTGACCGCAACACGCTTGCCCCGTCCAACGCGGCATTGGTCCGCCGCACCGCCGAGTTGTGCGAGAAATACGAGCGCCCCGTGGCCACATGGCAGCAGGCGCGCGACATACTGGGGTTGAAGTCCGCGCCCGCCATGTGATCATTGCCGGGCGCACAAGATACGAGAACCGCATGACCGATGTGTTTACCCATCCCTGGCTCGGCGGCCTGTTCGGTGACCCCCGAACCCAAGAGCTGATGTCGCCGGAACGGATGCTGGCCCATATGCTGGCCGTCGAGGCCGCATATGCCAGGGCCCTGGGCGATACCGGTTTGGTCGACCCCGACATCGCCACACAAACCGCGGACCAGATCGTGGCGGTCACGATCGATACCGACGCTCTCAGGCAGGGCACGGCCAGCGACGGGGTGGTCGTTCCCGCGCTGGTGCGCAGCTTGCGCGCCGCATTGCCCAAACAGGGCCACGCGGCCTTGCACAAAGGAATGACCTCGCAGGATGTTACCGATACGGCGACCGTGCTGACCCTGAAACCGGTCTGCGCCTTGTTTTCGGAGCGGCTCCAATCTCTGATCTCGGTGCTCACCGAGCTGAAGGCGGTTCATGGCGGCAATTTCCTGATGGGCCGCACCCGGATGCAGGCCGCCCTGCCGATCACTGTCGCAGACCGGATAGATAGCTGGACGCGCCCCCTTGCGGATCACCTTGACCGGCTGGACCAGCAAAAGGACAGGCTGCTACGCCTGCAATTGGGTGGCGCCGTGGGAACCCGGCACGCCATGGGCGGCCAAGGTGACGAAATCGCGACCCTGATGGCGCAGGAGCTTGGGCTGAATACCGCATCCCCCTGCTGGCACACCGACCGCAGCGCCATGGCCGAATTCACCGGCTGGCTGTCGCTTGTCACCGGATCCCTGGGCAAGATCGGGCAGGACATCGCCCTGATGGCGCAGCAGGGCATAAACGAGATACGCCTCAGCGGCGGCGGCGGTTCGTCGGCCATGCCGCATAAACAGAACCCTGTGCTGGCCGAATTGCTGGTCACCCTGGCCCGTTTCAACGCGACCTTGGTGCCGGGGATGCATCATGCACTTGTGCATGAACAAGAACGTTCGGGCACGGCTTGGGCGCTGGAGTGGATGATCCTGCCCCAATCAGCCCAGGCCACTGGCCGCGCCCTGACCGCCACCGCCGAATTGCTGGGTCAGATCCAGTCACTCGGCGCGAGGGACCAGCAAGGATAAGCCGACGCGGCCCCGGTGCGGCAGGACCACGGCCCTTGCGTCACGCCGTGTTCACATCCGACGCAAAACGCGCGGCGTTTTCCTTGAGGAAGGCATCAGCATCCGCGTTTTCATCCCAGAATTGGGGTTGCGCCTTGGGGATGGTCAGCGCCTTCTGCACGGCCGGGCGCGCGTCGATCCGTTCGAACCAAGCTTTGAGGTTCGGCAGATCGTCAACTTCGACCCGCGCCCAGGGGTAAGCCCGCGCCCAGGGGTAGATCATCATGTCGGCGATGGAATAGTCGCCAACGATATAGTCACGCCCGTCCAGCCGGGTGTTCAGAACTTCCATCAGGCGGCGGGATTCGTCGACATAACGCTTGATCGAGAATGGCTCGTCATGCCCGTTGGGCGCTGCGATACGCTGGAAATACATCGCCTGCCCCATCATCGGCCCAACATGGCCGACCTGAAAGAACAGCCATTGCAGCGTTTCCGACCGGGTCACCGGATCGTCGGACAGGAACTTGCCGTATTTGTTGGCCAGATGCCAAAGGATTGCGCCGGATTCGAAAATTGCCCGCCCCTCGGCCCGGTCATAGATCGTGGGGATCTTGCCGTTTGGGTTCAGCTTGAGGAAATCGGGGGCCCTCTGCTCCTGCTTGGAGAAGTCGATGAAGGTCAGGTCATAGGGAACACCGGCTTCTTCCAGGAAAATAACAGGCTTGTAGCCGTTCATGGTGGCGGCGGTGTAAAGGTGAATGTCCGGTTGGGTCATGGCTGTCTCTGCAAGGGCAAATGATGGGGGAAGCGAGGCTCATCTGATGAGCCCCGCGCTGGAATGTGGCCCCCAGGGGTAGGTCAGGCGACTTCCGAGATGGAGTTGGAGCCGAAGACACGGACCAGATGCGCATCAAACCGGGCAAAATCTGCATCCACATCCGGGTTTTTCATCACGTCAAAGGCGCCATAGGTCGGCAGGGGCGACATACCAAAGAACTTGGCATTCAGGTGAACCGGACGCAGCAGATCGTCCAGCGATGCGCCCTCGAACAACGGCTCGGCCGGGTCGTCGAAGGCTTCGGCAGGCGCGTTCAGCGTTACGGACAGCATGTAGGTGGTGCCGTACAATGCACCGCCGGTGCCATAGTTTTTCTTTGGCGCCTCGGCCACGCGGCCATCGCCAGCGGTCAGGCGGCCGTCCATGCCTGCGGTATAAACCTCGTCCATGTACTTTTTGAACGACCACGGTACACCCATCCAGTTTACCGGGAATTGCATGATAACGGTGTCGGCCCATTGGTGGTTGGTGATTTCCTGCTCGACATCATAGCCTTGGTCGACCCTGGTCACGCGCACGTCATGACCGGCGGCCTTAAGAAACGCGGTCGCGCGGTCGACCAGCGCCGCGTTCAACTCGCCCTTGGAAAAAGGGTATGGCTGGTGGCCATTCAAAATCAAAATCTTGCTCATGGTTTCGTCCTTGGGGTTTTTGCTGCTTGGGCGGAGCGGTCCGCCATCGGGCACCAATCTGTTCACCGCACAACGAAAATCAACCAGTATACTTTTCGTAACCTCGTGCGCAGCTGATGGTGACCTGATTTCGCCCGTCTTGATTGCTCATATCTTGACCCGGCCGCTCCTCATGATGCGACAGGCAAACATCATCGGGCGATGCCTTCGCGCAAGTAAACAAAGGGCCTTTCTACAGCGGCGCAGGTGTTGGCGGCCCCCCTTGTTGCAGGGTCGCGGCGGCCCTTGACACATGGGCAAATTGCGGCCACGTAAATTCACAAGTGCGTTAGGGAAACCAACATACGATTGGTAACCTTATGGCGGCCAATTGGAGGTGACAAATGCGAGCACGCGTGGAACAGGACGAAAAAGGCCGCCGGACTGCACATGACATGTGTGTCGAGCCGTGTGCAATCGAACGCGGAATGCGGATTATTGGCGGCAAGTGGACCGGGTCGATCCTTTGGCACCTAAAGGACGAGCCTGTGCGGTTCAACGACCTGGCGCGCATGATCGGCGGTGCCAGCAAAAAGATGATTGCGGAACGCCTGCGTCAGTTGGAATCTCAGGGCCTGGTCCGGCGGCAGGTTCTGGATACAGCCCCAGTGTCGGTGCAATACCAGATCACCGAACTGGGCCGGACGGCATTGGGTTTTCTGAACGAACTGCGCAGATGGAGCGAAAGCTTGCCGCAAAACGCAGCGGTCAAAGCCTGATCACTTGCAGCGCATGCACCGCGCCCGATCCATTCGGTTCACCCGCCCCGCAGCCTGCGCAGATCACCCAGGCGTTTCCCGGTCTGTGACCTTGCCCCCCTAGGTGCGCGCGGCTTCGAATGCGCTCCAGGCTTGTTCAAAGGCCTCGAAATCGAACCCTGATGCGCGAGCGGGATCCAGGATCAGTCTTTCGGTTTCAAGCAACTTGATGATCGCCTGTTCGAGCTCGTCCACCACGTCAGGCGGGATCACGAGGGCGCCGTGCCGGTCGGCATGCACAAGGTCACCGTCCTTGATCGACAGGCCGAAGATTGTCACCGGTGTTCCGACCTCTTTCACATGAACGAACCCATGGCTTGGCCCGACAGACCCGGCGACCACCGGAAATTCATCCGGCAGGTCTCCGAGGTCCCGCATGACGCCGTTGGTCAGCGCACCGCTTATGCCAAAACCCTTGTGGACCGTTGTATTGATTTCACCCCAATAGGCGCCAATGCAGTCGGGGTAATCCAAATCTTCCACTACGGTCACGGCGGGACCGCTGCCCGTGGCCATGTGCCGGTAATACTCCATCCGGCGCTTGCGGATCACCTCGGGCGGTTCGGTCGGCGGGTTGACCGCAGCAATCCTTGCGGTGCGGGCATAGCCCACCATGGCACCGGCATCCGGGGCAGAGCACAGCATGGTGCCACGCGTGAAATCGTTGAAACCACGCTTGCCCTGCGCCACTTCGATGGCGTTGCAGACAGTCGGCGTATCCACCTTTTTCAACAGCTCCAGCAAGGCTTGGTTCATATTTCCTCCAGCCAGCGGGTCAGGGCCGCCGTTGTTTGTTGCGGTTGCTCCAAGGTCGGCAGGTGACCGGCGCCGTCAACGATCACCAAGCGGCTTTGCGGCATCAGCTCGTGCATCAACTCGTGCCTTGAGACGGGGCACAGCGCATCTTCGCGCCCGCACATAACCAATGCCGGGCCCGAGAACGCACGCAAAGTGCCGGTTTGATCGGGCCGGTCGCGCAGAGCCTTGGACTGGTTGACAAAAACCTCTGGGCCCAGTGCGACGGCCATATCCATGCACAGATCCAGGAGCGTCGCGTTGCCTTGAGCGTCAGCCAGATAGTTCGGTATCATCTCTTCGGCCATCACCTTGCGCAGGTCACCCCCCTTGACGGCCTTGATCTGGGGTCCGCGCCGGGCTTTGACCTCGGCCAGCTCGGCCAATGGATTGGTGTCCATCAACGCCAAACCGGCCACCCGCTCGGGCGCCTGCCGCAAAACCTCCATCGCAAGGATACCGCCCATGGAAAGCCCGGCCAGGGCAAAGCGTTCGGGCGCATAATCCAGCACTGCGACGGCAAGCGATTGCATCGTGTCATGCGCGCCGATTGGTGCGCACAGGATTGGATATTTGCCGGACAATGCCGCGATTTGCGGGTGGTACAGCCGTGCGTCACACATCATCCCGGGCAGAAGGACAAGAGGTGTCATGCCGCCATGTCCCCCCCGGGCGCCAGATACAGGCGTCGTGATTGGTTTTGAGGGGTCCGGGTCATGCGTTCATCTCCGCTTGGTAGGTATCCCGCGCCGGGCCGGAACCCGGCGCGGGTACGCGCATCAGGCGCCGGTCCAGGTCGCGCCGGCGGGATCGTCTGTCGCGGTGATACGATACAGCCCCGCATCACCGGTCATCGACGGCTGAACGCTGTAGGTTTCACCGGGCAAGGCCAGCGCGGTATCGCCGTTGGAAAGGGTCGTTTCAACCTCGTCTATCGTGATCCGCCAATGGCCGCTTGCGGGCATCAGAACCACCGGTTTCCGGGCGGTGATCGGCGTGGACACCGCCGAACCGCGGGTCAGAAAATCAACTTCGAATCCGGGCTTGTCCTTGATCACACCATTTTCACCGATCACCACCGCCGGTTTGTCCGCTGCCAGCGCCATCAGATCCCAGTAGCGGGCGACATATTTGCCGATCACCGCATCGACGGGAACCTCGGGATAGGCTTTCAGCTCTTCCTCGGTCAGCAAAGGCATGGGCTGCACATTATGCGGCAGTTCCTCGCCCTTTTTGCTGTCATAAAGGACACCGTTATTGCCCAGCACCAGACCGTGGGCCTGTGCGTCCTCGATCACCTGCGGGGCCCAAGTCACCCCGCCGCCCGCATCGTCGCCGCCCAGCATCGACATGATCATGCCGTAGTCCTGGCCGACATTCTCGAAGCCTCGGAAGATACCGGTGGGGATGTTGAAGATGTCGCCTTCCTCGGCGATGAACTCGCCCGCCGTGCCATAACGTCCCCAGAAAAACCGCCAGCGACCCTTGGCGACAAAGAACACCTCGGCCGTGGTGTGGCTGTGCAGCGAGTTACGGCATTTCGGCGGTTGCCCCGCCGCGCCGATGTTGAAACCGATCTTGTCAGTGATGTGGACGTGCTGGTCGGGGCTTTCGGAAACGCCGCCACCAATGATGGTAAAGTTCTCTTTCTGGTCCGAGCCCGGCGTATGCGCGTCGATGAACGCGGTTTTACAGGGCTTCAACTCGCCATAACGGACGATGCGGCTTTGAATTGTACTCATATCTATCTTCCTTTTGCTTTGGGGTCTGATCAGATCAAACCCCAAGGCCCGGCGGGCGATTGTTCAGCCGCCGGGCGCGCAGGCTGGCGCGATGGGCGTGGAACCGCCGCAACGCCTGCCCGGCATCCAGATTTGAGACACGGTGCGGCATTCTCAGAGATCGCCGGACTTCAACAGGATCTGTTTCCAGATCGAGGTTTCGTCAAACAAGGTGTATTCCTTGCGCAGACCCCAGGGACCGAACTCGGCCTGGCTGATGCCCAGCACATAGACCTCGGCCCCGGTTGGCACGCCGAACACGCCCCAGCCGTCATGCTTGCCATGCAACGACCAGCGGATCGCGGCGCGCGGCGGCATCATCGGATCGTCGCGGCCAATCTGGTGGTGGATCTTGAATTCGGCGCGCGGGAAGGACGCGCGCAGGCCCATCCAGAACCGATCGACCGGACCCCAGCTGTGGCCTGTAGTGCCGCCGGGATATTCCGACAGGACCGCGCGATCATATTCCGCCTCGATCACGCCCATATCGGCATTCATGATCCGGGTCAGAATATCTGCGTATTTCTGGCCCCATTCATTGTCATTGCCACGGCCTTTATAGGGGCCGGGCTGGTCGTTCTCAGGCGTGAGGGGTTGCACGCAGGCGTCAGGCCCGCCCTCACGCGCGATCAGGTCGCGGGCGTATTCCTTGGGGTCCCAGCCCATCTGCTGCACGATCGCGCTCTGGTCGCGGATCAGCCACTCATCGTTGATCTGATTGTTGATCGCGTGGCAGTCGGCCAGAATGCGGTAAACAAGCTTTTTGCCGGTCGCCTTGCCATAAACCCCGTCGCCCAGATGGGTTGCGGTGGACAGCAGCCGGTGCGACGACAACATGCCCTCCTCCGGCGTGCCCGACCAGATCACATCCTCGCCCAGCAGGGTACGGTCGGGGAATTCGGCCAGCGTTGCCATGGTCGCGGCGATCACGTCCTGATTGCCAACGACCACTGACGCGGGCGAGCGCACGACGATGTCCGGGGAGTAATAGTGATGCAGCGTGGCAATGCCACGATCTTCCCAGATTTCCTTGGTGATCCCGATGATGTAATCGGGAAAATCTTTGAATTTGGGATCAAATCCCTTCATGTCTTCCATCCTTCAGGTATGCGGGCCGAACCGCGAATGACAAGCGGCCCGTCGATCTCGACCCGGCGCGGGCCAAGGTCGGAATTTTCGATCTTGCTCAGCAGAATATCGACCGTTTCGGCCACCATGCGGTTGGCCGGTTGACGCACTGTAGTCAGGTCATAGGTCGGCCAGGCGGCAACGGCCACGTCGTCATATCCGACAACCGAAACGTCGTCGGGAACGTTCAGGCCCAGCTCAAACCGCAATGTGTCCATCACCGCCATGGCCATGTGATCATTGGCCACAAACACGGCCTCGGGCGGGTCATTGGCGAACATGCGGCGCGTCGCATCCTTGGCCTGTTCGATCACGAAATTCCCGTTTTCGCGGGCATGCAGTTCGACACCCGCCGCGCGCAGCGCTTCGGTAAAACCCGTCTCGCGGTCGCGCTGGGTCGAGGCCCCTTCCCAACCGGCGATATAGCCGATTTTCCGGTGCCCGCCGGCCAGCAGAAACTCGGCCGCTTTGCGCCCGCCCGCCACGTTGTCCGATGTCACCGCCGACATGGCCGCGTCATCCTGCACCCTGTTGAACAGCACCATAGGAATGCCCGCGGCGCGGCAGCGGTCGGAGAGGTCAGACGACAATGCGACCGAGGCGGCGATGATCCCATCCACCTGAAAATCCAAGATTTCCTCGACCACCTTGTCGATGTTGCCTGCCGATTGCGAGGCCATGAAAACCAGCACGTGATATCCGCGTTCCTGCAGAGCATTGGACAGCTTTTCCAACGCCTCAGGGTAAAACTGGTTGTTCAGATAGGCGACCACCAGCCCGATGATGCCGCTTTTTCCCGACACCATGGCCCGCGCCAGAACATTGGGCCTATAACCCAGTTGCTCGGCGGCTTTGCGCACCTTTTCAATGGTTTTTGCCGAAGCCGAAGCGCCGGGCGTAAACACCCGGCTGACCGCCGATTGGCTGACACCCGCAAGGCGGGCAACTTCTGCCGATGTGACCTTTTGTGCAACCATCAGTCTGCCGTCCAGCCCCCGTCAACCATCATTGCCGTTCCTGTCACCAGTGCCGAGGCGTCCGAGGCCAGATAGACCACCGCGCCCATGATGTCCTCGATCTCGCCCGGGCGGCCCAGTTTGATCTTTTCCAGGATCCAGGCGCGCTTGTCCGGGTCGTCAAAGGTTGACCGGGTCAACTCGGTCAGGATGAAGGTCGGGCAGATGGTATTGACCCGTATCTTCGCAGGTCCGAACTCCAGCGCCATTGCCTTGGTGAACCCCTCGACCGCGAATTTCGACGCGCAGTACACGGCGCGTTCGCGACCACCGACATGTCCCATCTGGCTGGAGATATTGATCAGCGAACCGGGGCGACCGGCCTCTAGCAGGCCCTTGGCAACCGCTTGCGTCAGGAAATAGGCGCCTTTGACATTAACGCCCATCACCGCATCGAAATCATCGGCTCGGGTTTCGACGGCTTTGCCATGGCGGGCCAGACCGGCCGAATTCAGCAATATGTCGAACGGCCCGTTCTGGGCCACGGCCTCGGCGGTGGCGGCAACATCGGACACGTCCAGTTCCAACACCTTTGCCGACCAGCCCCGCGCCGACATGTCCTGTGCAATGTCTTGCAACGCGCCAATGCGGCGCGCCGCCAGTGTAACCTCAGCACCATGTTCCGCCAGCGCAACGGCACCGGCCATGCCGATGCCGGACGAGGCACCGGCGACCAGCGCACGCTTGCCGCTCAGGTTGAAACTGGGGGTGCTGGGGAATTGGGGCATATCAGACCTCGCCAACCGGGAATGGAATTTCACCCTGTACGCGGACCTTGTTGAATTCGCGCAGCCGGGCAAAGACATCTACGCCCAATTGCCGATAAGCGTCCAGCAGGTCGACCATGACCCAATTTTCCCGGATCAGACCGTTTTCCAGCCGCCAGAAATCCAGCGACCGCATCGTGATCCGCTTGCCCGAAGGCGCAATGCCCATCCAGCCGTCATGGGTGACGGTCTGGATCATGTTGGGCCACCCGGTCACGGCTGCATACTCGGCGTCGCCAAAGAAATGATAGGTGATCTCGTCCACGTATTTGCCCCGGTCGGGCATACCGTTCAGGAACGGGATCTGGTGCCAGTTGCGGAAACCCGCGATGCCGCGCCCGGTGCCAATCCCGGCGGGACCGTACCAGTTCATGCGCGGATGCCAGAACCGCTCCATCTCCATCACTTCGGGTCCGCCCTGACTGGGGTGTTTCTTGAGATGCTCCAGCATATCGACGATATGGGCGCACGACGCCTGTGACGTTGCCTCATCCCACGGTCCGGGTACGATGCCGTCCAGCGTTGCCGGGCCGGGAATGCAAAACTCCAGCCCCAGCGACGGCGCCATCGGCCAGGCCTTGGCCTGCATCATGACCTCGGGAATGTCCCAGAGCGTCTGGATTTCGACAACTTTATCGCCTTCGAAGCGGTAGAACTCGTGATACCGCATATGGGTCAGGTGGCCGGTCGGCGGAATGTCCAGCCAGGGGACGACGAAGGTGCCATAGTAATGGCCGCCGCAGCCGACCCAGTCGTTGCCCTGTTCGGTCTGACCGCCCATGACGATCCAGTCGCGGCGTTCCAGGTCGGGCATGGAGTGCAGCAGCGGTGCATAACAGATGTCATAGAGTTCCTGCGGTCCTGTCAGGTCGCCGAACGGATGCGGCATATGGATGACCGCATCAGGCGCGATTACCGCATCCAGCGCGGCGCGGACGCCCGCCGCATCAAAATTGTACATGGCCTCGCGCAGGGGCGCGATCAGGGCCTTGTGGGTTGAGTGTTTGTCCATCGCGAAATCTCGCATTGCAATATGTGCCGTTGTTGATTGTTCCCAAACGCCCGGGCCAAACCGGGCACCTGTTTCAAGCTTTTCTCGGGGGCGCTACACAGGCGCCTCGACGGTTTCGCGATAGGCTGCACCTTCGCCGTAGGGCACATTGATGCCGCCGTAGCGACGCACGCGGATGTTGCATTGCTCGGCATGGCCAACAAAGCCTTCCAGCATGCACAGACGCGACCCGTATTCGCCGATCATCGCCGCGGCCTCGTCGGTGACGACCTTCTGATAGCTGTGTGTTTTCAGAAACTTGCCGACCCAAAGCCCGCCGGTATAGCGACCGGCTTTCTTGGTTGGCAGGGTGTGGTTGGTTCCGATCACCTTGTCGCCATTGGCCACGTTGGTGCGCGGCCCCAGGAACAGCGCGCCGTAGCAGGTCATGTTTTCCAGGAACCAGTCGTCGCGGTCGGTCATGACCTGCACATGTTCAGAGGCGATGTCGTCGGCGACCTGCAACATCTCGTCATAGGTGTCGCAGACGATGATCTCGCCATATTCCTCCCAACTGACCTTGGCGGTGCCGGCGGTGGGCAGGATGCCGAGGATACGGTCGATCTCGCTCAGCGTGTCTTCGGCCAGTTTGCGCGAGTTCGTGACCAGAACGCAGGGGCTGTTATAGCCATGCTCGGCCTGACCCAACAGGTCTGTGGCGCACAGTTCGGCGTCTGCTGCGGTTTCATCGGCGATCACCATGGTTTCGGTCGGACCGGCGAACAGGTCGATGCCGACACGGCCGAAGAGCTGGCGCTTGGCTTCGGCCACAAAGGCGTTGCCGGGGCCGACCAGCATGTGAACGGGGTCGATGGTTTCGGTCCCGATGGCCATGGCGCCGATCGCCTGAATGCCGCCCATGACATAGATCTCATGCGCGCCGCCCAGATGCATCGCCGCGATTACGGCCGCGTTCGGCTTGCCCTGAAACGGAGGGGTACAGGCGATGATGCGCGGCACCCCGGCGACCTTGGCGGTCGCCACCGACATATGCGCCGAGGCCACCATCGGGAACTTGCCGCCCGGTACGTAGCAGCCGACCGACTGTACCGGAATGTTCTTGTGCCCCAGGATCACGCCCGGCAGGGTTTCAACCTCGATATCCAGCATCGAGTCGCGCTGCGCCTGCGCGAAATTCATCACCTGCTTTTGGGCGAACTTGATATCGGCCAACTCGCGTTCGGTCAGCGAGGCGATCAGGTCGTCGATCTGTTGCTGGCTCAGCCGGAAACTGTCCGGCGAGTAATTGTCGAATTTCTCCGACAACTCGCGCACGGCCGCGTCACCGCGGGTTTCGATGTCTTTCAATGTCGCTTCGACGACGGCGCGGGTTTTGGCATCATCTTCGGCCCGGTCGGCCTCGGGTTTGCCGCGTTTCAGATATTCAATTGCCATTGTCCTCATCCTCAATAGTCGGGCCGGGGCGGAGTTTTCTCTCCCCGGTCGAATGTTTCCCAGCCTTCGCCGTTGAACAGATCAACGCCAAGCTGCGCGGCAACATGGGCGAAATCGACATTCACCCAATTGTCGACGATCTTGCCGTCGACGACTTTCCAGAAATCCATATATCGAATCTCGACCCGCTTGCCGGTGGGGGGGATGCCCAGGAAGGCACCCGAATGCGTTGCCTCTTGCCGACCAAAGGCGGCCGCCCATTCGCCCATGTAAAGCCGGGCCTCGTCGATGCAGGTCTTGTCGGAAAAGGCGGCCTGAAACGGGCGCTGCCAGTTGTTCTGGAACTCTTCAAGCCCGGTCTTGGTGCCGCAGCCCTGATTGCCCATCCAGCGGAAGCCTTCCGCGAAAAACTCGCCGATGTCGTCAATGCGGTGATCGTTCAGCCCATCGACCATCGCCTCGATCACGGCGCGGGTCTCGTCGGTTTTGCTGATGTCCGTGCCTTTGGTCAGTACGGCCTGTTCGGGGCGGGAGCCTTTCATGTGTCTTGTCCTTTTTGGTTGCCAAGGGATCTTCTGTACAGACGGAGAGAATTAGTCGGCCGTCAGAAAATCCCTTGGCATCCGATTGAGCGCCGGGTGACGCCCAACTGCGTTATGTCTGGCGGATGCGCTCATCAGCCCTTTACCGCCCCGGCGGTCAGACCGCTGACGATCTGGCGCTGGAAGAACAGGATCAGGACGAACAGCGGTGCGGTGGCGGAAACCACGGCGGCAACCGCATACATGACCTTGCCTTCGATCTGGGTGGTCCCCATGAAGCTGTTGATGGCGGGAATGATGGTCTCGTTCTCTTCGCTCAGCAGCATCACGGCGACGGTAAAGTCGTTATACGCCAGCAGAAAACTGAACAGGCCCGTGGTGATCACGCCGGGCCACATGACCGGGACGATCACGTGCCGGAAGGCCTGGAACCGGGTGCAGCCATCAACCATGGCGCTTTCGTCCATGTCCTTGGGGATGTTCTTGAAGAACGAGTGCAGCATCCACAGGGTAAAGGGCTGGTTGATCGCCACAAGCACGATGATGGTTGTCGGCAGGATGCCCCAGACATTCCATTCGAAGAACCACAGCAGGTAGCCCGAAACCAGTGTCATATGTGGCATCGCGCGAAACACCAGCGCGGCCATCAATATCCAGAACGCATAGCGGAAACCGGACCGTGCCAGGGCATACCCCCCAAGCGTTCCGAAGGTCAGCGAGATGAGCACGGTGAAGAAAACCACGATGCCGGTGTTCTTGAAGTTGTACCAGAAATCCTCCAGCACCCATGCGCCGTGATATCCGGCACCGGTAAAGGCGCTGCCGGTCTGTTCAATCGTGTTCGCACCGGTTAGCGCGTTCATCCAGTCGGCCTTGGACAAAAAGTCGGCCTGTACCTTGAAGCTGCCCCAGAAGGTCCAGAAAAACGGGAAGGCGGCAATTATCAGCCAAAGGGCCACGAAGCCGTAAGAGAACAGTTTCAGCGGGGTCATGCGGGATTGTGCTTTGGTCGCCATGTCGTGTCCTCAGTGAGATTTGCGGGTGAAATCACGCCAGGTGCGAACAAGCACCGGTGACATCAGGATGACCGCAAGGATGATGGTGATCAGCGAGGTGGCACCTGCTGACGCATAGAGCGGATTGCCGCTTTCGCGCAGGTCGTTGTAGATGATCCAGCTGAGCGACTGCGCATGCGCCTCGGCCTTGAAGCTGACGATCGGTTCAAAAACCCGGAAGTTGTCCATGATCAGCATCAGCGTCACAAACGAAACCAGCGGCATCAGGTGCGGTACGATCACATGGATCAGGCGCTGCCACTTGGTCGCGCCGTCGATCTGGGCCGCCTCCATCGTATCGTCGGGGACGGTTTGCAGACCGGCGTAGAAGGTGATGAAGCTGAACGGCAGGGTGTGCCACACACCGTAAACCATCAGCATGGTCCATGTCAGCGCCGTCGAGGCCTTCAGGCTGAGGGATGGATCATTGAATATACGCTGAATGGTGGCGCCGATTACGCCGTCGCCATCGACCATCCAGAACAGGATCAGCGAACCAACCAGCGGTGTGACGAGAAACGGCAAAAGCGAGATGAAGATCGCCAACCCTTTGAGCGCGCGGGGCAGGTTGTTGACACCCACGGCAATCGCCAACCCCAGCGCCAGAACCAACGGCGTGACAATAAAGGTATAGGCCAGGGTGAATGTCAGGGCGCTGTAGAAGGGCAAGTTATACACCTGAGACCAGAAATCGCCCAAGCTGTCAGAATTCGCCCAAGCCTCACCGATCTCGGCAAAGGCCAGGTGCGAACGGTTGATATAGGTGCCCAGGCCGTTGAAACGGCCAAGCGGCTGTTCCTCGCGCAGCTTTGCCGTGGCCTCGGTGTCGACGGTGGTGGTCGGCGAACACCCGAACGGGCCGCAGCTTTCAGAAACAACCAGAACCTGTTCGTGCTCGACAAAAAGGGATTGGACAAAGACCGAGACGATGGGCAACGCAATGAACAGAACCATTGCGGAAAGCGTCGGCAGAATGAACCAGAAAAAGGTGCGGTGCTTCATGGCGTGCGTCCCGATCTAACGTCCGAAGGGTCGAGGGGGCCGGTTCAGCCCCCTCGGGTCTGGGGTCTTATTGAAGGAAACCGGCTTCTTTGGCCGACGTCCGATAGGCGGATTCGACATCTGCCAATGCCTGTTCGGCGCTTTCGTCCCCTTTCAGGAAATCGGTCAGTTCCGAACCAAGCGCTGCGTGCAGCAGGCCCATCTGGGGGATCATCGGATAAGGCTTGGCACCGCCCTGCGCGGTTGCCGCCACACCGGCAGCGGCCGGGCCGGGGGTGAACCCGTCAAGCAGCCAGACGGCATCGTCATTGTTTGCGGCAACCATATCGGGGGTCAGGCCACTGACCAGCGCGGCAAAGGTGGCCTCGGCCTCTTCGTCGGACACATTGGCCGCAATGGCAATCCCGTCCCACCACAGGGTGGCCGCAGGAGTTGAGCCGCCGCCAACTGTCGGGGCTGCGGACAGAACCGTGTTCGACGTCACCTCATCCGAGGACCCTTCGTCGTCCAGCATCGCCGCCCCGCGCGATCCCCACATGATACCCAGGGCCGCCTGCCCCGATTCCCACAGGCCCTGCGTTTCATTCGACGCATGCGTCAGGTGATCGGGATGGGCGTATTCGACCAGCGCCTTCATGGTTTCCAGCGCGGCCAGGCCTTTTTCATTGTTGATCGATGGTTCGGCGGAACCGGGCGTGAAGAACTCGCCGCCGTGGCCGAGATAGATCATGTTGAACACCTCACCGACGTTCCACCCGGTCTGCAGGTTCATGACCAGCGGATGTTCCATGATACCCGCCGCGCGGATTTTCTCGGCCGCTTCGATCACTTCTTCATACGAAGACGGAATGCCATCGACACCCGCCTGCTCAAGGATGTCCGTGCGCGAGAAAAGGTGCTGCGAGTTGGCCATGAAAGCCACCGCCATAACATTGCCATCAATGGTGATCAGCAGGTTCGGCGGGATGTTGTCCTTGTACTTTTCGACCAGGTCGTTCAGCGGGCGCACAAGACCGTCATTCATCAGCTGCGTCAGCGTCGCATTGGCCAGGATCACCGACGTATATTCCGACGGATTCGGCGTCAGCGCCGCGTTCATGATCTGGCGTGCCTCGGTGGTGTGGTTGGTGCTGAACTCGGCCGCCGCCCCACCGCAATTGGCCTCGGCAGCGCCGGCGACCGCGTGGATTGCCGGAAAGTCGCTGGCAAGGATGCGGATGGACTGACCTTCGGGGCCACAATCGGCGGCAAAAGACGCCGACCCCATCAAGCCGGCAAAGACGGTTGCGGCTGCGATTTTTCTTAGGAACATTTCTGTCTCCCTGTGTTGCTGGATAGTGTGGTGCGTGGCCCGTTCACGCCCGAGGTAAGGAAGCCGGGGTTTTCCCCGATCATTGGCGGGCCTTGTTCAAATCCGGGACCCCGAAGCGCCATCGAACAAATGGCAGATCCCCGACGGCACCGAGATCGAGATCATGTCGTCGATCTCGGCCCGGAAATTCTTGTCGGCCTTTACAGACACCAATGCGCCACCGACCCGGACCGAAATCATGGTCGCGTCGCCCAACAGTTCGAGCGTATAGATCGGTGCGTTGATCTGCCCCTGCCCTTCTGCGGCAAGGCCCGCATCCTCGGCGCGAAAGCCCAGTGTCAAAGGTCCGTCCGGCGCGGCCAGTCCAGAGATTTCGACGTTGTCGGCGGTGAAAGTACCACTCCGAACCTCGCCCTCCATCAGGTTCATCGCGGGGTTCCCGATGAAGCTGGCCACAAAGGTGTTGGCGGGGGTGTCGTAAATCTCGGTCGGGCTGCCGACCTGCTGAACCACGCCCTGCTTCATGACAACCACGCGATCAGCCAGCGTCATCGCCTCGATCTGGTCATGGGTCACATAGATGGTGGTAACCGCCAGTTCATGGCTGAGGTTCTTGATCTGCGCGCGGGTCGACACGCGCAGCTTGGCGTCGAGGTTGGACAGCGGCTCGTCCATCAGGAACACATTGGGTTCGCGCACGATGGCACGCGCCAGGGCAACCCGCTGACGCTGACCACCCGACAATTCTGCGGGCTTGCGATGCAGAAAATCGTCCAGCTCGACCATCGCGCTGGCGCGGCGCACCTTTTCGTCATGGGTGGCCGGGTCAATGCCCCGGACCTTTAGCGGGAACCGGATGTTCTCATAGACGTTCATGTTCGGGTACAGCGCGTAGGACTGGAACACCATCGCCACGTCCCGATCCTTGGGCTCCATGTCATTGACACGGTCGCCATCAATCAAAATATCGCCTTCGCTGGCGTCCTCTAGACCGGCGATCATGCGCATGGTCGTGGTCTTGCCGCAGCCTGACGGACCCAGAAGCACAAGGAATTCCTTGTCCGATATCGTCAGGTCGAAATTTTCAACCCCCACAAACGAACCCCATCGCTTTCCGACGTTGCGAAGTTGAATTTCGGCCATGGAATCCCTCCTTGACGGGCTTCTTGCATACGTTTGCAAAAACCATAGACAACAAAAGAAACATCTGGCAAGCTTTTTTTGCATGCGCATGCAACCGGACATGCCAATCCGTTGAAAACCTCATCTTGCCATTGTGTAAGGCATTGAAGGAAAACAGAATGTCATTCGAAGCTGAAAAAAGCATCGTCCTGGATTTCTACCGGGCGCTCAGCCAAGCTGAAGAAACGGCCATCGCCGACTCGATTTCGGGCTTTTGTTCCGAAGACCTTTTGTGGCGGGGATTCCACCCGTTCAACGAACTGCATGGCGCCGCCGAGGTTGCGTCGCAATTTTGGGCGCCGCTAAAGAAAAGCCTGACCCGCATGCAGCGCCGGATGGACGTTTTCATGGCCGGCAAAAACGAGATCGACGGGTTCTCTTCGGTCTGGGTCGTTTCCATGGGCCATCTGATGGGGCTGTTCGACAGTGAATGGCTGGGCATTGCGCCTACGGGGAAAATGGCCTTTCTGCGCTATTGCGAGTTCAACAGGGTCGAGAACGGCAAGATCGTCGAAACCGCCATGTATTTCGATATTCCGCATTTGATGATGCAGGCCGGGTTGCACCCCTTCCCGCCCCAGACCGCAGCCCAACTGGTTCAGCCCGGTCCCATGACCCATGACGGCCTGATGTTCGGCCCCCAACCCGAAACAGAGGGCACAAGAACTCTGGGTGCCATCAATGCCATGATCTCCGATCTCGGCCAGTGGAACAGCGGGTTGAGCCTTGAGGATGAGCTCAGGCGCACCTGGTGCGACGACATGATCTGGTGGGGGCCATCCGGGATCGGCGCGACCTATACGATTGAACGCTATGCCAAACAGCATTCGGGCCCGTTCCGTGCCGGATTTGCCGACAGGTCCAAGACCAAACATATCTGCCGCATGGCCGAGGGTCACTTTGGCGGATTCTTCGGCTGGCCCAACTTTACCGCACGCCCAACGGGCGGCTTCATGGGTATGCCAGCCTCGGACAAAGCCGGTGAGTTCCGCGTGATCGACATCTACCGCCGCGCGGGGGACAAGCTGGCTGAAAACTGGATATTCATCGACCTGCTGCATTTCTGGAAGCAGCAAGGCGTCGATATCCTTGGGCGCATGGCGACAGTCCCGCGCACCTGACCGGGCTTGGCCGGCATCCTTTGGGCACCGGCCGTGTCCTCAGATCAGGGTTCCCGCGATGAGCGCAGGCATCAGCTTTCGCCTGCCCTGCGCCACCCCTTGGCAAGCCGGTAGATCACGACGAAGAATACAGGAACAAATACGACACCCAGAACCGTGGCCGAGATCACGCCGCCCATAACGCCAGACCCCATTGCCGTTCTTCCGCCAGCCCCTGCCCCGCTGGACAGCACCAGCGGAAGAACACCCAGCGAGAATGCCATCGACGTCATCAGAATTGGCCGGAACCTCTGGTGTGCGGCGTCTTTGACGGCTTGAAAAAGCGGCTCACCCGCCTCGATTTTTTCGCGCGCAAACTCGACGATCAGAATGGCGTTCTTGCCCGTCAACCCGATGACGGTCAGCAAGGCCACCTGGAAATAAACCCCATTTTCAAAGCTTCCCAACCAGGCGCCCGTCAATGAACCAGCAATTCCGATCGGCATTGCCAGCATGACCGCAAATGGAATTGTCCAGCTTTCGTAAAGCGCGGCAAGGCACAGGAAGACGGCGGCCAGTGAAAGCGCATAAAGCATTCCGGCCTGGTCGCCGGACTCGCGCTCTTCCAGCGAAAGACCGGTCCAGGCGATCTGATACCCCGGCGGCAGTTGCTGGGCCAATGCCTCGATCTCGTTCATGGCTTCGCCGGTGGTGAACCCTGCTCCCGGGCTGCCCTGCAACTGGATCGCGGAAACACCGTTGTACCGGTACAGACCCTGCGGCCCGAACTTCCAGTTGGTTTCCGAGAAATTCGCAAAGGGAACAAGCCCACCCGAGTCATTGCGCACCCGCCAAGCGCCAATGTCCTCGGGAACCATGCGATAGGGCGCATCGCCCTGAACATAGACCCGCTTGATACGGCCACGGTCGAGGAAGTCGTTTACATAGCGGCCTGCCCAGGCGACGGAAAGCAACTCTCCCACCTCCTGCGCCGACAAGCCCATCGCACCTGCGGCGCGCCAATCGAGGTTGATGTTGAACTGTGCGGCATCTTCCAGACCATTCGGACGGATCGAGCCTATCTTTTCGCTTTGCGCGGCCAGTCCCATCAACTGATTGCGTGCCTGCACCAGCTGTTCATGGCTTTGGCCATCACGGGCCTGCAGGTAAAAGTCGAAACCACTGACATTTCCAAGCTCGATCACCGCGGGGGGAACGATCGGGAAAACCATCGCTTCCTTGATTTGCGAAAAGGCCCCAAACGCCCGGCCTGCAATGGCCTGCACGCTACGATCGGGGGTCTTGCGTTCGTCCCAGTCTTTCAGGCTGACAAATGCCAGGCCCATATTCTGCCCCTGCCCGCCGAAACTGAACCCGCGCACGGTGAAGACCGACGCGACATTGTCGCTTTCATTTTCCATGTAATACTGCTCAATTTTCTTGAGCACGCCTTCGGTCGCTTCCGCCGTCGACCCGGTCGGACCCTGAACCAGGGTGAACAAGATGCCCTGATCCTCTTCGGGCAAGAACCCGGTCGGCGTGCGGGCGAACAGGACAACCATCAGGCCGCCGATCATCAAATAGATCAGGCCAATGCGCAGGGGTCGTCTGATGGAAAAGCCGACAACCGCCGAATAGCGTTCGGTCAGGCGGTCAAAGCCACGGTTGAACCAGCCGAACAGGCCGCGCTCGCGTTTGGCATGATCCGGCTTACGCAGCCATGTGGCACACAAGGCCGGGGTCAATGTAAGCGCCACCAGAACCGACAACATCATCGCTGAAACGATGGTTATCGAAAACTGCTGATAGATAACGCCAGTCGACCCCCCGAAGAACGCCATCGGAATAAAGACCGCCGACAGCACCAGGGCGATGCCGACAAGCGCGCCCGTGATCTGGCCCATGGATTTCTTGGTTGCCTCGTACGGGGACAGGCCCTCTTCTTCCATGATGCGTTCGACGTTTTCGACCACGACGATTGCGTCATCCACCAAAAGGCCGATCGCCAGCACCATTGCCAGCATCGTCAACGTGTTGATCGAAAACCCAAAGGCCGCGATGATCCCGAAGGTGCCAAGCAAAACGACAGGAACGGCAAGGGTCGGGATGATCGTCGCGCGAAAGTTCTGCAGGAACAGGTACATGACGAGGAACACCAGAATGATCGCCTCGATCAGCGTGTGCACCACCTCTTCGATCGAGATCTCGACAAACGGTGTGGTGTCATAGGGGATCACGTATTCGACGCCCTGCGGGAAAAAGGCCGATACTTCCTGCAGCTTGTGCTTTACCCGTTCGGCTGTTTCCAGGGCATTTGCACCCGAGGCCAACTGAATGGCCATACCGGCCGTTGGATTGCCGTTATACCACGCGGATGTCGTATAGTTTTCGGCGCCTATTTCCACGCGCGCCACGTCCCGCAGCAGGACCAGGCCGCCGTCGGTCTCTGCCCGAACGACAATCTGCTCAAAATCCTCTGGCGTCGACAAAAGCGACTGCGCGGTGATCGTTGCGTTCAGGGCCTGACCCTCGACCGCGGGCAAAGACCCGAAAGAACCGGCTGACACCTGGGCGTTTTCCTCGGACACGGCCTGAACGATGTCGGATGGCGTCAGCTCGAACGCGGCCAGTTGTTCCGGGTTCAGCCAGATCCGCATCGCATATTGCGCGCCGAACACCTGAACGTTGCCGACACCGTTAAGCCGGCTGAATTCATCGACCATGTTAGACACGAGGTAATCGGACAGATCGACGGCATTCAAGCGGTTGTCGGTTGAAACCAAAGCCGCTACCATCAGGAACCCGCCTGACGATTTCTGCACCGTTACGCCTTGACGCTGAACCGTTTCCGGCAAAAGCGATGTCGCCTGGCTGAGCTTGTTCTGAACCTGCACCTGCGCAATATCGGGGTCTGTTCCCGTTTCAAAGGTCAGTGTTACCGACGACGCGCCGGTCGAGGTCGAAGACGAGTTGATGTACCGCAGACCGTCAAGACCCGTCATCTGTTCTTCGATCACCTGCGTGACCGTGTTGTTGACGGTCTCGGCAGACGCACCGGTATACGACGCGCTGACATCAACAGTAGGCGGAGCAATCTGCGGATATTGGGCCACGGGCAGGCTGTAAACGGCCAACGTGCCGATACCCATCAGCAGAATAGAGATAACCCATGCAAATACGGGGCGGTCGATAAAGAAACGTGCCATGAAGTGCTTTCAGAGTTCTCAGCCAGAGTTTGGCCGATGCCTTAGTCCTGCGACGTGGTGGCTGATTTGGTTTGTTCTTCGGGTTGGACCGTCACGCCGGGCGCGATCTTTTGAAGCCCCGCTACGATTAGCTTGTCGCCTGCTTTCAAACCCTCGGATACGATCCACGCGTCGCCCTGCGTCCCGCGAACGGTCAGGACCCGTTCGGCAACGACGTTGTTGTCATCGACAACCATGGCCGTCGGCTGGCCACGCCTGTTGCGCCCAACGCCCGCCTGTGGGGCAAGAACGGCGTCCTGCGCGACCTCGACCGGAAGATGCGCGGTGACATACATGCCGGGCAGAAGCAATTGATCCGGGTTCTGAAACTCGATCCTCAGAACGGACACGCCGGTTTGCGGGTCCACCTGCGGTTCGGCTGCAAGAACTGTTCCGGTGTGTTCAAACGTGGACCCGTCCGCAAGGGTTATCGTAACCGTCGGGTCAAAGGCGTCTACTGCCGCAGGTTGCCTTGTCATTGCCCGGTTGAACCGCAAGACATCGCGCGTCGACACCGCGACATCCACATAGACCTTGTCGATCTGCCGGATGATGGCCAAAGGCTCGGCCTGCTGCGCGGTGACCAGTGCACCCTGAGTTGCAAGGGCGCGTCCCACACGCCCGGTCAAAGGCGCGCGAACCAGCGTATGTTCAAGATCAATCTTGGCGGCCTGCAACTGGGCCTTTGCGACCAACAACGCAGCCCGCGCCGAGTCGCGCGCCGCGATGGCATCATCGACCGCCTGCTGACTGGCGACATTGCGGGTCAGCAGGGTCGCGACCCGCTGTTCCTCTTTTTCGGCTGCGGTCAGTTGTGCCTCGGCCTGGGCGACGTTGGCGGTCGATTGCTGTACTTGCGCGTCATAGATCGCATCGTCGATGCGGTACATCGCATCGCCTTTTTCGACAATCCCGCCCTCTTTGAACTGGCGTTCGACGATAATGCCGGACACCTGCGGCCTTACCTCGGCCACGCCATGAGCGACAACACGCCCCGGCAACTTGGAAAACAAGGTGATGTTCTGCGCCTGAAGAACGACAACCTCGACCGGCACCGGGTTTTGTTGCGCGGTCGCAATCGTTGAAAAGCCCGACAGCAACAGTGTCAGCAATACGAACAGGAAGCGTGGAGTTCTGAGCATTTAGCGTCCCCGATCTGAGAGAGTTCTTGTCAGCCGCATGACATCTGGCTCATCGCAAAAGACCGCCGTGGCGGCGGCACATCTGCGCTTGAGACCCTAAAGAAGCATCTGGCATATGTGTTATTTTGATACTGCGCCTAGCTGGTGTATCGCGCGTGAAATTGCAATGGTCAAAACACCCGCAAGCCCCGGAATATCCGGCAACTGCCAAATTTCAGGCAACTTGGGCGCCCGGTCAGGGCCGGTTTGACCTGCCCCTATGCAAGCCCCGAAGGCAGGCATGTCAGGCCGTCACGATCCTGTCGAGTTCCGGCGCCGCAAAATCCGGCTCGGTTTCGCGCACCCAATCGAGAAAGGCGACGATCCTGCGCTGAACCTTCTCGGCATGATTTTCCGCGATGTCACGTATGAGATGGTCCAAGAAGGGATTTTGAAACCGCTCCAGCGTTTCAATCAAATAACTCTGGGCTTGGGTCTCTTTTCCGCGCACGGCAAAACCGGGGATGACCTCGTCTTGCATCAGGACCCGAAGCCGCTGGCCGACCGGACCGGCCATGAGGTCGCGAACCGTTGCCAAAGGATTTTTGTCCCCGGCCATCCAGAACGCAGCCAAGGCCGTGTGCCCCAGGTTCAGGATATGGAGTTTCAACCTCGCGATTTCCTCAAGGTCCTCGACTATCTTTACCGCGGGGTGACGGACGGGCGCGGCAAGACCATCCTGCGCTTCGATGGCCCACAGAGCGTAGGGTTCGGCAACCGCGCCGGCGGGCTCGATAGGTTTTGATACGATCCGGTCTACCAGGCTGTTTGCCCAGATACACCTTGCCAGCCAATCCGTCAGCGCGGCGCTTGCACCTTGCTCATGGGCAATTGACATGACACGCGCGCAAAGGACGCTGCCGTTTTCCGCGACAAGTTCCATTGGAAAAATCGTCAAGGGAGGCTGCCCGGCACAGTGGCGCGCCGCAAGAAGATGATACAGTTTGGCTGGATAGCTTTGGTCCTGAGACGGCGCCCCGTTCCGGTCCGCTGGCCGTGGTTCAAAACCGCGATCACCGGTGTTTGAGATGATCATCGTTGCTTCATGCGAAACAACCCTGACCAGTTCCGGCCAGTCATGTTCCGTAGACAGAGTGCGTCTTACACTTGTTACGCGGCGTTCTTCGTCGATTTTCTTGCCGCCGGACACGCCGCGAATGCGCACCGGATACCCGTCATCAGATGCAAGGGCGGCAAGACGGCGCGCGCGGGTCGGATCGCCAGAGCTTTGGACAACCGTGACGGCCTGGCCCGGATGTCCTTCCGAGAAAAACAAATCCGCATGGGCCTGCAGGAACCGCGAGGTTCCGAATTGAACAACCGGGGTCTCAAGCCTTGGTTTCAAGGGGCAACCGCCTTTCAAGCATCTATCATCTTGATCATGCGTTCCAGTCGCTCCATCGCGCGAACACCGTCTTCGATGTCCGGAACAGTTCTTGTTTCTCCGCGCATCACGGCGGCCACATCCGCCAGCAAAGCGTCGTAACCCTTGTGGTCTTCATTGGCTGCCGCCGTGAAATTGGGCGCCCAACTCAAGGTGTCGCAATCGGACGACAGCGCAGCTTTGGGATCCTGAGCCTTGAATGGCGGGTCACGATACAGGGATACGTTGATTACGTTATCCACATGCAAACGCGCATGATCCCCCATGATCCGAATTTCTTCCATCGGCGTACCGCGAGACTGGACCGTGCCCATGACGATATTTCCGACTTTGCCCATATCGGTGGTGAAATTCAGATGCAAAAGCAGTTTGCCAGGTTGCGGGGATATGCTGCGCACCTGCATGTCGCCAAAGTCTTCGCCCAGAAACCAGGGGATAAGGTCCATGTAATGGACACAGTGATGAAGGTAGAACCCGGTATAGTCCGGCTCGCCCTTGAAATAGGTCGGCGCGGTCATATACGCGCCGGTAACACCCAGGACTTGCCCAAATTCGCCATGCTTCAGCACGTTCATCGCGATCTTGTTGCCGGTGGAGTAGCGCTTCATGAAACCAACCAGAACAGGTTTGCGGGCTTTCCGGGATGCTTTTGTAATCTCGCGCGCGCCTGCCGCGTCCGCGGCGGGTGGCTTTTCCATAAAGACCGGCAATCCTGCCTCAAGCGCGGCCAAGGTCGCCACCCGGTGCAATTCGGGGCCAACCGCCATTCCAATCGCATCAAGACCCGGGGTTTTGATCAGATCCCGAAAATCGTCCGTCAGGGACGTGACACCATATTCTGCGGCGGTTTGGCCCAGGGCCGTGCCATCGCGATCACAAAGCGCTGCAATTCGAAATCCGTTGCGCCCCAATTGCGGCAACAGCATCTGCCGTGCATGTGTTCCGCAGCCTATCCACCCAATATTGATCATTGATCCACCTCTGCAAGCGCCAGCGCGTTTCGGATTACGCCCAAACCTGCGCGCAGTTTGTCGTCTTCGTTTTCGCGGGGCGCACGCCAATGGGCGATTGGCAATGCAATCCGGTCATCCGCGCGCCGGAACGGTTCAAGCGAAATCGGACCGGAATAGTCGACCTGCGCCAATGCCCTCATCACGGCGGTCCAGTCTATGTGGCCGGTTCCAGGATGGCCCCGATGGTTTTCGTTGGCCTGGAAATGCGCGATCCGATCCCCGGCCATCCGGATTGCATCCGGAATTGAACGTTCTTCCATATTCATGTGGAACGTATCCAGCATCAGCTTGAAGGCCGGATTGTCGACCGCATCGACAACCTCACAGGCCTGGCGCGTCGTGGACAGAATGTCTGTTTCAAATCGGTTAAGGGCTTCCACTGCCAGGACCACACCCGCGGATTGCGCCAAAGGCGCGATGGTGCTGAAGGCCGAAATCGTGCGGTCGGCGCGTTGCGCAATGTCTGCGTCGCTGCGTGGAACGGGCGGGCGCCCGGCAAAAACCATCGGCTCGCCGTAAAGCGGCCCACCAACGACGCCACAGCCAAGTTGGGCCGCCACGTCAATGCACAGCTTCAGATAGTCCATGCCACCGATCTGGTCGGACCTGTTGTCTGATGCGACAGAGCGCTGTTGGTTGACCCGCGCCGCAAGCACCAAAGAGATACCCGCATCATCGGCGGCCTGTTTCACCGCGTTGATTTCAAGATCGTCCTCTGGTTCGGGCACCAGCAATTCGACAAAGTCAAAGCCCAGATCGGCGGCGGCCTGAAAATAGTGAAGATCGGCGCCGGTAAACGGCCGGATGAATTGCATCGAAATGATGCCGATTGGATTTTTCATTTCTAGTCCCTTTAATTCAGCCCTTGACCGCGCCTTGGGTCAAACCCGAGATCAGCCGCTTTTGGACGATCAGAAACAATACGGTCGCTGGCATGGCGCCAACGATCCCGCCAGCGGTCAGCAAGCCCCATTGAACCTCGTACTCACCGATAAGTGTCTGGACGGCGACTGTGATGGTCCGAACGTCACGCCCGCCAAGTGTCAGGGCGTAAAGATACTCGTTCCACGAGGTGATAAAGATATAGATCCCCGTCGCGATGATGCCCGGCATGCAAAGTGGAAGAACAACGCGGCGAAGCGCCTGCAGACGTGTGCACCCATCTGTCATTGCCGCTTCATCAAGCGAGCGCGGAATGCCGTTTATGTAGCTGACCATCATCCAGATCGAGAACGGGATCGCGACGGTCGAATTCGCAATGATCAGCGCAACATGCGTGTCCAAAAGACCCAACATCCGCATCAGAACGAAAAGCGGCAGGATCAACAGGACCAGCGGAAACATGTTGATCAGCAGGAACTGCAGCATCAATACCCGCTTGCCTTTGAAATTGAACCTCGAAAACGAATATGCTGCAGTCACACTGAGCGAGAGGCCGACGATCACCGTGCCAACCGCCACAATCAAACTGTCCATCAGGTTGTCGGAAAACCCGACAGTATCGAACAGCCTCGCATAGTTTTCGAACGTCGCATTCAGCAGCGAAGGCCCGGAGGTAAAAAGCGTTTCCTCGGGGCTTACCGAAGTGATGAACATCCAAAGGTAGGGCCCCAAGGTAAACACGAGGATCGCCAGCATCGGAACTTCGATGGTCAGAAACCGCTTGAGCTTGGGTGTTTTTCGAATGGCCATTAGTCCACCGCCTTTCCGGTACGACGGAGGTAAAAGACAACCACGACCATCAGCATGATCGTGAACAGGACGGCAATGGACGAGCCATAGCCGAAATCGAGATTTGTCCGCGCCTTGATGAAGGCATAAAGCGGAAGCGTATGGGTCGAATAGCCGGGTCCGCCGCCGGTCATCACGAAGATGACGTCAAAACTGTTGGCCACCCAGATCATACGAAGCAGGACAGCCGTCATCATTACGCCCGCAATTCCCGGAAGCGTGATATGCCAGAACTGACGCCATGCGCTTGCCCCGTCGATAGAGGCCGCCTCGTAATAGCTGGCGGGAATAGACTGCAATCCTGCAAGGATCATCACTGCGAAGAACGGGAAGCCCTGCCAGGTCAGCGTCAGGATAATGGACGCCAGGGCGGTATCCGGATTTGCCAGCCAAGGCACGGCCTGCTGTATGACGCCAAGGCGCAGCAGGAATTCATTGGCAACACCATAGTTGCTGTCGTAAATCCACGTCCACATCAGCGCGATCACGACAGACGGCAAGGCCCACGGAATGATGATCAGGGCGCGTGCAAGCGGGCGCCACCAAAAGTCCTGGTTCAACAAAAGGGCCGTGATCAATCCAAGCAAAAGCTGCGCCGGGATCGTGGTACACATCCAAATCGCAGTATGTTTGAGCGAGATCCAAAACACTTCATCGGCCAGGGCCGCTCGAAAGTTGTCTAGGCCCACCCAGTTAAAGTCATTTGGGCGGAAAAGCACGTATTCGTGCAAACTCATCCAGGCCGTCTGGACCATCGGAAAAAAGACAATGGCAAGGGTCACCAATACAGCCGGTGACAGCATTGCATAGGGCAGTATTCGGCGCCCAAGGGCGGAACGGCGCGCCGAAATATCGGGGTCTAGTGTTGCAGTCGTCATGGGCGGCCAACTTCAGTAAATAAGTGTAGGGCTGAATGTTGGAAGCAAGCATTCAGCCCTTTGAAGGCACTATTCAGAGAACAATGCGTCGATGTTTGCGTTCATTTCTTCGGCCGATATTTCGCCGATCAGAACGCGCTGCATGTTCGTCGGCCAAACCGTGTTCACAAAGTCGGACGTTGCCGAGCTGGACGGCAAAAGCTGCGCCGCCGGGACACTGGCTTGCGTTGCTTCGACAAATCGTTCCGGGTGCATGGTCCAGTTCGATGCATCCGCCTTTACAACAGGAAGCTGGCCCGTTGCCTGGTTGAACGTCGTGTTATGCCCCTCGGACGACAGAAAAGAGATCCATTTGAACGCCGCTTCCGGATCTTCCGCATTTGACAGGACGGCCGTGCTTTCGTCGCCAAAGGCTGTCCAGGACCCGCCACCGCACGCGGGCACCGGAGCCGCGGAAACCTTGTCGCCAAGCGCCTCGACCATACCGTTTGCCGATCCGATGTGGTGGATGGTCATGGCCGTGCGACCGGCCTTGAAGGCCCCGATGATTTCCTGGAACCCGTCATTGGGCGCCGAAGGTGGGAAAACCTGGTCTTTCTGGAACAGGTCGGCAACAAACTGGGTGCCGGCGACACCTGCCTCAGAGGTGATGCCATCGGTCAGGCTGACATCCTGTGCGCCCAGGACAAAGGTGCCCCAATGGTCGTGCCCCCCTTTTGCGCCGCGAAAGCCAAACCCGTACACGTCGGTCTGTCCGTCGCCATCGGTGTCACGCGTCAGCGCTTTGGCAACATCACGGAATTCGTCGCATGTCGTGGGAACCTCAAGGCCAAGCTCTGCCAACATGTCGGCGCGGTAGTAAAGATAAAGCGCAACATACTGCACCGGGAGATAGTATTGCGTACCGTCTCCTCCCTTGACCAGGTCGATCAGGCCATCTTCGATATTGGCGGCACCGTCCCAATTGGCGATGTCGTCGTCGATCGGATGCAAAGCCCCCAGTTCGATCAAACGCGGTTGCGCGAACAATTTGACCATGGCCGCGTCTGGCGCGTTGCCACCAACGATCGAGGTATAAAGCTGGTCGTAATAGCTGTTCCACGGAACGTTTTCCGCATCGATTTTGATGCCGGGGTTTTCGGCCTCGAACGTTGCAACCAACTCGTCCATCGGGTTGTCTGCATTGTCAAAATGGTACCAGAACCGTACCGTCGAATCCGCATACGCTGCGCTTGTCATCAGGGCAAGCGCCGACGCGATCCCCACTATGCTGGATGATTTCATTTTTTCCTCCTCCGTTGGTTCACCGACTTTCGACGGTGATCTTTGAAAACACGTTTCCTGCTTTTTCAAACGCCTCCCGTGCTTCTGGCAGGACAGAACTCATTTGCATGAACCCATGGACAACGCCCGGAACGCGGTCGAAGACATCCGTTCGTCCAAGAGTAAGCAGCCGCCGCGACAGCGCTTCTGAATCAAAAAGCAATGGGTCCAGTTCGGCCGCGTTCAAATAAAGCGGCGGCAGGGCGCGCAGCGCGTCGTCGTCTGCTGTCAAAGGCGCTACAAGGGGGTCATCTCGCGCCTCTTCGGGTGCATACCAGCCCCAGTATCGCATCATCTTGTCACGGGTCAGCCCCGGCCCGGCCGCGTTGCGGATATAGCTTTCGGTGTCAAAATCGGCCCCATATACGCCGTAGAACAACAGCCCGCACGCGGGCAGCTCGTCGCCCGCCGCGATCATCGCCAGCATGGCGGCCAGGCCAAGATTTGCCCCGGCGCTGTCGCCTGCAATGCTCCAACGACGATCAGGCGAACGGGCACGCCATGCCGACAGTACATCGTGCAACCCCGCCGGAAACTGATCTTCGGGTGCAAGCCGGTACTCGATCGTCAGGACCGGGCACGCACAGGCGTTGGCAAGCTGACGGGCCGCACCCTCATGCGTGGCCGGTGAACAAAGAGCCCAGCCGCCGCCATGCACATGCAAAATCGCCTCGGTCCCCCTGTCGTTTTCGGGCACGACCCAACGCGCCGCCATTCCGGCGTGAACAACGGTTTGTGCGTCGGCCATTTCTGGCAGGTCCGAATTCCACCGCCTATTGGTCAATTCAGCCACCGCGCGGGCCTGGCTGGGCGCCATAAGCGTCGGATCACCGACCCCGGCATCCTCTTTGGCAAGCCATTCTACGACAGCGGCCATGCTGGGGCTCAGGCGGTTCATGCCGAAGACGAACCGCTTGTGATAACCGGACCAATATCCACGATGGTCGCGATATGATGCGACAACAATTGGTCAAGATGATCTGCATCGCGCTCCTGAACCGCGCGGACGATTGGCAGATGCCGCTCCGCAGTCGCGTCCAAATCCCGGCTGCCGGACGAGTTCAGAATTTTGAAGCGATGGTTATGGATCAGGCAACGCGCCAACATCGGCGACACCAGCGGCAGATCGGCGACTTGGAACAGGCGCAAATGAAATGCCCGGTCGCAGACAGAAAGCATGTATTCGTCATTATCCCGCGCCGCGTTGCGCATGGCATTCAGAAGGTCGTGCAAATCACGATCCAGACGTTCATCTGCATTCGCGATGACACGATCCAGAAAACGACATTCAATCTCGCTGCGGATATGCAGCAGCGCCTGGGCGTCCTTCGACTCGCAGGGGGAAACGAAAGTCCCGTTATTGGGTTGACGCTCGACCAGGCCGACCTCGTTCAGCTGCATCAACGCCTCGCGCACCGTCCCCTGGCTGCACCCAAAGCGCCCGGCAAGCTCCATCTCGGTCAGAACCTGCTTTGGGCTTAACGCGCCCAGAACGATTTCTCTTTGCAGCTTTTCAAACAGCACGCTGCTCCGGCGTTTGGGCTGCTTGGGAAGCAAGCTTGCATATCCAACATTATCAAAAGATTCCAAAGCCATAGTCAGCCCCGTCTTTCTCCGTGTGTATCGAGCTTGGCTTTTGTGCTTGCCCGTCATTATCGATATTGCTACCATTATCGATATCAATAATACAACTGAAAAATGTTGAGGGCCCTCTGGGAGGAAGAAATTGGCGAGTATCGAACTACAAGAGATCGTAAAAGATTACGGTGCGCACAGGGCCATTCACGGTGTGGATTTGCAGATAGCCGACGGGCAATTCGTTGCGTTCGTGGGCCCTTCAGGCTGTGGGAAATCGACCATGCTGCGCATGATCGCGGGCCTGGAAGAAATCACCGACGGCGTGCTGTGTATCGGTGACGCCAAGGTCAACGATATGGAGCCAAAAGACCGGGACGTCGCGATGGTGTTCCAGGACTATGCCCTTTATCCGCACATGAGCATCCGTGAAAATATTGGTTTCGGCCTGAAGATGCGCGGATGGAAATCAGAAGATATTGCACCACGGGTCGAGCATTCTGCCAACATTCTTCAGATCAGCGCCTATCTTGATCGCAAACCCGGGCAATTGTCCGGGGGTCAGCGCCAACGGGTCGCGATGGGGCGGGCCATCGTGCGGGAACCTTCTGTATTTCTTTTCGATGAGCCGCTGTCCAATCTTGATGCCAAGTTGCGCGTCGAGATGAGAACGCAGATCAAGCGTCTGCATGCCATGCTTGGAACAACAATGGTCTATGTGACGCATGACCAAACCGAAGCGATGACCCTCGCCGACAAGGTTGTGGTCCTGAAGGATGGCCACATCGTTCAGGAAGGTCCGCCAATGACGCTTTATGAACAGCCCAATTGCCGGTTTGTCGGCGAATTCATCGGATCGCCCCAGATGAACGTATTTTCGGGGCAGATCAAACGCACGGCCGAGTCAGCCAAACTTGTCATCCCAGGGTCCGAGATCGACCTGGGCAACGTCGCATTTTCCGAACGTGCCTCTGTAGACGTCGGAATCCGACCAGAGCATCTGGAACCGGCCAATCCGGGCGAAGAAATGATCGTTGCGAAAATCGACGTCATTGAACCGCTCGGTTCTGACACGATGGCGATCTGCCGGGTTGGAGAGAACGAACTGACCGCGCGGCTGGATTCGAAAATGCCGCTTGCCGCAGGCGAGGAAATCCGCCTCAAGTTCGCGAATTCGAACTTGCATTTCTTTGATCCGCACAGCGGCCTTCGCCTTTAGGACGCTTTGAACAGGTTGGAATGAAACGAGCCGTTCGCTGACGCGCTGCAGGCGGGCACACCGCGCGCGGTCACGGCGCGGCGATGTCCAGAAACGCCCGCAGTTTGGGCGCCAGGAAACGCTGCGGCGGGTAGATCAGATAGGCAAATACCGGGATCGATACCTTGTCCGGCAGAACGCGTCGAAATCCTGCTTCGTCTGGCTGGTTCGCGACCGTGAAGCTGGGCAAAAGACCTATTCCCATTCCGCGCGCCACCATGGACCGGATGGCCGAGAAATCGTCCGCCGAGATCCGGGCGCCTGCCGCCAACAAGGACCGGGGCACGACGCCTTCCAGTTTCTGCGCCATATCCCGGCCAAGCGACATGCGGATTATTTGGTGCCGGTCCAGGGCCTCCAATGTCTCGGGCGCGCCGTTCCGGGCGATATAGTCGCCCGAGGCAAAAAGGCCAGTCTCGGCTTCAATAAACTTGCGTGCGATCAGACTGGAATCCTCCAGCGGCCCGATACGGAGCGCAAGGTCTATGTTTTCCGCGATCAAATCGACTTTGCGATTTGTTACCACCAATTCCACCGAAACCTCGGGCCAACGTGCCAGATAGGCGTCCACCGCATCGGCCAGCACAAACTGCGCAAGGTCGACCGGTGCGGATATGCGCAAGCTGCCCTGCGGTGTACCACGCGCAGCCCCAAGCTGTTCCTTGCCCATGGCCAGCGCCGACAGCGCCTGAACGCAGTGGCTGTAATACAGCTTGCCGTCTTCTGTCACCTGCACCTGCCGGGTGGTGCGTTGCAGCAAGGTTGTACCAAGCGCGTCTTCCAGCCGGGCAACCTTGGCACTGGCAGTAGACAAAGGGATGCCAAGACGCCTGGCGCCCTTGGTGAAACTGCCTGTCTCGACCACCTCGACAAAGACTTCGATATCATCCAGCGACATGGATGCGCGCCATTATCCTGTTTTCTGCATAGTCTTTTCGCAATTTGCAGCCTGATGGAAGGGATCTGCAAGGCTTATGTCCACGGCAGATCACTTGATACCAAAAAGGACACAGACATGACCGACGCAACACTGGCCCCCACATCACCCCGTTGGAATATCGGCCTATGGGCCGCGCAAATCCTGCTGCTGTTGTTTTATGGGTTTACCGGCTTCATGAAGACAACCCAGCCGATCCCTGACCTGGCTGCAATGATGGGCTGGCCCGGAATGGTGCCTGTTGCCATGGTGCGTTTTATCGGCATTGCAGAACTGGCAGGCGCTTTGGGCATGGTGTTGCCGATGCTCACAAAAATTCAACCGCGCCTGACCATCCTGGCCGCGCTGGGACTGAGCGTCTTGCAGGTCTTCGCGATGATCTGGCATGTGACCCGTGGCGAATTCTTCGTACTGCCGATCAACGCTATCCTGTTGGCGCTCGCGCTTGTGGTGCTTTGGGGCCGCAAGACCAAACTGCCGCTCTGATCACAGGTGTTGGAAAGGTAAGACAATGTCTGACAAAACCCCGACTTATTTCATTTCACATGGCGGCGGCCCCTGGCCCTGGATGCCGCCGCTGCGTCAACGTATGGCCGCGCTCGAAGCCTCTCTGGTTGACATGGTTGCAAGCTGGCCTGAACGACCGCGGGCGGTTCTCATGGTCTCGGGGCACTGGGAAGAAACCGGCGCAATCGGCGTCATGTCCGCGCCCAGGCCCCCGATGCTGTATGACTATTACGGTTTTCCGAAAGAGATGTACGACATCAGCTATCCCGCGCCCGGTGCCCCGGAATTGGCCGAACGGACCCTTGACCTGCTGACCGAGGCGGGGATCGCCGCGCGACTTGACCCCGATCGCGGGTTTGACCACGGCACCTTTGCGCCGATGGCGGCCATGTATCCTCGGGCCGACATGCCGCTGTTCCAGGTCTCGCTCAATGCGAATTACGACCCGATGGCGCATGTCGAAATCGGCCGCGCCCTGGCGCCCTTGCGAAACGACGGCGTGATGATCATCGGATCGGGTCTCAGCTTTCACAACTTGCGGATCATGGACCAGCGCGGCGCGCAACCGTCCCGTGACTTTGACACCTGGCTGACCGAGACGCTGGCCCTGCCTGCCTCTGACCGCCTTGCTGCGCTGGTGGATTGGGAAAACGCCCCCGCGGCCCGGATCGCACATAGGGAAGAGGACCATCTTGTGCCGCTATTTGTCGCCTTGGGCGCGGCAGAGACCGAAACGGTCAGCCGTGTTTATCATGAACCGGATTTCGCGGGGCATATCACTGCCTCCAGCTTTCGGTTTGGGTAAAACAATCCCGACCCGCTCGGGCCGTAACTCGGCCGGGGCGGTATAGGCGGGGGTCCGCAACGCTGCGGTGCTGGCCACTAAGGAACGCTCAGGCCGATCTTTCCGACATGTCCCTTGGTCAAAAACTCCTCCTGAGCGCGCTGGATTTCCGACAGGGGAAAGCTGTTGGCCACGACCGGGCGGATCTCGCCGCGCTCGATATATCGAACCAGGTCGGTAAAGACCTCGGGTTCCTGGCGCGTGCTGCCAATCAGGACCTGATCCTTGAGGTAGAGCGTGCGAAGATCCAGCTCGACAATCGGGCCCGCAATTGCCCCCGATGTAACATAGCGCCCGCGCACGGCCAGCGCGTCCAACAGATCGGGCCAGCGCGCGCCGCCCACAAGGTCCAGCACGACATCGAAGGCGTCGGACGGGACGGCATCGTCGCGCCCCAACGTAGCATCCGCACCAAGGTCACGCAGCGCTTGGGTCTTTGATGGCGACGTGACAGCTGTCACATGCGCACCGCGCCGCTTCGCGAGCTGAATCGCTGCTGACCCCACCCCGCCAGAAGCGCCCGTGATCAGAACTCGCTCGCCCCTAAGGCCTGCGCGTTGGATCATGCCCTCGGCGGTCGAAAAGGCACAGGGAAACGAGGCCAGTTCAATATCCGACAAGGCGCTGTCCACCGCCACCGCGTGGTCGGCCTCGATTGTGGTGAACTGTGCAAAGGCCCCGTCACGTTCGGACCCAAAAGTAAAAAGCGCATGCGCAGTTTCGCTTGCCGCAGGATGATACATGGGGCGCACAAGGACGCGCTGACCCACACGGTCCGCATCGACACCCGCGCCCACGGCAACGATTTCGCCGCAACAATCGGCGCCTTGGATACGTGGAAAAGACAACGCGCCGGACCAACCGCCATCGTCGTCCGATTCCCCGTCATACCCGGTCGTCGCGGCCGAGTTGGTGTCGCCGCGCACCGCCTTGGAATACCAGCCCGTTCGCGTGTTCACATCGGTGTTGTTCACGGCCGATGCACGCACGCGGATCAGCACCTCGCCCTGCTCGGGCTGCGGGACCGGAACGTCATCGCGATAGACCAACCGGTCGAGACCGCCGTGACCGATCAGCAGGACGGCTTTCATCTTTTCGGGCAGCGTCATGGGGTGTCCTTTCGCGCAGTAGAGCGTTCGTTCTACTTGCGCAGGTAGAGCAATCCCTTTACCCCGTCAAGCATGACCGGCACCCAGGAAAAAATCGCAGCAGGGCTTGAGCGCGCCTTTGCCAGCCATGGCTTTGCCGAACCAAGCGTGGATACCTTGCGCGACGCCGCCGGGGTAAGCCTGCGCACGCTTTACAAATACATGCCTTCCCGAGTCGACATGGTGATGGCCGCGCTGGAGCATCGTCATCAGCGCTATGTGCAGCGGGTGCTGGACGATTTGCCGAACGACCCGAGCAAAGCCCGCGACCTCTTGATGGACCGGATCGGTGACTGGATGCAGACCGAGGCGGCGCATGGATGCCTGTTCCATTCGGCGGTGGCCTCAGACCCCGGAAATTCCTCTGTGCGTGCCATGCTGGAGCGCCATAAACAAGAAGTCGTACAGCGGGCCACGGCGGCCACCGGGCTGGTTGGCGACGAGGTCGCTTTGTTGCTGATCCTCGAAGGGCTGACGCAATCCTGGCCGATACATGGCGCGCAGGCCGTAGCGGCCGCTAAAGCGCTGGTTTCAGCGCTGGCAGCAGGGCGCGCATGACGGCAGCGGATGCTGCGCCAGTTGGGCGGGTAAGCAACGGACGCCCGCCATGCGGCCATTCCATCGGCTTTTTGCGGTCATCGGGCTTGGGTCGTAAATTCGGCAAGCACCGCCATCACGGCGGCAACACTGTCCCCGTCACCAGCCGCAGGGTGTGGCAAGGCGAACCGGCCAGAGTCATTGTCAAAATACTGGCCCGACGCATTGAAAAATTCATCCGACAGCGCAGCACGGCACAGGATATCCGCGCCAATGGCCAAGTCGTTCCCAGCGACACCAAAGCCCTCTTTGACCATTTTCGACGCCAGTAGCGAGCCCGGGTTGACCGAAACGAAAACGGGGCCATCCGGGTGATCCTTGGCCATATCCTGCGTCCAAATCGTGATCGCCAGCTTACTTTGCGAATAGGCCGCCATATCGCCAACCGCAGTCTGACCACGCATGGCGGCGGGGTCCACGGGCGCCTGAGCGGCCGAGGACAGGTTCACCACGCGACCATCCCGTGGGATGATGGGCAACAGGCGGCGGGTCAGCAGGTAAGGCGCGATGGTGTTGACGACAAAACGAACATCCAGCCCGTCTTGGGTTTTCGTTTGCGGCGTTTTGTAAACTCCCGCGTTGTTGATCAGCACATCCAGGCGGTCATGGGCTGACAGGATGGCATCAGCCAGCTCGGCGACCTCCTCCAACCGCGAAAGATCGGCGCAATAGGTTTCGGGATTGCCCCCAATTTCGTGCGCGGCGGCCCGCAGCTTTTCTTGGCTGCGCCCGTGCAAAAGAACAGTGCGGCCCCCTTCGGCAAGCCTCTTGGCCGTCACAAGCCCGATCCCGTCGGTCGCACCAGTGATAAGAATGGTCATGGTCAATCCTCCGTATCAGATACCCCCGGCCACAGCGCCCCTGCAAACCGGTGGAATGGGCCGTCGAAACCGGGGCGGAACATCAGGATTGGGAAATCTTGCCAATCCTGACGTTGTTTTTGCCAAATATCTGCGACCAGCGGGTCAGAACCAGCTTACGGTGTCCGCCATCGAACGGCGGGTTTTTGGATATTCGGGGTCCTTGGCACGATAGCCAAAAGCGAACATGACGGCCGGTTTCCATTTGCCGGTATCCATACCGAAATGATCGGCCAGCGTTTCGGTCGTGCGGTCCATATCGAAACCTTCCATCGGGCAGCTGTCGATGCCCATCAGCGCACCGGCAGTCATCATGTTGGCCAGGACGATATAGGCCTGTTTGCCCGACCAATCGGTGATCTCGCGTTCGGTGGTGACGTTGTGATCGGTGGTCTGGAACTTGCCATAGGCCTCGTTGAACATGCCGATCACCTCGTCGGGCAGATGTTTGACCGTCCGATAGTGTTCCTGAAGATACTCTGATCCCGCCGTCATCGTCTGGGCGGTGCTTGCAAGGATTACGCCAAAATGGCTCGCTGTTCCCAACTGACCCGTTGAGCCGTTCATCATGCCGTTCGCGCCCCACGAAAACGGCCGGAAAAGCTCGCGCTTTTCCTGGGCCTGAACCATGACGATCTTGAAGGGCTCATGCCCGAAAGACGTGGGCGACAAACGCGCGGCCTCAAGAATCGTCTCGAATTCTTCGTCTTTGATCTTGCGGTCAGGGTCAAAAACCTTGGTCGCATGGCGGAAATTGAAAGCGTCAAGGATTTGCGACTGCAGATCCGAGGTAACATTGGTGATCACATTCATGGGGCGCTCCATCAGGCGTTGTCATGTCTGACGCACAGATATCACTTGCATTCTTCTATAAAATCGGCCTGTTTGGGATTTCAGTTTTCGTATTTTGGATATAATCAAGTGGACACAGACAGTCTGCGCCTTTTCGTGATGGCCGCCGAGCGGCTGAATATCAGCGCCGCCGGTCGGGCGCTTGGACTTGCCCCTGCGGTTGCCAGCGCGCGGCTTGCCAAGCTTGAAGGCGAGCTTGGTGCCGAACTGCTGCATCGCACGACCCGCAAGGTCTCGTTGTCGCTGGAAGGGTCGGACTTTCTTCCTTATGCCCGCGAAATCCTGGCGCAGACCGACGCCGCGCAAGCGGCTCTTGGCGGGAAAGATGTCGGGCTGAAAGGAACCCTGCGCTTTGCCGCCCCAAGCAGTTTTGCGCAACTGCATATCATGCCTCTTTTGCCAGAGTTTCAATCCCTCTACCCCGACCTTGTCCTGGACTTGCGATTGTCGGATACCCGTTTCGACGCAATAGAAGGCAGCTTCGATCTTGCGCTCAGAAGCGCGCCGCTGACGGATAGCAGTCTGAAAGGGCGCAAATTGTCCGACGATGTCCGTGTCCTGTGTGCCGCGCCCGGTTATCTGACCGAGCGGGGCACCCCGGCGGGGCCGCAGGATCTGGCCAACCACGACTTTATTTCCTGGGGCAGCATGGAGGCGCGCGAATTGATCAGTTCCAGCGGCAAAACTGCCATGTTGGACCCCAAGGCGATGACCTGCCGGACCATTTTCGACGATGGCGATGCACAGCGCGAGGCAACCCTTGCCGGGATCGGGATTTCAGTCAATTCGCTGTGGAACATCGAACGTGAAATCGCGGCGGGCCGGCTTGTGCGTGTCCTGCCGGATTGGAAACAGAATGATCGGGCGGTCCTTTGGCTTGTGTATCCACGGTCAAACGTCCTGACGCCTAAGACCCGTGTGTTCATGGACTTTCTGATTGACCGCTTGGGGAACCGCCCTGGCTGGTCGGAGTGAAAGCCGCAACATCCGCGCCGCAATTGCCCGCCTTCGTCACGAGGCCATGCAAAAGTCCGAGGGTAAGAAACAGAGATCAATCCATCAGGAACGCATGAACAGTTTCTGCATTCTCGCCTCGGCGACAGGCTTTGTCAGAATTTCCAGTCGCGGCGCGTTTTCCAGCGCCTTTGGGATACGGGGCGTTTCCCGGGTCGACATCAGAACAAGCCGGCATTCAGGAAACAGCTTGTGCCCAAGTTGAAGAATTTCCCACCCGGAGGCGCCATTGTCCAGCTTCAGGTCACTCAACACCAGATCCAACTGGGCCTGGGCCTGCAACTGCGCGCGACCTTCGCCGAAACTTGCCGCTCTTATAACGAAAAATCCCATACGCTCCAGACTGCCGGACGCAGAGGCCAGGTAGGCGGGATCATCATCAACCACCAAGGCGCATCCCGGCTGCGACATGTTTCCTGCTGGTGCGGCCTCATCCGCCAGGGCGGGGAACCGAAGGGTCACCGTTGTGCCCCGGTTCGGTTGTTCTGTCCGGGAGCTGAGGGTGAGACGCCCACCGGATTGATGAACAAAGCCATCAACCATGGACAGGCCCAGCCCCGTCCCGCTGCCGTCATCCCGGTTCGAGTAGAAAGGCTCGGTCGCGTGGCGCAGCACCTCGGGGGACATACCTGATCCATTGTCACGAACCGACAGGGTCGCCTCATCCCCACCGGTTACCACCACATCGATACACCCCGCACCGCCGATTGCCTGCCCGGCATTGACACAGAGGTTCAGCACGGCGCTTTCCAGCTGACCCGGATCGACCTTCACCAGAACGGGCTCGGTTGGCACGTCAAACGTCATCGACACCGCGCTTGGCACTGCAATTTCCAACAGGTCGGCCATGCCCTCGACCAGCATTCCGATATCGGTTACCTGCGGTTCCAGATGCTGCTTGCGGGCAAAGGCCAACAGTCTTTCGATCAAGGAAACACCCAGGTCCAGCGCGGATCTTATGCGCGTGTGAAGATGTCGGGCCTTATCGGCATCCGCGCCTTCGAGCAGGTGCAAATTGCCTGAGATGCTCGACAGGATATTGCCGAAATCATGGGCGACCTCACCCGAAACCTTCCCCAGCGCCTCGACCCGCCGAATTTCTTCAAGCCGGTGTTCGACCTTTTTCCGCTCGGTGGTTTCTGACAAAAGCCAGACTTCCTCTCCGTTTGGCAAGGGCGAGCGTCGCAGTTCTAGAACATTGCCCGCTGGGTCGGCATATTCTTCAAACCCACCATGTTCACTGGCCGAGGTCCGGCGCGAGAATCTGGATTGCGCTATCAGGTCCTGAACCCGCGCGCGCGCGCCCTCTTCCGCGGGGTGCAGCCTCAGAAGCTGCCGCAGATTGTCGTTTTCCGCTTCGATCCAGCCATTGGCCGAGGCAATCGCGACACCATCCTTGATGTTGCGAAACACGCGTGAAAACAGCGCGTTCTGATGGCCAATCTGCCGGGTTCTGCGTTCCAGTTTGCGGGCGCTCTCGCGAAACACGTGAAAGGCGGCGTAAAGCTGCCCGATCTCGTCCTCTGACACTGGCCCACGAGGCAGATCGGTCCGGTGGTTCCCGGCGGCAAGCCTGCGCATTGCCGCCGCAATAAGTTGCAGGTTGCGCGCCACGTAGCGCGACACATAAAGCGACGAGGTAATCGCCACCAGCAGGCTTGCTGCGGTCAGGGCCAGGAATGCGTTCTTGGCGAATTCAAGGTTGCTGGATGTCTCGGCGCGCGCCTGCGAAAGACGCATTTCGGCCTGCGCCACCTTTGCCTCGGCAAAGGTGCTGACGCGGCTGGCCTCCTGACGGATGCGAAACAAGGCATTTTCCGCATCCAATTGCGCCGCAAGATTTCGATGTTTGAGAACGAACAGGTTTTCGCTGCGCGATTTCGCCTGCTCTATCTCGGCCAGGGTCTCGACATGAGGCGGCAAAAGCCGCGGCAACAACGCATCGCGTTGCTTGGCGTACCGGCGGCTGAATTCCCCCAGCTCTATCAGCGCATTCGCCCGCCCTGCCCCGATCGCGCTTTCGGTAAGTTGCTGTAACCCGGACCAGACCTCGCGCTCGTCCAAGGACAGGGCCACGTCCCCGGCCAGGCGTCGTAACCGCTGGTTCAACCGTACCATGTCGCGGTCAATAGCGTCCAATTCAAGCTGCCGGGCAGCCTGCGGTGCCAGGGCCGCGGTCAGGTCGTCGATGGCAAAGCGGAGACGGGCAACCGGCAAATCCAGCTCTTGGTCGCCCGCCGAAAGCGCCGCGAGCCGGTCCAGGTTGCCTAGCACCTTTTCCCGTTCCTGTTCCAACTGAAACGGGGGGAAGAGCGCGTGAAGAAAAGGCGCCGAGGTTGCAAGGTCGGCGGATTCCCTCGACAAATCCAACGCATCGGACACTTCTGCCAGTGTATCCTTGTGCAACACGTTCATCCACAGCTCGGTTCGGGCCAGCACCAGCATGCCAATCAGGCTGACCAGTACGATCAGCCCGAACAGGACCGCGATTGCCGCCGAAAGGCGAAACCGGACACTCAGGTTCGAAACCGCCGGCATTACTGACCTGCCGGGCTCAGGTAAAAGAAATACCCCTGTCCCCGGCGCGTTTGCAGATGCACCGGCTTGGAGGGGACAGGTTCGATCTTGCGGCGCAACCGCAGGATCAGCACGTCAATCGTGCGGTCCACATAACGCTGCATGTCGGACCCCAATTCCTCTAACAGTTCCGGCCGCGGAATGACCCGGTTGGGGTTTCTGGCAAAATATTCCAAAAGCCGGTACTCGGCATTGGTCAGCGGGATCTCGGCGCCATCGGCATCAAGCAGGCGACGGGTCTGAACGTCAATGCGGTTCGTGCCGAAGACAATCCACTGCCCCGACGGCGCCCCGGACCTGGCAACACCATGCCCGTACCGCCGCAGAACCGCCCGAATGCGCGCAACCAGTTCGCGCGGATTGAAGGGCTTGATCAGATAGTCATCCGCTCCGGTTTCCAACCCTATGATCTTGTCGATTTCATCCCCCACACCGGTCAACATCACAATCGGAATCTCATAACGCTCGCGAATGTGTATCGCCAGCGTCAGGCCGGACTCGCCGCGCAGGCGCAGATCGACAAGCGCCAAATCCACCGGTGGCGGATCGCCAAGCGCCACAAAAGAAGCGATGTTGGGGCAGCACACGGCATCAAACCCGCTTTCGCGCATCAAGGCAGAAAGGGTTTCGCGCACATTCTCATCGTCATCCACAATAGCGATGAGCGGCTCGGCTTTGCCTGTTTGCATGCAACCTCTTCCCTGACTTCCAGCGGCATCAATAACCCACCAAACGCCGATATTTACGCTTGTGCCGCTGATCATGCCAGAACGCGAGCCTTCTGGACCAGCTCTGTAACATTGTTAACACTTATCTGGCTTTCCATCTGTTTCGTTAACAGAACGGCCCTCGCCTCGGCGCGCAGCACTTACCTATCGTGGTCGGGTCAGCGCATTGCCTTTTGGTAAATTCAAAAAGGGCAAGCGTTTCAAGGGAGGATACCATGACAACATTTTTCACCCGAGCCGCAACGGCTCTGGGCATCCTGTCGACGAGCGCATTTGCCGCCGTCGCCGAAGACTGCGCCAACCGTGGCGCACTTGACGAGCTGTATTGTGACGCCAATGGCGACCTAGTTGCAGACACGCCGACCGACCCGGCAGAGCTGCGCAACCCCGATACGCTGGTCTTTGCGTACACCCCTGTGGAAGACCCAGCCGTTTACGCAGATATCTGGGCGCCCTTCATCGCGCATATGGAAGAGGTAACCGGCAAAGACGTCCAGTTCTTCGCGGTACAATCCAACTCGGCCGAAGTGGAAGCCATGCGCTCGGGCCGGTTGCACGTTGCGGGATTTTCCACCGGTCCAACCCCGTTTGCGGTAAACTTGGCTGGCGCCGTGCCCTTTGCCATCATGGGCGCCGAGGACGGCCAGTTCGGCTATAAACTGCAGGTTTTCACCCAGGCCGACAGCGACATCAAGGAAGTCAAGGACCTGGCTGGTCGCCGCGTCGCGCACACGTCGCCCACGTCCAACTCAGGCAACCAGGCTCCGCGCGCGTTGTTCCCGACCTTGGGTGTCGAGCCTGACAAGGACTACGAAGTGACGTATTCCGGCTCGCATGACCAGTCCATGCTGGGCGTTGTGGCCGGCGATTATGACGCGGCTCCCGTTGCCTCTGAAGTGGTCGAGCGCATGGCGGAACGTGGCCTTTATGACGCCAGCGACGTACGCATGATCTGGGAAAGCGACCCATTCCCGACCACGTCATTCAACGTGGCCCACAATCTTGATCCGGCTCTGGTCGAAAAGATCAAGGAGGCCTTCTTTACCTTTGAATTCTCCGGCACCAAGCTGGGCGACGAATTCGCAGGTGTCAGCAAGTTCATTCCCATCACCTACAAGGATCAGTGGGCGGTCATCCGTCAGATCCAAAAGTCAAACGGTGTGGAATATACGCCCCAAGGCCTCGCCGGGAAGTAACCTGTGCCCAAACCAACCCGGTCAGCGTTCCCGCGCTGTCCGGGTCCTTTTTAGGCCTTGCGCCCTTGCTCGCCACGGGCAAGCCGCAACAGGCAAGGCCACGCTTTGTCCGAGAGACCCCATGCTAAAAATCACCAAACTGACAAAACGCTACGGATCCGGTGATCCGGTGCTCAAAGAGCTTGATCTGACTGTTGAGGGCGATCAGCTGACTTCTGTTATAGGCTCTTCCGGGGCGGGCAAAAGCACGCTTCTGCGCTGTATCAATCGGCTGGTCGAGCCGACTTCGGGCTCGGTCGATCTGAACGGCACTGAATTCACGGCATTGCACCGCCGCGAACTGCGCAACGCGCGCCGCCGTATTGGCATGGTTTTCCAAAGCTTCAACCTGATCGACCGCCTGACCGTGATGGAAAACGTTCAGTCGGGCCGGTTGGGTTACATCTCGACCTGGGCGGCGCTGACCCGTCGCTATCCGCGCGAGGACATTCGCCACGCATACGAGTTGATGGAGCGTGTCGGCATCGCGCATTACGCAGACCGCCGCGCGGACGAGCTTTCGGGTGGGGAACGCCAGCGCGTCGGCGTGGTGCGTGCGCTGATGCAACGCCCGGAGATCCTTTTGGCGGATGAACCCACGGCGTCGCTGGACCCCAAGACATCCGAGCAGATCATGTCGCTGTTGCGCGATCTGGCATCCGAGCTGAAGCTGCCGGTGATCATCAATATCCACAACGTCACCGAAGCCAAGGAATATAGCGACCGCATTGTCGGCATGCGCTATGGGCGGATCATCTTTGACGACAAGCCTGGCAAGCTGGAAAAAGCTGAAATGGACGAAATCTATGCCGGGGTTCCCGCCATGGATCGCGCCGAAGTCGGGGCGGTCGCATGAACGCAGTCAAAGACACCTGGCACAAACCGCCCTTTATCAAGAGTCCGGCCCTGCGCTACGGGTTGTATGCCGCAGTTGCCATCTATGTCGTTCTGACCCTTGCGACCCTGCCGATTGACTGGGATCGTGTTTCGGACGGGATGCGCCGCGCACAGCGGATCTTCAGCGGCGCATTCCCCCCCAATTTCGAACGCTCAGGCTTGCTGATCGACGGTTTCCTGGAAAGCCTGAAGATTGCAATCCTCGCAACCGTGGGGGGGATTGCCCTGTCTGTTCCGCTGGCCTTCATGGCGGCACGCAACATCTCGGTCAAACCGGTTTATTTCCTGGGTCGTGGCATCATCATCGTGGCCCGCAGCTTTCATCCGGTGATTGTCGCCATCATCTTTGTAAAGGCCGTAGGCTTTGGCCCCTTTGCGGGCGCGCTGACGCTGGTCGTCTACTCGGTCGGTTTTGTTGCCAAGCTGTTGGCCGAACGGATCGAAGAAATCGACTTTGGCCAAGTCGAGGCCATGCGCTCGGTCGGGGCGGGGTTCATCCCGACACTTGCCTATGCCGTCTTTCCGCAGATCATGCCAAGGCTCGTCGGGCTGGGTATCTACCAGCTGGACAGCAACCTGCGCGCCTCGGCCGTGGTGGGCATTGTCGGCGCGGGCGGAATCGGGGCCACCCTGGCCAACGCCTTTGGCCGATACGATTATGACTTTGCGCTGGCCATCACAATGGTCATCGTCGGTGTCATCCTCGTTTCCGAGGCCGTCAGCGGGTTTATCAGGAAACGGATTGCATGATGAACGCTCAACCCTTGCACCAAACACTTGATCACTGGTCTCGCTTCACCCTGCGCCAACGCCTGATGCGATATGGCAGCATGATGCTTGTCTTTCTGGTCGTGGCCTGGGCCCTGTCCAGTATCGATGTCATCTGGGAATGGGTCTGGGACGCACCATCGCAAATGGGCGATCTCTTTGGGCGCATGATGCCGCCCGATCCCAGCAACCTTCCCTCGATCCTCGAAGCCATCTGGCAAACCGTGAACATCGCCACCCTGGCCACGATGTTTGCCGTCGTGGTCTCGCTGCCGGTCGCCTATATCTCGGCGCAGAACACGACGCCAAACGCGGTGACCCTCTGGATCGGCCGGTTCATCCTGGTGTCGTCCCGGTCGGTCAACACCATAATCTGGGCGCTTTTGTTCGTAGCCATCTTTGGTCCCGGGATCGTCGCGGGCATCGTGGCCATCATGTTCCGCTCTATCGGATTTCTGGGCAAGCTGCTTGGCGAGGCAATCGAAGAGATTGACCAGCGACCGGTCGAGGCGCTTGAGGCCTGCGGCGCGTCGCGCTTCAAGATTGTGCTTTATGCCATCGTGCCACAGGTTTTACCCGCCTTTTTCGCCGTCTCCATTCTGCGCTGGGATATCAACCTGCGTGAATCCACGGTGTTGGGCCTTGTTGGCGCTGGTGGCATCGGCATGATCCTGCAGGGGGCCATCGACACGTTCAACTGGCCCGAAGTGTCCATGGTGCTGATCACCATCCTTGCACTGGTGGTGCTGGGCGAAGTGGTCTCATCCTACCTGCGCAAGAAGATCCTGTAAGGTTGTTGGCGGCCCGCAAATGCTGGCCGCCACGCTTTTTTCGAAAGACCCGCCTCGATGATGGATACGCACTCTGCCTTTCAACGATATGAAAGCATCCGGGCCACTTTGCCCAGGGCAGAGTTCCCGCAAAGCTCTCGGTCCGGGCACGACCTGAGCGACACCACCGATGATTTTGACGCCTACATACTGGATGCTTTCGGCGTTCTGAACAGAGGCGAAACCGCCATCGACGGTGCGGTCGATCGCATGGCGGACCTGCGCGCCGCGGGGAAACGGCTGATCGTCCTCACCAACGCGGCAAGCTATTCGAAAAGCGAAATCCTCGCGAAATACCATAGGCTTGGCTTTGACTTTGACCGGTCCGAAGTCGTCTCAAGCCGGGATGTCGCATTTGCCAACCTTCCCCAATTGCCGCCTTCCAAGGTCTGGGCGGCTGTGGCTGCGCAAGGCGATGACTTCAACGATGCGCCCGCATCGGTGCCCATTGTCCATTTGGCGGACGAACCCGACCTGCTGCACACCGCCGGCGGGTTTTTACTGTTGTCTTCGGCCCGCTGGAACGCCCCGGACGGCGCCGTTTTGGCCCAGGCTCTCAACGACAACCCAAGACCGCTTGTCGTCGCCAACCCGGATTTGGTTGCCCCCCGCGAGGGAGGCCTGTCGTTGGAGCCGGGTCTGATTGCGCATACCATCATCGCGCATGCGGGTGCCAAGGCAACTTTCTACGGCAAGCCCTATGGCAACGCCTTCACGGCAGCGCTCGACCGGCTGGCAGGTATTCCCCTTCATCGCATCGCCATGGTGGGCGATACGCTGCACACCGACGTTCTGGGCGGCGCTGCTGCTGGGATCCGTACAATTCTCGTCACGGATCACGGCCTGTTTCGGGGCCATGATATCGAACCTTTCGTCGCAAAATGCGGGATTCGCCCCGATTGGATTGTGGCAACGACGTAAATTGGCGGCCGTAAAAGCGGGGTGCTTTGCCTTGTCTGGTCAAGACCGGCCAAACCAGGCGTTTCCACAACCACGATTTTTTGCCGGCCGGTCCCGTTTGCAAACCCGGCCACGGGGTTTGCCTGATCGGTCAGGCACAGCGCGGTCGCCGCCAATCCTGCGCACATAACCACATGGCGAATACGCACTGGCCCAAGCGTTTGGCCCGGCAAAAGGCGGGTATTTCGGCCATCTGGGCCCTGCCCCGGGATTCCATATTGACGGGAACAGGTAAACACCTGTAGTCATCATACCAGTCTAGTGGAGTGAATCAATTGACCAAGATTGCCCTCTTTGGTGCCGGCGGAAAAATGGGCGTACGCAGCGCGCGGAATCTGCTGAGTACTGATTTTGACGTCGCGCATGTTGAGGTTTCGGAACAGGCGCAGAAACGCCTGAAGGACGAAATTGGCAAAGACTGCGTTCCGGCCGAAGACGCGCTTCGGGGTGCCGAGGTGGTCCTGCTGGCAGTTCCAGATACGGCGATAAAGCCCGTGTCGCACGCCATTATCGACATGGTCGAACCTGGTGCCATCATCATTTGCCTGGACGCGGCGGGCCCCTTTGCCGGGCATCTGCCCAAACGCGATGACGTCACCTATTTCGTGACACATCCCTGCCACCCGCCCATCTTCAATGACGAAACCACTCCGGAAGGACGCGATGACCGATTTGGCGGCATCGCGGCGAAACAAGGTATCGTGAATGCCTTGATGCAAGGCCCCGAAGAACATTACGCGCTTGGTGAGAAAGTCGGAAAAGCGATTTACGCCCCCGTCATCCGCTCGCATCGTGTCACGGTGGATCAGATGGCCCTGCTTGAACCGGGCCTGAGCGAAACGGTGTGCGCATCCTTGTTGCTTGCGATGAAAGAGGCCATGGACGAAGTGGTGGCCCGTGGCGTGCCCGAAGAGGCCGCCCGCGATTTCCTGCTGGGTCACATGAACATTCTGGCCGCGGTCACATTTGGCCATATCGATGGGGTCTTTTCAGATGCCTGTTACAAGGCCATTGAATTCGGCAAGCCGATGTTGATGCGGGACGACTGGCGCCGTGTTTTCGAACCCGACGAAATCGCGGCAAGCATCGAGCGGATCACCTGACCCATGCTGAAGGGGGGGATCATCGGCGCAGGGTTCTTTGCCGCGAACCATCTGAACGGCTGGAACATGGTCGACGGTGCGGAAATCGTCGCCCTATGCGATACCAACCCCGATCAACTGACCAGAATGGGCGACCAGTTCGGCATCGGCGGACGGTTCGACGATGCCGCCAGGATGCTGGACAGTGTCGAACTGGATTTCGTCGACATCATCACCACCGCACCCAGCCACCGGGCCTTGGTCGAGCTTGCCTTGTCCAGGCAGGTTCACGTCATCTGCCAAAAACCGTTTGCTGAAAACCTCGATGACGCGCGGGCCATGGTCCAGGCCGCCGAAGGTGCGGGAAAGACGCTCATGGTGCACGAAAATTTCCGGTGGCAAGCGCCGGTTCGGGCCGTGATCGACACGCTTCGCAGCGACAGAATCGGATCGCCGTTTTTCTGCCGCGCCAGCTTTCGGTCAGGCTATGACGTATTCTCGGGCCAACCATACCTGGCCGAGGGGCAGCGCTTTATCATCGAAGACCTGGGCATTCATGTCCTGGACATCGTGCGTGCGCTGATGGGCGATGTGACCACCGTCGCGGCACACACCAACAGGATCAATCCAAATATCAAAGGCGAGGACGTCGCCACGATCCTGCTTACTCATGACACCGGCATGGCCAGCGTCGTGGACTGTTCATATGCAACGCAGCGCGTGCCGGAAACCTTCCCGGAAACTTTGCTTGAAATCGATGGCGACAACGGCTCCTTGTACCTGAAGGCCGGATACAAGTTAGAGATCCACGCGAACGGGTCGGTTGAACGGCGCGATGTCTCGCCGGAACTGCTGAGCTGGGCCGAACGCCCCTGGCACAATATTCAGGAAAGCGTTCGCACCATCCAAAGCCACTTTGTGGACTGCCTGAACACGGGCAAGTCCCCCGAAACGTCTGGCGCGGACAACCTCAGAACGCTTGCGCTTGTCGAAGCCGCATACCGCTCTGCCGCGCAGCGAGAGGTGATCAAAACCAAGGATTTATAACCAAAACCGCGCCAAAGAAGCGCGGTCTCAAACCGCAGGGCAGACAGAACCTTAGAGAATTGAAGGCCGAATTGGGAGGAAAACCATGAAACTGACAAAACATCTACTGGGTGCCGCACTGGCCATGGCCGTGGCACCCGCGGCGCTGCTTGCGGATACAATCGCGATTATAACGCCCAGCCACGACAACCCGTTCTTCAAAGCCGAAGCCGACGGTGCAAAAGCCCAGGCCGAGGCGCTGGGATATGACACCATGGTTCTGGTGCATGATGATGACGCCAACAAGCAATCCGAACTTTTTGATACGGTGATTGCGGCCGGTGCCAGCGCAATCATTCTGGACAATGCCGGTGCGGATGCCTCGGTTGCGGCGGTTCAAAAAGCCAAGGATGCGGGCATCCCGTCTTTCCTGATCGACCGCGAAATCACCGCGACGGGCGTCGCCGTCAGCCAGATCGTTTCGAACAATTACCAGGGTGCGCAGCTTGGCGCCGAAGAATTCGTCAGCCTGATGGGCGAAGCCGGAAACTATGTCGAACTTCTGGGTAAGGAATCCGACACCAATGCCGGAATTCGCAGCCAGGGTTACCATGACGTCATTGATCAGTTTCCCGACCTGAAAATGGTCGCGCAGCAGACGGCGAACTGGTCCCAGACCGAGGCGTTCTCGGTCATGGAATCTATCCTGCAGGCAAACCCCGATATCAAAGGTGTGATTTCGGGCAATGACACGATGGCCATGGGTGCATGGGCCGCGCTGGAAGCTGCCGGCAGGACGGACGTCATCGTCGTTGGCTTTGACGGCTCGAATGACGTGCGCGATTCGATCCTTGGGGGCGGTATCAAGGCGACGGTATTGCAACCGGCTTACCAGCAGGCGCAGCTTGCCGTATCGCAGGCGGACCAGTACCTGAAAACCGGATCGACCGGGTTGGATGAAAAACAGTTGATGGACTGTGTGCTGATCAACGGCGCCAATGCATCATCGCTGGAGACTTTTGCGCTGAAATAAGTGCAGCGGCGTATTCGCTGCGCGCAGCCAATGACCGGCTGCGCGCAAAAAACCCCATTCAGAAAAAGTGGAACCCGATGACCAGATTGCTGTCGCTCGTCACGCTGCTGATTGCCGGCCTGACCTTATCAGGTTGCAAGATCGTGTTCGACGAGGACAAGGACACAGCGACAATCCCCAATGGTCCTGACGGCGACGATGCGCGAAATCAGGCACGGATTGACGAAACCTTTGACACCAGGTTGACCCCTTTGATCACAAGCAAGGCTCTGCCCGTCGATGTATTGCGATCCGAGATCGCCAGGGACATTGCATCGGCTGGTGCCGAGCATGCCAATCGCGGGTCCGGGCAAGGGTCAGCGTGGAATTTCCCGGTCTCTGGCCAGGGCCAGGTCATCGAGGCCAATCTTGAATCCCGCGCGCGAACGGTTTCTGTTGACGTCAATGGCGATGGCCAGGCTGACGTTACCCTGCAATTGGGCCCGGTCGTTCGTGGCACGGCCCTTCGCGACGCAGCGCCATTTTATGACTTCGACGAATTCCGCGACCAGATCGAATTCGCCAAGCTGGCACGAGCGCTGAACGACAAAGTCACCGGTGAACTGGTTGTGCCCGAAACGGATGTCATCGGGTCCTCCGTCGACTTCATCGGTGTGACGCCGTTGAAATCCGCCGATGACCCCCTGATCGTAACCCCGATAGACGTGCGGTTCTCACAATGACCGGCAAACACCCTATCGGTCTGACCATCCGCAATGCGGTCAAGGTCTATCCGGGCACCCGCGCGCTCAAGAACGTGAACTTCGACATCCGAATGGGTGCGGTCAACGTATTGGTGGGCGAAAACGGAGCGGGCAAATCGACGTTGATGAAAGTCATCTCGGGCGTCGAAACCCTGACCGAGGGTGAGATTGCCGTTGATGGCACCCCCGTGCAGTTTCGCAACAAGGACGACGCCGTTCGCGCCGGAATCGGCATCGTGTTTCAAGAGCTGAACCTGTTCCCCGACCTCTCGGTCAGCGAGAACATCTTTATCGGGCGCGAGCCGACACGACTGGGTCTGCACATAGATATGCGCGACCAGGCGACCAGAAGCCGCGATATCCTGACCCGCCTTGAACAGGACATCGATCCGGACACGCCCCTTGGGTTCTTGCGTCTGGGCCAGCAGCAAGTCGTCGAAATCGCAAAGGCGCTGGCGCAGGACGCAAAAATACTGATCCTCGACGAACCCACCTCGGCCCTGTCAGCCGTCGAAGTCGAGGTTCTGTTCCGCGTCATAGCCGAACTCAGGTCGCAAGGTGTCGGCATCGTCTACATCTCGCACCGGCTGGAAGAGCTGATCCGGATCGGCGACTACATCACCGTCTTGCGCGATGGCGAAGTGACCGGAACCCGCAGCATGGACGGCGTTGATGTCCCCTGGATCGTCGAGGCGATGATCGGAGGAGAGGCCAAGGATTTTGCGGCCCCCATCGCCCACCAGATCGGCGATGAGGTGTTTCGCGCCGAAGACGTCGCACTGGCCAAGATGGGCGGCGGATACAGCGTCGATCACGTCTCGTTCAGCGCAAATGCGGGCGAAATCCTGGGGATCTACGGGTTGATGGGGGCGGGGCGTACCGAGTTGCTGGAATGTATCATCGGCCGCCACCCCGAAGCCCAGGGGCATTATTTCATCAAGGGCGAAGAGCTGCGCAGCACCAGCATCGCTGACCGAATTTCGCATGGCATTGCCCTGGTCCCCGAGGACCGCAAAGTCGACGGTCTGATCCAGATGATGGCCATTCGTGAAAACCTGACCCTGTCGTCATTGAAAGAATTCACCCGGTTTATGCATCTCAGCCTGTCGCGCGAGGCGCAGCGCGCAGCCGAGTTCATCTCGCGCCTGACGATCAAGGTTGCAAGTGCTGAGAACCCTGTTTCGTCCCTGTCCGGGGGCAACCAGCAGAAAGTCGCAATTGGCAAGGCCTTGATGACCAAACCCAGTGTCCTGCTTCTGGATGAACCGTCACGCGGCATTGATGTCGGCGCCAAGGCCGAAATCTACCGCGTGATGCGCGAGTTGTCGGCACAAGGCATCGGCATCGTTTTTGCCACGTCGGAAATCGAAGAAGCGATGGCCCTGAGCGATCGCATCATCGTTATGGCCGATGGCCGTATCACCGGCGTTTTTGATAAATCCACCCCGGTCGCGCAGGTCGTTGCTGCCGCGTCACCGGGAACGTCTTCCGTAGAGGGATCCGCCGCATGACCACGACGACCGCCCACAGCCCAAGCGCGAATATCAACTGGTTATTGTTGCTGCTAAAGGCACGAACCTTTGTCGCGCTGATCCTTGTGTTCACGTATTTTGCCTTTGCGGCCCCAAACTTTCTTAGCGTTGCAAATGCGGTGCTTATTTCCAAACATGTGGCAATCAACGCGTTTTTGGCAATCGGCATGACGTTTGTCATCATTACCGGGGGCATTGATCTGTCGGTTGGCTCTGTTGTCGGGCTGACCAGCATGATTGCCGGTTACCTTGTGTTGAACGGAATCGATCCAGGTTTTGGCTGGTCTATTCAGTTCAACACTGTTGAGATCATGGTGATGGTCTGTTTTGTCGGCGTGTTTGTCGGATGGATCAACGGAATACTGATCACGCGGTTGAACGTCGCCCCCTTTATCGCAACACTCGGGATGCTTTACATGGCCCGCGGCGCGGCATTGCTGATGTCGGGCGGGCGCACGTTCCCCAACCTCAATGGCTCTGCTGAATACGGATCGGCCAGCTTTCCCCTGATCGGGGCGGGTTCGTTCCTGGGCATCCCGGTCATGATCTGGATGTTGATCATCGTCACGCTCGCCTCGGTCTATATTGCACGGCGGACACCGCTGGGGCGGCATATCTATGCCACGGGCGGCAACGAAAGAGGCGCGGCGCTGTCCGGGGTTCGGGTGCGGCGGGTAAAAATGTTCGTCTATATGTTCTCGGGTCTGATGGCCGCTTTGGTCGGGTTGATCATCGCGTCACAGCTGAAGGCCGCGCATCCTGCAACTGGTGAGTTCTTTGAGCTGAACGCCATTGCAGCAGCAGTTCTGGGCGGGACGTCCATGTCCGGAGGGCGCGGCCGCATCATGGGCACGATCATCGGCGCATTCGTCATCGGCATCCTGTCAGACGGTTTGATCATGATGGGTGTGTCGTCTTTCTGGCAAATGGTGATCAAGGGGCTTGTCATCGTTACCGCTGTGGTCATCGACCAGGCCCAAAGCCGTCTGCAGGCCCGGGTCGCGCTGACACAAGAAGCCGGATCCTGAGGCGCCCTAAACATGCACAACCTGCGGTTTCGGCGGGCGTTGGCAGCGTCCGGCGCGGGCATTCATCGCGGATCGGGCGCTTTGCGACCAGATCAGCGCCTGGATCCTCTGCCCTGCTGCCCGCGACGGAATGGGCGGAACGGGAAAAGTCACCGCGGTAGATCGACGAAAGAGATCGACAGCGGTGGCAGGTCGAGCGCCACGGTATGAACCCTGTCCGCCATGACCAGCCAATCCGCGTTCCTGGTGGCCGCATCAAAGCTCTCGACGTCCAGGCAAAGTGCATGACCTGGGCCGGGCAGCTTAAGGTCGCAGGCTTGATCGCCGATATTGGCAATCATCAAGCGCCTGCGATCCTCGGTCTCGACGCCATAGCCAATGATGCCGTCCGGCAACGCTTTCAGTGTCAGACGCCTGCTTCGCGCCATCGCCGCGGCCTCTCGGGCAACATGGTAGATGGGATAGACGACGCGACCAGAACCATCATAGCCAACTTGCGGGTGGCCCATCGGATCGTAAACAAGACCAAAAGGCCCAACGGGTGCGCCCAGGCACAGCGACCGGACCGACGTCCCTTGTGTCGCAGCCAAGAGTCCGACGGCGAAACAGGCCCCAAACACCCCGCGATGGCGCGGCTCGACCCGGGCCATCGTACGCCTGACCTGGTCGGGGTTTTCTGCAACCGCAGCCCCATACGGATTTGACCGCATGCCGATCGCACACAGCCCCAGCCGATATGGCAACCCGTCCGCCAATACCGCCGCACTTGCAAAGATATGCGGCAAGGTCTCGAGCGTTTCCAACACCGACAGGTCGTCGCTGGCATGAACAATCGCCGTAAGCCCGTGGGTGACAAAGTCACACTGAGACGGGTCGGGGCGGCATCGGTTCAATTCGGTAAAATTGGTCAACATTCCGCCACCGACCGACGACGCGGGAAAAATGTCACGCACCCGGGCCAGGACATCGTTGGGCGTTGGACCATCCGGCCAGGGCCCGACCGGCTGATGGCTATCAAGATAGCTGTCCGGCAGGGCTATTACGCGTGCGGGAACCAGGCCTTGTGCAGACAGAACTTTGGCCGTGGCACGCAGGCCATCCTCGACCACCCCGTCATTGGGTAGCCTGATCTCCAAATCGAACGAAGAAAAACGCGACGCATATTCGGCAAGTAAGGCGGTGTCCGCAGAACCCGGCGCCGTGCGCAAAACGCAAAAGGACCCCGGAATTTCCGGAACGTCACGAGATGGCAGCCACCCGGTTTCAAGCGCGACCCCTATGTCGGGCGCAACGCCTGGTGTCGTTTCGAACGCAAGGACCGGCCTGCTTGCGCCAGCATTTTGTCCGGTCGGCTTTCCAGCCACTCGGACCGTTACAGTTTGCCGGATCCTGTGCGCGATGTCATAGGTGAACGGATGCTCAAGAGGGACGCAGTAGGTTTTGAAAGACGCATCGGACCAATTTCTCTGATCCTCCATTTCAAAGGTTTCACCTTCAAAGGCAATTTCAACAGATTGCCCATCCACGCCATAGGAAAGGGACCGGATGTCCCTGGCGGGTTGATCCGGCCGTATCAGTTCGGGAAAGGATGACCGTTCGCTGCCACCATCGGAATGAACGATATTCAGCGCCGCGCCCGCGATCCCGTTGATCGGGTGCAAGACCGTAAAACCAGCCCGGTTGGTCGAAAACACCCCGTTCACAGGGGTCATATCAAGGTCGGCTTTCAGGACCCCGGTGGCATCGGCCCGAATTGAAAGGTCACATCGCAATCGCCCATCACCGACAGAAAAAGCAAGATCAAGGGCAAAGCCGTCATCCTCGCAGACGCTTTCACTTATGACCGTGACCGGGTAGGTCCCCCAGTTTTCATCCCGGATGGGCCAGGCCAGCGCCCGCACAAGTTCAACATTGTTCCAGGAAATCCGACGCAGCCCGTCCGAGGAATAAAGGAATGATAGCGCGCCAATCTCTGCCCGTCCAAGACCTCGGACGGTTTCGTCAGTTCCGTATTTGCGTATCCGCGCGCTGACCTGTTCCACCGATCGCCCCGCTCTCAAACCAACTGGTGTATACTCATTATACCAGCAGACCAGAGCGATCAAACCCAATGATCGAGCGAGGCCGCGTCAACTGCTGCGGCGCGGGGCAAACATATCGCGTGATCGATCCAGATGGCGCTGCATTTCCTCAACAGCGCCGACCGCGTCATTTGCTTCTATCCGGTCGATGATCTTTGCGTGTTCATCCAGCGTCTGTTGTTCGTTGCCGGACCAATGCAGGGCATTGACATGGTATTCCTGAAGCCACCTGAGCATGGCCCCGGAGGCCGCACTGATCACCGGATTTTCCAATATATCCGCGATTCCGGTGTGAAACGCCATATCGGCTTCGATAAAGTGACGAACATCCAATCGGCCGGTCAGAAACGCCTGTTGATCCGCCAGCAACTGCCTGAGCCTTATTACATCTTTCGATGCCGCCTTGGCTGCGGCAGACCGAACGATGCCCAGTTCAAACATGCGCCGCGCCTCTTTGAGGTGCTCAAGATTGGCGGGAACCGCATCCAGAAGGATATTGGCCACTTTGTCGCTTTGGCTCAGAACAAGGTTGGCAGACAACTCGTTTACCCGGCTGCGTTCCCCGTGGCTGATCGTAATCAGTCCCTGGGTGTGCATCGCCTGCAACGCCTCCCGGACGGCCGGGCGTCCGACGCTGAATCTTTCCATCAAAACACGTTCCGATGGCATATAGTCGCCTGGCCCCAATTCACCGTTACGTATCATTTCTCGCAAACGATCCAGCACCTGGTCCGAGAGTTTGAGCCTGATGATCTTGTCCTGGGGCTTCGTGGGTGTATCGCTAGGCATGGTTATCAAGGTCCGTCCTTTTATGCGAAATCCAAAATAGCAGACAAAATGTCAATCTATTTGGCCGCCAAATGCGTTGACCCGGCAGGAAATTCGCTCTAAACCGAACTGGTATGATGAGGTGATATATACCATGCGCGGCGCCACTTCCAGCTTTTTTGAACAACCGCTTGTTGGCTGGCTTGGCGATGACTTCACCGGTGCCGCGGCCGTCATGGAAGTGTTGACGTTCAATGGCCTGCCATCAATCCTGTATCTTTCGGAACCTCATTCGCTGGACGAGGCCGAAGGCCTGGCGGGGATCGGCATTGCAACGCTTGCGCGATCAAAGCCGCCAGCGTGGATGGATGAAAGGCTGCCGGGTCTGTTCAGGTTCCTGGACAAGACGGGCGCTGCCCTCATTCACTATAAAACCTGTTCGACGCTGGATTCAGCCCCACATGTCGGATCAATCGGCAAAGCCATCGACATCGGACGGGACATATTTGGCAATACATCCGTTCCCGTCGTCACAGCCGCGCCCGAGATGCGTCGCTATCAGGCGTTCGGAACGCTGTTTTGTTCTGCCGCAGATGGCGTTCACCGGTTGGATAGGCATCCGGTTATGGCCCGACATCCGGTCACTCCTATGACCGAGGCCGATGTCGCGCGCCACCTGGCCCGGCAAACCGAAACACCTGTAAATTGCATTGACCTTGAAGACCTGGAAAACCAAACCGCGCAAGGCAAGCTAGAGCAGAACCCGCATATCTGGACCATCGACCTGATTTCTAAAGGCCAACAGGCCGAGGTCGGCAGATTATTGTGGGAAGGACGCAAGAACAGCCGGCTGGTCGCCGGGTCGCAAGGCATCGAATATGCGTTGGTGTCCCACTTGCGTGCGGCCAACCTTGTGACCGATCCCCCCGCCATCGGCGGGTTGAGCCGCGATGATCGTTTCGCAGTTGTTTCCGGCTCTGTCTCGCCCACAAGCGCCGCTCAGATTGAATGGGCCAGAGACAACGGCTTTGTTACGATCCGCCTTGATGCGGCGCGCCTTTTGGGGGGTGACGACAGCGTAGAATCCGCTGCGGTCGAACAGGCAGGTGAAGCGCTTGGCAAAGATCGACCCGTCATCGTTTTTACAGCCAAAGGCCCCGGCGACCCTGCTCTTGCCGCGGTCCAAAGGGCGGCCAAGGGCGATATGGATCACGCCAATGACAGGATCGGACGATCCCTTGGCCGCATCCTGCGCACGCTTGTGGACCGGATGGGGCTGCGTCGGGTCGCGGTATCGGGCGGCGACACATCAGGGCGCGTCTGCGAGGCGTTGGATATCTATGCACTCACGGCTGTATCACCGACAATTCCGGGCGCTGCGATTTGCAGGGCAAAAGCCAAAGGGCCGATGGACGGCCTCGAAATAGCGCTGAAAGGCGGCCAGATGGGATCGCCCGATTACTTTGGCTGGGTTCGCGACGGGGGGGGAGCACGCGCATGATTTCCGAACGGTTCGAGGCGACTTACGAAATCGAAAGTCCTGTCGGGCTGACCCGCGCTGCCGAGGTGATCGCGGGCGAGCAATCCACCGGCACATTCATTCGGCTTGCATCGGAAACAGACGACCTGAGAGCCAGAGCCGCCGCCCGGGTTGAAGCAATCGAAATTGTCTCAAGATCGACGACACCTGCCCTGCCCTGTCGGTTGCAAAGCGCAACCTACGAGCGCGGCATCGTTCGGCTAAGCTGGCCGGTCGCCAATATTGGCCCTTCCCTGCCCAACCTGATGGCAACGATTGCAGGCAATCTGTTCGAATTGGCGGAAATTTCAGCCATACGCCTGATTGATCTGACCCTTCCGGATAGCTTCGCAGCCGCTTTTCCCGGCCCTGCGCATGGCATCACGGGGACCCGTGACCTTATGGGCGTGCCAAGCGGCCCGATGATCGGAACCATAATCAAACCCAGCATCGGCCTGAACGTCGACGATACCGTAAAACTGGTGACAACCCTGGCCGATGCAGGCGTCGACTTCATCAAAGATGACGAGTTGCAATCCGATGGCCCCGGAAACCCTTTGGAAGAACGCGCAAAAGGCGCAATGGACGTCCTGAACCGCCACGCGGACAAAGCCGGGCGAAAGGTCATGTACGCGTTCAATATCACCGGTGAGATTGACGAAATGGCGCATCGCGCCGAAATGCTAGAGCGGCTGGGCGCAACCTGCGCGATGGTCTCGCTCAATTGGATCGGGTTAAGTGGCTTGCGGTTCTTGCGCGAAAGGACACGCCTGCCCATTCATGGGCACCGCAATGGCTGGGGGCTCATGTCGCGGTCGCCGGATATCGGAATGACGTACAAGGTCCAACAGGCCATCTGGCGGCTGGCGGGTGCAGATCACCTGCATGTCAACGGTCTGGCCAACAAGTTTACCGAAACCGATGAGGTCGTCATGACCTCGGCCCGGGCCGTTCAGTCCGAACTGCCGGGAACCCGCCACAGGGCACTGCCCGTTTTTTCCTCGGGGCAGACCATTCGGCAAATCGGTCAAAGCATGGCGTTTCTTGGAAACGCCGATTTCCTGTATTGCGCCGGTGGCGGCATCATGAGCCACCCGCAGGGACCGGGCGCGGGCGTAACCTCCTTGCGGCAAGCAGCCGACGCCGCGCAGGCCGGTCAGCCGCTGGAGCACTATGCGAAAGACCACGACGAACTGGCCGCGGCGCTGGAAACCTTTGGCTAGGACCCGGACATCCCGCCCCCGGTTGCAAGACCCCGCTGGATATACCGAGCAACAAAATTGCGGCGCCCAACAGGCGGATGATCCGTTGAAAAGGGTGTCGACCGGTCGGGTTTTCAAGGAACTCCAACTCTGTTTCCGCGCGGTGTTGATAGAGCGTTACCCCCGTGGATCATTGCGGCAGCGGATCATCCGGCATCACAAACTGGACCGTGATCCTGTCGATGCAGGACGTGTCGAGGTGTGAAGCCGGGTCATTGATGAATGCTACCGAAATGTCATTGGCGCATGGCTGATACGCGATCGATCCGTGCCCTGCCTCGGGGAAAACAAGGTTCTGCCCGTTCGTCAGGGTTTCCACGGCGACCGCGCCCCACTCCCAAGACGTCTGGATGTCGAGAACTCCATTCAGCGCCAGAACCGGCAGATCGGATTTGACCGGTGTTTGAAATCCGTCGCGGGGATGTTTTGGGAAGGCCTCGCAGTTTTCAAAGAAGCTTGTGTTATCCCTGAACAGCTCAAGAAACGCGTATTGCTCGGCAAGCTCGGTTACGCGCGCATGAAACCCTTCGACCGTATTATAGGGCACATCCTCCTGGCAGGCATAGATGTGGTTGTTGACGACACTCCCCAGAACCGTTTCATATTTTGTCGCCTGGCCATCGGCAATTTCAAAGGTCCGGGCGATATCGGCGTCAGACATGGCTGCAACCAGGTCGATCAAGGCATCCATGTCCGCCCCAGAAAAATGCGTCGAGACCCATTGAACAAGGGGCGCGCGGCCAGGTTTCTGTGTTTGCAAAAGTGCGTAATCCCGCAAGAGCGCCGCCAAGGCGTCCTGATCCGAAATCGAAGATGCCGCAGCGTTTGATCGGGCCTCGAAGGCTTCGGCAATGCTGGTGGCCTCGCGATCTTCGGACAGATCCTTTTTCAAGCGCTCGATCGCCGTGACAACAGCTTCTTCCATGTCAGACATTGCATCCGCAGCGTCTAGGGCGACCCTGACCAGCGCGCGCTCATCCGCGGTAAGGCCGCTTGTTTCGCTCAGCGTTTTGGCCTGATCCGGGGCCGTGGCGGAAATCACGGCGTCAAAGGTCGCGCTGTTTCGGTCTGCGAGCTCGTTGAAGATACGGGGCAAATAGGGTGTGATCGTCTTGTGGACCTGCCAATTGTTGCGCTGTTTGAAGACAAGATCGAACAGCTGAAAGACACCGATTTCATCTTGACCCCGCGCGGCAGGAATCGGGTTTTCAGCAAGTGCAAAAAACGCGGCACCAATTGTCTCTTTGAGATCGGGATAGGCCGTGTTGCATTCTGCGTCGGTCCGGCATTGCTCGACAAGAACATCAATGGTGCGCGCATAGGGGCCGACCAGATCATCATACAGACGGACTTGTGGCGGAGCCACACCGTCAAGGACAACCGACCGCACACCATCGGGTTCGGTACGCAGAACTTCCAAGGCCAGTTTGGTGCCGTAGGAAATGCCATAGATGTTATAGGTCGGATAACCCAGGGCTTGTGTCAGGGCGCGTACATCCCGCGCGTTGTTCTCGGTATTATAGGCCTTCAGGTTCACGCCTGAGGCAAGGATTTCATCAACGCAGGGCGCGACCATTGCGTTCAGTGTTTCCTTCGGCAGCTTTGCTGCGGTGACGCCAACCAGTTTCACCAGGTTTTCGGCCGTATTCTGATGGCAGGTGACAGTCGATCCGGACAGGGCTGCGGCGCGCTGGTCGAAAGTAACGATGTCACGTGTGCGACGGTGATTGGCGTATAAGATTTCGGCCACCGGGCCCAGCATCTGCAGCGTTCCACCCCCCGGACCCCCATGCAGGTAGACCAAGGGATCCGCGACCGGTGACTGCGTGCGCGCCTTCAGGATTGCAAATTCCAAAGGCACACGCGGTCCGTCCGGGGCATCATAGGTTTCCGGAACATCGACGGTGCCGCACAGCACGGTCTGTCCTTCAACTTCCAACGTGCCCGGCGGCAACTCGCAAGGTTCGACGGTCACCGGGTACCGAAGGTCATGACCCCCGCTCCTCAGTTGCTCGAAGGACGGATCCGGCTCGCCCGCGACAAGCGCGGCGACCACGGCAAAGATCTGTTCAGGTGACATTGGTTCCCTCCCTATTTTCCCTTGCGAACTGGTGGCGCCGGTCAGCCGCCGTAGATCACGGCATCCGGAATTTCGTATCTTTCGCCGTTACCCAGAAGGATCACGTTCAGATCGCCGCGCCGTTCCTGGCTGTGTGACAGACCGGGATCGGTACCGACCAGATTGCCATCGCGGAAATCGAAATACCGCTCATCACCCGCAGGCATTGTGACCCAGACGCTCGCCGTGCCGCCCGACCCGCGCGAGACGCGGAAGGTGCAGGCGCCTGTGGGCTGGCTGGGCGCCATGGCGCAGGGGACCATACCGCTGGCCTCATTGGCGGATGGTGATGATCCTTCCTGCAGGTATCGGCCGCTGGCCCACCCGATCGCATTGCGGTCGGCATTGCCGATCTGGCACCATTTCGTCTCGCCCGCCATCTCGCAGCCCAGATTGGCGACCACATCGCCATTCGCCAGTTGTCCGACGACCGCGTTTCCGGTTCCCGGTCCCGACCGCACGTTGAGCAGATCGCCGTCCGACACACCCGCGACCTGCCACCAATCCGGTCCGCCTGCCAACCCGTCGGCAAAATCAGGTGCGGGGTCCGCCAAAGCGCCGCCATCAATAGAGATGCGCATCGTGTAATTTGCCGCCTCGCTTCGGCGGGCGGCGTTCCGCATCAGGTAAACGCGCAGCCTGTACTCACCCGAGGTCGGCAACGTGCCGTCATAGGCATTGCCGTCGATCGAACCGGTGAACAACGCGGTTGGGTCGGACCCCGGCAGAAGATTGAAATAGGCCGAGGGATTGTCAGGCGTGAATGTGACCTGCATTGTCTGTCCGGCCGAGGCGCTGAGCAGGTAGTCGATGATTTCGCTCCCCTCAATGCGCCCCTGAAATGTCGTGCCGGTTGTTCCGGCGGCAAACTGAACCCGTTCTTCGCGGATTGGCTGACCTGCGGCCTGACTGGCCAACAAGCCAAGCGCGAGCATCGTCATGAAAAGTTGTCGCATTATTCCCTCCAAAATCCAGTGGCATCTACGCCGATATCAAATCATCCTGTTTCCTTCGCATGTGCCGATGCGCGGGCGCATTCGCGGGCTTGCAGCGGACGGGAACGCCCCGGAACATGACCCGCCAGGATCAACCGGGTTTGCGTTTGCGAAGGAGCATCACAACAAGCACGATTGAGACAATATACATCGCGAACTGGAATGGCGTGGCGGCAAAATTCGTCGGTGCCCCGGACGCCCCGTGCGAGAATGTAGCAAAATCCCAGATACCGTGCACGGCCATCGGAACCAGCAGAGTGCCGCTTGCCCGGCGCAGGATATAAAACCCGGTTCCGGCGGTGGCCGCAAAAAGCACCTGGGCCACACCTCCGGCAAACGGCATGCCGAACAGTGTATTTGGCAGGTGCATCAGCCCGAACAGGACCGAGGAGAACAGCCAGACATAAACCTCGTTGCTTGTCGAACCGCGGCAACCAACGACAAGAATGCCGCGTGTCAGCGCTTCTTCGTTGAACCCGACCAGAACGCCTGCGGCCACGAGAAACAGCAGATGGGTCGCCGTGATGGCCGACCAGTTCGTCGACGCGACGTTCAGTCCGATAAATCCGGCAGCGATGAGCAGAAGAACCCACATCATCCACTTGGGGGCGCCATGCGTGTCTTCATGCATGACCGGTCGCCACCACCCGAAGTAGGACAGGACGGCGAACAGAAAGATCGCCCCCAGAAGCAGCGGAAGAACGATGTTGGAGGCGATGTTTTCAGCGGCCGAAAGCGTCGTATAATCAGCGCCCGTCGCGTACCACGTGGCAAATACGATCAGGTTGTACGCCACCAATACCCCGATAGCGATCTGCCAATTTGGTCTGACGTTCATGGCTTCCCCTACTTGTATTCCATCTTCGATGGCTTGAGCCGACCGCACATCCTTTCCGAACTTTGACCTGATGCAATCAGGACAGGGCAAACCGATGACTACTGCCCGTCACCGAAAAAGCCCTGTATTCTGGATGCGTCATAGGTCTGACCGGATGCCGTGGTAATCGTGTCGATCTCACCCTCTGTCAGTTCACAAAAAGCATCCGGGGTAATCCCGGTGATGTCTGTGCCATTGACCGCTGTCACCACTTCACCCAGCGCAAGACCCGCCTGATCAGCAGGCCCGCCCTTTGGAACCGAAGTGACCTGAACCTTGTTCCCTTCCAGCCCTATGGCGGCTGCCGAAGGTTCGGGCAGAGGCGGCAGGGCATTGCCGTCGAACAAAGGATCAAGGTGGATCATCCGGGTTGACCAGTCAAACGTGACCACAAAGTTCTTCAGAAAGCTGTGACCGACATTGCCGTTCGCGCCCGGCGCCATACCGTCGCCAACTGTGACCGGAACCATCAATTCCGTGTCGCCAAGCCGGATGGGAATGGTCTGCGCCACCAGCTGCATCTCAAACGATCCGGCCGCGCCGCCCGCCAGAACCCCGGTGCGGGGGGCGTCATCGGCGAGAGTCACGCCAACCGATGCAAGATCGGCGGTGTTGATCGTAAGCGGTATGCCCCCGCCGGTGTCGACGAGGAACTTCAGCGTGCCGTCGCCAACACCCAGTTCAATTTCAGGCGTCGGAGAAGGCGAGTTTTCCTTGTGGCCAAAAGGCACGGCAATGGCCCCGTCAATATGATCCAGTTGTCCGACCTCGGCGGCGATGGTGATTTCCTGAGTGCCATAGTTGACCTGCCACACCGCGTTGCGCATCAACGGCGCGCCGATCAGGCCGTTGGTCGTGATGCAATAAAATGCGCCTTCGGACGACCACCCGATCTCACCGGTCGGGTCAGCCACCGGAAGTTTGCCGCCAAGGGTAATGTCGGACATCCGCATCAGCGGCGACCAGGTAAGCTTGTTGCCCGCTGCCATGGCGCCGGCCTCGACAATGACGTCCCCGCCGTGAACGGACGCAATCTCGGGTGTCACGTAGGTCGGTGCCCCGGTGTCGAACATGAACGGCCGGGGCACGCCATCGCCAAAGTCGACGTCAACGATGACATGTTCGCGCACCTCGCGGAAGGGGATGGTAATCGGCAGAATGCTGGGGTCGATCTTGTTCACCGTCGGCAAGAACTCGGCGATGTTGTCCTGAAACGCCTTGAAGGCTTCAAGCTTGGCGCGGTCTTCTTCGGTCAGCTCAATTTCCTGAGCGAAAACCGGGGCGGCGAATGTCATGGCTATCAAGAGCGCCGGAGCGGATGCGAGGACTGATCCGCAGCGCCGAGGCGATTTATTGGTGGGCATACGTCCAACTCCTATTTGACTGTTCGATTTCAGGACTTCTCGAAGATGACCCCGCCGTGGTCCCCCTGCGTCAGGTTGAAACTCGCTATGTAACCGGCGTTGTGACCTTTTACCGTAACCATACCATGGACCCCGTTCGAACAATGCAGGCTGTCCAACTCGCTGGCGAAGGTGCCGGGTGCGTGTTGAAGCGCCGCCGTGCAGGTCAGGCCATCGCTCGCTATCAACAGGGCATGGCGACCCTCGCGGCACCCTGTTGATGGCGGCCGCAAGTTCTTGTTGCTCAGAACCTGAGAGAGCCGCCTTTTCCGCCCGTCCGGCTATAGACGAATTGCGTGGGCTGTGCCGACGCGTCATAGCGGAGCGTTGCCGAACCGCTTGTGCCGTCGGTGCAGGTAATCGTCGAAAGCTCGGACCCGCCCGCCGTGGGCAAATCGTCAAAGACCGACGTACAGGTAAAGTCCAGCCCGCCTGAAAGCGTCGCCACCTGTTTGCCGTCACCCCGGGGCCGGATGGACACGGAAACAACGTCACCCCCATAGTCTTGACCTGTCACCGACGCTGTGGGTGCCTCGATACTTGTGTTTTCAATGCAAGCCGCCATCGTCCCGGCGACGCCGATCAGTGCAACAACCTTGATATTCATCCTTCGACCCTCGTTGTGCTGGCTGGCCAAAACTGGAACTGGGAAACAAGTTGAAATAGTCTCGTGAAACTGGCCAACAAATTGCTCTAATTCAAAAAATTTTAATTTGATTCCAAATGTCGGCTATCCGAAATGAGCAGGCCATTATCCACTTTGCGCCGAGAATTTGGTTTTTTTGCATTCGTGTTGATTGGGGCGTACCGTATTTGCGGGATTGGTATCGCGGCTGGCCCGGACAATTCCTGTGCAGGCCCGGGGCAAATGCCGCCGGATATGACCACAGACACCCCGGACATCCGCGAACCAGAATATCGCGCCATTTTTCGCCCACTTACCCGCTTTGCGCAGGGACTATCCGCCCGTCTTGCGCGATGAATGCTTGGGCAATCTGCTCCGTTCCAAAGTCTCGGACGGCAGTTCCCCGAAACGATCGAAATACGCCGCGCTTGATCGTCCCAGGTGAAACAAGCCAGATTCCAGAGCGGCCGAGGTCACAGTCGTTTCCAGGCTCGCTTTTTCCAGATGCCGGCGCATTGCATCCAACCTTACCCTGGTCAGATAGCTTCGAACGGTCGTGCCCCGCCGCGCCCGAAAGCTGCGTTGCAACGCTTTCAGCGAAACACCAAGTGCCACGGCGATCTCTGTCACGGTTATCGCTTCACCATAGTTTTCGTCGATGAAGCGTTGCGCGGACATCGCCAAATGCTCGGACCGGTGACCGCGTGAAGCCTTTGATTTGGGTGGGCCATGAGGCGTCAGTGTTTCCACAAGGGCATCTTCGACAAGCGCCTCATGAAGCAGGATCGTTCGGTCCGTGACACGTTCGGGGTTTGAAAGGTACGTAAACGAGAACTCAAGCAGTTCCATCAATTTCAGCCGCTTGGTATCGGGCCCGCAATACAGCGCATCTTCGGAAAGTCCAAACGGCCAATTGGCGGGTGCAATCACAGTGTAGCTTTCATAAAATTCACCGGCACTGTCCGCGCTAAGCCGGCTTTGCCGTTCCGAAGGCCCAAGCGCAACCATGTCACCCGGCGAGACTGAGAAGCGTCGCCGGTCAACGACCACGTCTGCATGCCCACATTTCGGAAGGGTGATGGCAGTACGATCTGCTTCGGTAAACGACGCCGAATGGCCTGTGGTCACAACCGACACGACTTTGAACCCTTTGGGCCCCTGAGCGAGAATACGATGCCGCAACTGCCCGTCGGGACCCAGGAATTCAAAACCGCTGGTCGTCGTGAAAAGCGATGGGGAAACAACCCCATCCCCTTTGTCGTATCTCAGAGTTTCCATTCAAAACTCTCACAGACTCCGGATTACCGGTCAGGTTTGTGCTTAATCGTTTTTACTTAGGAATTCAGGAATAATACCCAGCATCGCATTTTTTGCGCAATTGGGGAACCGTTGAACACGGAACCCTTGGATTCAACTGGATTTCATGCTCAGCGCGAATGCGCTTTCGGAATTAGAGCCGCAGTCGGTTCAATCGGCAAATTCAATGTGAACCTTGACCGATTTCGACCGGTCCGCCGCCGCTTCAAATGCGTCAGTGGCGTCTTCCAGCTTGTAACGTCCGGTGACGATCGGGCGCGTGTCGATGCGGCCCGAAGTGATGGCCGCGACCGCTTCGGCAAATTCCTCGTGGAACCGGTGCGTGCCCTGCAGGCGGATTTCCTTGGCGACCAGCATGTTCACGGGCATCGGCGTGTCGCCTGTCACGCCGACCTGAACAAGAACGCCGCGGGGGCGCAAGGCGGCAACGGCGGATTTGATAGCCGGACCCGCGGCAGAGCATTCGAAGGCGATATGAAAATATCCCTTCTCGTCCGCGTAACGCTCCATCTCGATACCGTCGCGTGCGACGTTGATGGTGCGGGTGGCGCCCATTTGGTGGGCCACCTCAAGCACCGCGTCCTGCAGGTCGGTGACCACCACTTCGGCCGCGCCCGCCTCGGCGGCAGCGGCAGCGCAGAGAATGCCGATGGGCCCGGCGCCGGTGACCAGAACGCGTTTGTCCGCGATATCCCCGGCCATGCGCAGGGCGTGCAGGCACACGGCCAAGGGTTCGGCGCAGGCCACTGCGCCCAGGTCTGCGTCTTTGGGCAGTTTGATGCATTGTGCGGCGTTCACCACGATCCGGTCGCGGAACAGCCCCTGTTCATGCGGCAGACGCATGGCCGATCCGTTAAAGCGCATGTTCAGGCAATGCATTGGCAAGCCTTCGGAACAATAGCTGCATACGCCGCAAGCCTGCGACGGGTTGATCGCCACCCCGTCGCCCGGTGCAAGGCCGGTTACGCCCGGCCCCACTTCGACCACTCGGCCCGAAGCCTCGTGGCCAAGGATGATCGGCTCGCGAACGCGGATCGTGCCGATGCCGCCATCCGACAGGTAATGCATGTCCGATCCGCAGATACCGCCCCTGGCAATGGCCAGCAGGACCTGACCCTCGCCGGGTGTCGCCACCTCTTCGGTTTCGATGCGAAGGTCGTTTTGGCCGTAAAGACGGCAGACGCGGGTTTTCATGTCAGGGCCTCAGTTGGTCAGGAGCGAGGGCAGCCAGGTCGCCAGCGGCGGGAAATAGCTGACGGCCAGCAGCACAAGGATATTGGTCAGAAGGAACGGCAAGATGGCGATCACCACCGGCATCAACGGCAGCCGGGCGATGCCGGCGCAGACAAACAGGCAGACGCCCACCGGCGGAGTGGTCAGGCCGATCATCAGGTTCAGCACCGCGAAGGTGGCAAAGTGCAGGGGCTCGATGCCCACCGCCTGTGCCAGCGACAGCAGAGGCACGAAGAGGATGATCAGCGCGGCGATGGTCTCCATGAACATGCCAACGAAAAGCAGAAGCAAGTTGATCAGCAAGATCACCAGGAACTTGTTGTCAGTGATACCAAGCACGCCGTCGGCAATGGCCTGCGGGATGCGTTCCGAGACCAGGATCCAGCCAAAGACGTTGGCAAAGCCCACCAGTGCCAGGATACCGGCAGCAGAGGTCGCGCTTTCGACAAGGATGCCGGGGATCTTGTGCAACGGTAATTCGCGATAGATGAAGGCACCGACCATAAGGGCATAGACGCTGGCCACGACGGCGGTTTCGGTCGGCGTGGCAAGGCCCGAAAGCAGCCCGTATATGATCAGAAAGGTCATCGCCAGCGCCCAGAAGGCCCCCGTAAAGGATCGGCCAACTTCGCCCACGCCCTGCCATTCCTGACGCGGAAAGTTGCGCCGGGCCGAAATCACATAGGCCGTGCCCATCATCGCCAGCCCCATCAGTATTCCGGGGATGGCACCCGCCAGAAACATCTGGCCCACCGAAATGCCCGACAGCGCGCCGACGATGATCATCGGGACCGAGGGCGGAATGATCGGCCCCACGGTCGAGGATGCAGCGGTGACAGCCGCCGAGAAATCTGCCGGGTAGCCCGCCTTTTTCATGCCGGGGATCATCACGCCGCCGATCGAGGCGGCATCAGCCACCGCTGTGCCTGTGATGCCGCCAAACAGCATCGAGGCCGCGATGTTGGTCAAACCCAATCCGCCCTTGATCCAGCCGACCAGCGCATTGGCAAAGCGAATGATACGGCCGGTGATGCCGCCCTGGTTCATCAGGTTGCCGGCAAGGATGAAACCGGGGATCGAAAGCAAGACAAAGACATCCATCCCGGCATACATCTTCTGTGGCATGACCACGGGCGGAATTCCGGCAAGCAACAGGTAGGCCAGCGACGACAAGCCAAGCGTGATCGCCACCGGAATTCCCAGCGTCAACCCGCCGACGAAGACGGAAAACAGAACGACAACGTCCATGGCTCAGAGATCCTCTTCAGGTTTGACGGGCTTGCCGTCTTCGGCGCCGGTCAGCATTCCCAGCACGCGGAGGGCGGCGAAAACCGCCAGAAAGACCAGCATCAGAAAGACGGTGAAATGGATGGCATCCATGCGCACGCCCAGGGCGGGCGATGTTTGCATCTTGCCGATGGCGACATAACGCCAGGCGTGTGGCAGCAGGTAAACCGCCAGCGCGCCCGTGGCGATGGCCGAAAACAGCCGCAAAAGCCAAGGCAATCGACCGGGAAGATATTCGCAGACCACGTCGACATTCACCAGATCGCCGGACCGAAACGCCAGCCCAGCCCCAAAGGCCACGGCAAAGAGCAACGCATAGCGGGTCAGCTCCTCGGTCCAAACCGGGGCGAAACCGGTCAGCCGACCGATGACCTGCAACAGCACGGCCCCGATCAACAGCGCAAAGGAGAGCCCGGTGCCCCATTGGGCAATACGGGTGATCAAGTGGATAATTCTGTCGGCACGTGGCACGGGCGGGTACCTTGAATCGGAAAAAGGGTCTCCGGCGCCGGGAAGCGGCAGCGCCGGAGAGCGGTGCGGGATCAGTTCGAGAACAGGTCTTCGACGATCGGCTTGATTTCGTCGTTGACGTTTGCCAGCACCGCGTCTTTTGCGGCGGCCTGGAAGGCGGCAGCATCGACCTCGACAAAGGTCATGCCTTTTTCCTCAAGGAAGGCGCGGTCGTCAGCGAGGCTCTGGTTGAACAGCTCGCGCTCATAGGCCTGGGCGCGGGCGGCGGCCTCCATTACGGCGGCCTGGTCGTCTTCGCTCAGCTGGTTCCAGGTGGATTCGGCGATGGTCAGGTAAATCCACGACCGCACGTGGTCGGTCAGGTTCACGTGGCTTTGCACCTCGTAGAAGCTGGCCGAACGGATCAGCGCCAGCGGGTTTTCCTGCGCCTCGATCGTGCCGTTCTGCAAGCTTGTAAAGACTTCCGAGAACGCCATCGGACCCGGGCTTGCGCCAAGCGCCGACCAGACATCGACAAACAGCGGCACGTTCGGAACGCGCATCTTCAGGCCTTGCAGGTCATCGGGATGGGCAATCGGGCGGTTCGAGGTCAGGTCGCGCGCACCGCGGGCAAAATAGGCGATAGGGCGGATCTGCACCTTTTCGATGATCTGCTGCTTGATCTCTTCCCCAGCCTCACCCGAGGCGAAAGCGTCCATATCCTCGACGGACTTGAAGGCATAAGGAACCGCCAAAAGCGCAGCCTTGGGCGCCCAGTTCTGCAGGCTTTCGCCGGTGATGGTCATGTCGACGGTGCCCAGCTGCATGCCGTTGATCAGGTCGATCTCTTTGCCCAGCGACTCGTTGGGAAAGACCTCGACGGCGATGCGTCCGTCGGTCAATGCGGAAAGTTCCTCGCCAAACTTGACCGAGGCCAGGTGCCACGGGTTGTCTTCGTTGGCAAGGTGGCCCAGCTTCAGCGTCATGTCCTGCGCCTGAGCCGTGCCGCCCACCAGCGCAACCATAGCCGCCGCGGCCGCTGTCAGTTTCCACTTGAATGTCATTTGTCCACTCCTCCTTGGATAGGTGCATTGACCGGATCGGGATAATCCCCGTCCGACAGGTCGAAAAATTCCGGGTTGGCCGCACTGATTTGCGGCAGGTCGCTCAGCACTTCGCGCAGATGGAGGCGCATGGCCGAATTGGCCCCCGCGATGTCTCCTGCCTCGATGCGATCAACAACGGCGGTGTGCTGGTCAATCAGCTTCTTGACGGGGAAATGGCCAAGCGACAGGAAACGCACCCGGTCCATTTGCGATTTCAGCCCCTCGATCAGGCGCCAGGCGCCGCGCTTTCCGGCAGCATCGGCCAGGGTCCGGTGAAAGCGTTCATCCAGCCCGATGAAGTCCAGCGGATCGGATCGCGCCACTTTTGACTGGGCTTTCAACTGATCACGCAATTCCCGGATCAGCGCAGGATCGGGGGATTGCGCCAGGATCTTTGCGATATCGGCTTCGATGGCTTCGCGCAAAAAGCGCGCGTCGAGCACCGCAGAATAACCGATCTTGGTCACGCTGGTGCCACGTTGCGGCAGGATTGCCAGCAAATCTTCGCTGGCCAGTTTGATAAAGGCCTCGCGCACAGGTTGACGGCTGACGCCATAGCTGCGGGCAATCTCGGCCTCGGACAGGCGTTCGCCGGGGGGGAAGGCGTTGCGGATGATGGCGTCGCGCAGACGGGCATAGATCTGCGGCGCGATGGCCGACATCGGGTCGATTTCCTTCGACTCAGTCTCACTGGGTGCAAGCCGGTATGCCATCGCGATTCGTCTCCTCCTCATGTTTCGTACCATACTGCCATACTAGCAATCAATCCTGAAAGATGTTAGAAAGCGGCAAGCGACTCAGGAGATCGACAGATGAAGCAGACTTGGCGGTGGTTCGGACCAAAGGACCTGGTGTCCATCGACGACACTTTGCAGGCCGGGGTAGAAGGCATCGTATCAGCACTGCACCATGTGCCCACCGGCGTGGTCTGGACGCCGGAAGAGATTGCGCAGCGCCAGCGCGAGATTGGCACGATGAAGGACGGCAGCGCCTCGGGCCTGAACTGGGACGTAGTGGAAAGCCTGCCGGTGTCAGAGGATATCAAGAAACAGCAGGGCGACTGGCGGGCGCATATCGACAATTACAAGGTGAGCCTCAAGAACCTCGCCGAAGCCGGGATCGAAGTGATCTGCTACAACTTCATGCCGGTGCTCGACTGGACCCGCACCGACCTGGCCTGGCGCCGCCCGTCCGGGGCGACGTGCATGCGTTTTGACCTGACAGATTTTGCGGCCTTTGACCTGCATATCCTTGCCCGTCCGGGCGCCGAAGAGGATTTCGACGACGCCCTGCGCGAGGCCGCCGCAGAACGGTTTGCCATGATGAGCGAGGACCGGCGCGCAGAACTGGCCAAGAACGTTGTCTTTGGCCTGCCTGGTGCTGCAGAAAACTTTTCACTTGAAGATGTGCGCCAGCATATCGCGGAATACGCCGCGATCAGCGAAGACACGCTGCGCCAGCATCTGGTGGACTTCCTGTCCGAAGTGGTGCCCGCCGCCGAGGAACTGGGCTTGCGCCTGTGCTGCCACCCCGACGATCCGCCCGTACCCCTGCTTGGATTGCCACGGATCATGTCCACCGAGGCGCATTACGCCGCCGTTATGAACGCCGTCGACAGACCCGCCAACGGCATCACGCTCTGTTCCGGTTCGCTGGGTGCCCGGCCCGACAACAACCTGCCCGGCATGATGGATCGCTGGGGCGCGCGCGTTCACTTCTTGCATCTGCGCAATGTCCGGCGCGAAACCGACGCTATTCGCGGCTCTTTCTTCGAAGACGAGCATCTGGGCGGCAATACCGACATGGTGGCGCTGATCGCCGCCTGCCTGCGCGAAGAAACGCGCCGCAAGGAAGCCGGGCGCGCCGATTGGTCGATCCCTTTCCGCCCTGATCACGGGCAGGACATTCTGGATGACCTGGGCCGCAAGGCGCAACCGGGATATCCCTCGATCGGGCGTTTGAAGGGCCTGGCAGAGTTGCGCGGTGTGATCGCTGGTTTGCAGTACGGAGCGAGCGCATGAGCGAGCGCCTGACATCAGTCGACGGCCTGCACGATACGGCCCTTCGCCCGGCCTATGACCGTGACGCACACGGCTCCGGCATCGTTCATATCGGTCTTGGCGCGTTCCACAAGGCGCACCAGGCCGTCTATACCGACGATGCACTGGCGGCTTCGGGCGGCGACTGGCGCATCACAGGTGTCAGCCTCAGGAGTACGACCCCGGCTGAAGAACTTGCCCCGCAAGATGGGCTTTACACAGTTATCGAACGCAGCGCCGAAGGCACAAACGCACGGGTGATTGGCGCAATGGCTGCGGCCTATGGCCTTACAACCGACCGGCAGGCAGTGCTTGAGGCGCTGGTTGCGCCCGCCACGCGGATCGTGTCGATCACCGTAACCGAAAAAGGGTACGGCATTGACCGCGCCACCGGCGGCATCGACCGTGCCCATCCCGCGATCGCCGCCGATCTGGCTGACCCGGACAACCCGCAGGGCCTTGCCGGTCTGCTGGTCTGGGCCCTGGGCCAGCGCCGCGCCGCCGGGGTTCAACCGTTTACGGTCCTGTCCTGCGACAACCTGCCAGAGAACGGCCCATTGATGCGCAGATTGCTGGTGGACTTCGCCCGCCACGCCGCACCCGATATGGTGGATTTCATTGCGGGCGAAGTGGCCTTTCCCGCCAGCATGGTCGACCGCATTACGCCCGCACGAGGTGCCGGGACACTTTCGCTCGCCGAAGACCTGATCGGTCACCGTGACGAGGCCGCAATCGAGTGCGAGGCCTTCCGCCAGTGGGTCGTCGAAGACCATTTCCCAACGGGCCGCCCAAACTGGGAGGCTGGGGGGGCAATCTTCGTTGATGATGTCAAACCCTATGAGGATATGAAGCTCAGGATGTTGAATGGCAGCCATTCCATGCTGGCCTATTCCGGCTTTCTGGCAGGGCACGAATATGTCCGCGACGTCATGGCTGACCCGGCCCTTTCAACGCTGGTCCGGCGTCATCTCGTGGCGGCTGCGGCCACGATTGATCCTTTGCCGGCCGTGGACTTCGCCGAATACGCCCGCGAATTGGAAGACCGTTTCCGAAACCCGCATCTCGGGCACCAAACCTATCAGATCGCCATGGACGGGACCGAGAAAATGCCGCAGCGCATCTTTGCGCCAGCCGTGAACGCGTTGGAGCGGGAATTGCCGCTTGAGCCATTTGCCTTCGCCACCGCAGCCTGGATGCGATACACGCTTGGCAGGACCGACGCGGGCGAGACCTTCGCGCTGCGCGACCCCCGAGAGGCAGAGTTGACGGCTTCGAACGGGGCGGAACCAGCGCGCGACATCGTAACCCGCCTGCTGGGGTTGCCCGGTTTCTGTCCGGCGCCCTTACGCGACAGCGCGCCCTGGCGGCAGGCTGTTACCGACCTTCTGGACCTGATGTTGGCAGATGGGGTTCAGGCAGCGATCCTGAAAACCGCATCCCGGCACGAAACCACTCCCTGACAGCCCGGCGGGCATTGTTGCGATCTTGTTTGACCGCCGCAAATGGGCGGGGAAATTGTTCTCCGCCCTTCTGCCGTTCAGAGGCGCGGCATCCCTTTGGGCCGCATCAGTCGTTTCTGAGCGGCAATTCGGAACGGCGCGTTCGGTGCGCCGTATCCGTCATAATTCTTGATCCGCTGCACGATTTCGAAGAACAGCCCACCTGCAAATGGCTTGCTGTAAAACTGATAAAAGGCCCCGTCGGCGTCTTCATCGTAAAGGATGCTGAGGGCTTTCATCTTTTCGACGCGGGCAGCATCCAACCCATATCGCGCCTGCAAGTCAGTGTAGTAATTTCCTGTCATCGGCAACGGTTCAAACCCACCCTCCATCATCTGTCGGGCGGTTGCAAAGATATCGTCGGTTGCAAATGCAACATGCTGGACAGCCCCTCCGAAGCTGTCTGCCAAAAAGCTACCGGCAAGTGTGCGATGGGTTTCGGCACCGTTGAGGGTGATCCGCACGGCGCCCTCACCTGCCTTGATGGCCTGGCTACGCACGAGCCCGTCCGGGTCGATCACATCTACCACAGGCGTGCGATGCATATCGAAGATCGAGGTGTAGAAAAGCGACCAGCTGAGCATCTCATCGTAGTTCATGGTCTCGGCCACATGGTCCACCATTCGCAGGCCTGCGCCAACCACAGGCTCGGAATCGGCCCGTGTAAACTCGACCGACCATACGTCCGATAGCCCGCTTTCGTCGTCGACGAAATGCATGACGCTTCCGCCGACGCTTCGAATTGCCGGAATCTCAAGCTCTCCGGGCCCGACCTCCTGATCGAAGGAAACCGCACCCAAAGCGGCCGCACGCGCGGAAGTGGCCGCGGCATTTTCGACCTTCAGGCCAACATCGCAGATAGCAGTCCCATGGGTAATATAGGCGGAATGCGCAAAACCTGTGGTTTCCTGGTTCAGAATGATACGTATGTCCCCTTGCTGCCAAAGCGCGACCTTCTTCGAGATATGATTGCCGACATGCGCAAAACCCATGGTGCGCAAAAGCTTTGACAGCGCTGCTGCGTCTTCACCACGGGTCGCAAACTCGATGAATTCCACGCCATCGACACGAATGCGGTCCGGTATCTCGGGCACCTTGATCTTGATGCCCGGCTCTGATTGGCGGACGTCATCCATCAGGGCTACCAGCGAACGATAGCCGTCGCGCGCCAGACCTTCGGGCCTTCCGCCCCGGAACTGATCGTTGAATATTTCAAGGCTGATCGGACCATCATACCCGGTCGCCGCCACGGCGCGCATGAAATCGGTCACCGCCAGATCCCCCTCGCCCGGCATGTTTCGGAAGTGTCGCGACCAATAGAGCAAGTCCATGTCAATAAGCGGCGCATCCGCCAACTGGACAAAGAAGATCTTGTCACTGGGGATTCTGCGGGTGGTGTTGGGGTCAACCTTGCGGGCCAGCGTGTGGAAGCTGTCGAGTATGAGCCCGATATTCGGATGATCGGCTCGCCGCACGATTTCCCACGCATCCCGGTGATCGTTGACGTGGCGCCCCCAGGCCAACGCTTCATAGCCGACGCGCAAATTACGTTCGGCAGCGAGCTGCCCAAGCTCGCGAAAATCATCTGCCGCGCGGTCGATCCCGCCCAAAGCGTCAGGATGGACCGACGAGCAAACCAGAATGAGATCTGTTCCCAGCTCAACCATTGTGTCGAACTTGAACTTGGCGCGATCAAAGGCGCGCGTTCGCGCATCCCCGGTAAGGCCTTCGAAATCACGAAATGGCTGGAACAGGGTGATCTCCAACCCGTGGTCGCGGATCATGTCGCCGATTTCACGCGGGGTGCCCGTGTCGGCGATAAAGTCCTGTTCGAAAATTTCGATCCCGTCGAACCCGACTTTCGCGATTGCATCGAGCTTTTCCCGCAGATTGCCGGAAATTGATACGGTGGCTATCGAGGTTTTCATGCGGCCTCTCCTTGCTCAAGCAAATCCGCGCGAAGCCGTGTTTCATCCAATGGCAAGCCTGAGAAGTGCGCCCAGGCGTGAACGCCCTGATAGAAAAACAACTCATAGCCGGAAATGATCTTCAGACCTTCCGCTGCGGCGTCTTGTAGGAACCGCGTATCAACCGGAGTGTAGACGGCATCGAATGCCCATTCCGCACCTGCCATGGCCTTTGCTGGCAACGGGGTTCCGCCATAGCCGACCATGCCTACGGGCGTTCCATTCAACAGGCCAGTTGCCCCGGATGCCGCACGGATAGCATCCGTGAAAACCGCGATATTCGGTGCATTTTCAACGGCCCTAAGTTCCGCAGCCAGCGCCTGCGCCTTTGCCTCGTCCTTGTCTACAAGGCGGATTTCGCTTGCCCCAAGGGCCACAAGACCAAAGGCAAGCGCACGCCCCACGCCACCGGTTCCGATCAGGCAAGCCACGCCGGAAGGCGCACCACCCCTGACCTTGCGGTAGGCGGAAATAAACCCCGTGTAGTCGGTGTTTTGCCCCTTGGGGCCGTCCGCATCAAAAAGAACCGTGTTCACGGCGCCAATCGCGCGAACCAGCGGGTCGTCGATTTGAACCTTTGTCGCGGCACGTTCCTTGTAGGGATACGTCACGTTGATGCCGCGATAGGCACGTTCAGCGCATTGCTGGAAAACGGTATCAAAGTCTTCTCCCATGTTTTGCGGGATCAAGCGATCATATTGCACCGTCAGCCCATTCTGAATGCCGGCCAGGCGATGCAGCAAGGGCGAACGTGAGCGCGCAATGTTGTCGCCGATCAAACCAAGCTTAAGGTCAGGTGTGTTGCTCATGACTTGGCCTTTCCATCTTTGAAAATCCGGGCCTTGGCCTTGGACCAAAGCGGTGTCTGCGACACGAAGATAAGGATCACGGAGACGAAGAGGACGAGTGAGAGAGGGCTGGTGACGATCCCTTCAAAGAACCGGCCCAGGTCTTCGCGTTCCGAGATGATGGCCCGGCGCCAGTTGTCATCAAGAAGCCGTGACAGGATCACGCCCAGGATCACCGGCCCGAGCGGGTAACCGTAATGACGCATGAAGTACCCAAATACCCCGAAACCAAGCATCCAGTAGACGTCAGTGACCGAGTTGTTTACCGCATAGGCGCCAACGATGCTCAGCAGCATGATCAAAGGGATCAGCACGCTTCGCGGCATTTCGACAATCCTGGTAAAAAGCTTGATGCCGGTCAGGCCGAAGATCAGCATGAAGATATTTGCCATGACCAGGCAACCGACGATGAACCAGAACATGTCGGGCTGGTCGATCATCAGCATCGGGCCAGGGTTGAGGCCGTGGATGAAAAGCGCCCCGATCATGATCGCGGTGACGGCGTCACCCGGAATACCCAGCGTCATCATCGGAATAAAGGCACCCCCCACGGCCGAGTTATTGGCTGTCTCAGGGGCAACGAGCCCTTCCATAGCGCCGTCGCCAAAGGGGCGCTCGGGGTTCTTGGTCACCCGTTTGGCGTGGTCATAGGCCATCAAAGCCGCAATATCACCGCCTGTTCCCGGCAATGCACCGATGGTTACCCCGATGGTCGAGGTTTGCAGGGACAAAGGCAGATGTTTTTTGACGGTCGCCAGCGACGGCACGATGCGGGTGATTTTCTGACGCACGGCGTCCTTGTCGACGTGATGCAATTGCAAAAGTGCCTCTGACACGCCGAACATCCCGATCATGACGGCAATGAAGGAAATGCCGCCTTCCAGAAGCTGAAAGTCAAAGGTAAACCGCTCGGCGAACGTCAGCGGATCACGCCCGACCGCACCGATGGCGATTCCAAGCGCACCCGCAAAGATACCCTTCACCAGCGAACCTTGTGAGAGGGAACCCACCAGCAAAATACCAAGGATCGCCAGCAGCATGTAGTCACGCGGTTGAAACTTCAGCGCAAACTCTGAAACCAGCGGCGCTGCCAGCGCCAGAACACCGATCCCGACAAAGCCCCCGATGAAAGACATAACCGTCGTAACGCCGATGGCCGTGCCGGCCTCACCGCGTTTGGCCATCGGGTATCCGTCAAGGGCGGTCGCGATGGCAGATGGGGCACCCGGAATATTCAACAGGATCGCTGTCCGCGACCCGCCATAGACGCCGCCCATATAGATGCCGATCATCAGCGAAATCGCCGGGTAGACATCCCAAGAAAACGTGAACGAAATCAGGATCGAAACGGCCATGGTGACCGACAACCCCGGTATCGCACCCACATAAATACCGGCAAACGTTCCGAGGCCGACCAGCAAAAGCAGTTCAGGCTGCGTAAAGACGGTGAGAAAGTCCATCAAGGCGATCATTGTTCGGCTCCCCCATTGCTCAGGTCGCGGAAAAACTGGATGAACTCTGCCTCTGGCACGATCCCGGCAGGCATCAGAACGCTGAAAACGATGCGGAAAATCAGCCAGATGGCGATCAGGCTGCCCAAGGACACGGTCAGGGTCCAAACCCAGTTCCGTTTCGCAAGGATTTTAATTGCAGCAATGAGAAACAGCGCAGAGGTTGGCAAAAAGCCCAATGGCCGCAAAACGACACCGTAAAGGACCAGGAACATCGCAAACACAAGCACGACCGGTGGCAAGATATCCTTGGCGATTGTTTCGGCCCGGTCGAGCGGCAGTCTGGCCGTTTTGAAAAGCACAAGCGCTGACGAGAAAACCATGACGGCTGTCGTGGCCAGGGGAATGGACCTGGGCGACGAAAAACCGTTTGGACCAAACGGGTTCTCGATTCCGAAAGCGCTCGACAGAAGGAACAAGCTTGCAATCAGAAGAAAGGCAGAAAAGAACAGTTCTCCTGGACGGCGCTTATCGACCTCGCCACCCGGTGTCGCATCGGATGTACCGTCGTGATGTTCGGGATCAATGTGTTCCATGGTTTCCTCCCGGTAATTCGGATGAACGGGGTCACATAAATAAGGCGCCGCATTTCGCTTAAGGAACGCGACGCCCTCAGTCGGCAGTCACCTTTGCAGATGTGCCGGGGAGATTATGCTCCTCTCCCCCTTTAGGGGCGCGCGATCCCGAATTCTTCCGGCGAGGCCTTGGTCAGGCCAGCATCCTGCAAAAGCCACGCTGTGCCCTGCTGCCACTTGGTCAGGAAGGCATCGGCCTCGTCACCGCCGATACCCATCAGCGTAAACCCGCGATCGTCCATCAACTGGACGAAATCCGGATTTTGGGCCGCGGTCGAATACGCATCCACGAGCTTGGCCACCACGTCGTCAGGTGTTCCTTTCGGTGTAAACACACCAAAGAACGGACCCCACGGCAGGTAGGTATTGTAGCCTTCGTTGAACTGCGTGACGAAAGGGGCATCCGGCAGTTTGTCGTTGGCGGCAGTATCCATGATCGCCAGCACTTTCATGTTGCCCGCGCGGATGCCTTCGATGGATGCACCCAGAACGGCTGGCATCACGTCAATCGCACCACCCTGCAGGCCGGTCAGCGCGGGGCCGTCGCCGTCATAGGGCACTGCAGTCACATCCAGTTCGCCTTCGACCGCGTTGATCATGGCGGTGATGACCGAAGGCAATCCCCCGGGACCGGTCGAACCAAATCGCACTTCGCCAGGGTTTTCTTTGACGTAAGCAATCATCCCGGCATAGTCGTTGAACGGGGCATCAGGGTGCGCCACCAGAACGGGAGTGCCGCGCGCAAGGATCGAGATCGGGGTGAACTCGCCATAATCCTTGTCGCCCAGACCCATGATCTTATAGAGCATCGGGTTTTCAGCGCCCATCAATATCGTATAGCCGTCCGCCTCGGACCCGGCGACATGGTTCAAGGCGATTGCGCCAACCGCACCGGTCATGTTCTGCATGACCACGGTGCCGCCAAGGGCCTCTTCTGCATGAGGTGTAACTGACCGCATCACGGTGTCGGTAGATCCGCCAGCCCCCCACTGTATGATGCCCTGGATTTCCTTCTCGGGATATTCCGCAATGGCCGCTGTGGCCGTCAATGCGAACGCGCTTAGCGCGCCAACAATCATACGCTTCATGGTTCTCCTCCCTAGCGTTGCGAATTTGGTGCCGATGAGATCGGCAAATGATGAATTGACTATCGCGCCAACCGCGCATTAACGTCAAATACCCGTTTTGCACCTCGATTAACATCATGTTACTTTCTCGAGCGGTACCACGGCCCGTCCTCGACCGCTTTGCCCAATTCACGCCGGAACTGTGCGATTGCGTATTCCGCAAATCCCGACAGCACCCTGCCCTTCTTTCGCGAAACGAAACTCCTGACGCGGACATCTTCAACAAGCGGCCTGCGCTCAAGTCCGGGCATATAGACCTCTGCCACCGAAAACTCATCAATGACTGCCACACCCAACCCGTGCCGTACCATACTGACCAAGGTCTGGGCGAACCTGCCACGCATGGCGTGGCGCGGCGTGATCCCCGCAACCTCGAAAGGGCGGGCAAGCAGCGCGCCATAAGGGTCAGAGGGGTCGACCCCTATCAAGGCCTCTTCCGAAATATCCTTGACCGACACCGCGTCTTTTTTGGCAAGCGCATGCCCTTCCGGAAGAACGACGACCAATCGGCCTTCGGCGATTTGCTCATTCTCGATGGCCGCATTCTCGACCGCTGAACTCATGATCACGAACTCGCCGCGTTCGAGCAGCAGGTAGTCGACGGTTTCTTCGATCTTCAGCACATTCATGTCGACGAAAAGGTCTTCGTAACGGCTGCGCACCTGTCGCATCACGCGGGCCGCAATGAACTGCGCAATAGACGGCGCCGTTGCAAATGCCAGCCGCACATCTTCGCCCTTTTTCAAAGAACCGACCGCAACCTGAAGGTTTTCGACACCCTTGTAGACCTCGCGCACTTGATCGAAAACACGCGCCGCCTCGACCGATGGCGTAAACAGGCCGGCCTTGCGTTCGAAAAGGCGGATACCAAGCGACTCTTCCGTGTGCTTTACCAAGCGACTGATCCCCGGCGCCGAGACATTGAGCATGTCTGCCGCACCGCTGATTGTCCCCGTCATCATCACGGCACGGATCACTTCGATCTGCCGCAGAGTCATTTCTGGCATGATGTCCTCACGATGCACAGATTAACATCAGGTTACGTCGGCGCAAGAACAAGCATTTGACGTTATTCCATGTCTGGCGGACCATTCATGCGCGTGTATGACCGGAGGAAGAGATGGCGGCCGAGACCCGGCACGAGATGTGTGACCTTCTTGTCGCGGGCTCGGGTGCTGCGGGCCTTGCGGCGGCCGTGACCGCCGCACATCACGGCCTGGACGTCATCGTCGTCGAAAAAGACGACGTGGTGGGCGGCACCACCGCCTGGTCCGGCGGCTGGATTTGGGCACCATGCAACCCGGTCGCCCAAAGATACGGCAAACACGAAGAAATCGCCGAACCCCGCAAGTATCTTGAGGCCGTTCTTGGTGACAAATTCAACCCCGAACTGGTCGACGCGTTCCTGACGGCAGCGCCGGAAATGGTCGGCTTTTTCGACACCCAAACCGCGCTCCGGTTCGATCCCGGCCTGCACATCCCGGACACGTATGGGGATATGCCAGGTGCAGGGACCGGTGGGCGGTCTGTTATTGCAAAACCCTATGACGGGCGCGGGTTGGGGCCTGAAATCATTCGAATGCGCCCCCCTCTGCCGGAAACGAGTTTCCGGGGGCTGACCATTCAGGCCGGACCCGACCTGAAGGCGTTCATGACGGCCACCCGGTCGGTGCGTTCAGCCCTGTATGTCGCTGGGCGATTGACCCGGCATCTTTGGGATCTGGCGCGGTACGGCCGCGCGATGCAGCTTAGAAACGGCCAGGCTCTTGTGGCGCGCCTGTTGCGGTCGGCCGCGGACGCGGGGGTTGATATCAGGACGCAGACAGCAATCGCCTCGCTTGTTCGTGGAAAGGGTCGCGTCAGCGGCGCGCATGTCACCGGTCCGGAAGGCACGTACCTCATCCGGGCCCGGTGCGGGGTTGTCCTCGCATGTGGCGGTTTTCCGAATGACCACGTCAGGCGCGATCACCAATTCCCCAAGCCCAAAACACATCGCACCCTCGCGGTCAGCTCCGCGACAGGTGACGGATTGCAGTTAGGCGAAAGCGTGGGTGGTCGCCAACCCAAAACGCTTGCGTCGCCCGGCGCCTGGTGCCCCGTCTCGGACGTTACATGGTCCGACGGTCGAAAAGGCGTGTTTCCGCATATCATCGACAGGGGGAAACCAGGCGTGATCGGGGTTCTGAAATCCGGCAAACGGTTCTGCAACGAGGGCCTGGGCTACCACGACTATGTCACGGCAATGCTGGACGCGGCCGGGCCGGACACCATTCCCGAGTCCTGGCTCATCTGCGACCACCGGTTCCTAAGGCGTTACGGTCTGGGGATCGTGCGACCTGCCCCCATACCAATCCGGCCGTGGTTGCGATCCGGCTACCTGAACCGCGGCACCACTCTTGAGGGTCTCGCAGCGGCTTGCGGGATCGACGCGAAAGGTCTTGGGCAGACCGTCACGGACTTCAATGCAGATGCAAGAAAAGGTGTCGACCACGCCTTCGGGCGCGGCACCTCACCCTATATGCGCCTTCAGGGGGACGCGGCGGTGCAACCCAACCCCTGCCTTGCCCCGATCGACAAGGCGCCTTACTACGCCGTGCGCGTCATCCCCGGAAGCTTCGGTACTTTTGCCGGCCTGCAAACTGATGGACAAGCGCGGGTGCTGGACACGGACAAACACCCGATCCCCGGCCTTTACGCCGCTGGGACCGACATGGCGAGTGTCATGGGGGGGCACTATCCCGCCGGGGGCATCAATCTTGGCCCAGCCCTTACATTCGGCTTTGTCGCGGGGCGCGATGCTGCAGAGCGTTTTCGATGACACGCCGAATTTCACTCGCGCATTTGACCGCAATCGACCTGGCCCCACCGAAGTTGATCGAAGCTGCCGCCAAGGCCGGTTTCGATGCTGTTGGCCTGCGGCTCATTAGGGTGACCGACAACACACCCGGCTATCCGCTGATGCACCGGCCCGCGATGATGGCCGAGACCAAGGCCGCGCTGAGGGACACCGGGCTGCACGTCAATGACATCGAGTTCGTGAAAATCGAGCCAGAGACCGAGGTTTCGGCACTTGTGCCGTTTCTCGACGCAGGCGCAGAGCTTGGCGCGCGCGAGGTGATATGCGCCCCCTACGATCCGGAACTGCCCCGTCTTGCCGACACCCTTGGCAACCTGTCCGACTTGGCCAAAGGCCGCGGGCTTGGCATATCACTCGAATTCTTTCCCTGGACGGCCGTTCCCGATCTGACCCGTGCGCACCAGGTGGTGCAAATGGCGGGACCGGATGTCGGGCTTTTGGTCGATAGCCTGCATTTCAACCGCTCGGGCAGCACGCTCGGCCAATTGCAAAAACTGCCCCGGCACCGCTTGCGCCTTGCCCATCTTTGCGATGCATCAGTGCAGGCGACATATTCAACCGATGACCTGCTGCACACCGCGCGCGCCGAGCGTCTACCCCCAGGTGAAGGAGAAATCGACCTTGGTGGCTTTCTTTCCGCCTTGCCGGAAAATACCACCATTGGGCTCGAGGTTCCGATGACCCGATACCTTTCCCGGATGGGGGTCAAGGCCACCCTTCGGCGGGTGATGTCTTCAGTTTCACGGCTGATACAAAAGGCTGAGGGCCAAAATCCCCCTTAGACGTCGAACACCCGGTTGACCTTGGGGCCGCTGCAAGCGCAGCCCATCCCTTGGCGGTTGTCGCAAAGCCCCCCCTGTGCCTCTTACCTGCCTAAAGCCCCCATTTCCCGGCAACAAGATCCAGATCCTTGGCAAGCTGAAGCAGCCGTTTGCGCGTGCGTTCGCTCATGGGCTTCAATGGGTGGCGCACATGGTCACTGGCGATAACGCCGCCTGCTTTCATAACGCTCTTGCAGACACGCAGCCCGCACTGCCGGTTTTCATGATTGATCAGAGGCAAACTCCGCGCACGGGCATTGCCGGTCAGCGTCGGTGGCGACCTGCGCGCGCCGGTGTCACACGCAGGCCCGCGCAGGTGGTTCTGTGTTTACCCGGCGATTTGGTTTGCAGACCGCTCCATACTGCGCAATGTCATTACCGCCAGCACCAACGAGGCCAGCGCGCAGCCCGCGATGGTGATGACCATCGGCAAGGCCGTTCCGTCAAAGAACCCCCCGGTCAGTGCGACCACCACACCGCCGGTGACCATCTGCAATGTACCACCCAGAGACGAGGCCATCCCGGCGATTTCACCATGTGGATCCAGCGCCATGACCATCGTTGTCGGAATGATAAGCCCAAGACAGGCATTGGCCAGAAAAAGGCCCGCAATCACAGTTCCAAGACTTTCAAACCCTGCCAACAGGGCCACAACCAGCAATAGCGCGAACCCGGCAAAGCCAAGGGCAGCCCAACGGATCACGGCAAGAGCCCCCCAACGTTGACCCAGCGGGCCCGCGGCCTGCGAAGCAGCAAAAAACCCGATGGAATTCAACGCAAAGGCAAGGCTGAAGCCGGTCGGGCCAAGGCCGAATTGCGCGCTATAGACAAAGGACGCGCTGGCGATGAACACCATAAAACTGGCAAAGCCGAACGCCCCCACAAAAGTCAGGCCCATAAAGACCGGATCACGCAACAGGACATTTGCACCGCGCAACAGATTGCCCAGATTGACCGGCACGCGGTGTTCCTCGGCCAGCGTTTCTGGCAAAACCAGCGTCGACAGCGACAGGCTGCACAGCGCGGCGATTGCAAGAATCCAAAAGATCATACGCCAATCACCCACTGCCAGAACGCCGCTTCCTATCAGTGGCGCCAGCATGGGCGAGACGGATATCACCAGCATCACCATAGCCATCAGCCTGGTTGCGGCCGGACCGGTGTGCAGATCGCGAATTATGGCGCGCGGCACAACCATCAGAACCGCGCCACCCAGCCCTTGCAATGCACGGAACGCCACAAGCCATTTGATCGACGGGGCGACCGCACAGCCAACCGAAGCCAGCAGAAACACGCTTGTCCCGACAAAGATCGGCAGCTTGCGGCCCGATTGATCCGCCCACGGCCCGTAAAAAAGCTGCGCCACACCGAACGCCACAAAATAGGCAATCAGTGTCAATTGGATGGTTGCGACATCCGCGCCAAGACCGGCTGCAATCGCAGGCATGGCGGGCAGGTACATATCGATGGCAAATGGGCCAACAGCCGAGAGTAGCCCAAGAATAAGGGCCGTTCGAAACAAAGACATTGATTATCCTATCGTAAACGTCACGCGTGTTCTGGTATTGTTCTTAACTTTGTGCAACCCTAAAAAGGGCCCCCCTTTGCGGCTCTGCCATAATCTTATGCAGGCGCACAGGCGGCCTGAACGCGGCTTGCGCTACGCAAACGGGCGGTCATCGAAAGGCAGATCAGACCAACGCCCGGCTTCCTACTACCGGTTTCCCGCGCCGAATATGCGTTCACCCTGCTCGTCAATCACCTGCTTCGCCTTGGCGATGCTGAAACTCTCGGCCTGATCCCGGCTTTCAAAAACATCTGCCCGGATCACTATGTGGGTCTTGCGTTCTCCGTCGATGATCTTCTCGATACGGGCCGAAAGACGGTACTTGCTGCCTTCGGGCATGAGATCGGGAAAGATTTCGAACCCTTTGTAAGCGACCGGATCCGGCCCGGGCTTTGCGCCGCCACCGAAGAGTTTAGAGATCAACGACACTGGGCCGCTCCTTTCAGCGATGCCATGAACCAGAACAGATAACCCTGTATTCTACTTACCGGTCTACTGCAAAAGCAGCAGCGAAACCGACCCTACAACAATCAGGCTCAGCGCCCAAACCAGGTCTAGATTGAACCAGCTTTTTGATAGAAACCTAAGACCCAGCCAATGGTAAACACCAAACGCAACCAAACCGCCAGAGACTGTCATGGCCAAGGTATGGGCCAAGGCGACACCAACAGCGATTGCGGCGTTTCCCGTCATCAGATTTGCGGCCGCCGCATGGCCGGTATCCGTGGCGATCGTGCGACTTATGAGCATGTCGCATAACAAACCGGGGAAATGGGCAAATGCGGCTCAAGCGCTATTCGTGCAACGTGGTCGATTCGAACCGATGAGCACAAGATATTCTGCAGCCACAGTTCGGTTACCGCCCCATCCAGCCGCCATCGACAACCAGTACCTCGCCGTTGACGTAGTTGGCCGCGTCTGACGCGAGGAACACCGCAGGGCCTGCGAAATCTTCGGGACGGCCCCAGCGGCCTTGCGGGATGCGTTCAAGGATCGCTTTGGAGCGGTCGGGATCGTCCTGCAACGCCTGTGTGTTGTCGGTCGCGATGTAACCCGGCGCGATGGCGTTCACATTGAGGCCTTTGCCCGCCCATTCATTGGCCAGCGCCTTGGTCAGCTGACCGATGCCGCCTTTGGAGGCCGCGTAGCCGGGCACTGTGATGCCGCCCTGAAAGGTCAGCAGCGAGGCGGTGAAGATGATCTTGCCACTGCCGCGCGCCACCATCTGGCGGCCGATTTCACGGCTGAGCACAAACTGCGCTGACAGGTTCACTTCGATCACTTCGTCCCACAACTCGTCGTCATGCTCGGCCGCAGGCTTACGTTTAATGGTGCCGGCGTTGTTGATGAGGATGTCGGGCACCACGCCATTGGCTTCCAGTTCTGCGGCAAAGGTTTTTACAGCGGAGCGATCGGAAAAGTCACATTGATAAGCGGTGAACCTGCGCCCAAGCGCCTCCACAGCCTGAGCCGCGGCACTGCCATTGAGTTCTAGCGAAGCGCTGACACCTATGATGTCAGCGCCAGCTTGGGCCAGCGCCTCCGCCATGCCGCGACCAATGCCGCGTTTGCATCCCGTGACCAGCGCGGTTTTTCCCGAAAGGTCGAATGTGTTCAGTACGCTCATGCCTCGGTTCCTACTTTGATCAGGCTCTTCATCGCCGTCGGGCTTTTGTCCAGCGCCTCAAACGCCGTTTGAATGTCGGAAAGCGGGCTCACATCGGTGATGACGGTTTCGGCATCCACCCCGCCCGAGGCGACCACGGCGATCGCTTTCTCGTAATCTTCCGGCTCATAGACCCGCGCGCCAATCAGTTTGAGTTCGCGCCAGAAGAACTGAAACAGATCGATGGTCGGCTTGGTTGCGTGAATAGCTACCATCACGATGCGGCTGCGGGTGGCCGCAACCTGTGTCATCGCATCAACCCCGGGCTGGGTGCCGGACACTTCAAACACCACATCGGCGCCTTTTTTGGCGGTTCGGTTTTCGATAGCTTCTTTCAGATCGGTCTCCAGCGGATTGATCGTGTCAAAGCCCAGCTTTTGTGCGATCTCCAAACGGTGCGGATTGACCTCTGAAATCACCACATTGCCGCCCGCATCGCGCGCCACCATGGCCACCAGTATGCCAATGGGACCGCCGCCAATCACCACTGCGTCTTCGCCTGCTTCAAGGCCGGAAAGGCGCACGTCATGGCATGCAACGGCAACCGGCTCAATTAGCGCCGCATGATCCAGCCGTAGGTCCGCTGGCAGCTTGTGCAACGTGAAAGCCGGCACGTTCCACAGCTCTTGGAAGGCCCCGTTGCTGTCCAGCCCAATGAACTTGAGATTGTGGCTGATGTGATCATGGCCACGTTCAGTGGCTGGGTTTGGCGCGCCGGGATCGAGCGGGCGAACCACCACCGGATCGCCCACAGACCAGCCAGCGACACCGTCTCCAATGGCCGCAATGGTGCCTGACATCTCATGGCCCAGAATGCGCTCAAACCCAACACGCGCGTCCATATTGCCATGATAGGCATGCAGATCCGTGCCGCAGATACCGCAATAGGCAACCTTAATTTGCACCTCGCCCGCTTTTGGCGGCGTGGCTGCAATCTGCGTCACCTCAAAGGTCTTATCGCCACGGTAATACGCGGCCGTGATGGCGGTCATTTATTCATCCCTATTTTTGCGCTTTTGGGAGCGCCTTCTGCCGCGTGTTTCGGCGCGGCATCTCCATTTCGTCAAGTCAGGCTATTGTTATATGAAAGAAGCTTTTATATTTGAGTTGCGCAAAGTCAAGTCAAAAAGACCCGCTGACAGACATCAAAGTGCTCGACTTTACACAATTTCTGGCAGGCCTGTTGGCTGCCTTGCGGCGGGCTGATCTGGATGCCCACAGGATCAAGATTGGACGTTGGGGACCCGTGCCGCTCTCCTGTCATTCAGGCTCAAAAACGTAGGGCAGGGTACTGGTTCTCAAATTCTTCGGTTTCGGGTTGGGCAAGCGCGTTGGGCGCGGAGTCCTCAAATTTCTCAAGCGCCCGACGCGCTTCTGCGGGGGTGCGATGAGTGTGGCCTAACGTTGTTGTAATCATTTCGCCAGAGCGCCAGCTTTCGACGAGCATCCTCTAGGCTGTCGAACATCTCCTCGTTCAGGAGCTCATCGCGCTGGCTGCCGTTGAACGACTCGATGAAGGCATTCTGCTGGGGTTTGCCCGGATCGATGCAGTGCCATTCGACACCCCTGTCGTTTGCCCATTCCAAGATCGCACGACTAGTGAACTCTGTCCCGTTGTCACTGACAATGCTGGCCGGCTTGCTATAAATGCGAACCAGGTCGTCCAACTCCCGCGCCACACGGGCACCCGAGATGCTGGTGCCGGCCATCAGACACAAGTTTTCGCGGCAGCAATTGTCGTTCACTGCAAGAATGCGGAACCGATGGGATGCGCCGAACGTGTCGGACAGGAAGCCCAGCGACCAGTGTTCGCCAGGCCTCGGCGCATTCAGCATCGGTGTTCACGACCCGGATTCCCGTTTCCGGCTCCTTCGCCGCCTGACGCCCAATTTGTCTTCGGTCTAAAGCCGGTATAGCTTCTTGTGGTTAATGGTCATTCCCTTGCGTTCCAGCATCACGCCAATCCGGCGCTGCTTGGCTGCGATAGCCTTCATACTTCTAGGTCTCTGAATTTTTGAGCGGTACTGCATCGTTCGTCTTTGTAGTATCCATGGGTTTCCATCGCGGGTCTCCTTCGCGGTTATTAGGTATCAATCATCGTCGATCACGGATTGGTTTTGGGTGCCCAAGCCAGAAATCCCGAGTTCTACTTTGTCACCTGCTTTCAGATAGCGCGGTGGAGTGAAGCCCAGCCCCACGCCTGGCGGTGTACCGGTTGAGATCACATCGCCCGGATGCAGCGTGAAGAACTGGCTCAGGTAGCTGATCAGATGGGCGACTCCGTAAACCATCGTTGTGGTGGAACCGTCCTGTACCCGTTCACCATTCACCTCCAGCCACATAGCCAGGTTCTGAGGATCACCAACCTCGTCCGGCGTGACCAACCAGGGCCCCATCTGGCCGAAGTTGTCGCAGGATTTGCCTTTGCTCCATTGGCCTTGGCGCTCTATTTGATATTCACGCTCAGACACGTCGTTGATCACACAGTAGCCAGCGACATGATCCAGGGCGACTTCTTCGGAGACGTATTTGGCGGCCTTGCCGATCACCACGCCGAGCTCCACTTCCCAGTCAGTTTTGGTTGAGCCGCGCGGGATGATGATCGGATCATTGGGGCCGCAAATGGCGGAGGTAGCTTTCATGAACAACACAGGCTCCGGCGGGACCTTCATGCCACTTTCAGCAGCATGGTCAGCGTAGTTCAGACCGATGCACATGAACTTACCAGTTTGTCCCACACAGGGCCCAAGTCGTGGATTGCCTTCGAGCCGCGGCAGTTTGGAAATGTCCAGCGCTGCCAATGCCTCCAAATTGGCCAGTACCGGCCCTGCCAGATCGCTAATTTCACCACTCAGGTCGCGGATGTTGCCGTCTGGGTCCAACACGCCGGGCTTTTCCTGCCCAATTGGACCATAACGCAGTAGTTTCATGGCTCTTCCCCTTCGCTTAAATTGTCCAGCCGCCGTCGATATTGATAGCCTGCCCGGTCACAAACTTGGCTTCGGGCGAGGCCAGATAGCATGCCAAGGCGGCAATCTCTTCCGGCTCGCCGACCCGCCCCATTTTCTGACGCTCCTTAAAATCAACCAAGGCTTGCTCATAATCGCCGGTGGCGCGAAGGCGTTCATGCAGCGACGGGCTGTCCACGGTTCCTGGGCAGATCGCATTGCACCGAATGCCCTCACGGACGAAATCGGCAGCGACCGCTTTGGTCAGGCCAATGACCGCAGCTTTCGTGGCGCCATAGACCACGCGGTTTGACACCCCAGTTACTGAACTGGCGACCGAGGCCACGTTGATGACGGCGCCGCCGCCACGTTCCAACATGCCGGGCAGCACTGCACGGGAGGAAACAAACATGGAGCGCACGTTAATGGCATAGGCCGCATCCAGCTCATCCACGGTGGCGTCAAGGATCGTGCCCGCATGCACAATGCCCGCGCAGTTGAATAGAACGTCGATCTCTCCGGCGTCTGCAATCATCTGCTTTACTGCAGCCTCATCGGTCACATCCAGAACATGGGTTTCCATGCCATCGAGACCGGCCAACGTGTCGCTGTTGATATCTGTTGCAATCACGCGCGCTCCTTCTTCGACCATACGCTTTACTGTCGCGCGTCCGATACCTTGCCCGGCGGCTGTTGCAAAAACCGTTACACCTTCCAAACGCCTCATTCTGAAACCCTTATTCATGTCAGGCAGCCGGGTGACAACTGGGGCCAACCGGTTCAAACTGTTTGTATGTCAGGACAAATTCGCGATGCCCCAAGACCTCGGAAGCTGTTTGCGACCCGGATGCGGTCCGCAACACTGCATCGAAAATGTCCTGTGCCACGCCATCGAGATCACGGCTACCTTCGATGATGGAACCGGCATTGATGTCCATGTCACCCGAAAGGTTGCGATAGGTGTCGGGGTTGGCGCAGATCTTGATGACAGGAGACAATGCTGAACCGACGACAGATCCACGGCCGGTTACAAACAGGGTGAGATGCGCACCTGAAGCAATCATTTCGACAATTTCCGCGTTGTCGGAGATGTTTGGAAATCCAAACCGGACCTCGCCGTCAGGCACCACATCCATCAGGTAGAGGCCTCCTCGGGTTGGAATGTCGCCCGGCTTGAGGATTCCGCTGATTTTAGAGGTTCCGGATTTGACGTAGGCGCCACACGATTTTTCCTCGATCGTGGTCAGCCCACCAGTGGCGTTTCCAGCGGCAAAACTGCCGTAGCCCAAAGTGTCGTAGTAGGCCGCGGCTTTGGCAACGGATTGCACCAGAGCCTCGGCAAGTTCGGGTGTTTCCGCGCGTTCGGCCATGATATGCTCGCAGCCGATCAGCTCACCGGTTTCCTCAAAAATGCACGCAGCGCCTAGCGCCACAAGCGCATCAAAGGCGCGACCCGCGGCGGGATTTCCGGAAATACCGCTGGTACCATCTGATCCACCGCAGATCGTACCCACTATCAGATCAGAGGGTCCCATATCGACGGTCGGCACCTTGGCGATCTCTGCCTGGGCCTGCCGCACAAAGTCGCGCCCCTTGGCAATGGCGCTGGCGGTGCCGCCGGATTTCTGGATGACCAGAGTTTCCACCGGACGTCCGCTTGCGGCGATTACCTTAGACAGCTGCGCCCGGTTGAAACTTTCGCACCCCAGCGACACCAGAAGCGCCGCGCCCACGTTGGGATGTGTACACAGGCGTTCCATCATCCGCTGCGCGTAGTCATTGGGGAAGCAGCCGGGAAACCCGATCAGATGCACGTTTTCACCACGGAACTCTGCGGTGATTTCGCTGGACACAAAATGCGCGCATTCCACTAGGTAGACGACGGCAACCACATTGCGGATGCCTTTGCGGCCATCATTGCGCAGATAGCCTTTCCAAGCGTCACTCATCACGCACCTTTGCCTCCTCGGCCCGATAAACTGTAGGGGTGTAGCGGCTGCCCGTGTTGTGCACGTGGACGTGCTGGCCCGCTTGAATGTCCTGAGACGCTTTGCCTATGGGCATCCCGTATTTGATTACCACGCCGCCTTTGGGAATCGCCACATCGGCCACTTTGTGTGCCATGCCGACCTCATCCAGCGTTGAAATCAACCCGGAGGGTGACGGGATCAGTGAGCCTTTTGGCGAAAAAGACAGCGCCACAAGCACATTGTCCTCCGGGTGCAGTTTCAAAAACCGGCTCATGGTTTGGCCTTCATTTCAACGAGGTAGATATGTTCCACCGCCAACACGGTCTCGTCGCGCTGGTTGAGAACTTCGACCTTCTCAAAAACTTGCCCCATGCCGTCCCGTTTGGGATCAGGATGCTTGCGATCGATAGTCAGACGTGTGCGGATCGTGTCGCCTATATGAACAGGCCGGATAAACCGCAGCCGGTCATAACCATAAGAAAAGGCTACGGGATTGATCTCGCTGGCGCTGAGACCGATGCCGATGGAAAACACCATGGTTCCGTGTGCGATGCGTTGGCCGAAATCCTGTGTCGCGCACCATTCCTTGTCCATATGATGCGGGAAAAAATCGCCTGTGTGCCCGGCATGGACGACAAAATCGGTTTCCGTAATGGTGCGCCCGAAAGTCTCCCGGAAGTGGCCAATTTCATAGTCCTCATAAAAGGCTTCTTGGATTTTCATGTGGGTATCCTTGCAATGGGGTGGGCGGGCTTAGCGCTGCTCTCATAAGCAGCCTCGACCAAAGCCATGGTGGCCCAACCGTCTTCAACGCTGCTGATCAATGTGTCTTCCTCGCCGGTTGCGTATCTTTGCAATTGGCTCATGCGGCTGGCAAAAGCGTCCGGAAACCACGCGCCAGATAACGGAATAGCTTGCCAGTCTCCGCCTATGTTGATTTCCAGAATGTCGGGCTCGCCTCGCGGGTAGTCGAGGTTCACGCCGAGCTGCAGAAAAGCCGCGCCTTTGGTGCCGCAGATGCGGAATTCACAGGCCTGATATTTGCGGCCAAAGCCATGGTTGTGGTTGATCGACAGAGCGCAGCGCAATTGGTCGCCGTAGTCCAGAATGGCCGCCGTGCGTGTTTGAGCTATCTTGGAGGACGGATGGCCCATTGTTTTGGCATGTACGCCTTCGGGTTCGCCGAGCAGACCGCGAATGAGGTCGAGATAGTGAATGGAATGCAGACTGATTTCCACACGTGGCAAAGGCTCAAGAAACTTCCAAAGTCCCCAAGGGGTTTCCAGAGCCAGCCAGGCGTCAAAATCCACAATTTCTCCTAGCGCGCCGCGCGTGACGGCATCCTGCAGCGCCAGCATCGTCGGCGCAAAACGCAGTTGAAAATTGACCGCCGCCTTGAGACTCCGGGTCCGGCAGATTTGCAAAATCTCAGTGGCCTCGGCCAGATCACTGCCCATCGGCTTTTGCATTAGTACAGGCGCGCCTTTCGGCAGACATTCTAGAATACCCGCATGTGCCCCCGGGGGGGTAGCCAAATCAAAAACCACATCGCTCGCAGCGGCCGCCTCTTCACGGGTTGCGTAAGCCTGAAAGCCGTGCGCGTCTGCCAGCTCTTTAGCTTTGTCATGGTCTGGATCAAAAATGCCCTGCACTGTGTAACCTGCCTTGGCATAGGCGGGCAGATGGGCATCAGTGACAATGGAGCCAGCACCAAAAATCACAATCGGTTTGGGTGCCGTGGCCTTGGGCCAATGTAGCTGTAAATCGTCAATCATCGGTTCAATCCAAGTGAAATACTTCTTCCATCATCGCCCACCATTCCCCGTCTTTGCGGATTTCAAACGGCTTTTGGCAGGGCATGCAGACGTCCCACCAGCGCTGGGTTTCGGGGTCCGCCGCCATCAGCGCGGCATCAGCGGCAAAATCGGTGCCGTGGTATTCCCAATAGCCGAACAGCAGGTTTTCAGGCTCTTTCAGAAAGATCGAATAATTGCGTATGTTGCACTCGGTGATCTTGCTCAGAACACCCTGCCAGACGTCTGTGTGCAGGTGTTTGTATTCAGATACCTTTTCGGCCTCCAGCCCAATCACCATTCCCATTCTTTGCATGTCTTGCCCTCCTTGTTCAGGCGGTGAGCGTGTGGCTCATCCCTTCGATGCTGGCTGCTGCAAGCCGGTCTTCATCCCAGTCGATGCCAAGCCCCGGTGCGTCGGATGGATAAGCGCGTCCGGCCTCCATGCGCATGGGCGATGCGGTCAGGCTGTCGAGTTGCGGTATGTATTCCAACCACGGGGCATTCGGGATCGCGCAGACAAGGCTCACATGCATTTCCATCAGGAAATGCGGGCAAACCGGGACGTTGTGCGCCTCGGCCATGTGGGCGACCTTCATCCAAGGGGTTATGCCGCCGATACGAGCGACATCCACCTGTACAATGCTGGCCCCGCCCGTGACTAGGTAGTCTTTAAATTGAGACAGCGAATACATACTTTCGCCCACCGCGATGGGTACCGAAGTGGAGGCCGCCAGACGGGCGTGCTCCATCACGTCGTCGGCAGGCATCGGTTCCTCAAACCACGCGATGCTACATTCCTCGAGCACTTTGGCTCGGCGGGTGGCCTCAGAACGGGTGAACGACTGGTTGGCGTCCACCATGATTTCGTAACCCGGACCAACTGCCTCGCGGACTGCCGTCAGGCGTTCTCGGTCTTCGCTTAGGTGTGGGCGGCCAATTTTGATTTTTGAGCCACAGAAGCCCAGACGCTGGGCCTCCACGGCGTCCGCCACAAGGTCTTCGGTCGAAATGTGCAACCAACCACCCTCGGTGGTGTACATCGGTACGGAGTCCTTAGATCCCCCCAGCGCGCGCCAAAGCGGCAGATTTGCGCGCTTGCAGCGCAAATCCCAAAGCGCGGTGTCGATGGCGGCCAAAGCCAGTGAGGTGATCGCGCCGACGCTAGTCGCATGCGTGGAGAACAGAAGGTCTCTCCAGATACGCTCGATCTCTTCGGCCTCCCGCCCGATCAATTGCGGCGCCAGCGTCTTCTCCAAAAGAGACATGATCGCCGGACCGCCCTGTCCGATGGTGTAGCTGTACCCAAGCCCGGTTACCCTGTCACTATCGGTGATCCGCACAAAGGGCGTTTCCTGACTCTCGAAACTCTGGATTGCATCACTGCGTTTCACCTTGGGCTTCAGGTCGGCCATAAACAATTCTACAGAAACGATTTTTGCCATAACCTCACCCCAAGCTCTGCTGTGTTTTAGCGTCAAACAAATGGCAGCGGGTCAGATCCAGTTGGAACTCAAGCCGCTCACCGGGCGCAACGGGGCGCGGGTGCAACATCTTGGCCTGAACCTCTTTGCCCGCCAGTGTTCCAAACAACAAGGTTTCGGTGCCAAGCGGCTCGGACAGGTTTACAGTCATGCCAAGTTCAGAGTGCTCCCCCGGCATGGGCATGGAATGCCCCACCGGCATCAAGTTGTCCGCACGGAAGCCCAGAATGACCGCCTGGCCGTCTTGCACCTTTCCCCTGGATTGCTCTGGAATGCTAACCGAAGGCCCGCCGTCCAATGCGATTTTGCCGCTCTGCACCTGACCGTCCAGAAGGTTCATGGGCGGGGAGCCGATGAAGGTTGCCACAAAGGTGTTGGCAGGTTTTTCAAAGACCTCCAACGGTGTTCCAACCTGTTCGATGTGGCCGTCTCGCATGATCACAATCCGATCCGCCAGAGTCATGGCCTCCACCTGATCGTGGGTTACGTAGACGATGGTTGATTTCACCTTCTGGTGCAGCTTCTTGATCTCGGTTCGCATCTGCGTGCGCAGTTTTGCGTCCAAGTTTGACAAAGGCTCGTCAAACAGGAAGACATCAGGGTGGCGCACAATCGCGCGCCCCATGGCAACCCGCTGTCGCTGACCACCGGACAAGGCGCCCGGCTTGCGGTCCAGGTACTCGGTCAAGCTCAAAATGCCAGCGGCCTCGTCCACCGCTTGCTCGATTTCCGCCTCGGGGCGTTTGGCAATTTTGAGAGAGAAACCCAAATTTTCGCGCACGGTCATGTGCGGATAGAGTGCGTAGTTCTGAAACACCATGGAGATGTTCCGGCTGCGCGGCGGGAGGTCGTTCACGACCCGATCCCCAATTCCAACTTCTCCACCGGAGATATCCTCAAGCCCTGCAATCATCCGCAGTGTGGTGGACTTTCCGCAGCCCGACGGGCCGACCAGAACAACAAACTCGTTGTCCTCGATTTCCAGATTGATCCCATGCACGACCTGAAGCTGGCCGTATTTTTTGACAACGTTTCGAAGATGAACCTGCGCCATAGTCGTTATCCTTTCACGCCGCCGAAGGTCAGGCCGCTGATGAGGTGTTTCTGCACGATAAATGTGAGAATGAGGGCAGGGATGATCATGAGTACTGCCAGTGCACACATGCCGCCCCAATTGATGGTGAATTCGCTGGTGAAGTCCCGTAGACCAACCGGCATGGTCTTGGAGAATGTCGACCGGGTCAGTTGACTGGCCAGTGCGTATTCATTCCAGGAAGTCAGGAAAGCGAAGATTCCAGCCGAAGCAATACCTGCGCGTGCAACCGGGAATTCCACTTTCCAGAAGGCCTGCCAGCGGGTGCAGCCGTCGATCTCTGCCGCTTCGGCCAAGTCGACAGGCACCTGACGGAAGAAACCGTCGATCAGCCAGATGGTGAACGGGACGTTCAGCGCGATATAGACAAGGATCAAGCCAAGGTGCGTGTCGATCAGGCCGGTCTTGGCCATAACGATGAACAATGGTAGCGATAGCGACACACCGGGCACAGCTCGTGTAATCATGATCCCAATGAAGATCCCCGCTTTGCCGCGGAACTTGAACCGGGCAAAGGCGTAACCTCCGGCCATCCCCACGAGGATCGCAATGATGGTAGAGGTCAGTGAGATGATCAGCGAGTTTGTGAAATACTGCAGAACTGGCACACCACCCTCACCAGCCGCCCCAAACATCGCGCGGTAGTGGTCAAGGCTCAGGTCGTTGGGGATCCAAACCGGAGGTTTGGCCATGATCTCAACCGTGGGGCGGAACGAGTTCAATACAACCCAAAGACCCGGGATGCAGATGATGGACATGGCAATGAACAGAGCGAAGAGGTGCAGTACTTTGAGCACGTGGCCCTTCAGGCGGTGAATGAGGTTCTCGTTCATGATATCAGCCCGCCATGCCCAGTTCGGTTCTGGCCGCATTTAATTTGCGGAAGAAGTAAATGGTGAAGAAGATTGCGAGGAAGATGGAGATGTAGCCCATGGCATTAGCGTACCCCATCTTGGCGTCTACATACCCAGTGCGGCCGATCATGGTCCACAGGAGTTCCGTCCGGCGTGCAGGACCGCCATTGGTCATGATCTGCACGATGTCATAGGCTCGCGCCACATCCAGCGAGCGAATGGCTAGTGCGATGTAGATAAACGGCATGATGTAGGGCAGCGTGATGTGACGGAAGCTTTGCCACGGAGTACAGCCGTCCACTTTGGCCGCTTCAATTGGATCACGTGGTACAGCAAAGAGGCCGGCAAGGATGAGGATCGCGAAAACCGAGGTAGAGGACCACATTTCGGCTGCGAGAATGGACATGAAGGCCAGCTTGCCGTCGACCAGCCATGGGATGGCCACGTCGGTTAGCCCCAAAGATTGCAGGGCATTGTTCACCAGTCCGACATTGTCGTTAAAGATGAACTTGAACTGGAAGCCGACGAGTACCGGTGAGAACATCATCGGGAACATCATCAGGGTGCGCAATGCCCGCTGACCGTAGGTGACTCTGTTTACCAAAAGCGCGAGCCCGAGGCCCATCAGCATTTCTAGGTTTAGCGCAATTGTCAGCAGCAGGACCGTCCGACCAAAGGCCGCCCAGAAATGCGCGCTTTTCACCGCCTTTTCGTAGTTAAATGTACCAATCCATTTGTAGAGCGATTCAGGGCGCGTCAAACGGTAAGGCGTAAAGCTCGAGTAGAGCGAAAGAACCAACGGGATCAGCACCACCGCTACCAGCACAATAATTGCAGGTAACAAAAGGACAAACCACGTGGGAAGGCGGAAGCGCGTCATCGCTTTCATCCTCAACTGAATGTTGTTGGGGTTAGGGTGGATTCTGAATACGTCCGAAGCGTATACTCCGGAGGAGATGACCGTCGTCACCCCCTCCGAAGCAGGGAGTCGGCTTAGTAGACGCCGTTTTCCTGCATCATTTCATCAACCGCTTCGGCGGCATCCGCCAGCGCGTCGTCGATGGTCTTGTCGCCCAGAATGGCCGCCTGAAGTTCTGGATAGATCAGGTTGGTCGCCTCGATCCAATACGGGGTCTGCGGGGCCGGGAAAGAGTGCGAGGCGCCTTCCTTAAACGCAGCAATTGCCTCAGCGCGGAACGGATCCGACTTGGCTGCCTCTGAGACATGCTCCCAAACAGCTGTACGTGTTGGCAGCGAGCCGCCGGAGCTTTCAAGTATCTGACTGTCTTCGTTGGTCAACCATGCCACAAGCGATGCGGCAGCTTTTTTGTTGTCGCATTTTTCCGTTACGGAGAACCCGTGGTGACCGGACCAGCCGGTGCGGATCCCCGCTGAGCCCTGGGGCTGAACAATTACGCCCACGTCGCCGGCGGCTTTGGAGGTATCTTCACCGTTGAAGAACCCTGCCCAACCTGGCCAATCCAGGTTGAGAGCGATAGTGCCGGAGGCGAATCCCTGACCCAGATCATCCCACAGGTAAGAGGTTGTACCTGGAGGCACAGCACCTGCCTGATAAAGGTCCACAAACCAAGCGAGAGCAGATTTACCAGCGTCGGAGTTGAACGCAGGGGACCAGTCGTCATTGAAGAGCTGACCACCCTCGGCGATCACCATTTCGTAGTAACGGCCGACGATGGCCTCATCTTTTCCCGCGTATTGCGTGCCGTAGAAATTTGGCGCATCGGTAAAGAAGATGGCCTGCGCCTTGTACTCATCCCAAGTGTCTGGCGGCGCGAGGTCCCGACCTGTTTCGGCCTTGTAGGCGGCTTGATTATCGGCATCTGCGTAGGCCGATTTCAGGTAATAAAGCACAGAAACGTCGAACTGTGCGCGAGGCAACATCACAAGCGCATCACCGATTTTGGATGCCTCGACGTTGGACGGCACATATTCGTCGATGAAGCCTGCCGGAAGGTAGGGCATCAAATCAGTGTACAGGTTTGGGTATTGCGACGCGAAGGACGAGTGGTTGGATCCCACACACCAGCCCAGCGTGCCAGCCGCCAAGTCTGATTTGAACTCTTTGTCGAGCTCAAAGTGGTTCTTCTTAGAAATGATCTCCACTTTTGCACCCGTCTCAGCCTCCCACTCCGCGATGCGCGAGTAGAGCGCTTCATATTGCTGGCCGCCGATCAGTTTCGCCTGAATCAACACGCCATCGAATTCTCCGGCAAAGGCGGAACCGCCAATCGCCACAAAAGCAGTTGCACCAAGCAACGTACTGAATTTCGTTTTTCCCATGATCTCCTCCACTGATTTGAACGACGAGAAACATGGCCATTCCCAGTCGTGTTATTTATATGTAAACTTGACTTTCATATGTAGTCAATGCTTAGTTTGGGACGAAACTTGGAGACAGTCCAAAATGCTCTTCGACACGCATCTGCACCTCATTAATAAGGAGAATCTTAGCTACCCGTGGCTGAGCGACTTTGCAGCGCTGAACAGTGACAACACGCTTGAGACGTACAAAAATTTGGCCGAAAAGCTCGGAATCACCGGCTGCTTGCACATGGAAGTGGATGTTTCCGAAGATCAAATTAACGAGGAAATCAGCTATGTGACGGAGTTGGCCCAAAAAGACCCTCAGTTTCTGCGCGGTGTCATTGGCTCTTGCCGCCCTGAGCAGTCAGGATTTGAAGCCTTTCTGGATCTGGCCCAGGAAAACAATTTATTGCGCGGATTTCGTCGGGTTCTGCATGTTGTACCGGATGATGTCAGCACGACCGTAACGTTCCAAGACAACATCAAACGCCTGTCGGGCACCGGCCTCACCTTTGACCTTTGCGTCCTGCCCAGACAGTTGCCACTAGCAACGGAACTGGTGGATCACTGCCCTGACGTGACCTTCATTTTGGATCATTGCGGAGTACCAGACATCGCAAGCGGCGAATTGGAGCCATGGCGTGCTAACATGAAGGCACTCGCCGAGCGAACAAATGTGGTGGCGAAAATCTCAGGTATTGTAGCCTATGCCACCCCAGATGTGTGGGGGCTGGATGACCTGCGTCCCTTTGTGGATGAGACAGTGGCCGCCTTTGGATTTGATCGCTTGATTTGGGGATCAGACAGCCCTGTCTGCAACCTTGGCGGCGGGTTGCCAACCTGGGTCGCGGCGACGCATGCACTCACAAAGGCTTGGGCTTCGCATGAAAGGGACGCCTTTTTTCACGCTAATGCGTACAAGCTCTGGAAATTGTAACTCACATTTCGCATTAGCGTTCCCGTTTGACAGACAAACGGACTTTCAAAACTTCCAAGGTTGCACGACATGACAAAAGCTGACGATCCGAAACTTGAAAAATACAGCGCCCCGGCCCTGTCCAAAGGTCTGGATATTCTTGAGCTTCTTGCCGGACAAAGTTCTGGCCTCAAGAAGACCGAGGTTGCACACGCGCTGAATCGGACGGTCAACGAAATCTACCGAATGCTAGCGGTACTTGTGTCGCGAGGTTACGTGATGCTGGAAGAGGAAAGCGAGCGCTACTCGCTTACGATGCGGATGTTTGAACTCTCCCACCGTTTCCCGCCAACCAATCGCCTTACCACAGTGGCGGGTCCTGTCATGGAAGAGGTCGCCCATGAATTGAACCAGTCACTGCACCTAGCCATTCAGAATGGCCCCGAAATTTTGGTTATTGGGCAGGTAGACTCCCCGGGCAACAATATCACTGCTGTGCGGCTTGGCGCACGGGTGCCGCTGGTGTTTACTTCGTCAGGGGCTTGCCTACTGCATCAACGCAGCGCCAAAGAGCGGCGCGAGATTTGTGAGCGGCACGATGCGTTCAATGTCGATGCTCAGCAAACCTTTGAAAAAGCGGTGGCCCAGGTCCAAAATGACGGGATCTGCGAAAGCCCCTCCTCAGTGATCCAAGGAGTCATTAACTTGTCAGTGCCTATTCTAGGTTTTGGCGGGGATGTCACCGCTGCGCTGACCATCCCCTACGTGCAACGTCTGCATCACACCACCGATCCGGACTTGCAAGCCTGCAAAAACCTTTTGATCGAGGCAGGCAAGAATATCTCCGAAAAAATCGGCGCAGGCGCCACTGTAGAAATGAGCGGCAAAGACACCTAACCGCCGCTAAGGGCGTTCAAGTATGACCACACACACGACACCTTGAGGTGCACCTAGATTCCTAGGGTCTGGCTCATTGATTTTTGCGGTGTGTCGTGATTCACCGTTCAAAAAATGAGCGTTGAACATGTCTGATCTCTTTTGGCGGACCGATGGCCAGATGGCGCGTCTTGAGCCCTTCTTCCCCAAGTCCCACGGCAAACCGCGCGCCGATGATCGGCGCGTGTTGAGCGGGATAGTCTTCATCAATCGCAATGGCTTGCGTTGGCGCGACGCGCCTGCGGAATACGGGCGGCACAAGACGCTCTACATGTAAGCCAGCGTTTCCTGCATGACGAAGTCTTCAATCTCGCTTGGCGAAGGGAAAACGCCCTTCGGTTGCCGCGTAAGCCGCGGGTACCCGGCCCGTATGGTGGAGACTCGCACCTCATCAAATGTGACTTGCAAATCTCCGTCTAGATCATTCAGGAAAAAGGACTGCAGCTGTGAGCAGCCTCATCTGACTGGTCCAAGTTGATTGTTAGTGCATCATTGGCCTGTAATCCATCGGGATGATGGTTTCAGGTGCTGGCGGGCGATAGCCCAGTTTGAACTGACCGAAAACACGCGTGAAACTGTGCTGACCTGGGTGAAATCACCCGAGATGTTTGCATGTCGGTTCATGTTCCCGAGCCGGTTCCACGACCGGTCGCACATCTCAACCCGCCAGTATGGACGCCTTGTCCGCGATTGGCTGACCGCAATTGGCCTCGAACCGAGTGGATATGGTACGCATTCGCTCCGCCGGACAAAGGCAGCGGAGATTTACCGCAAGACCGGTAATCTCCGCGCAGTCCAACTGCTGCTTGGTCACACCAAAGCCGACAGCACAGTGCGCTATCTGGGCATCGAACTGGAAGATGCTTTGAGTATTGCAGAACGCATCGATATCTGAGCTGTTTTGGCGAGCGGGCCTGCCGTTCGCCATTTCAAAGCGGGTGTCTGACCCTCCTGCGACGTTGGTCGGTGCTGAGCCCATACTGCCAAATGCTGTATTGTGCACGAATGTTCGGTTCTCAAGAGATGGCTAAAACGCGACACAATCAAACTAAGTTTTGCGAAAAGTTGGTGTCGCAAAACTTTCCAACGATTTCGGCGAACCAACGGTCAGTGGCAAAACCGACCGTTTTGGGCCGGTAGGTTTGGGAAAGAGGTTTATGTCTCTTTGTTTGATGAGGCGGCCAGGATCAGGCATCCACCCGCAATCGCCCAGTTTTTAATCATGATCGACATTTGCCATGGGTCAGACGGCACTAAGTGAAAGATGCTGGTCACTACGCAATACAAAGCCAGCGCTAGGCCAATGGGTCTCAGAAACTTGCCCGTGAGCCTCCCCAACTGAACTGGTCCACCGTTATGTTTAGGAAGCGGAGGACCAAGAATGGCAAACAAGAGACCGAAGCCCGAAGAGATTGTCTCTAAGTTACGGCAGGTTGAAGTTCTGATGGGGCA